>NZ_JBITDE010000001.1:0-1299560 GCF_044453945.1 Kribbella sp. NPDC051587
CGGCCGAAGCCGAAGCTGACTACTATTCACAAACCCGCGACGACCGACCAGTCGTCCACACATAACCGAGGGTGCATCAAACCCGGGACGGTTCATCCACCCCGCCGACGCACCTATCGCACGTCGGCTGGCAGGTGCACGGGTCCTCGCCTGCAGCGACCACACAGCTGACGACCACCTTCGCACTGACGCAACTCAACACCTGCCCGCACATCACCCCCACTTACTGACCTCCGCACCCACCACTCCGCCGGAACTAGAAGTGCCAACCGTGGGCGGGGCGACAGGTGCGAGTCCTCGTGCGCGAGGAACGGAGAGGCGACTGGCACGTTGGGACTGATGCAATTGGCAGTCAGCGTGCACGTGACCTACCCGCCTGCTCGCTTCTTACCTAGGGTGTTTGGCCGCATGCCGGTCTTTTAGCAAGCCGTCTGCGACGCTCATGGCGTCGGATCACCGGGGCACGCACGGCGGCGATGCAGACTCCTCATCCGCCTCACCCCACGGATCGAAGTCAGGCGTCTCGCTCAGCGTGAGGCGCCTGGGCGGATCTGGTGGCAGATCCTCTCCCCAGATAGCGCGCGTCGCCGCACGAATATCCGTTGCCGCCAGCACCGAACCCTCACCATCACCACCACCCTCGCCACTCCCAGCCCGGCTCCAACCGCTGCCGTCAGCCGCGCCCACTCCATTCACTCCACACTCATCCACGCCACGTTGATTCACGCCAGGCTGACTCACGCCGAGCTGCTGCATACCGGACCGATCCGTCCCGAGCTGATCTGTCCCGAGCTGATCCATGCTGGACCGATCCGTGCTGGGTTGACTGGAGCCGAGCTGAGCCGTGGTGGGCTGATCAGTGCTGGGTTGACTGGTGCCGAGCTGAGCCGTGGTGGGCTGATCGGTGCCGGGTCGAACCGTGCTGGACCGATCGGGGCTGAGGCGATGTGCGCTGGGCTGACCGGTGTTGGAGTCGCGTGTGGGGAGATCGTTGGTGCCAGACGCGCAGGCTGCGGCATCGGCACGTGCGGCGGCGGAGGGCGACCTGGGCGCGAACCCTGCAGATATTTGGCGTCGACGCGACGGTGCTTCCGCCCAGCTTGGTCTCGCAACCTGGGCTTGGCCGTTGGTGATGGTGACGGTCCATTTGCCGGCGTGGAGGTCTACGTGGTGGATGCGGCAGAGCAGGACGAGGTTGCTGACGGCTGTGATACCGCCGTCGATCCAGGAGATGAGGTGGCGTGCGTCGCACATGACCGGTGGAGCGCCACAGACGACACATCCACGGTCTCGGGTGTTCAGGGCGTGGCGCATTCCCTTGGTGACAAGGCGTTCGCATCGTCCTACGTCCAGCGGTTCGGATTGGGATCCGAGTACGACTGGGATGATCTTGGCGTCACAGGCCAGCATCCGCGCGGTCGAGGCTGACAGTCCTGCACCGAAGACAGTGTCGGCGATGGAGTTCGCGGTGGGGTTCTTCAGGTCTTGCCAGTCGATGGTCACCACCAGCGTGGCCTTCGCTCCGAAGCCAGGTACCCAGTTGTTCGCCATCACCGGCCCGACGGTGGACGTCGCGGCGACGGTCGCGCAACGCTCAGCTTGCACCGCAGCACCGCCACCGGTTTCAGAGCTCAAGCCGGTGTCCGCGTTGCAGCCAGTGATTGTGTCGAAGGCGGTGTCTGCGTCGAACAGGGCGCCGCCGTTGAACGGGGTGTCTGCGGGCAGGTCTTCACCCGGCGACGGTGCGGTGTGCGCGTGGGCCTCAGCCGTGTCCGCGTCCACGTCGGCGCGCGCGTTGGCGTCGGGCTTGCTAGCTGAACCGGCCGAGTCGGGCGGTAGTGCGGCCGGGTCCGACGTAGCAGTGGCACCGGTACGGGTCGTCATATCCGGCGTGGCCGATGTAGTCCCTGTGTCCGCCGCAGGCGATGCGGTCTGCGCATTCGGCGCGGCCGATGCAATCCTCGCGTCCAGCGCGGTTGGCGCGTCCAGCGCGGTCTGCACGTCCGGCGCGGCCGACGTCCTCGTGTCCGGTGCGGTCTGCACGTCCGGGGCTGCCCCTGCTGCAGTTCTCGTGTCCGCCGCAGCCGATGCGGTCTGCACATTCGGCGCGGCCGATGCAATCCTCGCGTCCGGCGCGGTTGGCGCGGCCGAGGTAGTCCTCGTGCCCGGTGCGGTCGATGCGGTCTGCACGTCCGGGGCCGCCGCTCCAGTCCTCGCGTCCGCCGCAGTCGGCGAGGTCGGTGCGGCCGATGCAATCCTCGCGTCCGGCGCGGTTGGCGCAGCCGATGTAGTCCTCGTGTCCGGTGCGGTCGATGCGGCCTGCACGTCCGGGGCCGCCACTGCAGTCCTCGCGTCCGGCTCAGTCGGCGAGGTCGGCGCGGCCGATTTAGTCCTCGCGTCTGCCGCGGTCGGCGAGGTCGATGTGGTCCTCGCGTCCGGAGCGGGCGATGCGTCCGGGGTGGTGGTGGCGTTTGGCGTGGGCGTTTCGTTGCGGGTGGTTGGTGTTGTTGTCGGTTGTGGTGCGGGTTTCGCGGTGGTGGTGGTCGGGTTGGGGGTGGGGTGGAGGGCGGCGGCGTCGGTGGTTGTGGTGGCTATGCGGACGGTGGTGGAGAGGGCGTCTGCTCGGCGTTTTTCGGCGGAGCGGGGGTCTCGTTGGCCGTCGGGGGTGCGGTGGGGGCGGGCGAGGGTGTGGATGGTGGAGGTGAGTAGTTCGGCGTTGTCGTTGGCTAGGTAGCCGTAGATGCGGACGCCGTGGTCGTCGGGGATGAGGGTGAGGCGTTCGCGGGCGTAGGCTTTTTGTTCGGCGGGTTCGGGGCCGTCTTGGTCGAGGATGTCGCGGGCGCGATGGGCGGCTTTGCGTAGTTCGGCGGGTGCCATGTCGCGGCCGATCTTCACGAGTTGTTGTTCGGCGACGCGCAGGTTGTCGAGCGGGACGGTGTCGGGGACTTTTTCGAGCATGGACACGATGACGGCGGCGCGCTCGGGTGAGAGTGGTACTTCGGGTGGGAGGGTGCCGTCGGGGATGGGCACGGGAGTGCTGGGGTTGGGTAAGGCGTCGAGGACGGCTGCGTATTTGGGGAGGGCGCGGGCGAAGCGGACCAGGCCGTGGGCTTTGTGGGGGTCCATGCGGTATCGGAGGGTGAGGAGTTCGGCGGTGGTGCGGGCGCCGAGTTCTTCGGCGTGGCCGGTCTCGTCGACTCGTGCGATGCGCGTTACGCGGGCGGTCTCCAGGCGGGCGATCTCGGCGTCGATCGAGTCGATGTCGGCCAGCGCTTCGCTGCCGCTCATCGACCAGGCCGGTCGCGCACCGAGAAGGTCCATACCGACAACTCTAGACACCGCCTCCGACAGTTTTCAAAGCCGGAACCCCTTATTTTCAAGGAAAATAGTTATCCACAGATCTACAACGTCGCACTAGTTGCCGGTAGCAATGACTCTAGTTGGGTGGGCGGGAGGTGAGTGAGAGATGGTTGTCGGGGTTGGTGAGGGCTAGGGCGCCGGCGGTGTTGGTGGTGGCGGTGCGGGTGGTTTGGTGGGCCAGGAGGTCGAGAGTTCTGGGAGCGGGGTGGCCGTAGTCGTTGTCGCGACCGGCGGAGATGAGGGCCAGGCGGGCTTGGGTGGCGGCGATGAAGGCCGGGTCTTGCTGGGCGGAACCGTGGTGCGGGACTTTGAGTACGTCGGCGCGGAGGTCGGCGCCGGTGGCGAGGATGGCCCGTTGAGACTCGGGTTCGAGGTCGCCAGTGAGCAGGAGCCGGAGGCCGGACACCTCGACCATCATGGCGATGCTTGCGTTGTTCTCCGGAGAGCCTTCGTCTGTTGGGGTTGCGGAGGATGTGCCAGGTGGCGGCAAGGCCGGGACGCGCGCGGGCCAGAGGGTTGTCCAGGTGAGCTGACCGACGACTCGATTCTCTTGGTAGGTGACGGTTCGGACTGGGACACGATGCTGGGCTGCCAGGTCGGTCACTCGGCGATACTCCGCGGGCGGGGAGTAGTACGGCGTCACCTCCACTTCGTCGACGCGACGATCACTCAGTACGCCGGCCAGCCCGCCGACGTGATCGGCATGGAAGTGCGTGAGCACGATGACAGGGATGTAATCGATCCTGAGGTCGCGGAGACAACGGTTCATCGCGGTCGGGTCGGGTCCGGTATCGATGACGACTGCGCTTCGCTCGCCGGCTCGCAGCACGAGGCCGTCGCCTTGGCCGACATCGCACATCACGAAGATCCAGTCCCGCGGTGGCCAACCGAATGAGCCGACAGGGCGCAGTACGGCGAGGGCCAGCACCAGTACGGCGAGCAGCATCGCGAGTGGACGGGCGAGGATGCGATGGAGGCTGAAGACGAGCGCAATGCAGAGCACCGTTAGTACGGCGACGCCTACTGCGGTGGCGGGCCAGGGATTGGCGGCGCCGGGGAGGTTGGCGCCTTGGCGGGCGATCAGGAGGATCCAGCGGGCGGGCCATCCTGCTGACCAGCCGATGAGTTGGGCGAGGTCGGTACTGATCAGGGCGACGCCGGCTGCGGCGAAGCCGAGGATCGTGGCTGGGCCGACGGCCGGTCCGGCGAGGAGATTGGCGCCTACGGCAACTAGTGATACCTCACCCGAGAGCCAGGCGACTACCGGCGTACAGGCGAGTTGGGCGGCTAGTGGGCAGGCGATGGCTTCGGCGAGCCAGGTGGGGAGCCAGTTGGCGAGAGCGTCACGCCAGCCGGGACCGAGTAGGACGATGCCGGCGGTGGCCAGGACCGAGAGGGCGAAGCCTGCGGATCGGGCTAGTGAGGTATCGATGAGGAGCAGGACGATGACCGCGACCGAGAGGCTGCGGACCGCCCGGCGACGGCCGCCGCCGCTGGTCATGGCGGCCAAGGCGATCAGGCCCATCGCGGCTGCGCGGAGGACGCTGGGTTGTGGGCGGGCGAGGATCACGAAGACGACGACGGTCATGACGCCGACCGCTGTCAGGCCGCGGGCGCGGACTCCAATCAGACGGGCGCAGGGCAGGACGAAGGCGAGAAGCAGGGTGAGATTCGTGCCGGAGACTGCTGAGAGGTGGGTGAGGCCAGTGGTTTTGAAGTCTTCGGTGAGTTCGTCGGACAGGGTGGACTCGTCGCCCATCACGAGAGCTGGGACCAGACCGCGGACGTCGGGTGGTTCGTCGGCGACTGCCGCGCGGAGGCCGGCGCGAACTCGCTCGGCGGCGCGGAGCCACCAGGCTGGTTCTGCCAACGGACGAGGTGGGGTGCGGATGGAGAGTGAGGCTGCTACGTCGTCGCCGTCCTGCACAGCGTCGAGACGACCCGTCGCTGCGATCCGCTGTCCGTAACGGACGTCGCGCCAACTCTCGCTCGCGATGACGAGCACGGGTGTCCGGACACGCGTGCGCTGGGTGCTGTTGTTGGGAGGGAGCTGGTCGCCTGGTCGGGAGTTGGCTGCGGGTGTCTTGGGACGGGAACGGACTTCTTCGACGGTTGCGTGCAGGACGACGTACGGCGGGCGGTGGGTGCCGGGGCTGCGGCGGACGATGGGATCGCTGTCCAGCTTGAGGTGTACGTCGACGGTGGTGGAGTGCGCCGCGAGCGCGCGGATCGGGCCGGTGCGGAGGCTGTGTGTCTGAAGCGCTGCCGCCATCGCCATGCCGGTCACCACCACGAGCACCCCAAGGAGCGCCCACCCACGCCGCGCGACCGGGGACATCAGACGGATTCGGACAGCGGTTAGGACGGCGAGGGTGAGGGTTATGGCGGCGGTGAGGAGGCTGATGGTGGGGCTGTGGGCGACTAGGAGGACGGCTGTTAGCCAGCCTGCTGCGGCTGGGGCGAGAAGGCGGGCGTCGAGCTGGATGTCCGAACCGGTGGGATCGGGGTCAGATGCGGACATGGGGTTTGAGGGAGTCGAACTTCTTGGGGCCCACGCCGGGGACTTCTTGGAGTTGGTCGACGGTGGTGAAGGGGCCGTTCTCGGTGCGGTAGTCGAGGATGCGTTGGGCCAGGACAGGGCCGACGCCGGGGAGGGCGTCCAGTTGGGCCGCGGTGGCGGTGTTGAGGTTGAGAGGTGAGTTGGCGGCTGAGGTGCCGGGTGAGGTGGCGGCTGGGGTGGTTGGTTGGGCGGGGAGGCCGACGAGGATCTGCTCGCCGTCGGTGAGTTGGCGGGCGAGGTTGAGGGAGCTGAGGTCGACGCCGCGGAGTGGGCCGCCGGCGAGGGTGAGCGCGTCAGCGACTCGGGAGCCGGTGGGCGCGCGGACGAGGCCCGGGCGGCGGACCTTGCCTGCGACATGAACCACGAGAGTGGTCTTGCTGGAGGGCGTGCCCGAAGCTGAGGGCTGGGCGACGGGTGAGCCAGAGCTGACTGCCGTGGGTGGACGGGCGTCGGGAATGGGACTTGGGCGGGCGCGGACCACCGAGCAGGCGGCCCAACCGAGGCCGATCAGGAGGACAGCGGCGAGGACCAGGACGTGGCGGGCAGAGAGTCTCCAGCGGGTGGAGCGGATGGTTTCGGGGATCCAGCCGGGCATCGGGCGTCACTCTCCTCCGGTCGAGGCGCCGCGGGGACGGCGTTGTCGACAGAGAAAGTACGAGTTTCCGCAACTGCCGGAACCAGCAATCAACCGCCTGTGGAAAACCCGGAGCCGGCGTTAGACCGGTGAGACCACCACAGCGAGCATTCCGGGGCCGACATGCGCGCCGATGACGGCACCTACTTCGCGGAGGACGATGTCGCCGGCCAGCGGAAGGCGGTCGGTGAGGCCGTCGGCGAGGGTGTGCGCCTTCTCGAGGCTGGCCAGGTGATGGACCGCGAGGTCGACGGCGGTTTCGCCCGCCCGCTGGACGGCGATGTCGGCCAGGCGAGCGATCGCGCGGCTCGACGTACGGACCTTCTCGAGCGGCACGATGCGACCGCCCTTGATGGTCAGCAACGGCTTCACGGCGAGCGCCGTACCGAGGAGGGCTTGGGCGGCGCCGATCCGGCCACCGCGGCGGAGGTATTCGAGCGTGTCGACGTAGAAGTACGACGAGATCGTCGCCATCCGGGCCCGCGCGGCGGCCTCGACCGCAGCCTGGTCCTCCCCCGCGGCTGCCGCGGCTGCGGCGGCGAGGACTGGGAAGCCGAGGCCCATGCCGAGCGAGCGCGAGTCGACCACGCGTACCGGGATCGGTGACTCCTTGGCGCCGATCATGGCCGCCTCGAAGGTGCCGGACATGTCGCCGGACAGATGGATCGACACGACTGACTCGGCCCCGGCCGCGGCACAGGCGGCGTACGTGTCGGCGAACGTCTGGGGCGCCGGCCGGCTGGTCGAGACCGGCGTGAAGGTCTTGAGCGCTTCCGCGACCGCGTCGGCCGAGGTGGCGCCGTCGTCGTACGACGTCCCGCCGATCACCACCTGGAGCGGTACGACGGTCAGCCCGTGCCGGATCACCTCGTGGGTCGACAGCCCGGCCGTGGAGTCGGTGACGACGTGCACGCGGGCTGACATGTGGCGAGGTTACCGGACAGTTTTTGTCGGCGCGCGGTGTCAGACTCGGGAAGATGAAGGAAACAACGGAGGAAGTCAGCGGGTTGCAGGCGCTTCTCGATGCCTCGATCGGGCGGTCGACACAGCACCTGCGCAACATCATCACGCCTGAGCGAGAGCTCAACGCCGAGGAGCTCATCCAGGTCCTGACCGGCATGTGCACGCTCAATCTGGCGACGGTCACCAAGAGCGGTGAGCCGCGGATCAGCGCTGTCGACGGACATTTCCTGCACGCGCGGTGGGTGTTCACCACGGCTGGGTCGGCGGCCAAGGCCAGACATCTGAAGGCCAGACCGGCGGCCAGTCTCGCGTACGTCGACGGCGAGCGGCTCGGCGTGTTCAGCCACGGTCAGGTGGAGTTCCTGACCGGCGAGCACCCCGACTTCGACGAGATCGAGGCACACCTGGTCGCGCATTACGACAGCTCACCGTCGAGCTGGGCACCCGACATCGTCTACGCGAGACTTCAGCCCACCTGGATGGTCGGGTACGCGTTCGACAAGGCGGCCGTCACAGACAAAGTCACAGACCAAGCGGCGTCACAGACCAAGTGAGGTGAAGGCCGACCCCTCCGGCGGCCTCCACCCCACTCTGTGCTGACTCCCCCTGGATGTCAGCCAAGTCCGTGCCTCGCCGGGCTACTCCCCGTGCCGGTTCCGAAGAACCGGATCGACCGCGAGCCCGTCGAGGTCCCGGGAGGCCCCAGCGGCCAACCCGCCGGCGGGTGACCAGACCCACCGGCTTCCCCGTGTCGACCGGACCGGCACTCGTCCCCTGTGTCGTGTGCCCGTCCGTTGCTGGGACCTCGCCCCGGGTGCGGTGCCCTGACGGTGCACGGCAACCGGTTCGAGCAGGACAGATCCGCACTCGTCAGCACTCCGGAGCTCTCGACAGCCGGTCGGCGCCCCCACCAACCGGCCACCGGATGCCCTCCGCGTCGCCTTCTCCGAACTCGACGGCAACCCGGCGTTCGTCCGTGGCCTCACACGGATCACCCGCCTTTCGCTGCCCTGTGCCGCTCGGTGTCGGACTCTGCTTCGTGGAACCTGCCCTACGGCTGTAATCCTCGTCCGGGCAGCTATGTTCGGACGAGGCAGAAAACCCGGCAGTTACCCGGCAGCTTTAGCGGTTCAGCGTCACGAAAGTGAAGCGAGTACGTCCGCGGCCAACTCCTGTACGGCGGCCGCGGGATCGGGCTTCGGCCACCCGGACGCCTGGGTGGCGCGCTCACAGGACTCCTGCAGGACCGCCCAGGCGGTCGGCAGCATCGGCGGGTCCATCGTGCGCTGCCAGGCCAGCAGCTGCCCGCACAGAGCGTCGCCGGCCTCGTTCCTACCGAGTGCATGCAGGACAGCGACCGCTTCCGGCAGGACCTGCAGCAGGTAGACGACCCGCCCCTCGGCCAGCAGCCGGCTGACCGCGTCCCGGATGCAGAGCCGGGCCTGCTCGGCCTCCCCCGCCGCACGGGCCAGCCTGCTGCGGTAGAGCATCACCAGGTAGTCGAAGTACCCACGGTGGCCACGGATGTCCGCGTCGGCCTGGTCGAGCAGCCGCCGCGCCTCGTCGTACCGGCCGTCGTGGAACTCGACCATGGCCAGGCAACCTGCCACCTTGGTTCGTTCCGGGTCATCTGAGGCTTGGACGGATCGGGCGAGCTCCGCCCAGCGCCGCGCCTCGGTCACGTTCCCCAGCTCGAGCTCGACCCGGCTGAGCGCCATGTAGGCGATCTCGTCCGGATAGACCCCCGGGTTGACCAGTGCGGCCTCCCACGCGAGCAGCAGCTCCTTGGCCTCGGGCAGACGCCCCCAGCGCAGCAGAGCGAGCCCGCAGATGGCCTGCACGGTCGCCGACCGCTGTACGTCGCCGTGCTTGCGGGCGTCTTCGACCAGCGCGGGGATCTCGGCCAGGCTCTGCGTGTCCAGCAGATGCGAGCCGGACGACACCCAGCCACCGCGGGCCACCAGGCCCATCTCCGTCTCGCCCGGGATCAGCTGCCGCGCCTCACCGTAGTGCCGCCGGGCCTCGTGCACGTCGCCGGTCAGGTTGGACAGCCGCCCGGCGATCGCCCGCAGCATGCCGCCGACTTCCTTGTCCGTGACGTTGTCCGCGCAGACAGTGGCCCAGCGGATCCCGCTCTCGGCCACACTCGCCTGGTACTGCCAGGCGATCCGGAACCCGAGCACGATCCGCGCCGCGACATCCCACTGCCCAAGCGCGGCCGCACGCTCGAGCGCCACCTCGAACAGCGCCGAGTTCGCGTTCGCCGCGCGATAGCGCCGGTCGCGATCGGGCGAGGACCAAGCACCCTCGAGCCCCGCGACGTACGTCGTACACCACTCAACAGCGCGGTCCTGGAACTCGGTCAGGTCGTCGCCCTGCGAGGACAGCCCGGCGTACGCGTGCTCCCGGATCGTCTCCAGCATCTTGTACCGAGCACCGTACAGCTGCTCGAACTCATGCACCGGCTGCAGCAGCGACTTGTCCACCAGTTCGGCCAACAGCATCGGTACGTCGGCCGCGTCGATCGGGAAGCCCGTGCACACCCCGACCACCGCGTCGAGCGTGAACGGCGACCCGAGCACCGAAGCGCGGTACAGCAACTGGCGAGCCGCATCCGAAAGCGCGTCGACGCTCCATGCGATCGTGTCGGCCAGCGTGCGCTGATGCGGCGCCCCGAACCGGCGCGGCCCCGACAGCAGCCGGAACCGGTCGTCCAGCGCCGCCAAGATCGTCTCCACCGACAGAGACCCGGCGCGGGCCGCTGCCAGCTCGAGCGCGAGGGGCAAGCCGTCCAGCCGCCGGCACAACCGCGCCACAGTCCGCGCATTCGCTGGAGTCAGCCGGAAGTCCGGCCGCACCCGCGCCACCCGGCGGCTGAACATCTCCACCGCCGGACTGGCCGCGATCTCGGCGAAGTCCTCGTCGTTCGACGGTACGCCGAGCACCTGTACTCGCCGGACCACCTCGTCGGGCAGCCCGAGCGGGATCCGCGACGTCACCAGCACACCGACACCCGGGAAGCTCCGAACCATCCGGTTCGCGACCGTGGCGACTCCGTCGAGCACATGCTCGGCGTTGTCCTCGACGATCACCAGGTCCCCCGGCTGCCGGCCGGACAGTACGTCGTCCAGGTCCGACGTACCCGGCGCAGTCCCGAACGCGTCCAGGATCGCGGAGGTGACAGCGGCGTCGCGCTGGACCGTGGTCAGGTCGACGACCACCACTGTCGTGTCGGCCCCGGAGAACCGGTCAGCCGCAGCAAGGGCCAGCTCGGTCTTGCCGACGCCGCCCGGGCCGACCAGAGTCACCAGCCGGTTCTGCTTCAGCAGCGTCTCCAGCTCCAGCAGCTCATCCTCGCGGCCGACGAGGCCGTCCGGGATCGGGCGCGTGCCGCGCCAGCGCAGACCGGTCGGAGCGGGGTCAGCAACCGAGACGACCGCTCGAGGTGCCGAGCCGCGCCCGGCAGCAGCCAGGAAGCGCTCCGCATCCTTCGCACCCAGGCCGAGACCTGCGCTGAGCAGCCGGACGGAGTCCTTGCGGGGGCGAGCCACCCGACCGGCCTCCAGCTCGCGGATCGTCCGCACACTCAGCCCCGCGCGCTCGGCCAGCTCCTCCTGCGACAGCCCCGCCTGAACCCGCAAGTCGAGCAAGAGGTCGGCAAAGCTCCGCCCTCGGCCATCCGTGTCCGACAAAGCCCGTCACCCCCAAACGTTCCCGACACAACATAGCTTGAGCGGGACGTTCGCGTCGGGCCGACCGGCGTGCGGGACGGCGACCTGGATCACACCAAGTCGTTGCGCCCAGCAACCATCTGCAAGAGAAAAGCGATCTTCAGGCGGAGGCGCGTGCCGGTACGTCGTCGGTCGCGTAGAGGGCGAACACGCTGTCCCAGTCGTCACGCCGGGCCAGCGCCTCGGCATGGCCGAGCTCGGCGTTCAGCCGGCTACCCCTGCAGATGCCCTGGGTCGCGCGGTTCAGAAGTTCGGCGCAGTGATCACGCAGGGTATCGAGGGCTGCCATGGCATTAGTGAAGCGGAGCCGTGTTTCGCCTACGTAACGGTGCGGGCAACGCCACGATAAGTCACTAAGTATTAACCTGCGAGGAAAGACAACCGCACCTGGCGCTCCGGGTTGTCGACGTTGGTGTCGACCAGACAGATCGACTGCCAGGTGCCCAAAGTCAGCTGTCCACCAAGCACCGGGACGGTCGCGTACGGCGGAATGATTGCCGGCAGCACGTGGTCGCGCCCATGGCCCGGCGTACCGTGCCGATGCCGCCACGCGAAGTCCCGGGGCAGCAACTCCTCGAGGACGCGGAGCAGGTCGGTGTCGCTGCCCGCGCCGGTTTCCAGGATCGCCACTCCGGCCGTCGCGTGCGGCACGAAGACGTGCAGCAACCCGTCGCCACGACCGGAGACGAACTCCTCGCACCGGCTCGTGAGGTCGAGGACGACCTCACGAGTTCCGGTCCGGACCGCAATCAGTTCAGAATCCATCAGGCAGGAACGATGTTGACCAGCTTGGGTGCCCGCACGATCACCTTGCGGGTCCCGCGGCCGTCCAGCGCCTTCTGCACCGCGTCCGAGGCCAGGGCCAGCTGCTCCAGCTCGGCATCGGTGATGTCCGGGGCGACCTCCAGCCGGTCCTTGACCTTGCCGGCGATCTGGACGACACACGTGACGGTGTCCTCGACCAGCAGCGCCGGGTCGACCTTCGGCCAGCCCGCCTTCGCGACGGTCGGCTCGTGGCCCAGCTCCTCCCACATCTCCTCGGCCGTGTACGGCGCCACCAGGCTCAGCAGGATCGCGGTCGTCTCGACCGCCTCCCGCACCGCCGGGTCGGCCGCACCGGGGCCGGAGTCGATCGCCTTGCGGGTCGCGTTCACCAGCTCCATGACGCGGGCGACCACGACGTTGAAGCGCATCGAGTCGATCAGCTCGGCCGCGTCCGCCACCGTCTTGTGGGTGACCCGGCGCAGCGCCACATCACCCGTCGACGGGTCGGTGCCCACGGGCGACTCGACCGCACCGGCCAGTCGCCAGGCCCGCTGCAGGAACTTCAGCGCGCCACCCGGCGACATGTCCGCCCAGTCGATGTCGTCGGCCGGCGGACCGGCGAACACCATCGTCAGCCGGACCGCGTCCACGCCGAACTCGTCCAGCTGGTCGCCCAGGTTGACACCGTTGCCCAGCGACTTGCTCATCGCCTTGCCCTGGTTGACGACCTGGCCCTGGTTCAGCAGCCGGGTGAACGGCTCGGTGACCTTCAGCAGGCCCATGTCGTGCAGCGCCTTGACGAAGAACCGCGCGTACAGCAGGTGCAGTACGGCGTGCTCCTTGCCGCCGACGTACTGGTAGACCGACATCCAGCGGTCGGCCATGCCCGGGTCGAACGGTCCCTCGGTGTACTCCGGCGACAGGTAGCGCAGGAAGTACCAGGAGGAGTCGACGAACGTGTCCATCGTGTCCGTGTCCCGCTCGGCCGCACCACCGCACTTCGGGCAGGCCACTTCCACCCAGTCGCGGGCAGCGGCCAGCGGGGAGACGCCCTTCGGCGACAGGTCCGCACCGCGCAGGTCGGGCAGCTCCACCGGCAGCTGGTCGTCCGGCACCGGCACCTCGCCACAGGCCGGGCAGTGAATGATCGGGATCGGCGCACCCCAGAAGCGCTGCCGGCTCAGCAGCCAGTCGCGCAGCCGGTAGTTGATCGTCCGCTCGCCCAGACCCTTGCTCTCCAGCCAGTCGATGGTCCGCGACTTGGCCTCGGCGACCTCCAGCCCGTCCAGGTTCAGCTCGGCGTTCGAGCTGTTGATGGCCGGTCCGTCACCGGTGAAGGCCTTGCCGTCGAAGTCCGCGGACGGCTGGACGGTCCGGATGATCGGCAGGTCGAACTTCTCGGCGAACTCCCAGTCCCGGCTGTCCTGACCGGGCACGGCCATGATCGCGCCGGTGCCGTAGTCGGCCAGCACGTAGTCGGCCGCCCAGATCGGGATCCGCTGCCCGGTGACCGGGTTGACGGCGTACGAGCCCAGGAAGACACCGGTCTTGTCCCGGTCGGTGCTCAGCCGCTCGATCTCGGTGGTGGCCTTGACCGCACGCAGGTACTCGTCGAAGGCGCCCTGCTGATCCGGAGTGACCAGCTCGGCGGCCAGGTGGGCGTCCGGCGCGACCACCAGGAAGGTGGCGCCGAACAGCGTGTCCGGACGGGTGGTGAAGACCCGAATCGGCTCGTCGCGCCCCTCCACCTGGAACTCGGCGAACGCACCCTCGGAGCGGCCGATCCAGTTGCGCTGCTGCAGCAGGATCTCTTCGGGCCACTGCAGCTGGTCCATGTCGTCCAGCAGCCGCTGCGCGTAGTCGGTGGTCTTGAAGTACCACTGGGTCAGCTCGCGCTTGGTGACCTCGAAGCCACAGCGCTCACACCGCCCCTGCACGACCTGCTCGTTGGCCAGCACGGTCTGGTCGTTCGGGCACCAGTTCACGTACGACGCCTTGCGGTACGCCAGCCCACGCTCGTAGAACCGGGTGAACAGCCACTGCGTCCACCGGTAGTACTCCGGGTCGGACGTGTGCAGCCGCTTGGACCAGTCGAAGCTCATCGCGTAGCGACGGATCGACTCGGCCTGCGTCTCGATGTTGGCGTAGGTGTAGGTCGCCGGGTGCTCGTTGCGCTTGATGGCCGCGTTCTCGGCCGGCAGCCCGAAGGAGTCCCAGCCGATCGGGTTCAGCACGTCGTAGCCCTGCTGGAACCAGTAGCGCGACAGCACGTCGTGCAGCGCGAACACCTCGGCGTGACCCATGTGCAGGTCGCCGGAGGGGTAGGAGAACATCGTGAGCGCGTAGCGCCGCTCGGCCGAGCCGTCGTCCTTCGCCTTGAAGGGGTCCAGCTTCTCCCACACCGGACGCCACTTGGCCTGCATCGCGTTGAAGTCGTAGCCACCCCGGTCGATGGGGGTGTCGTCCACCTGCTCGCTCACGGTCTTACTCTCCCGCTCGTGTCTGTGTTGAGCCCTATAAATGCAAAAACCCCTCGCTCAGGAGGGGACGCCGTACGGGCCGGCGCATGAAGCGCCTGAATGCCGGTACGGCTAACTAAGGAGCAGGCTCACTCGCATGGGACCACGATAGCACCACCGGCAGTGCCTATCGGGCACTCCGTACCGGACCCCCGGGCACAAGCATCAGGAGAACCGCCCAGATCGCCCGGAAGCGTGATTAGCGTCGAGCCAATCGCAACGACGTAGGGGGAACGCACCACATGAAGCACCTGGGCAAGACAGCCGCGACCGCCGCGCTCGTGCTGACCGCGCTGGCCACTCCGGCCGCGGTGGCACTGCAGGCCGACGGCGCCGAGGACAGCAGCAAGAAGATCGAGGAGATCCGGGGCCTCTACGAGAAGAAGTTCCAGCAGGAGTCCGTCCTCCGGGCCGACAGCACGGAGCACGTCTCGTTCTAGATGAACTCGGTTCCGCCTGAGCGCCGGTGCTCACCCGGTGTGCGGCCGTAGTGGCGTTTGAAGGCAGTGGAGAACGGACGGACGTCCGAATACCCACAGGCCCGAGCTACCTCGGTGACGGTGAGCGCCGGGTCCAGCAACAGCTGAGCGGCCAACTCGAGACGGAGCCGCCAGAGCGTGGACATGATCGACGCACCGGTCTGCTGCGTGAACAGCCGCTCCGCATGCCGCTCAGACAGATGTACGACGGCCGCTACGTCCCGGACCATGATCGGCCGGGACAGGTTGTCGCGCAGATGCCGCTGCATCGCCTCCACCACCAGCAGACCGCGGTCCCGCCGTACCGGCTCGACTGCCAAGTCATCGTCCAGTGCGAAGGCGCGGGCAGTCTCAAGCACCAGAGTGGAGCCAAGAGCGCTCAGAACAGCTGGATACCCAGAGACGGGCGCAGCGGCCTCCGAGGCGAGTGCTGTGATCAGAGCGGGCAGAGTGCCGACCCGCTGTGACAGCACCGGTCCGTCAGCGCGTGTGAGCCCCGACCACCAACCAGGTTCGTCAGAACCCGGGCGGAAGGTGAAGCCCCAGAAGGCGATGCCCAGTGGCTCACTGTGGCTCGACTCGATCTCATGGACGTCACCGGGCCGGGCGAGGAACAGCGACCCCGCCGCGACGTCGTACTGGACGGAGCCGTTGTTGAACCGGCCGGAGCCGGAGTAGGCCAGGCACACCTCGTGAAACGAGTGGCTGTGCCAGTAGTTGCGCCAGTACTCCGGCCGGTAGAACCCCCAGCTCAGGAAGTCCGCACGGAACCCGTCGACCTCGCAGGACTCCAGTAGTCCACCGAGGTCGACGAAACGGTCCGCATCAGCGACGTCCGCGAGGGTCAAACATTGCTCCTGCCGGTCGGGTCCACCCCACGCAGCATCATGCCCTGCCCGAGCGACCACTCGTGCGTCTTGACCGTCGGCGGGTCGGCCGGGTCGCGGTACTGGATCAGCCAGGTGGTGCGTGGCTGGTCGCTGACGTTCACCCCGGAGCCGTGCACGGTCAGGTAGGTGAAGAACAGCACGTCCCCCGCCTCGGCCGGCTGCGGCGTCGCGTCGTCGAACGGCACATCGGTGAGGTGGAACGAGCCCTCCGGGTCGTGCTCACGCGGACCGGACTTGTGACTGCCCGGGATGATCCGCACGCACCCCTTCTCGACCGGTGCGTCGTCGAAGTGGAAGATCGCCGCGCCGACCCGGTGGTACTGGTGCGGGAAGAACGGGTGGTCCTGGTGCAGCGGGAACGGCGAGCCGTTCTCCGGCGGCTTCACGAACAGCTTGGTGTGGTGCAGTTGGACGTTGTCCACGCCCATCACCGCAGCGGCCACGTCGGTGAACCGCGGGTCCACCAGCAGCTTCGCGAACTCCGCGTCGTAGAACTGTGCGTCGTGCAGGTGCTGCAGCCGGGTCGCGCCGTCGGCCAGTCCCATCGCGGACTGCCAGGTCGGGTCGTCCTTGCGGTTCAGCTGCGCCAGCAGGTCGTGGCTGCGGCCGCGATAGTACGCCGCTTCCTCCTTGCTGAGCAGGCCTTTCACCAGCACGAACCCCTGATCGGCGTACTGCGTCGCCAGGCTCGCCAACTCCGGCCTGGCCGGCGTGATCGTCATCTCGAAGCTCCTCGGTCTCGGGTACTTCGAGCGTAGAAAAACCGGCGCCCGGCCGGGAGGACCCGACCGGACGCCGATGTTCGTCAAACGGACACGGTTTACAAGCCGAGCTGCCCCAGCCGGACCGAGATCCGCGGGTCGGTGGAGATCACCGGAGCGCTCGTCCGCACCCACGGGTCGCCGCCGAAGTACGTCTTGAAGATGTTCTCGGCCGTCCGGGTGGCCAGCGCCTGCGACGTCAGGGTCGGGTTGGGCCCACCCAGACCGTTCGACAGCGCAGAGTTGTCGGCCACGAAGAGACCCTTCACCGCTCGGGTCTCGCCGGTCGGGTCCAGCACCGAGTTGTGCTCCGACGCCCCCATCCGCATCGACGACTGCACATGCAGGATGAGCGGCGCCCAGTCGATCCGATACACCTTGCGAGCACCGGCGCCCCGCAGCAGCTCGGCCGCCTTCCGCGCCATGAACTCGCGGTTCTTCAGCGTCCGCTTGGTCCGCTTGCGCTGCTGGAAGGTGACCTTCGGGATCGGCCCGTTCTCGTCGGCCGGCAGCGCCGAGGTGGTGACCCGGTTCTGCGCCTCGACGTCGTCGTCGGTGATCACCAGCACGGTCAGCAGCTTGTCGATGCCTCCGGCAAGGACCTCCTTGAGCTCCGGCCCCATCAACCGCCCGGCCGGCCCGTCCCACGGCCCGGTCTGGCCGCGCCCGTTCTTGTACTGCCCACGGATCCCGCTGTCCGACAGCGTGCCCGCGAACGCGTTCAGCGCCGGCGGCAGCCCGACGTTCTCCAGACCCCCGTACGGCGGGTAGTCCAGCCGCGCGCTTGACCCAACGCCCTTGGGGTTACCGGTGTAGTCGTCGAACGAACCGATCATCCAGTCGAAGAAGTGGTCGGTGTACCCACGCCCGACCCAGCCGTTCGGGTTCGGCAGTCCGCTGTTGAACCACAGCCGCGGGTTCTCGGTGCAACCACCCGACATCACCACAACACGGGCGTCCTCACGGTGCTCGTCACCGGTCACGTTGTCCCGCCACGTGACACCAGACGCAGTCAGTACGCCGTGCCGCGTCTCAGTGTGAATCCGCGTCACATATGCGTCGGCGATCAGCTCGGCCGGCTTGCCGTCGCGAGACCACACCTCGGCCGTCAGCGCCATCGGCACATAGCTGTTGTCCGTCGAGCGCTTCGCGAACTGGTTGCGCGGGGCCCCCTTCGGACGCATGCACCCTTGGAAGCAGTAACCACAGAACGTGCAGCCGGTCGCCTGCGGATAGTTCAGCAGGTTCTTGTCCGACGTCTTGCCCGCTGTCCCGCCGGGCTGCAGGATCGCGTTCTCCTGCGGCCGGTACGCCGGCCGATGGGTCGTCTTGGTGGTCTGCACCGGGAGCCCCATCGTCTCGGCGCCCTTGAAGAACATCTGCTCCTTGTGACCCATCGCCGCCGTCTGGACCGGCATCAGCGCCTCGACCCATTCGAAGTACGGAACCAGCTCCGAGTACGTGAACGGGAACCGGTGGTTCACGTCGTACTCGTTGCGGTCGGCACCTTCATAGCCGGCGAAGACCCCGGGATAAGCGCGCGGGTAGTTCCCGTAGAAGTGCTGCGTCGTCCCGCCCACGCCCGACAACTGCCAGACGAACGAGTTCTGCGGCCACTCCCGGTACCACGCCGGCTTGGAGCGGTCCGTCGGGCCGAGCCGGAAGTATCCGGTCAGCGGGTTGTTCGCGTCCTCCTCGAACGTCGACCACTCCTCGCGCGGCCTCGCATGCCGCGGTCCGGCCTCGAGCAGCAGGACATCCAGACCCTTGGCGGCCAACTCCTTGGCGACGACCGGTCCACCACCGCCGGCCCCGATCACGATCACGTCACGCATCAGTCGTGCACCTCCTTGCGTCCCTGGTAGTAACCGATGAAGTCGTCCCAGCCCTCGACCGGACCGTCCGGCTGATAACCGGTGAGCGTCCAGCCGACCGGTCGCTTCCGCAGCTTCTTCGCGTCGCGATCCAGTACGCCGTACTCGCTGTAGGCGCCGAAGGTGGCGAACTCGATCAGTGCGCCGCCGACGAACTTCAGCAGCCCCGACACCGATGCCTTCAACGGCTCGGGGAACTGCACGTCCAGCAACGCGACCAGGTCCGAGTCGGTCTTCTCGATCAGCTCGAAGGCGGAAGCCTTCTCGGCGTACGTCAGGCGCGCGAACGGCGACAGGTGCGGGCCGTTGACGGCGGCCGGGTTCACCTGGGTCGCCATCAGGTTCAGCAGGCCGGCGATCGGGAACGACAGCGGAATCGCCTCGTCGCTCTGCAGGAGCGCCGCGAACGCGTGGTCCAGATTGCGCAGCTCGGCCGGGAGCACCTCGAGCCCCGGCAGGTTGATACCGGTATCGGCCAGTCCCGTCACCAAGGCGGCACTGATCGGCTGGGCGAGCGCATCGGGGAACGGGACGAAGTTGTCCAGCGCGCTGATCATGAAGTCGGTCGCGCCGGCCTCCATCGCGCCGGGAGTCCGGCTGCTGGCGCGTTGCGTCCGGGAGTACTGGTCCGGGCCGGGTAGCGCGAAGGCGGTCAGACCGTTGAGAGTGTCGCGGGCGAGCGCCGCGAGGACGGGGCGGACGAGGTCCACCGCGGGCGGGAGAAGGGGGTTCGTGGCGGCGTCAGCGGGATTGAGCAGACTGCGTGTCAGCAGCCCGCCCCCTCCCAGCGCCGCGCCCAGAACCCCGATCCGGGCGAGGAACGCCCTTCGGGCAAGAGGAACTGCTGTAGGCATACGGGTCCTTCGGCAGATGGGGGCCACGCCGGAGTTCCCGCAGGGGTGGAACCACCGGCACCACTGGTCCTACAACGACCAGTGGTGCCGGGAGGTCACTCGTCCGCTGTGACCGGTACGGCGATCGGCCGCACCCGCGCCCAGAGCACGAACAGGGCGGCGAAGACCAGCATCCCGATCCCGCCCCACAGGTTGATGTTCACGCCGTCGGCTTTGGACACCTCGGCCGGGTCCGCGATCGCCCCGAGGATCGTCAGCACGATGCCGTAGATCCCGATCAGCGCTGCGATCACCACCCGGATGTCGAACGCTCCGGACTTCTTCTTCTCTGCCATCTCGAGCCTCTCCCGGTCAGCCGAAGACGATGTTCAGGACGATGACCATCGCCAGCGAGATCCCCGCCAGCACAGTCGGCTTGCGGTACCAGCCGTGATCGCCTTCCTGGGCGGTCTCGGTCCGGTCCTCCTTGGGCGTCAGCGAATACACCAGGCCCTTGAGCTCCTCGTCGGACTTGGCCTTGGTCCCCATGCTGACCAGGACACTGACCAGGATGTCGACCACGAAGGCCGCGCCGGCCCCGACGAAGCTCGCACCCTGACCCGGCAGGTTGATCACCCCGGTCTCGGACAGGATGAACACCAGGATGGCTGTCGACGTACCGGAGACCAGACCGACCCAGCCGGCCGCCGCGGTCATCCGCTTCCAGAACATACCGAGGATGAACGTGGCGAACAGCGGCGCGTTGAAGAACGAGAACAGCTGCTGCAGGTAGTCCATCAGGTTGCTGTAGCCGGACGCGATCGCCGCCGTACCGATCGCGACGATCGTGCCGCCGACGGTGAGCCAGCGCCCGGTCCGCAGGTAGAACGCGTCGTCGCGGTCCTTGATGATGTACCGCTCGATCAGGTCGTAGGTGACGACGGTGTTGAACGAGCTCAGGTTCGCCGCCATACCGGCCATGAACGAGGCCAGCAGACCGGTGATCGCCAGCCCCAGCATGCCGTTCGGCAGCAGGTCGCGCATCAGCAGCAGCAACGCGTCGTTGTAGGTCACCGAGCCGTTGCCGGTCGACTTCAGCTGCTGCAACTCCGGTACGGCGACCGCCGCGATGATGCCCGGGATGATCACGATGAACGGGATGAACATCTTCGGGAACGACCCGATGATCGGGGTCCGCCGGGCCGCGGACATGTTCTTCGACGCCAGCGCCCGTTGCACCTCGACGAAGTTCGTCGTCCAGTAGCCGAAGGACAGCACGAAGCCGAGTCCGAACACGAGCCCGATCACCGACAGGATGTCCGAGTTGAAACCGCTCAGCTCGGTGCCCGGCCAGGCGTGCAGCTGCTGCGCGCCGCCCTTCGGGGCCGCGGTGACCTTGTCGACCAGACCCTGCCAGCCGCCGACCTTGTGCAGCCCGATGATTGTCAACGGCAACAGTGCGGCCACGATCACGAAGAACTGCAGGACCTCGTTGTAGATCGCGGCGGACAGCCCGCCGAGCGTGATGTAGCTGAGCACGATCGCGGCGGCGATGATCAGCGACAGCCAGATCGGCCAGCCGAGCAGCACGTTGACGATGGTCGCCAGCAGGAACAGGTTCACGCCCGCGATCAGCACCTGCGCCACGGCGAAGCTGATCGCGTTCACCAGGTGCGCGGGTTTGCCGAACCGGCGCAGCATGAACTCGGGAACACTGCGGACCTTGGAGCCGTAGTAGAACGGCATCATCACGACGCCGAGGAACAGCATCGCGGGGATCGCGCCGATCCAGAAGTAGTGCACGGTCGGCATCCCGTACTGGGCGCCGTTCGCGGACATCCCCATGATCTCGATCGCGCCGAGGTTGGCCGAGATGAAGGCCAGGCCGGTCACCCAGGCGGGCAGCGAGCGGCCGGACAGGAAGAAGTCCAGACTGCTCGAGACCGCGCGTTTGGCCAGGTAGCCGATGCCCAGCACGAAGGCGAAGTACGTCGCGATGATGACGTAGTCGACGGCGTTCGCGTCGAGTCTCAGGACGGAGTCAAGTGGCAGCATCGGCCCTCCGGGTCGCTATCTAACGCATCGTGTTGTTACCGATTGGGAACGTTACTCCTACTTTCAACGACCAGCTTCGGCGACCCGCGTCTCCACCCGGATCTCCACCCGTGGACGGTCCTGCGAGACGACAGTGCCCATTTAGCGTCGGAGCATGTCCTTCGGAACCCTTCCCAACGCACTCGTCATGATCGCGATCGTGGTCGCGGTCCTCGTCCGCCGGCTGTCCTGGTCGGAACTCAAGAACTCCGACGCCGACGCCTGGCGCGGTCCGCTGATCATGTGCGGCGTCGGCGTCTACCAGCTCTACGGCAACCACCAGTACGGCGTCATCGACGTCACGCTCCTGGTCATCGGAGCCGTGGTCGCCCTGGTCGCCGGCTACGCCTCCGGCATGGTCGCGCAGGTCGAGCGGCGCGCCGGGAAGGTGTTCTACCGGCTCGGCCTCCCCGGACTCGGCATCATGGTGGCCTACCTGGTCATCCGCCTCGGGCTGGCCGGCGTCGGTCACCTGCTCGGCGCCGCCTCCACGATCGGTGGCGGTGCACTGATCCTGAGCCTGGGAGCGAACCTGCTCACCCAGTCGCTGGTGATCCAGGGCAAGGCACACCGCGAGGCAGAGGAGTACAGCGTCCGTTGAGGTCAAGACTCCCGGCTGGGATGCACGGCGACAGCGGCTGGCTCGGCCGGATCATGACCGCGGCCGTCGCCGTCGGCGTCCTGGCCACGGCGCGACCGGCCGACCACTGGGTCTGGTACGTCGTCGGTACCGGGCTGGCCGTCTTCCTGGCCGGCACCGTGCTGATGACGGTCCGCCCTCGCCTGGCGCTCGCACTGCTCGCGGCGGTCACGATCGGCACCTCGCTGGTCGCCGGCGTACCCAACTCCAACGCCTTGGTCCTGGTCCTGGTCTCGCTCACCACGATCGTGGTGGTCGACCTGACCCGCTCCGGGACCTGGCCGATCGTTGCCGTCGGCATCGGTGCCGCGCTCGGCCTCGCCGTCTCGGCCTGGTGGTTCGACCGCACCGACACCTGGTACCTGAGCCAGCTGATGTGGGAAGCGATCCTGATCGCCTTCGGCGTGAACCGCCGGCAGTACGAGATCCAGGTCAGGCAGACGCGCGAGCTGCTCGTCCAGACCCGCCGGGCGCAGGACGAGCAGGCGCGCGCCGCGACTCTCGAGGAACGCGGCCGCATCGCGCGCGACCTGCATGACGTCCTCGCGCACTCGCTCGGCGCCCTGAGCGTGCAGCTGGAAGTGGCCGAAGCCCTGCTCGATGAGCGCCGCGATGTGGACGGAGCCTTGGAGCGGGTACGACGCTCGCGCCGGCTGGCCGTCCAAGGCCTGGCTGAGGCCAGGAACGCGGTCGCGGCGCTCCGCGCGGACGACGTACCGGATCTTCCGCAGGCGCTGGCCGCGCTTGCCGAGCAGCACGAGACAGATCACGCCGTACAGATGCACTTTGCCGTCAGCGGGACGCCCAGCAAGCTCGACTCCGGAGTCACCGTTGCGTTGCTCAACGCGGCCCGGGAAGCTTTCACGAACGCCGCTAAGCAT
Source organism: Kribbella sp. NPDC051587 (assembly GCF_044453945.1). NCBI lineage: Bacteria > Bacillati > Actinomycetota > Actinomycetes > Propionibacteriales > Kribbellaceae > Kribbella > Kribbella sp. NPDC051587. The sequence goes on from NZ_JBITDE010000001.1 coordinate 22,985, forward strand.
GCGCCTGGGCAACCGATCGACCTCGAGGTCCGGTACGACGCCGGCGTGCGGATCGTGGTTCGCAACGCGGGCGCGACGAGCGGCGAGGGATTCGGGCTGACCGGGATGCGGGAGCGACTGGCCCTGGTCGGTGGCACGCTGACCGCAGGCCCGGACGGGGACGACTGGCTCGTGATCGCGGAGGTGACGAATGACTGACAGCATCCGGGTGATCGTGGCCGACGACCAGCAGGTCGTCCGGGAAGGCCTGGTCGCGTTACTCGAACTGCTTGACGGGATCGAGGTCACCGGTGCCGCGGCGAACGGCGCCGAGGCGGTCGACCTCGTTGCTCAGGGCAACGTCGATGTCGTGCTGATGGATCTGCGGATGCCGGTCCTCGACGGAGTCGGTGCGACGGCCCGGATCACGGCCGAGTACCCGGAGGTCGCCGTACTGGTGCTGACGACGTACGCGGACGACGAGTCGATCGCCGGTGCACTCAGGGCCGGGGCGCGTGGATATCTGACCAAGGACGCCGGCCGCACCGAGATCGGGGCGGCCCTGCGATCGACCGCAGCCGGTCAATCCACCTTCGACCCTGAGGTGTCCAAACGGCTCATCGCGGGGCTCGCCCCCGAGCCGTCGACCAACGACGGTCTCACCACCCGCGAGACCGAGGTGCTGCGGCTGATCGCGCGCGGGCTGAGCAATCCGGAGATCGCCGCGCAACTGTTCATCAGTGAGGCGACCGTGAAGACGCACATCAACAACACGTTCGCCAAGATCGGCGCCCGGCACCGCGCGGAGGCGGTCCGGTACGCCTATCGCCAGGGACTCGTGTCAGATCTTTAGCTCGGCGACGACCGGGCGGTGATCACTGCCGGTCGGGTCCATCACCCATGCCTTGGTCGGCTGCACGCCGCGCACCAGGATGTGGTCGATCCGCGCCATCGGGAACGCCGACGGCCAGGTGAAACCGAACCCGTGGCCGGCCGCGCCCTGCGCCGAGCGCAGACCGGCGGTCAACGGCGCCAGGCTGCGGTCGGTCGCCGTACCGTTGAAGTCGCCCATCACGATCACGCCGGCCAGCCGCTCGTCGGCGATCTGCCGACCGAGCGCGCGGATCGTCTTGTTGCGCTGGTCGGAGGTGAAGCCGCTGGTCCCGACCCGGACCGAGGCCAGGTGCGCGACGTACACGGCGACCTTGCCCTCCGGGGTGTCGACCTCGGCCCGCAGCGCCCGGGTCCAGGCGAAGCCGACGTCGACCGACTCACTCTCCTCGACCGGGTACTTCGACCAGAGCGCGACGGTGTCCCGCGTTACCTGATGCGGATACTTCTTGGCGAAGGCAGCCTTGTAGACCTTGAGATCGGCCGCGGTCAGCTCCTCCAGCGCGACGACATCCGCATCGGCCGCGAGCAGGTCCCGCGCCGTCCGCTCCGGATCCGGATTGGCCGCGTCCACGTTGTGCGACAGCACGCGCAGGTCGTAGGCGCCACCGGACGACTTCGGGATCAGCTGGTTGCCGAACATCCCACCCCACACGAGTGCGGGCAGCAGCAACGCGACCCCGGCGATCGCGGAACGCCGTACCAGCGCGGCAACGGCCAGGATCGGTACGGCGAGGCCCACCCAGGGCAGGAACGTGTCGAGCAGACTGCCCAGATTGCCGATCGAGTTCGGCACCCAGCGGTGGAACAGCAGCGGCAGTGCGGACAGCACCGCAAGCACCGCGATGAACCAGCCACGACGCCACTTGCCGTTCTTCCGCGCACGACGGGGGTTGGCCCGCTGTGGCGGCCGTTTGGTCGCGAGGGTCGCAGTGGTGTTGGACATGAGGCGATTGTTGCGGACTCTCCGGCTCTGCCAAAGTCCACGCAGGGTTCTATACGTCGATTTCATCCTTGCGGACGACCGATCAGGCCGAAGGGATTAGACACGTGTGAGAGCACTGGTGCGTTCGGCGGATAACGCTGACAATGCGGGGTATGCCGCCTGATCAAAGTGTGGAGCCTTTCGTCGTCAAGCGACATGGGCTGGGCACCACCAAGACGATGCTGCTGTTCTGTGCGCTGCTGGTCGGCGCCGAGGTGTTGGTCACGGTGCTGGCCGTGGTGATCGCGCGCGCTCAGGGCAACTCCGTCCGTGACGGGCTGGAGACGATCTGGCTGTCCTGGGGCGGCAGCCCGCTGATCTTCGCGCTGGGGATGCCGTTCCTGTTGCTGATCGGCGCGATCACCGCGCTGGAGGAACGGCAGCAGGCCGACGAGGACGACGTACTGCTGTCCATCGACGCCGTCGGCGTCCACCTCGGCGGCGCGCAACCGCGCACGGTCGGCTGGGCCGAGGTCCGCGGCATCTGCCGGATCGAACGACCGTTGGGCAACCCCGAGGACGAGGAGTGGGAACCCTACCTGGTCGTCCTGCTGCACACCGACGAGGCACTCCCCCGCAGCTCCAAGGCCTGGGGACCGTCGCGGCCGTGGCCCGGCTCCCACGAGGTCATCGGACGTGCCATGCCGTACGACGATCTCGTGGCGGCCGTTGCCCGCTACGCCCCTGAGATCCCGGTCACGGATCGCGGGCACGTTCCGGACTAGCCTCGAGGCATGACAGTTGCCGATCTGAACAGCCCCGAGGAACAGGCCCGCTACGACCGCGGCCTCGCCGTACTGAATGCCGTCGACGGCGGCTCGGCGCCCGCTGTGATGGAGAGCCTGGGTGACATCGCTCCCGCGCTCGCCCACCACATCGTCGCCTTCGGCTTCGGCGACATCTACGCACGCCCTGGCCTCGACCCGAAGCAGCGCCAACTCGTCACGCTGGGCATCCTGACCGCCCTCGGCGGCTGCGAGCCCCAACTGGAGGTCCACATCAAGACCTCCCTCAACGTCGGACTCACCCCCACCGAGATCGTCGAAACCTTCACCCACGCTGCCGGCTACGCCGGCTTCCCCCGCGCCCTCAACGCCATCACCGTCGCCAAAAAAGTCTTCGCCGACCGCGGTCTCCTCCCCGTCACCCCCTAACGTCCGAACGATCGGAGGGCCCCTCTCCGGTTTTTCGGACGTCGCGAACGCCGCTCCCACAACGTCCGAAGGATCGGTGGGCGTGGTCTGCGGTTTTTCGGACGTTAGCTTTTGGTGGTGAGAAGGGTTTCGAGGTCGGTGAGGGTGGCCATGGCGCCGAGGGGGCCGAGGCCGAGGAACCAGACCTCGTCGTCGACGCGCTTGGCGTGGCCGGCCTTGACGGCCGGGAGTGCCTTCCAGAGGTTGCCGTTGACAACCTGTGTCTCCTTGGTACCGGTGATCGGGCCGAAGCTGGAGTAGAAGATCCAGTCGCCGTCGGCCTGGCCGATGTTCTCCTCGGAGACCTCGACCGCGAGGTCCTGGACGTCCTGCACCTTGGGCCGCGGCAGGCCGATGTCCTTCAGGATCACGCCGATGAAGGACAGGTTGCCGTAGAGCCGGATCTCCGCCGGGCGGAACCGGACCAGGGAGATCGTCGGCGAACCCTGGACCTTGCCCTTCACCTCGTCGGCGCGCTTCTGGTAGTCGTTCAGGATCTGGGTGGCCTTGTCCTCCGCGCCGACCGCGTCCGCGACCAGCAGGAAGTTCTCCTTCCAGGGGAACCCGGGCCGGATGCTCATCACCGTCGGCGCGATCGCGTTCAGCTTGCTGTACAGGGTGGCGGCGCGCAGCTTGCTGCCCAGGATCAGGTCGGGCTTGAGCGCCGCGATCGCCTCGAGGTTCAGCTCGCTGACCCCGCCGACCGTTTTGATCCCCTGCGCCTTGTCCGCCAGGTACGACGGTACGCCGTTCTGGCCGGTGTTGGTCGCCATGCCGACCGGGGTGATGCCGAGCGCGAGCACGTCGTCCAGCTCACCGCTGTCCAGCACGACAACGCGCTCGGGCCTCTTGTCCAGCTTGGCCTCGCCGAGCGCGTGCTTGACGGTGCGCGGGAACACTCCCGGCCGCGCGTCCGAGCCGAGCTTGGCCGTCTCCGCGTCGGCGGTCTTGAACAGCCGCCCACCGGTGGCGACTTCGGTGTCCCCCGCGCCGGTGTTCGCACTCTTGGTGTCGTTCCCACCACAGCCGGCGAACGCGAGGACGGCGGTCGCGGCGACGATTCCGATCAGTCTCTTCACGAACGTTGAGACTACAACAAGTTTGGCTAGGCTTACCTCACCAAGTCCACCGATTGACCGGCCTGGAGCTCGACCACGAGTTCCCTTCCCGGCAAGGCGATCCGGTGCAGTCCGGTGCGCGAGGCAACCACCGACGCCTTGGTCAGCTGCCCACCCTGCCAGCTGACGTCGAACGTCAGCCCGCCGCGAGCCCGCAGACCACGGAAATACCCGTCCGGCCACGCTTTCGGCAGCGCCGGCAGCAGCCGAATCACGTCGGTATGACTCTGGATCAGCAGCTCCGGAATGCAGCCCGTCATGCCGAAGTTCGCGTCGATCTGGAAGATACCGCCGTCGCGGTGCAGCAGATTGTCCGAGACCAGTCGCGCCAGATAGTCCTGGATGACCTCGGATGCCCGTTCAGGCTCGAACAACCGCGCCCACAGGGCAACCAACCAGGCCGCAGTCCAGCCACCGTTCGTTGCACCATCGGTCCTTACCTGCAGTGATCTCCGCGCCGCCTCGGCCCACTCCGGCGTACGGGCCGGGTCGATCTCCGCGCCAGGGTGCAGACCGTAGAGGTGCGACTGGTGCCGGTGGTTGATCTCGGAGGGCGTCCAGTCGGTCGGCCACTCGTGGAGCCGCCCGTCGGGCGTGATCCGGATCTCCGGCAACCGCTCCCGCGCTTTCTGGGCCTGCTCATTGAGGTCTGAGGTCAATCCCAGCGCGGTCTCGGCCTCGGCGAGGTTGGCGAACAGCTCACGGATCAGCCAGATGTCGTACGTCGACGTCAGGTCGACCGAGGCCCTCTCCCCCGACGGCAGCACGAAATGATGTTCCGGCGCGGTCGACGGGACGAACTGCAACCGCCCCTCGCCGTCCTCGACCAGCATCGCCAGCACGAACTCGGCCGCACCAGCGATCAACGGATAAGAGCGCTCACGCAGCAACTTCAGGTCCTGGCCGAATCGGTAGTGCTCCATGAGATGCGCCGTCAGCCAGACTCCACACGTCGCGCACATCGCCCAGACGGGATCATCACCACCTTCGCCAACTGGCCAGGTCGCGGCCCAGATGTCCGAGTTGTGGTGCGACACCCAGCCGGGAGCGTCGTACAGGATCTTTGCTGTGGTGGCGCCGGAGGCTGCCAGGGCCTCCAGGTTGTCGATGAGTGGTTCGAAGCACTCGCTCAGCCCGGTGACGTCGGCCGGCCAGTAGTTCATCTGGGTGTTGATGTTGTTGGTCCAGTCGCTGGCCCACATCGGCCGGCGGTCCTGGTTCCAGATGCCTTGCAGGTTCGCCGCCTGCGTGCCCGGTCGCGAGGACGCGATCAGCAGATAACGGCCGAAGTTGAACATCAGCGCGACCAGGTCCGGATCGTCGGTCCCGATCCGCTCATCGGTCGGCAGGTCAACCGCCGTACCCAACTGAAGCTCCGCACGCCCGTACAACGCCTGATGATCCTCGACATGCCGCTCACGCAGCTTGTCGAGCTCAACAGCAGCCAGTACGTCGGTTGCCGCGCGCAACGCGGTGAGCGGATCACGCCCGGGTGGTACCGACCACCCTTGGAACGTACTCGCCGCGGCCAGCAACACCGTCACACTGTCAGCACCACGAACGGTCACGCCGTCCGCGGACGTGATGACCTCACCACTCGCAGCGTGGACCTGCAGCGCGATCCCGAACCCGATCCCGTGACCGTCGCGGTACTGGATCGGATCCGGGCTCTCGCGATACTCGATCGTCAACTCCGACGGAGCGTGGCCGACAGCGTTGTAGATGCCCTCGGCAACATTCGTTTGCACCGGGTGCTGACTCTCCAGGCTGAGGTCCAGATCGATCGCACCGGCCTGGTCGGCCGTGATCGTCCAGACCAGCACCTGGTCCGGCGCGGAGACATATGTCTCGCGCCGGAACCGCGTCCCCTCCACTGTGTAGTCGACGCCGACCACGCCGGTCTGCAGGTCGAGGCTCCGGCGGTAGTCGCCGGCCTCCCCCGCCGTGCGGATCAGCAGATCGGCGAGCGGCTGGTACGACTCGACCAGCGGACCCTGCAAGGCCCGCGTCCGCTCGGTCGCCGCCAACCGATCACCGTCGGCCAGTAACAACCGCCGTACGTCGGCCAACGTCTCCGGACCGCCCGTCACCTCCAGCTCGCGCGGCCCGTCGCCGGACCACACGTCGTCGAGGTTCAGGGCGATCCGTTCCGTACCGACCCGGCCGAACACCTTCGCTCCGAGGTGCCCGTTGCCCACCGGCAACGCCTCGACCCAGTCCGGCGCGGGAGTACGGAACCACAGTTCGTGGGACATGAGTGCTACTTGCTCCCGGACTTGTACTTGTCGTACGCCTGCTGGTTGATCTCCAGGTACCGCGGCATGCCGGTGCTGTCGAGACCCTTCACATACGCGTCCCACTCCGTGTCGATGTTCTTCGACCCGGTGATGAACGCGAGCTGGTTCTGGTTCACATACGTGCTCAGGTTCGTCTGGAGGGTGGCCAGTTCACCACTGAGGCTGGGGTCCGGCCAGACCGAGGTCTGCGGGAACCACAGCGACTTGTCCTCGTGACCGACGTACTTCTTGGTCGTCTCCTGGTAGAGCCGCCGCTCGAGACCCGCGGCCGAGTAGACGTCCGCCGGCACGGCCTGCTCGTTGCGGTAGGCAAGCGTCACGTTGTACTGCGCCATCGCGTCCCAGGAGATGTTCTTCTTGTGCTCGTCCTCACCGAAGCGGTAGTAGCCGACCTTGGTCTTGTCGTCGAGCGCGATGTCACCAGGACGCGGCGCGGACCAGCCGACCCCTTCCGGACCCATGATGGCGATCTTGCGGCCCTCGTCGCTGTAGATGTAGTCGAGCATCTTGATCGCGGCGACCTGTGCCTCCTTGCTGGCCTTGTTGGTCAGCATGAAGGTGTAGCCGGTCGAGCTCGGGTAGTTGTACCCGGTGTAGCTCTTGCCGTCCGGACCCGTCAGCGGCGGCACCGCGTCGTACTGCTTGTCGCGACCGTCCTTCGAACCGAGCTGGACGAAGATGCCCGGCCAGAGCACCGGCACGGATCCGACCACGACCGCCTTCGGGTTGTTGCCCTGCGCCTGCAGCGCCTGCGCGTTCTGGGTGAACGCGGTCTGGTCGATCAGGCCTTCCTTGTACAGCGAGTTGATGTACTTCAGGCCCGCCTTCCACGCGTCGGTGTTGACCGGCGTGGCGACCTTGTCACCGTTCAGCTCGAGCAGCGACCGGTTGCCGTTGTTGGCGCCGACCGGGTTATAGGCGAACGCGCTCATCAGGTAGCCCATCAGGCTGCTGTCCTGAACGTCGGTGGTCAGGGGGATCTCGTCCGCCTTGCCGTTACCGTTCGGGTCCTGGGTCTTGAACGCCTGCAGGACCTTGCGCAGGTCCTCGGTGGTCTTCGGCACCTGGAGGTTGAGCTTCTTCAGCCAGGCGCTGTTCATCCACAGCTTGTCCGGGTAGGTGCAGTGCACACAGTCCGACCACTGCGGCAGCGCGTAGATGTGACCGTCGGGTGCGGTCGACATCTCCTTCAGGGTCTTGTTGGCGTCGAGCTCCTTCTGGATGTTCGGCGCGTTGTCCTTGATCAGCTGCTCGAGCGGCTGCGCGACCCCCTGGGTGCCGAGCTTGAGCACCTCGGCCTGCGAGAAGCCGTCCACCCACGGGATCAGCATGAACAGGTCGGGGTAGTCGCCACTGGCCAGCGCGATCTGCCGCTTCTCCTTGGCCGCGCCGGCGTCGTACGTCGTGGTCTGCCAGCGGAACTGGATCTTGAACTTGTCGCTCATGATCTTGCTGACCGGGTTGCTGTCCCAGTTGTCGTCCGGACCCTGCGGGCCGAACGTGTCGATGATGACCTTGCCGTCGGCAGAGGTCTCGTTCGCCGCCCCGTCGGTCTTGTCCGAGCTGCACGCCGCGAGGGCGAGCAGGGCGGCCGCGGACAGGGCCGCGACCTTGCTCACGGATGAGCGCATTGCTGTGTTCCTTTCTCAGGGGGCCTTTCAGCCCTTGACCGCGCCGACCATCACGCCCTTGGTGAAGTGGCGGGCGACGAACGGGTAAATGATCAGTACGGGCAGTGTCGAGACGACGATCAGCGCGTACTTCAGGACGTTCGCGAGTTGCTGACGTTCGAGGTTCTGGGCGATGTCGGCCGCAGACCCGGTGGTGGAGTTCAGGATCAGGATGTTGCGCAGGATGATCTGCAACGGGTACAGCCCCGGGTCCTTGAGGTAGATCAGGGCGTCGAAGTAGCTGTTCCACTGGAAGATCACGTACATCAGCGCGATCACCGCGATCACCGGCTTGGACAGCGGCAGCACGACCGACCACAGGAACCGCAGGTCGCTCGCCCCGTCGATGGTGGCCGCCTCGTGCAGCTCGTCCGGGATGGTCGAGCGGAAGAACGTGCGCGCGATGATCACCTGCCAGACCCCGATCGCGCTCGGGATCACCATCGCCCACCGGGTGTTGAGCATGCCCAGGTCCTGCACCACCAGGTAGGTCGGAATCAGGCCACCCGAGAACAGCATGGTGAAGATCAGCAGACTCATGATCACGTTGCGGCCGTAGAAGGTGCGCCGCGACAGTGGATAGGCGATCGCGATCGTCAGCGTGACGCTGATCAGCGTGCCGCCGATCGCATAGATGAACGAGTTCAGGTATCCGCGCATGATCTGCGGATCGGCGAAGACCGTCTTGTACGCCTTCAGTCCCGGCTCGATCGGCCAGAGCAGCACCCGGCCGCCACTGACCGCGGCCGGACTGCTGAACGAGTTCGCCACGATGTAGATCAGCGGGACAGCGACCACGATCAGCGCCAGCCAGAGCATGATCCGGACGCCGACCAGGAAGATCTTGTCGCCGCGTGTCTCCTCGATCGAGGTCCGCTTCGACGCCTCCGGAGCCTTCACCGTACGGCGGAATCCCTGCAACGTAACGCTCATGACCAGAGTCCGTTCCCGGTGATCCGCTTGGCGACGAAGTTCACGACGACGAGCAGGATGAGGTTGACGACGGAGTTGAACAGCCCGATGGCGGTCGCCATGCTGAAGTCGGCGTTCAGCAGGCCGGTCTTGTACACGTAGGTGGCGATGATTTCGGACTGTGCGGTGTTGAGCGGGTTCTGCAGGAGGAACGCCTTCTCGAACCCGATCGACATGATGTTGCCGACGCCGAGAATGAGGATGATCACCGCGGTCGGCATGATGCCTGGCAGGTCGACGTTCCGGATCCGCTGCAGCCGGCTCGCACCGTCGATCCGCGCGGACTCGTGCAGCGCCGGATCGATACCGGACAGCGCCGCCAGGTAGATGACCGCCGAGTACCCGGTCGTCTGCCAGACGTCGGACCACACGTAGATGTGCCGGAAGTAGTCCGGCTTGCCGAGGAAGTCGACCGCCGGCACCCCGAACAGCCCGATCGCGTCGTTGACGAACCCGAGCCGCGGCGACAGCACCAGGATCGTCATCGACACCACGACCACGGTCGAGATGAAGTACGGCGCGTACGTCACCAGCTGCACCGTCTTCTTGAACACCCCGGTCCGGATCTCGTTCAGCGCGATCGCCAGGATGATCGGGATCGGGAAGCTCGCCAGCACCGTGTAGCCGGCCAGAAGGAACGTGTTCTTCACCAGGGACGTGAACACGGGGTTCTGGAACAGCAACTCGAAGTTGTGGAAGCCCACCCACGGACTGCCCCACGGACCCTTGATCGGGCTGTAGTCCTTGAACGCGATCACGGCGTTGCTGATCGGGATGTACTTGAAGATCACGAAGTACGCCAGCGGCACGACGATCAGCAGGTACAGCTGCCAGTGCCGGCGCAGACTCCGGCGGGCCTGCGTCCACTGACCCGGCCGCGCCGGCCGGGTGGACTTCACCGCCTTCGCCGCGGCCGGCGCGGGCGGCGCCGCCCCCGACTTGTCCCGCACCTCGTACGTTGCACTCACTCCGCATCCTTTCCGTCACCGATCGGAGTGAAACCGATATCCGATAGGATCTCGGGTTCACTCACCGGGAGGATGACACAGAACTCCGGCCGGCGGAAGACTCCCGCAACCTGTCGATACCCGACCTTGACCGAAATCACCTCGCGCCTTGCAGGCAAGGGAAATCAGGCGTTGCCAAAGGCAACTATCCGGGAAACGCAGAATGGCCCGGTGACTATCCCACCGGACCGGGGTGCTACTCGGCGCCACCCCGGAGTCGCTCTGAGCCACCGACTCTGGATTGCACCAGTATTTTATTACCTCCGTGAACTATCTCGCAGTCAACCGCCCCACCGAACCCATGTCAAGACCTGGCCAGGGCAAGCTCCTGGGACAGTCCGGGCGTGGAGCAGGGCATCGCGAACGACTACCCCGACCACCGGTTGTGGACACTCGCGTGGGTTCGCGACCGGCTCGCTGGTTGGGTGGTCAGCGGTCAGGACGGTAGGCCGTGGGTCGGCGTACCGTCCGTCGTCGCTGTGGACGGTCGCGGAGAACCCGACCGGGAGCGTGGCGCTCTACGAATCGCTCGGCTACCGGGTCGTCGAACGGCAGCCCCGCTAACGGAAGGCCTTCTAGACAAGACCTGACCCGACCATCACGGGGGAACGGCCGGGCCAGGCACTTTCGATACTACTCCGGTTCGGTGTGCGCGTCCGGGTAAATGAGAGGCAGACGCGCCGGAAATACCTCTACTCTCGTCGCATGCAAAACCGCTCCTGAAAGCGCACCACCGCCGCCACGGCGTGACCGGTCCGATCCGGCCCGTCGCCAGGCTGCCGTTGTGCGTCACGCCGCGATCGGCCCAGTCCCGGGCCGCGCTTCGTCATGCACGCTTTCAGGAGCAATCTCGCCATGCCTATGACTGATCGTTCGGCCGATCCGGTCCGGACCTATCGCACCTACAAGACCGTCTGGGCGTTCTGTGCCGCGCTCTGCTTCACGCTCAGCGCGGTGTACTACGTCCGCGAGGCGGGCCTCAGCCCGCTGCAGCTCGTCCTGGTCGGGACGACGCTCGAACTCGCCTGCTTCCTGTTCGAGATCCCGACCGGCATCGTCGCCGACCTCTACAGCCGGCGGTTGTCCGTCGTCATCGGAGTAGCACTGATCGGCTCCGGGTTCCTGCTCCAGGGCCTGTCGCCGACGTTCCTCGCGATCCTCGGCGCCCAGGTGCTCTGGGGAGTCGGGTACACGTTCACCTCCGGCGCCGATCAGGCCTGGCTGGCCGACGAGATCGGCGCCGACCAGGTGGCCGGCGTACTGGTTCGCAGTCAGCAGTTCAGCCTCGGTGGGACGATCCTCGGTACCGTCGCCGCCGGAGGACTCGGCCTGCTTGATCTTTCGCTGCCGATCAAGCTGTCCGGCATCGGGATGATCGTGCTGGCCGTGCTACTCGCCGTGTTCATGCGGGAGGTCAACTTCCACCGAACGCCTGCGGGTGAGCGGGAGACGGTCAAGCACATGGCCGACACCTTCAAGCACGGCCTCGCGGTCGCCCGAAAGCGTCCGGTCGTCCGCACGCTGGTGCTGATCAGCCTGGTGTCGGGGTTGTCCAGCGAGGCGTTCGACCGGTTGTGGCAGGTGAAGATCCTGACCTTCGAGTTCCAGACAGTGTTCGGTACGTCGGACCCCGCGTTCTGGTTCACGGTGCTCGGGCTGATCGGCACACTGCTCACACTGATCAGCTCGCTCATCCTGAACAAGCTTTCACCCGAACGCTTGACTGCCACCCACCCGAACGGCGTACTGGCGTTGCTCGCGTTCCTTCAGGTCGTCGGCGTTCTCGCCTTCGCTCTGCTGGGCAACCTCTGGCTCGCGCTGGCCGCAGTGTGGTTGCGCAGCATCGCGGATGCGTTGTCCTGGCCGATCGAATCCGCGTGGCTGAACCGGAACGTCGAGTCGCGCTCACGCGCCACGGTGATCTCGTTCGTCTCCCAGGCGAACGCGATCGGCCAGGTCGCCGGCGGTCCCCCGCTCGGCGCGCTGGCCGGCCGTGCCGGTCTCCGGACAGCCCTGGTCGCCTCGGGCCTACTCCTCACACCCATCCCCGCCCTCTACACCCGGCTCCGCGCCCCGTCCCGGGAACTCGACGCCGTTTAGCGGCACCTAACGTCCGAACGATCGGAGGCGGGCCCTCCGGTCCTTCGGACGTTATGGATGGCGCTCCGCCAACGTCCGAAGGAATCGCAGCGGTGGTCTCCGGTTCTTCGGACGTTATGGGTGGCGCTGGGCTAACGTCCGAAGGAATCGCAGCGGTGGTCTCCGGTTCTTCGGACGTTGACGGGTCAGTCCTCGGTGCGGACCTTGACCGGGACGCGGCGGGCGTCGCGGGACGACTTGACCAGGCTGGCGACCGTGGTCACGAACAGGGTCGCGGCGATGAAGCTCAGTGAGGTGACGATGCCGATGTGCGGGAGGTGGATCGCGCCGATGTCGTCGATGTGCGAACCGTGCAGCGCCTCCACGATCAGCTTCACACCGATGAACGCGAGGATCACCGACAGGCCGACGTTCAGGTAGACGATCCGTTCCAGCAGGCCGCCGATCAGGAAGTACAGCTGACGCAGTCCCATCAGCGCGAACGCGTTGGCGGTGAGCACGATGTACGCGTCCTGGGTGAGCCCGAAGATCGCCGGGATCGAGTCCAGCGCGAAGATCACGTTCGCCATCCCGATCGCCGAGATCACGATCACCAGCGGCGTCACCATCCGCTTGCCGTCGATCCGGGTGGCGAGCTTCGCGCCGTCGTAGTCGTGCGAGATCGGCAGGATCCGGCGCATGCCGCGCAGTACGGCGTTCTCCTGGAAGTCCGCTTCGTCGTTCTCACCCTCGATCGCCAGCCGGACCGCGGTGTAGACCAGGAACGCGCCGAAGATGTAGAACACCCAGCTGGCCGCGGAGATCGCGGCCGCACCGGCCAGGATGAAGACGGCCCGCAGCAGCATCGACACCACGATGCCGATGTACAGGACCTTGTCCTGGGCCAGGCTCGGCACGCTGAACCGCGCCATGATGATCACGAAGACGAAGAGGTTGTCGACACTCAGGCTGTATTCGGTGATGTAGCCGGCGACGAACTCACCGCCGGTTTTCCCACCGCTGAACAGGAACAGCCCGATCGCGAAGAGCGCGGCCAGCCCGACGTAGAACAGCACCCACCGGGTCGCGTCCTTGATCGTCACGGTGTGGTTCCGGCGCGCGATCACGATCAGGTCGAACGCGACGATCGCGAGCAGGCCGGCGATCGTGAGCACCCAGACCAACGGGGGCATGACAGAAACCATGTGTGAACCTCCGGACGCGTGACACTACCTTGGTCCGGAGGTCTCTTCCGCCTGGATCGCTCCAGGCCGGCAGCACCGGTTCGGCCGTCCAGGCCTCCCGTGATGACGACGCTGCCGTTGAGGAATACTCCCCTCCACAACACACCGACTCTATCCGGTACCGATGCATACCACCGTGCACCAGGTCACATTCGGCGTGCTTCGCCTGATCGTATACCGCATACAGTCGCCCGCGCCAGCTCTGGTTTCCGGAGATTTAGTCACCTATATTGACTGTCATGAACTTTGACCATCAGCAGATCATCGTGCAGGCGTGGAGCGCTCCCGAGACCACGTCGGTCGAGCTACCGCCCGTGCGGGTGAACGAGGTGCTCACTGCCCGGTACGACGTCCAGCCGCCGTACCGGTATTCCGGAGCCGACCTGTGGGACATGGAGACGCGCAAGGCGGCGGCCCCGGACATCTACATCCCGACCGTGGTGCGGGCCGGCAGCGCGGAGAAGTTCCCCAGCACGCATCGCGGCCAGCTCGAGGAATTCACCCGCGTCTCCGAACAGCGCCTCTGGGCCGATCCGGGGCAGTTCGTCGCGGTGATCGAGCATGTCCGCCTGGATCACGCCAACCGGCGAGCGTTCTTCGTCGGGGCCGAGCGGTTCGAGACGCCGGACGGGCGGATCATCACGGCCGGTCAGGAGCAGCCGATCTTTCACGTCGAGCACTCGGTGGCCGGGCCGGAGGACGATCCGCTCAACCTGTGGCGCATCGTCCATCTGACCGACGCGCCCGATGAACAACTGGCGACCGCGTTCGAGGATCTGGCGAAGGATCCCCATCTGCGCGTTTTCGTCGAGGTGCACCTGCGTCAGGTCCTTGGACGCGAGTTCACCCGTCGCTGAGTTCCGGTCTTGTAGGGTTCGATTTCAGACTGGAGGGAGGCGCGTTGGAGCGCAGGGATGCGTCGACCGACCTAGGCGTTCTCGCCGGCCGGCTGTTGTTCTCGGTGCAGGGCGAGCTGTTCCGGCGCCTGCACGCCGAGGGCTTCGACGACATCTCCCCACGGCACGGCGCGGTCCTCGCCTACCTACGCGCCGACGGCATCCGCGCCACCGAACTCGCCCGGCTCTCCGGTCAGCACAAGCAAGTGATCGGCAAGAGCCTCGACGAACTGGAAGCGTTCGGGTACCTGGAACGCCGCCCAGACCCTGACGACCGGCGCGCGAAACTCATCGTGCCAACCAGCCGCGGCCTTGCCGAGATGCGAACGGCCGACGCACTCATGGCCGAGATCGGCGAACGCCACCGTCAGTCCCTCGGCCCCAAGGCCTACGACCGCTTCCTCGCCGACTTCCGCTTCGTCGTCGAAGCCCAGCGCACAACCACCTAGCCGGCGATGAGGTTGTAGCGCACCGCGACCCAGAAGCCTCCAGGCCGAACGGCACCCTGGAACTCCAGGAGATGTCCTCCGGCGGCGAGGCCGGGGTGATAGGACCACAGGCCCCACATCCGGACCTTCACGCGAGGGAACCGCTTCCCAGCTACCACAGGGATCTTGATCTGCTCCGTGTTGTGCACGGTCCAGGTCGGCAGCTTCTCGCCGTTCAACTGCGCCTCGCCGGTCGCCTCCGGGCACACCACATCCGCGGCCTCGACCCGTCCCCACATGTTGAACAACGGGAAGAACAAGGGCCGATCCACCGGTACGGCGGCACGGCGGTCGGCTGAACCCCCAGATGTCCCCGCCAAGAACCAGACGTCATCGGGTTGGTTCACTGCCGCGTGCCCTCCGTCCGGGTCCGAGATCGGACTGCTCTCGGACGGCATGGAATGAGCCCACTGCAGCCAGCGAGCCGCGAGCGCCCGCGCCTGGTTGTCATCGATCACGCCCGGAAGCATAAGGCTTGCCACCCGCCGATCCCGAGAAATTGCAGCAAGTAGCAACGCGCCTCGACCGGGCGAGCTAGGTTCGCGTGCGGGTCAGCACATACACGGTTGGCGTGGCACCGCCGTACCGGAGTAGTCGTTCGCGGACGATCTTCAGCCCGCGAACCCCAGCCACCGCATCCTGCAGCAATCGTTTGTCCTCGGTCATCAGGACGGCTCGCCCGTCGTTCGTCAGCACGCGCGCGATCTCGCCGAGGGCGGCCGGGTAGAGGCGCTGGTTGTCTCGATGGCTGCCGACCCGTTTGCCGAACGGGAGATTCGCGATCACGCGATGCTCGTGAGCCTGGCGACTCGCGGCGACCAGTAAGGTGCCTGATCCGCAGAACGGATCCAAGACCCGTTGCCCGGCACGGATCTTTGCCAACCGCACCAATACCTCGGCAACGACCGCATTAGTAGCCCATGGCAACCGTTCCAGCCGCTCGAACCGTTGTGTCCAATGTAATTCCCCGAGCTCGGCGACCCATCCTTCGACAGAATCGGTCACATTGACCGCGCACGTGGCGTAACGGATGAGATGTGGGTGAGTTCGGCGGCGAGGAGGTCGGCCGCACCTTCCATACAACGAAAAGTCAGCTGCACAGGTGACTCCTGGAGTCGCGTCGATGAAGTTCGATCGATGCCTCACCAGCATAAGCGGTCTAGACCCGTGGCTGGTGGAGCGTGCCTTTTCCGAGCCGGGCGGGTGCCGTTAGGCAAAAAGTTTCCGTTTCTGTCGAGGTCTGGGAGATTTCTCATCTGAGGAGTACAAAGAGTTTCTGTAGGTCTTACCGCCCCTAGACCTGGAGGTACTTCATGGATGTGATGTTCGGACTTGTCGGCGAAGCATCGTGGTTCTGTTGCGGCAACGCATGGGGACCTTGTGCTAGCACCGGGACCGGTGCTTGCGGGACGTGTCAGTCGGGGAATCTCCAGCATGCCTGGACGAACACCTCGGATGCCTGCTACTCGATCACGCGGCCGGACAACTGCGGCGTGACCGGGGTCGCGCGGCGGACCTGTGGGTTCCGGCACGCGACGACGAATCGCTGCAACGGTTCGCGTGTGGTCACGTCGATCGCGGACTGTGGGCCGCGGACGCGGTCGTTCTGCGGTGAGCGCGCTTGCTGTGGAGGGACCTGTGCGTCGAACCGGGTGCTCGACCTGACCCCGGCGGCGTTCAGCCGGATCGCGGGCCTGAGTGCCGGGCTGATTCCAGCCGGCATCGATGTGGGATGAGGTGAGCTGAGATGACTTCAACGATGGATCGTCGTGCTCTGCTCACCAGGGCCGCGCTCGGCGCGACCGGGCTCGTGGCCGCCAGCGCGCTGGGGTCGCTGGCACCGGAGGCCGCGTTCGCCGCGTCGGCCCAGGTACCGGATCCGGGTGCCCCGGATCCGAACTTCGCGGAAGGTCTGATCACCGGCCGCAACCAGGATCTCCTGCAGGTACAGGGATCTGACGGCCGGCTGCACAAGATCCAGCTGACCGGCGTCACCAGCGTCTGGAAGCTCCGGCCGACCACGATCGACCAGGCGATGATCGGCGACGGCCTGTACGCACGCGGCGTGAAGATGCCGAACGGCGTACTGGCGGCGGAGTCGGTGTGGATCAACATCGTCAACCTGGACGTGATGATCAACTCGATCAGCCGGACCGGGCTGAACCTCGATCACTTCGGCCAGAAGATCTTCGGCCACGTCCAGGAAGGGATCACGGCCGCCGCCTACAACGGCACGCCGGCGATCTCGGACCTGTCGATGCTGAAGGTCGGCCGGCATGTCCAGGTGATCGGCGCCTGGCGGCCCGGGACGAGCGAGATCGACATCGCGACGATCTACGCGGCGAACTGACCGGGAGGCCGCGATGTTCACACAGCAGGTGGCGGCCGCCCAGCCGCTGCTGATCGGATTGCTTCTCCTCTGGTCGTCGTACGGCAAGCTGACCAGCCCGGACGAAGCAGAGAAGACCGCCCTACCGAAGCTCGTCGGCGAGAACCGGGCCAAGCCCGCATATCGCGCCGTCGGCGTCATCGAAGCGGTCCTTGCCCTGGCACTGCTGAGTCCGCCCGCCTGGACTGCAGAAGTGCTGGCGGCAGTCGTCCTCGGTGTTGGGTTCACCGGATATCTCAGCTACGCCAAGATCGTCGTACCCGAGGCGTCCTGCGGTTGCGCCGGCAAGTCGGCCAAACCCGTGGGCTACCGATCGATCGGGCGCGCATTGTTGCTGCTGACAACAGCAGCGGCAGCGTTGACGACATCCCAAGGATGGTGGACGGCCGGACCGGCCGCGCTCGTCCTGATCGCAGAGGCGGCAGCGTTCGTCGCACTGTCGCCCGAGCTCGACCGTTACTGGCTCCTCCCCCTGAGGAGGCTGCGCGTCCGGCTCAGTCATCCGCTGGCCCGCACCGCGAGCAACGCCGTACCGCTCGCCGCCACGGAACGCCGCCTGATCCACAGCCCTGCCTACCGCGCGATGACCGGACTGCTCAGGTCCGACATCCGTGACTACTGGGACGAGGACGACTGGCGGTTCGTCAGCTACACCGCCCGGTACGACGGCCGCCCGGCCACCGTGGTCTTCGCCGTACCGCACACCGACTCCACCCCGGAGTCGGTCCGGGTCGCCGTCGTCGACGAGACGTCGGGCCAGACCCTGTATCGCCCGGCCCTGCTGAGCGTGCCGGGCTGAGAAAGGTTCGACCAATCCAGCCCCCGCGGAGCCGCTGAACGGCTTCGCGGGGGCTGACCGCTGTCCGGAGCGGAAAGCGCATGCCAGACTCGCGCTCACCGGTTGACACCACTTGCTCACGGGTGGTGTCATGCCGAATATCGTTAGGAAAGTTTCCTAATAAGAGTGACTCCCCTCCGCCCCGGAACACCAGGAGACCTCGATGACACCTCGCACGCTCCGGCGCAGGCTCGTGTCGAGCGCGGCCGCCCTCGCCGCCGCGCTCGCCCTGACCTCCGCTCCCCCGACCGCCACCGCGGCCCCGACCGATTACCAGGCCGAGTCCGCGACCATCTCC
Organism: Kribbella sp. NPDC051587; assembly: GCF_044453945.1. Classification (NCBI taxonomy): domain Bacteria; kingdom Bacillati; phylum Actinomycetota; class Actinomycetes; order Propionibacteriales; family Kribbellaceae; genus Kribbella; species Kribbella sp. NPDC051587. Next base: position 41,329 of record NZ_JBITDE010000001.1, read on the forward strand.
CAAGGCGTGGTCGAGTCCAACCACGCCGGCTACACCGGCACCGGATTCGTGAACTACGACAACCTCGTCGGCAGCTACGTCGAATGGACCGTGACCGCCCCGGCGGGCCCGGCCGACGTGACACTGCGCTTCGCCAACGGTACGACGGCCACCCGGCCGATGGACTGGACCGTCAACGGCGTCTCCGGCGCGGTCGGGATCACCTATCCCGGCACCGGTGACTGGACGGTCTGGCAGACCAAGACCGTCCGCCTCCAACTCGTCGCCGGCACCAACAAGATCCGCGCCCGCGCCACCACCGCCGACGGCGGACCGAACGCGGACAAGCTCACCGTCAACCCGACCAGCGACGACGCCACCCCGCCGTCCGCACCGAGCAACCTTGCCGTCAGCAACATCAAGTCGAACGCCGCCACCTTCACCTGGTCCGCGGCCACCGACAACGTCGGCGTGGTCCGGTACGAGATCAACCGCGGCGGCAACGTCCTCAAGGTCGTCGACGCCAACACCCTCTCGGCGACTGTCGACACGCTGACCGCCAACACGTCGTACGACGTCTCGGTCGGTGCGTTCGATGCCGCGGGCAACGCTTCCCAGCAGAGCAACGTGGTCACGTTCACCACGCCGGGCAGCGGCGACACCCAGCCGCCGACCACCCCGGGCAATCTGCGGTCGACCGGCGCGACGGCGAACAGTGTGTCACTCGCGTGGAACGCCTCCACCGACAACAGCGGCAGCATCGCCGGGTACGACGTCTACCAGGGCGCGACCAAGGTGGCGACGACCGGTTCACTGACCACGACCGTGACCGGGCTGACCCCGAACACCAGCTACACGTTCACCGTCAAGGCCCGTGACCCTGACGGCAACGCCTCCGCGGCGAGCAACGCCGTGACCGTCCGTACGTCGGCCACGGGGGCCGGCGGAATTCCGGCGTACGACAAGGACATCGCGAAGGTCGACCTCGGCTGGAGCGTCGCCTTCCTGCCGGACGGGTCCGGGACGGCGCTGGTAACCGAACGGGACCGGTTCGAGGTGCTGCGAGTGACCGCGTCGGGCCAGAAAACCACGCTGGGCAAGGTTCCTGGCGCGGTGACGACCACTGGTGAAGGCGGTCTGCTGGGTCTGGCGATCTCGCCGAACTTCACCACCGACCACTGGGTGTACTTCTACCACACGGCCGCCAACGACAACCGGATCGTGCGGATGAAGTACGAGAACGGCGTACTGGGCACGACCTCCGAGCCGGTGCTGACCGGACTGGCCAAGAACCGGTACCACAACGGCGGCCGGATCGCGTTCGGTCCGGACGGCAAGCTGTACGCGACGGTCGGCGACGCGAAGAACTCTGGCAACGCGCAGAACAACGGTTCGCTGAACGGCAAGATCCTGCGGCTGAACGCCGACGGGACGCCGCCCAGCGACAACCCGTTCTTCAGCACCGGCGGCAACGCCCGCTACGTGTGGAGCCGCGGCCACCGCAACCCGCAGGGTCTCGCGTGGGACTCGCGCGGTCAGCTGTGGGCGGCCGAGTTCGGTGAGAACAGCCAGGACGAGCTGAACCTGATCCAGAAGGGCGGCAACTACGGCTGGCCCGCCTGTGAAGGAACCATCGGCGACTGCGGCGGCTACATCGCGCCGAAGCGCACCTGGTCCACCTCGCAGGCCGGACCGAGCGGCATCGAAATCGTCAACGACTGGATCTACATCGCCGGCGTCACCGGCGAGCAGTTGTGGGTCACCCAGATCAACTCCGCCGGCACCGGCGTCGGCACCCCGCAAGCGGTCTTCTCCGGCCGCTGGGGCCGCCTGCGCAGCGTCACCAAAACCCCCGACGGCGGTCTCTGGCTGACCTCCACCAACGACGACAAGAACGGCGGCACCCCGAGCGGCATCGACAACGTCATCGTCCGCCTCAAGTTCGGGTAGCCAAGAACACTTAGTACCTGCTGAAAATCGCCCGGCCGCTCACTCGCTGAGCGCGCCGGGCGACTGTCCTTCACTACCGAACCAGCAGCGTCTTGCCGACCGTGGTCCTCGCCTCGATGGCGGCATGAGCCGCTGCGGCCTCGGCCAGTGGGAAGGTTTGGCCGATCGCTGGGTCCAGGCGCCGGTCGGCCAGGAGCTGGAGGGCGCGGCGCGGGAGGTCACGCCAGGCGACCGGGTCCGGCTGGTAGATGCCGACCACGGTGACGTCGTCGCGATGATCCGCGCCGGCGAAGTCTCCGCTGGCCGCGCCGTAGCCGAGGAAGCGACCGCCCGGGCGGGTGATCGCGTACGCCGCCCGACCGATCTCACCACCGGCGCCGTCGAACACGACATCCACACCCTGCAGCCCGCCGGTCCAGCCGGGAGCTGAATAGTCCACGACCTCGTGCGCGCCGAGCTCGCGCACACGGTCGAGCTTGGCCGACCCTCTCGCGGCGCCGACGACGGTCACACCAGTTGCCGAGAGCAACGGAATGAGCCAACTGCCGAGACTGCCCGCGGCCGCGGTAATCAGCACTCGCTGACCGGGCGACACCGCTGCCAGGTCCAGCTGCGACAACGCGGTGGCTCCGTCGTGCAACGCCGCCAACGCCGTTCTCAACTCCAGCCCGTTCGGCACCGGAAACACTTCGGTCGCCGGTACGACGCTCTGTTCGGCGTACCCGCCGCCGTTGTACGTCCCGACCCCACCGGTGCCCGCGATCACACGCCGCCCGACCAGCACGGCATCAACGCCGGGCCCGACCGACCGCACCACGCCGGCCACTCCCGCGCCCAGCACGGTCGGCAACTCGAGCTTGAAGTACTCCTGTCCCCACCCGGCCCGAAGCTGCGTGTCCAGGAACAACACCTCGGCCGCCTCAACCTCGATCACCACCTCGCCCGGTCCCGCCACAGGCTCCGGCAGCTCAACCAGCTCCAGCACCTCAGGACCACCGAACCGCGCAATGCGAACTACCCGCACCGTGAACCTCCTCAACTCGTCCAGGCGCTCGACACTAAAACCTGAAGCAATGTTGAGGTCAAACAATGCGGCCGAAATCCGAGTACTGCGGGATGCCTGACGCCAAGGCTTGGACGGCGAGCGTGAGGCGGCGATGCATCGAGGGTCGGAGCCGCGATTGCGCCTCGTCGAGGGTCAGGAACGCCACCGCACCCACCTCGCCGGGTTGCATCACCAGCTCCTCGTCACCGTTGAGCACGCCGCCGTCGAAGACGAACGCGATGGCGTCGTGCCAAACGCCGCGGGCCGGATCCCAGTCGACGACGAGCAACGGTCCGATGGTCAACTCGAGCCCGACCTCTTCCAGCACCTCACGCCGGCAGGCGTCGTACGGGGACTCGTTGGCCTCCGCGATGCCGCCGGGGATGTCGAGGAACGGCTTGTACGTCGGCTCGATGAACAGGATCCGTCCGTCCCGATCGCGGATCAGCGCTCCCCCGGCCACCCGCTTGCGCGGCATGCGCTCCGCGATCCCCGGGTGAAACTCCGCCTCGGGCTCGCCCTCGGCGATCAGATCGTCCTGTCGGCTCATGCCGTCAGTCTCGCTCAGACGTCGCGGCGCAAGAACGCGGCGGTCGCGCCGCCGCGCGTGTGACGGGCGTCATGTCACGGCGGGCGGGTGGGGCGTGTCCTCAGGGTTGTCGAAAGGGGACAGAGATGAAACCGCACATTGTCGTGCTGGGAGCCGGGTACTCCGGGATGATCGCGGCCAAGCTGGCAGCTCGTCGTACTGATGGACACGTGACGCTGGTGAACGCGCGGGACACGTTCGTGGAGCGGGTCCGGATGCATGAGCTCGCGTCGGGGAAGACGCTGCCGGAGCGGCCGATCGCCGAGCTGATCAAGGGGACGGGGATCGAGTTTGTCGTCGATCGGGTCGTGCACATCGATGCCGAGCGGCGGGTGGTGGCGCTGAGCGGGCGGGAGGTTGCGTACGACGTACTGATCTATGCGTTGGGGAGCCGGGCGGATCTGGATTCGGTGCCTGGGGTTGGTGAGCACGCGTATACGGTCGCGGATGTCGTGAGTGCTGGGCGGCTGCGGGATCGGCTGCGGAGCGAGGGGTCGATCGCGGTGGTCGGTGGCGGGTTGACCGGGCTCGAGGCGGTGACCGAGATTGCGGAGTCGTATCCCGGGCGGAAGGTCCAGCTCGTGACCGCGGGCGCGCTGGGTGGCGCGTTGTCGCAGCGCGGTCGACGGCATCTGCACAAGGTGTTCGACCGGCTGGGGATCGTGAAGGTCGAGCAGGCACGGGTGGTCGCGGTCGACGCCGGGGGTCTGCAGTTGGCTGATGGCGGGCGGGTCGACGCGGACGTGGTGGTGTGGACGACCGGGTTCGAGGTGTCGGAGATCGCGCGGAAGGCTGGGTTCGCGGTCGACGACAACGGGCGGATGCTGGTCGATACGACACTGCGATCGGTGTCGCATCCGGAGGTGACCGCGATCGGTGACTCGGCCGTCGTCCGGCCCGAGGGTCAGGACGAGCTGCGGATGGCTTGTGCGACGGGGATTCCGATGGCCGGCCATGCGGTTCGGGCGCTGACGGATCGGCTGAACGGGCGGGAGCCGCGCGGACTGAAGTTCCGCTACTTCAACCAGTGCATCAGTCTTGGCCGCCGTGATGGGGTGATCCAGTTTGTCCGGGCCGACGATTCACCGGTCGAGGCAGTTCTGACCGGGCGGCTGGCGGCGAAGTACAAGGCGAGCATCGTGTCCGGCGCGTTCTACACCATGCGGAACCCGCTGCTCGCGGACTTCAGCTAGTGCCCGAGAAGCGGACCGCCAACACTCACCAACCTGCGCGGCACCTGGTCCGGCACGCTCGAGCGGAGGCGGAAACTGCCGCCGGAGGACACTTGGTGAGTGGGGGCGGTCCGCCTACGTTGCTCGACCGGAGCGAAAGTCCGTTGACCGGGTGGGATGGGTGGGCGTTGATTGCCTGGTGACTACAGATCGAGCCGTGGGTGCCCTCTCCGCTTTGGTTGGTACGCCGGTTGAGCGTGGGGGTGTTGACCGGGGTGGGCGGAGGCTCAGCTGGGTTGCGGGTGGGAGCGGGCCGACCGTCATTTTCGAGGCGGGAGCGGCGTCTCCGGTGATCGGGTTCGCGGCGGTGTTCAAGGCGTTGGTGGCTGATCACCGGGTGATTGCCTACGACCGGGCCGGGTACGGCGCCAGCGAGGGAGCACCGTTGAGTCTCGAGGGGCAACTGGGTGATCTGATGGCCGTGCTCGAGAGTGCGGGATCCGGGGTGCTGGTCGGGCACAGCTGGGGCGGGCTGCTAGTTCAGCTCGCCGCCTGGGAACGCCCAGATCTCGTGGACGGTCTTGTGCTGCTGGATCCTTCGCACGAGGCGTTCTGGTCGACACCGCCGGCGCTTCCGAGTGATGACGTCCGGCGGGAGGAACAACTGGAGTCCGCCCGCGAGCAGGCCGCGACCACCGCTCGCGTCGCCGCCACCACCCCGGAGATCGAGCAACTGCTGGAGTCAGCCTGCCTCTCCTACCTGGAGACCCCCGAGCAGATGGCGGTCCACCTCGCCGAACTGCCGATGATCCTCGACCACCTTCCCGAGCTGGCCAAACGCCGTACCGAGGCTGTTTGGCCGCAGATCCCGGTCGTCATCCTCACCGCCATGAAGGGCCGCCCCGAGGCGTTCGTCCGCCCCGTCCTCGACCTGCAGAACGCACTGGCCGCCACCACCAACGCCAGGCACACAGTCGTCCCCGACTCCGGCCACTACCTCCACCTCGACCGCCCCGACCTGGTCACCGACGCCATCCGCGAAGTCACCGGCGGAGCTTTTCAGGCGGTGGGTGGGGTGTAGGCGCCGGCGGGGAGGCCTAGTTGGCGGAGGAGGTCGGCGAGGTTGTAGTAGTCGTCGACGGTGCGGATCTTGCCGTGGTGCAGGGTGATGATCGAGGTGGCGGGGACGGCGAAGGACTTGCCTGCGGCGGAGTAGGGCGGGGTGAAGGGTGAGTTCTCGGTGAAGGTGCCGCTGAAGGTCCAGGTGACGGCGATGCGGTCGCCTTGGACGATGGTGTCGTGGACGGTGACCTTGGCCGGGTTGATGCTGTCGGCGGTGAGCTCGACCCATGTCTTGGCGCCGGCGGGGCCGGTAAAGGAGGCCTGGAAGGCGTGGTCGGTGTAGACGCCGTTCCGGTCGAAGAGCTTGCTCATGGCAACGGGGTTCAGCGTGGTCCAGGCAGTCGCCCATTGCTGGACGATGCGCGGGGCGTGCTGCGCCACACCAATTGAGGTGACGGTCGAGGGAGCTGCAGTGGCTGGTACGGCGGCGACCGCGATCCCGGCGGTGAGGGCGGCAGCGGCGATGAGGCGCGTGGTGCGAGACATGAGGAGATTTCCTTTCTAGGGAAAGATTTCAGGGGACGATGACGACCTTGCCGGCGGCTGAGCCGGACTCGGCGTACCGGACGGCGTCGGCGACGTCGGACAGCGGGAAGGCACGGGCGATCCGGGCGGTGATGTCACCGGCGGCGAGCTGCCCGAAGACGGCTTCGAGGTCGGTACGCATCTCGGCCTGGTGCTTGGCCAGCCGGCGGCGTCCGGCCCAGAGGTTGAAGAACGTGGCGGACTTTCCGTTCGGCAGCAGGTTCCACAGCAGGAGCCGGCCGATCAGCGCGAGGACGGGAAGCCGGGCGTTACCGTCCTGGTCGCGCGTGGCCGCCGTACCGTAGGAAACGAGCGAACCGCCGTGGCCGAGCATCGACCAGGACTTCCGGATCTCCGGCCCGCCGACGTGATCGAAGACAGCCTGTACGCCGTTCGGCGCGATCGCTCGTACTGCACTCAGAACGTCCACCGAGCGGTCGACCGGATTCGCGCCGAGCTCGCGGACGTACGGGAAGTGCCGCTTGGACACGACGCCGATCACCTGTGCTCCGGCGTGCCGGGCGAGCTGGACGAGCAGCGATCCGACGCCGCCGTTCGCACCCAGTACGACGATGGTGTCACCGCGGCGGACCTTGGCGATCGCGAGCATCCGCCGAGCGGTCACGCCGTTCACGATCACGGCCTCGGTCTCTTCGGCGCCCACCCCGTCAGGTACCAGCGCGAGGTCCGCGGTGTCGAGCACCAGCCGGTCCGCCCAGCCGCCAGTCTTGGTCACCGCGGCGACCCGCTGGCCGACCGTGAAGCCGGAATCACCTGACCCGAGGGACTCGATCACCCCGACCACGTCGTACCCGGGAACGAAGGGGAACGGCGGCTGGTCGTAGTACTTGCCGCGCCGCATCTGCTGCTCCGCGAACGACACCCCGGTCGCCTCCATCCGGACCAGCGCCTGGCCGGGCCCGACCTCCGGGGTCTCCCGCCGGCGCAGCTGCAGCCCGTCCGCCTCCACGATTCCGGGCAGTTCAACCTCGGTGATCATCCTTTTGCCTCCTCCAGAGCGTCCTGCTGACAAGGTCAACAGTGCCGCCGGAGCCGCCGCCCGCGCGTCGGCGAGAACTACGTAGATTGCGTACGTACACCATCCGTCCCTCGATCACGCAGGAGAGCCGAGCAGATGCAGTTCGTAGCCCGCCAGCAGGAACTGCAGGCGATCGAGGCGCTCACGCAGGGCGCGGCCGCCGGTCACGGCGGAGCGGTGGTCGTGCTCGGCGAGGCCGGGATCGGCAAGTCGACACTGATCGAGACCGTCACCGAACGGCTCGACGGCTGGCTGGTGCTGCGGGCCGACGGCACCGAGTTCGAACGCGACCTCCCGTACGCCGCTCTGCACCAACTGTGCTCCCCCGTCATCGAGGCGCGGACCGGGCTACCGGATGTCCAGCGGCAGGCCCTCGAGTCGGTCTTCGGACTGGCCGCCGGTACGACGCCAAGCCCGCTGATGGTTGGACTCGCCGTACTCGGCCTGCTCAACGAACTCCAGCAACCGCTGTGTTGTGTGGTCGACGACGTCCAGTGGATCGACGCCGGTACACGCCAGGCCCTCGCCTTCGTTGCCCGGCGCATCTCGTCGGAGGGGATCGCGCTGATCCTGGCCGGTCGCCCGGACGGCGCCGGCTTCTCCGATCTACCGCAGCTGCCGCTGACCGGGCTGGATGAGAAGGAGGCTCAGGCGCTGCTGCGTTCAACCGGGCGGGCAGGTCTCGACAGCGACGTACTGGATCGGATCTTGGCCGAGGCGCACGGCAATCCGCTGGCCCTGCTGGAGTTCGACGGTGCTTCGGGCGGTCAACGTCGAGGTGTTGTGGAGGAGCTGGAGGCGGAGTTCACGCGCCGGGTACGACGGTTGCCGGAGGCAACTCAGTTGCTGCTGAGCCTCGCCGCGGCTGAGCCGGTTGGTGACCTCGGTCTGTTGCGCCGGGCCGCGAAGCGACTCGACCTGACGCTGGCTGCCGCCGCCGAGGCTGAGGACGAGGAGCTGGTCATGCTCGGGCCGCGGTTGCGGTTCCGTCATCCGCTCGTGCGGTCGGCGGCGTACCAGTCGGCGACGCCTGGTGTTCGGCGCCGCCTGCACGCCGCGCTGGCGGACGCGACTGATGTCGAGACCGACCCGGATCGCCGTGCCTGGCACCGGGCGCACGCGGTGATCGACACGGACGAGGAGGTCGCCACTGAGCTGACCCAGGCGGCTGAGCGCACCCAGCTCCGTGGTGATTTCGCGTCTGCCGCGGCCTTCCTCGAACGCGCGGCGCAACTCAGCCCGGAGCCCGTCGAACAGGCCGCGCGACTACTCGCCGCGGCCGGCCTGCGGCTGAAGCTCGGTACGTTCAGCGAGGCTGGTGAGCTGCTCACCCAGGCCGAACGGCGTCCGCTCGACGCGGCGCAGCGGGCGCAGGTGAAGTTGCAGCGGGCAACGATCGACGTGTACGTCACGCGCAGTCCGGAGGCGACCGCCGCGCTGGTCAGCGCCGCGCCCGATCTCGGCCCCGAGGACGCGACGGGCACGTACATCGAGGCGTTCTCGTCCGCGATGTTCATCGACCGGATGCCTGGCCGCCTGCGGCAGCTCGGGGCGCGGATCCGCGCGCAGGTTCCGCCGTGCGAGAACCCGCGACCGGCCGACCTGTTGCTGACCGCGCTTCTCGACCAGGCGATGTTGCCGGTGGACGAGGCCGTGCCGGCCATGTGCCGAGCCGTCGACTCCTTCCGTACGGCGGAGCTCGCGGACCCGTGGTGGATGGAGCTGGCGTGCATGATGGCACTCGATCTGCGGGATTCCGAGGCGACGGACGAGATCTCGGCGCACCAGGTAGAGCTGGCGCGGCGGCAGTCCGCGCTGGCGATTCTTCCGCAGGCACTGAAGTTCCAGGCGGTCACCAAGACGATGTTCGGCCGGTTCGACGAAGCGGAGGCGGAGCTGGCCGAGGCGGCGGCGATCGACGAAGCGGCGGGGAGTCTCAGTCTCGCGTTCGCCGACGTCATCCTCGCTGCCTGGCGTGGCAACACCGAGGAGTTCGACGAGGTGCGGGCGTCGATCCAGAACCGCGTCGAGCGCGACGAGCTGGTGGCGGAGCTCTATGCGGCCGCGGTCCTTCGCAACGGGCTCGGCGACTACACCGCAGCCCTCGAGGCCGGACTGACCGCCTATGCGGAACGTGAGCTCGGCTCGTACGTCATCTGGCCGTTCGACTCCGAACTCGTCGAAGCCGCCGCGCGAGCTGGCCAACCCGAGGCCGCCGCCCCGGCACTCGATCAGCTCGCGCGCCTGGCGCGCACGAACCCCACCCCTTGGGCTGTCGCACATCACCTGCTCGCACAGGCGCTGCTCGACCCGACATCGCCGGACACGGACAGTCGGTTCCAGGAGGCGATCGACCTGCTGGCGCAGACCGACGTACGGGCTCAGCATGCGCGGGCGCGGCTCGCGTACGGCGAGTGGTTGCGTCGTGAAGGGCGTCGGGCGGAGGCGCGGGTCGAACTCCAGGCAGCGCATGAATCGTTGTCCGCGATGGGTGCTGCCGCGTTTGCCGAGCGTGCGGCTCGTGAGTTGTCGGCGACGGGTCAACGGCCGCGGCGGGACGGTACGAATCCGTTGGACAACCTCACCGCGCAGGAGCGACTCATCGCGACCAAGGTCGCCGGTGGGGCAACGTCGAAGGAGGTCGCGGCCACGCTCTTCCTCAGCCCGCGCACGATCGACACCCACTTGCGCAATATCTTCCGCAAACTCGACATCACCTCTCGCCGCCAGCTCCGCGATCTCTCATTGTGAGGTAGGTCACACAAGTCGTGCATTGGACGCGGCCCTCGTGGTGTGGTCGGAACTCACCGGCTGAAGGGGTGCACACGATGGACGCGAGGACGGCGGCACAACGGCTCGGCTTCCCGCCCGAGGCCTGCACACGGTTCGCGGCGATGGACGCCGCCCGCAGTGCCGAAACCGCACGCCTGCCGGAAGCAGCCCATGGGCAAGAAGCAGCGGACGTAGTGGAATCGGCCCGCATGGTGGAGCCGTCGCACCTGGCTGAACAGGTCTACGTGGAGGAATCGGGCCACAGAGGCGGATCGGCGCGCATGGTGGGCACCGCCGACCTGGCAAAGCCGGCCGACGTGGTGAACCCGGCTCACGGGGCAGGGCCGGGCCAGGTAGGCGAGCCGGGACAGGCGGACGGGGTGGGGGCAGGGCTCGAGGGCGACGCGGTGGGCGGGGTTGGAGAGGCGGGGGGTGGGGTGCGGTTGCCTGCGGACGCGGGCGAGTTATTGGACTACTGCGGGGTGGCGGAGCGGGATCGGGTCGAGATGTTGGCGGCTCGGCCGGATGCGGAGCGGGATCCGGAGTGGTGGGCGCTCATCTCCGCGCTGGCTGGCAGTTTGGAGCGGGAGATGGAGGCGCCGCTGCCGTCGACTGGGCACACCGCTTGGCCGGTGGTGCCGGAATCGTCAACCGCGGTTGGGATGTGGGCGTGGGCCTGGGCGTTGCTGGCCAACGTGCCTCGCCTACTGGAGGTGCATCGGCGGCGCGGTGTGCCGGAGACGGTCAGCCGAGCGACGGTCGGCGCACTTGGTGGGGTGATGGGGAGTCATCGCCAGATCTATGGGCGGTCCGGCGTCGGGCTGATGCCGTTATGGGGACCACCGCTTCGGTTCCGGGGCGCGGATTACGAGATCGGGCGGCACTCGTTCACTCGCACTCATCTCGGCCTCGGGGATGGCGTTGCAGGGCACCTGCTGATGGTGCATGTGCCGCCGATCGGACCGCTCGACCCCGTGGTCTCCGAGCAGTCGATCGCTGCGGCAGCCCGGCTCTTCCCGCAGTGGTATCCCGACGAACCCCTCTTCGGATTCGTCTGCCCGTCGTGGCTGCTCGATCCGCAGCTGGCCGAGTACCTTCCGGCGGACTCCAACATCCTCACCTTCCAACGCCGCTTCACGATTCTCCCGTTGCTGCCGCCCAGTACGCCGTACGAAGGTGATCACGAACTCATGCGCCTCGCTCTCCACCTCGACCCACCGCAAGGCGCGCTCACGGCCGAGGACCTGGACCGCATCCCGCAGGACACCACCCTGCAGCGAGCCTTCGTCAGCCACCTCCGGGACGGCCGGCACTTCCACCTCCGCATCGGTCTGCGCCAACTCGCTTAACACAGACAGAAACGTTTCCAAAGCCTTGAGTAATTCGGTCGCATAGTGTTCGATTCTGGGTGAGCTGACCCGATTCATCCGCCCATGTCTTGAGGTCGACCATGTCGCTGCGCCGTGCCGTTTTATGGACCATCGCCGCCCTTCCGATGATCGCCATGCTTCCGGCGACACCCGCGCCGGCTGCCGCTCCCCCACCGGATGTCTATCAATACCTGGAGAATCCGGAGCTGACCGGCGAGGGGCAGCAGGCACCGCACGCGGAACTCCGCCCGTACGGCGATACGCGGGAGGCGGTTCGGGCCGGCAAGAACAGCCGATGGACTCGATCGCTGGACGGCAAGTGGCGGATCCGGATGGCCGACCGGCCGGAGGACGTGCCGGCCGGCTTCCAGGCTGACGGGTACGACACCAGCGATTGGCAGGTGGCCGACGTACCGCATACCTGGCAGACCGACGGTCTGGATCACCCGATCTTCCGCAACATCCCGACCGAGATGTGGCCGGATGCTCCGCCGAAGGTTCCCCACGATGTGAACCCGACAGCGGCGTACGTGCGGAACTTCGACGTACCGCGGGACTGGCGTGATCGCCGGACGGTGCTGCGCTTCGAAGGCGTGACGAGTGCGTACTTCGTGTGGGTCAACGGCAAGTACGCCGGTTACGACCAAGGCGGTTATCTGCCGGCCGAGTTAGATGTGACCCCGCTACTGAAGGCCGGTCGCAACACGGTCGCCCTGCAGGTGCATCGCTGGTCCGCGGGCTCGCATCTGGAGGACTACGACCAATGGCGTTTCGCGGGGATCTTCCGCTCGGTGTGGATGTACTCGACACCCGCCACCCACGTGCAAGACGTCACGCTCAGGCCCAAACTCGACCCGCAGTACGGCGACGCCACCTTGAACGCCGAGATCGAATTGGCCGGGCCGACCGCCGGCTATTCGGTCCGCGCCACCCTGCACGATCCATCCGGCCGCAAGGTCGTGAGCACGACCGGGAACACGATCGTCAACGGCAAGTTGCAGCTCAGCGCGCCGGTGCAGGCACCGGCCAAGTGGAGCGACGAGACGCCGAACGTCTACCGCGTCGTGGTCGAGCTCATCGACCCAGCCGGCCGGGTCACACACATCACCAGCCAGCCAACGGGATTCCGCACGATCGGGATCAAGGACAAGCAGCTACTGGTCAACGGCAAGCGGATCCTGATCAAGGGCACCAACCGCGCCGAGACCGACCCCGCGACCGGCCGGCACGCCACCACCGGGCGGATGCTCGAGGACGTCTCGCTGATGAAGCAGCTCAACATCAACGCGGTCCGTACGTCGCATTACCCGAGTGACCCGTATTTCTACGACCTGGCCGACACCCGGGGTCTCTGGATCGCCGACGAGGTGGACATCGAGACCCATCACCACGACGGCTGCCCGGACAACTGCCTGGCTGAACGACCCGAGTGGCAGAAGGCGTTCCTCGACCGTTTCATCGGCATGGTCGAACGGGACAAGAACCACCCGAGCGTGTTCATGTGGGACACCGGCAACGAGGCCGGACTCGGCAAGGCGCACTTCTCGATGGCCGAGTATGCGAAGGCCAACGACCCGAGCCGTCCGCTCTACCACCAGTCCAACGGCCCGGACGGCGATGCGCCGTTCGCCAACGTGTGGGGTCCGCGCTATCCCTCGCCGGAGGGCCTGGAGGGGATGGCGAAGACCACCCAGAAGCCGATCATCATGGGCGAGTACGCCCATGCCAGTGGCAACGGATTCGGAAACTTCAACGAGTTCTGGAACGTCGTCCGGCGGTATCCGCAGGTCCAAGGTGGCTTCATCTGGGACTGGGCCGAGCAGAACCTCTATCAGCCTCTCCGGACCACACCCGATGCCTCCGGCAACAACATCATGGCCTGGCTGACCGGCCTGCCCGAGCAGGTCGACGGGAAGCAGGGCAAGGGGCTGTATCTGTCCAGCCTGGACGACTGGGTCGAGGTGTATCGCGATCCGAAGTTCGATGAGGTGTCCACCGGGCTGACGCTCGACCTGTGGGTGAAACCCGACACCTGGACGGGCGACTTCACGATGGTGGCGAAGGGCAACCGGCAGTACGCGCTCAAGATGGCGAACCCGAACACACTGGAGTTCTTCGTCTACGGCGACGGCACCTGGCACACCGTGCAGGCCGCCGTACCAACTGACTGGCGTGGCAACTGGCACCGGGTCACGGGCACCTTCGACGGCCACATCCTGCGGTTGCTGCTGGACGGCAAGGAGATCGGGCGGACCGCCTGGACCGGCACGATCGCCCGTTCCTACGACCCCCTCAACATCGGCCGCAACCCGGACTCCCAGGAGAACCCCACGACCCGGCCGGCGCACGGCACCTTCGACAACGTGCGGATCTACCACCGCGCTCTGACCGAGCCCGAACTCGCCACCGACCCGAAGACGACCGCCGTACTGGCTCTCGACTTCGACAAGCTTGAGGACAAGGGCCGCTACGAGACATACGGCGCCGGCCCGGGCGGCGTGGATGGTCTGGTCAACGCCGATCGCACACTGCAACCCGAGACCCGTGAGCTCGCGCTGGTCCACGCACCGGTCCGCTTCGCCGACTACAAAGACGGCCGCGTGACCGTCACCAACGAGCGCGCGTTCACCGGCACGGACGACGTACAGCTGCGCTGGTCAGTCAAGGAAGGCAAGCGCACGCTGGCGAGCGGGAGGCAGCCGCTGGACGTTGCCGCCGGTACGACAAAATCCGTGCCGCTGCCGAAGTTGCCCGCGAACCCGGGCGGCCTGGAGCGCTGGCTCGACGTACAGGCTGTGCTGACGAAGGCGACCTCGTGGGCGTCGGCCGGACATGTGGTGTCGCTCGGCCAGTTCGCGGTCGGCGGCAAGCAGCTTCGCGGCGTCACCTCGCCGGAACCGACCGGCAGCCTCAAGGTGCGTCAGACCGGTCCGGACACGATCGTGTCCGGACGCGACTTCAGCTATACCTTCAACAAGACGGCGGGCGCGCTGACCTCGATGAACGTCCGCGGCCAGGAGCTGCTGAACCGTGGACCGAAGCTCGATGCCTGGCGAGCGCCGCTGGTCAACGAAATGGGCAGCGAGGCCGCCTCCTGGCGCGCCGCCGGGCTGGATCGGCTCGCGACCACGGTCGCCGACTTCACTGTCAACCAGGCAGACGACGCCGTCATCGTGACCGCTCGCAGTACCGCAGCCGCGCCTGGTGTGACCGACGCGTCGTTCCGCCAGACGATGGTCTACACCGTGTCGGGCAACGGCGAGGTCCGCGTTTACCACCGTGCCGACCCGCAAGGAAAAGCGCGCACGGTCCCGTATCTGCCGCGTGTCGGTTTCTCGCTCAAGGTGCCGGATGCGTTCAAGCAGTTCACGTACTACGGCCGCGGTCCCGTCGAGAACTACAGCGACCGCAAGGACGCGACCCCGGTCGGTGTCTACTCGTCCACCGTGGCCGAGCAGTACTTCAACTACGTCCAGCCGCAAGAGCAGGGCAACCACGGCGACGTCCGCTGGGCGACCCTCACCGACGGCAAGTCCGGCGGGCTGCTCGTTGCCGGCGATCTGAACGTTGGCGTGGATCAGTACGACGACGCCGACCGGGCGGTCTATCCCCATGCGTTGCAGCGCAACAAGGACGGTACGACGCTGCACGTCAGCACCGCGGTGACCGGCGTGAGCGAGACGTTCCACGAGCAACTGCCGCAGTACCAGGTGGAGGGCGATCGCGAATTCGCCTACTCGGTCCTTCTCCGACCGCTGAGCCGCGCAGAGGTCCGCGCCAACGGCCAACCGCACGACCAAGTGGCCTGTACGCCGAATGCAGCGCTCACGCCGAGCAAGCAGACCGTCGAACCCGGCGAGACCATCGACGCGACGCTCACCGTCACCAACCCCTGCCGCGAAGAACTCGCAGCAGTCTCCGCCGTACTGCGGGCCGCGGAGGGCTGGACGGTCACGCCAGGAACAGCCGATCTTGGCACCATCGCAGCCGGCAAGGCGGCGTCCACGGTTGTGAAGATCAGCCGCAGCTCTGAATCACCACGCGGTATCCGCCCGGTGACCGCCGAGGTCTCAGCCCGCAACGCCCAGACAGTCCTCGCCTCCGCCGAAATCGCGGGCGCACCCGAGCCACCTCGCGGGGACACAGCGGTCAGCACGCTTGACTTCCTGTCGGAGCAGAACGGCTGGGGCCCGATAGAACGCAACCGGAGCAACGGCGAACAAGGCGACTCCGACGGACTACCGATCACGCTCGGCGGTACGACGTACCCGTCCGGCCTCGGCGTGCACGCGGAGTCCACGGTCGAGCTCTACCTCGGCGGGCACTGCTCGTCCTTCACCGCCGACGTCGGGGTGGACGACGAGGTCGGCAGCGCGGGCAGCGTCTCGTTCGAGGTCTACGCCGACGGCACTCGCCGCTACGCCAGCCCCACCCTGACCGGCGACGACCCCGCCACCCCCGTCACCGTCGACACCACCGGCGTCACCACTCTCCGCCTGAAGGTCACCGCCGCAGCCGACGGCAACGCCCACGACCACGCCGACTGGGCCGCCCCCACCCTCCACTGCACGCCCTGACAACCTCGCTTTGTCACCAGAACCCGGTCTGATGGCAAGATCTGCGTGTGCAGATCGGGATGCTGGGGCCGTTCGAGGTTCGTGGGGACGACGGTGTCCTCGTCGACGTTCCGGGCGCCCGGTTGCGGGGTGTGCTGGTAGCGCTCGCGCTCGACGCCGGTCAGGTCGTGCCCAAGGCGCGGCTGGTCGACTGGGTCTGGGGCGAGCAGCCGCCGGCCGAGGCGGTGAACGCCTTGCAGCGCTTGGTTTCCCGGCTGCGCAAGGTCCTGCCCGGAGCGGCGATCGACGGTACGACGGACGGGTACCGGCTCATGGTCGCGTCGGAAGCCGTCGACGCGCTGTACTTCGAACGCCTCGTCGGACAGGGACGCCTGCGTGAAGGACTCGACCTTTGGCGTGGTTCCGCACTCCAGGACATCGGTCTACAAGACAGTACGGCGTTCGACGCGGCCGTCACCCGGTTGGAGGGCCTGCGGCTGACCGCGGCCGAGGACTGGTTCGACGCCGAGATCGACCGCGGTCGCGGCGCGCAGTACGTCACGGAGCTGACCGATCTGGTCACCGCGCATCCGGTGCGCGAGCGGCTGGTCGGTGCGCTGATGCGGGCCCTGGCCTCGAGCGGTCGTGACTCAGAGGCACTGCTCGTGTACGAGCGCACCCGGGAGGCCCTCGCCGACATCCTCGGAGTCGATCCGTCACCGGAGCTGTCCGCCGTACATCTGGGTCTGTTGCGCGGTGAGCGCACGGTTCAGAAACGTGAAACCAATCTGCGGGCCGAACTGACCAGCTTCGTCGGCAAGGACGGCGATATCGCCACCGTCCGCGAACTCGTCGCCGCGCACCGGCTCACCACGCTGATCGGACCCGGCGGCGCGGGCAAGACCCGGCTGGCGACCGAGACCGCGCGCACGATGGTCGGCGACCTCCCGGACGGCGTCTGGCTGATCGAACTCGCACCGATCGGCGGCGAAGCTGAGGTCGCCCAGACCGCGATCGCCGCGCTCGGACTGCGGGACGCACTGCTCGGCGACGGGTCGGAGACCGATCCGACCGAACGTGTGATCGCCGCCTTCCGGGAGCGCGAGGCTCTGCTGATCCTGGACAACTGCGAGCACGTGATCGACTCCGCGGCCCGGTTCGCCGAGCGAGTGCTCGGGCAATGCCATCGAGTCCGGATCGTCGCCACCAGTCGGGAGGCGCTCGGCATCACCGGCGAGGCGCTGTGGCGGGTCATTCCGCTCGCGCTGCCGACAACCGATGCTGAGGCGGCCTCCTCCCCGGCCGTTCAACTGTTGCGGGAGCGGGCGAGCGCCGTACGGGAGGATCTCGGAACCGACGCGCAGACCCTGGCGACCATGGCTCGGGTCTGCCGCGCGCTGGACGGGATGCCGCTGGCGATCGAGCTCGCCGCGGCCCGGCTGCGCACGATGTCGCTCGATCAGTTGGCTGACCGGCTCGACGACGTGTTCCGCCTGCTCACCGGCGGCAGCCGGACCGCGCTCCCCCGGCAACGGACGCTGCGCGCGGTGATCGACTGGAGCTGGCAGCTGCTGAGTGACGTGGAGCGAGAGGTGCTGCGGAACCTCTCTGTCTTTGCCGGCGGCGCGACCCTGGCCGCGGCCGAGAAGGTCTGCGGCACGGACGACGTACTGGAACTCCTGACTGCGTTGACGGAGAAGTCACTGGTCGTTGCCGATAGCAACACCACACCGCGATATCGGATGCTCGGGACGATCAAGGAGTACGCCGCGCAACGGCTCACCGAGTCCGGTACGGCGGAACTGACCCGGCAGGCGCATCTCGACTACTTCACCGACCTCGCGGCGACCGCCGATCCGCATCTGCGTCGGGCCGAACAACTGGAATGGCTCGCGATCGTCACCGCCGATCACGACAACCTCAGCGCTGCGATGCGCGGCGCGATCGCCGCCGGCGATGCTGCGGCGGCGATGCAGCTGGCCGCGGCGGCCGGTTGGTACTGGTGGCTCAGCGGACACAAGGCCGAGGGCAACGACCTGATCCGGGCGGCCATCGCCGTACCGGGTGAAGTGGCCGACGAGACCCGGGCCATCGTCTACGCCTTGCTCATCCTGTTCCTGAACTCCGGGCCCGGCGACGAGCAGGTGGCCCGGGAGTGGATCCACGAGATCCATCGGATCAGCGAACGTAGTCAGCTCGTCAACCCGATGCTGCAGCTGGTCGACCCACTCGAACGGATGCTGCAGGCACCGGGTGACTTCCTGCCGGCCTGGGAACCGTTGCTCGACAGCGAGGACGCGTGGGTGCGCGCGCTGGCGCAGCTGCAGCTCGGCAAGATGCGGATCGTGCTCGGCCACGCCGGGTACGAGGCGGACACCTATCTCGAGGCCGCTGTCGTCGAGTTCGAGTCGCTCGGTGAGCGGTTCGGCATCACGTTCGCGCTCTCGGAGCTGTCCGACCGGATCGCTACCCGCGGCGAGTTCGCCGCCGCGTGCGCTCACTACGAGCACGCGATCGAGGTGATCGCGGAGATCGGCGGCACCGACGACCTCATCCGGATGCGGTCGCGGCAGGGTGAGCTCTACTGGCTGCTGGACGACCCGGAACGTAGTGCGACGGCGATGGCTGAAGCCCAGCGGCTGGCTGAGCAGGTCAATTGGCCGGGTGCGCTGGCCCATCTCGCCCTGTCGAAGGCGACGCTCGCCCGGTGGCGCGGTGACGGCGACGACGTGGCCGCACAGCTGACCGCGATCACCTCACTGCTGGGCGAAGAGGCAGAGCAGCCGAACATCCGGACCATGACCTCCACCCTGCGCGCTGCGATTGCTGAGGATCTCGACGAGGCCCGGGCGCATTGGGCGGACGCCTGCGAGTCCGCGGCCCAGACCGGCCACGCGAATATGATCGCGGGCGTCGTCGCCGGAGTGGCCGGTTATGCGGTACGGCGGGAGCGGTACGCCGAGGCCATTCGGTTGCTGGCGGCAAGTAACGCCGTACGGGGTCTGGAAGATCTGGCGAACCCGGAGATCCCACGGATCGAGCAGGCAGCGCGAAGCCGCCTCGGCGACGTGGAGTACGCCGAGGCGGCTGCGGAAGGTGCTGACGCGGACTGGAATCAACTGGTCGCGGTCACGCTCGCTTCTTGAACGTGGCCGACGCCCAGAAGTAGCCGACCAGCGCGATGCCGATGCACCAGGCAACGGCCTGGACCACGTCAGAGGTCTGCGGGGCGCCGTTCAGGAAACCGCGCAGGGACTCGATGATCGGCGTGAAGGGCTGGTACTCCGCGAACTGCCGGACACCCGGACCCATCTTCTCCGCGGGCACGATCGCGCTGCTGAAGAACGGCAGCATGATGAGCGGGATGGCTGCCATCCCCGCGGTCTCGGGCGACTTCGCCGCCAGGCCGAGGGCGACGGTGAGCCAGCCGGTCGCGACCCCGAGCAGGACGACGATGCCGAGCACGGCCACCCAGTCCCCGAGACCCGCCGACGGGCGGAAGCCGAGCGCGAACGCGACGCCGATCAGCGCGACGACCGAGATCAGGTTGATCGCCACACTCGCGACGACCTTGCCGGTCAGGACAGCGGACCGCGGGACGTCCATCACCTTGAACCGGTTGATGATTCCCTTGGTCATGTCCGCGTTCGCGGCGATCGCCGTACCGCCGAGGCCGTAGCAGACGGCGAGCAGGATCATCCCCGGTGTCGCGTAGTCGACATAGTCGACGCCGACGTTGAAGGCGTCGCCGAGCAGATAGACGAACATGAACAGCATCACGACGGGCATCAGCACCGCGTTGAAGATCGTGGTGGGGTTCCTGGTCAGATGCTTGACGTCGCGGCGCAGCATGACGGTTGTGGTGCTCATTTCGCGGCTACCTCCGTGGCGTGGCCCGTCAGGGCGAGGAAAACGTCATCGAGATCAGGGGTGTGCACCGAGAACTCGTCGGCGCTGAGGGCGTACTCGTCGAGCCGGTCGAGCACTGTGCGGAGCGAACTCGTCCCGCCGTCGCTGGGGACCTTCAGGGTCAGCGTCTCGTCGTCGCGAGTCGCCTCGGCGAAGACCTGCGCGGCTGCGTCGAGCTGAGCGGTGTCCGCGAAGCGCAGCCGGACATGCGTGCCGGGGATCTGCCGCTTGAGCTCGTCCGGGGTGCCCTGGGCAACCAACTTGCCCTGGTCCAGTACGGCGACCTGGTCGGCGAGCTGGTCGGCCTCGTCGAGGTACTGGGTGGTGAGGAAGATGGTCACGCCGTCCGCGACCAACTCCCGGATGATCGTCCACATCGTCCGCCGGCTGCGCGGGTCCAGCCCGGTGGTCGGCTCGTCCAGGAAGATGATCCGCGGGTTGCCGACCAGCGTCATCGCCAGGTCGAGCTTGCGGCGCATCCCGCCCGAGTACGTCGACGCCGGCTTCGGCGCGGACTCGGTCAGATCGAACCGCTCGAGCAGGCCGGCGATCACGCTCCGGTCGGCGCCAGGGCTCAGGTCGACCATCAGCTCGAGGTTCTCCTGGCCGGTGAGCAGCTCGTCGACCGCCGCGAACTGGCCGGTCACGCCGATCACCTTGCGGACCGCCTTCGCGTCCGTGGCGACGTCGTACCCGGCGATCTCGACCGTGCCGGCGTCGGCGCCGAGCAGGGTGGTCAGCACGTTCACCGTGGTGGTCTTGCCCGCCCCGTTGGGCCCGAGCAGCGAGAAGACCGTCCCCGCGGGGACCTCGAAGTCGATGCCGTCGAGGACGATCTTGTCCTTGAATGTTTTGCGCAGTCCCGAGACTGCGATCGCCGTATCTCTCATGCCTTCAGCATCGGCGGCCGCGCAGACACGCCCCTGACACGTGCCTGACACGGCCGCTCGGACCCTAGCCGACCAAGCGAAGCCACGCTTCGGTCAGGGCGGCATGACCGGCCGGGGTCGGGTGGACGGCGTCGTCGGCCCAGTGCTCGGGGTCGGCCTTGGTACTGAGGTCGGCGAACATCCGGTCGGCTTCGAGCAGCTGAGCGCCGTACTCGCGGGCCAGGTCATGGACAACCTCGATCGCCGGGTCGAGGTCAGCGCGCCAGAGCTTGCGGATCTCCTCGTCGAAGCGCAGATCCTCGTGCTCGATGACGCCGCGGATCGGCAGCAGGAACGGTTCGATCAGGATCAGCTCGGTGCCTGCCAGCGGTTCCAGCAGGCGCCGGTAGCCGGCCCGGTACTCCTCGGGCGAGAACGGGCGGCCGTTCACCGGGTCGAACGTGTGCCAGGCGACGTCGTTCATGCCGACCAGGATCGACAGGACGTCCGGCTTCGCGTCCAGTACGTCGGCCTGCCACCGGGCTTCGAGATCCTGAACCTTGTCACCCCGCCACCCGGTGTTCAGCCACTTGAGCGGGCGGTCCGGGTGCCGGAACCCCCATTCGCCCGCGACCCGGGTCGGGTAGCCGGACCCGAGTCCATCCGGGCTCTCCACTCGGAACCAGTCGGTGATCGAGTCACCGGTGAACATCACGGTGCTGCCGGACTTTAGGGTGATCGTCATGCGAAGCACCTCCTGGCCGCCTGCTCGAAGGCGTTCCGGTCTGCGTCGCCCGCCCAACCGACGATTCCGTCCGGCCTGACCAGCACGGCCTCGAATCCGAGGTCGTTGCGGGCTGGGCCGGCGGCGTACCGGAAGTGGCTGCCCAGCCCGATACCCTCAAGGGCGCCGGTGAAGTCGAGGAGGACGCCGCAGCCGCCGTCCATCAGGTCCGCGAGGCGGGTACCGTCCTCCAGCCGGAACTCGGGCGCGGGCCGGCCGACCAGCGGGCACTCGCTCCCCAGGTCGTAGCGGTTCAGCATCCCGGAGATCTTTCCGTAGATGTACGCCGTTCCGTCCGCTGTCTCGAGCAGGTCGCGGATGACCGCTTGCAGAGCCTGGCCGTGCGGCCCGGGCTGCATGGTGGTCACCTGCGCGCGGGTCCAATCGGTCACCCACTCGCCGATCGGATGCCGTTCGGTGGTGTAACTGTCGAGCAGCCCGTCGGCGGCGTCGCCTTGGATGGTCGCGGCGAGCTTCCAGCCCAGGTTCAGCGCGTCGCCGATGCCGGTGTTCAGGCCCTGCCCGCCGAGCGGTGAGTGGATGTGCGCGGCGTCGCCGGCCAGCAGCACGCGGCCCTTCCGGTACGTCGTCGCCTGCATGGCGCGATCCGTATAGGTGGAGGCGTGCACGACATTGGAGATCGTCACGTCCGTGCCGGAGATTCGGCGCAGCACCTCCTGCAAATGCTCCAGCGTCGGTACCTGGCTCCGGTCGTACGCACCACCGTCGAAATCCATCATGCCGATGTGGCCGTTGATGCGCATGGTCAGGTACAGGCCGTTCGGCGTCAGGTTGAAGCCGTGCTTGAGCTTGTCCGGATCGGCGAACTCAGCCTGCACGACGTACCCCGTGAAGTACGGCTCCGTGCCCACGAACTCGAAGCCCGCCAACCGCCGTACCGCGCTCCGGCCGCCATCGGTACCGACCACCCACCGCGCGGCGTACTCGT
Source organism: Kribbella sp. NPDC051587 (assembly GCF_044453945.1). NCBI lineage: Bacteria > Bacillati > Actinomycetota > Actinomycetes > Propionibacteriales > Kribbellaceae > Kribbella > Kribbella sp. NPDC051587. The sequence goes on from NZ_JBITDE010000001.1 coordinate 63,959, forward strand.
CGTCACCCGCCTGGACGACGACGTGATCGTCGTACTGCGTCAGTCCGGTCACCGCTGCGCCGCGCCGGATCTCCACGCCGTACTTGACCGCGCGCTCGGCGAGGATCCCCTCGACATGGTCGAGGGTCGTCATCATCGCCTCCGGCGCCGGGCTCGGCAGGCGGTACTGCAGCGACTCCACCTTCAGCCTGGCCGGGTCGATCATCATGCCGGCGAAGTGCCCGACCCCCTGTGGCTCGGACGGCTCGTCCACGTCCGGGACCTCGTCGAGACCGAGCAACTCCCCCAGCAACCCGCGGCGGTAGAACGCCCCGAGCGACGCCGCCATCAACCCCCGCATCCCGAGCGGCTCCACCCGGTACGCCGACCCCGGCTCCGCCTCGCGCTCGAGCACCACCACCGAAACACCCTGCAACCCCAGCTCACACGCCAGGAACAAACCGACCGGGCCGGCGCCGACTATCGCTACGTCATACATGAGATTCTCCCTGTCATCGTCGTACAGGAAGAGCCTCGCCCCACCCCCTGGCAAGGGACGGGCGTTGAGCTGGCACGCGGCTGTCACAGCCTGCCGCACGACGCCAGCCCAGTCCGCGGCGCCAGCGCTCAAGGCACGAGGTTGAGGAGGGGCAATGGTGCTGATCGATTGCCATCACAATCCGCCGGCCGCAGTCACCCCCATGACACGCCCACCCGCAGCCGCGTCGCGAGGGCGCGGACACCTCGCGGGGCCTGTGAACAGGTCATACCTTGTCCGCACCCACCACTTCCTGTTCACGCCCCCAGCGCCTGGTCCGCCGCCCAGGGTTTGCCCACCCAGCCAGAGGGTTGCCCCTTGAGCTAGAGGGTTGCCCATCGAAAATGTCAGCGGGCAACCCTCCAGTTGAGGGGATATCTCTCGAGCTAGAGGGGTTCGGCGGCCGCATCGCGATCGGGAGGCGCGAGCCTCAGCGGGTTCAGAGCTCGGGGTCGTGCATGAACATGCGGACATCCTGCGCACAACGGCAGGCCTTCGCGACCTTGGCCGCCCACTGGAGAGCTTCGTCGCGGGTGGGGACGTCGACGACGAAGACCCCACCGATGAGCTCCTTGCTCTCCGGGTAGGGGCCGTCGGTGATCAGCCCGTCGGTGTCGACCACGGCCGGGTTGGCCGCGAGCAGCTCGTCCTCGGTGCTGTAGTGAATGCCGCCGGTGAAGATCAGTACGCCGGCCTCCTTGGCCTCGCGGCAGACCGCGTGCGCGTCCTCGCCGACCTGGGGGAAGTCCTCGGCAGGGATGTGATCCATCGCGCCGCGGTCGAACGAGATCAAGTACTTCGCCATCTCACCACTCCACTCCGGCGACCACCCGCGGGCCGCCTCTCACCCCTGCAACGAACGCCAACCACCTGATTCGACAGCTCACCCAGACTTTTCTTCGGCCCGGGCGAGACGCTCCTCCAGGACCCGGATGCGGTCGTAGAGGTCGACCAGAGTCGCGCCGTCGGCGACCACACCGGCGCGGCCCGCGTTCCGCCGTACAAATTCTTCGCGGGTCTCCCCCGGCGCCTGCTGGAGGCCTGCCTGCGCCCCCGGCGCGCCACGGCGCTGTGCCCTCATCACCAGCATCGGACCGATCACGAACAGGAGGGCGATGGGGATCAGGATCAGCAGCAAATAGTTCGGGTTCATGAAGTCCTCAACGGGAGACGTCCGGGTAGACGACCCTAGCTGCAAAGGACCCACGATTCCTGACGTACACTGTTCGTTGGACGAACACTGTTCGACAGAGGTGGAGATGATGAAAGTTCTAATTCTGGGCGCCAACGGCCGGACCGGCCGCGTACTGGTCTCCGAGGCGGTCGCCGCGGGCCACGAGGTAACCGCAGCCATGCGCACGCCGCAGGCGGTGCCGGGCGTCGAGGTGGTCACCGCCGACCTGCGAGATCCCACCTCGATCGAGACCGCCGCCAAGGGTCAGGACGTCGTGATCTCCGCGATCGGTCCCTCCGGCCGCAAAGCCTCTGGCCTGTACTCCGACGCCGCGCGAACCCTGGTCTCCGCCCTCACCGATACGCGCCTGATCGCCATCACCTCAGCGGGCGTCCGCCACGACGACCCCAACTTCAAGCGCGTCTACCGCTTGCTGGCCGGCACCTTGATGAAGGAGGCGTACGACGACATGCGCCTGATGGAATCGACTATCCGCGCGAGCTCGCTCGACTGGACCTTCGTCCGCCCCTCGCGGCTGCAGGACGAGCCCGCCACCGGCACCTACCGCGTCGAAGACAGCCAAACCCCGGTAGGCGGTTGGCAGGTGACGCGCACTGACGTGGCCCGCTTCATCGTTCAGGAGCTCGGCGCCGGCGAGTGGTCCCGCCGCTGCCCGACCCTCGCCGAATAGCCGCGCTCAGGCGCTGGATTCGCTTGCCTGTCTCGCGATCAGCATGACGCCGGCCACCAGCAGAACGCCGAGGAGAACGACGAAGCCAAGTTGCAGGCCGGCCTCACTCCAACTCGCCCACTCACCAAACGGCCCTCCGCTGACGACCTTGTCGCACAGGACACTGCCGCTCGGCGGCCGCCCGAGGACGCCGGGTTCAACCCGGACCTTGATGCCTGCCTGCGGGCACATGTAGGCCTTCGCCGGCTGATCGTTGTAGTACAGCGATGCCACGACTCCGGCCAACAAGCCAAGAATCCCGCCGCTCCCCGCCCCTTTGGCGGCCAGGTCGACCAACCCCTTGGCCGACTCACCTGCCCACTCCTCAGCACCCATCTGCCTGATCCCCCCGGATCTGCGTGAAGTCTCCGCTTCGGTGGCCGTCGTACCTGCTGCACCCCGAAGGTCACCGTGCGCTTCCACTCGAAGCTACGGATCCCTGACGTCCTTGGGAACAGTTCAGGTGCGCGGACTCGGCGCGACCTCGCGCACCATGACGCAGTTGCCCAGCCCTTTGGGCCGGTCGTAGGTGAAGCCCTCGCGCTCGTACATCGCGCGGGTACCGTTGTAGAGGAACGACGAGTTCTTCTTCCGAACCCCGCCGGTGTCGTGTGGGTAGCCCTCGACCAGACCGCCACCCGCCTGCGCGATCAACTCCACAGCTCCACGCAAGGCGATCGCCGCCAGGCCGTGACCGCGACGGTCGCGCTCGACCAGGATGCAGGTAACCCGATAGTCGGGCAGTCGCTCAGCAGTAGCGACGTACTCCTTGCGGTGCTGGATATTCGGCAACTCCTCGGGTGATCCGTACTCCGCCCAGGCGACAGCCCGGTCGCCGTCGTACACGAGTGCCGCGTGCGCGATCCCGTCGTACACCAGACGCTGTTTGAGCGCCCGGTTCCCCTCGGCAGTCTGGCCCTTCTCCGCGCAGTCAGGATGAAAGTGCGTGCACCAGCAACTGGCGAACATCCCCTTGTTCCGCTCGACCAGAGCGGCGAAGTCATCAAACGTCGCCGGCGTGAGCGCCTTGATCGTGAAGTCGGCCATGCCGCCAACGTACGCTCGATTCCGGACGTTCCGCGTCCGCTGACCCATCGGCGTCCTGCCGTCCCGACGCTAAACTCGCCGCCCATGGGACTCCTCACCTTCAGCATCAACCTCACCCTGGACGGCTGCGTCGACCACCAGGAGGGAATCGCCGACGACGAGACACACGCCCACTTCACCCGGCTCATGGACGAAGCCGGCGCCATGCTGTGGGGCCGCACCACCTACGAAATGATGGAGACCTACTGGCCCGCCGTAACCCGCGGCGACGTAGAAGCCCCACCGGCCATCCGCGAGTGGGCCGTCAAACTCGACGCCAAACCCAAGTACGTCGTCTCCTCCACCCGCACCGACTTCCCCTGGACCAACAGCCACCACCTAACCGGCGACCTACCCGAAACCATCGAAACCCTCAAGGACGCCACCCCCGCCGGCATCCTCCTAGGCAGCGGCAAACTAGCCACCGCCCTAGACCGCCTCAACCTGATCGACGACTACAAACTCCTCATCCACCCCAGAATCGCCGGCCACGGCCCCACCCTCTACGCCCCCGGCCTCCCCACCACCCGCAACCTCGAACTCCTCTCAACCAAGCCCCTCACCAACGGCGTCCTAGCCCTCCACTACCGCCGCACCCCGTAGCTCTGCCCCAGCGAGGCCGGGACGTGGCGGAGAACCAGACCCACCAGAGGCACTCGATGGATTGGCCAACGAGCACATCGTGCTGGTCTCCGTTGCCAGTGCAAACGTCTCCGGTCTTCAACATCATCGACCGCCGGCCTGCTCACGCGCTCGATACGACCGCGCCTGCCGCAGCGCGGCGAGGCAACCGGCCTTATCGGCAAACCGGGCTAGCAACTTTCGCAAGTCCTAGAGCGGCTGCTCCGAGCACTCTACCGTCGTCACCATGAGCCGCAGTTGCCCCGCGGAGGAAGCCCGGCGGCATCTCGGCGGGCGTCTTGCTGTTGTCTGGCGCAGCAGCACCCGCGGCAACCCTCGCCGTTCGAGTCGTACTAGCGCTGATCAGGGCAACCTAACGGCTGCCTAAACGGAGCCAACCGCATCGCACGCCATGGGCGAGCATGGCGGCCCGGTGTCGGTTGGCTCCGCACCCGCGACATGGATCATGGGCGAGCCGCGATGACGCCCCACGAAGATCTGACAACCGATCTTGAGCAACAACTACAGTTCGGAGGCATGGGGCGGATCCGAGGGCACTACGAATGGGACGACGACAGGCTCACTCCTGGGCAGAAGAAGGAGGGAGGCCTCCACCAGAACCTCTTTGACGGTAACGGCAAGCTGAGGGGCAACGCGCGCTTCGTCCCGGACGACGAGGAAGAGGACGAGCCTCTCATCGTCACGGAGACGACCTACGTCCCCACCGAGCAGCGACGCCGAACTCAGGAACAAGAGGAGTTCGAGCGGGCGATCGCTCAGATTGTGGTCCACATCGTCGAGATTGGGATCAGTAAGGCCAAGCCCCTGGCGCAGCAGTGGTGGCGCGAGACCGCGCGGCCGGCCATCGCGGCTGGTCGAGCCAAGATGCCCGTGCCTCGCTTTCTCCAAGGGACACGGACGACTGCCGCAGATGATGAGACCTCACAAGAGGTCGCTGCCACACCCGAGGTGGCCCAACCCACCATGTCGAGCGCAGAGGCGCAGGCGCGCTACCTCGCAGCCGCCGCCGCGCAGGCCTACAGCGACGAGCAGATGAGACTCGTCACCAACGCCAGGATCGTCGAGGGCGGTGGCCTGGAGGAGCTGAGGCAAACACTAGCGGAGCTGCCGCCCGACCAGGTCAAGCATCTGATTGCGGCGATGGCAACCAACCCGGCGTTGCTCAGCGAGGAAACGCTAGCGGAACTGGCAAGTATTCTCGGGCGTCGAGCCCTGCCCTAGACAGCCAACCATTCAAGGCAATCTGTCCGAATCGACATCACCGCATGCCAGCTCAACATCCAGCTACGCCTACCAGCTCGGCAGCGAGTTAATCCAAGGATGGCCCGGGGGTAGGCCAATGCGCTCCTGCTCGGCGTACCCGCGCACCCAGGATGGAAACAGCACCGGCACCTTAGACGTATCCGTGCCAAGCAAGTCCCATCGGTCCTCGTAGCCAGCCCACACCACATCGCTCACACGAGCACTCTTGATCGGAGTGTTCCGCTTGCCGGCGGGCACCTCAGGATTCGTGAGCCACTCCTGATGAATCATCCAGCGAGCGGCCACTACGTGATCACGCGGCACCACGAACCCCCGCGGCGGGCTCTTGAGCCGCTTCGGCAGCATGACGAAGACGAACCACTCGTGCTGAGACGACGCCAGCGATCCGGCGTTGCCGAGAAGCCAAGTGGTTCGGCCGTTCCCGGCGGTCGCCGCCTTGACCTGGATCTCCACAGCCGGCCGATCCTCAAGGTGGGTTGCAACCGCGAGGATGTCGGTGCGCGCGAGTCCGTCGCGGGTAAGAGCTGGCGCCCATCCGTGCCGCGCGAGCATGGCGCACGCCCAGTGCTCCCCTGCCGACTTGGTCATCTTGTTGTCAGGCATTGGCCGCCCCTTTGATTCCAGCGCTCGCACGATCATCCGACAGCCCTCGTCGCCACAGCTGCGCACTCTGGTTGTGTCCGACAAGAGCGACGACGAAGCCACATGTGACAACCGTGGCGAGTACCGACGAAGTCATCACGAGTCCATCCGTCGACAGCAGGTTCGCCAGTCCGCCAGCAATACCAAGCACCGCGAGTGCCCCCGCGCTGACGGCATCGCGCTTCATGCGGACTCTGTAAGCATCGACCGTCTGACGGATATCAGCGGCATAAGCACCACTCACGAAGTATCTCGATGCCCGCAGTACCGCGGTGGCTGCCATGAGGCCAAAGATGCCAAGCAGGAAGAACCAGACGACGACAACCGAGCGTCGCGAATCGAACCCAATGATCTGGGACACCAACACCCCGAACATCAGGACCTCGACCACCGCCAGGAGGGTAGGGATGAGCAGATCCGAAACCGTTGGAATTCTTGCGGGAAGACCAATCGCACCTGTCATCGTGCCCGCATACACGGTTGCGACCGCGAGCAAGCTCGCGAGCCACATAGTCCAGTGCGCGTAGGCCCAGCCATGAAGGCTATCGGTGCTGGCGAGCAGGCCAGCGGCGGAGAGCCCTCCAACCCCGAGCGCAACGCTGACGACCGTCACGTGTAGGTCAAGGTAGTGGGCAGTCAGGTAGCCGCTGTAGCGCGAGGCAAGCTCACTCCTGCCGATTTCGGCGGTCGACGGCGCGAGCGTTCCATCCGGAGCGCCACTCGGCGAAGGTTCTGGCGCAGGTGGAGATCTCGTACCGCTGGGCGCCGGCGGATGACAACTCCACATGGTGAGTATCGAGACGATGGAAACCATGACGAAGACAACGGAGATCCCAACGCGAAGGATCCAGTCCGACAATACGTAGGTCGAGGGAAAGCTATCTAGTACCACCACGCCTAGCACTGCCACAACAGCCGTACCGAACACGACACACGAAATGACCGTTGGGATCCAAACCGGCCTATGAGCGGGCGGACGTCTGAAGCGGAAGCACAGCACAATGGACACTGCCAACCCAAGTGCCGTCAACCATACGCCCAGGCCAAACGGCTCAGCGGGCGATAGTTGTGCCACGTCGTCACATTTGTTCGGGATTTCGTTGAACTTGCAGTAGAAGTGGTAGATGTCGAGGACGGCCGTCGCGATCAAGAGCATGGCTATCGCCGGACCAACCACACCCATCAAGATCCGGACTGCCGTCAGCATGGGTCCCATGTGGGAGTACTGCGACGCCGCCAGGCCGATGGCGTAGAACATGCCAAGGATCGCGAGGCTGAATGCTGGGCCATCGATGAAGACGATCGAGAACGAGCTACCCGAGGCTGGTAGCCCTCCTGCCAAGATCCCATACAGGATCGCGCTGATGATCAGCGCGGTTATCGTGCTGAAGAGCACGACCGATACCGAGCTCAGCGTGTAATCCGCGGTTGGTCCGTCCTCACCATCCTCCTCGCTGGCACCATGTCGCAGGAACCCCAGGAGAGCGGTGAACGCGAACCCGGCCAGAACGCCGGCAATCTGGGAGTACATCTGAGCGGTGCTAGTTATGTCAACGAACGGCTCATTGGCTATCACGTAGTTCCCCCCACGTGTTGGACAATGCGTCCTACAACAGATCACGCACCGTAGCGTCTGGACCGTAAGTCAGCAATGACTGACAGTAATTAACCCCGAGTAAGTGTCGAGTCGGAGCTACCTGGCGGGAGCGCTGCAGGCAGGTTCGTCCACCACCGCATCCGTCATCGTCTGCGCCGATACTCCAACAAAGGCATCGACGAGTGATCGGACGATCGAGGCCCCGCGGATCCGACGCGGCCAACCCATCGAGGATGCCCTCGACCTCATCTGCGTTCGCCGTCAGCCCATCCAACTACTGCTGGAAGTTGCTTGCCGCTGCACCCGCAAGGTGACTTACCCAGCTGCGATCAGCGTCCTCGGCTCTGCGCCTTCAGGCCCGTAGCGTTGCGACCGTCAACGTGGATGCCTCTGGATGCTCGATCGTCATGGCGTGCCCTGGCAGAGCAGAAGCACAGTGCCGAAGCTGTCACGGGTCGACGCCCGCACTCGTGCGTCGTGGCGCTGATGAGTGCCGTCGGTGCTGCGGATCGGAATCAGGACTGCATTGGCCGGCGCCTGACGCTCGACCTATCGAACGATCGGCTGGTCGCACGTAGGCCAATAACACCGGCCGTGCATGATTCGCCGGAGGACAGTCGTCACTGCGAGGTCTCGGACGAACTCTTCATCAGTTGCGACGGACATTGAGACTCCGTCCCTGCGAGTGGGTAACTCACCCTCAACGAAGTGCCGGCGTGGGGTTGGCGGGCGAGGCTCTTTCGACGACGTGCTCAGTTCGCGGCCTCAACCGAGCACACGCAGCAACAGGAGGTTGCAATGGCCATTGCTGGCGATCGGTGGAGGCATCACAACTTGGTGTTCTGCACATCGGTTGGTACGGAGCTTGACGCCGCCAACGTCCGACGCGACTTCCGCCGGGTAGTGAACCGAACCCCCGGCTTGAACGCTGCCGACTGGACGCCTCTGGAGCTGCGGCACAGCTTCGTATCCTTGCTCAGCGCGCAGTGCGTGAGCATCGAACAGATCTCGCAGTTGGTCGGCCACAAGAGCACTCAGGTGACCGAGACGGTCTACCGGCACGAGCTCCGGCCGGTCCTGACCGAGGGCGCGGAGGCGATGGACGGAATCCTGCCCCGGAAGCGGTAGTCACTCAGTTAGTCACTCAGGTCATGCAAGAGGCCGGTCTCCCGAGTGGGAAACCGGCCTCTGACCTGCGGTGGAGCTTAGGGGATTCGAACCCCTGACCTCTTCCATGCCATGGGCGGGGGTCATCTTCAGCACCACCGGCGCCTATGTCGCATCCGCTTGCCTGCAAGCCGGTTGCGGGCTCCGCGTTCGCACGGGTTCGGTGCGTTTTCGTACCGTTGATGCAGGTGCCAGTCTCCCAAATTTGTCCCAGTGGACGGGGCGCCCCGCTCCCACTCATCGTGACTCAGATCAAACCTTCCAACGGCGCGATGTGACCGGGCGATGGCCGGTCGAATTGTCCACTGCGACCTGTTGACACGTAGGAGTCAACACCGGCAGTCTCCGGAGATCGAGGCGACTGAGTGATGACGATCGGCATGTCAATAAATGGGGGTAGTTAAGTGGCAGATGATCTTAGTAGTTCCCGTTCAGACGGTAGCGACGGATCTATCGTCGCGACCGTTATACCCGACTCGATTGCGCCAACGGACGCACGGGTGGCTCTATGCGATCGCAGCGATGAGTGGGGTGCAGAGTGGGATTGGCTGCGTCGAACATACGGCACGGGAAAGCGCTTTGAATGGTACCTTCGCCTGATATTCAAGGCGGGCAGAGACAAGGTCCGCGTGATTATCACTGAAGAGCAGGCTACTGACATGCTCTCCCTCGGCCCCTGGCTAGTCTCAGCGCTGTCTCATTATCGAGGCTACATCTTCGATGAAGAGGTTATTGAAGCGGCAATTGTCAGTCCAGGCGTGCTACCTACGCCGATCTATTCATTGCTCCGAAATCGAGCCTGGATGCAAACCGAAGGTCTCGAATACTCCAAGTCACAGCTTCGAGACTTCGCTCTTTACCCTCCTCCGTGGCTTGTGGGGATTAGCAACCCCTCAAGCGGCGCCAAGGTTGAGATCGGGTCGGCAAGTGCGAGATTCTCGGCTTTGAGTTCTTCGCTTTCGAATGCTGAAACGATAAGAATCTCAGGAATTCCAGTTCATGGCCACGACCAGGCACTTAAAGTACTTGAGGAGATCAGAAACGACATAGCATTCGAATTTGACTTACGCTACGGCGCAGGGTTCGAGTTGCTTCGGCGACCCACCGGTCGAGCTAGTTCACGGACTGGTCAGATTGGCCACGATCTGCAGCAACCAACTTGGCCACAGAACAGATACTCTACCGACGCGCTGTCACTGTATTGGTACGCCCGATCCGCCATCAATCTCCCGCTACTTGAATTCTTGGCTTACTATCAGGTCCTTGAGTTTTATTTTTCCCATCATATCCGGCGTCAGTCAATTATCGCCTTACGCGAAGAGCTGAAGGATCCGAGGTTCAGATCAGACAGCGATGACGACCTTTCACGGATTTTGCGCATTGCATCGAATGATTCCGGCACCCGCAATAATGAGGAGGAGCAACTTCAGGCTGCGCTACGAGGAACAGTCAGCAAAGAAAACCTACTCAGCTTTATCAGCTCACAGGACTCCATATTAGACAGCTTGACAGGAAAGAGGATTCTGGATGGCGTGCCTCAGTTGAACCTTCAGGACAAAGGGAGCGATGTCCGAGATCAACTTGCACGGCGGATATACGCCATCCGCTGCCGGGTAGTGCATTCTAAGGCCGACGGAGGGGCCAGACGGTCGGTTCCGCTACTACCATTCTCTCAGGAGGCGGGCCGACTGGATGGCGATATTCAAGTCCTCCGTTTTCTGGCCCAGAAGGCGATCATCGCGGGGAGCACCCCTCGCCCACGAACTGAGTGAAATCCCGTGCCTCCGCATCGCCCCGATAGTTGCCGACCTTAGGTTCGGTTCGGTGGGGGTCAAGGGTCGAGCTTGCTCGATCGCGTAGCGACGCCGTAGGCGCTCTTGAGGCGTGCCGGATCGGACCGTCTCTTCCATTGTTGCTAGCGGGGCGATGCGGGAGCCAACCGGTAGACGGCTGACTGCGGGGAACCACGGGCGGCGGTTGCCGGCCTTTTCTGACAGCGCCAGATCACAGGGTGCCGAGTAGTGGATGGCGAGTTCTGCTGTCTTCGACCCGGCACCCCTGCTGCACGTGCGCGCCAGGCCAAGGGACGCGCCCAGAACGGAGCGCTAGCGCAGTGGAGGGCAGGCGGCCCGACCTTCGGTGGCGGCGCGCATTCGGGCCCTGAAGGGGCCCGTCTTGACTCTTCTTGACGCCTACACCGGAGGAAGGTGGGGCGAGTTGGCCGGCCAAACCGCGGAAGAGTACGACGCGCTTCGGCGAGCAATCGGCGTCTTCAAACCGCTGAAGGAAGTTGAGGGCAGACTATTCAAGGGAGGCGTTGATGTCACCGAATTGGGCAGCGTAACCGAGATGTCCACACCGGGCTCGCGTCGTCGGCGCACGAAGAGAAGCGCGCGCACCAAGTCTCCCGCCGGTGAACGTTGGGTCCAACTGCCGCCGAGCATCGCTTCGATCTATGAGTTGTTGCTGGCCACGTCCTCTCGGGAGAACTCGTTCGCATTCCTCTCCCTGCGTGGTGCCCCCTGGTATCGCTCGAACTTTCGCCAGCGATTCTGGCGACCGGCTTGGGATGGAGTTGATGTCCAGAACCCGGGCTCAGATCGCTACAAGCCAGCGATCCTCGACGGCTTCCGGTTTCACGAGGGAAGGCACACTCACGCCACCTGGCTCACGAGCGACGGCATCTCTGAAGTCGGACGGCGGGCGCGGCTCGGTCAGAAAATGAAGGGCATGGCGCGGGTCTACGACCACGTCACGCCGGAGATGGAACAGCAGATCCTCGACGTCCTGGAGGCGCGCTTCGTGGCGTCCGTGTTGGAGCTGACACCGGACGAGCGTCACAAGCTCCTGAGCTGGGTGCCTGTTATCGAACCGATGCTCAAGAAGGCCGTTCAGGAGGCCGAGCAGCTAGCCGCCAAGGTGGTGAGAGCCGAGCGGTTCTCCCAAATCTCTCCCACTGGACCCTCTAACGAAAACAGGCCAGGGGGCGAAAGTGCCCTCTGACCTGCTGTTTCCTGCGGTGGAGCTTAGGGGATTCGAACCCCTGACCTCTTCCATGCCATGGAAGCGCGCTACCAACTGCGCCAAAGCCCCGCGGTGTCGTAGTTCCTTGCGACTCCGAAAGCTTAGCGGATGGGGGGCGGAGAAGAAAAATCGGATACCTGGCTGAGGGCGGTGAGGTAAATGACACGCTCCGCAGGGGTGTCGAGCTTGCGTTGTCGGCGTGGGAGTCGGTGCTGTACGGCGGTTTGTGGCGTGCCGACCGTTTGTGGGTGCTCCACGCGGAGTGAGATGGCGATCAGCGGGGATTTACTGCCACCTGGAGGCAGCAAGTCCCCGCAAAGCCCACTGTGACCAGGGACCGGCCTTGTACGGAGCCGCGGTGTGCACTGATCGACCGGCAATGGGGAACGACGACCCAGGCTGTCGCCGGAGGGGTCTGGTGCGGCCCAGTCGTCCACCGCACGCCTGCGGTTGGCCCGCTGGGTGCCGGCGTGAAGGCGGCGGGCCCGGGCGTCGCCGAAGGCGACCAAAGGACTGTCGCCGCGAAGCGGTGTCCTTTTGGGGTTAACCGTCGCTGCCGGCGGCGGTTGGCGGGCTGGGGTGGGAGTGGCCGCGGCGGGCCCGGGCGTCGCCGGAGGCGACTGAAGGGGTGCGGCCGCGGAGCGGTGTCCTTTGAAGGCTGGAGGCGTATCAGCGTTGGGGGTCGTCGGACATTACTGGTTCGGGGAGGGAGCCGGCGTTCCATTCTTCGATGCGCCAGCGAGTGGTGCGGGTGCTGGGGAGGAGGGAGACCCAGTTGCAGTTGGAGAGGCCGCCGAAGGCGGGCCAGTGGGGGTCGGGGATGCCTAGGAAGCGGCAGATGCCTACGCGGGCGGCCAGGCCGTGGGTGGCGATGACGGTGGTGTCGGCGGCGGTGCCTTGGACGGAGATGCGGGTGAGGGCTTCGGCGAAGCGGTCGGCTACTTCTTCGACGGTTTCGCCGGCGGTGCCGCGGCGCTGGGATTCGCCGGCTTTGATGCGGGCGGCGGCCTCGGGGTTCTGGGCGGCCAGTTCGGCCTGGGTGAGGCCGGCCCAGTCGTCGACGTCGATTTCGCGCAGCGCCTCGTCGTACTCGATCTTGAGGCCGGTCAGGACGGCCAGCTCGCCGGCGGTGGCGGCGGCACGCTGGAGGTCGCTGGCGAACAGGCGGGTGGGGGCCAGGGTGGCCAGGCGGGCCGCCGCGGTGCGGGCCTGGGCGATGCCGACCTCGTCGAGGGGGATGTCGGCCTGGCCCTGGATCTTGTCCTGCAGGTTCCACTCTGTCCGGCCGTGCCGCCAGACGATCAGCCGTCCAGCGGTCATTCGGCCGTGCCCGCGCCGGGGACGGCCGACGGGAGCTTGATGATCGGGCAGTCGCGCCACAGCCGCTCGAGGGAGTAGAAGTTGCGCTCCTCGTCGTGCTGGACGTGGATCACGATCTCCAGGTAGTCGAGCAGCACCCACCGGCCTTCGCGGGCGCCCTCACGCCGTACCGGCTTGGCGTCGAAGTCGACCCGGAGCTTCTCCTCGACGGCGTCGACGATGGCGCGCACCTGGCGGTCGTTGGAGGCGGACGCGACCAGGAAGGCGTCGGTGATGGCGAGCTGCTCGGAGACGTCGAAGGCGAGGACGTTCTCGGCCTTCTTGTCGTGGGCCGCCTCGGCGGCCGCAGTGAGCAGCTCGATGGCGCGTTCTGAGGCTGGCATAAAGTTCCTAACGGTTGGTGTAGAGCTCGCGCTTGGCGATGTACTGGACGATGCCGTCCGGGACGAGGTACCAGGTCGGGTTCCCCTTGGCGACCCGGGCCCGGCATTCGGTCGACGAGATCGCCAGCGCCGGGACCTCCAGCAAGGTGATCCGATCCATCGGCAGCTTGTCCAGGGGCAGCTCGAGACTTTCGGTCCCCGGCCGCGTACAGCCGACGAACTGCGCGAGTTTGAACATCTCGTCGACGTCGCGCCAGGTGAGGATCTGGGCCAGCGCGTCGGCACCGGTGATGAAGAACAGCTCCGCGTCCGGGTAGAGCGCGGACAGGTCGCGCAGCGTGTCGATCGTGTACGTCGGCCCCGGCCGGTCGATGTCGACCCGACTGACCGAGAAGCGCGGGTTCGAGGCGGTCGCGATGACCGTCATCAGGTACCGGTCCTCGGCCTGCGACACGTCGCGATCGAGCTTCTGCCAGGGCTGGCCGGTCGGGACGAAGATGACCTCGTCCAGATCGAAGTACGCCTGGACCTCGCTGGCGGCGACCAGGTGGCCGTGGTGGATCGGGTCGAACGTGCCACCCATCACGCCCAGCCGGCGGACCCGCTCGACGGCAGCCATATCAGCTGTGCGGCCGGCCCTTGCCCATGATCACCGTGACGAGCAGCAGCAGGGACAGGACGACGAGGGTGAACCCGCCGTACCACCACGGCGAGATGTGTGAGGCCTCAACGGCCTCCTCGAGGGCCGCGAGCTGCGGCACGACAAGGTTCAGCATGGTCAGAGCCTATCTCGTGGCCGGACACAAGAGCGCGACCGGTGGCACTCGTGGCCATCCGGTCGCGCGGGAGGTCGGCGTCAGCTGTGGCGGATGTGACGGGTCAGCAGCCGGCGCCAGAGGGACGGGACGGCGGACGCGCGCTGGTGCTGCGCGGCGACACGGTGCATCTCGTCGATGTGGGCACGGGCGACATCGGGGGTGATCATGATTCCTTCACTGGGTTGTTGACGGGATCGGAGCGGACCGGCTCCGACACCTCAAATTGTACGACAATCAGTCAGTTCACACAAACGAATTGAAGGCAGATCGGGCGAAGTGCCTACGAATCTGCGGTAAACAGGAGGTTCATCCCGTATGGACGTGATCGATCGGCAGCTGATCGAGGCGCTGAGGCTGAACGGCCGCTCGAGCTGGGCGGAGCTCGGCCGGGTGGTCGGGCTGTCCGGCCCGAGCGTCCAGGAGCGGGTCCGGCGGCTGGAGGAGCGCGGCGTGCTGCTCGGCTATCGCGCGATCGTCGCGCCGAGCGAGGTCGGCCTCGGGACCAGCGCGCTGATCGGGCTGTTCCAGAAGGACGACGTGGAGACCGACGACATCGTCGACCAGGTCCGCGAGATCGCGGCGGTCGAGGACTGCTGGTTCGTCGCCGGCGACCAGGAGCTGGTGGTGAAGATCCGGGTCGCGGACGTCAGCCAGCTCGAGGCCGTGGTCGGCTCGCTGCGGCGCGTGAACGGCGTCGTCAGGACCCGGACGACCGTCGTACTGTCGACCCGCTGGGAAGGCCGTCCGGCGCCGCTGCCGGAGGAGTGAGAGCCAGTACGACGCCTGCCGCGACCGCGAGTCCGCCCGCGATCGGGAAGAGCAGCCGCGGCAGGTGCTCATAGGTGATGCCGCCAAGGGCCGGCGCGAGGAACATCCCGCTGACCGAGGCGGCGGCGTACAGGCTGGAGTAGCGGCCGACCATGCCGTCGGGTGCCACGTCGGCGACATGGGCGGTCGCGGTCGGCTTGTAGAGCATCTCCCCCGCGGTGATCACCACGATCGCCACCGCCGCACCGGCGAGCGCGGGCCAAACCCCGAGCGCCGCAAGGCCGATACCAACCAGGACGCTTCCGGTCGCGATCACGCGAAGCGCGCGATGACCACGGAGGCGGATCGCGAGCGGCGCTTCGAAGCAGACGATCACGATGGAGTTCACCGCGATCAGTACGCCGTACGCGACCGGAGGCGAACCGGCGTCGCGGAGCAGCAGCGGCATGGTCACGTAGATCTGCCGGCAGGCCGTGTCGACGACCACGATCATCGCGAGCAGGACGAGCAGCGAGCGGTCCCGCAGCAGTGCGCCACCCAGGCCCGGAGCCTTGGGAGCCCGGCGCGCGGCCGGAACCCAGCGCCAGATGACGAACGCGAGTACCAGACTGGTCACGGCGTCGAACACGAAGACCAACGAGAAGTCGTACGCCGCCACGAGCCCGCCGAGCGGTGGACCGATGGCGAACCCCGCGTTGCTGGCGGTCCGGGAGAGCGCGATCCCCTCGCGACGCCGGTCAGCAGGCAGTGCGATCGCGACCAGCGCGCTGAGGTTCGGACGGGTCGCTCCCCCACAGAGTCCGGCGAGAGCACCGAGAACCGCCAGCCACGCATTCGGCGCGAGCGGCATCGCGGCACAGGTGATCGCCCAGCTCACCTGGCTGACCACCGCGGCGGTTCGCAGGCCGAAGCGGTCGCCGAACCACCCTCCCCCGAGATTGCCGCCGACGAGACCGACGCCGTACGACGCGGCCGCGAAGCCCGCCTCCTGTGCCGACATCCCGCGGTCCTGGACCAGGTAGAGCGTGAGGTAGAGCCAGGCGAGCGAGCCCGCCGAGCTGACCAGTTGACCGAGCATGACGGCCCGGATCCAGCGCGGTAGTTCGGCGATCCGGCGCCAGTACATGCGACTCCTCCAGCTAGAGTAAGTTCCCAATGGGAACTTACGACGCCGGATAGCGTGGTGACAACCGGATTCGGGAGGTTCGACCGTGCGACGGAGCACCTTCTCGCCCGAGGCCGACTGTGCGATCGCGCAGTCCCTCGGCGTGATCGGCGACGGGTGGGAGCTGCTGATCGTCCGCGACCTCGCGCGCGGTCTCGACCGCTTCGACCAGTTGGCCGACTCGCTGCAGATCTCTCGCAAGGTGCTGACCGAGCGGCTCGGCGGTCTGATCGACTCGGAGGTCGTCGAGCGAACGCCGTACCAGGAACGGCCGACGCGCTACGCGTACGGGCTGACCCCGCGCGGACGAGCCCTCCTGCCGGTGCTGGTCGCCCTACAGGACTGGGGCGACCGCTGGGTACTCGGCGACGGCGAGCTGACGGGCACCAACGCCGCCGGCGAAGCGCCGGCCCAACGCGTGCATGAGCTGGTCGGCCAACGCGTCCCGAACGTCGCACTGCCGTCAACAGCTGGTACGACGCTCGACGTGGTGGACGCGGAGGCGCGATCGACCGTCCTCTTCGGCTACCCGGCCACCGGCCGGCCGACGCCGCTACCGGAGGGCTGGACGGACATCGCCGGTACGGCGGGCTGCACGCTGGAGAACCGTTTGTTCGCAGCGAAGTACGACGAGTTCGTGGCGCGCCGCATCACGGTCCGCGGCGTGAGCACGCAACGCCCGGACGAGCAGCAGGCCTTCGCCGCCGCCGAGGAGATCCCGCAAACCCTGCTCTCGGACGTGGAGCTCCAACTCGCCGCAGCACTCCGGCTGCCGACGTTCCGGGCCGGCGGCTACGAACGACTCAAACGAGTCGTCCTCGTGGTCGGCGCGGGTCGCGTGGTGAATGCAGTCAAATACCCAGTGACCGATATCGCGGAGGCAGTTGAGTGGGCGCTGGAGACGGCATGAACCAGGTCGAGGTGTGGTGGGCGAGGGTCGAGCAGGCCCGGCCTGAGTTCTTGGCGGATCTGAACGCAATCGAGCAGGAACGGTACACGCGGTATCGCCGGGAGGCGGACAAGGCGCGGTTCCTGCTCGGGGTGACGATGACGCGGCGGTTGGTTGGGGCCCGGAGGTCGGTGGCGCCGGCTGACGTCGTACTGGATCGGACGTGCCGGGATTGCGGGAAGGCGCATGGGAAGGTGCGAGCCGAGGGCGTTGAGTTGTCGGTGTCGCACTCGGGTGAGTGGGTCGGGTTGGCGATCGGTACGGCGCCGGTCGGGCTCGATGTGGAGCGGGTCGACTCCGCGCAGGATGTCGATGGGGTCGCGGGGATGAGCCTGGCACCCGAGGAACTGCAGGTGCTCAAGCAGTACGACGGAGCCGCGAAGGCACGGGCGTTCACGCGGTACTGGACGCGCAAGGAGGCCCTGCTCAAGGCAACCGGAGACGGGATCTCAGCGGGGCTGTGGACCGTTGTGGTGAGCGCCCCGGATCAGCCGGCCGGCGTGGTGCGCTGGGACAGCGGGCCGGCGCAGCTGCACGATCTGGAGATCGACAACGACCACCTGGCGGCTCTGGCCGTACTATCCGCCGAGCCGCCTGTCGTCACACAAGATCAGTTCCGGATCTGACCTTCGCCGGTGACGACGTACTTGGTGGACGTCATCTCGGGCAGGCCCATCGGGCCGCGGGCGTGCAGCTTCTGGGTGGAGATGCCGATCTCGGCGCCGAAGCCGAACTCGCCACCGTCGGTGAAGCGGGTGCTCGCGTTGACCACGACCGCGGCCGAGTCGACGGCCTGGACGAAACGGCGGGCGGCGGCCTGCGAGCGGGTGATGATCGCGTCGGTGTGACCGGAGCTGTAGCGACGGATGTGCTGTACGGCGCTCTCCAGCGAATCGACCACCGCGGCCGACAGGTCGAGTGAGTTGTACTCGGTCCCGAAGTCCTCGTCGGTCGCCTCGACAATGTCCTTGCCTGCAGCAACAACCTTCGGATCGCCGTGGACCGTCACGCCCGCAGAAGCCAGTGCAGGAAGGGCAATCGCCAGGAAGTCATCAGCCACGGAGGCGTGCACGAGCAGGGACTCGGCTGCGTTGCACACGCTCGGTCGCTGCGTCTTCGAGTTCAGCAGGATCTCCAGCGCCAGACCGAGATCGGCGTCAGCATCGACGTACACATGGCAGTTTCCGACGCCGGTTTCGATCACCGGCACGGTCGACTCGCTGACCACGGTCTGGATCAGCCCGGCACCACCGCGCGGAATCAGTACGTCGACCAGCCCGCGCGCCTGCATGAGCTCCTTGACCGCGGCCCGGTCCGTCGGCACACCCTGTACGACGTCCGCCGGCAACCCGACCGAGGTCGCGGCCTCCCGCAGTACATCGATGATCGCGACATTGGAAGCGGCCGCGGACGAGGAACCGCGCAGCAGAACGGCGTTGCCCGACTTGAGGCAGATGCCGGCCGCGTCGGCCGTCACGTTCGGCCGGGCCTCGTAGATGATCCCGACGACGCCGAAAGGCACTCGCACCTGACGAAGCTCGAGACCGTTCGGCAGCGTGTAGCCGCGGACGACCTCGCCGACCGGGTCGGTCAGACCCGCCAACTGCTCCAGCCCCGCTGCCATCCCATCGACCCGACCGGCGTCCAGCGCCAGCCGATCGACCGTGGACTCCGGCGTACCGGCCTCGCGTGCGGCCGCGACGTCCTGGGCATTCGCCGCGACGATCGCGTCGGTGTTGGCGCGCAGCGCTGCCGCCATCGCATGCAGTGCCGCGTCCTTGGTCGCCCGCGAGGCTTCCGCCAACGCGTACGACGCCTCTCGCGCCCGCTGGGCCAGTTCGATGATCTCGCTCACGTGTTCATCGTAGGACGCACCCCACCCTCTCTGCCGCGGCGTCTCAACCGCGGCAACCGTGCGATCGCATGCGACAACGGCACCACCGCCGCCAGCGCCAGATTCAGTCGCCGATCCGAAGGCGCAATCGGTACGCCGGAACGCTTCAGCTCACGCCAGGCCCAGACCGAGAACGGGATGACCACGAGTGGTGTCGTCACCAGCCCAGGTGTGTACCGGCGCAGAGCAACAGACTGCGCGATGTGCGTGCCCGCATGCAGCCCGAGGCCCATCAGCGAGGCCTGGAAGAACTTGCTCCGCCCGCCGGAAACAGCACCGGCGGCAGAGGCCGCGGCCATCGCCAGCCCGGTGATCCCAATCGCGGTCGCCGCCTCAGCTGTGGACATCGGCAGCACCTTCTCGGCGGTCGTGACCACGCGCGGGGCGAGGGTGACGGCGACGCGGGAGGGCAGCACGTCGGCGACGCGGGTCGGGATGGCGTCGGCGAGCTGTTCCGGCGCCTGCCGCGACCAGCGCTGCATCGTCAGGAGCTCCTCCAGATCATGAATGATCCACGCGCCCAGCAATCCCCACGCCAACTTCTTGTTCACAGCAGCACCAGGTCGTCGCGGTGGACTACTTCGCGTTCGTACGCCGCTCCTAGTTCGCGCGCCAGGTCGTGGGTCGAGCGACCCAGCAGACCAGGGAGCTCGGCCGCGTCGTAGTTGACCAGGCCGCGGGCGACGACGACGCCGGTCGGCGACACCAGATCGACGGGATCCCCTGCGGAGAAAGTGCCTTCGACGCCGATGATCCCGGCCGGCAGCAGCGACTTACGTCGTACCGTCACGGCTTGGACCGCGCCCTCGTCCAGCCGCAGGATGCCGACACCCGAGGTGGCATGCGCGAGCCAGAGCATGCGGGTCTTCTGGCGACGGCCGGTGGGATGGAAGAGGGTGCCAACTCGCTTGCCCTGCAAGGCTTCCGCGACCAGCGCGGCCGACGTCAGTACGACAGGAATCCCGGCCTCGGTGGCGATCGCGGCCGCCTCGACCTTGGTCTGCATTCCGCCGGTACCGACGCCGGACGAACCGGTCTTGCCGATCGCGAGCGGCTCCAGATCGGCGGCACCCCGGACCTCGGTGACCATCGTCGTCCCGGGTTTGCGCGGATCGCCGTCGTACAGACCGTCGACGTCCGACAGCAGCAGCAACAGGTCGGCGTGCACGAGGTGGCTGGTCAGCGCGGCCAGCCGGTCGTTGTCGCCGAAGCGGATCTCGGTGGTGGCGACCGTGTCGTTCTCGTTCACGATCGGTACGACGCCCAGCTCCAGCAACCGTGCGAACGTCCGGAACGCGTTGCGGTAGTGGCTGCGCCGGGTCACGTCGTCCACCGTCAGCAGCACCTGGCCGACCCGCAGGTCGTGTGCAGCGAACGCGTCGCTGTACCGAGCCATCAGCTCGCCCTGGCCCACCGACGCGGCCGCCTGCTGGGTGGCGAGGTCACGCGGTCGCGAACGCAACCCCATCGGCGCCAGCCCGGCCGCGATCGCCCCCGAGGAGACGAGCACGACCTCGGTCCCCTGCGCCCGCCGCGCCGCGATGGCGTCGACGAGCGGCCGGAGCCGGTCCAGATCGATCCGGCCGCGCTGCGTCAGCGACGACGAGCCGACCTTCACGACGATTCGCGTGGCCTCGACGGCCTCCGCGCGTTGGTCCATCAGGTATCAACCGTTCTGGTCGAGTTCCTTCTGCAGAGCCAGCTCGCGTGCTTCCTTGCGCGCGAGCTTCTCCGCCTTCTCCGCTGCCCGCTTGGCCTCGGCCGGGGACAGGTCGACCTCGTCCTCGATCCAGCCGGCGCCGTACTCCGAGAGGTCGGACTTGGCCTCGCCCGACCGGAGCGCGTGGTACTCCTCGTCCTTGGACAGCCGTCGCTGCGCCGCGGGACGCTTCTCCTCGAGCCGCTGGTCCTCACCACGCCGCGACAGCAGCTCGGCGCCGGCCTGGACCTCGGGAGCGAAGTCGAAGACGATCGCGTTCGGGCCGTCGCCGATGACGACCCCGTCGCCGGCCATCGCGCCGCGCTCCAGCAGCTCCTTCTCCACGCCCAGCCGGTTCAGCCGGTCGGCGAGGTAGCCGACGGCCTCCGGGTTGGTGAAGTCGGTCTGCTTGACCCAGCGCTCGGGCTTGTCGCCCTGCACCAGCCAGCCACCGTCCTCGGGCAGCTTCTTGACCTTGAACTCCGGTCCACCCTGGGCCTGCGGCCGGATGATGATCCGGGTGTTGTCGGGCTTCTCCTGCTCCGCACGCTGCTTGACCACGATCTCGGCCATCGCGAACTTCAGGGCCTCCAGGCCCTCGTGCGAAGCGGTCGAGATCGGGAACACCCGCAGCCCGCGCTGCTCCAGCTCGGCCTGCACCATCTCGGCGATCTCACGCGCGTCCGGTACGTCGATCTTGTTCAGGGCAACGAGTCGCGGCCGGTCCTCGAGCCCGCCGTGCGCCTTCAGCTCGGCCTCGATCGTGTCGAGGTCGCTGAGCGGGTCACGGCCCGGCTCGTACGTCGCGCAGTCGATGACGTGGACGAGTGCCGCACATCGCTCCACGTGCCGCAGGAAGTCGTGCCCGAGCCCGCGGCCCTCGCTCGCACCCTCGATCAGACCCGGTACGTCGGCCGTGGTGAAGGTGGTCTCACCGGCGACGACGACGCCGAGGTTCGGGATCAGGGTGGTGAAGGGGTAGTCGGCGATCTTCGGCCGAGCGCGGCTGATCGATGCGACCAGCGACGACTTGCCCGCGCTCGGGAAACCGACCAGCCCGATGTCGGCGACGACCTTCAGCTCGAGGACGAGGTGACGCTCTTCGCCTTCCTCACCGAGCAGGGCGAAGCCAGGCGCCTTGCGGGCGCTGCTGGCGAGCGCCGCGTTGCCCAGACCACCTTTGCCGCCACGGGCGGCGACGAACTCAGCACCGGGCCCAACGAGGTCAGCGAGGATCTCGCCGTCCGCCGTGCTGACCAGCGTGCCGTCAGGGACCGGCAGGACGATGCTCTCGCCGTTGCTGCCGGCCTGATGGTCACCCTTGCCCTGGGCACCATTCGTGCCGCTGCGGTGGCTGGAGCGGTGGTAGTCGACGAGCGTGGTCGTGTCCGGGTCGACGCGCAGGATCACGCTTCCGCCGTCACCGCCGTTGCCGCCGTCCGGACCGCCGAGGGGCCGGAACTTCTCCCGGTGCACCGAGGCACATCCGTGTCCGCCGCGGCCCGCGGTGACGTGCACCGTCACGCGGTCGACAAAGCTGGGGATCGCCATCGGTGGTTCTCAACTTCCTGTAGGTAACGCTTAACACAGCAAAAGGACGGGTTCGCGGTATTCCGCGACCCGCCCTTTGCAGAGCTACTGAACGTCCGGGTGGCGGTGTTACTCCGCCGGGGCCGGGACGATGTTGACGACGCGGCGCCCGCGACGGGTGCCGAACTCCACCTTGCCCTCGGCCAGCGCGAACAGCGTGTCGTCGCCGCCGCGGCCAACCAGGTTGCCCGGGTGGAAGTGCGTGCCGCGCTGCCGGACGATGATCTCGCCGGCGTTGACCAGCTGGCCGCCGTACCGCTTCACGCCGAGGCGCTGCGCGTTGGAGTCACGACCGTTGCGGGTCGAGGCCGCTCCCTTTTTGTGTGCCATGAGTTAATCAGCTCACTTCTTCGCGTCGATCGCGGTGACCTTGACCTGGGTGTAGTGCTGACGGTGCCCCTGGCGCTTGCGGTAACCGGTCTTGTTCTTGTACTTCAGGATGTGGATCTTGGGTCCCTTGGTGCGGCCGAGAACCTCAGCCGACACGGCAACCTTGGCCAGCGCCGCTGCATCGGTCGTCACGGTGTCGCCATCGACGACCAGGACCGCCGGCAGCGCGACGGTGTCGCCCACCGCGTCCGTCAGGCTGTCGATCTCGATGACATCGCCGACGGCGACCTTCTGCTGGGTGCCGCCACTGCGCACGATCGCGTACACCGTGGATCTCACTCTCTGCTGGATCGGAAGTTCTGTACAAAGTGTGCTGGTCTGAGGCGCGAAGACTTCCTCACACTCTCACAGTCACAACACACTGCTCTTGCTACACACAAATCGGCGCGCCTCGGGCGCACCGAAAGACCAGGATACTACGCGAGCGCAGTATCCCGGAAATCGGGTTAGTGACCGGCCGACACGAGCTCCACCGGCGTCTCCGCCGCCTCGCCGGCCGCCTTGCCACGGCCCCGGCTGCTACGCCGGCGCCGCGTGCTCTTGGTGCCGTTCTGACCGGCGTCCGCGGACTCAGCACCATCAGCCGGTACGTCGGCCGACGGGAAGCCGGTGGCCTCCGGGCTGACCGCTTCGTCCGCCTCGGCGGAGACCGGGTACCCCGTGGGTTCCGGCGTACCGTTCTCGGCGTCCTTCTTGGCCGAGGCCGCGGCGATCTGAGCCAGGCGCTGAGCGGCGTCCGCGTGGTGCTGTGCGGTCTCCGTCTCGGTGCCCTCCTCGTCGGAGCGTCCCTTGCCCCGGCGGCGACGGGAGCTCTTGCGGCCCGTCTCCTCCGCCTGCGCGGCCGGCTTGGACTGGTCGGGACCATTCCCGCTCCCGTTGCTGGCAGCCCCGTTGCCGGCGGCGTTGTTGCCACCGGCGTTGCGGCCACCGTCGCGGCGACGGGACTCCTTGGGCTCGTCGTGCAGGATCAGCCCGCGGCCACCGCAGTGGTCGCAGTTCTCGCTGAACGCCTCGAGCAGGCCGGTACCGATCCGCTTGCGGGTCATCTGGACCAGGCCGAGCGAGGTGACCTCGGCCACCTGGTGCTTGGTCCGGTCCCGGCCCAGGCACTCGACCAGGCGACGCAGCACCAGATCGCGGTTCGACTCGAGCACCATGTCGATGAAGTCGATCACGATGATGCCGCCGATGTCGCGCAACCGGAGCTGGCGGACGATCTCCTCGGCCGCCTCCAGGTTGTTCTTGGTGACGGTCTCCTCGAGGTTTCCGCCGGAGCCGGTGAACTTGCCGGTGTTGACGTCGACGACGGTCATCGCCTCGGTGCGGTCGATGACCAGCGAGCCACCCGACGGCAGCCAGACCTTGCGGTCCAGCGCCTTCTTGATCTGCTCGTCGATCCGGTAGTTCGCGAACACGTCGCCGGAGGTGGCGGCGTTCCAGTGCTCGACCCGGTCGGCCAGGTGCGGCGCGACTCCCGCGACGTACTCCTTGACCTGCTCGTAGGCGTCGTCACCGGAGATGACCAGCTTGGCGAAGTCCTCGGTGAACAGGTCGCGCACGACCCGGATCAGCAGGTCGGGCTCACCGTGCAGCAGCGCGGGCGCCTGGCCGGACTTCGACTTCTTGTCGATCTCCGTCCAGTACGACTGCAGGCGGCTGACGTCCGAGGTCAGCTCCTCCTCGGACGCACCCTCGGCCGCGGTCCGGACGATCACGCCGGCCTCGTCGGGAATGATGTCCTTGAGGATCGTCTTCAGGCGGTTCCGCTCGGTGTCCGGCAGCTTGCGGCTGATGCCGCCGTTGCCGCCGCGCGGGACGTACACGACGTACCGGCCGGGCAGGCTGATCTGGTTCGTCAGCCGGGCGCCCTTGTGGCCGATCGGGTCCTTGGTCACCTGGACCAGGACCGCCTGACCGGACTTCAGCACCTGCTCGATCTTGCGCGGGCCGTTCGAGCCACCGAGAGTGGCCCAGTCGACCTCACCGGCGTACAGGACCGCGTTACGGCCCTTGCCGATGTCGATGAACGCCGCCTCCATGCTGGGCAGCACGTTCTGCACGCGACCGAGGTACACGTTGCCGATCAGCGAGCTCTGGTCCGCGGTGGTCACGTAGTGCTCGACCAGGACGTTGTCCTCGGAGACCGCGATCTGGGTCAGGTCCTCGCGGGACCGGATCACCATCGTCCGCTCGACCGACTCGCGGCGGGCCAGGAACTCGGCCTCGGTCACGATCGGCGCGCGGCGGCGACCGGCGGCGCGACCCTCACGGCGGCGCTGCTTCTTCGCCTCCAGCCGGGTCGAGCCCTCGATCGCGGTGACCTCGTTGGCCGTGTTCTTGCTGCGCGGCTCACGGACCCGGACGACGGTCTCGTCGGGGTCGTCGGCCGCGCCGTTGCCCTCTTCGCCCTTGCGGCGACGACGACGCCGGCGGCGACGCGACGAGCTGCCGCCGTCCTCACCGTCATCCGCGGAGCCGTCCTGCTCGTCGTCCGCGGAGGCTTCCGCGTCGTCGGAGTCCTGGTCGGCGCTCTCGTCGTGCTCGTCGGAGCTGTCCTCGGCGTCACCGGTCTTGCGGCGGCGACGGCCACCGCGGCGGCGACGGCGGCGACGGGTGCCCTCGGCGGACTCGTCGTCGTCCCCGTCTTCAGCCTGTACGTCGTCCGCCTGGTCGTCCGTAGCCTCGTCGGCCTCGGTCTCGGCGGTCTCGTCCTCTTCGTCGTCCTCGAGCTCTTCGACGATCGGCTCGACGACCTCTTCGCGCGCCTCGGCGTCGCGGCCGCGACGGCTCCGGCGGCGGCGCGACGTGGTCGACTGCTCGTCGTCGGCCGGCGCAGCGTCGGCCGACTCGGCGACCGGTGCGGCCTCTACGGTTGGCTCGGCCTGAGCGGTCTTGGCGCCCCGACGGCTGCGCGAGCTGCGCGTGGTCGGAGCCGGATCGGTCGCCTCGACCGGGCTGGTCGCCGCGGCCTCGGCCGGAGCGTTGCTCGGCACGGTCGGCGCCTGGAACAGCACGGCGGCAGCAGCCGGCGCCCGGCGACGGGAGCGGCGCGTGCCGGTGGTGGCCTCATCGGCGACCGGTGCATCCGCCTCGGCGGGCGTCGCGTCGGCCGTCGGGAAGAGCGGGGTTGCCTCAGCTGCGGGCGCGTCGGCGGCAGACTGACCGCCGCGGCGCCGCGAAGTGCGCTTGGTGGCGGTCCGGCCGGAGTCCGCGGTGGCCGCGGCGGAGTCACCGGTCGCGGCGGAGTCGGTGGTAGCGGCGGGGGCGTCGGAGCTGCTCACGACGCGGGAGGTGCCGGTGAAGGTGGTCGGCCGGGCGGGAGCCGGCGCGGTCTCGACGGGCGCGGCCTCTGCGGTCGGCTCGGCGCCGCGGCGGGAGCGGGTACGGCGAGCCGGGGCCTGCTCGGCGTCAGCGACCGGGCCGTCGGTGAGCGGGGAGTCGGTCGCGACCAGGGTGGCGGCGGCCTTCTTGGTGGTGCGCTTGCGCGCGGTCGTCTTCTTCGCCGGGGCCGGGGTCTCGGTGACCGGGCCGGCGTCGACGACGGAGGTCTCGACCGGCTCGGCGGCCTTCTTCGCGGCGCGCTTGACCGGGGTCGCGGCCTTCTTGGCCGGCGCCTTCTTCGCGGCGGCCTTCTTGGCGACGGCCTTCTTCGCGGTCCGGGGGGCCGGGTCGGCAGTCACGTCGTCGGACTGCGTCGGCACCTCCGCGGCGGCCGTCTTGGCGACGCGCTTGCGGGGGGCGGCGGTCTTCTTGACCGTCGTCTTCTTCGCCACGGTCTTCTTGGCGGCCGTCTTCTTGGCCGCTCGAGACGTGGACTGGGCGGTGGCAGTCTCGGCTGCCTCGGTGGTCGGCTCGTTGTCGAGCATGTGGTGCGGTCTCCTCAAGCCCGGCGGCGCACCCTGCGACCCCTGTCACGGGTCCGGTCGCTGCTGCCTGGCGGTCACGGTTCGCCGCTCCTGCACAACGTGGTGCCGGGGCGACGGAAGCCTGCGGGGGTCCGCTCCACCCGGGCTCAGAGACTCTCAGGGCACAGAGGGAGCGGCGGCGTCGCCCTCCGCTGTATGCGTCTGGTGGGGACCTGCCTGGCCGGTCGCGGTCGCCTGGTTGGCGTCGCGGTCACGAGCGAGCGGGTCGTCCACTGTGCCGGTTGCCGCGAGGTGCGGGCCCTGGGCGAGCCTGGTCAGAAGAGCCGGGCCCGTCACCGGGAGCGTCGCTACTTCGAGCAAGCCGGCGAGAACGTCGTCGGGTCTCACGGCCGGGGTTCCGTGCCGTAACACCACTTGCAGTATCGCACACGTCTCAACCGACGCCGGTTCACTCCCGACGGTGAGTCGGAGAACGGCATCTCGACAGTCGAACGAGCGAAGCCCCCGCTTGGTCATGCGCTCGACCATGATTTCGGTCCGGGCGAGGAAAGCCTCGACCGCCGCGGCGGCCGGTTCCGGATCCACGCCGGGCAGCGCGATCAGCCACTCACTGGCCTCCAGCTGGTCGGCCAGCGAGCCCGGCCCGGCGACGACCACCTCGAGGACGTCCAGACCCGGCGGCAGCGCCTCGTCCAGCGCCGCCCGGACCTGGTCAGGGTCGCGCTCGTGTGTGAGCGAGATCTCCAAGTACTCGGCTTCCGAGGCTGCTCCGGTCGGCGCGGCCCCGGCGTACGAGATCTTCGGGTGCGGGCTGAAACCGTGCGAGAAGGCCACCGGGAGCTCCGCACGCCGGACAGCGCGCTCGAACGCGCGCTGGAAGTCGCGGTGTGAGGTGAATCGCAGCCGCCCGCGCTTGGCGAACCGGATCCGCAGTTTCTGGACGGCCGGGAGCTGCGACGACGGCGGAGCTTGAACTGGTGCCACCCCCGCATTGTGTCAGCAACTCGCCCGAGCCCCTGAAGCTCAGGGCTGGGCGGCGGATTTGCCGGTGAGGTAGAGGGCCCAGCCGAGGAGGCCGAAGGCGAGCAGGTCGAGGACGGTGCGGAGGGTGTTGAAGGTGGTCCAGCGGGCCTCGTCGAAGGCGGCCCGGGCGGCGGCGACGTCGATCGAGGCCGGATCACCGGCGGCCTTCAGGGCGTCGTTGAGCGGGACGTTGACGGCGACCGTGACGATCATCGTGATCAGGTAGAGCACGAAGGCGACCGCGATCCACGGCAGCGCCTTCTGCTTGAGGCTGAGCAGCCCGGCGAGTCCGGTCAGCAGCAGGGTCCCGACGAAGCCGATGCCGAGGAAGACCGGGTTCACGATCGCCCGGTCGGCCGCCTGGAACGCCCCGACGAAGGTCTTGTCGTCGACCTTCGCCAGCCCGGGCATGAAGGCCATCCCGTACGCCCAGTAGACCCCCGCCATCAGGCCCGTCGTGATCGTGGCCGCCATCAGCGCCGCCACCCGCAGTCCGTTCATCTCACTCCTCCAGTACGGCGGGCCGTTCCCGCACTGATGAAGTTAGGCGCCCGGACCCTTCACCCGACATGTCACGAAAACTCACCTTCATGTCTGGTCGGCTCAAAGGGTGGTGCACTGTCCCGATCGCGGTCCGGAGACCTGGTTCGGGGCCTGCAGGTTGGTCGGGGCGACCGCGTTTCCGGAGCAGGACAGCGGACCGTTGATCGTGTTCCCGGCCAGGGCGACCGGCTCGGTGGTGGTCGCCGTACCGATCGAGACCGGACCGCTGATCGTGCTGCCGACGAGGACCGCGCTGCGGGTGATTCCGGCGAGCGAGACCGGACCGCTCACCGTGGTCCGGAGCAGCTGGAGGTCGGCTGCCTTGGCGGCGTTGACCGGTCCGGCGATGCGGGAATCAGTGGCGACGAGCGAGGCGCCGGCGGCGACCTGGATCGGTCCGTTGACAGTTGCCCCGGACAAGCACGTCACCCCGGATCGCAAGGCCAGTGGGCCGTTCCTGGTCCCGGTGATCGTCGTCGTACAGGTCGGGGCCGGGCGCAACAACGTGACCGCGAACCGGCGCGGGGTACCGATGTTGCCGGAGGCATCGATCGCGCGGTACTCGACCTGGTGCCGGCCGTACCCGGGCGGTACGTCGTCCCACGGGACCACTCGCGGTACGCCGAGCTTGCCGTAGACGAGCGAGTCGATCGTCGTCCCTTCCGCGGTGAACTTGTACGGCGCGGACGCATCCGTCGGCCAGCCGAAGTAGTTGAACCACCCGTCCCCGTCGACGCGGAACTCCGGTACGACGTACCCGGTGCTGTCGTCGGTCGCAGCCAGCTTCATCGTGAACGCGTCGTTGTAGATGTACTCCGGGCCAGCCGGCTTCTGGACGGTCAGCAGCGGTTGGGACATCGTCGAGGTGACGTTCGGCTCGACGCCGTCGACCTGCCAGGTCAGGGTCTGCGTGCCGACCGTCGCGCTTAGCGTGTGCCGACCGGTCAGATGCAGCGGTCCGAGGTCGAAGTCGCGGTCATTGCCGGGGTTGTCCGCCGGCTGGCCGTCCAGCGTCCAGGCGATCGCGGGCTGATCGGTGTTCGACTGCGTCGTCTCGGCGTACACGACCTCGTCCGCGCTGACCGGGTGATCGGTGGCGGTCGATCCGGTGAACGCGACCGCGCCCGTCGTGGGCTCAGCGGTCAGTGTGGTGTTGACCGTCCAGGTCCGGGACGCGGTCGGCCGTACGGCGGGGTCGCGGATGAAGTCGGTCGGGTCGACGACCTTCGCCGTGAGCGTGTGCAGACCGGGTGCGATGTCGAGAGTGGCGAGGTCCACCGCGCGCCGGTTGGCGGTCGGGAGGGCTCGGCCGTCGAGGGTCCAGGAGACGTCGAGTTCGTGGCTGCTCGGGTGCAGGGTCTGCAGCCAGACGACCTGGTCCGCGGCCACCTGGCCGGTCGGCGTACTCGCCTGGAAGAGGTTTGCGCGGGACGAGATCCGTTGCGTCATCCGCTCCCGGGAGATCTGGTCGAAGTAATACCCGAGGGTCTTCATCATCGAGTGCCGACTCGGCCGCCAGACCCCCGAACCGGCGTACATGCCGCCCTCGTAGCGCCCGATCGGGCCGCCGGATTCGGACGGCTCCCCCAGCCAGCGGAACCACTTCTGCTGCTGGTCCCGCATCTGCTGTTCGGTGAGCAGCGTGTGGTGGATCGACGACGGCTCAGTGCCCTCGTACGGCGCTCCTCGGTCGCCGCGGGCGTAGTAGTCGTACTCGTCCTGGAGCCCGCCGAGGGAATGGCCGAGCTCGTGCGGGGTGATCAGGGCGGACAACGCGTTGCCGCCGGAGGCGGTCGCGTACGTTCCACCGGCCCCGCCGTACGTGTCACTGTTGCCGATGGCAAGGATCTGACGGTTGCCCGACGTCGTGCCCGGGACGAGGTCGGCGTACTGGATGGCGGCAGTGGAACTGACGGTCAGCAGGCGCTGGACGCTCGACGGGTTGCAGCCGCCCCAGAAGCCCATCTGGAGCGGGGTGTCGATCTTGGGCGAGGTGAGGTTCGGATCGCAGTCGACGCCGCTCTGGGGTGAGGCGATCTCGACGGCGTACACGTTGATGTAGTTGCGGTACGACTTGAAGGGCTCGATGCTCCAGAGCACGTTCAGGTGCTTGTCGACCTGCTCGCGGAACTTCGGCAGCTCGGCCGCCGTGTAGCCGTCGCCCATCACGACCAGGTTGAAGCGGGACGCGGCCGGCCCGGTCACCTGGAGCGGGACCACCTTGGCGTCGGGAGCAGCCTCCTCGGCCTGCGCCGTCGTACCGGTGCCGATGAGTGCTGCGACGAGTACGCCGGCCACCGCTGTCAATCGCGTGATCCTCACGGCAGCAGCTTACGAACGCGAGCCGGAGTGCGTCAGGCGCTGCCGCGTGGCGGGGCGGGATGGCCCTGTGCCGGTCCTAATTTGTATCCATGACCAATCCAGTTGACGACCCCACGGCGGCCGAGCGGGAGCGCGTGATGCAGCCGGTGATCCGGTTGGTGATGATCTACCTCGGGCTGAGCATCCTGATCGCGATCCTGGTCACGGTCTTCCACAACAGCGTCCTGGACTACCAGTTCCTGCACGCCGCCAACCACGACTCCCCCGACCCCGCCGTCCGGGACACCGTCCGCGCGAGTCTGTCGTGGTCGCTGTGGTCCCGGCCGATCTCGGCGCTGATCATCCTGTTCGTCTACCTGCGGATCATCAAAGGACTGCGGAACGGGAAGCGCTCGTCGTACCGGCGGATCCGGATCGTCGCGATCGTGGTCACCGTGCTGAACCTCTACTACATCTTCACCGGGCAGAACCCGGTCTGGATGAGCATCGGCCAGGGACTGCAGATCGTTGTGCTGATCGCCACGTTCGTCCTCGCCACCCGCCCGCACGTCAAGGCACACTTCCACCCCGCGCCCGAGGTGTGACCCCACGCCCGGGCTTCATGCGGCATCATGAGGGCTCGGGGAACGTGAGGAGAGGACATCGATGACGGAACCGGCGCAGTCGCCACGGCCCGAACGCAGGGTGGATCCGGTGGTGGACGCGGCGGCTGACGGAGACGGCCGGGGCATCTACTGGGTGCTCAAGAACGTCGTGGTCGGTCCGCCCGTCAAGCGGCTCTTCCGGCCGATCGTGGAGGGCGCCGAGAACGTTCCGGCCGAGGGCGCGGCGATCATCGCCAGCAACCACCTCTCGTACGCCGACTGGATCTTCATGCCGCTGGTCCTGCGGCGCCGGGTGACCTTCGTCGCGAAGTCCGACTACTTCACCGGGGCCGGGATCAAGGGCCGGTTCCAGCGCGGGTTCTTCAAGGGCACCGGCCAGGTGCCGATCGACCGCTCCGGCGGATCGGCCTCCGAGGGCGCGATGCGGGCCGGGATGAAGGTGCTCGAGCGGGGTGACCTGTTCGGCATCTACCCCGAGGGCACGCGCTCGCACGACGGCCGGCTGTACAAGGGCCGGACCGGCGTGGCCCGGCTGGCGCTGGAGGCGAAGGTGCCGGTGATCCCGTGCGGGGTGATCGGGACCGATGTGGTCGCACCGCCCGGCAAGGTGGTGGCGTCGTTCGCGTCCCCGACGGTCAAGTTCGGTGAGCCGCTGGACTTCTCGCGCTACGAGGGGATGGAGTCCGACCGGCTCATCCTGCGCGCGGTGACCGACGAGATCATGTACAAGATCATGGAGCTGTCGGGCCAGGAGTACATCGACATGTACGCCACCAAGGCCAAGGCGCTGGACGGCCGGGCCACCACGGGAGCTCCCAAGAAGGTCCGTAAGTCGGACACCTGATCCGCTGGTTGAGATGACGCGGGGCTACTCTGGTGCTCGTGGACGGACCGATCGCGTACCAGGGTGAGCCCGGAGCCAACTCGGCGATGGCGTGCACCGACATGTTTCCGGATCGCGAGCAACTGCCCTGTACGACGTTCGAGGACGCCCTCGAGGCGGTGAGCAGCGGCCGCGCCGGGCTGGCGATGATCCCGATCGACAACTCGATCGCCGGGCGGGTGGCGGACATCCACCACCTGCTGCCGGAGTCCGGGCTGCACATCATCGGCGAGTACTTCCTGCCGATCCACTTCCAGCTGATGGCCGTTCCCGGGACGACGATCGACCAGATCCGGACCGTCCGCAGCCACGTGCACGCGCTCGGCCAGTGCCGCAAGATCATCCGTGAACACGGCTGGTCGACCGTTGTCGCCGACGACACGGCCGGTGCCGCTCGTGAGGTCTCCGAGCTCGCCGATCCTTCCGTGGCGGCGCTGTCACCGAAGGCCGCGGCCGGTCTCTACGGGCTGGAGACGCTGGCCGAGGACGTCGAGGACGCTCACCACAACACGACCCGATTCCTCGTGCTGGCCCGCGAACCCGTCGTACCGGCGGTGGGCTCCGGGCCGACCGTCACCAGCTTCGTCTACCGCGTCCGGAACGTCTCGGCCGCGCTCTACAAGGCACTCGGCGGGTTCGCGACCAACAGCGTCAACATGACCAAGCTGGAGTCGTACCAACTGGGCGGCACCTTCTTCGCCACCCAGTTCTATGCCGACATCGAGGGCCACCCGGAGGACCCGAACGTGGCTCTAGCCATGGAAGAGCTGGCCTTCTTCTCGGTCGAGGTCCGCCTCCTGGGCGTCTATCCGGCGCACCCGTTCCGGGCCCAGATCGCCGAACCCGAGGCCAACCGGGCCCTCCGCCCGCACCACTAGGCGTCCAGCACCTGGATGATCGTCCGGCCGCGGGCGGTGAAGGCATCGATGGCCTCCGCCAGTGGACGCACCGTGGTGACCAGGGGTTTGAGGGTGCCGCGACGGACCCGGTCGGCCAGCTCGACGAGCTGCCCGCGGTCGGGCTCCACGACGAAGAAGACGGAGTGACCGTCCTTGGGGTGAGTCGTGGGCGGGTCGGGGATGGTGACGAGGGTTCCGCCGGCGCGGACGAGGGCAGTTGAGCGGTCGCGGACCTCGCCGCCGATGACATCCAGTACGACGTCCACCTGGCCGATGTTCTCCAGGTCCTCCAGCGTGGTGAACTCGTGGACGCCGAGCTCGGTAGCGAAGGCGCGGTCGGTCTCGCGGCCGAGGCCGATGACGTGGGCGCCGAGCTCGCGCGCCAGTTGCGCCGCTACGGAACCGACTGCACCGCCGACGCCGTCGATGAGGACGGTCTGCCCTGCTTGTAGATGGGCGTGGTCGACCAGCCCCTGCCAGGCGGTGAGGCCGGAGATAGGCAGGGCGGCTGCGGTGACGTGGTCGATATCGGCGGGGAGCGGGGCCAGGTTGCGGGCTTCGACGGCCACGTAGTCGGCGAGGGTGCCGTTGCGGGCCCAGTCGGTGAGGCCGAAGACCCGCTGGCCGATGGTCAGGCCGGTGGTTCCGTAGCCGAGTTCGGCGACGACGCCGGAGACCTCATGACCGGGGACGCTCGGAGTGCGGTCGCGGCCGGCGCGATCCGTCCAGGTACCCGGCCATTCGAGCTCGCCGCGCGTGAACCCCGCGGCGTGGACCTCGACGATGACGTCGTTCTCCGCGGCGTGCGGCCGCGGCAGGTCGGTCAGCGCGAGGTTCGGCGCCTCGCGGTCGGAGACAGTGATGGCTCGCATGACACTCCTTGGTCGATGATTGGCCCATGAACCCAGCACCGGAATGGACCACCGGAGCAGGCCCCTCTCACCATACAGTTGAATTATGAATCATCTCGTGATTCCAGAAACTCCCGCCGCGACAGCCGCTCTGGAGATCGCCGCGAGCTACCTCTCGCCTGCTCTGGAGAGCCACTCGCGCCGCGTCTACCTGTGGGCGACTGCGCTCGCCGAGCAGGAGAACCTCCAGTACGACGCCGAACTGCTGTTCGTCGCCTCCATGTTCCACGACATCGGCCTGGTCCCGGTGTTCGACAGCCACACCGTCTCCTTCGAGGAGGCCGCCGGCCACGTCGCCCGGGTCTTCGCGGCCGGCGCCGGATGGTCGCACGAACGCCGGGAGCGGCTCGGCGAGGTCATCGTCCGGCACATGTGGCCCGATGTGAGCGTGGCCGACGATCCCGAGGGTCACCTGATCTCCCGGGCGGCCGCACTCGACATCGTCGGGAAGAACTTCGACGAACTCGGCTCCGGCTTCCGCTCCGCCGTACTCGAGCAGTTCCCGCGGCTCGGGCTCACCGACGAGTTCCTGGCCTGCTTCCAGGCACAGGCTGAGCGCAAGCCGGACAGCTCCCCCGCCCGGGCGATCAAGGCCGACCTCAGCACCCGGATCGCCGCTAACCCCCTCGACGCCTGAAAGTCGATTGACCCTCAGCAGCGTCGGTGTGAGGCTCGCTGACTATGTCGAGCGTCGCGAAGCTGCACGATGACGAAGTGGAGATCGACGCGTCCCTGGTGGCGCGCCTTCTCACCGAGCAGTTCCCGCACTGGGCCGGTACGCCGATCGAGGTCGTCACGTCGTCGGGTACGGATCACGTGGCCTTCCGGGTCGGCACCGACCTGGTGGCGCGGCTGCCCCGGACCGAGCGGATGCAGGGTCAGACCGAGAAGGACCTCACCTGGCTCCCCCGCCTGGCACCACAGCTGCCGCTAGCGATCCCCGAGCCGCTGGCGCTCGGCGTACCGGGTGCTGGTTATCCCTGCACCTGGGGTGTCTACCGCTGGCTCGATGGTGAGACCTTCGACGCCGATCGGCTGACCGATCCGTCGGCCGCTGCCCGCCAGCTCGCCGAGTTCATCCACCGCCTGCAAGCGATCGACATCACCGACGCACCGCGACCGCCGGCCGGTGACCCGTTCAGTCGCGGTACGCCGTTGGCCCCGCGTGATGCACTCTTCCGCGAAGCCCTCGACCAGCTCGGCGATGAACTCGACACCAAGCGCGTCCTGGCCGCCTGGGAAGACGCTCTCGCCGCCGACACGTACACCGGCCCACCTGTCTGGATGCACGGCGACCTCATGCCCGGCAACGTACTCGTTGCCAATGGCAACCTCTCGGCCGTGATCGACTTCGGTACCGCCAGAGTGGCCGATCCCGCTGCCGACCTGCTGGCCGCCTGGTGGCTCTTCGAAGGCGACTCCCGCCAAGCCTTCCGCGACGCCCTGAACGTCGACCGCACCACGTGGATGCGCGCCCGCGGTTGGATCATGTCGCTCGTCATCATCGCTATCCCTTACTACCGGAACCGCCGTCCCAACCCCACCCCGGGCGAGCATCCCTTCATCGCCGAGCTCCTCACCGAATTCGAAGCGGACCGCTGAGATGGAGATCGTGGCGGTCGATGGGCGGGATGCCGAGGTGTTCCGGCGGTTCTACGAGGTGAAGTACGGCGTACGGCTGGAGCTGGAGTTCCCGGTGGGGATGGGGGCCGAGGAGGCGCGCGTGCTGATGGCCGGCGAGCATGCCGAGGTTCGCGCCGATGGTGTGGGACTCGTCGACCACGGCGTCTGGATGGGCGTCGCATGGTTCGACTGGTGGTTGGTCGGCGGCACGGACACGGTCGACGTCGAGATCGCCGTCGCCCGCGAGTGGCGCCGATGCGGCGTGGGATCTCGGCTGCTCGAGATTGCCGTGCAGCGCGCCCGGGGTGAAGGACGACGCGTGCTGTCGGGATCCGATCTGAACGGTGATCCGGTGACGGGCAACAGCGCCGGTACGGCGTTCGCCGCCGCGCGCGGGTTCGTCCGCAAGCACGCGGAACTGCACCAGGTGCTCGATCTCCCAGCAGCCATCACCGAGAAACCCGTTGCTGGGTACGAGATTGTCCAGTGGCGCGAGCACACACCGGACGAGTGGATCGAGCAGTTCGCCGACCTGCAGACCGGGATGAGCGAAGACGTACCGGTCGGTGAACGGGCCGACCATCATGTCCGTTGGACGCCCGAACTGATCCGCGACGCCGAGGCCCGCCGCATTGCTCAAGGACGCTTCACCTACGCCACGGCAGCTGTCCACACCGCGAGTGGCGAGCTGGCGGCGTACACGCAGATGGGCGGTACGCCGGAGACACCCGGCCGATTGCTTCAGTACGACACGTACGTCCGGCGATCCCATCGTGGCAACGGACTTGGCATCGCGGTGAAGGCGCCGAACCTTCGTGCGCTCCAAGCCGGCGTCGCGCGGCCCGCCGTACTGCACACGTGGAACGCACCTGAGAATGCACCGATGATCGCGGTGAACACCAAGCTCGGGTTCCGCCCGGTCGCGCAGCGCACGGCCTGGGAACGCGAGGTCTAGCTGAAGGTCCAGGTCGGGTGACCGGCCTCCAACAGCGCACGATGGCCGGCCCAATCCCGAGCGGCCAACGCTGTCACGTCGAGCAGATCGGGCCGGCCGGACCGCAGCTCATAACCCCAGGAGAACGCGGCGATCGGCTCGACGACCTGTGAGTGAACGACATCCGGTACGACGGTCAGGATGGTGTCGGCGCGCCAAGGCCCATCCGGGTGATCAGGGTTGGCCGGGGCGTCGAAGAAGGTGGGCAGGTAGCCGTAGCTGTAGAACGGATCGACGCCGGACAGGTTCGGGACCAGGTCGATCGTGACCCCGTTGATCACCTGGATCCAGCCCATGATCGCCTCGATCCCCTGCCCGTGGTACCGCAGGCCCGCCGTACAGATCGGGAAGCCGCGGAACGCCTCGGCGTCCAGATCCGGGACGACGAGTTGGTGCCCCGAGGCCCACGGATCGTCGTTCGGGACGACGCGCACGGAGATCAGCCCACGGTGCCCGCGGGTCTCGAACGGGAGGGACAACTCTCTGCGCATACCCCAACCGTAGGCTGCGGGTGTGTGGAACCGATGCCTGAATGCTCGCGACCTCGGTGGATTCCCGACCCGGTACGGCGTCCCGACCGCCTCCGGACGCCTGTTCCGGACCGACACACCCGAACTCCTGGACGCGGACGGGCGCACCGAGTTCGTCGCCCTCGCCGAAGTGGTCCTATCAGCCGGGTCGAAAGGGTCGACCTTGCGTAACCCAGTGACTTAATCTGCTGCTCTTCTGTGAATTGCTAACCGACTTCGGTCGATTGCTGATGAAGGGACTGGGGATGAAGAAGCTTCTGGGAGCGGTGGCGGCGATGGCGGCGGCCACGGCCGGCCTGGCTGTCGCCACACCGGCGCAGGCCACCACCGACGGAACGCAGGCGTGTGACCTGTACATCGCGAAGGGCGTCTACACGAGCGCCGAGATGCTGTACGTCGCCGTCTCGCTGGACGGCTGTTCGACCAGCGTGACGGAGGTCCGGGTCGAGCTGTTCCGCGGCGACAGCAAGACCGGTCCGTTCACCAAGTTCGACGAGACCTACGCGTACTCGGGCGGCGGCGCATGGTTCGGCCCCGGCACCGACTGCGGTTGGTGGAAGGGCGTGGCGCACTGGCAGGACCAGACCGAGACCACCCGGGACGTCCTGTACGCCTGCAGCTAGGTGACCTGTAGCTAGTCGATCCGGGGCCCGTTGTCCCGCGGGCCCCGTGTCCTCTTGAGGTCACTCACCGCCACGAACGTCGTGCGGACGTGACGATTCGGGGGTGACCGATGCCGTCGTGACCGCGTTGCGGGAGATCGCCAACCGCGATCTCTATCAACGCAACGCCTTCCACGTCACCGCTCTGCCCACGAACGCGGACCGCCGTACGACGCGACGCCGCCAGCAGCACGTGATCGCCGTACTGGAGGCCGGGGCCGATCTGGAGACCACCGGATCCCGCGATCCCGACGAACTGCGGATCGCGTTCGACCGGCTGCTCGGTGATCCGCGCCGGCGCATGGTCGACGAGGTCTTCGGTGAGTGGGGGCGGCCGAACGGCGACTGTGGTTGTGACGTCCCCACTCACCGGGCGCACGACGAAGCGGTCTACGCCCACGCGACTGCGGTCGAGATGCTGATCGCACCGGCTCCGCCGTCGGAGTACGAGGACATGTGGCGCAGAGCCTGCGAACGCTGGACCGCGGCGATGCACGACCCACAGTTCTGGCAGCACCTGCGCAACCGCGTGCTCACACTCGACGACTGGCAACTGGCCGCTGCTGCCGTCGACCAGATCCGCGGGGAGCTGCCGAGGACTCTCACCGGCCCGCTGCTGGACCTGGCGGCCAACGGGCAGCATCCGGAGCGCACCTCAGAGGCGCTGGAGCACTGGGAGATCCCAGGGCACCGGACCGAGCAGTGGCTGCTCGACACCCTTCGTCCGCAGTACGAGCGGAACGAGGACGCCGTACTGCGGCTCCTGCGCCGGCAACAGGGCAAGCCCGACCTGGTGGACGAGGTGGTCGCCGAACTGGAGCAGAGCGTGCTTCCCGGTTACCGGCGGCTGCAGGTGCTGCTGCCGTCGGCCGAGCACCAGCGCACCCGGACCCTGCGGGACGACATCGCACTCGTCTACCACAACGGTGCCGTCGAGCTGGTGAACCATCTCGGGGTGAGTCCGCGGGTCGGCCCGTTGCTGATGGAGGCCAAGGAGTTCGCCGTTGGTCCGGAGATGCAGGCCAAGGTGGAGGAAGCCTTGCGGATCGTCGTCCAGCTGGCCTTCCAGGAGAGTGCTCGACCGCTGTCTCAGCCGGGTGACCCCGATGCCAGTGGCTGCGGAGCGACCATCGTCGCGTTCGTGATCATCGCCGCGCTCATTTTCCTGCTCGTCAAGGTGTTCGGATGATGGCGTTGCTGGCGCCCGGGGATCGGGTCGGCGAGGCGCTGGTCGTGGACCGGCAGCTCGGCGCGGGTGCGTTCGGCGAGGTGTACCGGGTGCGGCACGAACATCTTGGCCTGCAGGCGATGAAGGTGTTCCGGGAGGTGACGTCGCTCGAAGGGACTGACGAGCTGCTGGCGGAAGCGCGGCTGCTGTCGACGCTCGGTCATCCCAACATCGTTCGCCTGTACGACGCCGGCGTCGTACCGACCAACGAGGGTCAGCGCGGGTACTTCACGATGGAGTACGTCTCCGGCGGGACCTTGCAGCAGCTGGCCGACGGGTACCGCCCGGCGTTGCCGATCGAGCTCGCCGTCCAGGTGATCGAGCAGCTCGCGGCCGGTCTCGCTGCGGCGCACGAGCGGACGCCGCCGATCGTGCATCGCGATCTGACGCTGGCCAATGTCATGTACGGGTACGACGGTCAGCGGATCCGCGTCCGGATCTCCGACTTCGGTCTGGCCAAGAGTGCGAATCCGGTCACGTTGCTGGCGAGTGCCCAAGGGACGTACGCGTTCATGGCTCCGGAGGTCCTGCGCGATTTCGGCTACTCGATGGCATCGGACGTGTGGTCCATCGGTGTGATCGGTTACCTGCTGCTGACCGGCGTTCTTCCCTATGACGACGGCAGCGACATCACCCTGTGGTCGGCGACCCGCTACGAACGGCGTCCCCATCCGCCGAGCGCCTTCGACCCGCAGATCGACGAGGCCCTGGACCGCATCCTCATGCAGACCCTTGAGCCGATTCCGCGGGACCGCACCGCGTCCGCGGTTGTGTTGGCCGAACAGCTCGCTGAATGGCGTCGTACGACGAAAACGCCGTCGGAACGTGCGCAAGGACTGGCCGATGAGGCCACTGCGCTGGCTGCGGTGGGAGAGCTGGAGCGAGCGGTGGAGTTGATGGAAGAGGCGTTCGTGCTGTCGCCGGATCTGCGTCTGCAGTACTGGCTGGACGTCGCCCGGTGGCGAAGAGGAGTGATCTGGTGAGGGCCTGGTTTCGGCAGTGGCGGCAGCATCGGGAGATCCGAATCGCTTCGCCGACGTTCACCGAGGAGCAGTGCCGGGAGCTGGCCGAGCTGGTCAGCCTGCTCGACCGCGTCCCTGCCGAGGCGCCCGCTCCCGAAGCTGACACCAACGCATCGGCTGCAGCTGACACCAAAGCTTTGGCTGAAGCGGCGACGAGTCTGTGGCGGGCCCAGCGGAAGCTGACGCAGGCCGGGCGCTCGGCCGAGAACCGGCAGACCGGCCGCTATCTGCGCGCCTGCGCGGAGGCCCTGGCCGCGGCCGGGCTGGCCGTGCAGGAACACGACGGTACGGCGTTCAACGCGGGCCGGGCGCTCGATGTCCTTGTGTACCAAGACGATCCGGGGGTCTCCGAGGAGACGATCGTCGAGACCGTTCGCCCCTCGGTCTACTACCACGACCAGCAGATCCAGCGCGGCGAAGTGATCGTCGCCCGCCCCGTCACCGAGTTCACGAAGGAGAGCGAAGAATATGCGTGACACGATCGACTTCGGGATCGACCTGGGGACGACGAACAGCGCGCTGGCGGTCGCCGGCGACGACGACGTACGGATCCTGAAGAACAACGACGACCAGTCCGACATCACGCCGTCCGCGGTCTGGCTGCCGAAGGCCGACACAGTCTGGGTCGGCCGCCGCGCGCGGCACCGCGCCGAGACGGATCCGGAGAACGTCGCGATCGAGTTCAAACTCGAGATGGGGCTCGCGGATGCGAGCCGGACGTTCGGGAAGGCCGGGGTGACGCTCAGCGCGCCGCAACTGTCGGCCGAGGTCCTCAAGACGCTGCGCGCCGACGCCGCCCGGTACGCCGGTGCAGCGCCGGACTCGGTGGTGATCACCGTCCCGGCGGCGTTCGCGCTGAACCAGAACAAGGCCACGCTGGAGGCCGCCCGGCTGGCCGGATTCACCGGGTCGGTGCCGTTGCTGCAAGAGCCGACCGCGGCCGCCTTCGCGTACGGATTCGAGGATGCGGACGAGCGCGCGTACTGGATGGTGTTCGACTTCGGCGGCGGGACGTTCGACGCGGCCGTGGTGAGCAAGCGGGACGGCGATCTGCGGGTCCTGAATCACGCCGGTGATCCGTACCTGGGCGGCAAGCTGATCGACTGGGCGGTGGTCGAACGCCTGCTGGCGCCGGCGGCCGCGCGGGATCTCGGGCTCACCGACTTCCGCCGCGACAATCCCACCTGGCGAGGGAACTTCGGCCGGCTGAAACAGGCCGCGGAGCAGGCCAAGATTCAGCTCTCTGGACGTGATCGCGCAGACCTGTTGCTGGAGTTGGTGGTGAACGGGTCCGAGGAGACATTCGAGTTCACCCTGACGAAAGAGGCACTGGACGGCGTCGCGATGCCGTACTACGCACGCGCGGTCAACCTGTGTCGCGAGGCGCTGACCGACAGCGGGCTCGGCGCCGACAAGATCGACCGGCTGCTGCTGGTCGGCGGAGCCACGCTGGCGCCCGGCCTGCGCGAGATGCTGAGCGACCCGGTGCACGGCCTGCAGATGGAGCTCGACACCCGGATCGACCCAACCACTGTCGTCGCTCGGGGCGCGGCGATCTTCGCCGGCACGATGCGGCGGCCGGCCTCGGAGTCGGTGGTGCGAGCAGTTGGTGAGTACGGCGTTGAGCTCGCCTACGAACCGAGTTCGACGACGACCCGGCCGACGGTGGCCGGTCGTTTGAGTGGGCCGGCCGGCGACGTGGACTGGTCGGGGCACAGCGTCGTGATCTCGAACCCCGAAGGCCGACCGCCGTTTCGCACCGGACGAGTCACGGTGAACCGGGTGGGCGCGTTCGCCGCTGAGGTCGAGCTCGACGAGCACCGCACATCGCGATTCGTCCTCGAGCTGCTCGACGGGAACGGCGCACCGCTTCCGCTGGCCGGTGGGACCTTCGGGATCACGCATCGCGAGGTGGAGTTCGGTGGGGCCCGGCTGACGCACTCGCTCGGGATCTCGCTGGCGGATCAGAAGTTCTCACCGCTGGTCCGGAAGGGTACGGCGGTACCGACCCGAGTGCGGGAGGTGTTCCGCACCTCGCACGCGTTCAACCGGTCGGATCCCGAGGCGATGGTCAGAATCCCTGTGGTGCAAGGCGAACGGGCGCGGGCCGACCGGAACCGGCAGGTCGGCATGCTGCAGATCCGCCCGGTCGACATCCGCATCGATCTGCCGGCTGGAACGGAGGTCGAGGTGACGTTCGAGGTCGACGAGTCGAACCTCGTCACGGTGGTGGCCGACGTACCGCTGATCCAGGCGCAGTTCGAGGCCGAGATCGATCTGGACGATGTCCGGACGCCGGATGCCGACGTACTGGCTGATGAGTTGGCCGAGGTGGAACAGCGGATCGCGGATGCGCAGCGTTCCGCGGCGACGAGTCCGGAGGTCGAGCAACGGCTGGCTCGGCTGCAGGAGGAGGGCACGCTGGCGACGGCGCGTGAGCAGGTCCGGGCCGCGTCATCGGACGCCGGGGCCGCGGTGACGGCCGAGGATCGGCTGCGTGAAGTACAGGCGCAGCTGGACGACATCGACGAGGCAGCGCAACGACCGGCCAAGGAACGCGAGCTGCGCGACCTCCTTGCCGAGGCGGAGGAGCTCGTAGAGCGGTTCGGCCGTACCGGCGACCGCGCCGAGCTGGCCGACCTGCGTACGCGGGCTCTGGACGCGATCGACCGGAAGGAC
This sequence comes from Kribbella sp. NPDC051587, assembly GCF_044453945.1. NCBI lineage: Bacteria > Bacillati > Actinomycetota > Actinomycetes > Propionibacteriales > Kribbellaceae > Kribbella > Kribbella sp. NPDC051587. Next base: position 106,567 of record NZ_JBITDE010000001.1, read on the forward strand.
ATCCGTTCGATCGAGCGCGAGACCGAGCAGCTCGAGATCTTCGCCATCGGACTGGAGCGACGCCAGCCGGGCTTCGTGATCCGCGTCTTCAACCAACTGGCCCTCGACACGTCCTCGATGCGCCCCGCGTCCGAAGCACGCCGCCTCCTCGCCGCCGGCCGATCCGCGGCCGCCCGCGGCGACGAACGCGAACTGATGGTCATCTGCCAGCAGCTCGTCCGCCTCCTCCCCCAGTCCGAACAAGCCACCGTCGTCGGCCTGGTCCGCTCATGAACGCCGAACAGTTGACCGTAGCCCAAGCCGCCCACACAGCTCGCCGTGGCGACCTCGCCGATGCCCTGCAGCTCCTGGACGGCCTGGAGTCGCCCGAGGCAGTAGACCTCCGGGCGCGTGTCCTGGCCCAGCTGGGTCGCTGGCAAGAGGCCGACCAGGCCTGGGCTGCCCTCCCCTCGACCTCCCACCTCCATTCCGGGACGGGGGTGGGGGTGGGAGCCACAGCGGGCCGAGCACTGGCTCAGAAGGTGCTGGCAGGTCGCGTGTGCCAGCGCCCCGTCGTACGGCCCCTTGCGGCGGCTGCCGTCGCCGTACTGGCTGTTGGTGGCATCGCCTTCGGAACCGCAGCGGCCGTCAGCCGACCCGAACCGGTCGCTGCAGCCCCTCAGGTCCAGCCCTCCGCCGCCCCGCAGACCGTCACGGTGACAGCGACGCCCACTGCGCAGCCGGACGACACCGCCCAACTGGATGCGATCGCCGCCGCGGTCGCCATGCCAGGCGTGTCAGTACGACGCGAGCCAGGCGCCGTACGGGTGGTGTTCAACCAGGGCCTGTTCAGCTCCGGTACGACGTTCGCTCACGGCAGCGCGGACGTGCTGGACCGGCTGGCGCCGAAGCTCCGCCGCGTCCCCGGGATCACGGTCGTCGGCCAATCGGTCGCCGTACCGGGTGGTGAAGCCAGCGGTGGCTCCGGTACGGCGCTCGCCCGGGCGCGCGTGGTCGCCCAGCGGCTCGCCCACACCGGCCACCTACCGCTCACCCGCCTCACCCTCGCCTCCGGCGACCAGGCCCACCCCCTGTTCCCCGGTGCGACCCGCAACCGCACCGTCAGCCTCCTCCTAACCCCCTAACGTCCGAAAAACCGGACGCCCGCTCTCCGATCCTTCGGACGCTAGAGCCTCGTCCCCCTAACGTCCGAAGACCCCGCTGGCGTGGTCGGCGTGTTTTCGGACGTTAGGCGCCACAGATCGACCTTCGAGCTCACCGCGTTCGAGATTCTCCCCAAACCGGTTTGGGGAGGGTGCCGATCGGCGCTGAGCGGGATTGGGGCGGATCCGGGACGGATTCGGGAGGTGGATCCTCCCCAGATCGCGCTACGACGCGCGACTGAACCCACTGTGCCCGCGAACAGGGCGTGGCGACCCGCCACCGCGACCTCCGTCCGGCCGCACGCACCTGATCCGGCTCCCCGCTCGCGCTTCAACCAGCAGCGTCACCTTGAGGGGGTATCCGTGGAGCTTGACGGTTCTCCCCTCAAAATTTGTGGGGAGAACCAGCACTTTGAGGGGATATCCGGTCAAATGCCGGGCGGGAGGGAGGGGCGCCAGGGAGAGGCGGCGGGTGGAGGGGCTAGACGACGGAGAGGGGGAGGAGCTTCTTGCCGGTGGGGCCGATCTGGATCTCGGTGTTCATCTGTGGGCAGACGCCACAGTCGAAGCACGGGGTCCAGCGGCAGTCCTCGACCTCGAGACCGCCGTCCTCCTCGAGGGAGTCCTGCCAGTCCTCCCACAGCCAGTCGCGGTCCAGTCCCGAGTCCAGGTGATCCCAGGGCAGGACTTCGGCGTACTCGCGCTCGCGGGTGGTGTACCAGGCGAGGTCGACCGGCTCGTCGGCCAGTGCCTTGTCGGTGCAGCCGATCCAGCGGTCGTAGGAGAAGTGCTCGCTCCAGCCGTCGAAGCGGCCGCCGTCACGCCAGACCGCCTCGATGACCCGGCCGACCCGGCGGTCGCCGCGGGACAGCAGGCCTTCAATGATGCCGGGCTTGCCGTCGTGGTACCGGAAGCCGATCGCCTTCGCGTACTTCTTGTCCGAACGGATCGCGGAGTTCAGCTTGGCCAGCCGGGCGTCCGTCTCCTCGACACCCAACTGTGCGGCCCACTGGAACGGCGTGTGCGGCTTCGGGACGAACCCACCGATCGACACCGTGCAGCGGATGTCGTTGCGGCCGGAGGCCTCGCGGCCGGTCTGGATGACCTTCTTCGCGAGGTCGGCGATCGCCAGCACGTCCTCGTCGGTCTCGGTCGGCAGGCCGCACATGAAGTACAGCTTCACCTGCCGCCAGCCGTGGCTGTAGGCCGCGGCGACCGTCCGGATCAGGTCTTCCTCGGTGACCATCTTGTTGATCACCTTGCGCATCCGGTCCGACCCGCCCTCGGGCGCGAAGGTCAGACCGCTGCGCCGGCCGTTGCGGGAGAACTCGTTGGCCAGCGTGATGTTGAACGCGTCGACCCGGGTCGACGGCAGCGACAGCGAGACGTTGCTGCCCTCGTAGCGGTCTCCCAGCCCCTTGGCGACGTCCGCGATCTCGGTGTGGTCGGCGCTCGACAGGCTGAGCAGGCCCACCTCTTCGAACCCGGTCTTCTTCAGGCCGTTCTCGACCATGTCGCCGATCGTGGTGATGCTGCGCTCCCGGACCGGGCGGGTGATCATCCCGGCCTGGCAGAACCGGCAGCCGCGGGTACAGCCACGGAAGATCTCGACCGAGAACCGCTCGTGCACGGTCTCGGCCAGCGGCACCAGCGGCTTCTTCGGGTACGGCCAGGCGTCCAGGTCCATCACCGTGTGCTTCGCCGTCCGGAACGGGACGCCGGGACGGTTCGGGACGACGCGCTGGATCCGGCCGTCGGCCAGGTACTCGACGGTGAAGAACTTCGGGATGTAGACGCCGCCGGACTTCGCCAGCCGCATCAGCACCTCGTCGCGGCCGCCCGGGCTGCCCTCTTCCTTCCACTCCTGGATGACGTCGGAGATCTTGAGCACGATCTCCTCGCCGTCACCGAGCACCGCCGCGTCGATGAAGTCCGCGATCGGCTCCGGGTTGAACGCCGCGTGCCCACCCGCCAGCACGATCGGGTCCTCGTCGGTCCGGTCGACGGCGTACAGCGGGATGCCGGCCAGGTCGAGCGCGGTCAGCATGTTCGTGTAGCCCAGCTCGGTCGAGAACGACAGCCCGAAGACGTCGAACGCGCGGACCGGCCGGTGGCTGTCCAGCGTGAACTGCGGGATGTCGTGCTCCCGCATCACTGCTTCCATGTCCGGCCAGACCGAGTAGGTCCGCTCGGCGAGCAGGTGCTCACGCTCGTTCAGCACTTCGTACAGGATCTGGACGCCCTGGTTCGGCAGGCCCACCTCGTACGCGTCCGGGTACATCAGCGCCCAGCGGACGCTGGCCGCGTCCCAGTCCTTGCTGACCGAGTTGAGCTCACCTCCGACGTACTGGATCGGCTTCTGCACGCTCGGCAGCAGCGCCTCCAGGCGCGGGAACAGCGATTCGACAGTCATCAGAACTTCCCGGTCGGCAGTGGAGCGCCTACCAGATTAGCCCCGGACACCCGCAACGCCGGAATCGGACGGCTTCCCGATCCCGGCGTTCCGCGCGATCAGCAGTATCAGCGAGTCAGCTCATTGCACTTTTCTGACCCGGACATCGACATCGGCCAGCAGTCGCAGGATTGCCTCCAGCATGTTCTTGCTGGTCGCCCGCGTACGTCGCCTCACAACAACTTCCCCTCACTCGATCCACACCACAAACCGCCTGCGGGCAGCGGGGCGGGGCTGTCGATCGAGGCGGCAGGACGAGCCTATCCCGCGCCGGGTTCGCGCTGGGCACCAGGATCAGCGGCTGGACAACACTGCAGCTTCCTGCAGTCCTTGCCTCCGGCAACTACCAGGTGCAGGCGGCGATCAGGCCGCGACTCTCGCCGGTCTTCGGTACGTCGACCATCGGCTGCTCGCGGCGTGGAGAGGTGCCTGGCGACGGCCGCACGGCGACCCGGCGCAGGTCGGTCGGGCACAGGTGGCTGACCGCGTGTTCGGTACACCGCACGGTGGTCTCTCCCCTTTCCTCGGCCGACCCCGAGAGCTTACTGGTACAGACCGGTATAAGTCGACCGTAGAACTACGCATTCGGCGTGCCCCACCATAACTGTGAAACCATTGAACAGTTTAGCGGTCCGCGGGCCGGGCGGAGTAGGCAAGGCCGGCTGGCCGCGTTCAGGGACGCGGACGCCGATGCCGAGTCGGTTGCGGTCGCCGTACTGGGTGCAGACACCTTCGCGGAGACCTTCAGCGCCGTCCAAGCGCTCGGGTACGACGACATCGCCGCGCTGGTGTCGAACCAGGAGCCGCCCGGGCCCGGTCCGCAGGGTGCCGGCCGGGCGCGGCCCTGGAACGACCTGACCGCTACCGAGCAGGAGGTCGCCCGCTTGGCGGCTGAGGGACTCGGGGGGGGGGGGGGGGGGGGGGGGCGGGGCGGGGGGGGGGGGGGGGGGGGGGGGGGGGGGGGGGGGGGGGGGGGGCGGGGCGGGCGGCGCGGGCCCCCCGGCCCCGCCCCCGCCGTGGGGGGCCGGGGGGGGCGGGCGTGCGCGCGGGGCGCGGCGGGCCGCCCCCCCCCCCGAGTCTGTTCGGTGCGGACGGTCGAGAAGCATTTGGAGAACGTCCGCCGCAAGCTCACCGTCGATTCCCGGCGCGGGATCGCCCGGTGGGGTCCCCGAGAGTTAGACCTTCGCCGGTTGGGCGCGGGTGCTGATCGCGAGGCGGTTCCAGAGGTTGATGGTGCCGATGGCGAGGACGACGTTCACCGCGCCCTCTTCACCGAAGTGCTTGACGGTGTCGGCCCACACGTCGTCCGGGACGCCGTGCTCGCCGAGCTTGGTGACGGCGTCGGTCAGGGCGAGGGCGGCCCGCTCGGTCTCGTCGTAGTACGACACCTCGCGCCAGGCCGCCAGACCGAACAGGCGCTGGGCGGTCTCGCCTTCCTTGAGGGCGTCCGTGGTGTGCATGTCGATGCAGAAACCACAGCCGTTGATCAGCGAGGCACGCACCTTGATCAGGTGCAGCACCGTGTGGTCCAGCACGCCCTGCACGTACATCTCGACGCCGTACACGGCCTTCACGCCGGCCGGGATTGCCTTCATCATGTCGCTGCGTTGATCCATACCTACTCGACAAGCAGAGCCGGTACGGCGTGACAGCGGGGCCGGTGACCTCGGTCACGTGGCGGGTTTGAGCACCGCCTGCGCCTTGGTCGCGGCCGCCTCGGCAGCGGCGTCCAGCACGGCCTCGTCGCCGGCCAGCACGCTGATCGACAGCATCACGTCGTTGACGCCGGTAATGAGCGCGGTGAACTCGAGACCGCGCTTGGGTCCGCTGACTCCCGTCAGCTTGAACGCGAACGGCGCCGTCCCGTACGCCGGTGCGGTCAGCTCGTCGACCTCCATCGTCGTACTGCCCTCACCCTCGACGCGCATGGTCACCTTCGGGCAGGAGGAGACCGCGTCGGCGTACTTCTCGCGCAGGCTGGCGACCTTCGGTACCGATCCCAGAGCATCGAAGCCGAAGTCGATGTAGGGACCCTCCTGACCGCCGGAGAACGAACGACTGACAGTTGCCTGGCTGCCCGGCGCCTCGCTGGCGTTCAGGTATTTGACCAGGGTCTTGCAGCGGCTGCTCGGCGTCGTGAACGGCTTCGAGCCGTCGTCTGCCGCGTCGTCCTCACGCGAGAAACCGGACGGCAGGTCGGTCAGTTCGAGCAGCCCCTTGGTCAGGTCCGCCTCGGAACGCGCGACCAGTCCCGTCGCCGGGTCGACTGTCGCGGTGACCGCTGTCAGGGTCGGCTTGGCGCTCGACGGCGGCGGAGTCTGCGGAGCGGAACCCTTGTCGTCTCCCCCGCCGCACGCGGTCAGCGTGAACGTGAGAGCGGCGGCGAGAGCAAGGGGGAACGACACGAACCTGGTCATGAGATTCCTCGGTGGCGGAGTCACACCGCCATGCGGGCAATGTGTCCACCGGCGGCCGAGCAGGCAGCAGCGTAGCGGATCAGAAGCTGTGTGAGCGCAGGTGGATGTTCTGCAGCAGGCCGACCGCGAGCAGGCCGGCGAACATCGACGAACCACCGTAGGAGACGAACGGCAACGGCAGTCCGGTGACCGGCATGATGCCGAGCGTCATCCCGATGTTCTCGAAGGCCTGGAACGCGAACCAGCACACGACTCCGGTCGCCACCAACCGGCCGAACGCGTCGCGGGCGTTGATGGCGATCCGCAATCCACGGAACAGGATCAGCGCGAACAGCACGATGATCGCGCCGGCGCCGATCAGGCCGAGCTCCTCACCGGCGACGGTGAAGACGAAGTCGGTGTGCTGCTCGGGGACGAACGCGTTCTGGGTCTGGCTGCCGTGCAGCAGGCCCTCGCCGAACACTCCCCCGTGCCCGATCGCGATCCGGGCCTGGTTCACGTTGTAGCCGGTGCCCTGCAGGTCGCCGGAGGGATTCGCGAACGCCACGAACCGCGCCAACTGGTACTGCTTCAGCACCTGGAGCTTGATCGCCAGCGCGGCGATCACCACGCCCGCCGTGACGAGCCCGAGCATCCAGCGTTTCGGAACGCCGGAGACCGCGATGATCCCGAAGACGATCGACCCGAGCACCATCACCGTGCCGAGGTCGGGCTGCAGCATCACCAGCAGGACCGGGATCGCGGCGACCGCGACCGCCTGCGCGACGTCGATCGTCCGGGCTGTCTCGTTCCGGTCGGTCTCGCCCTTCTCCGCGATCAGCAGCGCCATCCCGACGATCACCGCCAGCTTCGCGAACTCACTGGGCTGGATCGACATCCCGGGCAGCTGGATCCACGACCGCGAACCGTTGATGACCGCGCCCACACCGGGCACCAGAACGAGGATCAGTCCGACGATCGCACCGGCGTACAGAACCGGGGTGAGCAGGCGGAGCCGGCGGTGGTCGGTGACCGCGGCGCCGACGGCGAGGATCAGGCCGATCGCGAAGTTCATCGCGTGCCGGAGCAGGAAGAAGTGCGGGTTGCCCTCGGTCAGCGACTCGCGGTTGTGGGTCGCCGACCAGATCAGCAGCGCACCGATCGACGACAGCGCGACCACGCCGAGCACGAGGATCCAGTCCACCTGCCAGACGGTCGAGCGCCGGTCCACGCGAGGCCGGGTCCGGATCGGGTTCAGCAGCGCCATTACTGGGTCTTCTTCGGGTCGTCGGCGGCGGGCGGCTTGATGTCGTAGAGCGTCTCGTAGATGTGGCGGACGGCCTCACCACCGGCCCCCGACCCCGTACCCGACTGGCTGAGCATCATCACCACGGCATAGCGATCCGTGTACGACGCGAACCACGACGTGGTCTGCTTGCCGTAGACCTCCGCCGTACCGGTCTTCGCGCGGACCGGGACCTTGTCGAGCGGGAAGCCGGTGAACTTCCAGGCCGCCGTGCCGCTGCGGGCGGTCTCCTTGAGGCCCTTGTCGATGTAGCTCAAGTTGTTCGCCGACACCGGCAGCTTGGCCTTCACCGACGGCTTGATGATGTGGTTCTTGCCGTTGGCGCCCTTCCAGGACTCGACGACCCGCGGCTCGTAGAGCGTGCCCCCGTTGGACAGGGCGGAGTAGACGACCGCCAGCTGCAGCGGTGTGATCGTGGTGTCGCCCTGACCGATCGAGAAGTTGACCGCGTCACCCGCGCGGTACCGGTAGCCGTCGACACAGAACTCCCGGGAGAACTGCTTCAGGAACGCCGACGTCCCGGCCGGCGGATTCGCCGCGAGCTTGCAGTAGTAGTCCTTCTGGGAGTCGTAGTACTCCTTCTTCCACTTGCGGTCGGCGATCCGGCCGCTCACCTCACCGGGAAGGTCGATCCCGGTCGGCGTCCCGAGGCCGAACTTCTTGGCCATCTCGACCAGCGGGTCGCGCGCGGTGATGTCGCCGGAGTTGCCGCCCGAGCGGAGCCAGAGCGCATAGGCGATCCGGTAGAAGAAGGTGTCGCACGAGATCGCCAGCGCGCGGTCGAAGCCGATCATCCCGTAGGAGGCGGACTCGTAGTTCTTGAAGCGGCGGTCGCCGACCTCGAGGAACGACGAGCAGTCCAGCCGGGTCTTCGAGCTGTACCCGGCGCCGAGCGCGGCGGCGGTGGTGATCGGCTTGAACGTCGAACCGGGCGCGAGCTGGGCCTGCAGCGCTCGCGACACCAGCGGCGTCCCGGACTTCGGTGAGTACAGGGCGTCGAGCTCGCGCTGGCTGATCCCGCCGACCCAGACGCCCGGGTCGTACTCGGGGTAGCTGGCCATCGCGACGACCCGGCCGGTCTTGGTGTCCATCACGACGGCGGCGCCGGAGTCGGCGACGTAGTTCCGCTTGGTGATCTTGTCGTACTGCTTACGGGCGTTCAGCAGCGCGGCCTTCAGTTGCGCCTCGACCGTCGCCTGGATCCGCGCGTCGATCGAGCTCACGACGGTCGCGCCCGGCGTCGGTGCGGTCTGCTTCTCGACACCGGTCGTGTACCCGACGGCGTCGACGATGACGTCCTTCACCCCGGGTGCGCCGCGCAGCATCGCGTCGTACGTGCGCTCGACGCCCGCGCGGCCGACCAGGTCCGAGCGGTGCGGGACCGAGTCCTGCCCGGCCTTGTCGAGCTTCTCCAGCTCTTCGGTGGTGATCGGCGAGAGATAACCGAGCAGGTGCGCCGCGTTCACGTGGTACGGCGCCGGGTACGCGCGGAGAGTCTGCGAGTCGGCCCCGACACCCGGGAAGTCCTCGCGACGCTCCATCACCTCGATCGCGACCTGCTCGCTGACGTCCTTGGCAACCGGGATCGGCTGGTACGGCGTCCCGTTCCAGCAGCGCGGTGGTTTGGAGGCACCGGGCTCACCGCAGAGCATCGTGCGGTCCTTCAGCTCCTTCGGCGTCTGACCGAGCACCTTGGCGAGCCGGGCGATCACCTGGGTCTGCTCTTTGTCGGAGAGCTTCGCCAGCACCGACCGGTCGACGGTGATCACCAGCGACACCCGGTTGCCGACCAGCGTGCGGCCCTTCGCGTCCACGATCGTGCCGCGGGGTGCAGGGACCAGCACCTGGCGCGTGTGGTTCTGCGTGGCGGCCTGGCTGTAGTCGGCACTGGACATCACCTGCATGTACCAGAGTCGGGCGAACAGCGTGCAGAACAAGGAGAAAACCAGCACCCCGATCACGAACAACCGCAACCGGGCCTTCAACGGCGTCTCGAAGAAGTCGAAGCTCATTCACGTCCTCGCTTCGCTCCGGGCGCAAATGAGAGCTCGCTGTATTGAATGGTGAACTCGCTTCGCTCCTTCACGATGTGACCCGCCTGCGCTCACGGGCTGCCGTGAAGCGGGACATCACCCACATCACGAGCGGGATGACCACGATCGCGCCGACCACGTCGTACCCGGCGGCGATCCCGATGCGGACGCCGAACTGTCCCCAGTCGACCGATGGGTCGTGGAGCAGTGCGCCGGTGGCCGAGTAGATCAGCAGTGACAACCCCGAGCCGAAGACGACCGTCAGCGCGACACCCAGCGGTCCCACCGGACCGGCTGAGGTCTCCCGCCGGATCAGACCGGCCACGTAGCCCGCGATCGCCAGTGCGAGCGCCCAGCGACCGGCGGTGTGATCGGCGGGCGGTACGACGTCGAGCAACAGACCGCCCACGAACCCGGTGATCGCACCCCACTCCGGACCACGCGACAACGCCAGCGCGAGCACCACGATCAGCACCAGGTCACAGGTGACGCCGGCGACCGCGATGTTGGTCAGCACGGATGTCTGGATGGTGACCGCCAGCATCAGCAGCAGGGCGGCCAACCCGATTCGTAGTGCTATCACGTCAACTCCCCTTCGCTGCTGTTGTTGTCGGTTTCAGTTGGGGTCGCGGCGGGCGAGCCGGCGGACCGGTCACCACGCCCACGGTGTCGATCTGGGTGGGATCGACGTACGGCTTGATCGTTGCTGTTGTCCCGAGCGCACCCGCCGTCGCCGACACCGAGGTGACGACGCCGATCGGCACCCCAGGCACGTACGGCGCGTTGCCGGTCGACCCCCAGGTGACGATCCGGTCCCCTACCCGGGGCTTGGCCTTCAGGTCGACGAGTTTGTAGTCCAGCGTCCCGGCGAGCTCGCCGCGACCGGACACGAACCCGAGCGCCAACGTCGAGTTCAACCGGCCACCGACCGTCGAGTTACGGTCGCCGATCAGGAGCACGGTCGCGGTCGACTGCGTGGTCCGCACCACGCGGCCGACCAGGCCACTGCCGTTGACCACGGTCATGTCGGCGCGGACGCCGTCCGCCGAACCGGCATCGATCGTGACGGTGTGGTTGAAGCTCTGCAGGCTGCCGATCCCGATCACCCGGGCCGGTGTCATGGTGAACTTCGGGGCGAGCCGGAGCAGGTTGTCCAGCTCGCCGGCCCGGTTGCGGGCGTAGTCGGTGGTGTTGAGCTCCTGGCGGAGTCTGTCGTTCTCCTGTTGCAGTTTTTCGTTGTCTGCCTTCAACCTATCCGTTTCCGCGAAGCGGTCCCGGAGGTTGTCCACAGGCTCCCGGGCCGAGCTCGCGGTCGACTCCAGCGGACCGAAGACGGCCGCGGCGCCGACCCGCAACGGCTCCACCGGCGAACCGGCCGAGCGGCGGGCGTCGAGCACGATCAGCGTGAAACACGCCAGGATGATCAGGACCAGAATGGTCCGGCGGCGCCGGATCTCCCGCGGTACCCCGGCCGCCCGGACCAGGCCTCGCGCGGGGGTGCCGAGGTCTTTGAGCATGGTCAGCGCCGGTTGTCGGTGACGAGAATCCGGTTCAGCGTCTCGATGTTGTCGACACACTTGCCGGCGCCCAGGACGACGGCGTCCAGCGGGTTGTCGGCGACATGGATCGGGATCCCGGTCTCGTGCCGCAGCCGCTCGTCCATCCCCTTCAGCAGCGCGCCGCCACCGGTCAGCACGATGCCGCGGTCGACGATGTCACCGGCCAGCTCCGGCGGGGTCTTGTCCAGCGTCGCCTTGACCGCGTCGACGATCGCGGTGATCGGCTCCTCGATCGCCTGTCGGATGTTCGCCGAGGAGACCTTCACGGTGCGCGGCAGACCGGAGATCATGTCGCGGCCGCGGATCTCGCTGTCCGGCCCGTCGGTGGTCGGGAACGCCGACCCGATCGTCATCTTGATCTGCTCCGAGGTCGCCTCGCCGAGCAGCAGCGAGTACTCCTTCTTGCAGTAGTTCACGACCGCCTTGTCGATGGCGTCACCGGCGACCCGGATCGACTGGCTGGTGACGATGCCGCCGAACGAGATGACCGCGACCTCCGTCGTCCCGCCGCCGATGTCGACGACCATGTTGCCGGTCGCGTCGCGGACCTCGAGGTTCGAACCGAGGGCGGCCGCCATCGGCTCCTCGATGATGTAGACCTTGCGCGCGCCGGCCATGTACCCGGCGTCGCGCACCGCGCGCTGCTCGACCGCGGTGATCCCGGACGGGACGCAGACCACGATCCGCGGTTTCGCGAAGTACCGGCGCCGGTGCACCCGCTGGATGAAGTAGCGCAGCATCTGCTCGGCGGCGTCGAAGTCGGCGATCACGCCGTCCTTGAGCGGCCGGATCGCGGTGATGTTGCCGGGCGTCCGGCCGATCATCTTCTTCGCCTCGTGACCGAACGCGACCGCCTCACGCGGTTCGTCCGTCCGGGTCGCGACCACGGACGGTTCGTTCAGGACGACTCCACGCCCTCGCACGTAGACGAGGGTGTTGGCCGTTCCGAGGTCGACCGCCATGTCGCGGCCGAGCATGCTGTTCGCCATCTCGGGGGCCCTCCACCTGCTCGGGTCCGGGATTCTCAGGCTAAGCGCGGACCCAGCGCCATCCGGGGACCGACACGACCCGTCCGTCCAGCACGCATCGTATCTGTTCCCTCACTCCCCGATCGCCACCGGGTCGCATCACTTCGTCGCCATCGCCAGGTGGTCACGGAGCGCGATTCCGGCACCGCCCTGCTCGTGCACAACCGCCGTACCAGCCCTCTCGCTCGAAGGGCAATTTGAGGGGATATCCCCTGGAATTGTCGCTTCTCCCCTCAAAATCTGACCGGAGAAGGGGCAACTTGAGGGGATCTCCGTCCAAATTGCCCCAGGGGGCGGGCGACGGGTGAGGGACAGCGGTGCGGCAGGGGACTACGGGAGGTCGGGGAACCAGATCTTGGTCTCGCGGTCGGCGGACTCCGGGGAGTCGGAGCCGTGCACGAGGTTCTCGCGGTTGGACAGGGAGAAGTCGCCGCGGATGGTGCCGGGGGCGGCCTTGCGGCCGTCGGTGGCGCCGTTCAGGGCGCGGACGACCTCGATCGCCTCGTCGCCCTCGAGGACCAGGGCGACGAGCGGGCCGCTGGTGACGAAGTCGCGCAGCGGCGGGTAGAAGTCGCGCTCGACGTGCTCGGCGTAGTGCTGGTCGGCCATCTCACCGTCGATGGTGCGGAACTCCATCGCGACGATCGACAGCCCCTTGGCCTCGAACCGGCCGAGGACCTCGCCAACCAGCCCACGGCGTACCGTGTCGGGCTTCAGCAGGACCAGGGTGCGCTGCGACATCTGTCAACTCTCTCTCGAAGTAGTCGGGGCGGCAGAGCCTACCTGCTGGGCTGCTTTCGCTTCCTCGATGCGGCGGCCGAGCACGATGGCCGCGACCCAGAAGGCGGCGAAGGCGATGCCGAGCAGGAACATGACGGGTACGACGAAGCCGAGGCCGACGGCGCCGACCTGGACGATGGAACCGAGGATGTAGCCGGTGCGGTTGCGCAGCAGGCCGGCCGAAAGGATCGCCAGTACGGCGAGGCCGAGGCAGACCGGGAGTGCGACGGCGGGGCGGACGTCGGCGACCGAGATCATCACCGGGGTGACCAGCGCGAGCAGCAGCGCCTCGAAGCCGAGGACGATGGACGCCAGTGACCTCACTCGGCGTCGCCGATCTGGGTGTAACCAGGCATCGGGTCGGCCTCTTTGGGCTTGCGAACCAGCAGGGTGCGGGCCTCGCCTGCAGTGACGACCGAACCGGTGACCAGTACGCCGCCGCTACCCATCGCGATCGCGCCCTCCTCGGCCAGCCGGATCGCGTCGTCGATGGCGTCGATCAGGTGTGAGCGGACCAGCACCCGGTCCTCGCCGAAGATCTCCATCGCCAGCTCACCGAGCTCCTCGGCCGGCATCGACCGCTCGGTGAAGCTGTTGCGGGTGCAGATGACGGTTTCCATGATCGGCTCGTAGGCCTCGAGGACGCCGTACACGTCCTTGTCCTTCATACAGCCCAGTACGCCGATCAGCGGCTGGAAGGCGAAGGCCTCGGACACCGTCGCCGCGGTCGCCTGCGCGCCGTGCGGGTTGTGGGCGGCGTCGACGATGATCGTCGGGCTGGTCCGGACGACCTCCATCCGGCCCGGGCTGGTGACCTCGGCGAACCCGGCCTGCAGCAGTTCGGTGGTGACGCGGTCCCCGGACTCTTCGCTGGCTCCGAAGAGCGCCTCGACGGCCGCGACCGCGGTGGCGGCGTTGTGCGCCTGGTACTCACCGTGGAGCGGCAGGAAGATGTCGTCGTACTCGCCGCCGATGCCCTTGAGCGACATCAGCTGGCCGCCGACGGCGACCGAGCGGCTGACCACGCCGAACTCGAGGCCCTCGCGGAGGATCGACGCACCGACCTGAGCGGCCCGGCCCATCAGCACCTCGAGGACGTCCATGCTCTGCTGCGAGACGACCGCCGTACCGCCGGTCTTGATGATGCCGGACTTGTCGCGGGCGATCGTGACCGGATCCGCGCCCAGGATGTGCGCGTGGTCCACGGCGACCGGGGTGATCACGGAGACGGTTCCGTCGGCGACGTTTGTCGAGTCCCAGGTGCCGCCGAGGCCGACCTCGATGATCGCCACGTCTACCGGGGCGTCGGCGAACGCGGCGAACGCCATCCCGGTGATGACCTCGAAAAACGAGAGCGGGTGCTCCTGCTCGGAGTCGACCACGTCGAGGTAGGGCTCGATCTCGACGTACGTCTCGACGAAGCGCTCCTCGCTGATCGGCTCACCGTTCAGCGTGATCCGCTCCCGGACGGACTCCAGGTGCGGGCTGGTGAAGCGTCCGGTCCGCAGGCCGGCCTCACGCAGCAGCGCGTCGATCATCCGGGCGGTGGACGTCTTGCCGTTGGTCCCGGTCAGGTGCACGACCGGGTACGACTTCTGCGGATCGCCGAGCAAGTCGACGAGCCGCTGGACCCGGTCCAGCGTGGGGTCGATCTTCTGCTCCGGCCAGCGGGCCTGGAGCCGTGCCGATACCTCGGCGTAGGAGAGGTCACTCATCAGGGGGCCAGTCTAGTGAGCCTGTGGATAAAGCGTTCGGAGCACCCCTTGACAACCACTAGGATTGTGAGCATGAGTCAGACGTCCCGCGTTCCAGACAAGCCCAGCCTCGACGGCCTCGAGGAGAAGTGGGCTGCCGTATGGAAGGAGCAGCAGACCTACGCCTTCGATCGGACCGCGGAGCGCGCCGATGTCTACTCCATCGACACACCGCCGCCGACGGTCTCGGGGTCGCTGCACGTCGGGCACATCTTCAGCTACACCCACACCGATCTGATCGCGCGCTTCCAGCGGATGCGCGGCAAGTCGGTCTTCTACCCGATCGGGTGGGACGACAACGGCCTGCCGACCGAGCGCCGCGTCCAGAACTACTACGGCGTCAAGTGCGACCCGTCGCTGCCCTACGACCCTGACTTCACCCCGCCGGAGAAGCCGGACCCGAAGAAGCAGGTCCCGATCTCACGGCAGAACTTCGTCGAGCTGTGCGGTGAGCTCACCCACATCGACGAGCAGGCGTTCGAGGCGATGTGGCGGCGAGTCGGCCTGAGCGTCGACTGGAGCCACCTCTACACGACGATCTCCGAGGACTCCCGGCGGACGTCGCAGCGGGCGTTCCTGCGCAACTTCGCTCGTGGCGAGGCTTATCTGTCCGAAGCGCCGACACTGTGGGACGTCACGTTCCAGACGGCCGTCGCGCAGGCCGAGCTCGAGCCCCGGCCGTATCCGGGTGCCTACCACCGGATCTCGTTCCACGGCGCCGGCGGCCCGGTCTACATCGAGACGACGCGACCGGAGCTGCTGCCGGCGTGTGTCGCGCTGATCGCGCACCCGGACGACGACCGCTACAAGGACCTCTTCGGTACGACGGTCCGCTCGCCGCTGTTCGACGTCGAGATCCCGGTCCTCGCGCACCCGGCGGCCGAGATGGACAAGGGCGCCGGTATCGCGATGTGCTGCACGTTCGGCGACCAGACCGACATCACCTGGTGGCGCGAGCTGCAGTTGCCGGTCCGGACAGTCATCGGTCGGGACGGGCGCATCCTGCGCGATACCCCGGAGTGGCTGACGGGCTCGGAGCCGGCGGCGGCGCTGTATGCCGAGCTGGCCGGCAAGACGACGTTCAGCGCCCGCGAGCTGATCGTCCAGAAGCTGCGCGACAGCGGCGACCTGGACGGCGAGCCGAAGAAGACCGAGCGGATGGCGAACTTCTTCGAGAAGGGCGACAAGCCGCTCGAGATCGTCTCCACCCGCCAGTGGTACATCACCAACGGTGGCCGCAGCGCCGACCTCAAGGCCGAGTTCCTCGAGCGCGGTAACGAGCTGGGCTGGGTCCCCGAGCACATGAAGCACCGGTACATGAACTGGGTCGAAGGGCTGAACGGTGACTGGCTGGTCTCCCGGCAGCGCTTCTTCGGTGTCCCCTTCCCGGTCTGGTACCCGGTCGACGCCGACGGCGAGGTCGACTACGACCACCCGCTGATGCCGGCCGAGGCCGAGCTGCCGATCGACCCGACCTCCCAGGCCCCGCGCGGGTACGACGAGTCCCAGCGGGGCAAGCCGGGTGGTTTCGAGGCGGACCCGGATGTGATGGACACTTGGGCGACCTCGTCCCTCACCCCGCACATCGCGTGCGGCTGGGAGCGGGACGACGACCTGTTCCAGCGGACCTTCCCGATGGATCTGAACACGCACGCGCACGAGATCATCCGTACCTGGCTGTTCTCCCGCGTCGTCCGGTCCGTCTTCGAGAACGGCACGCTGCCGTGGGCGCGCTCGATGATCTCCGGATTCGTCGTCGACCCGGACCGCAAGAAGATGTCCAAGTCCAAGGGCAACGCGATCATCCCCTCGGAGATTCTGGACAAGTTCGGCACCGACGCGGTCCGCTGGCGCGCGGCGATGGCCCGGCCCGGCATGGACTCGCCGTTCGACGAGTCGCAGATGAAGGTCGGCCGGCGGCTGGCGATCAAGGTTCTGAACGCGTCGAAGTTCGTGCTGTCGTTCGGTGCGACCACGGTCGATGCGGCCGCGGTCACCGAGCCGGTCGACCTCGCGATGCTGCAGCGGCTGCGGACGGTCGTCGCGGATGCGACGGCTGCGTTCGAGCGGTACGACTACACCGGTGCGCTCGAGGTTTCGGAGCGGTTCTTCTGGACCTTCTGCGACGACTACGTCGAGCTGGTCAAGGAGCGCGCGTACGGCGGTCAGGGTGAGGCCGCGGCAACCTCCGCCAAGGCGGCTCTCGCGGTCGCGCTGTCGGTCCAGCTGCGGCTGCTCGCGCCGTACCTGCCGTTCGCGACCGAAGAGGTCTGGTCGTGGTGGCAGGAGGGTTCGATTCACAACTCGGCGTGGCCGACGGCCGAGGCTGACCTGGCTGTCGCTCCGCAGGAGGCCGAGGTCCTGGACGCGGTGTCCGAGGTCCTGGCCGGGATCCGGGGTGCGAAGTCCGCGGCGCAGGTCTCGATGAAGACCGAGGTCAGCAAGGTCGAGGTCAGTGGACCGGCAGCTCGCTTGGCGCTGGCCGAGCGTGCCGAGCCCGACCTGCGCGCAGCCGGCCGGATCACCGGCGAGATCGTCTGGAATGCCGAAGAGACCGACGCCGTCAGCGTCGTCGCCACTCTCTGACCTGACGCCAGGTAGTGCCCGTCGCCCCGGTCGGGGAGGCGGGCACTACGCGTTTGAATCGAACGACTACGCTGCGGAACCAGGTTGTCCGATGTGGAACCATCGGCCTCGACCCCGTGTCAGCATCAAGGAGCCCCCATGAGCGATCCCACCACCCCGAGCGACCCCGCCAAGCCGACGGCGTCCCCGGAGTCCGGTGCGGAGACCGCTCCCCCCGCGCCGGCCCCCACTCCCGGCGCGGAGAACACCGCTCCGCCCGCGCCCGCCGTACCGGCAACCACCCCGCCGGCCTTCACTCCCGGCGCGGAGAAGACCGCCCCCACCACGCCCGCGCCCGCCGTACCGCCATCCACTCCGCTGGCCCCTACTGCCGGCGCGGAGAAGACCGGCCCCATGACGGACAAGCCCGGGGCGACGGGCGACGCATCCGCTGCGGACAAGTCCGCCGGAGCACCTGCCGCGGGCGCGTCCGCCGCGGACAAGCCGGCCGGAGCACCTGGCGCGGAGGGGGCGGCTGCTGATCCTGCTGAAGGTAAGGACGGGGAGAAGAAGTTTCGGTTCTGGCGGCGGGGGCCGTTTGTGACGGTGGCCGGGGCCGTTGTGGTGCTGGTGGTGCTTGGGCTGCTGGGGTATGTGTGGGGACTCGGACCGTTGAACCGGCTGAACACGAATCGCGGGATCACGCCGCCGGCGAAGCTGGCGGGGCTCGACCGGATCACGGATCCCGACATTCGCGGGCAGCTGCAGCTCGACCAGACCAAGCAGGCGTTGAGCCGGATCAACAACGGGAAGCAGGCGACGGTCGAGGCGTACGGGAACCTCGACGGGGACCGGTTGTTCGTGGTGATCGCGTTGCGCGGGAAGGTCGACATCGCGAAGACGGTCGCGGACTCGGGTGCCGCACCGGACAAGGTGAAGAAGATCGGTCAGGCCACTTGTGTGGAGACCACCGGCAACTTGCCGACCCAGTGCTACCGCGGTTCCAACACGCTCACCGTCATCGCCCAGTCGGCCAACGAAGGCATCACCGTCGACCAGGTGGCCCCGGTCGCCGTCGAAGCCTTCCACGCAATGAAGTAACGCGGACCGCCATCACCCACCAACCTCACCGGGGTCGCGCGGCTCACGCTCAGCACCACCCGGGCAGCCGCCCGCAACGAGGGTTACTGGGTGATGCAGGTCCGCTCAGGCGAGCAGACCCGCGATTGCGGTCATCAGCGGGATCGACACCAGCGTGCTGATCAGCACCGCGCTCCGGGCGAGGGTGCGCGACGTTCGGTAGTGCACGGCGTACACGTAGACGTTCTGCGCCGTTGGTAGCGCGGCGAGGAGCGTGGGCGCGAGCAACGCGGTCCCGTGCAGATCGAGCACCCACCGGGCGACGGTGTACGCGATCAGTGGTTGCGCGACCGTCTTCAGAACCACAGCCAGTACGACGTCCCGCTGCACACTGATCGAATCCTTCGCCCCCGCACTCAGGCTGAGCCCGTAGGCGATCAACGCGACCGGCACCGCGGCCGCCGCCAGCAGATCGATCGGCCGCATCAGAATCGTCGGCAACGGTACGTCGAAGGCGGCCGCAACCAACCCGAGCAATGACGCCACCGTCAACGGATTCCGCAGCGGTCGCGTCAGCAGCGACTTCAGCTGCACCCGCCGCCCACTCCCCTGCCGATCGCCGTCCAGAATCGCGAACGCCACCGGTGCAAAGACGAGCAACTGGAACAGCACAATCGGTGCGACCAACGCGCCGTTCCCCAGTACGTACGCCGCGATCGGTACGCCGAGATTGCCCGCGTTCACGTACGACGACGCCAGTACGCCGACCGTCGCCTCGGAACGCGACCGCCGCCAGAGCAGCACGGCCACCAGCAGGAAGATCACCTGTACGACGAGCAGGCTGGCCAGGTTCGTCACCAGCACGACCGAGAAGATCGAGTGCAGGTCCGCCCGCGCGACCGTGGTGAACAACAGCGCCGGCGTCGCCACGAAAAACGCCAGCCGGGACAGCACGAGCTCGTCCTCGGAACGCAGTACACCCGCCAGACCGACGAGGTACCCGAGCACTGCGACCGCCACCAGCGCGACGAACGCACCCACGACGGCGGACACCGGCGTCAACTCCTCAACGGCTCGGCAACCTCAGGATCCTATCGGGAACGGCATCTCCGCACCTTCGGGCAGCCATTCTCCGGACACTCCAGCAAACCGGCCCCGGAGCGTAATCTGGCACATACTGACAGTACTGTGCATCGCCGCGGAAAGATTCCGCCCTGGGGGAAGGATGCCCATGTCCGCTCACCTCACCCGAGGACTCGCCGTCGCGGTCCTGCTCACCGTCGTCGCAGTCCCGGCCACCGCGGCGCCCGGCGGCGACCCGGGCTCCTCCGGCTACACCTCCGATCCGGCGTCATCCGGCTACCGAAACACCCCGGGCAAGTCGGCCGACCCGAAGCCATCCGCGCCACGAGCCGACGGGGGCTTGCCACTCGGCGACGCCGATCTGATCGAGATGCGGACGACGGGAGACCTCGCGCCCGGTGTCACGCTGACCAAGATCACCCGCGGCCTCGAGCCGGCCGACCCCGACGAGATCCCGACGACCACGCGCGGCCCGTGGATCATCAACGTGGTGACCATCGACCCGGCACTCGCTGCGGGACGGGTCCAAACGACGTACGGGCCGGACCTGGCGCGCACCGAGAAGACGTCGGCGTTGGTGAAGAGCGCCGGTGCGGTCGTCGGGACCAACGCGTCGTTCTTCACCTTCGACACGAATCCGGCCTACCCGGGCGATCCGGTCGGGCTGGGCATCTCCAACGGCCAACTGATCAGCGAACCGACCACCAGCCCGACCGAGATGAACCTCCTGATCGATGCCAACAGCAACCAAATGACAGTGCAGAAGGTGCGCTGGACCGGCCAGATCCGGAACCGCGACACCGCCGCGACGCTACCGCTCGAGTTCATCAACCATCCGCCGGTGGTACCGGCAGCTTGCGCGAACGTCGTCGACCAGACCACCTGCACCGCGGCGGGCGACGTCGCACTCTTCACGCCGCACTTCGCCTCCAAAACGCCTTCAGGGTATGGGATCGAGATCGTTTTCGACCGGCTGGGATGTGTGGTGCGGACGTCGACCACGCGCGGCAGTTCGATCACGACCAGCCAGTTCACCCTGCAGGCCACCGGCAAGGACACCAACGCGCTGCTCGCCCTGACCGCGGCCGGCGGATGCGTCGACCGGAACCACACACTCACCAACGACCAGGGCACGCCGATCCCCTTGCACAGCGGCCTGTACGGCGTCGTCGGGCGCTACCGCCTCACCCAGGGCGGCGCGGTCGTCGTACCGCCTGGTTCCAGCGGCTTCTTCGCCCGCAACCCACGCGCGATCGCCGGTACGACGGCCGACGGGCAGCTCCTGCTCGCGACGATCGACGGGCGGCAGACCACGAGCGTCGGTACGACGCTGGCCGAGACCGGCGCGGTCGCGCAGGCGCTCGGGATGGTCGAATCGGTCAACCTCGACGGCGGCGGGTCGACCACGATGGCGCGCGCGGACGGCACGCTGATCAACCACCCGAGCGGCACGAACGGCGCGGAGCGGTACGTCGGCGACGCGCTCGTCTACTACCCCACCCGCTCGTAACCTGGTAGATGCTGACGAGTCAGCGGCGGGACCGGTAAAATTCCACCCATCCGGGGAAGGATGGCCGGTATGACTCCTTCCGCCCGCCGTGGACTCGCTGCCGCCGCGCTGCTGACCGTCGCAGCCACCCTCACCGCCGTCGCCCCCGCAACCGCCGTACCGGCTGGAGGCCCGTCGACCGGGCTGGCCGGGGAGTCCGGGGCGCCGCTCCCCGAGGCGACTGGGTTTGCGACGCCCGTATCGACTACAGGACCCTCTGGTGTGCTCCCGCTAGGGGACGCAGA
This sequence comes from Kribbella sp. NPDC051587, assembly GCF_044453945.1. NCBI lineage: Bacteria > Bacillati > Actinomycetota > Actinomycetes > Propionibacteriales > Kribbellaceae > Kribbella > Kribbella sp. NPDC051587. Next base: position 127,539 of record NZ_JBITDE010000001.1, read on the forward strand.
TCTCGTCGAGACGCGGGCCAGTGAGAGCCTGGCGCGGGGCGTGACGCTGACGCGGATCGTCCGCGGTACCGAGCCGGCGCCGGCCGACCAGATCAACACGACACCGCGCGGGCCGTGGGTGGTGAGCGTGCTGACCATCGACCCGCGACGCGCCCGCGGGCACCTGCAGGCGACGTACGGCGCTGACCTCGCGCGGGTGGAGAAGACCTCGGAGCTGGTTCGTTCCGCCGGTGCGGTGGCCGGTGTGAACGCATCGTTCTTCACGTTCACGGCGAATCCGACGTACCCGGGTGAGCAGGTGGGGCTCGGGCTCTTCGACGGCAAGCTGCTGAGTGAGCCGCTGACCGACCCGGCCGAGGCGAACCTGTTGATCGATGCCAAGAGCAACAAAGTGCTCACCGGTCACCTGAGCTGGACCGGTGCGGTACGCAACCGTCAGACCGGCGCCGAACTGCCGCTCGAGTACATCAACCATCCGCCGGCAAGCGCGGATGACGTTGTGCTGTTCACGCCTGAGTTCGGTGCCGCGACGCCGTCCGGTACGGGTGCGGAGGTTGTCTTCGACCGGCGCGGTTGTGTCGTCCGGACCGCGACCACGCGCGGGACGACGCTCACCGCGAGCCAGTTCGCCGTACAGGCAACTGGGTCAGACGCGGACACACTCCTCGCCCTCACCACCCGCGGTTGCGTCGACCGGCGGATCGCCCTTGCCGACCAGCGAGGCCGGAAGGTTCAACTACACAAGGGCTTGTACGGCGTGACCGGTCGCTACCAGCTCACGTCGGACGGCGCTGTCGTCGTACCGCCTGGTTCCGGCAGCTTCTTCGACCGCAACCCGCGCACGATCGCCGGTACCACCCGCGACAGCAAGATCGTCCTCGCCACCATCGACGGCCGCCAGACCACCAGCGTCGGCACCACGATGAACGAAACGGCCGCCGTCGCGAAGTCCCTGGGCCTGCACGACTCCATCAACCTCGACGGCGGCGGCTCCACCACGATGGCCCTCGCCGACGGAACCCTCGTCAACCACCCCAGCGGGACGGGCGGAGCCGAACGCGCCGTCGGCGACGCCGTCGTCTTCATCCCCCGCCACTAAATAGCTAACGTCCGAAGACTCGCTGACGAGCGCCCGCGAGTCTTCGGACGTTAGGGGTTAGGAACCGGCGAGGGCCTGGAGGCGGCGGAGGGTTTCTTCGGCGCCCAGGGCCTGGGTGGTGGCGTGGAGGTCGGGGCTCTTGGTGGCGCCGGTGATGGCGACCCGGACGAGCTGCGAGGCCTCGCGGATGGAGCCGGGGTAGGCGTCCGGGTCCTTCTTGTATTCCTTGGCGTTGGCGGCAAAGCCGTGCTTGGCGGCGAGGTCGCGGATCTGGTTGAACCACTCCGACGCGTCGTCGCGGTGCTCGTAGTTGGCGACCAGGTCCTGGGCGAACGCGGTGACGACCTCGGGCGCGACGCCGAGAGCGGCGATGCGCTCGTCGGTCGGTCCACTCGCCAGCTCGAACAGCGCGGGGAAGAAGAAGGCGTAGGCGGAGCGGAAGTCGGACCACTTGCGGAGGTCCTTGCGCGGGTTCTCGACGCCGTCGCGCTCGACGGCGAGCGCGCGCAATGCGAGCTCCGGCTCGGCATCCAGCACGGGGACGAGCTCCGCGTCGTACTCGCGAGCCCAGGCGCGGACCGCGTCGAGGATCTGCTGACCGCTGAGCGTGGCGATGTGGTCGGCGCTGATGTCCTCGAGCTTCACGAGGTCGACGAGCGGACCGGCGACACCGCACTGGTCGAGCTGGATCGGCGCGGCGAGCGCCTCGGCCAGCGGGACCTCGGCCAGGCGGCCGTTGGCGAGACCGCGCAGGTAGTAGAGGACCGCATCGGCCGGGAAGCCCGCACCGATGTAGAAGTCGACGCCGGCCTCGGGGTCCTTACGCTTGGACAGCTTCCGCTTGCCGCCGGGGATCTGCTTCATCAGCGGCGCGATGTGCGCGTACTGGATCGGCTCGAACTCCAGTGCCGCGAACAGCTGCTGGTGCAGCGGCACGGAGGAGATCCACTCGTCGCCGCGGATCACCAGGTTCACGCGCATCAGGTGATCGTCGACGGCGTGCGCGAAGTGGTACGTCGGGAGCCGCGGCGACTGGTCGGACGCCTTCAGGATCACCGCGTCGTTGCGGTTCGCCTCGTGCTCGAGCTCACCGCGGATCGCGTCGGTGAACCGGGCCCGGGCGCCATCGGCGTCATCCGGTGCACGGAAACGCACGACGTACGGCGTCCCCTCGGCCAGCTTGGCGGCCACATCGGAGGCGTCGGCGTCACGCCAGATCGCCCACTTGCCGTAGTACCCGGTCGGAACCTTGTTGGCCTGCTGGCGTCCGGTGATGTCGGCCAGCTCCTCCTTGGTGGCGAAGCACAGGTAGGCCTTGCCCTGGCGGAGCAGGTGCCGCACGTAGGTGAGGTAGATCTGCTCACGCTGCGACTGCATGTACGGCCCGTAGGCGCCCTTGGTGACGTCTTCGTCGGAGGCGATGTGGAAGTAGTCGAACCCGCGCGCGAACTGCTCGAGCGCGCCCTCGACCTCCCGCGACTGGTCGGTGTCCTCGATGCGGACGAGGTAGACGCCCCCGGTGTTCGTCGAAACGTCGCGGTCGAGCATCCCGGCGTAGATCCCGCCGATGTGGATGAATCCGGTCGGCGACGGGCCGAGCCGGGTCACCTTCGCACCCTCGGCGAGTTCACGCTGCGGGTACTTCTCCTCCCAGGACTCCGGCTCGGGGAGATCGGCAGGGAACAGGCCATCGATGACCGCGCGGTCGAGCATTTTGAGGTACGTCTCACTTCCAGGTCGGTGCCAACCTGTCGAGCCTAGCAACTGCGGGTGAAAGAACCGCGCTCAGAGCGTCGCGCGGTGGGCGCGGTTGATCTTGATCAGCTCGTCGAGGGTGTCGCGGGTCCGGAGCAGTTCGTCGATGTGGTGCGTGAGCCGGTCGCGTTCCTCGGCCATCCGGTCGGCGGCGGCGTCCGAGGTCTGCTCGCTCGGGGCGTAGCTGCAGGGCAGCACATCGGCGATGGTCTTGCTCGACAGACCGGCGGTGTAGAGCAGCTGGATGAACGCGACCCGCTCGACCGCCGCCTCGTCGTAGTGCCGCTGGCCGCTCGGGCTCCGGGTGCTCGCGAGCAGCCCCTGCTCTTCGTAGTACCGCAGCGAGCGCACACTGACGCCGGTTCGCGAGGCCAGCTCGCCGATGCGCATTGATGTGACCTGAACCACGATTCTTTGCCTCTCACATGGATGTGAGCTTTTAGCGTACCCGTATGACTTCCCTCTTCGACAACCACCAGCTCGGCCCGACAGCACTCCCCAACCGCGTCGTGATGGCTCCGATGACCCGGGTCCGCGCCGCGGCCGGCGGCCTCGCGACTCCCGCGATGGCGACCTACTACGCGCAGCGCGCGACCGCCGGACTGATCGTCTCCGAAGGCGTGCAACCGAGTCTGATCGGACAATCCAACCCCGGTACGCCGGGACTCCACACCGCCGAGCAGGTGGACTCGTGGCGGCAGGTAACCACCGCCGTCCACGCGAACGGCGGTCGCATCTTCGCCCAGATCATGCACGGCGGCCGAGTCTCGCACCCATCGACGAACGGCCTTCAGCCAGCCGGCCCATCGGCCGTCCCCGCGGTCGGAGAGGTCTTCACCCCGACCGGGCGACAGACCGCCCCGATGCCGCGCGCGATGACGACCGCCGAAGTACCAGAACATGCGCAGTCGTACGCCGATGCCGCGCGACTCGGGGTCGAGGCCGGATTCGACGGCGCCGAACTGCACGGCGCCAACGGCTATCTCATCTCGCAGTTCCTTGCGGACAACGCGAATCTCCGCACCGACCGGTACGGCGGTTCGATCGCGAACCGGATCCGGTTCGCCGTCGAGGCGGTCGGGCAGACGGTCGACGCCATCGGCGCTTCGCGCACCGCCATCAGACTCTCCCCCGGCGCGACGATCTGGGGCGTGCGCGAGGACGACGTACCGGCGCTCTACACGGCACTGGTGAAGGAGCTCGCGCAGTTCGACCTCGCGTACCTCCACCTGGAGGTCACCACCGACGAGCCGACCCTCGCCACCCTCCGCAAGCTGTGGCCAGTCACGCTGATGATCAACCCGGGTCCGCCGGTTGGTCCCGGGCAGACCACACCGGCCGATGCCGACTACTGGCTTCGCCAAGGCGCCGACCTGATCAGCTTCGGTCGCGCGTTCATCTCCAATCCGGACCTGGTCGAGCGCCTGCGCAACAACCTCCCACTGACACCCGCCGACGAGGCGACGTTCTTCCAGGGTGGCAACGACGGCTACCTGACCTACCCGCCGTACCAGTACGACGCAGTCGCCGCCTAAGCCAGTACGGCGACATCCGGCCAGGCGATCCGCAGAACGGCCGGGCTCCCGTTGAGCCGGCTCGGATCGCCACCGGGCGGTGCTACCGGGGCGATCTCGACGGTCTCGCCGCCGTTGGCGCGGTAGAAGCCTTGTGCTGCGGTGTTCTGCTCGAGCACCCACAAATACATGGCGCTGCTCGCTGCCCGCCGTACGACGGCATCCGCCGCCTGCCGTAACAACCGACCGCCGATCCCGGACCCACGCACCGCGTTCCGCACGTGCAGGTTGTCGACGAGGCTCCCCCATCGCGGATCCGCGTCCAGCATCACGTGCACGAACCCGACGAGTCGCCCGTCGTCCTCGGCCAGAATCGTCTCGGTGTGACCGGGTACGGCGAGTCGCTCGGCCCACGTCGTACGGCGCTCGGTCTCGATATCGCCGTCCAGGAACGAATCCGCGAAGGCGCCCCGGTAGTGCAGGCGCCAACTGTCTGCGTGGAGCAACCCGATCTGCTCGGCATCCTCAGGGCTCGCCACTCGAAAGTCACTCACCAGCCAAACCTAATGCGTCAAGCCACCTGACCTGCACACCGGACGGAACCGCCATGCGAGGCATGGCGGTTCCGAGGTGATTCACCAGCTGTTGTTGGAGATGTCCAGGCCGAGGACTACCTGGTCGTAGGTGTTGCCGTCGTTGTCGTCGGTGTAGGCGACGGCGACTTCGGAGTAGGGCGATACGGCTACGGTCATTTGTTCTTGGCGGCCGGCGGTGGCGGAGCTCAGTTGCTGGGCGGAGAGGCGGCCGGTGTCGGTGCCGGCTGCGTCGAAGCCGCGGACCCAGACGTCGGCGTCGGTGGCTTGGGCCGTCCAGCCGACGACTGTCTGCTTGACGTCATCGATGCCGACCGAGGGCGCCTTGCCGCCGGCCGCGACCTGTACGTCGGCGAAGCGGGCGGTGCCGTTGGCGTCGAACGTGCGGGTCCAGGCGCCCGCCGTACCGGTGTGGTTGGACTCCCAGGCGACGGCGAAGTCACCGTTGAAGTTGGCGTCGACTGTTGCGTGCGTCTGCTCTCCGCCGGTGTTGGAGTTCGCCACGCGACGCGTGAGGTTCACCGCGCCGTTTGTGCGAGCGAGACGAACCAGACCGACGTTGTACGACGCGTTGGCGTCGCCGTCCTCGTCCCACACGACCACCGCGTCACCCGAGGCCGAGACCGCCACGTCGGGGATGTGATGCTGACCGGTCGTCTGCGAGGCCGTGACCTCCCAAGCCCGGGTGGTCGGTCCGGTGTACCCAGCCGCCTTGATGGTGGCCGGCGTACCGGTCTGGATGTCTTCCCACACTGCAGTGAACGCGACAGCTCCACCGGAAGGTGCACCGTCTGGGTCCACCGACACGCGTGGGTTGATCTGCTGGCCAGTGGCGCTGCTGTTGGCGTTGCCGGAGGCCGTGACGGTACCGGCGGTGTTCACCACCCGGTAGGGGATGTTGTAGTAGCCGTTGCCGTCCGGGTCGTCCTGCCAGACCACTACGGCGTTGCCCTTATCGTCCAGCCCGACGTCCGGGTGCAGGTGCCGCCAGTTGGTCACACCGGAGTCCCCACCGGCCGACAGCTTCTTCTCGTAGACAGCGGTCCCGTTGTGGAACAGCCGCAACCAGATGTCACTGTGCACGGGGTCAGTCGCGTTGTCCGTATCGCGATCGTCCTCCCACACCACAGCGACGTACCCGTTCCGGTTGATCGCGACAGAGGGCGCGTCCTGGTCGCCGGTGGAGGTGCTGTTCGCAGTCACCCAGGTCGGCGTGGCAACATGCGCGGATGCCGTCGGCGCCAGCAGCCCGACAGCAGTAACGGCAACACTCGCAATGGCCAGTGATCGCTTGAGCATCATCACACCGCCTGCAATCCGGGCTGACCCTCTTGAATGACGAACGACTTCGCAGTTGTCGCCGGCAGACCGTGCTCCGACACCTTGGCGATGGCGCGGAAGTCTGCCCGCATCTCGGTCGGAGTGATCGTCGTCCGCACGTAACCGCGCCGGTTGTTGAAGAACTTCAGCCACGGGTTGGTCCCGACATCAGGGATCGTCGTGGCGCCGTCTCCATCACCACTGGAGGTGACCGACGTACAGACGAGCTCACTGCCGATGGTGGCCGAGTTCGCGTTGTTGTAGTCAGCCTTGAGGTCACTGGCCCACGCGCGGTGCACGTCACCAGTCAGTACGACGGGGTTGCGCACACTGCGGTCGACCCAACCCTGCTGGATCCGGGCCCGCGAAGCGCGGTAGCCGTCCCACGAGTCCATGCTGGCGCCGGTGGAGTTGAACCGGCGAGCGAAGAACACCTGCTGTCCGATGATGTCCCAGGTCGCGGCGTGCTGGTTCAGACCGTTCAGCAGCCACGTCTCCTGGGCGTTGCCCGGCAGGCTGCGCGTGGCGAGGTCCGCGTCGGAGCAGATCTTCCAACCGTCCCCACACGCCTGGTCGTTGCGGTACTGCCGGGTGTCGAGCATGTGGAACGACGCCAGGCTCCCCCACTGCAGACGGCGGTACAGCTGGATCGCAGCGCCGTTGTTCACCTGCGCCGGGCGCAGCGGCATGTTCTCGTAGTACGCCTGGTACGCCGCTGCCTGCCGGGCAGTCCACTGAGCCGCAGTGAGCGCAGGGGTGTTGTTCTCCCGGATGTTCCCCGCCCGGTTGTTCTCGATCTCGTGGTCATCCGGTACGACGACCCAGGGCGCGACCGCGTGCGCAGCCTGCAGGTCCGGGTCGCTCTTGTACTGCGCGTACCGGCGACGGTAGTCCGCCAGCGACACGATCTCCGCCGTACCGGCGTGCAACCGCGTCCGGCCCTCGGTAGCGCCGTACTCGTAGATGTAGTCACCCAGGTGCAGGATCAGTCCGGGGTTGTCCTCGGCCATCCGGCGATAGGCGGTGAAGTAGCCCTCCTCGTAGTGCGAGCAGGAGACGAACGCCATCACGAGGTCCCGGCCGTTGGTGCCGAGTGCCGGTGTGGTCCGGGTGCGGCCGACCGGTGAGAGGTGGCCCTGCGCGCGGAACCGGTAGTAGTAGTCGAAGTCGGGGTTGAGCCCGCCTGCGATGACATGCACCGAGTGAGCAGACGCGGACTTCGCGACAACGGAGCCGGAGGCGACGAGCGTGGCGAAGGTATCGGTGGTGGACACCTGCCAGTCGACGGTCACGTCGGCGGTCCCCATCCCGCCCAGACCATCGGCGTTGAGCGGGGACGGCGCCAGCCGGGTCCAGAGGACCACGCTGTTCGCGTCGGGATCACCCGAGGCGATGCCGAGCTGGAACGGGTACGGGACTGCCGCGGTGGCCGCGATCACGGCCGAACGGACCGGGAGTGCGCTGACGCCGGCCGCGGCGAGTCCACCGAGGACAAGGGTTCTGCGACTGATTGGGCTCATGAGGCCTCACCTTCACGGGTACTCAGGGCGGGGGTCTCCCGGACGGGTGACGTGGACGCTGACATCCGGGAAACCTTTGAGCATGCGTGGTGCGGTGGCCATCTTTGCGTAATTCCCGTAACTTTCCTACCTTTTGGTCTGGTTCTGCTCAGATCGCCAAGATGAGCAACGCCAGCGCCGGGATCCCCTCCATCAGGGTGTTCAGCCAGAGCCTCCGTTCGACCACGAGCAGCACGCCCGAGAGGAACAGGTGCTGGGCCGCCGTGAACACGATCAGCGCGTGTCCGCCGTCGAGATGTCCGTTGTGTACAAGGACAACACCGGCCAGAAGTGCTATGGCGGTGGTCAGGTTGTAGAAGCCGAGGTTGACGGTCCACAGCCGGACGGCATCGAGGTCCGCGGGCTTGGTCAGGAACAACGGGTACAGCCGCGGGTGCCGGTAAAGGAACGACTCCATCACCCAGACGACGGCCAGCACGACCGCGATGACCACGGCCACCACCTGCGCCGCCGTACTCATGATTGGACCACTGTGACGCGAAAGGTGAGCAACTTCGCCGTCGGCGTCAGCACCGAGAAGGTGTTCGCCGTACCGGCCGGGATGCTGATCGACGACCCCGGTCCGAGGTCGTAGCCGTCGTCACCGGCCTGGACCAGGACCCGCCCCTGCAACACGTAGTAGGCCTTGCTCCACGGCTCGGTCTCCGGCGGCCCGCCCGGACCTCGTGGTGCGTCGATCTCCAGCAGTTCGTACTCGGTGCCGGTGTGCTCGGCGCCGATCTTCACGGTCACGGTGGCCTCCGGTACGACGTACTCCTGCCCGGTGCCCGCAGAACTCAGATGGACTGTCATACCGGGCGACGGTAGGAAGCCACCGCCGTCCCGGCCATCCCCGGCGAACAGGCTTCGTGGACGGACCAGGATCCCCACAATTCGGGGATAGGCGGCCGGTCGGCCGCGGCGCATACTGAGCGCATGTGGGAGGGACGGGCGCGGTCCGCGCGCCGGGACATCGCGGCGCTGGCGACATCCGGGCTGGGCGTCGAGGCGCTGCACACCGCAGCGATCGAGGTGGTTGACGCGGTCGTCGCCAGCGACTTCACCTGCTGGGCCTCCCTCGACCCGAGCACACTCGTGATGAGCTCGATGACCGGCGGCCGGGACCGGATCCCGACCGAGTACGAGCCGCTGCTGGCCGAGACCGAGTACGTTGGCGACGTACCGAACTCGTTCGCCGCGATGGCTCGCCGCGCACAAGGGGTGGCCAGGCTGTCCGACCTGCCGCATCGCGACGTCGTCGGGCACCGCCGCCTGAACGAGATCTGGCGTCCCCTCGGCCTCGACCACGAAGCCCGTACGACGTTCCTCGTCGACGGCGACTGTTGGGGCGCGGCCGGGTTCGTCCGGGCCGGCACTGACTTCACCGATCGCGAACTGGAGTTCCTGACCGCGATCGCACCGGTGATCGGCGCGGCCACCCGGGTCGCGATCCGGACCGACGCGCACGGGTACCGCGGCGGAGCCGGTCCGTCGATCATCGTCACCGGCCCGAACGGCGAACCGCGTGCGGTCACCGCGGCCGCCCGGTCCTGGCAGGACGAACTCGACCAGATCGCGCCCGGCCGGTTCGCCGTACTGCTGCAGGCCGTGGTGACCGGCACTCGAGCAGCGGCGAGCGGCACCTTCCTGGCCCGCGTGCAAACAACCTCAGGTGGCTGGGTCCTGATGCAGGGCAGCCGATTGATCAGTGACGACGACCAATCCGAGGTCGTCGTCACCATCGAGCCGGCCTCGGGTCAGCATCTGGTCGGCCTGCTGCTGGCGGCGTACGGGCTGACCACGCGTGAACGCGAGATCTGCCTCGAGGTGATCTCCGGGCACAGCACGGCCGAGATCGCCGGCCGGCTGTCGATCTCACCGCACACCATCCAGGACCACCTGAAGGCAGCGTTCGCCAAGGTCGGCGTCCGCAGTCGTGGCGAACTCGTCGCCACGCTGCGGCCCGACGATCTCACCCCGTCGCGTTAGGTCTGCGGGTTGTTGATCAGTTGCAGGGCGAGCTTCGGGTCGAAGGTGCCGGCCTGCTCACCGGACTCCCCGCACGGGCCGTCGGAGTCACCGGGGACCTTCACCCAGAGGAGCATTTCGGCGCCGCCGCCTTGCTGGGCGACCGAGCCGAGCTTGCGGCCTGCCGGGTTGCACCAGTTCGCGCCACCGGCCGAACCGTTGGCGTTGCGGCTGGTGTCGATGACGAACGGCTTCGGTGTCGACAAGTGGCTGTTGAGCTCGTTCATGAACGTGATCGTCTCGGCGGTCCGGTAGTAGTTCGAGACGTTCACGGCCAGACCGTGCGCGTTCGCGACGCCGATGCTGGTCAGGCGCGACGCGAGCTCACCGGTGCCGATGCCGGAACCCCAGCCCTTGTTGGTGGCGTCGGCATAGGTCCAGGTGTTGGGAGCGAAGTCCTTGAACGCCTGCAGGGCGAAGGCGAGCATCCGGATCCGGGCCTCCTTCTCCTTGACGTCGGTGATGCACTGGAAGTCACCGATCGAGTCCGGCTCCAGCACCACCAGTGCCGGGCGGGTCCCGATCGCGGCCGCGAACGTCTGGATCCATTCCTGGTACGCCGCCTCGCCGGCCGCGCCGCCACCGGAGTGACCACCACACGCGTCCCGGCCAGGGACGTTGTACGCGACCAGCACCGGCAATTTGTCGGCCGCGTCCGCGGGACCGACGTAGTTGTTGATGTCGTCGGCGAGGTTCGTGTTCCAGCCACCGAACCAGCGCGCCATCGGCTTGCTCGCGATCGCGTTGTTGATGGTGGTCGCCGCACCGCCCGGGTTCTTCCCGACCCAGACCTTCGGGTTCGAGTTCGGGTCGACGTAGAACCCGCTGGTCAGCTGGACCGGATTCCCGGCCGGCGTGCCGGTCACGTCGATCAGCGAGACGTTGTCCAGCCAGAACGTGAACCCACCACCGGGCTGTCCGCCGAGCTGGAAGGTGAGCTCGGCCTGGGTGGTCTCCTGCGCTCCGGTGAAGGCCATGGCGATCCGCCGCATCGTCGTACCGACGGTGAACGCCTTGCTCAGCGAGGGTGTGAAGGGATCGACGTTGAGCTGGACCGTCGTCCGCAATGACCGGGCGGCCGAGGCGCGGGCATCGAAGGCCAGGATGTACTTGTGCCCTTGATGGACAGTCAAGGCCGGGACCTTCTGACCGAGCATGGCATCCCACGGGTTCGCGGTTGCCCCCGGTACGACGGCCTTCAGCTGCCCGGCATCCGGGCTGATCGGGGTATTACCGGATCCCCACCAGTTCGCCGTACCGGTGGTGAAGGCGCCGTTCGTGAGGAGTTCGGTCGCAGCGCTCGCTGTGGAAGCGCTGCCAGGAACGACAACACCAAGAGCAAGGGCAGCCGTGACCAGGCCGCGGGCAATCCAACGCATGTACTGCTCCTTCGGGGCGAAAGGGGCGGGCAAGACAAAGCCGGGAGCGCTCCCAGTCTGCCTGGTTACGCTCCCGGCTGTCACTAGTTGCCAGTCACCGAATCAAACTCGCCACCGATTTACCGGTCGGCAGCGGGTCGAACGGCTTGCGGTCCTGCTGACAGGTCGAGTTGTCGGCCGGCGCCGCCAGCGTGGTCAGGTACTTGGTGAGCATCTGGTCCGCACACTTGCTCCCGCCGAGGCTGGTGGCGTGCCCCCAGCCCTCGATCGTGACCATCCGTGCGTCCGGCCACAGGTTCGCAAACGGACGGGTCGCCTGGTACGGCGTGGCCGGATCATGCCGCGTGCCGAACACCAGGACCGGCTGCTTGACCTTGTTCTGCCACGGGCCGAGGAAAGCGTCGGTGTCCTTCAGCCCGAGGAACTCGCACTGGATCCCGATCCACGAGCGATAGCGGCCGAAGTGCGGTGCCCGCTGATCGGCGGCATCGGCGAACGCCGGGTAGGCCAGCGGACGACCGGACTGCTTGGCCTCGACACACGGCTGCAGTGCATTGCCGATCGAGGCATAGTCCTCCTTGCGACGATTCCACTCGACGAACGCGGGCGCGGCCTTGGCGCGGGCGGCGGTCGGCCACTGCGCCAACTCGGTCAGCGTCGTGGCCATGTCCGGGAAGGCGGCCGACGAGTAGAGGTGCTCGAACATGAACGCGACCACGGCCGGGTAGTCGATCGTCACCGACGTACCGTCCGGCTGTGGAACGACGATCGGTTTGGTCTTCAGTCGCTCGAGCGTGTTCTCGACGACCGTCTTCGGGTCGCCGACCGCGTTCAGCGCGCAGGCCGCGGCAGCCTTCTTGCACTCCAGCAAAAACTGCTGGTAGGTGTCCGATGCGCCCTCCCCTTGCCGGAGCCGGACGCCGAGCGACTGACGCTCACCGTTTCCGCCGGTGTACCAGTCAGGGAGCAGCGTGCCGTCCATGACGAGCGCACGGACGTTGTTCGGGAACAGCTTCGCGTAGGTGGCGCCGAGGTAGGTGCCGTACGAGTAGCCGATGTAGTTCAGCTTCTTGTCGCCGACCGCCTGCCGGAGAAGATCCATGTCCCGGGCCACATTGGCGGTCGAGTAGTGCTGGAGCCGGTCCGGCGACACGCTGCGGCACTGTGCCGCGAGCTTCGCCGCGTCGACGATGTACTTGCGCTCCTCCTTGGCGGTCACCGGGAACGCCTTCAGGTTTGCCAGCGCAGCGGCCTCCTCGGCCGCCGTCGGGTAACAGGTCACCGGATCCGACTGGCCGACGCCGCGTGGATCGAAGCCCAGGATGTCGAACCGGGCCCGCAGCTCCGGCGAGTACGCCACCTGGGCGATCTGCTGGATGAACGGCACTCCCGGTCCACCCGGGCCACCGGGGTTCGTGAACAGGGTCCCGATCCTCTTGGCCGGGTCGCTGGCGGGCAACCGGGTCAAGGCGATCGTGGTGGTCGGTCCACGCGGGTGGTCATAGTCAGTGGGTACCTCGACCGACGCACACTGGAACGGCTTCAGCTCCGGCGCGGTCCCACAGCTCCCCCAAGCGATCTTCGGTACGGCGGTCTGCGGTGCGGCCGCGGATGCGGTGACGGGCACGACCAGCGCGAGTGCGGTCGCGGTGACGGTCACACTTCGAACGATTCTTCGTTGCCTCATGTGACCGACCGTAGGCAACGCCGTACTCGGCTCGCGTCCACCACGAGAAGGAGGCCGGGCACCCGCCGTACGGCGGACCCGGCCTCCCCCTGGAGAGTGGTGTTGCTCAGGCGGTCTTGTCGCGCCGCTCGCGCTTGCGCTCGACCTGGTCGCGCGGGATCAGCGTGGGGTTCACGTTCTCCAGCACGACACCGCGGTTGACGACGACCTTCGCGACGTCCTCACGGCTGGGCACCTCGTACATCACGTTGAGGAGCACCTCCTCCATGATCGCGCGCAGACCACGGGCGCCGGTGCCGCGCAGCAGCGCCTGGTCCGCGATCGCGTCGACCGCGTCGTCGGTGAACTCCAGTTCGACGTTGTCGATCTCGAACAGCCGCCGGTACTGCTTGACCAGCGCGTTCTTCGGCTCCGAGAGGATCTTGATCAGCGCATCGCGGTCCAGCGGGGAGACCGTGGTGATGACCGGGAGGCGGCCGATGAACTCGGGGATCAGCCCGAACTTCAGCAGGTCCTCGGGCATCACATCGGCGTACCCACCGACCTCACGCGGCTTCTCCTGCTCGCGGGAGGCGTTGAAGCCGAGCGTCTTCTTGCCGACCCGCTGCTCCACCATGTGGTCCAGGCCGGCGAACGCGCCGCCGACGATGAACAGCACGTTGGTGGTGTCGATCTGGATGAACTCCTGGTGCGGGTGCTTGCGGCCGCCCTGCGGCGGCACGCTGGCCGTGGTCCCTTCCAGGATCTTCAGCAGCGCCTGCTGAACACCCTCGCCGGAGACATCGCGGGTGATCGACGGGTTCTCGCTCTTGCGGGCGATCTTGTCGACCTCGTCGATGTAGATGATCCCGGTCTCGGCCTTCTTGACGTCGTAGTCGGCCGCCTGGATCAGCTTCAGCAGGATGTTCTCGACGTCCTCGCCGACGTAGCCGGCCTCGGTCAGCGCCGTCGCGTCCGCGATCGCGAACGGGACGTTCAGCATCCGGGCCAGGGTCTGCGCGAGGTAGGTCTTGCCGCAGCCGGTCGGGCCGATCAGCAGGATGTTCGACTTGGCCAGCTCGACGGCCTCGTCCTTCGCGTGCCGGCCGGCGCTCGAGGAGCCCTGACCGTCGCGGACCCGCTTGTAGTGGTTGTACACCGCCACCGCGAGCGCCTTCTTCGCCACGTCCTGTCCGACGACGTAGGCATTGAGGAAGTCGTAGATCTCCCGCGGCTTCGGGAGCTCGGTGAGACCGACCTCGGAGCCCTCGTTCAGCTCCTCCTCGATGATCTCGTTGCAGAGATCGATGCACTCGTCGCAGATGTAAACGCCGGGACCGGCGATGAGCTTCTTGACCTGCTTCTGGCTCTTACCGCAGAACGAGCATTTGAGCAGGTCGCCGCCGTCACCTATGCGTGCCACCGGGACAGATCCCTTCTCTGAGCAGTCGAACCATTTTGACGGTACCCCGTCAGGAGCCGAAACGCTGCGCTCTGTACCCGGTTGTGTCTACGCCGGTGGCGAACGCGGCAGGAAAAGACGGTGAGCCCCGCCGGGGCTCACCGTCTCGTGATCAGACTCCGGCCGGAACCGGCTTGAGCGTCTGCAGGACGTCGTCGATCAGGCCGTACTCGATCGCCTGCTCGGCGGTCAGGAACTTGTCCCGCTCGATGTCGCGGGAGACCTCTTCGTGCGACTTGCCGCTGGCGTCGGCGAGCATCTTCTCCAGCAGCGCGCGCAGGCGGAGGATCTCGTTCGCCTGGATCTCGATGTCGCTGGACTGGCCGTAGGTGCCCTCGGTGGCCGGCTGGTGGATGATGATCCGGCTGTTCGGCAGCGCCAGCCGCTTACCCGGCGTACCGGCGGCCAGCAGCACGGCGGCGGCCGAGGCGGCCTGGCCCAGGCAGACGGTCTGGACGTCCGGCTTGATGTAGCGCACGGTGTCGTAGATCGCGGTCAGCGCGGTGAACGAACCACCCGGCGAGTTGATGTAGATGCTGATGTCACGCTCGGAGTCCATCGACTGCAGGCAGAGCAGCTGCGCCATCACCGCGTTCGCGATCTCGTCGGTGATCGGCGTGCCGAGGAAGATGATCCGGTCCTCGAACAGCTTCGTGTAGGGGTCGATGCGGCGCATGCCGTACGACGTGCGCTCCTCCCACTGCGGGATGAAGTAGTTCATGTTTGCGTCCTTAGTCTTACCGGTGGGGAGCGATCAGGAGTTCGGGCTGCCGGAGCTGAGCTGGGCCGCGCTGGTGACCACGTGGTCGATGAAGCCGTACTCCTTGGCCTTGTCCGCGGTGAACCAGCGGTCGCGGTCCGCGTCGCTCTCGACCTGCTCGAGCGGCTGGCCGGTGTGCTCGGCGATCAGCTTGAACAGCAGTGCCTTCAGGTGCAGCGACTGCTCGGCCTGGATCTTGATGTCGGACGCCGTTCCCCCCATACCGCCGGAGGGCTGGTGCATCATGATCCGGGCGTGCGGCAGTGCGTAGCGCTTGTTCTTCGCGCCCGCGCAGAGCAGGAACTGGCCCATCGAGGCGGCCAGGCCCATCCCCACCGTGGCGACGTCGTTGGAGATCCACTGCATGGTGTCGTAGATCGCCATGCCGGAGTCCACCGAGCCACCCGGCGAGTTGATGTACAGCCAGATGTCCGCGTTCGGATCCTGGGCGTTCAGCAGAAGCATCTGCGCGCAGATCGCGTTCGCGTTGTCGTCGCGAACCTCGGACCCCAGGAAGATGATCCGGTTCTTCCGCAACTCCCGATAGATGTCGTCGTCGTGTCCGCCGGATCCGTTACCGCCCGCGGCGGTGGGGCTGGCTGCAAATGTCTCGTTCACGAAGCCGACATTACTGGGCGGGAGCGACAGACCTAAGGCTGGGCCACAGGTGTTCGCTCACGGCGCACCGGTGAGGCGGAACAACCGGCCCGAACCGGGAGCGATCGTGAACCGGAACGGGCCGGCCGGGAGCGCCTGGTAGGTCCCTGAAACGGGCAGGAACTCCTCGACCGTGCCCACGGCCACCTCGGGCGTGATCGTCACGTTCGCGCTCTGAGCGGCGCCGTACCGGCGATTGGCGGCGAACAGCCACCGCCGTCCGTCGTCGGCGGCGGCCCGGAACTGGCCGAGCACGACCGGATCACCAGCAACAGAGCGCAGCCGAGTCGAAGGTGTGAACGCGGTCGCCCCCAGCGGCAGCGGGCTCTCGTTCGCGTGCACCACCGACTCGCTCACCAGGTGCTTCAGCTGCCGGCCGACCGGCTGCAACCAGGTCGTGTTGATGGTCTTGGCCCAGTCGTACTTCGCGGTCGGCGCGCCGTTCGCATCGATCAGCGCCGGACCGAACCTGAAGTCGGGTCTGCCGACCGGAGTCCAGTAGGTGAAGTACTGGATGCCTTTGCAGCCGTACGCCAGGCTCATCGAGATCTGCCATTGGAGTTCCTCCCGCGTGGGCGACTTCATGTTTCCGTGCTGCAGCGTCTGGATGTAGGTCCAGGTCGGGAGGCCGGCGTCCAGTCCGGCCCGGCGGATCAGCGCCCAGTTGTGGAAGTACGTGGGCCGGAGCGTGTTGTCGGTCAGCAGCGGGTAGTGGTCGAAGGAGATGAACGTGGGCGCCATCTGGTCGACGTACCGGGCCAGGAAGTCCTGGTACGCCGCTGCGTCGCCCGGGTCGTAGAACGGCACCAGGTTCACGTGGGTCAGGTCCGTGGGACCCGCTTGCCTGAGTACGTCGGCGATCATCCGCAGCCGCGGGTACAGGCGGGGCGCCGGCTCGTCGATCAGGCGGAATCCGCCGAACGCGGGCGAGGCAGCGGCGTACTGGTCACGGACTCGTTTGATGCCGTCCTGCCAGCCGGGGCAGATGGTTGCCTGGCCGATGCGGTCGTCGGACGGCAACGCGGTCAGGCCGACGTCCGCGCAGCGCTGCATCATCGGGAGGCTGTTGGTCCAGTTGTTCACGTCGTTGCCGGAGTTCACGAAGGTGAAGCCGGCGTCGGCGATCTGCTGGTAGCGCTTGAGCGTCGTCTCGGTGGAGGGCGGCGGCCAGAAGAAGCCGATCGGGTACGTGTCGTCAGCCAGCACTGTCGGTACGGCGGTCAGACGCGCCTGGGCCGTGGTGAGCAGGCTCGGGAGCGCGATGGAGGCCGCACCGAGCTTCAGGAAGGTCCTGCGTGTCGTCACTGGTTCACCTGCCGGGTCCAGGAAGCCGCTGCTGGCCCTGACGTGAACTGCTCGTCTCCCATCGGCGCCCAGGCGCTCCAGACGCCGGGATGCTCCGTGAGGTAGCGCTGCCACATGCGGTTGTCAGTGCCGAGGGCAAACAGGTTCAGCCGGCCCGGTGCGTAGGAGACGGCGGCGGGGGCCGCTTTGAAGGTCGGAGTGCCGTCCAAGAGGTACCAGGTGGTCCAGGCCTTGGCGGTGAAGTCGTACCAGGTGTGCCAGACCTTGCTGTCCTCCCCGAGCGCGAAGACCTCCAGGTGGGTCGGGCCCCAAGAGACGGCACCGGGTGAGGAGGTGAACACCTTGTCGCCCATCGGGACCCAGCCGCTCCAGACGCCGGGCTGCTCCGTGAGGTAGCGCTGGTACATGCTGTTGTCGGCACCGCGGGCGAAAACGTGCAGCCGGTCCTTGGCGTACGCGGCTGCAGCCGGGGCGCCCTGCAGCTCCATGGTGTCGTTGGCCCAGCCGTACCAGCCGCTCCAGCCCTGACCGTTGAACCGGAACCAGTTGTGCTGGAGGTGGTGGTTCTGGTCGACCGCGAACACCTCTAGGTGACCTGTGCCCCAGGAGGCGGTGGCTGGGGCGGCGGTGAAGGTCTCACTGCCCAGGTCGCTCCAGAGACTCCAGCCACCGCGGAGCATCTGGTTGTTGACGTAGGAGCGGTCTTTGATCCGGCCGTCGGGGCCTAGCGCGTCCAGATGGACGATCTGGTCGTCGTGGGACGCGGCAGCGGGAGCGGAGGCCAGATCACCGCGCAGGCTCTGCCAGCAGGTCCACGGGCTGCCGAGATCCCAGTAGCGCTGCCAGAGCGCGTTGTCGGTGCCACGCGCGAACAGGTCGATGCGCCCTGCTGTCTCGGCCGCGGGTGCCACGGCGGCCGCCGTACAGGCTGCTTGGGCTTGATCGGGCAGCGGGCCGCCGGCAGCGAGGGCAGTCAGTACGACGACAGCCAGCACCCGGGCGGACCTCCCGAGGGGACGGGTGGAGGTCATGCGACGACGCTAGGCGGGACCGCTGTCAGATCGCTGTCAACGCGAAACGGCCCGGAACCCCGCTCGGGGTCCGGGCCGTTACGACGGACAGATCAGGCCTTTGCGGGCTCCTCGACCGGGGCCTCGGCCTCAGCCTCGGTGACCTCGGCGTAGGTGCCGTCGGGCTGCAGGGTCTTCAGCTCGACCGGGTTGCCGGAGGCGTCCTTGACGACGGCGTGCTCGACCAGGTGGGCCAGCGCCTTGCCGCGGACGACCTCGGAGACCAGGCTCGGGACCAGGTTGTTCTCGACCGCGTGCTGGGCGAACTGGTCCGGGCTGACGCCGGAACGCTGCGCGTGCCGGACGATGTGCTCGGTGAGCTCCTGGTCGTTGACGCTCAGCTCCTGCTGCTCGGCGACCAGGTCGAGCACGAACTGCGCCTTGATGGCGTCCTCGGAGCGCTTCTTCAGGTCCTCGTCGAACTCTTCCTGGGTCTGCTCCTCGCCCTCCAGGAACTGCTCGAACGACATCCCGGAGTACCCGAGCTGCTGCTCCAGGTTCTCCTTGCGGGCGGCCAGCTCGTCGGTCAGCAGACCGTCGGGGACCGGCACGTCGACCAGGGTCAGGATCTTCTCCAGGACGGCGTCGCGGGCCTCGCCGGCCTGCTCGAGCCGCTTGCCGCGCTCCAGCCGGGCCGCGACATCGGCCTTCAGCTCGTCGGCGGTGTCGAACTCGGACGCGGTCTGCGCGAAGTCGTCGTCGAAGGCCGGGAGCTCCTGCTCCTTGACCGCCGTGACGGTCACCGTCACGTCGACGTCGTCACCCTTGAGCGAGCCACCGACCAGCTGCGTGACGAAGGTCTTGCTCTCGCCCGCGCTCAGCCCGGTGACCGCCTCGTCGAGGCCGTCCAGCAGCTGACCGCTGCCGACCTGGTAGGACAGGCCGGTGGCCTGCGCCTCCTCGACCTTCTCGCCGTCCTTGCTGGCGGACAGGTCGATGGTGATGTAGTCCTTGTCGGCCACCGCGCGCTCGACCGGGTTCAGCGAGCCGAACCGCTGCCGCAGCGCCTCGATCTGCTCGTCCACCTCGGTGTCGGCGATCGCGATGTCCTCGACCTCGGCCTGCAGACCCTCCAGGTCCGGCAGCGTGATCTCCGGGCGCACCTCGACCTCGGCGGAGAACTGCAGGCTCTCCCTGTCGTTGAACTCGGTGACGTCCACCTCAGGGCGGCCGATGGCCTTCACCTGGTTGTCCTGGACCGCCTGCGAGTACAGCTTCGGCAGCGCGTCGTTGATGGCCTCTTCGAGCACCGGACCACGGCCGACCCGCTGGTCGATCACCTGCGGCGGGATCTTGCCCTTGCGGAAGCCAGGCACCTGGATCTGCTGGGCAATGCTCTGGTACGCCGCGTCGAGGCTCGGCTTGAGCTCCTCGAACGGCACCTCGACGATGAGCTTGACCTTGGTCGGGCTCAAGGACTCGACGGTGCTCTTCACGGTGGCGGTTCTCCTTGATCTGATGACTTTGCCGGTGCGGCGGACAGCCCGCACCGCAGCGGTGCTGCAGGGGGTTTGTCGGGGCGACAGGACTCGAACCTGCGGTCTCCTGCTCCCAAAGCAGGCGCGCTAGCCACTACGCTACGCCCCGCAGTGACCGCGCAAGTCTAGTCGACGCCGAGGGGTGCTCGCGCCACCACCCCCACCGGATATCCGGTTTGAGCCTCGCCCCGGTGATGTGGAATCATGTCTGCGTGCTCACCTGGTGGGCACAACGCGGGTGTAGCTCAATGGTAGAGCCCCAGTCTTCCAAACTGACTACGCGAGTTCGATTCTCGTCACCCGCTCGATCGAGGGCGACCTGTGCTGACGGAAAGCGTCAGCCTGGTCGCTCTCGCCATTTCACGGCTCGCTCCGCTCGCGCGGGGGCTCCGCCCCCGTGCCCCCGGCCTTCGCTTCGCTCGGCGGGTTGTGGCTGGGGCGGGCGGTCCGGCTCGCGGGTTGTGGCTGGGGCAGGCGGTCGGGGTTTGCTGTCGCTTGGCTGGGCTGTTTGACATCTTTGTCGGGTTGACTGGGTGCGTGGACGTGAATGCGGAGCAGGCTACGAAGCGCGCACTGGTCGAGTGGCTCGAGGGGCGGCGGAGGCATGTTGTCGAGCAGGTGTTGGCGATGCCGGCTGAGGCTCGCCGTCGCTCGCAGGTTCCTTCGGGCTGGACGCCCCGAGGTGTGATCAGGCATCTGACTCTGGACGTTGAGCGCGTGTGGCTTCGCGCTGTGATGGCGGGCGAGGACGTGGACATACCGCAGGGGTACGACGGCTGGACCGCGCCCGACCACCAGAGCGACGAGGAGCTGCTCGAGCAGTACGTCGAGGAGTGCCGGCTGGGCACTGCGGCTGTTGCCGAGTTGCCGCTGGACGCTCCGGTGGTCTGGTGGTTCGAGGACGGTGGCGACCCGCCGTACACGTCGCTGCGCGATGTCCTGTTGCACGTGATCGTCGAGACGGCCACTCATGCGGGACACCTGGACATCTGCCGTGAGCTGGTCGACGGCGGACAGCGCCTCGTCCTTGACGAGCCGACGACCTGACGGACGTCACACTGGGTGGATGGGTGATGCGGTAGCGGAGGCGGCTGAGGCGGCTTACTGGGCTCGGTTGTACGGCCGGTGGGAGCCGATGGACCTGGCCGGGGTGGTCGGGTTCATGCGGGGGTTCGAGCGGCCTTGGTGGGTGGTCGGCGGGTGGGCGATCGACGCCTTCACCGGGCTGGGGCGCGAGCACTCGGATGTGGACGTGTCGATCTTCGCGTCCGACGTACCGGCTCTCCGGGCGCATGTGGGTGAGCGGTGGCACCTGTGGAGTCTGGCTGGGGGTGACATGCGGCCGCTGACGGACAAGCACCCGGACGTGTTCGGGCCGGACAGTCAGGTGTGGGTGCGCGAGCACGGGGATGCGCCGTGGGTGATCGACCTGCCGCTGACGCCGGACCGCGACGGGCTGTGGACCAACAAGTACTTCCCCGAGCACACCGGCCGCCTCGACGAGGTGACGTGGGTGGCCGATGACGGTGTTCGCTACCTCAACCCCGAGCTCGTGCTGCTGTTCAAAGCACGCCTCCACCGCACCAAGGACCAGCACGACCTGGAGCGCACCTGGCCCCTGCTCTCAGAGTCCAAGCAGGACTGGCTCCGCGAGTCAGTACGGCGCCACTACCCGGACTGCCCGTGGAAATTCGTGTGACAGGGATGGGCGTTGCGAGGACCCTAGGGAGTTCGGGGGACTTGACGAGAGGGATGGATGCAGGCGGGGATTTCGGTTTCGGCGGCTGAGCTGCCGGAGGTTTTGCTGCATGTGGCTGTGGTGCGGCCGGTGTTTCTGTGGGGGGCACCCGGGATCGGGAAGAGCAGCCTGGTCAAGGCGTTCGCGGATTCGCTGGGGCTGGAGTGCGTGACGCTGCTCGGGACTCAGCTCGCGCCCGAGGACCTGATCGGCGTACCGCAGATCGTGGACGGGCGGAGCCGGTTCGCGCCGCCGGTGGCGATTGCCCGGGACGAGCCGTACTGCCTGTTCCTGGACGAGCTGAACGCGTCGTCGGCCGAGGTACAGAAAGCGTTCTACTCACTCATCCTGGATCGGCGGATCGGTGAGTACGAGCTGCCAGAGGGCTCAGTGGTGATCGGAGCCGGCAACCGGGCCACGGACAACGCTCTGGCGCGGCCGATGGCCAGTGCGCTGATCAACCGGCTGGTGCACGTCCACCTGCGTGCTTCGGCGAGTGACTGGCTGCAGTGGGCCGGTACGGCGGGGATTCACCCGCTGGTACTCGACTATCTGCGCAACCGGCCGGACCACCTCTGGACTGCACCGCCGAAGACCGAGGAGCCGTTCTCGACGCCGCGGAGCTGGCACATGCTGTCGGACGCCCTGCACTCGTACGGCGATGGCGTCACCGACGAGACGCTCCGAGTGCTTGCCTTCGGCACCTTGTCGGCCGCGCACGCTTCGGCCTTCCGCGCGTTCGTGAAGACGGTGCGGAACGCGTTCGGCCTGGAGGCGGTGCTGAAGGGTGAAACCGGCTGGCCGTCCGCCCCGGAGGACCGCGACCTGCTGTACTTCCTGGCCGAGACCTTCCGTGCCCGGCTGGTCAAGGAACTGCCCGCCGACAAGAACTCCGGCAGCCCGGCCGCGCGTCAGCTCGCGCACCGCGGCAAGGCCCTGCTGGTGGAGCTGGCCGAGATCTCTCTCGAGGTCGCCCAGCTGGTGATCGCTTCCGACGACGACGGCCGACCGGTGCTGCCGACCTGGTTCCTGGTCGAGGTCAGCCGCGACCTGCCGCGGCTGGTCGCCGTCCGTGCCTGACCGCCGCAAGACCCGCAAAGACCCAGCCCTGGAAGCGATCCGGGCCGGTTGGAAGGTCGTGGCACGCCATCCACTCTTCGCTCCCATGGCAGACCGGGTTCGGGATCCGGAGCGCAGCAGCTCGGTGCAACGTGACGGCTGGGCCACTATCGACTCGAACGGCCAGCTCCTCGCGCACTCGACCCGCCGAGCCACTCCGACTGAGTGGACCTGGGTTTTCGCGCATCTGCTCATCCACCTCGGTCTAGGCCACGCCGAGCGCGACAGGCCGGCTCCGGACCAGGCTGCGAGTGCAGCGTGCGACACCGCGGTCAATCACTTCCTTCACTCGCTCAAACTCGGTACCCCGGTGGTGGAGCTCCCTTCCGAGTTCCCCTCGGTCGACGAGGATGTGCTGGCTCGGCGGTGGCGGCGCACCGGCGTACCGGGTGAGTACGCGGGACTGGGCGTCGCGGGCGGGCAGACCGACGTACTGATCGAACGGTGGACTGGTTGGGGCAAGCCGCCGAACTGGAGTGAGCTGTTCGCTGCTGGTCTGTCGGATGCGGCCGCGGCTGCGGTGGATGTCGCTGGTGGAGCGCGGTCGTCGCTGAGTGGTCGGGGTGCGGTCCGGAACGAGTGGGATCTCGCGCTGCGCTGGTTCGTCTCGTCGTACCCGCTGCTGGGCGCCATAGCGTCCACCATGACTGTGGTGGCCGAGGCTGAGCTCGCCCGTGGGTGGGACATCCATGTAGCGGCCGTGAACGCCTCAGTGGGCGAGATCTACGTCAACCCGCTCTGTGGACTGACGCAGAACGAGTGGCGCTTCGTGATGGCGCACGAGATGCTCCACGCGGCACTCCGGCACGGCGAACGTGTCGGCGGTCGCGATCCGTACCTGTGGAACATCGCGGCCGACCTGGTCATCAACGGCTGGCTCCTGGAGATGGGCGTCGGCACCATGCCCGACGGTGCTCTCCACGACCCCGTCCTGAAAGGCATGTCCGCCGAAGAGGTCTACGACCGCGTCGCCACCGACCTACGCCGCTACCGCAAGCTCGCGACTCTGCGCGGGACCGGACTGGGCGACGTACTGGGCCATCCCCTCCCGCACACCGGCGAGGCTGCACGCGCAGCCGGCCTGGACGACATCTACCGCCGCGCCCTGAGCACCGGCCTCGCCTACCACGACTCCTCCCGCGGACTGCTCCCAGCGGGTCTCGTCGAGGAGATCCGCGCACTCGAGCACCCACCTCTGAGCTGGGACGCTCAACTCGCCCGCTGGTTCGAAGAGCACGTCCCCGCCGCAGAACGCACCCGCACCTACGCCCGCGCCTCGCGCCGCCAGTCCGGTACGCCGGACATCCCCCGCCCCGGCTGGATCCGCCCAGTAGAGCTGGAACGCCTCCCGACGTACGGGGTCGTGCTGGACACCTCCGGCTCGATGGACCGCCTACTGCTGGGCAAAGCGCTCGGCGCGATCGCGTCGTACTCCCGAGCGCGCGACGTCCCCGCCGCCCGCGTCATCTACTGCGACGCCGCCCCGTACGACGCCGGCTACGTCCCCGTCGACGACATCGCCGGCCGAGTCCAGGTCCGCGGCCGCGGCGGCACCCGCCTCCAGCCCGGCATCGACCTCCTCGAACGAGCCGACGACTTCCCCAGCACCGGCCCCATACTCCTCATCACCGACGGCCACTGCGACGTACTCCGCCTCCGCCGCCCCCACGCCTACCTCCTCCCCCGAGGCGCCACCCTCCCCTTCACCCCCCGCGGCCCCATCTTCCGCGTTGAATAAGGTCGGCAGGTGAAACCAGGGCGCATCGTGATCTTGAACGGTCCGCCGCGTGCCGGTAAGTCGAGCATCGCCAGCGCCGTGCAGGAGACGTTTGACGGGGTGTGGATGAACCTGGGCGTGGACAGCTATCAGCAACTGACTCCCGAGCGGTTGCGGCCCGGCATCGGGCTCCGGCCGGGTGGTGAGCGACCGGATCTCGAGCCGCTGATCGTGACTTGGTACGCCGCTCTGTACGACGCGATCGCCGCCCACAGCCGGCTCGGGCTCAACGTGGTGGTCGACGCGGTGCACCACGACTCCTACTCCGTTCCACTCGGCATTCTGCCCGCCTGTGCTCGCCGGCTCGCGGGACTGCCGGTGTGGTTCGTGGGTGTGCACTGCCCGATTGACGTCGTACTGGAACGGCGTCGGACGACGTGGGGCGGCGTCGGCTACAACCAGGACGGGACTGTCGCTGATCCGGTTTCCCTGTGGCACAGGGCGGTTCACACGCCTGGTGTGTACGACGTCGAGGTCGACACGTCGGTGTTGAGTGCCGACGAGTGTGCGGCTGTCATCCGGCAGCACCTGGAGAGTGGTCCCGCGCCGACGGCGTTCCAGCGGTTGGGGTCCGGGCTGGCTTAGGGTCTTTGGGTGACTGGGACTGGGGATGGGACTACTCGGCTTGTTGTGGTGCGGGGCAACTCGGGGTCGGGGAAGAGCAGCACGGCGCAGGAGATACGGCGGCGCCTCGGGTACGGCGTTGCGTGGGTCGAGCAGGACTATGTACGACGCACTCTGCTGCGGGAGCACGATCGCTTCGGCCAACCGAATGTGGGGCTGATCGAACTGCTCGTGCGGTATGCGCTCGACCACGGGTATCACGTAGTACTGGAAGGGATCTTGAACAACCGCACCTACGGCGACATGCTTCGGCAGCTCATTGCGGACCACGCCGGCGTGACGGGCGTGTACTACTTCCAGCTGCCGTTCGAGGAGACCATTCGCCGGCACTCGACCCGTGAGCTGTCGAAGGTGGTCACGGCCGAGCAGATGCGCGACTGGTACCGAGACGTCGACCTCCTCGGCGTACCCGGTGAGCAGGTGATCGGAATCGACAGCACCCTGGACCAAACCGTCGACCGCATCCTCACCGACCTCACCTGGACCACCGGCGGCACAGTCAACGCCCCCATAGCGGACGCCCATCAGTCCTGAGGCCGCTTTCATCCCCTAACGTCCGAAGGACCCGCACACGTGGTCGGCGTGTTTTCGGACGTTGTGACACCGAAGCGGAGTTCTCGCTTGGGCCGGGGAGCGGAACCGACCTGTATCGACAGGCAGACGTCCCCAGCGCCGTGACGACCGGCACTAACGTCCGAAGAAACGCCGACCACGCCAGCGCGTCCTTCGGACGTTAGGGCCGGGAGTTGACGAGGTGGCGGAGGGCTGTGGCGTGGCCGGCGTGGTGGGCGGTTTCGGCGACCATGGTGAAGAGCAGGACGCCCATGGTGGTCTCGTGATTCGACCAGTGCGGTACGTACGCCGGGCTGTCCAGGTCGAGTGAGAGGATCACCTGGTCGGCGTGAGCTGACAGCTCTCGATAGACGCCAGTGATGTAGTCGGTCGACTCGTCTGGCGTCGCCCACAGGTCCTGCTCGTCGTACGGGTTGTCACGGAACCAGGTCGGCCTCAGCGCGGGTGTGCGACCGAGTGACTCCCCCAGGTACCCGTGTTCCTCGCCGGCCAGGTGCTTCACCAGCCCGAGCAGGTTGGTCCCGCTAGCCACCATCGGCCGCCGCCGGTCGTACTCCGACACTCCCTCAACCGCAGCCAGCACCTCCGCCCGGCTACGCCGCAAACTCTCCAACAACTCAAGCTTCACTGGCCACCTCAAGCACCTCGTCGACAACAGCTACCAGCGGTCGACCAGCGTCGACGAGAGTGGCTCCGAAGCGGGCGTTGTCCGCGTCGATAGTGGCGTGCCAGGTGAGGATCCGTTGCAACTCCTCCGCAGTGGAGCCGAAGCCGTCAGGCCGTTGCGCGAGCCGCCGTCGTACCGTCTCCGCGTCGACGCTGAGACTGATCACGTGTGCGAAGAGGTCCCAGATCTCCCCCTCGTTGCCCACCGTCCCGCAGACGAACCCCACCGCCTCCCCCACCTCCGCAGCCAGCCGCCGAACGATCGCGGGCGGCAGCGTGTAAGTGTGGTTGGCAAACCAAGCGTCATCCCGAGCGTCCGGCATCGGCACCACGTTCCCCGCCCGGTCCAGCCAGACTGCCAGCCCGTCCGCATCCACGTCGTACGACGGGTGACCGCGCCGCGCCAGCTCCGCGCAGACCGTCGACTTGCCGGCTCCGGAGGCGCCGGCCACGTAGAACAAGGGCATGAGCGCAGTCTGCCTGATACTGATTGCTATGGCAGTCGAAAAAGCGGTGGCGTTCGCTTAACTCGGACTAGTTGTTTCGGCGATACGGCGGGGGTTCTGGGACGCCGCCCGGTGGACCTTCGGCTTCGTCGGGAACTACTTCCCCCTCTGACACTCCTCTCAGAGTCCGAAGTGGTGAGAGGGCGGCGATCAGTACGCCGATGAGCATGCCGGCGCTGGAGACCAGCAGGGTTGGACGGAGGCCGAGGGCCGTGCCGAGTACGCCGGCCAGGGCGGCGCCCAGCGCTTGGCCGCCGATGACGACGGTGCGCCAGGTGGCGGTGGCTTGGCCTAGGTGGTGTGCAGGGATGCGGGACTGACGCAGGGTGCGTTGCGGGATGCCGAAGAGGGCCAGGCCGAATCCGGAGACCACTTGGCCGACATAGATGATCGGTGCGAGCCCGGTCGCCAGTGCGGCGCCAGAAACAACGCTCAAGAACTGCCCGGACAGATAGGTGCGGCCGATGCCGACACGGTTGCACCAGGCGGTCGCGGCCAGGGTGCCGACCACGGCTGCGGCGCCCGACGCCGTGACCGCGACCCCGACGTACGCCGGGGACCAGTGCAGCTCACGTACCAGGTACAGCACCACCAGCGGCCCCTGCATGGCCCCGAACAGCGACCCGACCGTGGCCGACAGGGTGAGCGGTCCCAGCACACGATCGGCGAACAGCACCCGCAGACCGGTCGACAGCCGCACTGGTGTCCGCTCCGGCGGCGCAACACGCTCCGGTTCCCGGATCAACCACATCATCACGGCCGACACCACGAACGACAGCGCATCAACCAGGATCGCGAACGGCGCACTCACCGCCTGCACCAGGAAGCCGGCCGCCGACGGCCCAGTCGTCGTCGCCAGGTTCGTGGTGAGCAGCGACGCACTGTTCGCCCGCATGAGCTCCGCACGCGGTACCAACGCAGGCATCAATGTCAGAGCCGACGTATCCGCGAGCAACGACAACACACCAGCCAGTACGGCGACGCCGTACAGCTGGCCCATCTGCAACACCCCCATAGCCGCCGCAGCCGGAATAGACCCGAGCAGTACGGCGCGCCCGACGTCCGCCGACACCAGAAGCCGTCGCAGCGACACCCGGTCGACCACCATCCCCGCAGGTAGCCCGAACACCAGATGCGGCAGGACAGTCAGCGCAGACAGCAGTCCCATCTGGAGCGGTGACGCCTGCAGCGTCAGAACCGCCACCAGTGGCAAGGCGACCGTGGTGATCGAGCTACCCGCCGCGGACACCAACTGTCCGAGCCACAGCTTCCGAACCTCACCACGCACCAGCCACGCCATGTCTGGCAATCTCTCACTCCCAGCGACCAAAGCACTACACCTGTTCGCCCCGAGCGGAGCATGTGCACTCCACGTCCCAGCCTGCCGCAGGAACACGCGCGGCGTCCGGCAGATTGCAGGAAGTTGCAATCCGAACCGGCGACCTATCGCGATTCGTAATGACTGTGACGGCGGTCACCGCCTGGGTCGAGGGTGGCCTATTGCAACCGGCTGTAATTCATCAACAGGGAATGGAATTGACAGGACAAGCGCTTACCCACTGAGCGATACTGGAAAGTGCGCCGTCTTCCGGTCGCGAACCCACCTGCCTAGAAGATGTTGGGAAGTGCGCCCGTCCAGATGCCCTCCGAGCACACTGTCAAAGCTCCCTCGATCGCAGCCCCTTCTCCCCGAACCCCCGAACGCAGCCGCAACCTCTGGCGACTCCGGCCCTATCTGCGGCCCCACCGCTGGCGGCTGGTGCTGATGTTCTCGACGGCCATGCTGGGCGTCGGCGTCAGCCTCTCGATCCCCCTGGTCACCCGGTCCATCATCGACGGCCCGGTCACCCGCCACGAGCTGGACCTGCTCGTCCCGCTGGCGTTCCTGGCCCTCGGGCTGAGCCTCGCCGAGGTCATCCTGGTCTGGATCCGCCGGATGGCCCAGTCCCGCACCGTCTCCGACCTGGAGGCGTCGCTCCGGCACGACCTGTACGTCCGTCTGCAGTCCCTGCCGATGGAGTTCCACACCCGCTGGCAGAGCGGTCAGCTGCTGTCCCGGGTCACCACCGACCTGTCCACCATCCGGCGGTTCATGGGCTTCGGCCTGCTGTTCCTGGTGATGAACATCCTGCAGCTGGGCGTCGTCACGATCCTGCTGCTGCGGCTCTACTGGCCGCTCGGCGTCGTCGTCCTGGCGGCCGCCGTACCGATCGTCATGGTCTCGCTGAAGTTCGAGAAGAAGTACCTGCGGATCTCCCGCAAGGTGCAGGACCAGCAGGGCGACCTGGCCACCCGGATCGAGGAGTCGGCGCTCGGCTTCCGGGTGGTGAAGGCGTTCGGCCGCCGGCAGCACGTGCAGCGGCAGTTCGACGACGAGGCGATCACGCTCTACACCACCGAGGTCGAGAAGGTCCGGCTCGCGTCCCGGTTCTGGAGCTTCCTCGGCGTCATCCCGAACCTGACGCTGGTGATCGTGCTGCTGCTCGGCGCGCTCGCGGTGGGCCGGGAGGCGATCACTCTCGGCACCCTGGTCGCGTTCATCACGCTGATGCTGTCGCTGGTCTGGCCGGTCACGTCGCTCGGCGCGATCCTCGCGATGGCGCAGGAGGCGATGACCGCGGCGGACCGGATCAGCGAGATCCTCGACACCCACTCGGTGATCACGTCCGGTCCGGTCGAGCTGACCGGGTCGCGGGGTCACCTGCGGTTCGAGCACGTCGGGTTCCGGTTCTCCGACGACTCCACCGAGATCCTGCACGACATCAACCTCGACCTCACCCCCGGTACGACGCTCGCGCTGGTCGGGGCCACCGGGTCGGGCAAGACCACGCTCACCGCGCTGGTCCCCCGTCTGTACGACGTGACCGCCGGCCGGATCACCATCGACGGCCACGACATCCGGGACCTCACCCTGAACTCGCTGCGGACGGCGGTCGCCTCGGCGTTCGACGACCCGACGCTGTTCTCGATGAGCGTCCGGGAGAACCTGTCCCTCGGTCGCCCGGACGCCACCGACGCCGAGATCCAGGAGGCGCTCCAGGTAGCCCAGGCCGAGTTCGCCAACGACCTCCCGTGGGGTCTGGAGACCCGGGTCGGTGAGCAGGGCATGTCGCTGTCGGGCGGCCAACGTCAGCGGCTCGCGCTGGCCCGCGCAGTGCTCGCCCGGCCGTCGATTCTGGTGCTGGACGACACCCTGTCCGCACTGGACGTCCACACCGAGGCTCTGGTCGAGGAGGCGCTGCGCAGAGTGCTGGCCGACACCACCGGCATCGTGGTGGCGCACCGCGCGTCCACGGTGATGCTGGCCGACCAGGTGGCGCTGCTCCAGGGCGGCACCATCACCCATGTCGGTACCCACCAGGAGTTGCTCGCGACAGTACCGGCGTACCGGCATCTGCTCGCGGCAGAGGAAGAGGAGGTGCACGCATGACGACCACCGAACAGCAGACACCTCCTGCCGAAGAACAGAACGAGCACGACAAGCCGGAGCAGTCCTGGCGCGGGGTGTACGAGGACGAGGGCAGCAAGGAGTTGTCCAAGGCAACGACCGTGCGGCTGAAGGAGGACTCGCGCAAGCTGCTCGGGGAGCTGCTGCGGCCGTACAAGAAGCTGATCTGGATCCTGGTCGCGATCGTCGTGATCGAGAACGCGGCCCGGCTCGCGGTGCCGTACCTGGTCCACCTCGGCATCGACAACGGCATCCCGCCGATCCTCGCCGGTGACGGTCCGAAGGCACTGATCACCGTGGTGATCGCCGTGCTGGTGAGCGCGTTGCTGCAGGCCTTCACCCGGCAGATCTTCCTGATGCGGTCCGGCCGTCTCGGGCAGACGATCCTGCTCGGTCTGCGCCGGCGGGTGTTCGACCACTTCCAGCGGTTGAGCCCGGCGTTCCACGACAAGTACACGTCCGGCCGGGTGATCTCCCGGCTGACCTCCGACGTCAGCGTGATCGACGAGCTGCTGGCCAACGGGTTCGACGGTCTGGTGACCGCGGTGCTGACGCTGTTCGGCACGATGATCCTGTTGCTGGTGCTCGACCTGAAGCTCGGTCTGATCGCGTTGCTGTCGTTCCCGATCCTGCTGCTGCTGACGGCGTGGTTCCGGAAGCGGTCGGCGGTCGTCTACCGGCGCACGCGTGAGGCCGTCGTACTGGTGATCGTGCACTTTGTCGAGTCGATGACCGGCATCCGCGCGGTCCAGGCGTTCCGCCGGGAGCCGCGCAACGAGGAGATCTTCGCCGGCGTCAACGACCAGTACCGGGAGGCGAACTACGAGTCGTTCCGGCTGAACGCGGTCTTCATGCCGTCGATCAAGGGCGTCGGCAACGTGACCATCGTCGCGATCCTCGCGTACGGCGGTTACCAGGCGTACCACGGTCACGTCACGGTCGGCGTACTGACCGCGTTCCTGCTGTACCTGCGGCAGTTCTTCGAGCCGCTGCAGGACATCTCGCAGTTCTACAACACGTTCCTGTCCGCGAGTGCGGCGCTGGAGAAGCTGTCCGGCGTCCTCAACGAGGAGCCGGACGTACCCGAGCCCGTGCAGCCGGTCAAGCCTGGGGTGGCGCGTGGTCACCTCGAGCTGCGCGGAGTCCAGTTCCAGTACGTCGACGGCGTACCGGTGCTGCCGGGTCTCGACCTGGACGTGCCGGCCGGTCAGACCCTCGCCCTGGTCGGTACGACGGGCGCGGGCAAGACGACCATCGCCAAGCTGGTCTCACGCTTCTACGACCCGACCGGCGGCAGCGTGCTGCTCGACGGCCAGGACCTGCGTGACCTGACCGAGGACGACCTGCGCGAGCGGGTCGTGATGGTGACGCAGGAGAACTTCCTCTTCACCGGCTCGGTCGCCGACAACATCCGCTTCGGCAAACCGACCGCCACCATGAACGAGGTGGTCGAGGCCGCCAAGGTGATCGGTGCGCACGACTTCATCAGCGCACTGCCGAACGGCTACGAGACCCAGGTGGAGAAGCGCGGCAGCCGCCTGTCCGCCGGCCAGCGCCAGCTGGTCGCGTTCGCACGCGCCTTCCTCGCCGACCCCGCGGTACTGATCCTGGACGAGGCCACCTCCAGCCTGGACATCCCCAGTGAGCGCCTCATCCAGCGAGCCCTCCGCACCATCCTCGCGGACCGTACGGCGATCGTCATCGCCCACCGCCTCTCCACCGTCGAGACCGCCGACCGTGTCCTCGTCCTCGAGCACGGCCGCATCCTCGAAGACGGCGCCCCGGATCTGCTCATCACCACCGGCGGCAACTACGCCGGCCTCCACCAAGCCTGGGAAGACTCCCTGGCCTAACAGTCCGGTCGGCGCGTGCCTCACCCCCACGCGCCGACCGTGCACCACCCACCAACCCGCGCCCGAGCCGTTCCACCGCCACCCGCTGAGCGTGAACCCAGCAACTGCGACAGAGTTAGTGGGTGATGGCGGTCCACCGCGTGTGCTGTCCTGCCGTCACTCGGTCCAGTCGAGTTGTGGTTCGGGGATGGCGAGCGACCATGAGCCTGCGCCTCTGCCCGCGCGACCTGGTCTGCACGTGAGTAGCGGAAGGTCCGTTGCGGGAAGACGACGATGATCTCGTCATCGTTGCCTCCGATCGTCAGGTACGTACACGCTAGCGAAAAATGTCGGCAGGCTTCACTAGCATCCCGTCCCATGGCAGCGACAGCTTCTGGGGTGTTTCGGCGGACCGCGATGGAGCGGGCGGATCAGCGGGTCTCGTGGGAACGGACCGATCAGGCGTTCTTCGCGAGCGGAGCCTGCCACGTGTTGGCCTGGGTGTGCAGGGACTTCTATCCCGATCAGGAGATCGGCCTGGCGGCCATGTACCTGGGCGACTTCGAGCACCCGTTGCACGTGTACGCGCGATGGAACACGTGGGCGTTCGACGCGAACGGATGGAACCCCGAGTCCGAACTCATGCAGGCCAACAGCGACTTCGAAGGTCTCCCCGTCCGCGAGGTCGAGACCATCACCACCAACCTCCGCGAGTTCTGCGAGCAACACGTCCACCGCCAACCCCACCAATACTGGGCCGATCCAACAGACCGCGCCCGCACCTACGTAACCCGCTACACCCCACCCTGGCTGGCGGGATGTTGACGGCGTTGGCGGTGGAGAACTATCGGTCGTTGCGGCGGGTGGTGATGCCGTTGCGGGGGCTGAATGTGGTGACGGGGGCCAACGGGACTGGGAAGTCGAGTTTGTATCGGGCTTTGCGGTTGCTGGCTGATGCTTCGCGCAATGGTGCGGTGGCGGCGCTGGCGAAGGAGGGTGGGCTGGGGTCGACGTTGTGGGCGGGGCCGGAGTTCGTGCGGAAGGACCGGCCGGTGCAGGGGACGGTGCGGGGCGGGCCGGTGACGTTGCGGATGGGGTTCGCGTCGGAGGACTACGGGTATCTGATGGATCTCGGGCTGCCGTTGCCGTCCAGCTCGATGTTCGCGATGGATCCGGAGATCAAGCGGGAGGCGTTGTGGGCCGGGCCGTTCTTGCGGCCGGCTTCGTTGCTGGTTGAGCGGGGCAACGGTCAGGTGCGGATCCGGGCCGAGAGCGGCGGGTGGGAGCGCGGCGGTCCGGAGTTGCGGACGTTCGACAGCATGTTGAGTCAGTTCGCGGATCCGCAGCGGGCGCCGGAGTTGTTGCAGGTGCGGGAGCGGATGCGGTCGTGGCGGTTCTACGACCATCTGCGGACGGATGCGGACGCGCCGGCGCGGCAGGCGCAGATCGGGACGCGGACGCCGGTGCTCGGGCCGGACGGTGCGGACCTGGCGGCGGCCTTGCAGACGATCAAGGAGATCGGGTCGGCCTCGGCGATGAACGAGGCGGTGGACCAGGCGTTTCCGGGGAGCAGCGTCGAGATCCACGACAACGCGGGGCGGTTCGAGCTCGCCTTCCGGCAGTTCGGGTTGCTGCGGCCGCTCCAAGGGGCTGAGCTGTCCGACGGGACGCTCAGATACCTCTTGTGGGTGGCGGCGTTGCTCACTCCCCGACCGCCGGAGTTGCTGGTGCTCAACGAGCCCGAGACCAGCCTGCACCCAGATCTCTTGCCTGCCTTGGCGAATCTCGTCGTCGCGGCGGCCAAGGAGACCCAGGTGATCGTGGTGACGCACTCGCGGCCGTTCGTGGCGTCGATCGCGGCGCTGGCCGACGACCTGCACACGATCGAGCTGGTCAAGGACCGTGGTGCCACGACGATCGCCGGGCAGGGTCCGCTCGACGAGCCGCCGTGGAAGTGGCCGTCACGGTGACGGCCACATCCCAGGTTCAGCGGACGACGTCGTACACGAGCTTCTGGATGCCGTTGGAGTAGGACGCCTGGTCGACGAGCTTGAGGCTCTGCTTGTCCTTGTCGCTCTCGCTGAACAGGCGTTTGCCGGCCCCGAGCAGGACCGGGAAGACCAGCAGGCTGTACTGGTCGATCAGGCCGGCATCGGCGAGGTTGCGGTTCAGCGTCGCGCTGCCGTGGATCGAGATCGGCCCGCCGTCGGTCTCCTTCAGCGCCGCGACGTCGTCCAGCGACCGCAGGATGGTGATGTCGCCCCAGCCCGTGACGAGGTCGGATTCCTTCAGGCTGGTCGAGACGACGTACTTCGGCATCGCGTTGTACCTCGGGAAGTCCGGGATCGTCGGCCACACCGGCGCGAACGCCTCGTAGCTGACCCGGCCCATCATCATCGCGGCAGCCTCTTCCTGCTCCCGCCCCTTCAGCTCGTACGCCGCCTCGTCCATCGGGATGTCCTTGAACGTCCAGCCGGCGTTGCGGTACCCGGGCTCGCCACCCGGAGCCTCGACGACGCCGTCCAGGGAAACGAATGCGGTGGTGATCAGGGTGCGCATCTCAACTGCTCCTTCAGGTATGTGTTGCTGACATCACTGCGTCGACCAGCCCGCACCGAACTAGACAGCACGATGATGTGACCCCGGTCACACGGTCTACTTCACGGACTCGAAGCGGACCAGGACGACCGAGCCGGCCGCTGACAGCAGGAAGCCGAGGAGGGCGAGGGGCCACCAGCCGGCGCGAACGGCATCGGACAGTACGACGACGCCGACGACGGCCGGGGTGATGGTCTGCAACGCGATCATCGGGGTGGTGGCGAGAGTGACCGAGCCGCGCTGGAGAGCCAGCGAGTAGAGGATGAAGGCCAGCGCGCCACTGAGAGGCAGCGTGTACGCCGTCGGGCTCCGAAGGAGCTCACCCAGCGAACCGTCTTGGAGCAGGCGAGCCGAGATCGCGACACCGGCATAGCCGAGCCCCGAGAGCATGCCCAGCAACGCGGTGGAGATGCCGTGCTTCGAGCGACTGGCCAGCGCGCCGAGGACGGCGATCGTGACCAGCCCGACGATCACACCGATGGTCAGACCGTGATGCTGAACGTTCGGCCCGGCATCACCGGCGGACACAGCCAGCAAGCCAAGGCCGACGACGACGCCGAGCACCGCGGCCCACTCGATCGGACTCAGGTGGTCCGACATCAACCGAGTGGCAAGCAACGCGGTGACGACGAGGCTGACCGCGATCCCAGCCTGGGCCAGGTAGAGCGGCAGCAACCGGAGCGCCACGAAGTGCAGGCCGAAGCCGGCCAACTGCAGGCCCAGCGCACCGAGGAACGTGGGCTGGCGCAGGAGTGCGACGACGAACGCGCCGAAGCGCCGCGGATCGAATTCGGACTCGGTCGGCACCTTGCGGGAACCGACGGCCTGCAGGATCGAGGCGATACCGAACAGCACAGCGGCGCCGAGCGCCGCACCGAGGCCGAGGATCAAGTCAGCCGACCTTGCGGCGCGGCACCCAGAACGTCAGATACAGACTGAGCGTCCCGTAGTACACGAGGTAGGCCAGCGAGATCGCGACCACGATCGCGTTCGGGTTCGGCATCTGGGCCAGCAGGACGGCGTACGACGCCATCCAGATCGCGGTCGTGAGCAGGTTCAGCGACCGGAACACCTTGGTCCGGGACGGGTAGACGTACTTGACCGGGACGAAGACCAGGATCGAGCAGATGACCAGGATCAGGCCGGTGGTGGTCGGGCTGAGGCCGAGGATCACCACGTAGAAGGCGACCACGTTCCAGTAGCTGGGGAAGCCGAGGAAGAAGTGGTCGTCGGTCTTCGCGTCGGTGCGGCAGAACTGGTAGCTCGAGGCCAGCAGCGGCAACGCGGCGAGCACCGCACCCCAGCCGCCGCCGGGCAGGTAGTGCCCGGTCCACAGCAGCACGATCGGCGCGAACGCGTAGGTCAGGTAGTCGACGATGTTGTCGAGCATCGCGCCGTCGAACCACGGGATCGTCTCCTTGACTCGCAGCCGGCGCGCGAGCATCCCGTCGGTGCCGTCGATGAAGAGCGCGGCCAGCCCCAGCCAGAGGGCCCGGACGGCGTCGCCGTCGATGGCGGCGATGACGATCAGCAGCGCGAGCACGGTTCCGCTCGCGGTATAGGCGTGCAGCGCGAATCCGGCCAGACGCAACCGCGTCGACCCGACGAACGGCTCCCGCACCGCGTCGTGTGTGGTCAGGACGACTCCCAGAACTCAGACAGCCCAGAAACAGGCGCAGCGCGCCGGACCGGGTCGACACGACCCGGCCGCCGCCAGCGTCTCACAGAGCAGGTCCTGACCTTGTCACCGGCTGTGCGCACACGCCGGATCGGTGTGCGCACCCCAGCGGCTGAACAGCTGATGAACTACTTGACCGGCTCGAGCAGGAAGAGCGGGATCTTCCGGTCGGTCTTGGTCTGGTACTCCTCGTACGGCGGGTAGGCGGCGACCGAGCGCACCCACCACTCGTCGTACTCGGCGCCCTCGATCTCGCGCGCGACGAGGTCGAACGACTGGTCACCGTCCTGCACGGTCACCTTCGGGTCGGCCTTCAGGTTGTAGTACCAGACCGGGTTCTTCGGGGCGCCGCCGAGCGAGGCGACCGCGGCGTACACGCCGTCCTTCTCGACCCGCATCACCGGGGTCTTGCGGATCTTGCCGGACTTGGCGCCGGTCATCGTCAGCACGATGATCTTGAGGCCCATCACGTCGGCGACGTCGGTGGTACCGGCCTCGAGGATCTGGTCCACGTGACCGCGCGCGAAGTCTGAGGTGCTCGGGACGTACTCGTCATTGGTGGTCATGACGGCCATCGTAATGGTGACGCATCAACATCCACAATCACAGTCCGGCGTCAGGGCGCGCACGACTGTAGTTGGGTGGCGGTGGCGATCGTGGCCTCGATCCAGCGCCGGCGCAGGAAGTGCGCCTTCAGCAGCCGGTGTACGCCGTCGAGCACGACCAGCCGGCCGCGGTACGCGACCAGGTTGATCGGGAAGTCCAGGTCGGCGTCCATCACCCGCTGGTAGTGCGGGCGGTAGTTCATCGGCGTCTCGGCGACCTGGTTCGGCGTGACCTTGAAGCGTTCGCCGTCCAGTTGCCACAGCGGCAGCTCGAACATCCAGACCAGGTCCGCGACCTCGACCGGCTCCACCTTGAGGTCGAGCGCCCACAGCTTCTCCAGCTGCCACCTGGTCGGCGGGAAGACCTCGCGCAGCTCGGCCGGCATCATCGCGATCAGCTCCGCGAACGAGACGTCCGGGGCACTCCGATCAGCAGCATCCATCACGACGTCGCAGGCTACGCCATCACGAGCTCAGGAATGGGCAAGCCGGTGGATGATGACGATCGCCGAGTCGTCGCCCGGTCCGCCGGCCGCGGCGACCAGCATCGCCGCGCCGCCCTGGAATCCCTGTGCCACCAGGCGTTCGGCGTGTCCGGCGAGCCGGTCCGTCCCGCGACCGATGTCGCGCCGCGGCGTCTCGACCATGCCGTCGCTGTAGAGGAACAGCGCGTCGCCCGGCTTCAGCAGGCCGTGGTTCGGCGTGAAGTCCGGCGCCTCCATCAGCCCGAGCAACGGCCCGTCCGCGTCCCGGGTCCCCCACCGCCCCGACCAGGCGTCGAACTGGATCGCCGGCGGATGCCCGGCCGTCCGCACGCAGAATCCCCCGGTCCGCAGGTCGACCGCGACATGGACGACGGTGGCGAAGTCGTCCTCCCAGCCCTGGCGGCGCAGATACCGGTTGGCCGCCGGCAGGAAGTCCTCGACCGGTACGACGCCCAGCAGGCCACCGAATGCACCCGACAGCAGCAGTGCCCGCGTACCCGCGTCGACACCCTTGCCCGAGACATCGACCAGCGCGACCTCCAGGGTGTTGTCGCGTTCGGTCGAGACCACGAAGTCGCCGGAGAACTTCGACTTACCGGCCGACTGGATCGCGACCTCGGCCCGCCACCCAGTCGGCAGCGGAGGCAACTCCCCCTGCGCGGTCAGGGTGTCCCGCAGCTCCATCAGCATCGACTCACCGCGAGTGCCGGGCACACCGAGCTGGTTGCGCACCTTCGCGCCCGCGATGATGATCCAGCCGATCGCACCGAGCACCAGCACGAAGCCCGTCGTCGGTGCCGGCTGCGCTCGCGAGACCAGCACGAACGAGGCGATCGCCATCGTCAGCAGCGTCAGGACAACCAGTTGCCGGAAGCCCAGAACCAGGCCGGCCAGCACCAACGGAACGACCAGCGCGGCGGCCGGAACGTGGCGCGGCCACTCCGCACTGGCTGCCGCGAACACCACCGTCAGCGACAGCAAGGCGAAGAACGCCAAGGGGTGCAGCCGCCGAGCGCGTCTGACCACCGCGACGACCAAGCGGCCGACTCGTCGTACTACAGCGCGACCGCCACTTCTGATCATGGTGTGAAGAAGATAACGGCACCCCATGGTCCGCGCAGCAAAAATCTTGATAACTGTTCAGACTTACTTGCGCGTCAGCCCCGTGCGCTGGCATTTGGGGCACCAGAAAAGGTTGCGTCCGGCCAGGATCTCGGTCCGGATCACCGACTGGCAGACGAAGCAGCGCTGCCCCTGCCGGCGGTAGACGTAGACCTCGCCGCCGTGGTCGTCCTTGCGCGGATCGCGGCCCATCGCCTCGGGCGTGTGGTCGTCGGCCACCGTGTCGATCCGGCCGGTCTCGACGCCGTACTTCATCAGCTCGAGCAGGTCGTCCCACATGCCTTGCCACTCACGCTTCTTGACCAGGTGGCCCTGCGTCATCGGGTGCAGCTTGGCGCGGAAGAGCACCTCGGCCCGATAGACGTTGCCGACGCCACTCAGCACGTCCTGCTCCATCAGCAGCCGCCCGATCGGCAGCTTGCTGCGATGGATCCGCTTCCACGCGAGCTCAGGGTCGGCGTCGTCGCGCAGCGGGTCCGGACCGAGCCGCCCGATCAGCACTTCGCGTTCGCCGTCGGTCAGCACCTCACACACCGTCGCGCCGCGCAGATCGGCGTACGACGTCGCGTTCTGAAGCCGCAGGCGAACCTGTCCGACGGGCAGCGGGACCGGCGCCGTACCGAAGCTGACCTTGCCGATCAGACCGAGGTGGATGTGCAGCCAGCCCGCTCCCTCGAAGTCGGCCAGGAAGTGTTTGCCGTGGGCCTCTGTCTGCCGCAGCACGTGCCCGTCGAGCAGTGCGGCACCATCGACGAACCGGCCCTGCGGACTGGTCGCCCGGACCGGCCGGCCGCCGAACGCGTCCCAGACGTCGTTCGCCAGCCGGTGCAGAGTGTGGCCTTCAGGCATGATTCCTCTTATGGGGATTGCAGGTGGTACGCCGAAGGGCCGGTCCGGACCGGCCACACCGGCCGTGGTCGGCACCGGCCGCTCGATGCGGGCCCGCGACGTCTCCCGGCCACGGGAGCCGTTCAAGCGTCGCGGTGTACTCCCGCCGGAGGACGCAGTGGATCAGGAGACGGGCGGGAGCTCACCCGTCGACTCGTAGGCGGTCAGCATGTCGATCCGGCGGGTGTGCCGCTCCTCGCCGGAGTAGTCGGTGGCCAGAAACGTCTCCACGAAGCCGGTCGCCTCTTCGGCCGAGTGCATCCGCGCCCCGACGCTGATCACGTTGGCGTTGTTGTGCTCGCGGCCCAGCTTGGCGGTGTCGGTGCTCCAGGCCAGCACGGCCCGGACGCCCTTCACCTTGTTCGCCGCGATCTGCTCCCCGTTGCCGGAGCCCCCGATCACGACGCCCAGGCTGCCCGGGTCCGCCACCACTCCGGCACCGGTCGCCAGACAGTACGGCGGGTAGTCGTCCACCGCGTCGTACACGGCGGGACCGTGGTCGACGACGTCATGGCCTGCGGCCGTGAGGTGCTGGACGAGGTGGTTCTTGAGCTCGAAGCCGGCGTGGTCTGAGCCGATGTGCACTCGCATGGTCTGCAATCTACTGATACACCGGAACGCCTGGGAGCTTGGGTGCACCGGACCCGACGTACACGGTGGTCACGTAGCCGCCGTACTTGGGCAGGTAGGCCCACCAGTCGCTGGACCGCGGCGGGATCTCGATGAGCTCGCCCTGCTTCTGTCCGCTGACCAGAACCTCCACTCCGGCCGGCAGCATGCCCAGGATCCCGCAGGACGTGTTCGGCGCGGTCCGGACCCGCACACCCTCCCCAGTGGTAGCCAGCCAGCTCCCACTGGTCCGCACTCCGCCCGGGACGATCAGTGCCCGGGTCAGCCGGGTCACGTCGGTGTACGCCTTCCCGTACTGCGTCCCACGCGGATGCAGCGTGTAGACGGAGACGATGCACCGGTCGTCCTTCCCGACGGTCCCGGTGGTGTGCAGCGCGTCGCTGACCAGATCGAGGGTGTCGACGGGCTTGGAACGGTCGCTTCCGTAGCCGCTCGAGCCGAAGAATCCGGACCAGCCCTGCTTGATGCTGAAATCAGGATCGAATACCGAAGCGATGCCGAAGTACTGGTCGAAGCCGTCGGTGCCGTACCGCGTCGGCTCGTGCAACAGGTCCATCACCGTACGCCGGACCGGCGCCGGAGCGTGGTCGAGGATGTATCGATAGATCCGGACCGTGTCCGCGGCGGTGATCGCGACATAGCCCCAGAAGCCCGGATGGGTGGCCGGCGGGCCGTCGGTGTGCGTCAGGCCGAGCCGGCGCACCATCCGCTCGACGATGGCCGCGCCACCCATGTGGTCCCAGTAGTAACTCGCCGCGTCGTCGTCGCTACTGCGCAGCATCACTTCGAGCCTGGCCCGGTCCGCGGGCTCGACGCTGTACGTCGGTCCGCGGTCC
The DNA here is from genome assembly GCF_044453945.1 of Kribbella sp. NPDC051587. NCBI lineage: Bacteria > Bacillati > Actinomycetota > Actinomycetes > Propionibacteriales > Kribbellaceae > Kribbella > Kribbella sp. NPDC051587. Next base: position 168,309 of record NZ_JBITDE010000001.1, read on the forward strand.
CAGAGCAGGTCGAGAACGATCAGCAGTTTCACCACCGAGGCGGAGCGAAACCGATGATCGGCGTTGGACTGCTGCACGAACTGCTCGGTCTGGCGGTCGAAGACGGCGATACCGGCGGTCACACCGGCGGGGACGACCTCGAGCTCTGAGCGCTCGTCGCGTAACGTCATGTGATACCTACTCACCACTTGGAGAATTCCCGTTGGTGAGCAACCTTCACCGGCACGGGGTGCTCAGTTCAAGCCCTGAACCACAGACCGAATCTTTCTGCGGGCCTCAGATCGTCACTCGAAGATCGGCTCGCGGTCGCGACTGCGCTTGATCTCGAAGAAGCCGTCGGTCCCGGCGACCAGCCGCACACCGTCCCACAACTTGCCGGCCGCCTCACCCTTCGGCGCCGGTGTGACCACCGGTCCGAAGAAGGCACTGCCCTCGACCGAGATGACCGGCGTACCGACCTCCATGCCGACCAGATCCATGCCGGCGTGATGCGATTTGCGCAGCGCCTCGTCGTACCGGGCGTCGCCGGCGGCCTCGATCAGCGAGGCCGGCAGCCCGACCTCGGCCAGCGCCTCGGGCAGCACGGTGTCGTCGTTGCCGCCGCGGCCCTCGGTGTGGATCCGGCGGCCGAGCGCGGTGTAGAGCGGCAGCAGCACCTCGTTGCCGTGCGCCTGCTCGGCGGCGATCAGCACCCGGACCCGGCCGAGTTTGCGCAGCCAGTTCTCGTTGTGTTCGTCACGTTCTTCGTTCAGGACGGCCAGGCTCATCACGTGCCAGGTCGTCGTCACATCCCGGACCTGCTCGACCTCGAGCATCCAGCGGGACGTCATCCAGGCCCAGGGGCAGGCCGGGTCGAACCAGAAATCGGCGGAGGCAGTCATGTTCTCGATCATACAAAGTTGAAAGAATCGCCGGGGGCAGCAGATACCGGCTTGGTATCCATCGATGGATGTCGCGGGGAAACCCGCATCCAAGCCGCTGGTCAGGTGCATAGGATGCCGATATGCCTGGAACCAACCTGACGCGCGATGAGGCGCGGACCCGTGCGGGTGTGGTCAGCGATGTCAGCTACGCCATCGAGCTCGACCTGACCACCGCCCCGAGTGGCGCACCGACGTTCCCGTCCGTGACCACGATCACCTTCACCGCGACCGACGGCGCGAGTACGTTCGCCGATCTGATTGCGGACAAGGTCCGTGAGATCACGCTGAACGGCGCCGCTCTCGATCCCGACACGGTGTACGACGGCGCCCGCATCCAGCTGGACGGGCTGGCCGCCAGCAACGTTCTGCGTGTGGTCGCGGACTGCCTGTACTCGCGGACCGGGGAAGGCCTGCACCGCTCGGTCGACCCGGCCGACAAGGAGACCTACCTCTACACCCAGTTCGAGGTGCCGGACGCCCGCCGCGTTTTCACCACCTTCGAACAGCCGAACCTCAAGGCCCCCTTCACCTTCACCGTCTCCGCCCCGGCCCGCTGGGTCGTCATCTCGAACTCCCCCACCCCCGAGCCGACCACCTACGCCGGTCCGAGCGGCGAGGAGCTGGCCCGCTGGGAGTTCCCGCCGACCGAGCGGATGTCGACGTACATCACCGCTGTGGTCGCCGGTCCGTACCACGTGGTGACGGACTCCTACGAGGGACCGAACGGGACCTACCCGCTCTCGCTGCTCTGCCGCCCGTCGCTCAAGGACGCACTGGACGCCGACGACCTGTTCGAGGTGACCAAGCAGGGCTTCGAGCTGTTCGAGAAGGCGTTCGGCGTTCCGTACCCGTTCCACAAGTACGACCAGGCCTTCGTGCCGGAGTACAACATGGGCGCGATGGAGAACGCCGGCTGTGTGACGATCCGGGACGAGTACATCTACCGCAGCCGCACCACGCACGCCGAGCTCGAGAGCCGCGCGAACACCGTGCTGCACGAGCTGGCGCACATGTGGTTCGGCGACCTGGTCACGATGACCTGGTGGGACGACCTGTGGCTGAACGAGTCCTTCGCCGAGTGGGCCTCGCACTGGGCGCAGGCGACGGCCACGACCAAGTACGCCGGTGCCTGGACGACGTTCTGCAACGCCCGCAAGAACTGGGCGTACCGCCAGGACCAGCTGCCCTCGACGCACCCGATCGCCGCGGACATGGTCGACTTCCACGCGGTCGAGGTGAACTTCGACGGCATCACCTACGCCAAGGGCGCTTCGACCCTGCGGCAGCTGGTGGCGTTCGTCGGTGAGGACACCTTCATCACCGCGCTGAAGGAGTACTTCGCCGATCACGCGTTCGGCAACACCGAGCTGACCGACCTGCTCAAGCCGCTCGAGAAGGCCTCCGGCCGCGACCTCGACGACTGGACCGAGCGCTGGCTGCGGACGGCCGGGGTGAACACGCTGCGCGCCGACTTCGAGGTCGACGCCGACGGGAAGTTCACCTCGTTCGCGATCGACCAGACCGCGATCGAGGCCTTCCCGGTACTGCGTCCGCACCGGCTGGCCGTCGGTCTGTACCGGCGGACCGACGAGGGCCTGGTCCGCACCGAGCGGTTCGAGGTCGACATCGACGGTCCGCGCACCGAGCTGTCCGAGCTCGTCGGCGCCACGCAGCCGGACCTCGTGCTGCTGAACGACGACGACCTCACCTACGCCAAGATCCGGCTGGACGAGCGTTCCCGGGCCACTCTGGTCGAGTCGATCGACCAGCTGTCCGAGTCGCTGCCCCGGGCGCTGGCCTGGGGTGCTGCCTGGGACATGACCCGCGACGCCGAGATGCCGGCCAGCCAGTACGTCGGCATCGTGCTGCGCGGCATCCGGGCCGAGAGCGATCTGACCGGTGTGCGCTCACTCCTCTCGCAGGTCACGAGCGCCATCAACCTGTACTCCGCTCCGGAGAACCGGGACGCACTGCGGACCCAGTACGAGGAGACCCTCGCCGAGCTCGTCGACGGCGCTGAAGCCGGTAGCGACCACCAGCTCGCGTTTGTCCGCGCCTACGCCAGCGCGGTCTTCTCCGCAGCCGGTGCGGACCGGCTGGCCGCTTGGCTGGACGGACGCGACCTGCCTGCCGGTCTGGTCGTCGACACCGACCTGCGCTGGACGCTGATCGTCGCGCTGTCCCGGCTGGGCCGGATCGGTGCGGACGAGATCGAGGACGAGCTCACACGCGACACCACCATCACCGGTGGCGAGCGAGCCGCCCAGGCCCGCGCTGCGCGGCCGACGGCAGAGGCCAAGGAAGAGGCGTGGCGGATCGCGGTCGAGTCCGGGGACACCCCGAACGAGACGCAGTTCCGGACCATCCTCGGCTTCCAGCAGCCCGGCCAGGAGGACCTGCTGCGTCCGTACGTCGGCAAGTACCTGACCGCGGCCAAGGACGTCTACACCCGGCTCGGCTCGTCGATGGGCGAGAACGTGCTCGTCTACCTGTCGCCGCGCAACCTGGCCGAGCAGCCGACGCTGGACGCACTGAGCGACTGGCTGGCCGCGGAGTCGGCCACGGTCGACGCTCCGACCAAGCGCTACGTCTCTGAGGCTCAGGCCGACCTGACGCGCGCCATGGCCGCCCAGGTCCGCGACGCGAGCTGAAACAAGACAGCCTGCACCCGGCCGGGGTAGAACAGAGCAGATGCCTGCTTCTGACCCCGCCCTGGCCGGTGCAGCCGCTGTAGCGCTGACTGGACTCGCTGAGGCGTACCGCCCACGCCCTGTCACTCCCCTCCTCCCCTGGCGCGATGCGCACCGGCTGGTGAAGCCGTACATCGTGACCGCACGCGGCCGCCAGTGGGACGACCAGATGGTCGAGCTGGCGCGTGCTACGGCGAGCAAGCAACTCGACTTCGACGACGCGATGGGCTCCGTGGGCCTGGCCGTCGTCGTACTGCACCTGGGTGACGACGGCGCCTACCTGATCGTCCAGAGCTGGACGAAGGACTTCCAGTCCCGGCTGAGCATGTTCAGCGGTCTGGACGTGGACGACCTGCGTCCGATGCCGACCGGCGTCGCACCGTGCGTGTGGGAGCTCGAGGTGCTCAGCCACGAGCGGACGGCGTACGTCACGCACATCCTGAGTGGTGGCGTGGACGTGGACGCGTGGCTGGAAGACGCCCTCGACACTCGCCCGCAGCCGAACCCCGAGGGAATCCCCAGCGGCACCTGAAGTCGCGGGCCGACCGCAGCCTGTAGCCATCAAACGATTGCTCGTCGACACCCGGTGAACACGCGGACACAGACCGCGAATCCCTTGTCCAGAAGGAGATTCTCCCCACCTGAAGAACGCTCACTTCCGCCCCGGATCGGTTTAAGCTCACGCGGAGAGACCTGGGGAGGGGTCCAATCCCGTGACATCACATCGCCGGAAGAAGCGTCAGCCGCAGCGTTCGCGCGCCGCGGTCGGGGCCGCGATCGTAGCCACGGCTGCCATCGCGACCGTGTCCGCGTTCATCCTGACCCGGGGCGGGTCCGAGCAGCCGACCGACACCACGATCCGGGCGGCCGCCGTACCGGACAGTGCTGCCTCGACGCCGACCCCTAGGGCACATCCGTCGGTCGCTTCGAAGGCCGACCGCAAGCCGCCTGCTAGCCGTAGTGCCGTCGAGGTGACCACGACTGCGCCGGCCAACACCGGGCCGACCTCGCCGCGCTTCAAGAGCGGGCAGTGGATCGCAGTACTCGACAAGTACACGTCCGACTCCGGGCTGGACGCCGCTGACCTCGCGAAGGAGACCGCCGCCAAGATCATCGCGGCCGGCGTCCCCGCCAAGGCCATGCTGGTCGACGGCCAGTACCCGGGCTTCGCCAACAGCACAGGTGTGCCGGTGCTCGGCACCTGGGTCGTTTATCTCGGTCCCGGTACGTCGTCCGCTCAGATGCTCAATCTGTGTTCGGCACCGAAGACGCAGCGCGCCTACAGCAGCCCCGCCTGCCCCACCTACGAACCGGCAGGCTGATCCGTCGCGAGGCGAGCATGCAGGTGTGAGTCGTGCCGCTCGCCACTCACCTCGACGTAGTAATCCCGCATGACGCCTTCCAACTGAAAGCCAGCCCGTACGGCGACCCGGCAGGAACCCTCATTGACCAGCGCATGGTCGAGTGAGATCCGGTGGAGCCCCAGACCGCTCGGGGCGAAGGCCCAGCGGGCCGCTGCATCCAGCGCACGGGCCGCAAGCGCTCGGCCGCGAGCAGCCGGGCTGATCCAGTAGGCAGCAACTGCCTGGTCCGGCACCCGGTGAACATCCCGCAGTGCGACATTGCCGAGCACTCGATCGGTGGTGCGGTCAGCTACGGCGAACACTGCGTTGCCGAGCGACCAGGCGTCCAGGCGCGGCTGCAGCCAGCGCCAGGCTCGCTGGGCCGCAGGGGTGCGGATCACCGCAGTCCCCGCGGTCCAGCGCAGTACTTCAGGGTCCCGCAGCGCTTCAGCCACCGCCTCCTCGTCGGAGGGCACGAACGGACGCAGTACGACGTCGTCCAGCTCGATGCGGTGCGGCTGCAGGGCTGGGGTCACTGCTTGTGGGGCTCGTTGGCGTGCAGCAGGGGCGCCTGGTGCGCGTTGGTCCCCAACTGCTGCACACCGGTCACCAGACCGCCAGTGAGGTCACCAGTGGCGAACGACGTCTGCATCGTCAGCGCAGCCAGACCGGCGGCGGTATCCGACAGCTGCCGCTTCGCCTCGGCGCCGGTGACGATCTCCAGGCGACGGCCAGCCGGGTCGACGTACACCAGGACCGAGCGGTCCGGGTCGTCGAGCTCGTTCAGCAGCTCCTGGGCGAACGGACGCGTCTCCGAGTCGGCGCCACCGACGTACACGGAGAAGTGCAGGCCGGACGCCTCCTCGGCGTTCCGGACCGCGCGCTCGATGTCGTAGAGCTGGTCGGGCGTGAATGCGTCACCAACTGGCACTTGCGCCTCCGGTCGAACGGGCGACGCCGGCACCGGCGGTCGCGAGGGTTCCCGGCGCGGCGGGCAGCTCGGGCAGGCTGGCGGGGTCGGGCTTCGTCGCGGTCGGACCGTTGATCCAGACCGGCGGCGCCCACCAGGACAACCCCGGCCGGTAGCGCGGCCCGCTCGCGATCGAGGACGCGAACACCAGCAGCGCCAGTACCGCGACCACCAGGGCAGGTATGCCGACGAACACCAGCAAGGTGTGGCCGGACAGCTCAGCAATCACGGCCTCAGCCTAGTACTCCGCAAGCCGTGCCCGTCCCAGGGCCTCACCCAGGACGGGCACGAGCTCGGCGGCGGGTCAGCAGCCGCCGCAGTTGTAGTAGGTCACGTCCCAGTGGTTGCCCTCGTTGGCGTAGATGTTGCCGGAGGCCGCACGCCACTGCGGGTAGCCGTCGCCACGGTCCGCGATCCGGGTGAAGTTGTTGTGCACGTAGTTCGTGACGCACGTCGTGATCGCGATGTCGACCTTGTAGCCGTTGCGGTGGCTGTAGGTGCCGCTGGCGTGGCCGGTCTCGGTGCCACCGGTGATCCGGATCGCGCACCCACTGGCCTGCTTCAGCGTGCGGACGCCGTACACGGTGCTGTCGTTGATGTTGGTGAACGACGTGCAGCTCGAGTTGTTCCAGTCCGAGCAGTTGCCACTGGACGACCAGGTGATGCCGGCCGCGGTGAAGATCGAGGCCGCCTGGGCATGCGTCAGCTTGGTCAGCGCGGACGCCTCGAGAGTCGGCAGCAGGCCGCCGACGACAACGGCCGCGGCGACCAGAACACGGAGGACAACCTTCATGGGGACACTCCTTGAAATAGGGGCGGTTATTTCAAGGAGTGCAATGCCCAGGAAAGTTATTTACCAAACCTCGATATGAATTAGAAACGAACATCCGAGCACTGGTAGAAGGCATTCGCCGTGTCGGCGATGGTCCAGACCGCCAGGATCATGTGCGGTCCGGAGCGGCTCGGCAGGCGGCCCGAGTGCGACAGCGAGCTCGGCGGCCGCTGATTGTTGTAGGGGACCGTCAGGAACGGCGTCAGGTCGAGGTCGGCCCGGGTGAGCGCGTGCGTCCCGTTCCAGCCCGCCTTGGTCATGTAGTACTTGAAGTCAGTGGTCGCGTGCGACGCCGTGAAGGTCCAACTGAAGGTGAAGTTGGCGCCCATCGTCAGCTGGGTCGACGGCCAGGCCTGACCGTTCGGCTGCTTGGGCGCGTTCAGCTGGTCGAACTGCTGCAGCCCTGCCGAACAGAGCTTTCCGTCCGCCGGGCCGGCGTTCGGGAACCCCTTCGGGCCTTCGACGCTCTGCGGCTCCCACTGGATCTGGCCGCAGTTCTGGACGACGCCGCTCTGGCAGTTCTTCGCGCGACTGATCGGGGACGTCGTGTAGCCGTGGCCGTAGGCCACCGGAACCATCGTGGTGCAGGTCAGGGCCAGGGCGCCAACGGCGATCCCGGCCATGCTGACTTTGCGTGATCGCAGCATGCAATAACTCCTTCAACTGTGGGGGCGGTGACAGTGAAGGAAGGCGCCTTCGTGTTGCCAATAGAAAACAACCGTTCAAATCTATTGTCAACAACTCGTGAGCGGATAACTACGGAAAGGAAGAAATTTCAGATGGTCAGGGCACCGATCAAACGCCTGAGTCGGAGATTGTTGGGCAGGTCCTCGACGAGAACCGGTTCGCCCCGCGGCCCGCCGAGCGGAATGCGCCAGTTCGGATATTCGTCCGTCGTCCCCGGCTGGTTCTGGGTACGGCGTTCGCCCACGGCGTCGGTGAGCGCGACACCGACCAGCTTCGACGGGGTGTGCGCGACGTACTGGTGCAGGGCTTCGACGATGCGCTCGACATCACCGTCGGTGTAGCGGAGCAGGTGGCGTTCACGCAGTGCATCCAGCCACGCATCGCGATCCGCCTCGTCCAGGGCCAGCTCTTCGGCCACCGGACGGGTCAGGAGGCCGAGCCGGTTGCGCAGTTCGACGTGGTCGCCGGCCAGGTAGCCCGCGGTCGGCGGCAGGTCATGAGTGGTGACCGTGGCGAGGCAAAGCTCGCGCCAACGCTCCGGGGCGAGCGGCTTGCCGTCCGCATCCCGCTCGAACCACAGCACCGACGTACCGAGGACGCCGCGCTCAGTCAGGTAGTCACGGACCCATGGCTCGACTGTGCCGAGGTCCTCCCCCACCACCGTCACGCCGGCCCGGGTGGCCTCCAGCACGAGGATGCCGATCAGCGCTTCGTGGTCGTAGCGCACGTAGGTGCCCTCGGTCGGCCGCTCCGGCGACGTGACCCACCACAGCCGGAACATGCCGAGGATGTGGTCGATCCGCAGTCCACCGCCGTGGCGCATCACTGCGCGGACCAGGTCCCGCCAAGCGGCGTAGCCGGTCTCGGCCAGTGCATCCGGCCGCCAAGGCGGCTGCGACCAGTCCTGTCCCTGCTGGTTGAACGCGTCCGGCGGCGCTCCGACGTGGATGCCCTGCGCCAGCACATGCTGCAGCGCCCATGCGTCCGCACCGTCCGGGTGCACACCGACTGCTAGGTCATGGACGACGCCGAGCGACATCCCGGCCGTCTTGGCTCTGGCCTGCGTCCGGGCGAGCTGGTCATCCATCTGCCACTGCAGCCAGCAGTGGAACTCCACAGCGTCGGGGTTCTCGTTGCGGAACGCGACCACGGCGGGGCTGGTCGGGCTCTGCAGTTCCTCGGGCCACTTGCTCCACTCCGGCCCGCGGACATCGGAGATCGCCGCCCAGGTCGCGAAGTCGACCAGTCCCTGGTTCTCACGATCGCAGTACGCGCCGTACTCAGCGATACGCCCTATCGACGGCCTGACACCGAACAGCAACTGCAGGGCTTCACGCTTGAACGCCCAGACCGTGTCGCGATCCAGTGCGTTCGCATCCTCGCTCAGAGCCCGTGCTTGCAGGCTGAGCGTCCGGACGCGATCACGCTCGGCAGGCGCCAGGTCGCCGTACTCGTCGATGTCTTCGATGCGCAGGTAGATCGGGTTGCCGAACCGTCGCGAGGCCGGCAGATACGGCGAGGGCTCCATCCGCCCGGCCAGCTCTGCAGCGTGCAGCGGGTTGATCAGGACGAACCCGGCACCCAGGTCGTTGGCAGACCAGGCGGCCAGGTCGGCGAGGTCGTGCAGGTCGCCGATCCCCCACGAGCGTCGCGAGCGAACGGAGTACAGCTGCAGCACCCAGCCCCAGGTGCGGTCCAGCTTCTCCGGCTCCAGCTTGCTCGGCGTGACGATCAGAGTGCCGACCGAGATCTCCGGATTGCCGCCGATCCGCGCGCACAACCGGTGGTAGCCGATCGGCAGGTCACCCGGCAGCTGGTAGGTCGCCTCACCGATCTGTACGCCGTCGACAAACTCCGGCTCGACCCAGTGCTCCTGCTGCGGGATGTCCCGGCGCTGACCGCCGTCCTCCAGATCGACCCACACCTCGGCGGTGGACCCATGCGGCAGGTGTACGGCGAACCAAGGCGTCCAGCCCGCGCGCATCACCACAGTGGCCGGCAGCGTCCGCCGCCAGCGCGCCTGCTGATGGTCGTCCAAGGCCTCAGCAGCCTTTTCCGGGGTAGAGGCATCCACCCCCAGTGCCGCGAGCACAGTGGAGACAACCTCACTGGAGACGACCACATGCTCGCCTTGCCAGTTCCAGTACTCCGTCGCCACACCATGGGCAACCGCTAGCTCGACAAGGGCCGGGGTGGGAGCAGTCACCCCAGCGAGTCTGCCGTATCGAGGCGGTCAGTGCGTAACGCAGCGCCGTGTCAGTCCGCTGCCCGTCGGCGACTTAACAGAAGCACTGCAAAGAGGAGGGCACCACTGGCCACAACCAGTCCGATAGCTACGCCGGCGACGTTGTCGGTCAGCTGGTAGAGCGCGGTCGGCCAGATGACCAGCAGGATCGAGCATCCGACCACCGCGTACGCCGATGCGCGCTGCCGCCCGTAGGCGACCAGCAGCGCGGCCGGACCGGCGGTTCCGACCGCCAGCGCCATGATCTCGCCACGGTCCTGGATCAGCCAGCAGATGGACGAGCTGAACATCGCCGCCCCGGCCAGCGACCAGGCGGTCGGCTGGTCGCGGACCAGCCCGAGCATCCCCAGCACGAACGCGACCAGGATGAATCCCGTCCCGGCGATCCCGGCGGAGTTCGACGCCGATCCGTCGCTCGGCGTCAGCACGTCGGCGGTGATCACCAGCACCCCGACGGCCAGGATGCCGAACGTTGCCACCAGCAACGACGATCCGGCCAGCCACCACAGCCCGAGGCAGGCCAGTGCGAGCGCGACGGCGACCCCGATAACCCGACCCGCCTCGCCCTCGATCGCGACGTACGTGGCGAAACCGGCCACACAACAGCCGAGCGAGGCCAGCGCCGAGGCGAGCTGGTCCCGTCGCCGGAAGAGCTTCAGCAGCACCGCAGAGCCGAGGAGAACGACCGCTGCGACGCTCCCGGTGCTGATCCGGGCCGCCCGGCCCATCTCGCCCCAGTTGGCGAGCGTGAGCAACGCCACGGCGCCGAGCAGGAGCGCGCCACCGACGTACCCGAGAACCTCGACCAGAGCGTTCGAGTGCGGTGCGACCGGCGGCGTCCGTGGTGGTTTCGGCGGCGGAGGCGCGGCCGGCTCGGGCCGGTTGCGCGCGGCGGCAGCCACCGCTGCGTCCACCTCGGCATCGGCCGCGTCCCGGAGCGACTCAGCCTGGTACTGGCGCAGCACGCCCGCGCTCACGAGCCGGAGCAGCTCGTCGTCCAAGCGGCTGGGCATGCGATCGTCTCTCCCTTGTGAAGGTCACTATGATCGGGCGGCGATGATGCCTATTCTGACCAGCTACCTTGTGTCCGCGTTCAGTCACCCCCTGTTTGCCCGTGCTTTCGAGCTCCCAACCTTCTTCCGGTGGGGCAACGACGGCAAGCTCGAGGTGACCGACGAGATCATCATGGTCCCCGCCCGGATCCTCGCCCTGACCATCGGTTTCTTCGTGCTGCGCTGGGTGCTGCACAAGGTGATCCGGCGGTTCGCCCGGCGGACCGGCAACGGCGCCGTGGCCGGGGTGCTGTCGAAATCGAAGCTCGGCCAGGACTTCGTCGAGAACAACCTGGCCACCGAGCGCCGGACCCAGCGCGCCGAAACGATCGCTTCACTGCTGTGCAGCGTGGTGACGATCGTGCTCACCGCAGTCCTGGTGGTGATGGTGCTGGCGGAGCTCGGCTTCGACATCCTGCCGGTGATCACCGCGACGAGCATCATCGGCGTCGCGCTCGGTTTCGGCGCCCAGACGCTGGTCAAGGACTTCCTGGCCGGCATCTTCATGATCTTCGAGGACCAGTACGGCGTCGGCGACCTGATCGACATGGAGAAGGCGACCGGCACCGTGATCGGGGTCGGCCTGCGGATCACCACGCTGCGCGGCGAGGACGGCACCACCTGGTACGTCCGCAACGGCGAGGTGATGCGGATCGGCAACCTGTCCACCCGCGACCCGGGGTCGTCGGCGCCGTCCGGGGTCGGCAGCGCCACCGAGAAGGCCGAGGGCGACGCTCACCTTCCGACGGAATAGAACAAAATTCGCCATCACGCATCTTGACCGCGCCAGCACCGAGGGTCATCATCGCTAGTGATTAGGAAACCTTCCTAACCAAATCCGACGCCCCCGGTTTTGGAGCTAGCGATGCGCGTACCCGCCCTCCGCCGCGCCCTGGCGGCACTCCTTTCCATCCCCCTCCTCGCCACCTCCCTGGTCAGTCTTCCGACGACCGCGCACGCCGAGGTGCAGCATCCCCGGCAGCAGTTCCTCCGCGACTCGGTCGGCGGACTGTTCCTGCACTGGGGGATGCGAACCTCCCCCGGCTACACCAGTTGCAGCGCCTGGGAGAGCGCCGTGAAATCCGGCGGCTGGGACCCCGCCTACTGGGTCCGCGAGGCCCAGAAGCTGCACACGCAGTACCTGGTCCTGGCCACCTTCCACAGCCGGCTCGGCTACGCACGGCCGTGGCCGAGCGCCATCCCGGGCAGCTGCCACACCGGCCGCGACCTCGTCCAGGAGACAATCGACGCCGCGTCCGCGAAGGGCCTGAAGGTCATCCTCTACATGACCGACGACCCGCAGTGGCACGCCGAAGGCCTGCCAGCAGGCAAGGATTGGCTCGATTCCGCGGCCTACTCGAAGTACAAGGGCCACTCGGTCGACCTGACCACGCGCGACGGGTTCGGCGAGTTCAGCTACGACAACTTCGTCGAGGTGATGCAGCGCTACCCGAATCTCGGCGGCTTCTGGATCGACAACGACAACGCCTACTGGGAACGTCACGGCCTGTACGAGCGGATCCGGCGCGAGCGCCCGTCGTACACGCTGAGCAACAACAACGAGGACACGCCGATCATGGACATGATCAGCAACGAGCAGAAGACCGGCATGTCCCCGGACTACGACTATCCGCAGGCTGTCTACACCGCGGGGCCGCGGCTGATCGAGGCCGACTTCAAGCTCCCGTCGACCGGCGCCTGGTGGTACGGCGGCTCCGACCCGGCCGTGGACCCCAAGCTCACGATCGGCCGGCTCGTCAGCAACGCCGGTTCGTCGATCAAGGCACTGATGGCCGAGACTGCGATGGTCAACGGCCGCTTCCCGTCCAAGCAAGAGAGTTTTAACAACCTCCTTGACAAATATCTGCAGCCCATCTGGCCGTCGCTCAACGGCACCGAAGGCGGCGGCTACCTGTACGGCGGTCTGCAACCGGGGTTCTGGAACGACGGAGCCCATGGGGTCACCACGGTCAGCCGCAGCAACCCGGACGAGCACTACATCCACGTCCTGACCCGGCCGTCCACGAGCACCCTGCGGATCCGCGACAACGGCTACCGGGTCGACCGGGTCACCGACCTGCGCACCGGCAAGGTCATTGCGCACTCCCAGGCGAACGGCGTACTCACTCTGACCGGTGTTAGCACCTGGGACCCGTACGACACCGTCTTCAAGGTCGAGACCGCCGGGCGCGAAGGCATCCTGCACGCCACGACGAGCGCACCCGCCGCTTCTGACGGCAGCTATCTGACCTTCTGGGACACCAACAAGACCACTCCTGCCTCGCTGCGCTACGACCTCGGCTCAGCCAAGCCAGTCCGGTACCTCGGGATCAACCAGCGCGAGGACTCCGTCGCGTACGCGCGGTCGGCGACCGAACAGTCCGCACGCATCAAGGACTACCGCGTCTACGCCAGCACCGACGGAACGACCTGGGGCTCACCCATCAAGACCGGCACCCTCCCGAGCCGCCGCGGCGTCGCCTTCATCGACCTCCCGGCGACAACCACCCGCTACCTCCGGCTGGAAGTGGTGAACACCCACGCGGCCTCCAGCGACACCACCCGCTACAAGCGCCTGCGCATCGACGAGACCTGGGTCGGTACGGCGTACCCCCGGTCGACTCAGTTGGCAGCCGCTGCCGAGTTCAGTGTGAAGGCCTACGGTGCCAAGGGTGATGGCAAGGCGAACGACACCGCTGCGATCAACAAGGCGATCACTGCGGCAGCCAACGCCGGCGGCGGCACAGTCCGGTTTCCGTCCGGCACCTACAAGAGCGCCAACACGATCCATCTGAAGAGCAAGATCATCTACCAGCTCGACTCCGGTGCGACGATCCTTGGCGCCGCCGACGACAAGTACGACGCGGCCGAGGCCAACCCCAACGACAAATACCAGGACTACGGCCACAGCCACTTCCACGACGCGATGCTGTGGGGCGACCAGCTCACCGACATCGCTTTCACCGGGACCGGCACGATCGACGGCGGCGACCACCTGATCACCGGCAACCCCAAGGCCGGTCAGGCGGACAAGATCATCTCGTTGACCCGCTGCTCCGGACTGCGGGTGGACGGGATCCGGCTGCGTCGCGGCGGCCACTTCGCGATGCTCACCAACGGCTGCGACAACATCAGCTCGGACAACCTGCGGATCGAGACCGCCGACGACCGCGACGGCTGGAATGTGATCAACGCGAAGAACGTGACGGTCAACCACGCGAAGATCGCCGCGAACGACGACGCGCTCGTCTTCAAGAGCGACTGGGCACTCGGCCGCACCATCGACAACGGCCACGTCCGGGTCTCCGACTCCCAACTGTCGGCCGACTGCTGCAACGCTCTGATGTTCGGCTCGGAGACCTGCGGTGATTTCACCGACTACGCCTTCGACCGGATCAAGATCACCGGTGCGAGCAAGTCCGGCCTCGGACTGGTCTCGATGGACGGCAGCAACATCTCCGACGTGCACTACCGCGACATCACGATGACCGGCACCCGCGGGCACATCATGCAGAAGATCGGCACCCGGAGACGCTGTGGGGACAACCCCGGCGTCGGATCGATCAGCAACATCACCTACCAGAACGTCACCGGCACGTACGACGGTTCCCGGGGTACGGCGTACAGCCCGACGCTGTGGGGTGAGTCGGGCCACCGGATCCACGACATCAGCTTCGACAACGTCCACCTGACCGTTCCGGGCGGCAACGGGACGATGAGCACCGGCGTACCGAGCAACGACCCCACCAACTACAACCCGAACAGCATCGGGACCAGGCCGTCGTACGGGTGGTACGCACGGCAGGTGGAGGGCGTTCACTTCACCAACAGCTCACTGCACTTCAGCAAGAACGACGGCCGGCCCGCAGTGATCGCCAACAACTCAGCTGACGTCGGGCTGACCGGCTTCACCGCCCAGCGCGGTACGGCGAGCCCCTTCGACCTCGGCTTCCAGACAGTCGCGGGCTACTGCGCTACTGGTGACCTGCGAGTCAAAGCGACGGACTCCTCGCAGAACTGCCCGAGGCCCTTGCTGGACAACGGTCTCGCACTGGCCAATGGATTGGCTTTGACTCCACCGATGGGTTTCAACAACTGGAACTCGACCAAGTGCTCCAGCACCTTCAACGAGGCGATGATCAAGAGCATCGCGGATCTGTTCGTCAGCCGCGGCCTCAAGGACGCCGGGTACCAGTACGTCAACATCGACGACTGCTGGGCGCTCCCGCAGCGCGACGCCCAGGGCAACCTGGTCCCGGACCCGGCGCGCTTCCCCAACGGCATCAAGAGCCTTGCCGACTACGTGCACGGCAAGGGACTCAAGTTCGGCATCTACACCAGTGCCGGCACCAAGACCTGCAACACCGCAGGCTTCCCCGGCGGCCTCGGTCACGAGCAGCAGGACGCCAACCTGTTCGCCTCTTGGGGTGTCGACTACCTCAAGTACGACAACTGCAACAACCAAGGCGTGGACGCCCAGCAGCGCTACAAGGCGATGCGGGACGCACTGCTCAACACCGGTCGTCCCATCACCTACTCGATCTGCGAGTGGGGGCGTACCGGCCCGCCGCCGGTGTGGCAGTGGGGCAAGGACGTCGGCAATCTGTGGCGCACCACCGGCGACATCAGCGACAACTGGGGCAGCATGATCGGCAAGGCCCAGGCCAACCGGGTCCTTGCCCAGTACGCCGGACCTGGGCACTGGAATGACCCGGACATGCTCGAGGTCGGCAACGGCGGAATGACCGCGACCGAGTACCGCACGCACCTGAGCCTGTGGGCGATGATGTCCGCTCCCCTGCTCATCGGCACCGACCTGCGCAAGGCGTCCGCCGAGACGTTCGACATCCTCACCAACCACGACGTGATCGCGATCGATCAGGACAAGCTCGGCCGCCAGGGCACTGTGGTCAGCTCTTCGGGCGGATTGGTTGTCTACGGCAAGACTCTGGCCAACGGTGATCGCGCAGTGGCCCTCTCCAACGAGACCCCCACCGCTGCCACCATCTCCACGACAGCAGCCGCGCTGGGGCTCGGCGGAGCATCGTCGTACACGCTGAAAGACCTGTGGAGTAAGGCGAGCCGGACCACGAGTGGTGCGATCAGTGCGTCGGTCCCAAGCCACGGCACCGTCCTGTACCGCGTCTCTCGAGCCGGTACGACGACGCGCCTCGAAGCGGAGTCGGCAACCAGCTCCAGCGGCAGCACTGTCGACACCGACCACTCCGGCTTCTCCGGCAGCGGCTTCGTCAACACACCCAACGCGGTCGGCGGCTACGTGCAGTGGACCATCAACAGCGCGCAGGCCGGCCGGGCCACGCTCACCTTCGACCACGCCAACGGCACTACCGCCAACCGGGGCGTGGATATCTCGGTCAACGGGACCGTGGTCACCAAGAACGTCGCCGTACCGTCCACTGGCGCTTGGACCCTGTGGCGCACGCTAGTGACCACTGCGAACCTCAAGGCCGGTACGAACACCATCCGGGTGACAGCAACGACTGCCGACGGCGCTCCCAACCTGGACTACCTCGACGTCACAACCCCAGCCACCCAAGCGATCGCAGCGCCGGACTGGTCGGTGGCGATGGTCAACTCGACTATGGCGCGCTACAAGCCGACCACGATCGGCGGCTGGTCCTATCCGGTCGGTCTGTACCTCTACGGGCAGTACCTGGTCTACGAACGCACGCATGACCCCAAGTACCTGGCCTACATCAAGGCGTGGGTCGACAGGTTCGTCGACTCGTCCGGAAACCTCAACAACAGCTTCAACAACCTCGACAGCATGCTCTCCGGCCGGCTGCTCGTCCTGCTGCACCATGAGACCGGCGACAACCGCTACAAGATCGCTGCGACCAAGATCCGCACCAGACTCGACACCTACCCGCGCACTGCCGACGGCGGCTTCTGGCACGCCACCAGCCGGCAGCACCAGCTCTGGGGTGACGGGGTGTTCATGGTCGATCCCTTCCTCGCGGAGTACGGTCGCGAGTTCGGCGACTCGTCCTACACCAGCAAGGAGACCGTCAACCAACTGCTCACGTACGCGAGCCACCTGCAGCAGCCCAACGGACTACTACGGCACGCGTACGACGAAGCTCGCGCCCAGAGCTGGGCGGATCCCAAGACCGGGCTGTCGCCGGAGGTCTGGTGCCGCGCCGAGGGTTGGTACGGGATGGCGGTCATCGACGTCCTCGAAGCGGTTCCGACGGACCAGCCCCGGCGGGCCGAGCTGATCGACGTACTGCGGAAGCTGGTCGCGGCGTACGCGCATTATCAGGATCCGAAGACCGGACGGTGGTTCCAGGTCGTCGACAAGGGCAGCCGGAGCGACAACTGGACCGAGACGTCCTGCTCGTCGATGTACACCTTCGTCATCTCCCGGGCCGTGCAGCGTGGGTACGTCGCCTCGTCGTACCAAGCAGTCGCTGATCACGGATACCAAGGAGTGCTGGCGAAAGTCTCGCTCGGCAGCGACGGGCGGACGAACCTGAAGGACATCAGCATCGGGACCAACGTCGGCGACTACGCGTACTACGCCGGCCGGGAGCGGGCGACCAACGACTTCCACGGACTCGGGGCGTTCCTGATCATGAACGAGCAGCTAAAAACATCCGGCACGGATATTGACCGCGGGCAGACAGCGAGTCATGATCGTCCGGGAAATGAATAGGAAACTTTCCTAACTTAGTGTGAGACCCAAGTCCTTTCGCCCCCAGGATTGAGGTTCGCGATGCGCTTACGCACGCTCAGAATGGCCGCCGCCGCTCTTGCGGCAGGTTCCCTGGCCCTCGGCGCGGCAGCCGCCGCCCAGGCCGCACCCAGCGCCGTCCAGGCCGACCCCGCCAGCATCGGCGCGGCGCCGTACCTGTACCTCGGCTGGGGTAGTCCGCAGAAGGCGACCGACATCATGAAGGCCGCCGGCAACCAGTGGTTCACGATGGCCTTCGTACTGGCCGACGGCAGTTGCAACCCGAAGTGGGACGGCAACCGCAGTCTCACCGGCGGCAACGACCAGTCCGTCATCAACAGCATCCGCGGCGCCGGCGGCGACGTCATCCCGTCGTTCGGTGGCTGGGACGGCGACAAGCTCGGCGTCCGGTGTACGTCGGCCTCCGCCCTGGCCGGTGCGTACCAGAAGGTGATCAACGCCTTCGGCCTGAAGGCGATCGACATCGACATCGAGAACACCGAATTCCAGAACAACACCGTCCAGCAGCGCGTCGTGGACGCCCTGAAGACCGTCCGGGCCAACAACTCCGGGCTGAAGATCTACATCACCATGGGCACCGAGAAGACCGGCCCGGACAGCTGGGGCAGCGGCCTGATCACCAAGGCCAAGAACTCCGGCTTCACCCCGGACGGCTGGGTGCTGATGCCGTTCGACTTCGGTGGCGGCTCGGCCAACATGGCGACGCTGACCCAGCAGGCCGAGGAAGGCCTGAAGGGCAAGCTCAAGACCGCCTACGGCTGGAGCGACGACACGGCGTACCGGCACATGGGCATCTCGTCGATGAACGGCAAGACCGACGACGGTGAGACCGTCACGGTCGCGAACTACCAGGCGATGCTCAGCTACGCGCAGCAGCACCACCTGGCGCGGTTCACCTACTGGGCCATCAACCGGGACCGGCAGTGTGGCGGCGGCGGTGACGCGGGCTCCGACTGCAGTGGGATCTCGCAGAGCGCCTACGCCTTCACGAAGATCGCAGCACAGTTCCACGGCTAATCCACCCCGCTCAGTCCCATTTGGTGGGTGCACCCCCCAAATAGGAGGTTCCCCCACCGAAAACCGGTGGGGGAACCTCGCGTTTGGTGGGGGAACCCACCAAACGCGGACTGGGCGCTCAGGCGGTGAAGGTGACGTCCAGCGTGATCGTCGTACCGGCCAGCGCCTTGGAGACCGGGCAGTTCTCCTTCGCGCCCTGCGCGAACTCCGCGAACTCGTCGGCGGTCAGGCCCGGCACCTTGCCGTTGACCGACAGCACGATCCCGGTGATGCCCTCACCCGGCTGGAAGGTGACGTCGGCCTTGGTGTCCAGCGCCTCCGGCGCGTTGCCGCCCTCGGTCAGCGCGTGCGACAGCGCCATCGAGAAGCACGCCGAGTGCGCGGCCGCGATCAGCTCTTCCGGGCTGGTCTTGCCGTTGGCGTCGTTGGCGCGCGAGGCCCACGAGACGTCGAAGGTGCCGACGCCGGAGGACTCCAGGGCGACCTGCCCGGCGCCCTCGATCAGCGAGCCTTCCCAGTGCGTCTTGGCCGTACGAACGGTTGCCATGGTTCTCCTTGCGAAAAGGTCTTAGTTGCCGGACACGTCGATCGCGCCGGGGTAGTTCGGTTCGTCGGTGTTCACCATGCTCTGCGCGGCCATCACCATGTACCGCCAGATCTCCTCGTCCCGTTCCGGGCTGAGGGCGATCTCGTCCAGTGCGGCCCGCATGTGACGGAGCCAGTTGTCCCGCTGCCGCGGAGTGACCGCGAACGGCATGTGCCGCATCCGCAGCCGCGGATGCCCCCGCTCCTCGGAGTAGGTGCGCGGCCCACCCCAGTACTGCTCCAGGAACATCCGGAACCGCACCTCGGCCGGACCGAGGTCCTGCTCCGGGTACATCGGCCGTAGCTCGGGGTCGGTGGCGACACCGCGGTAGAACGCCGCCACCAGCCGGTGGAAGGTGTCCGCCCCACCGACGGCGTCGTAGAAGCTCTCTGCGTCACTCATGTCGAGACCAGTGTCTCAAGTCGTCCTAAGCTGCTGTTCGAGGGCTGCCCGTTCGGGGGCGAGCAGCTCGCGTTTGGCGTGGGTGACGCCGTCCACGGCCACCAGCACCGACGTGGCCTTCGCGTAGACGTCCTCGGTCTCCCCGCTGCGGTCGACGATGCGTGAGCCCATCGTGTACGACGTCGTACCGACTGACTCGATCCACACGTCCACGTCGTACGGCGGGTGCCGGAGCAGGATCGGCCGCAGGTAGTCGACCGTCTGACTGACCAGGACCACCGGGTACTCGGCGAAGTAGTCGCGCGAGTCCACGAGATGGCTCAGGAAGGCGATGCGCGCTTCCTGGAGGTAGTCGAAGTACCGGACGTTGTTGACGTGGTCGTACGAATCGATGTCCGACCACCGCACCAGGACCGGGTGGGTGAAGGTCATGAGCCAACCAGCCTCTCCAGTACGACGCGCTCCTCCGGAGCGATCCGGCGCAGGCGGTTGGCCTTGAAGTCGAAGGGGACGAGCTTGGTCCGGGCCTCGACGTAGGTCTTCCTGGTCGGCTCCAGGTCGAGGATCTCGTAGTCGACGGTGAACTGGGCCGCCCTGATCTCACTGATCCACAGCTCGATCCGGACCGGCTCGGCGCGGTGGTGCAGCGGCGCGCGGTACTGGACCTCGTGCCGGGCCACCAGCAGACCGGTCTCCAGCGTGTCCGCACCCAGCTCGGCCGCGGTCCGGAACAGGAAGTCGACGCGGGCGTCCTGGAGGTAGTCGACGTACTTGCCGTTGTTCACGTGGCCCAGCGCGTCCATGTCCCCCCAACGCAGCGGACAGTAATAGACATGTCTGTTGTTCATACTTTCCCCGCCCCACCGCCCCGAGCTGTGATGATCCACACGGCGATCATCGCATCCTGGGTGGTCCGGGTGTGACAGTGCGTGGGTAATGTCATCCTCGGCAGTAATACCTATCGGTAGGGAGCGGCGATGACGCAGCAGCGAGTGGCGATTGTGACCGGGGCAGCCCGGGGAATCGGCGCGGCCGTCGCGCTGCGACTCGCCAAGGACGGGAACGCGGTCGCGGTCCTCGACCTGGACGAGGGCGCCTGTGCGGGCACCGTCAAGACGATCACCGACGCCGGCGGCAAGGCCATCGCGATCGGCGCCGACGTGAGCAAGGCCGACCAGGTCGCCGCCGCGGTCGAGCGGGTGGTCGCCGAGCTGGGCGCCCCGACGATCCTGGTGAACAACGCCGGCGTCCTGCGCGACAATCTGCTCTTCAAGATGTCCGAGGACGACTGGGACACGGTCATGTCCGTGCACCTCAAGGGCAGCTTCCTGATGTCGAAGGCCGTCCAGGCGCACATGGTCGAGGCGGGCTACGGCCGGATGGTGTTCCTCTCCTCCACCTCGGCGCTGGGCAACCGCGGCCAGGCGAACTACGCCTCCGCGAAGGCCGGCCTCCAGGGCCTGGCCAAGACGCTGGCCTTCGAGCTGGGCAAGTTCGGCGTCACCGCGAACGCCATCGCCCCCGGGTTCATCGAGACCGACATGACCGCGGCCACCGCGGCCCGGGTCGGCGTGGACTTCGAGGAGTTCAAGAAGGCGACCGCGGCCTCGATCCCGGTGCAGCGCACCGGCAAGCCCGAGGACATCGCCGCCGCCGCCTCGTTCTTCTGCAGCGAGGAGTCCGGCTTCGTCTCCGGCCAGGTCCTGTACGTCGCCGGCGGACCTCGCAACTAGTCGCAGCACTGAGGAGCCAGTAATGCCAACGTCTTTCACCGGTGTCGACGAGGTCGTCAACGCCGTCGGCACCTCGCTCGGCGAGTCCGAGTGGCTCGAGATCACCCAGGAGCAGGTGAACCAGTTCGCCGAGGCGACCGGTGACCACCAGTGGATCCACGTCGACGTCGAGCGCGCCACCAAGGGCCCGTACGGCGGCACGATCGCGCACGGCTATCTCACCCTGAGCCTGATCGCGCGCTTCGGTGACGAACTGTTCTCCGTCTCTGGAGTGACCGCCAAGCTCAACTACGGCGTGAACAAGGTCCGCTTCCCCACGCCGGTCCCGGTCGGCTCCCGGGTCCGGGCCGGTGCCTCGATCGCCAACACCGCCGAGACCCCGGCCGGCATCCAGGTGTCGCTCAACTGGGTGATCGAGCTGGAGGGTTCCACCAAGCCGGCCTGCGTCGCGGAGACCGTCGTACTGCTCGTTCCTTAAAGAGGACAGACCAGTACAGAGTGAGTGGCGACGCGGTAGTAGCCGAGCCACTCGTTCACCGCGAGCATCGGAGCGTTGCCGTCGTAGTTGGCGGTGTAGCAGTTCTGCACCCCGGCCGCGGCGGCGCGCTGCAGGGCGGCAGCCTTGACCAGCTTCGCCAGCCCACGCCCGCGGTACTCCGGCATCGTCGAGGTCATCTTCGACCAGATCCGGGTCCGGTCACCGCGGCCGAGCGTGAACCCGATGACCTCGTCCTCGAGCATCGCGACCACGCTCAGGTCCAGCACCGACTCCGGTGAGGCCCAGACATCTTGCACCCATTCGTCGTACGGCTGCGATGCGATCTTGGCGTCGCCCGGTTTGGTGCGTTGGGCAACTTCGTTGGCGGCGTGGAGCTTGCGCGGGTCCACCTGGTTCATCGCGACCAGCTCGATGCCGGTCGGCAGGCCGGGAAGGTCAGGCGCCTTGCGGGGATCGATGCCCGCGTAGTGCACCTGCCGGGTCTGCGCGTAGCCCCAGCGCGCTGCCCAGGCCGCGGACGACGGCTCGGCGAACACCCGCGCACTGGTCGCACCGGCACGGCGCAGCTCCGCGTGCACGGCGTCGAGCAGTTGCGCACCCAGCCTCCGCCCGCGGACATCGGGCCGCACCAGGATCCGCACCTCACCAGCCAGCGGATCGGAGCCGGGCGTCAGCGCAGCGCTCCCCCAGCCCACGACCTCATCACCGTCCACGGCCGCGAACATCGCTTCTCCCGCGCTCGGCGGTGCCGCCAGCCGCCCGTTCAGATTGGTCCGGGTGACGACGAGGTACGGCGCGATCGTGTCGTGGAACGCGAGGGCGCTGTCGACATCCCTCGCCTCAGCAGCCCTGATCTCCATGGGAACTCCTTCACCGAAGTTCTCCGGAAGATAACCTGCCACCCCGGCCGGTGCGCAGGCATTGTCACGTTACAGGTCGGTATCACCACGCCAGGTAATCGTTGTCGCGCTCGCCGCCGGTTGGTAGCCGAACCAGGTGTTGACTGCCAGCATCGGTGCGTTCTCGGTGCTGTTGGCCGTGTAGGCCATCGTGCAGCCGTGCTCAGCCGCCCAGCTCAGCGAGAACCACTTGACCAGCCTGGACAAGCCGCGGCCGCGGTACTCCGGCGAGGTGACGGTCAGATTGGTCCACAGGCTGGTCCGATCCCGCACCACCAGCGTCACTGATCGCACGGTGCCGTCAACCAGCGCCGCGGCTCCCAGGTCACGACTGTTGCCGCTGGCCACATCCCAGATGCTGTTCAGGAAACCGTCGTACGAGATGTCGCCGTCCTCGAAGCCGGGAATCTCACGGACCGTTGCCGCGAACAACGGATGCACGTCCTGCGGATCCAGCTCGGTCAGCGGCACGATCGACGTACCAGCTGGCACGGCAGGCTGCTCCGGGAGGTTGTCGAGCCGGACCCCGGAGAGCCGGGTGACGTCGCCGGCAACGCCTCCCCTGGCCACTGCGAAGCCGACGCCTTCGGTGTCCGCCATCGCGTGGAGCTCGCGGACCGTCTGCGTGCCGAGGTGCTCCTTGATCAGGTCGGTCAGCGCGCTGCCGATGCCCTGCCGCCGGTACTCGGGACGGACGATCACCCCGGCCTGAAAGGTCTCCGGGGCATCCCGGAAGCGCGTCGGCGTCACCGTCCCCCAGCCGATCAGCTCGCCGTCGCTCTCAGCCACCCAGCCCGCACAGCGCGGATCGGCAAGGCTCTGCTCCAAGCGCCGGCGACGAAGTCCTGGTGGCGAGACGTTGTAGGGCCGCACGTCGTGCAGCATCGCATCGATCTGGTCAGCGTCGGCAAGCTCGATCGGGCGGATCACCATGGCTCAGAGCGTACGCAGCAGGCCCAGCTCGGTCTGCACGCGGCGATAACCGAGCCAGTTGTTGATGGCAAGCATCGGGCCGTTCTCGTCGTCGTTCGACGTGTAGGCGGAGGTGATGCCGGCAAGGGCACAACGACGCAGCGCCACCGACTTCACCAGCTTGGCCAGTCCACGTCCCCGGTACGCCGGGATCGTGCCGGTCGAGCCTGACCAGGCCCGATCGCCGTCGACCTCGACCGCGGTGTAGCAAACCACCTCGTCGCCGACCATCGCCGCGACACTGAGCGACTTGTCGAGACCGGGGGCGGTCCAGATCTCGTCCAGCCATTCGTCGTAGTCGGCCGCGTTCATCGGGATGTCACTGGGCTCGTCGAGTGAGGTGGCCGAGTCGGCGAGGAACACCTGGCGCGGATCCAACTGGTCCATCGTCACCAAGGTGATGTCCTCCGGAGTCGGCGGCTGCGGCGGCAGGTTGGCCGTCTCGACACCGGAGTAGTGCATCTGGCGCGTGCCGTCGTAGCCACGGTGGCGGGCGAACTCCAGCCCGTCCGGCTGCGCGAACGTGCGCACCGCGATCGCACCGACCTCAGTCAGGTGCTGGTGCAGCCGGTCGGCCAGCATGTTGCCGATGCCCTGCTTGCGGAAGTCCGGATGCACGTAGATCGAGATGTCGCTCTGACCCGCCTCAGCGGTCCAGTTGTTCAGTCCGGCCGAACCCCACCCGACCAACTGACCGTCTACCTCGGCCGCCAGCGCGAGGAACCGCTCAGCCGGCGAGAAGACCGTGATCATGTGATGCGCCGCCGCCGGCGACAAGATCTTGTACGCATAGACAGCCCGGCGCAGTGCCGCCACCGCCGTGGCATCGTCGCCAGTCACCGGCCGGATCCGCACCTGTGTCGTCATGCCCGGACCATAGCCAGCCGCACTCGCGCCACGCCACGGAATTACCTTCCGAACCGAACAGCAACGTGATCGCAACCAGCGCGTGCCGACTGTGATTCGGTCGTGCGCCCCCGAAGGATTAGAGTTAGCCGGTGCTGTCGGACTGAACGCCCCGACCGCCGGAAGTGCCATCGTGCTGGGACACGACGGGGTCACCGGCGGCGGGGAGTCCACAGACCTTGACAGGCGCTCAGCCGTCAGGTGTAGACAGGCCGGATGAATGTGACGGATGGCGCGGCCGCCGCGCGGGTGCTGGCCGGTCTGATGGTCTCCGACGCACCGCGGCCCGAGTTCGCCGAAGCGTTCCAGCCGTTCGCGCCGTTGATCGGCAGCTGGGACCTGGACGTCGCCTGGTACGACGAGCACGGCGACGTGACGCGGTCCACCCGTGGCGAGTGGCACTTCGCGTGGGCGCTCGACGGCCGTGCGGTCGCCGACATCTGGATCACCCCGAGCCGCGCTGCCCGGGCCACCGACGGCGACGGCGAGTGGGGGCTGTCCATCCGCATCCACGATCCCGAGCTGGCGGCGTTCCGATCCACCTGGATGGGCCCGAAGGCAGCGTTCGTGATGCCGTTCGTCGCGCACGCCGACGGCGAGACGATCACCCTGGAGTCCCAGACCGCCAGCACCCGCTGGGTTTTCAGCGACCTGACCGGGCAGTCGTTCCACTGGCGCAACGAAGATTTCGATGCCGACGGCAACATCACGCTGCGGCAGACCTTCGTCGCCACCCGTCAGGCGTAGGTAGCGACCGCGACCCGCGCCAGCTCCAGGATCTGGGCTCGCAGGTCGACTGGCTCGAGTACCTCCAGCTGAGGTCCGAGGCCGAGCAGCATGCCGCACGCAGCCTCCCGGACTCGGAAGTCCAGCAACAGATGTGTCCACGAATCATCGCTGGGCAGCTCCTGCGGGACTGCGCCTTTGGCCAGGAACGGTGAGACCACGCGGCGCACCATGTCGACCCGATCGGGATGCACCCGCACCTCAGCCTGGACACCGACCGGTCCGCCACCCGGCTGCTCCAGATTGGATCGCAGCCGCTCCCACTCGGCGCGCAGGTCCAGTCCGGCCGGTCTGTCCGCCGCCTCTTCCAGTACGTCGACCTGCTCGATCCGCGACACTCGATACATCCGCGGTGCGCCCCGATGCGCAGCCACGAGGTACCAGCGCCCGGCCTGTTCCACCAGGCCCCACGGATCGACGGTACGGCGTTGCAACCCGCTGCTCGCGGATGCGTAGCGCAGTCGGACTCGTCGCTCGGCCACCACGGCCTGACGTAGTACTGGCAAGGCACCGTGGTCCTCTGCCTCGGCGAACCAGCGCCGACGATCCACCACGATCGCACCGGACAACGCTGTGGCGTCACTCTGCAGTTCGGCGGGCAGGGTCGCCGACAGCTTGCCCATGGCTGACTTGAGACTCCCCCGCAGTCCCAGCTCATCGGACAGCTCGGACCGGCCCGACCACGCGAACAGTGCCTGTGCCTCGCGCGGTGTCAGTGCACTCACATCGGCGCGATAACCCGGCAGCAACACACAACCACCGTTGCGCCCGCGTTCGGCGTACACGGGGACGCCTGCTGCCGACAGCGCCTCCATGTCCCGCATCACCGTGCGCTTCGACACCTCGAGCCGCTCGGCCAGCTCCCGCGTACTCAACCGCGCATGCTGTTGCAGCAACAGGATGATCTGCAACAACCGGTCGGCTCGCATCTGCTCAGAATAGGCGACAACAGATGTCACCTATAGAGCGCGAGGGTGGAGTCATGACCACCACAGACCCACGCCCGCTGTTCGTCCGCGCACTCGACCAGACCCAGCACCTGATCAACAACACCGGCGCCGACGACCTCACGAAGCCGACACCCTGCCCGGAGTACGACGTCCGCACACTGCAGGGACATTTGCTGTCGGTCATCGCCCGCATCAGCCTCGCGCTGACCGGAGGCGATCCGCTGAGCCTCCCGAAGGTGACCGACAGCGAGGACACTGCGAGCACTTGGAAGGAGCACCGTACGGCGCTCGACGCGACGCTGGCCGATGACTCCATCCTAGGCCGGATGTGCAAGCTCCCGTTCGGCACGCTGCCCGGCGCAGCGGCCATCGGCGCCTACACCGGTGAACTCACCACGCACTCCTGGGATCTCGCGAAGGCGACCGGCCGCGTCGACCAGCTCGACGACGAGCTGGCGAACAGCGTGCTGCCGATGGTGCGACAGTTCCTGCCGGCCGAGCCACGCGGTGGCGAGATTCCGTTCGGCCCCGTCGTAGCGGTCGCCGACGACGCATCGCCGTACGACCGCTTGGCGGGCTGGCAGGGACGCCGGCCCTAGCCGACCATGCCGCCCTTGAGGGTGAGGCCGCCGTCGATGGTGATGGTCTGGCCGGTGATCCAGGACGCCTCGTCGGACAGCAGGAACCACACCAGCGAGGCGACATCCTCCGGGCGGCCGAGGCGGGCCATCGGGTACGTCCCGGCGACCTCTTCCTCGCGCCCTTCGTAGAGTGCTCCGGCGAACTTGGTCTTGACCACCGCCGGAGCCACGGCGTTGACCCGGATCTCCGGCGAGAGCTCCAGCGCGAGCTCTGCGGTGACCCGGGACAGCATCGCCTTGGTCGCGCCGTACCAGCCGATCCCCGGTGACGGGGACTGGCCGGCCAGCGAGGACACGTTCACCACCGCGCCGCCGTGGTTGCCCATCCAGGCGTCCCGGCAGGCCTTCACCCACAAGATCGTGGCCAGCACATTGGTGTCGACCATCTTCGCGGCGACACCGGCTTCGAGGTCGAGCAGGTCGCCGTAGATCGGGTTGATGCCGGTGTTGTTCACCAGCAGGTCAAGTGATCCGTACGTCGCCACCGCCGCCGCGACCGTGGACCCGCGGTGCGCGCCGTCGGCGGTGTTCCCGGCGATGCCCAGGGCGTGCTCGCGGCCACCGAGCAGCTTGACCGCCTCGTCCAGGGCTTCCTGCTTGCGGCCGGTGATGACGACGCGCGCGCCGTCCGCGACGAGTCGCTGGGCGATCGCCAGCCCGATCCCGCGGGAGGCTCCGGTGACGATCGCCGTACGGTTCTCCAGGGTCATCAGCTGAGGCGCTCCAGGACGATGGCCATGCCCTGACCGCCGCCGACGCACATGGTCTCCAGCCCGAACTGCTTGTCCTCGAACTGCAGGCCGTTCACCAGCGTGGTCATGATCCGCGCACCGGTCGAGCCGAACGGGTGGCCGAGCGCGATCGCGCCGCCGTGCACGTTCAGCCGGTCCTCGGCGATGCCGAGCTCGCGCGCCGAGCCGATCACCTGGACCGCGAAGGCCTCGTTGATCTCGACCAGGTCGATGTCGTTGATGCTCATGCCTGCACGGGCCAGCGCCTGCTTCGACGCCTCGACCGGACCGAGACCCATGATCTCCGGCGACAGTCCGCTGACACCGGTCGACACGATGCGTGCCAACGGAGTCAGACCGAGCTCACGCGCCTTGGTGTCGCTCATGATCACGACCGCGGCCGCGCCGTCGTTCAGCGGGCAGCAGTTGCCCGCGGTGACAGTGCCGTCGGGACGGAACACCGGCTTCAGGCCGCTCACACCCTCGAGCGTCGTACCGGCGCGCGGGCCGTCGTCCTTGCTGACCACCGTGCCGTCCGGCAGCGTCACCGGGACGATCTCGCGCTCGAAGAAGCCGTTGTTGATCGCCTTCTCGGCCAGGTTCTGCGAGCGGACGCCGAACGCGTCCTGGTCGGCGCGGGTGATGCCCTTGAGGGTCGCCACGTTCTCGGCGGTCTGGCCCATCGAGATGTAGATGTCCGGGAGGTAGCCGTCCGCGCGTGGGTCGTGCCAGGTCTCGTTGGTCTCCGCGTACTTCGCCGTCCGCGCGACCGCGTCGGTGAACTGCTCGTTGAACGAGGTCGGGTCACCGACCCCGGCGGAGCCGAAGTTCTTGTACCGCGAGACGCACTCGACCCCGGCGCTGACGAAGATGTCGCCCTCACCGGCCTTGATCGCGTGGAACGCCATCCGCGCGGTCTGGGTCGACGACGCGCAGAACCGGTTGACCGTGGTCGCCGGCGCGTTGTCCCAGCCCAGCTGGACGGCGACCCGGCGGGCCATGTTGCCACCGTGCTCGTCGTGCGGCTCCGCACAACCGAGCATCAGGTCCTCGATCTGGTCGCCGGTCAGGCCGATCTTCTCGGTCGCCGCCCGGATCATCTGGACGGCGAGGTCGTCCGGCCGGATCGTGGTCAGCGACCCCTTGTTCGCGCGGCCGATCGGCGAGCGGGCCGTGGAAACGATGACTGCTTCAGGCATTTCGGGGATCTCCTTCTACAGGCCCAGGTCGCGGCCGATGAGTTCCTTCATGATCTCGTTCGAACCCGCCCAGATCTTGGTGACGCGCGCATCGCGCCAGGCCCGGGCCACGCGGTACTCGTTCATGTAGCCGTAGCCGCCGTGCAGCTGCACGCAGGCGTCCAGCACCTCGTTCTGTACGTGCGCGCTCCACCACTTGGTCTTGGCGGCGTCGACAGCGGTCAGCCGGTCCTCGTCGTGCGCGACCACGCCGTTGTCGACGTACGCCTGGGTGACCTCGACCTTGGTGACCAGCTCGGCGATCAGGAACTTGTTGTACTGGAACGAGCCGACCGGCTGGCCGAAGGCCTTGCGCTGCTTCACGTACTCGATGGTCTCGTCGAGGATCTGCGCGGCGTGCGCGATGTTCGACACCGCGGCGCCGATCCGCTCCTGCGCGAGCCGCTCCATCATGTGGATGAAGCCGCGGTCGAGCTCGCCGAGAACGTTGTCATCGGCAACGAAGAGGTCCTCGAAGAAGAGCTCCGAGGTCCCGGACTCGGTCTGGCCGACCTTGTCCAGCTTGCGGCCGCGGGCGAAGCCCTCCATCCCCTCCTCGACGACGAACAGCGTGATGCCCTTCGCGCCCTTCTCGGGGTTGGTCCGGGCGGCCACGATGACGAGGTCGGCCATGTCGCCGTTGGTGATGAAGGTCTTGGACCCGTTCAGCACCCAGCCGCCGTCGGCCTTCTTCGCGGTCGTCTTCAGCGCGGCCAGGTCGGAGCCACCCGACGGCTCGGTCATCCCGATCGCGGCGACGTACTCGCCGGAGCAGAACTTGGGCAGCCAGCGCTGCTTCTGCTCCTCGGTACCGAGGTCGACGAAGTACGGCGCGGCGCAGTCGTAGTGGATGCCGAAGCAACTCGACAGCGAGGCGGAGACCTTGGAGACCTCCTCGGCGAACACCTGGTTGAACCGGTAGTCGCCGACGCTGGAGCCGCCGTACTCCTCGGGGACGTCGAGACCGAGGAAGCCCTGCTTGCCGGCCTCGAGCCAGGCGGCGCGCTCGATCGTCTTCTCCTCGAGGAACTGCTCCATCCGCGGCACCAGCGACCGGTCGCAGTACTCCTTCGCACTCCGGCGGAAGGCGTGGTGGTCCTCGTTGAAGATGACGCGGTCCATCGGGCAACCTCCGGCGTTTCGAGATTAGTGGCTAAGCGCTTGCTTAGCTTCACTCGTTTGGTGCAGGGTGTCAACGTGTCCGCAGTCACCGGTTCCCTTGAATGGGAGCATGTCGAGCCCGCAGCCGCCCGTCGGCTCCTTCGGGGCGCCATCGACGCGTTCGCGGAGCGTGGCTTCCAGGCCACGACCACCCGCGACATCGCCTCCCGCGCAGGGATGAGTCCGGCCGCGCTGTACGTGCACTACCCGTCCAAGGAGCGGCTGCTCTTCGAGATCAGCCTCTACGGCCACAACGCGGCTCTCGAGGTACTACGTTCCGCAGACCACGCCGGTACGCCGGCCGACCGGATCCGCGCGTTGGTCGCGGCCTTCACCGCATGGCACGCCCGCCACCACACCATCGCGCACGTGGTGCAGTACGAACTGAATGCGCTCTCCCCCGAGCATCTGGCCGAGGTGGCGACGATCCGCCGGGCCATTTCCACCCAGATCGAGCAGGTGCTGGCAGACGGCGTACAGGATGGTTCTTTCGCCGTACCGGACCTGCCTGGTACGACGCTCGCCGTACTGTCACTGGCGATCGACGTGGCGCGGTGGTACACGCCGCATCGCGGCGATCCGGACACCCTCGGCAAGCTGTACGCCGACCTCGCGCACCGGATGGTCCAGGCATGACAGAACCCCGCATCCCACCTGGATGCGGGGTTTCGTCGGTGGCTCAGGCCTGCAGTGCGGCCTGGACGTCGAGGCGGATGTCCACCTTGTCGCCGATGAGGAGCTTGCCGCCCTCGAGCGGGATGTTGAAGTCGATGCCCCACTCCTTGCGGCTGATCGACGCGGAGGCCTCGAAGCCGAGGATGGTCTGGCCGTAGGCGTTCTGGTCGACCCCGAGGAACTCGAACGCGAGCTCGATCGGCTTGGTGACGTCCTTGATGGTGAGGTCGCCGGCCAGGATGTAGTCCTCACCCTCGGCCTTCAGCGCCTTGCTCACGAACGTCATCTTCGGGGTGTTCTCGGCGTCGAAGAAGTCACCGGAGCGCAGGTGGCCGTCGCGCTGGTCGTTGCGGGTGTGCACCGAGGCGAGCTCGACGGTGACGTTCGCGGTCGAGTCCTCGAGGGTGTCCTTGACGACGATCTCGCCACTGAACTCCTGGAAGGTGCCACGGACCTTGGTCATCAGGTGCCGGACGGTGAAACCGATCTCGGTGTGCGCGGCGTCCAGGGCGTAGGTCCCGGAAACCAGGCCGGGGATCGTGGTGGTGGGGGTGGTGACGGTCTCGGTCATGAGGTCCTCTCAGCGAAGTACAGGGGGTGTGTCCGGGGGTGTCTGGTCTGACTCAGGTTGTTGTGTCAACCTGATGACCACGACGCTACGGATTAACGGTTTAAAAGTCAATTACATTCCCGGTACACTGGTGCACGTGACGACGACGACTGAGACTCGCTGGCTGAACGCAGAGCAGCAGGTGGCGTGGCGCGCGTACCTCCTGGGCACGGCGCGCCTGATGGCGAAGCTGGACGACGAGCTCCGCCGCTTCGGCATCGGAATCAACGACTACGAGATCCTGGTCCGGCTGTCCGAGTCACCGGACCGCCGACTGCGGATGGCCGACCTGGCCGACCGCCTGCACCAGAGCCGCTCCCGGCTGACGCACACCATCGGCCGGCTCGAGGCAGCCGAGCTGGTACGGCGTACGTCGTGCACGAGCGACAAGCGTGGCGTCTGGGCCGAGCTGACCGAGGCCGGCCACAGCCTGCTGGTGGAGGCGGCGCCGACCCACGTGGAGAGCGTCCGGGAGAACCTGGTCGACCTGGCGAGCCCCGAGGACTTCGCCGCGATCGGACGGGTCTTCGACGCTGTCGCCGAGCATGTGGGCCAGCACTAGTCAGAGCTTCAGCTCAAGTTCCTCGCGGTCGGCGCCGCGGTAGGCGAGCATCGACTCCCGCATCTTGCGCTTCAGCGCCGGCACGTTGTTGACGGTTCGCATCGCCGTCCGCATCCCCGCGAGTGCGAGCCGGCCGATCACCGGCTTGTGCACGGGGTCGGCCGAGGTCATCTGCGCCCGTGACTTCACGACGGCGTCGAAGCCGTAGTCGATCATCTTCGCCTCGTACTCACGCACGGCCGGCAGGAGTTCACTGCGGCCGTCGCGAACCGCGACCAGTTGACGGCACAGGTTGACCGCATCGCGGAGCGCCGTGTTCGCACCCACTCCACGACCCGGCGTCATGGTGTGGATCGCATCGCCGATCAGCGTCACATTCGTGGTCTCCCACGGGTCGAGCGGCACCGAGGTGCGGATGTTCACCGGAAAACAGGTTCCGACGTCGGTCAGCTCGATCAGCTTGCGCAGGTTCGGGTGCCAGCTCGTCGTCAGGTCCAGCGCGACCTCGACCAGCTCGGCGCCACTCAGCTCCATGATGTTGGCGGGCAGCTTGTCCTTGGTCGCGGACAGGCCCCAGTTGATGTAGTCGCGGGTGTTGTCGAACTGCAGGCCCGGCCAGCGCTTGATCAGCTCCTCGGTGTTCCCACCGATGCCGCTCTTGACGTGACCGTCGCGGTCCCACTGGAACTCCATCACGTGCACGATGCAGGCCACGCCACGTGGCGCCTGGAGCAGCGTGATGCCCTCGAAGACCTTCGGCGGCACCAGCGCGGCACTCTCAGGAGTGATCGGCAGCTTGCCGGCGATCGCGATGATCCCGGTCTCCTCCATCTTCGCCTGCGGCAGGTACTGACGCCGTACCCGGGAACCGGCTCCGTCGGCCGCGACCAGGAGATCGCCGGTGGCCGCCGTACCGTCGGTGAAGTAGGCCGTCACCTCGTTGCCGTGCTGCTCGAAGCGGGTGAACTCCTTGCCGTACTGAACGACGTCGTCCAGACCGGTCAGCAGCACCTGCCGCATCGTCATCCGGCTGATCGACTTCTCACTCGCGATCGGGTCGGTGACGGGCGGGAGGTCCATCGACAGGACCTCCTTGAGGTCCTCGGTGAGCATGTTGAAGTACTTCGGGTCGCGCGCCTTGGTCGCCACGAACGTGTCGTACAGCTCCGGCGGCAGCAGCGCGTACAGCGCCCGGCTGCCATCCGGATCGATGCCGACCCGGTAGCCGTGCAGACCGTCGGTCCGCAGCGCGTCGCGCTCGAACACCGCCACCTCGATCCCGGCCCTGACCAACCCGTGGGCCAACGCGAGCCCGCCGGTTCCGCCCCCGATCACCAGCACCTTCATGACCTTCTCCCTATTATCTCGGATCTTCAAATATCTTGGTATTCCAAGTATCTTGGAGATCCGAGAGAAAAGCAAGCCACTATGCTGAGGCGGACCATGACCGATGCCAGAGAAGAGCTCGCCGCGGGGATCCAGCAGCAGATGATCCGGTTCATCGCGGACGTGATCCTGTTCAACCACTCCGTCTCCGCCAAGCTCGGACTCGGCGCCAGCGACTCGCAGTTCATGACACTGCTGCAGACGCACGGCCCACTCAGCCCGCGACAGCTCGCGGAGTTCAGCGGCCTGACCTCCGGCACGGTCACCGGGGTGATCGACCGGCTCGAGGCACACGGCTTCGTCACCCGGGCCGCCGATCCGTCCGACCGCCGCAAGGTGGTGGTGACACCGTCACTGGAGGCGATCCAGGAGACCTTCATGCCCCTGTACGCCGAACAGGGCTCGCGCATGCAGTCCGTGCTGGCGTCGCGCACCAACGACGAACTGCGGACGATCCTCGCATTCCTGTCCGACTCTTTAGCCGCGGACTAAACCGTTGGTCCGGGCTCGCCACCTTCCGCGAGACTCGAGCCATGACGAACCAGGACGGTCGCGCCGGGATCACGGCCGATCTTGTCCGGCGCTTGCTCGCCGACCAGTTCCCGCAGTGGGCCGAACTGCCGATCACCCCGGTCAAGGTCGACGGCTGGGACAACCGCACGTACCGGCTCGGCTCTGAGCTGACCGCTCGGCTGCCCACGGCCGCGGCGTATGTGGCGGCGATCGAGAAAGAGCATCAGTGGCTGCCGATCCTGGCGCCTGCTCTTCCGGTAGCCATCCCCGAAGCAGTCGCCAAGGGCGAACCCGGCCACGGTTATCCACACCCCTGGGCCGTCCGGCGATGGATCGACGGCTCCACCGCATCGGTGCAGACGGTCAGCGATCTCGATGCATTCGCCCGTGCGATCGCGGACTTCATCCTGGCGCTGCAGCAGTGCGACGCGACCGGCGGTCCGCTGGCCGGCGCGCACAGCTTCTACCGCGGCGCGCCGCCCGCGCACTACCACTCCGAGACCCTCGAAGCCCTTGCCACGTTGAAGGATCGAATCAACGCCGACCTGGCCCGCGAGGTCTGGGACTCCGCACTCGCCAGCTCATGGGACCGGCCGCCGGTCTGGTTCCACGGAGATATTGCCCACGGCAACCTGTTGGTCCAGGACGGCCGACTGTCGGCCGTCATCGACTTCGGCACCTCAGGCGTCGGCGATCCGGCCTGCGACCTCGTGATCGCGTACACCTTCTTCACCGGGTCGTCCCGCGAAACGTTCCGCGCGGCCGTTCAGCAGGACGCGGACACCTGGGCACGCGCCCGCGGCTGGGCACTGTGGAAGGCGCTCATCACTTCTGATTTCACGGTGATCGACCGCGTCCTCGACGACCACCTCACACGAACGCAGTAACGCCTTCGTACTCCGCCACGGGAGCGGCGCCGACGGTCTCGTACTCGAGCAGCAACAGACCGCTCGGCGTCGCCTCATGCTTGGTCAGCCTCAACCCGGCCGTGTCAGCCGGATGCTCGAACAGCCGCCGCCCAGCCCCGATCACCGTCGGCGCGACCACCAGCCGGACTAGATCCACCAGACCGGCCTGCAGGAGGGCATTGCCGAGTCGCGCACTGCCGTGGATCTGCAGCTCATTGCCCGGCTGCTTCTTCAGCTCTGCAACGCCTTCGAGGTCTTTGAGGACGGTCGTCGGATGCCAAGTTCCTTCGGTCAGCGTGCTGCTCACGGCGTACTTCGGGAGCGCGTTCATTCGCTCGGTGAACGGGTCATCGGGATCCGTGATCTGCGGCCAGTCGCGAGCGAATGCGTCGTACGTGCGCCGCCCGAGCAGTAGCCCGTCAGCCAACGCCAGCCACGCGACAGTCCGCCGTACAAACGCCTCATCGATGAACGGGACCAGCCAACCACCCCGGGAGAAGCCGTCGCCCGTGTCTTCCGACGGCGAGCCAGGACCCTGGCTGACGCCATCCAGCGTCACGAACTCCGTCAGTACGAGCTTCATCGCGCGCCCTCCACCAAGTCGGCGAGCTGCTTGGTCACGGTCCCCCAACCATCCGCGAACCCCAACGCCGCATGGAGTTTCCGCGAAGCCGGATCAGCATGCCGTACGACGGCGCGGTACGCCGTACCGTCGGCATGATCGGCCAACGTGATCTCGGCCGCCATCGTCACCGGCTCCGGATTCGCCGGCCGCCAGGCGCTGTCGATCGCATTGGTGAAGACGATCCGCTCGAGCTCCTCGACGACCAGGAAAGTCGCGTCGAGCTGCGGCACGAACTCCACGCCGTCCTCGCTCATCCGCGTCACCAGCGCACCACCGGACCGTGCTTCGAAGCGCTCGACCCGGCACACCATCGGCGCCGGAACCCACCACCGCACGAACTTCGCCGGCTCGGTCCACGCACTCCACACCACAGCGCGCGGCGCCCGGATGATCCGCTCCAGGGTGAGATCGAGATCGGGGTTCATTGCTGGTCCTCCTGCAGATCGGTGACGAAACGTTCGAGCCGGTCGGTGCGGTCGTCCCAGATCCGCCGCTGCTCATCCAGCCAGTTGTCGACCAACTGCAGCCGTTCCCGGTTCAGCACACAGGTCCGCACCCGGCCGGCCTTGACCGTCCGGATCAGCCCGTTCGACTCCAGTGTCCGGACATGCTTCATGAACGACGGCAGCGTCATCGGAAACTCCGCCGCCAGCTCCCCCACACTGGTCGGCCCGCGCCCGAGCCGCCGGATCACGTCCCGCCGCGTCGGATCCGCCAGCGCGACGAACACCCCGTCGACCTCGACCGAATACTGTGCCATGAGGCTAAGTATTAGCCGCCGTGAACACTTAGCGCAAGGGCTAAGTGTTCGACATGACAAAGGGCCCCGTCTCCGTGGTGGAGATGGGGCCCTTCGAGACAGCTTGGGTCAGTCGCGCGTGAGCTTGCGGTGGGTCACCCGGTGCGGGCGGGCGGCCTCGGGGCCGAGGCGCTCGATCTTGTTGGCCTCGTACGACGCGAAGTTGCCCTCGAACCAGAACCAGTTGGCCGGGTCGTCGTCGGTGCCTTCCCAGGCCAGGATGTGGGTCGCGACGCGGTCGAGGAACCACCGGTCGTGGGAGACGACCACGGCGCAACCGGGGAACTCGAGCAAGGCGTCTTCGAGGGACTGCAGGGTCTCGACGTCCAGGTCGTTGGTCGGCTCGTCGAGGAGCAGCAGGTTGCCGCCCATCTTCAGGGTCAGGGCCAGGTTCAGCCGGTTGCGCTCACCGCCGGACAGGACGCCAGTGGGCTTCTGCTGGTCCGGGCCCTTGAAGCCGAACGACGCGACATAGGCGCGGCTCGGCATCTCGAAGTTCGCGACCTTGATGTAGTCGAGCTCGTCGGAGACCTGCTGCCAGACCGTCTTCTTCGGGTCCAGGCCGCCGCGCGACTGGTCGACGTACGAGATCTTGACCGTCTCGCCGAGCTTGAGGCTGCCCGCGTCGGGCGTCTCCTCGCCGACGATCATCCGGAACAGGGTCGACTTGCCGACGCCGTTCGGGCCGACGATACCGACGATGCCGGCGCGCGGGAGGCTGAAGCTCAGGCCGTCGATCAGCTTGCGGTCGCCGAAGCCCTTCTCCAGCTTGGAGACCTCGAGGACGGTGCTGCCCAGCCGCGGACCGGCCGGGATGTTGATCTCGTCGATGTCCAGCTTCTTGGACCGCTCGGCCTCGGCCGCGAGCTCCTCGTAGCGGGCCAGCCGGGACTTGCTCTTGGTCTGCCGGGCCTTCGCGTTCGACCGGACCCACTCGAGCTCGCGCTCCAGGATCTTCTGCCGCTTCGCGTCCTTCTGGCCCTCGACCACGAGGCGCTGCTGCTTGGTCTCCAGGTACTTCGAGTAGTTGCCCTCGTACCCGTAGGTCTTGCCGCGGTCCATTTCCAGGATCCACTCGGCGACGTTGTCCAGGAAGTACCGGTCGTGGGTGATCGCCAGGACGGCGCCCGGGTACTTCTGCAGGTGCTGCTCCAGCCACAGCACGGACTCCGCGTCCAGGTGGTTGGTGGGCTCGTCGAGGAGCAGCAGGTCGGGCTGCTGCAGCAGCAGCTTGCAGAGCGCGACCCGGCGGCGCTCACCACCGGAGAGGTTGTCGACCAGTACGTCGGCCGGCGGGCACCGCAGAGCGTCCATCGCCTGCTCGAGCTGCGCGTCGACGTCCCAGGCGTTGCGGTGGTCGAGCTCGGTCTGCAGGTCGCCCATCTCGGCGAGCAGCGTGTCGTAGTCCGCGTCCGGGTCGGCCAGCTCGGCGGAGATCTCGTTGAAGCGATCGAGCTTCTGCTTGGTGTCGCCGACGCCTTCCTCGACGTTCTGCAGCACGGTCTTGCCCTCGGTCAGCGGCGGCTCCTGCAGCAGGATCCCCACCGTCGCGTCCTCGGCCAGCCGGGCCTCTCCGTTGGACGCCTGATCGAGCCCGGCCATGATCTTGAACAGCGAGGACTTGCCGGTGCCGTTCGGCCCGACCACGCCGATCTTCGCCCCGGTCAGGAAGTTCAGCGTGACGTCGTCGAGCACGACCTTGTCGCCGAACGCCTTCCGGACGTTGCGAAGGGTGTAGATGAATTCCGCCATACCCAGAGCCTATGCGCTCGGTACCGCCTGAGCCCAACCGGTTGTCCACAGGGCCGAGGTCGTCGCGGATTCCGGGCCCGGTCTCGTGCATCTTCTCCGGTGACATCACGAGCGAAAAGGACGGTGGCCAGGATGAATGAGACCTACGTGACAGTGCAGGGCTGGGTCGGCAGCAAACCGCAGTTCAAGGAGATCGGCGGGCGGACCCCGCAGGTGACCTTCCGGATCGGCTCGACACCCCGGCAGTTCCTCGGCGACCGCGGCTGGTCGGACCGGCCGACGACCTGGTTCAACGTCGAGTGCTGGCGTGCGCTCGCGCAGAACACCTTCGAATCCGTCCACCTCGGCCAGCCGGTCATCGTCACCGGCAAGCTCCTGACGAGGGAGTGGACCACCGAGGCCGGCGAGCGCCGGTCCCGCGTGATCCTGGACGCCCACTCCATCGGCCACGATCTGTCCAAAGGCACGACCAGCTTCACGAAATCCGCCCCTCGTGCCGAGGCGGCCTGGTCCGACACGCTCCGCCGCGACACCGCGGAGACCGTCCCGGCGGACGCCGGCACGCACTCACTCCCCGATCCCGACCTCGTCACGCCGTACCCGCCCGACGAGTTCCCGGCGCGTCCCCTGCCCCTGACCGCGACCACCCGGGAGGCCGAGGCCGCATGACTATCTCAGCCTTGACTTATATAAGCGACGCCCGGCATTCTGGGCTCCATGATCGATATTCTCGAGCACATCAACGCCGTTCAGCGGGAGGTCAGCCGGACCGGGGAGGACGCGACGGTGCTGATGCGCCGCGCCTACCGGGCCCTGCCGGAGGAGATCTGGGACGCCCTCACCGACCCGGAGCGGCTGAGCCGCTGGATGTGGCCGATGACCGGCGACTTCCGGGTCGGCGGCAGCTTCGCCTTGCAGGACATGGCCGGCGGCGACATCCTCGAGTGCGAGCCACCGAAGCGATTCAAAGTCACGTACGGCGGCGCGAACAGCCTGCTGGAGATTCGCCTGCACGCGGGAGCACAGGGCGTCACCGAGCTCGAACTGGAGCACGTGGTGACCGACGTTCCCGGCCCCGGCCTCGGTGGCGCCCTGTACGTCGGCCCTGGCTGGGACAGCGGATTGCTCGCCCTCGCTCTGTACGTCGAGGGTCACCTGCCGGCCGACTGGAGCCCGGTCAAGTTCCACGACTCCCCCGAGATGCTGCAGTTCAACGAGCAGTCGGTGCGGGCGTGGCTGGAGGTCGTTCGCCGCTCCGGCACGACGACCGAGGAAGACCTACTCGAGGCCGCCAAGGTCTCGATGGCGCAGTTCGCCCCCGGCGTCGAGCTCTAAGCCGAAGGATATCGGCCGGGATCACCCCGGCCGACTCCCCGATTTCAGCCGCGGGCGATCGCGAGTGCGTCGCGGCAGGTGCTGTAGGCCTCGAGCTCGGTCCGGGCCGGCGCCACGACGTGGCTCTCGGCAACCTTCTCAAGTTCACTGCGCAGGGCCTGCTCGGCCGCGCGAGCGCGCCGGGCTGCACCACTGACGGCAGCCAGCCGGCACAACACTGCGAGTCCGAGACCGAGGGCCGCGCCACCGACGAGCATGATCCAGGCGTAGGCGATGCCGCCCGCTCCCGGCAGCGGCACGTCACCGGCGTTGGCGATCCGCGCCACCAGGGCGGCGAGCAGCCAGGCCGCGCCACCGAGCGCCACCAGGAACAGCAACCACTGGACGAACTTCGCAACACCCCACCAACCCGGGCTGGTGGTGTTACCCAGGTCCGTGCGACCGACGGCCTGATCGAGTTCGTCGCCCAGGGACTCCTCGCGACGGCGGATCGCGGTCCGCACCGAGTCGGCCCACGGCCGCGACAGGCCGGCCGCGGCCCGGTCGGTGATGGTGCGCACGGCGCTGTCCATCCGGGCCCGCTGCACTGGCGTTGCCGCAGGCAACGAAATGCGCGCGCTGGCGACTTCGCTGGTCGCGGACTTGCGCAACTCCTTGCCCTGCTGGCGGGAGACGTCGTCGAGCTGCAGGCCACGGAGCGGATCCGGCCGGAACCGGCCGATCCACTTCGTCAACGGCCAACCGGTCGCGGCCTGAGCGCGCTGCAGGTAGGAGCGACGGACGGCGTCGACCACCACCGGCAGACCGCTCGCGTCCGAGAGCGCGTCGACCAGCTCGGTCACGTCGGCCTCGGCGATCTCCGGGGTCTTGGCGGTGCCGCACTGGCTCGCCATCCGGTCCGCGACGCGATCCACGTCGGCGGCGATCCGCTCCTTGGCCGAGCGCTTGTTGCTGACCCGCTTCACCAGCAGGCCACGGACCTCGTCCAGTCCGTCGCCACTGACCGCCGAGGTCGCGACGACCGTCGGTGTCTTGAGACCGTCGGTCTTCAGCAGCCGCTCGAGGTCGTTCAGGCAGCTCTTCCGCTGCTCCGGCGTCAGCTTGTCGACGTGGTTCAGCGCGAAGACCATCACGCCGGAGTGCGAGGCGTAGGGCTTGATGTAGCGATCGTGCAGCGCCGCATCGGCGTACTTCTGCGGGTCGACCACCCACACGAGCATGTCGACCAACTCGACCAGGCGGTCGACGATCAGCCGGTGCTCGACCTCGATCGAGTCGTGGTCCGGCAGGTCGAGCAGGATCAGACCGTCGAGGTCCTCCGACTGCGCGTCCTCCAGCGAGCTGCGGTGCTGCACCTGGTGCCGACGCGGGATGCCCAGCCAGTTCAGCACCTCACCGGCCGGCTCCTCGCCCCAGACACAGGCCAACGGCATCGAGCTGGTCGGACGGCGGGTCCCGATCGCGGCCAGGTCCAGGCCGGTCATCGCGTTGAACAGCGACGACTTCCCGGAGCCCGTGGCGCCGGCCAGCGCGACCACGGTCAGCTCGCCCGACATCCGCAGCCGCTGCCCGGCGCGGTCGACGATCTGGGTGGCCTCCGACAGCACCACCGGATCGAGCCGGCGCTGACCAGCGGTCGCAGCCTTCTCGAGAGCGTCGATCTTGGTCAGGACGTCGGTCGCGGCCCGCACCGGGCCCTTGACCGTCTCCGTCGTTTCCGTCACGTGCAGTCCTCCACCGCGCGCGCGGCCTCGGTCAGTTGCCTGGCAGCCTCGGGATCGACCGGATGCTGGTCGAGGACAGCCAGATACCGGGCGAATTCGGCATCCATCAAGGCATGAACCTTACCGTCAAGATCCGCGCGCGACGTCGACATCAGGGTCTGGACGGCCGCGTCGCCGAAGACCGCGGTCAGCAGCTTCTGCCCGACGACCGCGCTGCCGACCCCGATGCTGGCCTCGGCCCCGGTCGGAATCCCCGCGTTCTCCGCGAACAGGACCACCATCACCGACAACGACAGCCCGTTCACGCCGGCATCCAGGATGCGCGCCGCGAGCCGCTTCTCGGTCCCGACCTTGCGGACCAGCGCGAGAACGCCGGCCTGCCACTCCCGGACCGCGCGTTCCGCGTTCGCCGCGAACTCCGGCGACATCGCACCCAGCACGATCTCGGAGTCGGTCGCGGCCGACGCGTCCGTCTCGTCCTCACTGCCAGGTGCGGCCTTGGCCGCGGCGAGGAGCTGGCGTCCGGCCGGCGTTGCCTGCCAGATCTTCTCCGCGCGCTCGGCAGCGGCCGCGGCCTGCTCGATCAGCAACGACGACAGTCCGGACTCGATCGCGTCGTTCAGGTCGCGGGTCGGCGCCGGCGTGGCGGAACCGACCGACTTCTTGACCTTCTCGCGGACCTTGTTCGAGTTTCCCTGCAGCCCCTTCAGCAGCTCGCCGGTGCCGACGAACTCCTGCCACCGGGCAAGCACCTCACCACGCAGCAGCGAAGCGTCCTGCGTCGAGTTCGCGATGTCCTTGACCGCTTGGTCGTACGCCGCTTCGACACTCGACCGCAGTTCGATCGCGGTGTCACCCTGCGCCCGGACCGCCGCGGCGAACGGCGGCGTGGTCTTCACCATCGAGGTCACCGCA
This sequence comes from Kribbella sp. NPDC051587, assembly GCF_044453945.1. Taxonomy (NCBI): domain Bacteria; kingdom Bacillati; phylum Actinomycetota; class Actinomycetes; order Propionibacteriales; family Kribbellaceae; genus Kribbella; species Kribbella sp. NPDC051587. Next base: position 210,091 of record NZ_JBITDE010000001.1, read on the forward strand.
CCATGCAGCGTCCGGCGTACGACCGCGCCCCGGGCCTCGGCGTCGGCCGCCAGGTCGACCAGCCAGTCCTTGATCGAGGCAACGGACTCGTCGGGCAACATTCCGTTGCCGTCGACAACCGTTTCCTTGATCGAGAACAGCGGCGAGTCGCCGAGCCCGCGCTCCAGCAGCATCTGGGCGAGGTGCCCGGTGATGTCGTCGATCGTCTCCGCCGGCGCCCGGTCGAGCACCACGGCGACCGCCGTACTGCGATCCGATGCGCTCTGCAGGAACTCCCACGGCACCGCGTCCGAGTAGCGCGCAGCAGTCGTGACGAACAGCCAGAGATCGGCGGCCGCGAGCAGCTGCGTGGCGAGGTCACGGTTGGCCTCGACGACCGAATCGATGTCCGGTGCGTCCAGTACGGCGAGTCCACGCGGAACCGTGTCGGACGCGACCAGCCGCAGCTGTCCCGGATCCTCCATGCCGCCCGGACTCTCCGCGGTCGTCCGCGCCATGCCCGGCAGGACCCGGTCTCCGATGAACCAGTCCGCATCGGCCGGGTGATGGATCAGCACCGGCGACCGCGTCGTCGGCCGCAGCACACCCGGCTCGCTGACGACCTTGCCGATCACCGAGTTCACCAACGTCGACTTGCCCGCGCCGGTCGATCCACCGACGACGGCCAGAATCGGCGCCTCGAGCTGCACCAGCCGCGGCAGGATGTAGTCGTCCAGCTGGTCCAGCATCGCCTTCTGCTGCTGCCGAGCCTCATCGGCCCCCACAACATCCAAAGGCAACCGGCTCCCCGCCAGCGCACCCCGCAACTTCATCAGAGCCGTGATCAAAGCCATCGCGGCCTGCTCAGCCGCCAACCGCTCAGCCAGCTCCTCCGCAGTCAGCTCAACCTCAGCCGGCTCCTCGACAACCTCATCGCCAGAACCCTCAGCCGCATCTTCCGAAGCCTGCTCAGCAGACTCGCCGGTCTCGTCGGAGGAGTCCTCGCCGGCAACCTCGGCCGACTCGTCGGCGTCAGCCGTCTCCTCAGCGACCGCAGCTTCCGGTTCCGCCTCCGGCTCGGCGTCGACTACCGCCTGCTCGGCCTCCGGCTCCGTCTCCTCGGCAGCTGCGTCCTCCGCAGTCTCCTCGGCGACAACCTCCGTGGCCTCAGCCTCGTCAGCTCCCGCTGCCTCGTCAGCTCCAGCAGCTTCGTTCTTCGCCGGCGCAGCCTCGTCAGCTTCCGCAGCCTCGTCCGTCGCCGGTTCAGCCTCGTCCGTCGCGGTCGCCGTCGCTGCCTCGTCCGTCTCCGGCGCAGCCACGTCAGCCCCAGCGGCTTCGTCCGTCTCCGGCGCAGCTTCGTCCGTCGCAGTCGCCGGCGCAGCCTCGTCCGTCTCCGGCTCAGCCTCGTCGGTGGCTACGGTCTCGGCGGGCTCGTCGGCGACGTCATCGCCGGGTGCCTCAGCCGTTGCTTCTTCGGTCTTCTCGGCGGCCGGAGTCTCAGGCTCGTCCTCGACCGCATCGTCCACGGGCTCGACGTCCATCGGCTCCACGCCGGCAGACTGCACAGCCCGGAGCTCTTCGGCGTACGCACGCGCTTCATCGATGTCGTCCGACGACGCATCACCCTGCTTGGGCAGCCCGACGATGATGTTCCCGTACTCCAGCGGGAACCCGTCCGGCGACTCGTCCGGCTCGTACACCACCCCGACAGTCGGCCGCGGCGGCTCCTCGGCCTCTTCCGTCTCCTCAGCCTCAACCGTGTCATCGGCCTTGGCCTCGTCGGCGGCCTTCGCTTCGTCGTCCACCTCGGGCTTCGCTGCCCCGGCTGCATCACCCTCAGCAGCCTCGGCCTCAGCAGAATCAGTCGCGTCGTCGCTCTCGGGCGCGTCAGCTTCGGCAGCAGCATCGGTAGGGGCTTCCGTTGCCGCGTCGACCGACTTCTCGGTCTCCTCAGCAGCAGGCTCAGCCACCTCGGCGGACTCAGCATCCTTCGACGACGTCGACTCACCACGCGCCGACTCATCACTTGCCGTCTCGGCAGCGCTCGCCGGCGCCTCGACCGCGGTCTCAGCGGCTTCCGGCGACTTGTCCTCGGCGGGCTTCGCGTCCGCCTCGGCCTCCACCGGCGAAGCCGCAACAGGCTCGGGGGTGGCGTTCTTGCGCCGGCGACGGCGCCAGAAGCCTTTGCCCTTGGCACCGGCCTCGGACTGCGCGATCAAGTTGGCCAGCTCCTGGGCAGGCTGGTCCCGGCCCGGAACCTGTGGCTCCGGACCTTCACCAGCTGCTGACTTGATGTCAGCCACGGCGTCCGTCCACGAGCACAGAGTGCCCGGTCGGACAGCACAGAAGCAAAGTCATCGTCATCCCCGTTTGGCGGCGTGGACGGGTGGCAGTCACTGCGATGGTGGATACGGACCGTATCCTCCCGGCGATCCTTGCGAACCAGGGGGTCCCGATGGGTAACCGGGCTGGCCCGCTGGGTAACCGGGTTGCCCCGAGGGATACCCCGGCTGAGGCGCTCCGTAACCACCGGCTCCAGGCCCACCCGGTACGCCGGTTCCCGGCCACTCGCCCTGCCCTCCAGCCCCCGGCTGCGGCGGACCGTAGCCACCAGGACCGGGCTGAGGCGCTCCGTAACCACCGGGGCCCGGCTGCGGACCGCCGTACCCGCCCGGGCCGTCCTGGACCCCAGGACCGCCTGGCCCCGGCATCCCGGGTCCGCCCGGAGGCATCGCCTGCGGGAAGGCCGGCATCGGCGGGAACGGGACGCTGGCCCGTCGGGCGCGCAGCTCGTCGAGCAACCGCTTCTCGTCCTGCAGAGCCTCCGGCCCGATCACCTGGCGGACGATCTTGTCCCGCAGGTAGGCCAGGTCGGTCGCGTTCTGCTGGAAGGCCTTCGCGGCCGCTTCGGCCTGACCGCCGTACCGGCGGGCGTTCTGGCGGAGCGCCTTGCGCCCGCGCATGGTCGCGATCAGTGGTACTTCGGGAGCGACCAGCCAGCCGAACCGCACGTAGTCGTAGAGCCGCGAGGCGATCATCTTGCCTTCGCGCGACCGCAGGATCAGCGCGAACACCACCATGCCGACGAAGATCGGCACCATCAGCAGGAAGTAGGCCAGCAGGAAGCCGGTGCCCTCGGCCCAGCTCGCGGAGGCGTTCCAGGCCGCGTGCGCGAGCACCGCCGCCAGGTAGCCGACCACCGGGGCCAGGTAGCGCACCGCCGTACTGCGATGCCGGACGGCGATCCCGATTCCGATCGCGGTAAAGGAGGTGAAGAGTGGATGCGCGAACGGCGACATCACGCCGCGCAGGATGAAGAGGACAAGCACACCGCGCAGACCCGCGTCGCTCCCGGCCTCGTGCGACAGCTCACTGAAGATGCGGCCGTAGTAGAGGATGTTCTCGGTGAAGGCGAAGCCGACACCGACCATCCCGGCGTACACGAGGCCGTCGATGATCCCGTCGAACTCCTTGCGGCGCACCAGCGCCAGCAGCAGGATGACGGACCCCTTGGCGAACTCCTCCACCGGCGGCGCGACGAAGATGGCCGACCGGTCGCCACCCGCGCCGGTCTCGGCCAGCTGCTTGGCGACCTCGGTGTTGATGAAGATCGCGACCAGCGTCGCGATGAACGCACCCCAGCAGAGCGCGAACAGAATGTACTTGGTCGGCTCCGGCTCGTAACGGTCCAGCCAGAGGTACAGCGCGATCACCGGGATGACCGGCACCATCGCGAACGCCATCCCCCAGGTGAACCCGCCGGCCCCGGTCGAATCCGCCACGATCGCGAAGATCGCCAGCCCGGCGATCGCCATCAGCACCACGACCACGATGCCGATCAGCAGACCGCGGTTGCGCCGCTGCCCGGGCACCGGATGGTTCCCGAGCACGTTCGGCTGCGGGTACTGTCCGCCGGGCGGGTACGCCGTCGCCGCCGCGGGCTGCGGCGACCCGGCCGGGCCAGGTGAGGGGTAACTCATGCCCGCAGCCTAGTTGGATCACCCACCCGACGGCAGAACCGCCCACGCGGCGTTACCGTGATGGAACGACAACCCTGTACTTCCACGCCACACCAGGTAACCCGGCAGCGCGATCACCCGCCCATCTGACAGACTCTTCCTGGCATGCGCCAGTAGCTCAGCTGGATAGAGCGTCGGACTTCTAATCCGTTGGTCGCAGGTTCGAGTCCTGCCTGGCGCGCTTGCTCTGACCAGGGCGTTCGTCTTCCCGGACGAGCGCCCTGGCCCTCGTTGGGAACACTTTGGGGAACAGGCACCTAGCTCGGCCCGAGTGGCTACCTTCACTGAGCCTCCTGGATTGGCCTGCCCCGGTCGTAGGTTGTGCCGATGGATGTCGAGGGCTGGTACGAGGTTGCCGATCAGGTCTGGTTTCGCCGCTATGACTACGGGGACGAGAACGTCGGCCTCATCGGCAGTGGGGCTGGTTTGCTGGTGGTCGACACCCGCGCGAGCGAGGTACACGCCGAGGAACTGATCGCCGACATCCGCCGCCTGTCGGATGAGCCGATTGCCGGAGTGATCAACACCCACGGTCACTGGGATCACGCCTTCGGGAACGCAGCATTCGGCGACGTACCCATCTGGGGCCATCGCTCCTGCCCCGACTTCATGGCGACGACAGCCGAGGCCATGCGGCACCGATTGATGACGACGGAGCCGTTCAATGTCATGCAGGCAGCGCTTCGTGCAGTGCGCATCACGCCACCCAATCGTCTGGTCGACGTGGCGGAAGTGATCTCGGTCGGTGGTCGAGAGATTCGTCTTCACCATCCCGGCCGGGGGCATACCGGTGGCGACCTGGTAGTCGAGGTTCCCGATTGCTCCGTCGTCTTCGTGGGCGACCTGGTGAAGGAGAACGGACCACCCGGCTACCGCGACGCGTATCCGCTGGAGTGGCCACAGACCATGCAGCACGTCATCGGCCTTGTCGATGGACCTGTCGTTCCGGGCCACGGTGACCTGATCGATCGATCATTCGTCCAGTCATTCACCGACCAGCTGGACGCGGTGGCCCAGCTCATTGTCGCGGTCATGAGCGAGCAACTCTCACCTGACCAAGCCGCGGAACAATCCCCGGTCCACCCCCGAGCCTTCCATCAGGCCCTGGGCCGGCTGAGGTGACGCGGGTGGGTGAACCGTAGTGAGGACCACCGGTTACTTGCGAGCCAGGGATGAGCTGTCTGCTGCTGGGGTGTCCCAGCCCGAGACGAACCATCGGACTGCGCCCGTCGCCGGGTCGTACAGTCGCCGTTCCATGGTGCCGATGTTGCCACCGTAGACGTGGATCCCGACGGCGGGCTCGGTGCCGACGGCTACGACAGCGTGGACGTCGTCGTCGGTCGTACAGCACACGGTGACTTGTCCGCGCTCCCATACGTGTTCGCCGGCCGGCGTGAGAGGGCTATCGGCGGCCGTGGGTTTGACGTAGCGGAGCTCGCGTTCGGCTCCCGCGTAGATGCCGGCGACGCCCCAGGTCTCATGACCGTGCACAGGCGTGCGTTGGCCTAGGTTCCAGACGACGCAGGCCAAGGACCAGCTGTCGTCGGCAGCGATGTACAGCGGATAGTTGACGTGGTGCTCGTCCGATCCGCGCAGGACCTCGGCCGGGAGGCGGTAGCCGCCGGCCAGGAGGGCGGACAACCGCTCCGCGACCCGCTTGGTGACCTCGTGCTCGTCGTCGGTGCTGCCGACCACGAGCTCCACGTCGCGGACGAAGGTCTGCAGGGCGTCCTCAGGTTTCATCGTGTTCTCCTCTGAGAGTGTTCGACGCTGCCGTCCGGGTCAGGGCAGCACGCGATAGATCAGGTGTGTCACCGAGTTCGCTGCTCGCGACTCCACCTGCTGCAGGTTCAGCGGCCCGACGCCGTCGAACAGTCGCGTGCCGGCGCCGAGCGTCAGCGGCACGATGTGCAGCCGCAGCTCGTCGATCCGGCCGGCGGCGAGGTACTGGTTGACGGTGGTCGCGCCGCCATGGATGGAGATGTCGCCGTCCCCGACCGCGTCGCGGGCGCGTTTCAGCGCGGATTCGATTCCGTCGGTGACGAAGTGGAACGTAGTGCCGCCATCCATCGGCTGCGGATCGCGCGGGTGGTGGGTGAGCACGAAGACCGGGCCGTGGTACGGCGGATTGTCGCCCCACCAGCCTTTCCACTGCCGGTCCCACTCACCCCGCACGGGTCCGAACATGTTGCGTCCCATGATGAACGCCTTGGCCGCGGTTCCCCGGTCGAGCTCTACCTGGTTCTCCTCGGCAGCGGCGTACCAGGCGTGCAGTTTGTCGCCCCAGCCGTCTCCGCCGTCGTCGCCGAACGGCCGTTGCTCGCTCTGGTTGAGCCCTGCCGAGTATCCGTCGACCGAGATCGTCAGATCGCAGGTCACCTTGCCCAGCCGTGTCGTCATGTGCGCTCTCCTCCTCGTGGCGACCTGCCGTCGCCGGTGCGGTGATGGTCCCGTCAGTTGCCAGCATGGCCGAGTTGTCACATGACGTCTAATGTCAATTCGGTCGGAAATACATTGATATCCTTGATCTATGCTCAGCCTGGTTCACCTCAAGGTTCTGGCCGCGGTGGCCCGACACGGCTCGGTCACCGAAGCAGCGGCCGAGTTGCACTACTCCCAGCCGTCGGTGAGCCACCATCTGGCCCGCCTGGAAGTGGCCACCGGCGCCAAACTCGTTCAGCGGATCGGCCGCGGGATCCGGCTGACGCCTGAAGGGCAGTTGCTGGCCAACCGGGCCGCCGAGATCCTGGGCCGGGTCGACGCGGCGACCAACGAGTTGGCCGCCCAGGTCGGCCTGCGGGCCGGGCGGGTCCGGCTGGCTGCCAACGCCTCCACGCTGAGCACGATCGTGCCCGCGGCAGCCGCAGCGTTGGCCGGGGCGCATCCAGGGCTCGAGCTGAGTCTGTTCGACCGCCATCCCGCCGAGTCGCTCGACATGCTGCGGCAGGGCGAGATCGACATCGCCCTCGTCTACCGCCACGCCGACGCCCCCGCCGAGGAGGAAGGGTTCCGCCTCGCGCACCTCCGCGACGATCCGGTCTACCTCATCAGCCAACGGCCCGGCGACAGCCTCGCCAACCACCGCCACTCCGCCTGGATCGGCGGTTGCGAGCATTGTCAGAACGAACTCGACGCCGCGTGTCGGCACGAGGGCTTCACTCCCCGCATCGCCTCACACAGCGACGACATGGTCGTCGTGCAGTCCCTCGTCGCCGCCGGCATCGGCGTCGCCATCCTGCCGGGCCTCGCTCTCCAAGCCCACCGCCGACCCGACATTCACGCCACCGAGCTCACCGGCCGCCACCGGCAGATCTACGCCGCCACCTACGGCAGCCCACCCGACCCGCCCGCTGCGACCGCCGTACTGGCCGCACTTGCTGACGCCGCCGCATCGTCAACCACACCCCGCCGCACAACCCGACGAAACGACGGATGACCAGCGACCGGCCGAGCTGTAGTCACCAGCCGGCGGGGCGGAGGTGCGGGAGCGATTGCGGGTGGTCGAGGTCGAGGCGGGCGGAGATTTCTGTGGCCGCCTGCTGGTGTTTTCGGGCTGCGTCAGGGTCGTCTGCGCTGAGGAGCTGGGCGAGTTCGTGGTGGGCCTGGGCTTGTTCGTGGAGGTGATCTCCCTGAACTGCGCTGGTGAGGGCGAGCTCGTAGTGCTCGACGGCCTCGGCTCTGCTTCCCAGTACGGCGAGGGTCCGGCCGAGTTCGATCCGGGCGTGGGCCTGGAGCCGGGCGTCGTCGTCGAGCATGGGCACAGCGGCGCGTAGTGGTGCCAGGGCGTCCTGGGCATGTCCTGCCGAGCGGTGTGCTGTGCCGATGAGAATCAGGGTCTCGGCTTCACCTTCTTGGTCACCGATCCGGTGCCGCAGGTCGCGGGCCTGGTGGAGGTGGCCGAGGGCTTCCTCGGTAGCGCCGAGCGCGATGAGGCAACGGGCCAGGGCGGTAAGCACGTGGTCGTTGGGACTGACCTGGCCCAGGGTTTCGCAGTCGGTGTACGCCGTTCGCAGGTAGCCGAGCGCAGCCTCGTGCTCGCCGTTCAGCCCCCGTACGACGCCGCGCGTCCAGAAGGTGATGACCTGGGCGTCGATGCCGAGTGGGGACAGCCGGTCGAGTTCGGTGAGTTCGTCGTACGCCGATTGCGCATCGTGTGCCGCCTGCGCGTGTGCACCGCGTTGCAGGTTCATCAGGCCGAGCAGGGCGAGTGTGTGTGCGTGAGACTCGGTGTTCTTCTGTTCCTTAGCCGAGGCGGTCAGCAGGTCGTAGGCACGCGAGGTATGGCCGGCTGACCAGTGGGCCAGCGCCAGCAGAGTGCTCACCAGTCCCGCGTCGCCCGTGCCCGTCTCCTCCGCCGCGGCCAGACCCTGCTCGAGCATCTCGATCGGATCGTCGGCGACGTTGCGCCCCAGGAGATGCCAGAAGGAGATGGCCAACTGCCAGGCGTTGTTGCTGTACCCCTCAGCCGCAGCACAGCGAGTCGCGGCCAACAGGTTGCCGCGTTCCGCAATCAGCCATGCGCGCGCTGCCTCGGCCTCCGGGCCGCTGCCCTCCTGCCGGGCGGTCGCATCCGTAATGGCTGTCAGGTAGTGGTCGAGCATCTTCTCGGTCATCTGGGGGTCGTCAGACAGACCGCGGGCGTACTGCCGCAGCAGGTCATGCTGGCGGTAGCGACCGGGCACGGGTTCGTCAGCCAGATGGACATCGACCAGCCGCTGCAGGGCGTCGTCAGCCCGTCCCAAGGGCAGGTCGGTCATGGCCGCGATGACTCCGGCGTCAGCATCGGCACCAGGGTGCCGGGCCAGGGCGTAGAAGACCTGCTGGTCGGCGGCCGGCAGGTGCTCATGGGACATCCGGAACGCCAGGGCGACCTCGCGGTCGGCGAACAGTTGCGGCAACCGTCCGCGCGCATTGGCCAGCTGCGCGGAAAGATGCGCAACCGGCCAAGCAGTGCGATGCGCCAGCCGCGCCCCGGACAGGCGCAGTGCGAGCGGCAGACCCGCACAGATGCGGACGATGTGTGCCACCGCCTCGGGCTCAGCGGCCACTCTGTCGGCGCCCACCTGGCGAGCGAAGAACGCCGTAGCCTCCTCCTCCGGCAGAACGACCAGCGACAGCGGCCGCGCCCCGGCGAGGTTCGGCAACCTGGCTCGACTCGTCACGATCACGAGGCTGGGACCGGCGGGCAGCAGCGGGGCCACCTGCGACTCGTCCACTGCGTTGTCGAAGATGACCAGGAGCCGCAGTGCCGCGGTCTTCGCCCGCCACTGCGCCTTGGCATCACCGGTCACAGCGATGGCGAGCTGCCCCAGCAGAACGCCCAGAGCCTCGTCTGTGGTCAGCGGCAGCTTGCCCGCGCTGTGGCCTTGCAGGTCGACGAAGAGCGCACCGTCGGGAAACCGATCGGCCAGCAGGTGGCCGGCGTGGACAGCAAAGGCGGTCTTGCCGACCCCTCCCATCCCGTCGATCGTGTAGACGGTGGCTCGGTCATCGGCGGATGCGGCCAGCCGGGCGAGTTCGCTGTCCCGCCCGGTGAAGTCCGGAAGGTCACGCGGAAGACAGTTGCGGGGCGCCACAACGATCGGGCTCTCCCCCGCGTCGATGGCCGGCGCCGCGGTCCGAGGGAGGTTGGCGGCGAGGATCTGCCGATGCAGGTCCTGGAGCTCAGCCCCAGGATCGGCACCCAGCTCTTCGACCAGCCACGTACGCACCTGCTGGTAGTGCCGCAGCGCTTCGGCGGCTCTTCCTGCTTGGTACAGCGCCAGCATGTACTGCCCCGCCACCCGTTCGTCCGACGGATGCTCACCGGCCCGCGCAGACAACGCGGCGAGGAGCTCTTCACCGTGCCCTGACCGCAGCCGGGCATCGACCAGATCGTGCTGTGCCGCCAGCCGCTCCTGCTCCAGCTGGTCGCGTTCGGTTTCGGCCCACCTGCCGTTCAACCCGGTCAGCGCATCTCCACGCCACCAGCTCAAGGCCTCAGTCAGCCATCGCACAGCCTGTACGTCGTCTTCGCGGCCGCGCGCAACCAGCGCACGGAATCGGTGCAGATCGACCACCTGCTGCGCTGCGGAGGTGACGAGTACGTAGCCGCCTGAGCGCCGCACGATGGACACGTCTGCCGCGCCCGACAAGGCCCCGCGTAGCCGAGAGATGTAGCTGTGCAGCGTCGCTCGCGCGCTCGGCGGCGCTTCCGCACCCCAGACCCGCGCGACCAGCCGATCCACCGGCACCACTCGGTCGGCCTCGACGGCGAGTGCCGCCAACATGCACCGCTGCATCGGCGGTCCCAGATCGACCGACCGCCCGTCGACCAGCGCGTCCACTTCACCCAGCAGACGTATTTCAGCCGTCACACCCAGCCCCCTGACGCAACGGTCGCTAACGACACGGTGAGAGGTCCTGTGCAGCGTAGTGCAGAAACCTGCAAGCAATTCACACGATCGCCCCGCCATCGTGAACGCCATTCCAGGGCGTTGCCGACCGGCGTCCGAAACCGTCGTGACAGGAGCAGGATCGTGGTGTCGAACAGCCGAGAAGCAGCCCAGGCGTTTCGTCGGTCATCTCGTCTGGTCACCGAGTCCTGGGACTGACGGCCCGACCATCTCGCCGCGGGCTTGCGTCGAGCGTGTCGGGGCAGTTGTGCGGATCCGGGTTCTGGGCCAGGTCGATCAGGACGTCCAGGCGGCGGCCGGCTTCTTCGAGGTCGGCGGTTCGTTGAGTGATGTTGGCGCGCTCGGAGATCAGGCACTGCATGAGCTCAGGGCCGATCACCTGCGCGTCGATGCTGGGGAGCAGGGGTTTGATAAGGCGGCTGCTGAGCCCTGCGGTGTAGAGCTGCTGGATGAGCAGGACCCGGTCGACGGCTGAGTCGGGGTAGACGCGCTGGCCGCTGAACGTGCGGTCGGACTCGAGCAAGCCCTGCTCTTCGTAGTAGCGGAGGGCACGCGTACTCACACCGGACTTGTGGGCCAGCTCACCGATACGCACAGCCGTTCCTCCTTGCCTTTGACGTCAACGTCAAGAAATAGCGTAGCGAGCATGAACATCACGCTTGCGAACGGTCTCAACCTCGAATACGAGTCCTACGGACCCGAGGACGGCGAATCCATCCTGCTCGTCATGGGTGTCGGCGGGCAGCTGACGCTCTGGCCCCTCGGCTTCGTAGACCTGCTGGTGCAGAAGGGCTTCCGCCTCATCCGGTACGACGCGCGCGACGTCGGCCTGTCCGACAAGCTCGACGGGGTGGCGGCGTACTCACTCGACGACCTGGCGGCCGATGCCGTCGGACTCCTGGACGCATTGGGGATCCGCGCGGCCCACATCGTCGGCGGTTCGATGGGCGGCATGGTCGCGCAGCTGATCGCGATCAATCACCCGGAGCACGTCCGCACCTTGACCTCGATCATGTCGAGCACGGGCAATCCCGACCTGCCCGGCCCCTCCCCCGAGCTGATCCAACAACTGCTGGCTCCGGCGCCTGACCCGCACGAAGATCTGGACGCCTTCCTCGACCACCAAGTCGCCAATGCGCAGCTCACCCAGTCCCCTGACTACCCCACCGATCCGCAGGAACTACGCGCTCAGTTCGCCAGCGACTTCAACCGCTCCCACTACCCGGACGGAGCACTACGCCATCAGACGGCGACCTTCGCGGCCACAGATCGCCGTACCGGCCTCAGAGCCGTCTCCGTTCCTACGCTGGTGATTCACGGCGAGGCTGACCCGCTCATCCCGGTAGCCGCCGGGCGCGACACCGCCGAGAGCATCCCGGGCGCCCGCCTGCTCCTCATCCCTGGCATGGGACATGACCTGGCACCTCAGCTCTTGAGCCAGTACGCCGACGCAATCGTCGAACTGGCTAGTGGGGCGTAGGGGTGGCGATGATGCCGTTGATCAGCATGTCGACGGCCCAGTGGCTGCGCTCCGACGGCGTACCGGACACCAGGCTCGCGGCTTGTTGGTGGAGGTGCGGGTAGTCGTCGGCTGGGGCGCTGGCGAGGGTGTCGCTGAGTTGTTGCCACTCAGCCTCCGAGTCGCGCTTGGTGTCGACGGCGTGTTCAGCAGCCGTTGCCGTAGCTGTCTGTAGCAGGTAGTCCACACCCCAGGCCGCTTGCCCAGCTGGTACTCGGCCAGCCGCCAGCAGGCCGAGCAAGGTGTCGATCAACGCCAGGTAGTTGGGCCCGTTGGGACGCAGGCTGAGCGCGGAGCGCGCCAAGCTGGGATGCGCGAACAGCAGGTCGGAATAGCTACGCAGAACCCGATGGAGGCCCGCGCGCCAATCGGTGGCGGGCGCTAGATCGACCTGTGCCAGCAGACGATCCAGGATTGCCGCATGCAGTTCGTAGGCATTGGCGACGTACACGTAGAGCGAGGCGGCGCCAGTGTCGAGCTCCTGCGCGAGCCGGCGCATGGTGACGCGCTGCAGACCCTCGCTGTCCATCAACCGCACCGCCGCGTCGACGATGCCCTCACGGGTCAGTGCAGGTTTGGCGGGACGCTCCCGCCGGCTCAGGCCAGGCATCGGACCACGCTACTGCAGCCCGGCCTCATCCCTCGCGTCCGTCGGGAATGGAGGTGAAGAACTCGGTGTAGCGCTCCAGAGCGTCCGGAGCGAACATGCTGTCCAGGTTCTCGGCGGATTCGGCGGCGCTGACTTCACTGCGCGGGAACAGTGCGTCCTCGTAGGCGGTCAGCGCGGCATCCAGATCACCCGGGTGCGCAGCGATCGCCTGGCCGAGCTCGGCCCCGTCGAAGATCGCCAGGTTGGCGCCCTCGCCGGCGAACGGCGACATCAGGTGGGCTGCGTCGCCCAACAGGGTCACACCGGCGGTGCGCTCCCAGCGGTGTCCGACCGGAAGCGCGTGGATGCGGCGTGGGACCAGCGGATTGTCGGCATCGGCGACCAGGGCCTGCAGGTCCTTGTCCCAGCCGTCGAAGTAGCTCAGGACAGCAGCCTTCGCAGCCTCCTGGTCGGTGAAGTCGATCGTGTCCAGCACGCCCTCGTCCACCTTGAGCGCGGTGTAGATGTGCAGGCTGCCGTCGGTCTCCCGGTGTCCGAGGAAGCCACGCTCGTCGCCCAGGCAGATGAACATCCCGTTCCCCACGATCGCGGCCTGGTTCGGGTGCTGTACGTCGGGATCCAGCAGATCGGATTCAACGAACGAGATCCCGGTGTACGTCGGTACGGCGTCCGACAGCAGCGGGCGGATCCGCGACCAGGCGCCGTCGGCCCCGATCAGGAGATCGGTGGTGATGGTGGACCCGTCCGCGAAGGTGACCTCGTGGCGGCCCCCGTCCAGCGAGCGCGCCCCGGTGACCTTCTTGCCCCAGTGGATCGAACCTTCGGACAGCGAGTCCAGCAGCAGCTTGCGCAGGTCGCCACGATCCACCTCGGGCCGGCCTCCGTCGCCGTCGTCCTCCTGCGCCACGTGGACGACGCCGTCCGAGCCGACCAGGCGCATCGCCTCGCCGCCCTCATGGATGATCGCGCGGAACTCGTCGTACAGGCCGGCCGCGCGCAGCGCCAGCTGCCCGTTCTCCTCGTGGATATCGAGCATGCCGCCCTGCACGCGGGTGTCCGCGGACGGCTCGAGCTCGAACAGCGCCGCCTCGATCCCGTTGACCTGCAGAACGCGCGCAGCCGTCAGGCCGCCGAGCCCGGCGCCGATGATCGCGATGGGGTAGTGCGTCGATGTGGTCATGTCCCCACCGTAACGAACATGTTCGTTACGAACAAGTTCGTTACCGAGCCGAGCCGAAACTGAAGAGCTGGTCGTCCACCACCAGCGGTTGCTCAGACCCCACATAACGGTGGACACCCACGCCGTAGCCCGCGTCAGGAGCCGACAGGTACAGCCGCTCGAAGCCCACAGCCTCGAACCACTCGCAGATGGCCGGCGCGAGGTCGGGCGCCTCGCGATGCCGTGTCCAGAGCAGGACAGCGCCCGGCTTGCAGAACTGCGGGCAGAAGGAGATCGTCCGCTCGATGTCCGCGTCGGAGATGTTCCCGAAGATCCCACACGCCAGTACGACGTCCGCCGGGACCAGACCGGCGTACTGATCGGTGAGCGACGCATCGCCCGTGACCACCTCGACCTGGCCGAGCCCAAGCTCCTCTACGGCAGCAGTCGCTACAGCGGTGTTGCGAGGGTCCAGCTCCACCAGCCGAGCCCGTACGTCGGTACGGCGCGGGTGATCCGCAAGCACCTCCAGCAGGTCACGTCCTTGCCCGGCACACAGGCTGATGACGTCCAGCGGACCAGGTCGTGCATCGGCTAGCGCAGTGCGGAGATGCCCCTGTACGTCGGCCAGTCGCCGGGCGAGCGGCGTACCGGGGCGGTCGTAGTCGTTGTGCCAGGCGGACCAGTCCACTTGTGTGTCCTCTCTCAGGGAACTCCTAAGGAGTTCTTAGTGCACCCATGGGGCAGAGCGCGGAACCCGCTCGTCTAACGAGTATTGGCGGGCTAAGGGAAGGGCACTGACGTGGTGGCGATGAACTTGGCGGTCGTCGAGGCCGAGGAGGAGATTCGGTACTCGGGCGACGCAATCGTCGTACTGGCTGGGATTCCGGGAGCTGGCAAGAGCACACTGCTGCGTCGGCTCTACCCGGAGGGCGCAGACCACGGCGGCGTGCAGGTCTTTGACTCTGAGCGGCTACGGGCGGGGTGGATGCGAGTGCTCGGCGTTGTGCCCTATTCCTACTGGCGTCCGCTACTGCACCTGACCTACCACGCCCAGGTGCTCACTGCGATGAAGAGCGGCCCGATGGTGATCCACGACTGCGCTACGCGGCCCTGGGTACGGCGTCTGCTCGGCTGGCGGGCTCAGCGCGCCGGGCTGCCGTTGCACCTGATCCTGATCGACGTGCCGGGTGAGGTGGCGCGCGACGGGCAGTGGGCACGCGGACGCGTCGTACGGACCGGCAGCATGGAGACGCACTGCCGTCGCTGGCCGCAACTGCTGGCCAAGGCCAGCGAGGACCCGGGCCAAGTCGTCCCGGGTGCGCGATCCGCGATCGTCCTGAGCCGGCGGCAAGCGGGCCGGCTGCAGGCGATCACCTTCCGTTGAGCTTGGCCTCCAGGCCGTCCAGCACGAGGTCGAGGCCGAACTCGAAGTCCTCGACCCGGCCGGACTGCATCACGTGCGTGATGATCCGCACGACGTGCGGGAACTGCTCGGGGTCCAGGCCGCCGACGACCTGAGCCGACACGTCGGGCGCGGCCTCGATCGAGAACGGCAGATTCAGCTCCTGCAAGGTGAAGCCGTACAGATGACTGTCCAGCGTGTGCCACGCATCCAGCGCACCCTCGACCGCGAAGCCGCCCTCGAGCAGCCGCCCGAGCGTCGAGTCCAGGTACTTCGTCATGCCCGGACCGATCGAGAACCGGGACATGATCTGCAGCGCCGCCCACGGATGCGCCACCAGCACCGAATGGGCGGAGATCGACCGGCGCCGCATCGCGTCCTTCCACGGCGTCCCGCTCGGCGGCACGTCGATGTCGGTCAGCACCAGGTCGACGATCGCGTCGAGCAGATCGTTCTTGTTCTTCACGTGGTTGTAGAGCGACATCGCCTCGATGCCGAGCTCGTTCCCGAGCTTGCGCATGCTCAGCGCGTCCAGCCCGTCCCGGTCGGCCAGCGCGATCGCGGCCCGGAGCACGCGCTCCCGGTTCAGTGGATCGCCCCGCGGTGTCATGGACATACTCTAACTTACGTCGTAAGCTTACGCCGTAAGTTAGAGCTTGGGGGGACACGAAATGCTCGCCATCACACAGGATCGGTACGGCGACAGCGGGGTGCTCGCGCTGCGCGACATCGACGTACCGATCCCGGCCGGGGACGAGGTCCTCGTCGAGGTCCGCGCGGCCGGGGTCGACCGGGGGGTCTGGCACCTCATGACCGGACTGCCCTATCCCGTCCGGTTCGCCGGGTACGGCGTTCGCGCGCCGAAGAACCCGGTGCTCGGGATGGACCTGGCCGGCGTGGTCAGCTCGGTCGGAGCCGGGGTCAGCCGGTTCCGACCGGGCGACGAGGTGTACGGCATCGGGATCGGCGCCTTCGCCGAATACGCGCGGGTGCTGGAGAAGAAGCTCGCACCGAAGCCGAAGAACCTCACCTTCGAACAGGCCGCCGCCGTACCGATCTCGTCGTTGACCGCTCTGCAGGCGGTTCGCGACCAGGCCGAGGTGAAGGTGGCAGACCGGGTCTTGATCCTCGGTGCGTCGGGAGGTGTGGGTAGTTATGCGGTGCAGGTGGCGGAGACGTACGGCGCCGAGGTGACCGGGGCCTGCAGCGCGGACAAGGCCGAGCTCGTCCAATGGCTCGGTGCCCATCACGTGCTCGACTACCGCACCGACGACTTCACGCAGTACGGGCCCTTCGACGTGATCATCGACGTCAACGGGAACGCGTCGCTGAGCCGACTACGCAAGGCACTCACCCCGAAGGGGACGCTTGTCATCGTCGGAGGTGAGAACGGTGGTCGCTGGCTGGGGGGCAACGACCGCCAACTGCGGGCAATGTTGCTGTCGAGATTCGTCGGGCAGCGGTTGCGTTCCTTCATCAACTCCGAGAACCACGTCGACCTGCAGACGATGACGGAACTGATCGAGACCGGCCAGGTGGTGCCGGCCCTCGACCGGGTGTTCCCGCTCGCCGAAACGGTGGCGGCGATCCAGTACCTGATGGACGGTCACGCGCGCGGGAAAGTGGTGATCAGCGTGGCCTGACAAGGGTTTCCGTGCCGCCGGGGGCGAGCGCACGGAAACTGTCGGTGGCGCCTGATTGAGTTGAACCTCGCGATCGGGAGGGGTGACCGTGAAGGTTCGAGTGGGGCGTGAGGTGCTGGCCGAGGCGGTCGGTTGGGTGGCCAGAGGGCTGCCGAGCCGGCCGAGTGTGCCGATTCTTGCCGGGATGGCCGTCGAGGTGGCCGACGGGATGCTGACGGTGTCGGGGTTCGATTACGAGAGCTCGGCACAGGTCGGCATCCCGGCCGAGGTGGGGGAAGACGGCCGGGTCCTGGTGTCGGGGCGACTACTGGCCGGCATCTGCCGGAGCATGCCGCGGGACACGGTCGATCTGAGCTCGGAGGGGGCTCGGGTCATCGTGTCCAGCGGTCATGCCCGGTTCGCGCTCCAGACGCTGCCGCTGGAGGAATACCCGCCGTTGCCGGAGCTTCCGGCGGCCGGCGGGGTGGTGAGCGGTGAGGTGTTCGCGCGAGCGGTCACTCAGGTGGTGAGCGCCACGGGGCGGGACGACACCTTGCCGGTCTTCACGGGGGTGCGGGTGGAGATTCGTGGGCCGGTGATCACGTTGCTGGCCACGGATCGCTACCGGCTGGCGGTCCGCAGCTTCGCCTGGGAGCCGGAGGATCCGGAGATCGAGGCGGACGCACTCGTCCCGGCCAAGGTGCTGGCCGACCTGGCCAAGACGCTGGCCGGCCACGAGGTCACCCTCGCACTCGGTTCAACTCGCACAGGGGACGGGTTGATCGGGTTCGAGGGGGCCGGCCGGCGAGCCACCAGCCGGTTGATCGACGCTGAGTTCCCCAAGGTGCGCAAGCTGATCCCGTCGCCGGACGCAGTCACCCGGACCGTCACAGTGCAGACCGCGAGCCTGATCGAAGCGGTCAAACGCGTCTCACTGGTGTCGGAGCGGACCTCACCGGTGCGGATCACGTTCGCCGACGGCACGGCGGCGCTCAGCGCCGGCAGTGGCGAAGAGGCCGAGGCCTCAGAACCGGTCGAGTGCACCCTCACGGGCGAGCCCCTGGTGATCGGGTTCAACACCGCCTACCTGCTGGACGCACTCGGCTCACTGGGCACCCCAGTGGCGCACTTCTCCTTCACCCAACCAACCAAACCGGTCAACGTGGTCGGCCTCCAATCCGCCGACGAAACCCCAAGCGGCGACTCGGCCTACATCGTCGTCCCCATGCGCGTGGCAGGGTGAGGCGTGCCTGAAACCAGCATCGCCCACTTAGACCAGGTAGCCGACCAGGACCTGGGTGAGGGTTTCTGGGGAGAGGGTGTGGAAGGTGCCGTCGTGGCCTTCCACCGTGCCGTGCGGGAGCGCTGCCGCGGCCTCACGGGCTGACATCTTGAACCAGTCCGGACTGGCGTTGCTGAACAGCGCCAGCGTCGGAGTCTCGATCGACTTCAGCAGCTCGGTCGGTACGGCGTTGTCGCCCAACTGCAGGGCGTCGTAGACCAGCGTCGGCGCCATCGCCTCCAGACTCGCCCACATCGGGGTGTCGCGGATCTGGTCAACCGCCTCCTTCGGCTGGCCGACGGCCTCGCAGATGAACAGCTCGACCGCTCCCCCGGGGTTCCCGCTGCCGATGAACTCCTGCAACCGCTCGAGGTATCGCTCCGGCACCGGCGGTGCGCCCTCGGTCCGGAACGGCGGCTCCATCAGTGCCTGGCGCTCGAACGACAGCCCGGCCTGCAGCAACACCATCACCCCGGACGAGAACGCACAGGCGAACCGCGCACCCGTCGCTGCCCGCACCGCGGCGAGGTCTTCCCATTCCCGTTCGACCGAGTACGGCGCGGTGTCACCCGAGTCGCCGCGCCCGCGCCGGTCGTAGTTCACCACGGTGAAGGCGGTCGACAGCGCCTCGACGTACGGGGTGATGGACGCCCGCTCGGTGAACGCACCCGCAACCAGGATCAGACCTGGTCCGCTGCCGACCACGTCGTACGCGATCTCGGTGCCGTCGTTCGACACGACCTTCTGCATCTCGTTGCTCCTTCTCGACGAACTCGATGAGTTCGATGAAATCCTGCCCTTGCCTCACCGTCGATCGGCAGGCCCCGAACCAGACATCCCATATCCTGTGACCTGGGTCACAGATAGGCCAGACCTATCGGGAAGATGCTCCGAGAACTACAGTTGGATTATGTATACAGACAGCTGGTATGCGCGATGCTGCTGAGGCAGTTGGAGTACCTGGTGGCCCTCGCCCGGGAGAAGCATTTCGCCCGGGCCGCGAATGCTTGCTACGTGTCGCAGCCCTCGCTGTCGGCGGCGATCCGCAAGCTGGAGCAGGAGCTCGACGTACCGATCGTACGGCGCGGACGCCGCTTCGAAGGGTTGACTCCAGAGGGCGAGCGCGTGCTGCTGTGGGCGCAGCGCATCCTGGCCGAGCAGGACGCCCTCAAGCATGAACTGTCGGTACTGCGCGGCGGCCTGACCGGCACCCTCCGGCTCGGCGCGATCCCGACCGCGATGCCGGTGGTTTCGTTGCTCACGACACCTTTCTGCGAACGGCACGGGAACGCGCGCGTGACGATCGAGTCGCTGTCGTCGCGTGACATCACGCAGAAGCTGGCCGAGTTCGACCTGGACGTCGCGATGACCTATCTCGACGACGACACCCTCGGCCAGGTCCGCAAGACCCCGCTCTACGAAGAGCGTTACCTGCTCCTCACCCCGCAGCACTCGCGGCTGGCGGAGTTGCCGATGGCAACCTGGGCGGAGGTCGCCGAGCTACCGCTCTGCCTCCTCTCGCCGGACATGCGCAACCGCCGCATCATGAACGGCTACTTCACCGACGACGGCGCCGTCGCCACTCCGGCCATCGAGAGCGATACCGTCTCCGGCCTCTACAGCCATCTGCACGGCAACCACTGGTCGACCGTCATCTCCCATGCCTGGCTGCACATGTTCGGCGTACCGGACGGGATGCGCGTCGTACCACTGAAGGGTCCCGCGCACGGACCGCGGGTCGGCTTGGTGATCGCGGCGCGCAGTCCCGAACCAGTGCTCGCACGCGCTCTGCTCGATGTCGCGCGTCAGGCCGGCGTCCACAAAGCCCTCGACGATCTACTCGACGTGCATCTGATGGGCACGGCCTATCACGACATAACGAGCAAGTCTTTGACCGTCGGCACCTGACCGCGGGACGGTGGAATCCCCTTCAGAACAAGGAGATTCCACATCATGGCGAAGATCCTCTGTGTCCTGTACGACGACCCTGCGGCCGGGTACCCGAAGTCCTACGCACGCGACGACATCCCCGCGATCACGAGCTACCCCGGCGGTCAGACCGCACCGACTCCGCAGGCGATCGACTTCACACCGGGCGAGCTGCTCGGCAGCGTGTCGGGCGAGCTCGGCCTGCGTAGCTTCCTGGAGAGCCAGGGGCACACGCTGGTCGTGACGTCCGACAAAGAGGGTGACGGGTCAGTCCTCGATCGAGAACTGCCGGACACCGATGTGGTGATCTCGCAACCGTTCTGGCCGGCTTACCTGACCGCCGAGCGGATCGCGAAGGCGCCGAACCTCAAGCTCGCGATCACCGCCGGCATCGGCTCCGACCATGTCGATCTGGACGCGGCCGTCCAGCACGGCGTCACGGTTGCCGAGGTCACGTTCAGCAACAGCATCAGCGTCGCCGAACACGTGGTGATGATGATCCTCGGGCTGGTGCGGAACTACATCCCGTCGTACCAGGTGGTCGTCGACGGCGGCTGGAACATCGCGGACTGCGTCCAACGCTCCTACGACCTCGAGGGGATGAACGTCGGCACGGTCGCGGCCGGGCGCATCGGTACGGCGGTACTGCGGCGGCTCGCGCCGTTCGACGTGAACCTGCACTACACCGATCGGCATCGCCTCCCCGAGTCGGTCGAGCGCGAACTCAACCTGACCTTCCACGCGAGTGCCGCCGACCTGGTTCCGCACTGCGACGTGGTGACGATCAACGCACCGCTGCACCCGGAGACGGAGGGGCTCTTCGGGGAGAAGCTGCTGTCGACGATGAAGCGCGGCACCTACCTGATCAACACCGCGCGGGCGAAGATCGTCGACCGCGACGCGATCGTCAAAGCCTTGGAGAGCGGCCAGCTCGCCGGGTACGCCGGTGATGTCTGGTATCCGCAGCCGGCGCCGGCCGACCACCCGTGGCGGACGATGCCGAACCACGGCATGACCCCGCACATCTCCGGCTCCTCACTGTCCGCGCAGGCCCGGTACGCCGCGGGGACCCGCGAGATCCTGGAGTCGTGGCTGGCCGGAACGCCGATTCGCGACGAATACCTGATTGTCGACGGTGGGCGACTGGCCGGCGCCGGAGCGCATTCGTATTCGACCCGTATGTAAGGCGGATCACGTGAGATGCGGGCATGCCGGGTGAGCACACCTGGTTGAATGTATACAGAAGCCAGAATTCACAATCAGCTCCCCCGGGGAGCAGAAGGGAAAGCAATGATCTTCACCCGTAGGTTCGGTGCTCTGGCGGCGCGCCCGCAGTTTCCGGATGCCCCGGAGCTGCAGCAGGAACTCATCAACCCCGTAGACCTGGACACCGAACTCGCCGAGCTGACCCGCAAGGCTGAGCAGGAGCGCGCCGAGGAATCGGCCGCCTGACGATCCGCCCAAGACTGCGAAATCACTATGTACGGTCATGGCACTTGGTAGACTGTCTACCAAGTGCCATGCTGTTGCTTCAGGCAAAACGGGAGGACCCTCGATGACGACGATCAGCACAGGAGCGGAACCGGCCGGCGTTCGGCATGTGAAGCGGCCGCAGCCGTTGCGGGAGTCCGTCTACGAGGCGCTGACCGAGATGATCATCGACGGCACCCTGGAGCGCGGCCGACACCTGGTCGAGGTCGAGCTCGCCGGTCTGCTCGGCGTCTCCCGCCAGCCGGTGCGCGAGGCGCTGCAGCGACTCAACAACGAGGGCTGGGTGGACCTGCGGCCCGGCTTCGGAGCCATGGTCCACGTGCCGGCCGAGGACGAGGTCGACCAGCTCCTGGCCGCCCGCGCCGCGCTGGAGTCCGAGTCCGCCCGACTGGCCGCCCGGCACGCGACCAAGGAAGACCTGGCCAAGCTCAAGGAGCTCTGCAAGGTCGGTTCGGCGTACCACGAGTCCGGTGACACCGACGGCGCCGTCCGCACCAACGGCGAACTGCACGCCTTCATCACGCAGATGTCCGGCAACCGGTTCCTGATCGACTTCGCCGCGCAGGTCGACCGACGCGTCCGCTGGTACTACACGCCGCTCGCCCCGGTCCGCGGCGCCGCCTCCTGGCGCGAACACAGCCGGCTCGTCAAGGCCATCAGCGATGGTGACGAGGACAAGGCCGCCCAGACCATGCGGGAGCACACCGAGCACACCCGCAAGGCCTACCACGACCTCCGCGCCGCCGAAGGCCCCACCGAGCCAGCTCCCGAGCCCGAGCCCCGCCGCCGGCGCCGCACCCTCTAGTAGGTCACCGCACGCAGCACCTTGGCCGGGGCTCCGGCGGCGATCGAGTACGGCGGGATGTCGTGCGTGACGACGCTGTTGGCGCCGATCACGGATCGCTCGCCGATCGTGACGCCGCTGGTGACGACGACGTTCGCGCCGAGCCAGACGTTGTCGCCGATCCGCGTCGGTCCCTTGGAGTCGAACCCCTGCCACGGCACCGGTTTGTCCGGGTCGTCGTACCGGTGGTTGGAGTCGGTCACGAAACACCCGTTGGCGAGCATGCAGTGCGAACCGATCTCGACCAGCTCCAGCGCGGCCACCATCACGCCCAGGTTGAGAAACGTCCCCGAGCCGATCCGCACCCGAGCCTCATCCCCAACGGTGATCCATACGTTGGGCTCGAACAAGGTGTGCTCCCCCACCTCGAGCCGTCCATCCTGCAGCGCCTCCAGCACATTGCCCTGCAACGGCCACCGCGCGAACGCCCCGCGCCGCATCAGCTCCCAGTGGATCCGCGCCCGGTTCCAGGGCAACGTGTTGCGCTCGTACCAACGCCACTTCTGCACCCAAAGCTTCGCCTGCGCAGCAAGATCGTCCACGCCCTCAGACTAAGGCGCCTTCCGCCGCTCCCGGTTCAGGTTGGCGACACCGGCGCCGAGCGGGTCTGATCAGGCCCGCTCACGCCGGTGGTCGCGGATGCGGATGACGATGCCGACAATCACCAGCCCGATGAACAGGACGATCCCGGTGAGAGTCAGCGGCGCCGTGTGCACACCTGAGGCGACCACCATGAACACGATCCAGGCAGCGAAGGACAGCAGGTGCCAAGGACGGGTGTTGTGCACGTCGAACATGATCAGGCTGACGACGGCTGCGACCACGAAGGTCCCGATCAACCACCATGACTCCAGCCACGCTTGCGCCATCGGCCTCACCCTCCCGGGCCGAGTGTACGACGATCGCCCGCAACTCCTGGTGGGAGTTGCGGGCGACGTGTGTCAGGCGGCGCGTTTTGAGGGACGGCGGCCGCGGCCGGTGGCGGCTTTGCGGGCCTCCAGGGCGGAGGCCAGGTGGGAGTACTGCTCGACGGTACGGCGGGCGTACCGGTTGTGCGGGAGGATCCGTGGCCACCAGTGGCGGCCGAGCTGTTCGTGCATCCACAGGAAGCCGATCGCGAACCCCATGCTGACCAGGGCCCGGAACGCGAGGAACTTCCAGGGGTCGGGCGGGAGACCGGGGCTGCCGGTCACCGCCCAGGACGTGGCGATCGCGTGCACCATCAGCGCCAGCGGAAAGGCGATCACCCAGTAGACCGCGGCCGGAGCGAACACTCCGGCCGGGACTTTGCCCAGGGCAACGAGTACGGCGTACCCGGCGCCGAACACGATCAGCGGCAACCCGAGACCGAGGCCGGTGGCGATCGCCCAGCCCAGCGGCTGGCCGGCCACGCCGCCGAGGATGCCGGCGACCAGCCCGGCCGCGGCACCTACGATCGCGGCCGGGACGGTGAACTCCAGGAGTTCTTTCGACGAGGTCATGTCAGCCCACTGCCACACCGAAGCGGAAGAGGCAGTAGAAGAGCATGCCCAGGTAGAACACCGCGCCGAAGCCGATGATCAGGTTCCGCACCGGGCCGGGCCTGATCTTCTTCGGGAGCAGCTTGTTGTTCACCAGCAGCAACACGATGCAGTACGCGCCCATCGCGAAGGTGGACAGGAACGCCAGCGTGTCCAGGATCCCGGCCGGCCCGTCGGCCGGACCGAACAGCAGGATCAGGATGCCGAAGACGATCACGCCCCACAGGAACCCGGCGTACAGGCGGGACATCGAGAACCGCTTGGCCCCTGGCACGAAGTAGTAGGTCATGTCCGCCTGGCCGCGGGAGAACGAGTCGAACAGACCCAGGGTCGCGTTCAGCCCGATCAGTGCGATGAAGGCGAAGAACAACGTGCCCAGGATCGGCGAACCGGCCGAGGCGAACGCGTCCGACATCGCCCGCAGCGCCGCGTCCCGGTCACCACCTTCGATCAGTGACTTCACGTCCGGGTTGGTCCGGGCCGCCGACATCGCCAGCACGGTGAACGAGATCGTCACCAGCATCGTGATCCCCCAGAAGAGCAGGATCGCGTCGAAGGTGACCCACTTGCGCCAGCCCTTCCACTTCGCCATCTCCGCGGGGTCCTCGGTGTCGAACATGAACCCGCGCGACGGCATCGCCTCGGCCTCGCCGGCCGACCGCAGCCCGCGCACCTTCGGGATGTGCGCACCCATGCCGGCGCCGCTGTCGCGCAGCTGCAGCGTGTACCACATCTGCTGCATCCCGGACGGTCCGGCGAACGCGATCGACCCGACCACGACCGGGAACCACGCCGACGTCATCGCCTCGTGCGGGAAGTAGCCGACCGCGAACATCCCGGTCAGGGTCCTGCCGAGGTCGTCCCAGTTGCCGACGATCGCCGCGATCACCGACGTACCGACGACCAGGAAGCCGATCAGCAACCCGAGCAGTTTCTCGAGGAAGTTGTAGATCACCGAGAGCATGCTGAACAGGACGCCGACGAACACCAGAGCCACGCACGCCGTCACCTGCCAGGGGATGCCCGAGACTTCCTCGAACGCGGCGGCGCCGGCCGACAGGTGACCGGGCCACATGTAGATCAGGATCGCCGCGACGTAGAAGAACCACATCAACGGTTTGAAGATCCGGGCGGCGCCGAAGAAGATGCTCTCCCCGGTCGCCATCGCGTACCGCGCCATCTCCAGCAGCACGAACGCCTGCAGGGTGACACCGACCATGAACAGCCAGCGGATGTCCGGCCCGAAGACCAGGACGAGGCGGGGCCACATGTACGACTCCCCCATGCCCACACCCAGCGCGACCAGGAAGACGGTCGGGCCGAGGATGTGCATGGACGGAGGTGCGTCCGGAAGTTTCCGGATCGGCATCGGTTCGAGCCGGCCCGCTTTCCAGACCCGCTCGGTGACGGCCGCCGCAGCGGGCTCGTCGGGCACTTCTGAGGTCTTGCTGGTGACGTCCAAGGCGGACTCCTTACATCGACGCCAGGCAAACTATTGATCGAACCCCCGCTACTGACCCCACCCCTCCTTCTACGAACCGAGTGGCCCCGCGTTGCGGGCCCAGCGGTACTTGGCGCCGAGCACCTCGACCGGTGTCTCGGTGGTGTACGGATATGCGACGACGCCGTGCTCGAACAGGTACTGGGCGGCCTCCTCGACCTCGACGTCACCCGACAGCGAGGCCACGACGGGCTTGTCGATGCCCTTGGCCCGGTACTCCTCGACCACCTCGGCGACCAGCTTGGCGAACACCATCGGCGGTGTGACGATGGTGTGCCAGTAGCCGAGGATCAGCGCGTGGATCCGCTCGTCCTCGAGCCCGAGCGCGACCGTGTTCCGGTACGTCGACGGTGGCTCCCCGCCGGTGATGTCGACCGGGTTGCCGGCGGCCCCGAACGGCGGGATGAACTTCCGGAAGGCCGCGTCCAGATCGGCCGGGATGTCCATCAGCGTCAGGCCCGCGTCGACACAGGCGTCCGACAGCAGGACGCCGGATCCACCCGCCCCGGTGATGATGACCACGTTCTCACCCTTGGGCGTCGGCAGCAGCGGGATGCCGCGGGCGTACTGGAGCATCTGGTTCAGCCCCGGCGCCCGGACGACGCCGCTCTGGCGCAGGATGTCGTCGTACACCTTGTCGTTGCCGGCCAGCGCACCCGTGTGCGAGCTGGCCGCCCGCGCGCCCAGGTCGGTCCGGCCGGCCTTCAGCACGATGACCGGCTTCTTCTTCGACACCCGTGCGGCCGTCTCGGCGAAGGCCCGGCCGTCTTTCAGATCCTCTAGATGCATGGCGATCAGGTTGGTGTTGTCGTCGTTCTCGAAGAACGTGAGGAGGTCATCCTCGTCGATGTCGGCCTTGTTGCCTACCCCAACGATCGCGGAGACGCCCATCCGGCTGGACCGGCTGAACCCGAGGATCGCCATCCCGATCCCGCCCGACTGCGAGGAGAGCGCGACACTGCCGCGGACGTCGTACGGCGTACAGAACGTCGCGCAGAGGCTCTCCGGCAGGTAGTAGTAGCCGTAGATGTTCGGCCCGAGAATCCGCACGTTGTGCTTCCGGGCGATCGCGACGACTTCGTCCTGGAGCTCCTGCTCCCCGGTCTCGGCGAACCCGGACGGGATCAGGATCGCGCCGGCGACGCCCTTCTGACCGCACTGCTCGAGCGCTCCACCGACGAACTTGGCCGGTACGGCGAACACCGCGACATCCACGTCACCCGGGACATCGAGGATCGACGGGAAGGCCTTCAGCCCGAGGACCTCGCCACCCTTGGGGTTGATCGGGTAGATGTCCCCGGCGTACCCGCCGTTGACCAGGTTCTTCATCACCGAGTTGCCGATCTTGCCGTCCTCGTTGGACGCCCCGATCACGGCCACCGCGCGCGGCTTCATGATCCGCGTCATCGCGGTCAGGATCTCGTCGGAGCTGTACCGCTCGGCCGGCCGGCCGGCCTCGGCGTCGACGATGATCCGGAAGTCGACCGCGGTGGCGCCGTCGGGCCCGGCGAGCACCGGGTTCAGGTCCACCTCGGCGAACTGCGGGAAGTCGGTGACCAGGTCGGACAGCCGCTTCACCAGCCCGGCCAGCGCCTCCTTGTCCACCGGCTTGGCGCCGCGGACGCCGTTCAGCATCTCGTGGGCGCCGATCCCGTCGATCATCGCGCGGGCCTCGGGGAGCTCGAGCGGCGCCAGCCGGAAGGTGACGTCCTTCAGCACCTCGACCAGCACCCCGCCGAGACCGAACGCGACGATCTTCCCGAAGGTCGGATCCGTCACCGCGCCGACGATGACCTCCTGCACGTCACCGCCGGTGACCAGCATCTTCTGCACCTGGACGCCGCTGATCTGCGCGTCCGCCTTGTAGGCCTTGGCGTTGGCGACGATCTGTTCGTACGCCGCCTCGGCCGCCTCCGGACTGTCGACCCCGACCACCACGCCACCGGCGTCGGTCTTGTGCAGGATGTCCGGTGAACTGATCTTCAGCACCACCGGGAACCCGATCTCGGCTCCCAGGTCGGCGGCGCCGGCGGCAGTCGTGGCCAGCCCCTCGCCCGGCGTCGGGATCCCGTACGCATCCGCGACCAGCTTGGCCTCGGGCGCGCTCAGCGAGGTGCGGCCGTCCGCCAGAGCCTGGTCGAGGATGGTCTGAACTGCTGCCTTGTCATAGCTCATCTGCGTGAAACTCCTCTGTCCATTGCTTGCGTCCGAAGATCTGCAGTACGGCGGTCGCGTGTCATTCGGACGCGTTAGACCACGCCGGCGGCTTTGAGGGACTCGAGCTCGGCCGTGTCGATGCCTAGGGACCCGTAGACGATCGAGTTGTGCTCACCGAGACCGGGAGACGTCTCGACCACGACCGGGGAGTCGGACAGCTTGATCGGGCAGCCGACGGTCTTGAACGACCCGCGCTGCGGATGCTCCACCTCGACCACCGCGCCCAGGTCGGCCAGCGTCTGGTCCTCGATCAGCTCGCGGGTGGACATGATCGGCCCGCACGGCACGTTGAGTGCGTTGAGCTTGTCCATCACCTCGAACTTGGTGTGCTGCTCGGTCCACTGCTCGATCAGCGCGAACATCTTGTCCAGCTTGTCGAGGCGGGACGCGGGTGTGGCCCAGTCCGGGTCCTCGGCCAGCTCCGGCTTGCCGATCAGGTTCGCGATCGGGGCCCAGCCAGGCGGTTGGACGATCACGTAGATGTAGTCGTTCGGCCCACCAGGCGCCGTACGGACTGCCCAGCCGGGCTGGCCGCCGCCGGACGCGTTGCCCGAGCGCGGCACCTCGGTGCCGAAGTTGTCGTTCGGGTACTCCTTCAGCGGGCCGTGCGCCAGCCGCTGCTGGTCGCGCAGCTTGACGCGGGTCAGGTTCAGCACGGCCTCCTGCATGGCGACCGAGACCCGCTGGCCCTTGCCGGTGTTCGTGCGCTGGTAGAGCGCGGCGAGGATGCCGGCGACCAGGTGGATCCCGGTTCCGGAGTCGCCGATCTGCGCACCGGTGGCGGTCGGCGGACCTTCCTCGAAGCCCGTCGTACTCATCGCGCCGCCCATCGCCTGGGCGACCACCTCGTAGGCCTTGAAGTTCTCGTACCGGCCCGGGCCGAAGCCCTTGATCGAGGCGAAGACCAGCTGCGGGTTGATCTCCTGCAGGCGTTCCCAGGTGAAGCCCATCCGGTCGATCGCGCCGGGGGCGAAGTTCTCCACCAGGACGTCGGAGTTCTTCACCAGGTCGATGAAGATCTCCTTGCCCCGCTCGGACTTCATGTTCAGCGTGATGCTGCGCTTGTTGCAGTTGAGCATCGTGAAGTAGAGGCTGTCGACATCCGGTACGTCGCGCAGCTGCTGCCGGGTGATGTCACCGGTCGGCGCTTCGAGCTTGACGACGTCAGCGCCGAGCCAGGCAAGGATCTGCGTGCAGGACGGTCCGGACTGCACGTGCGTCATGTCGAGAACGCGAACACCATCGAGGGCCTGAGACATAGGAGGGTCCTCTCACTTGTACATGGTCTGGTTCATGGTTCCGGGGGCGTACGCGTCCGGGTCGACCCAGACGTTGATCAGCGACGGCAGTCCGGACTCGCGGGCGCGCTGCATGGCCGGCCCGATGTCCTTGGGGTCGCGGACCTCCTCGCCGTACCCGCCGAGGTTGCGCGCGAACTCGTCGTACTTGACGTCGCCGAGGGTGTTGCCGACCCGGCCGCGGTCGTGGCCGTACTTGGCCTCCTGGCCGTAGCGGATCTGGTTCATCGACGAGTTGTTGCCGATGACACCGACGAACGGGAGGTTGAAGCGGATCAGCGTCTCGAAGTCCCAGCCGGTCATCGAGAAGGCGCCGTCACCGAACAGCGCGACGACCTCCTTGTCCGGCCGCGCGTACTTCGCCGCGAGCACGAACGGGACGCCGACGCCGAGGGTGCCGAGCGGGCCCGGGTCCATCCAGTGGCCGGGCGACTTCGGCTGGACGACACCACCGGAGAAGGTGACGATGTCGCCGCCGTCGCCGATGTAGATCGAGTCCTCGGTGAGGAACTCGTTGATCTCGTGCGCGAGCCGCAGCGGGTGGATCGGGTTCGCGTCGGACAGCTGGCGGGGCAACCGCTTCTGGTACGCCGCCTCCTCCTCCGCGCGCAGTTCCTTGAACCAGGCCTGGCGATCCGCCTTCCGCACCCGACCCGTTGAGGCCTGCGTGACGGCGGCCAGGATCGCGCCCGGGTCGCCGACCAGACCGAGGTCCACGTCGCGATTCTTGCCGACCGTGCGGTAGTCCATGTCGATCTGGACGACCGTCGCCGACTTCGGCAGCCGCCGGCCGTAGCCCATCCGGAAGTCGAACGGCGTACCGACGATGATGATCAGGTCGGCGTTGTTGAACCCGTACCGCCGGGACAGGTGGAAGTGGTGCGGGTCGCCCGGGCCGAGCGTGCCGCGGGCCGCGCCGTTCATGAACGCCGGTACGTCGAGCGCCCGGACGAAGTCGGTCGCCGCCTCGCTCCCGCGTGAGGTCCACACCTGTCCACCGAGCAGTACGACGGGCTTCTCCGCGTGCGCGATGAGATCGGCCAGCGCCTCGATCGCGGCCGGGTCGCCGACGCTCTTGGTCGAGGCGCGGTAGTGACCGGCCTCGGGGATCGTCGCGGAGTCGACCGGGACCGAGTTGTCCAGGATGTCGCGCGGGATCTCCAGGAACGACGGGCCGAGCGCGCCGTTGTAGCACTCGCGGAACGCCATCGAGACCATGTCGGCGGCGCGCGCGGTGTGCGGCACGGTCGCGGCGAACTTGGTGATCGGCGTCATCATGTCGACGTGCGGCAGGTCCTGCAGGGACCCCATCTTGTGCTGGTTCAGCGCACCCTGGCCGCCGATCAGCAGCATCGGGCTCTCGGCGCGGAACGCGTTCGCTACACCGGTCACGGCGTTCGTCGTACCGGGGCCGGCGGTGACCACCGCGCAGCCGGGCTTGCCGGTGATGCGTGCGTAGCCGTCGGCCGCGTGCGCGGCGACCTGCTCGTGCCGGACGTCGACGACCGCGATGCCCTCGTCGACACAGCCGTCGTAGATGTCGATGATGTGCCCGCCGCAGAGGGTGAAGATCACCTCGACCCCCTCGGCCTTCAAGGCCTTCGCGACCAGGTGACCGCCTGAGATCGTCTCCGGCTCCTTCACCTGCGCGACGGGCTGGGTCTCCGACACTGTCTGCGCCATCTGCAGTCATCTCCTCGGAAAGGCCGGGGTCCGGCTTCTGTAGATTGCATACCGTATGTGGTAGTCGTAGTCTTATCCCAGGCTGCAGTGCTTGTCCAGAGGGAGAGTCGGATGACAATTCACGAGGAGCTTCACCGGACCCGAACAGCCCTGCTCGCACTCGAGAAGTCCCTTATGTCGTTGAGGAATCACCTGGGCGCGCACATCGACGTACTCCGCCTGCTGGACGATCTCGAGCGCTGCACGACGGACCTCCGCCGCCTGGAGGATCAGATCCAGGTGCCGGCGCGTGGCGAGCTGATCGTGATCCCCGACGACGACCGCGACCACGGGTTGTGGGGCGCCGGGGATGTCGATCACGAAGGAGTGGGCGCTCCGGGGCGCAGAGCTCCGTGAGCTGACAGGCACTGCTTCAAGAGGTTCCTGAGCTGACGATCGCGGTCACCGTTCGCATGCAGAGCGGTGACCGCGACGGCTTCCGCGACCTGCTCGGTCGCGACGAAGGTGCGATAGAGCGGTTCGCTCCAACTGAATCGCAGCCACCACGGAAGCCGACCCTCCCCAGTCAGCAACTGCAGTGCCGCCTCGTGCGCCCTTCGTAGCCTCGGACTCTCCTCGCCAGTCGTCAGCGCCGTCGACACACAAAGCGCGACCACGCGGGCCGACAGATCCAGGCCCGGCCGCGCGGTGTCGATGAACCTTGGCGCCAGCGGCAGCAGCGCCCGGCGCCCAGCTGAGCTGGAGTGATCATGCACTGCCCGGGCTGCCGCACTCAGGGTCGGATGCACGCAAGTCGGCCGATCCGTCCACGGCTCCCGGGCCAGCTTCGACACCAGCTCCATCACACAGGGTTCAGGTCGCGCGACGCGGCCGTACTCACTCACTCGTTCGACCCGGCGACCGGCGTACCCAATTGGGGCCGGACCGGTAGCGCAGGTCGCCCAGGCTGCTTCAGCAACCGAACGCTCAGAGCAGCCAGTACGCCGAGCAGTCCCGCGCCGAGGAAGAGCGGTCGATACCCAACCGCGGCGATCACCGAAGCGGCCACTCCGACACCGATGAGCCCACCGACGGCCTTCGCGGAGTACAGGATCGCTTGGTTCTGCACGAGGCTGTTCTCACCGAAGAACTCCAGCACGAGGTTGGCCATGATCGCGTAGAACGCACCGCCACCAAGACCGGCGAACATCGCGCAGACCACGAACACCCAACCGACGTCGGCCACCACCAGGCCGACATGCGCCAAGCTCTCCACCATCAGTACGGCGGCCAGTACGCGCCGCCGACCGAATCGATCGGACAGCGTCCCCGCCAGCGACCGCCCGAGACCGTTGATCGCGGCAAGCAATCCGGCAGCGAAGCCGGCCACTGCCACGCCCAGCCCAGTGGACACCGCGAAGCTCACCACGAACGCGATGCCGAACAAGGACAGGGATGCACTGATCGCCAGCATCAACCACATCAACGGCAGGGCACCGGTTCGCATCGCCTCGGCCGGCCGGTAGTGCCGAACGGCGGGCACGTTGTGCGGGATGCTCCGATTGAGTTTGCGGTCGATCGCCCACGACTGCGCATCGATCGCCGCCGGCCACCAATGCCGAGGCGGATCCTTCAACAACCCACCGCCGATGGCGGTCGCCAGTACGGCGATGATCGCGGTCAGATCGAAGACGAGCCGCCGACTCCCTGAGCTGTCGGCCAGCGTCAGCAACGCGATACTCGGTACGGCGCCGATCGCGAACCCGCCGGTGACGAACCCGATCGTGGCCGTCCGTCGATCCGGGAACCACCGGGCCGCGGTCGTGATGCAGGCGGCGTACACGATGCCGGCACCGATACCACCGACCAGCGCGTAGCCGACCACCACGATCGGATAGCTGTCCGCGTGGGCGAGCGTGGCGAGGCCGACCGCGGACAGGACCCCGCCGAGGACCACGAGCTGGGTCGGAGTTGCCCGCCGTACCCGCTGGAGCCAGCCGGCCGGGATCGCCACCAGTGCCTGGCAGGCGACGAAGATCGCCAGCAGCCACAGGGTTTGGACCGCACCCCAACCGCGGTCACCTTCGAGGCCGAGCGCCGCCGTACCGAACGAGTACTGCAACGGGCTGATGGCAACCATGCAAGCCCAAGCGGCCCACAGTTGCCAGCGGCGCGAGTGCCCGGTCAGGTCCTGAGCCTCCTCACCGACCCGGTAGCGCCGTCCGTAGACGTCACGCACATCGAAGTGATTCACGTCGCCTCCTGACTACTGCATACCGTATGAGATCTGTGGTACTCCTCCACGCCGCCGGTTGTCCAGAGCTGGCGTGTTGCAGCCGCCTCTTGTGACCAGATTGCATACCGCATACAGTCGGCACACGTTCGCTCGGATCGGAGGACCGCCCGTGGACCTGATGGAGTACCAAGCCAAAGAGCTGTTCGCACGGCACGGCGTCCCGGTGACGCTCGGCCGCGTGATCGAGGATCCGGCCGCCGCGGCCGAGGCCGCCACTGAACTCGGCGGCCGGGTGGTGGTGAAGGCGCAGGTGAAGACCGGCGGCCGCGGCAAGGCCGGCGGCGTCAAGCTCGCCGCCTCCCCCGATGAGGCGGTGGCGCGCGCCGGCGACATCCTCGGGATGGACATCAAGGGCCACACCGTGCACCGGGTCCTGCTCGCACCCGCGGCCGCCATTGATGCGGAGTACTACCTCTCGTTTCTGGTCGATCGGGCCAACCGCTCGTATCTCTGTATCGCCAGCACGGAAGGCGGTGTGGAGATCGAAGAGGTCGCCCACACCAATCCCTCCGCGATCGCCCAGGTGTCCATCGATCCGGCGGTTGGGGTCGATGAGGCGAAGGCCGCGGAGATCGTGGCCGCGGCCGGATTCCCCGCCGGCGCGGAGGACGTCGTACGGCGGCTGTGGGAGGTGTTCATCGCCGAGGACGCGACGCTGGTCGAGGTGAATCCATTGGTGAAGCTGGCCGATGGGTCGCTCGAAGCGCTCGACGGGAAGGTGACGCTGGACGACAGTGCGTCGTACCGGCATCCCGATCATGCGGCCTTCGAGGACCGCGCTTCGGCGGATCCACTCGAGGCGGCGGCACATGACAAGGGACTGAACTACGTCAAGCTCGACGGCTCGGTCGGCATCATCGGGAACGGTGCCGGGCTGGTCATGTCGACGCTCGACGTGGTCGCGTACGCAGGATCGTCGTACGGCGTGAAGCCGGCGAACTTCCTCGACATCGGCGGCGGCGCCTCGGCCGAGGTGATGGCGAACGGGCTCGGGATCATCCTGAGCGACCCGCAGGTCCGCAGCGTCTTCGTGAACGTCTTCGGCGGGATCACCGCCTGCGACGCGGTCTCGAACGGGATCGTCCAGGCCCTCGAGCTGCTCGGAGCCAAGGCCGACAAACCGCTGGTCGTGCGGCTGGACGGGAACAACGTGGCGGAGGGTCGCAAGATCCTTGCCCAGGCCAACCATCCGCTGGTGACCGTGGTCGACACGATGGACGGTGCCGCCTTGCGCGCGGCCGAACTCGCTGCTGAAGGGAACTGACGATGGCAATCTTTCTGACGGAGAAGAGCCGCGTCGTCATCCAGGGGATGACCGGGGCCGAGGGACAGAAGCACACCAGCCGGATGCTTGCCGCCGGCACCGATATCGTCGGCGGCGTGACACCGGGCAAGGGCGGGCAGTCGGTCGACTTCGCTCGCCGTTCGATCCCTGTCTACGGCTCGTGCGCGGACGCGGTCGCGGCGACGGGTGCGGATGTGTCGGTGGTGTTCGTGCCGCCGCGGTTCACCAAGGGCGCGGTGATCGAGGCCGTGGATGCCGGGATTCCGTTGGTGGTGGTGATTACCGAGGGCGTGCCGGTGCACGACACGGCCGCGTTCTTCGCCCACGCTCAGGCCGCCGGGGTCCGGGTGATCGGGCCGAACTGCCCGGGGATCATCAGCCCCGGTCAGGCGAACGCGGGGATCATCCCGGCCGATATCGCCGGGCCCGGGCGGATCGGGCTGGTGTCGAAGTCGGGGACGCTGACCTACCAGATGATGCACGAACTGCGGGACTTCGGCTTCTCCACCGCGATCGGGATCGGCGGCGACCCGATCATCGGGACCACCCACATCGACGCCCTGCAAGCGTTTCAGGACGACCCGGACACCGACGCGATCGTGATGATCGGCGAGATCGGCGGTGACGCCGAGGAGCGCGCAGCGGCGTACATCGCGGCCCACGTGACCAAGCCGGTGGTCGGGTATGTCGCCGGGTTCACCGCGCCCGAGGGCAAGACGATGGGCCACGCCGGCGCGATCGTCTCCGGCTCCTCCGGTACGGCGGCCGCGAAGGCGGAGGCATTGGAGGCAGCCGGTGTTCGGGTCGGCAAGACCCCCACCGAAACCGCCGAACTCCTCCGCTCAGTACTAGTCGCCGTCTGACCACCCTCGCCCAGATCGGGCTGCCGCCGTACTGGCTCGAAGGACCAGCTCCGTCGGTACGGCGATCGGTGGTGGGTCGCCGTTCTTCAGTGCGATCAGGAGTGATTCGACGGAGTGGCGGCCCAGGTCGGCGAAGGATTGGCGGACGGTGGTGAGGGGCGGCCAGAAGTGGGCCGACTCCTCCATGTCGTCGAAGCCGACCACGCTGACCTGCTTGGGCACTGCGCGGTTGTTCTCGTGCAGGGCACGGAGGACACCGAGCGCCATCTGGTCATTGGCAGCGAAGATCGCGGTGACGGCCGGGTCCTCGGCCAGCGCGCAGCCGGCCTCGTAGCCGGCTCGCGCGGTCCAATCGCCGTACAGGACTGGTGGGATCGGTCGTCCGTTGCCGGCCAGGGTTTGTTCCCAGCCGCGGCGACGGTGAGCGGCCGGGTACGACGTACGCGGGCCGCCGACGTGATGGACGGTGTGGTGGCCGAGGTCCAGGAGGTGCTGCACCGCTTGGCGCGCGCCGTCGAACTGGTCGGTGTCGACGACCGGGTAGTCGTAGTGAGCGCTGGAGTCGACGATCACCACCGGAAGGCCGTGCGGTAGCTGGACGCCGGCCTCGTCGAGCAGGTAGGCCTCGATGAGGATGATGACGCCGTCGACGGCTTGGGCACTGAGCCGGTTGAACGCGTCGTTGACCGCGCGCTGGTTGATGTCCAGCACCGGCATCAGGTTGACCGAGTACCCGCGCTCGGTCGCCGCTGTCGCGATCGCGTCGAGGGCGCGCGTCGTACCGAACGTCGACAGTTCGAAGACAATCACGCCGATGCCGCGGAACTCACCGTTCCGCAGCGCCCGCGCCGCGCCGTTCGGCCGGTAGCCGAGTTCGCGCATCGCGGCCCGCACCTTCGCCCGCGTGGTCGCGTCCACGTTGGTCCGGTTGTTGGCCACCCGGGACACCGTCTGCCCCGACACTCCAGCCAACGCAGCGACATCAGCCATCGAGGGCCCGCGCCTCGGTCGTCCCGTCACAGTGCCCCCTCACGCCGTGTTGACGTGAACACTACGACCGAAGCCGGACCGCCACCACCCACCAACCGGGCCGCCCACCACTCCGCCCCCGCTCAGCCACCCCCTCCCAACACCCACGTCAGCAAGTTAGTGGGTGCCGCAGGTCCACCCATCACAGGGGGAGCCGGGCTCAGCAGGGAGCGGTGGGAGCGGGGGCGGTGCCGATTTTGCTGGAGAGGAGGTCGGCGACGGCGTGGACGGCGCGCAGAGTGGGTGCCGGGGTGCCGGTCAGGTCGGCCAGTTCGACGACGGCGGCGAGGATGACGTCGAGTTCGAGGGGCTTGTCCTTCTCGAGGTCCTGCAGCATCGACGTCTTGTGCTCGCCGACCCGCTCGGCACCGTCGATCCGCTTGTCCACCGAGATCTCCGGCCGGCAGCCGACCGCGGCCGCGATCTCCAGCGACTCCTCCATCATCAGCCGGATCATCGCCCGCGTCCCCTGGTGCGTCGCGATCTCGACCATGGTCGCCCGCGCCAGCGCACTGATCGGATTGAACGCCGCGTTGCCGAGCAGCTTGATCCAGATGTCCTTGCGGATGTCGTCCTCGACCGGACACTTCAGTCCACCCGCGATCATCGCGTCGCTGAACGCCGTACACCGGTCGGAGACTCCTCCACCCGGCTCACCGATCGAGAACCGGGTTCCCTCCAGATGCCGTACGACGCCCGGGCCTTCGAGCTCGGTCGAGCAGTACACGACGCACCCGACCGCCCGATCCAGATCCAGCACGCGGGTCACCGAGCCGTCCGGATCGACCGACTCGACCCGACGGCCTTCGTACGGACCCTTCAATCCGTGGAAGTACCACCATGGGATCCCGTTCTGTGCCGCGATCACCACGGTGTCGTCGTGCAGGAGCGGCTCGATCAGCGGGCCGGCCGACGCATACGAGTTGGCCTTCAATCCCAGGAAGACATAGTCCACCGGTCCGACCTGTGCAGGGTCGTCGGTCGCCGGCGTCCGCGCGTCGAAGTCACCGCGCGGACTGAGCACCCGGACCCCGTCACGCCGGATCGCCTCCAGGTGGGCGCCGCGTGCGATCAGGTGCACCTCGGTTCCACCACGGTGCAAGGCGGCACCGACGTACGCGCCGATCGCCCCGGCGCCGAGAACCGCAACCTTCATCGACATCACTCCCTCGACCCCGACCCGGCTTTGTATACCGGATACAGTAGGCCGTGCCCTGAGTGCGGTCAAGATCACATCCGGCCGAGAAAGTTCGGTGCGGACCGATGAATCGGCGCGACCCCGGCGGTATGTACCGGCGAGACCTTCTCCACCACCACCACTGGGAGCACACCATGGGACGCGTCATCGTCAACCAGTTCGTCAGCCTCGACGGCATCGTCACCGACCCGGACGGATCAGCCGGTACGGCGACCGGTGGCTGGGCGTTCCGGCACGGGCCGGGCCCGGTCTCGGGCGACAAGTTCCGGCTCGGCCCGATCCTGGCCAGCGGCGTGATGCTCTACGGCCGGACCACCTGGGAGCTGCTCGGCGGGCTGCTGTCCGTCCGCGATGACGACTTCTCGATCGCGATGACCAAGATCGCCAAGATCGTCGTGTCGAACACACTCACCGACGTCTCCGGCTGGAACAACTCCCAGCTGGCCACGCAGCCGATCTCCGAGGTCGTCCGCTCCGAGACCGCCGACCGTGATGTCGTGGTGGTCGGCAGCCTGAGCATCGTCCGAGCGCTGCAGGCCGCCGACCTGGTCGACGAGTACCGACTGATGACGTTCCCGACCATCGTGGGTTCCGGAGAGCACCTGTTCGGCACCGCTCAGCAGGGCGACCTGGAACTCGTTTCGGTCGACCAGGTCGGGCCGGCGGTGCTCACGTCGTACCGGCGGTCAGAGCACCGGAGCTAGCCCGAACGCGGCGAAGACGCCGTCGTCCTGGAACACCCGGTTGTGGCTGATGCCGGCCGCGGTGATGGTGAACACGTGCAGGGTATGGAGCCGATGCACGGCACCTTCACCGCGGTAGACCGCTATGCCTGCTTGGCCGTTCGCCTCGATCGGCAGCACCCGCCAGTCCATGCCACGCCGCGCGAAGACCCCCTCCACGAACCGCAGGTGGTTGTCGCGTCCCTGGAACCAGTTGTAGAACGGCGGCATCTCCAGGACGACCTCAGCGGTCAGCAACTCGGCGAACGCGGCGACGTCCGCCCTCTCGAAAGCAGTGATGTACTTCGCGACCAGCTCGGTACTGCGCGGGTCATCCGGCTCAAGGACGTCGTCTTCCACCAGCCCCGTCTCGGACAGCTTGGCTCGCGCCCGCTGCAGCGCACTGTTCACGGCGGCGGGTGTGAGGTCCAGAGCCGCTGCAATCTCGGCCGCTGACCAGTCCAGCACCTCACGCAGGATCAGTACGGCGCGCTGCTTGGCGGGTAGGAACTGCAGTGCCGCTATCAGCGCCAGCCGCAGACTGCCCTTGGCACCCACCACCGCGGCCGGGTCCGCCGGAAACGGCTGCAGCCAGAGCACCTCATCGCCACGGACCAGCGGGCCTGCCGGGTCCTCCCCCTCCGCCACCAGCCCGGACGGCAGCGGTCGGCGGCTCCGCCCCTCCAGCTCGGTCAAACAGGTATTGGTGGCGATCCGGTAGAGCCAGGTCCGGAGCGAGGCGCGGCTCTCGTCGTACCGGTCGAAGGCCCGCCAGGCACGGATGAGCGTCTCCTGGAGCAGGTCCTCGGCGTCATGGATCGACCCGGCCATCCGGTAGCAGTGCTGCAGTAGCTCACGCCGGTACGGCGCAGTCAGGGCCTCGAACGTCATGTCCCAATCATGTGACAGCGACCCGGTCAGTACCCGGCGTAGTGACCGGTCCTGTGCTAGGGTCTTTCTCGGTTGCAGTTTTTGCAGTTCCTCGATCGTTCATTGACGCCCGCGGATTTGTGATCCGCTCGGGCGTTTTCTTGTTTATCGGCCGGGTCTACCGCAACCACCTCATTAATTTCTTTAGAAAGCGGTACATCATGGCCAGCGGTACAGTGAAGTGGTTCAACGGCGAAAAGGGCTTCGGCTTCATCTCCCCGGACGGCGGCGGCGCGGACGTGTTCGTGCACTACTCGGCGATCGCGACCGACGGCTTCCGTAGCCTCGACGAGAACCAGAAGGTCGAGTTCGACCTGACCCAGGGCCAGAAGGGCCCGCAGGCGGAGAACGTTCGCCCGGTCTGAATGACTTAGGAAGGGCCCGGTCGCTGCGGCGACCGGGCCTCTTTCTTTTTATGCCCAGAGGTGCTCGCCGTCGTCGATCTGCTCGGTGCGGCTGAGCCCGACCGCTGAGGCGACCGCGGCCGAGGCCACGTGATCCGGGTGGATGTGGGCGATGACCCTCAGGTCCTGAGCCTTGAGCCAGTCGACCAGCCCGACCGCCGCCTCTTTGGCATAGCCGTGGCCCTGCCAGGCGGAGCCGATGACCCAGGCGATCTCGGCCGTCGTACCGGTCACTGTGCTCTGCAAGTAGCCGATGAGCTCGCCACCAGCCCGGATCACCCAGTTGAGCCAGTACTCGTCAGCCCTGCCCGGTCCAGCGACCTGACGCTCGTACCGGGCCGCTAGCTCAGTCACGGTCGGTGGCTCACCACCCGTGAACGCGTAGAGGGCCGGATCGGCCAGTACGACGGCCATCTCCCCGGCGTACCGGGGTTCCAGCGGGAGCAGACTCAGGCGTGCGGTGCTGAAGGGCTCTGCGATCACGTGGTCACGGTAGCGCCGGGCGGCTCGGCAGCTCCCTCCACGGCCGACTCGCCCGGCGCCACCACCCGCATCCGGGCGTTGGTGTGCAGGTCGAACTGGGGCTTGCGATGATCGCCGGCCTGGTACGGCGCGACCCGCTCCTCGTAGTGCAGAGCGGAGCCGGCCGCCGACCCGAGCAGTTCCCCTGTTTCCACGGTCTCCCCCTGGCTGACCGTCGGTCCGGACAGCGGCCGGTAGAGGTGCCAGATCGCGTTCGACTCGACCACGACCTGGTCACCGTCCACGTGCACCACCACACCGGCCAAAGTCGCCCGGACCGTTCCTCCGGGCTCGGTGTGGTAGTCACGACCCGAGTGCCCCGCGGCCCCGAACTCGCGGACCACCACTGGTTTGTGCACCGGTGCTGCCATGAGCAGATAGTGCGGACCGACCTTCAGACAGTCTTAAAGCCGCGCCGGTACGGCGGGGTAGGCGGCGGGTTCGACCTCCAGCTCGCCCATCCGCTGCACGTAGGTCCGGTAGGCGCGGCGGGCCTCCCCGTGCGCACCGCTCGCCTGGAACGCCGAGACCAGGCCCAGGTGGGCGCGTTCGTCGTACTGGTCGCGCTGGAGGATGCGGAGCAGGTATCCGGCCGTCGCATCCGGGTCACGCCGTCCCCGCTCGGCCAGCACCCGCGCCACCCGGACGTAGAGCGCCCGGGCCTCCTCACGCATGCCGGCCGCCCAGTCGGCGTACACGTCCTCTTCAAGGAAGTCCCCGCTGTACGACGCCTCTGCTGTCCGAAGCAGCCGCAGATCGCTGGCGTTGAGCCCCTCACGGGCGTCACGCAGGAACAGCTCGACGTCGACGGCGGTCTGGTCACCGTCGAGCCAGATGGTCGCCCGGTCGGCGCCGACGAACTGGTCCGGCGGGTACTTCTTCTCTGGGTCCAGCACAGACCGCACGGTCGACAGAGCGACGGAGAGGCGCGGGGAGGCGACAGACTCGTCCTGGTCCGGCCAGAGCAGGTCCAGGAGCTGCACCCGAGCGACCGGACGGCAGCGACGCGCCACCAGGATCTTCAGCAGGTCGCGGGCCTTCTTGGACGGCCACTCCCCCAGCTGAATCGCCTTGCCGGCGCGGAGGACGCGGAAGCCGCCCAGGCACTCCACCTTCACCGCCGCAGGGCCGGTCTGGTCGCTGGTGGCCAGTGCTGCGGCCGCATAGCGGGTCGCTCCGGCCGCCAGGAAGCGCTGGTGCGCCCGCATCGCGAGCTCACGCCCCTCTGGGCCTTTGGTTCGCTCGGCGAGCATCAGCTCAGCCCGGGCCTCGCCCAACTGATCGCCCAGCTCGCTGCGGATGTTCAGCACCTCATGCAGTACCGATCCGCCACCGGCCTCGGCGTACAGCTCCAGAGCGTCGGCCAGACCAGCGCGGTCGCGACGCTTGCGACAAAGCGCCGCTGCCTCCTCCGCATTGGCAGCAGCCTCAGCTGCGTTGCCTGCATGCAGCGTGACCCACCCGAGCGCGACCAGAGCACCAGACAGACCCAGGACGGGGCCGTAGGCAACGGCCTGCTTCGCAAGCTCAGCCAGCTCGGCTGCACGCCGCGGCTCCTCGACAGCCAGGACCCGCGCCAGCCCTGCCAGCGATGGGACCAGGGACTGCATGTCCTTGGTCCCTTCTCCGATCGCGATGGCTTCCTCGAAACACGCCCGCGCCATCGCACGGTCACCACGCTGGCGGTAGACCTCGCCGAGCACGGACAGCGGTTGGGCGACT
Organism: Kribbella sp. NPDC051587; assembly: GCF_044453945.1. NCBI lineage: Bacteria > Bacillati > Actinomycetota > Actinomycetes > Propionibacteriales > Kribbellaceae > Kribbella > Kribbella sp. NPDC051587. Next base: position 251,514 of record NZ_JBITDE010000001.1, read on the forward strand.
CGCTTGGAGTCCAGCTTCTGGTAGAGCGCGCGGGACGCCTCCAGCTCGCCGATCGCCTCGTCCAACCGGCCCAGACGCAGCAGGGCCTCGCCACGGTTGTTCAGAGCGAGCGCCCGGAAGACTGCGAAGCCGGCGCGATCCGCAAGCTCCAATGCGATGTCCAGCTGCTTCAGACCAAGCTCGTAGTCGCCTTCGGCGATGTGGTGCGACGAGCGGTTCACCCGGATCCGGATCGACTGCAGCAGGTCACCAGCTCGCTCCGCGTGCTCCAGAGCATGCAGGTAGTGCGAGGAGTTGCCACTCGGATCGCTGTCGACCGCAGCCAGCATGGCGAGCACAGTGTGCGAGATGGCCAGTGCCCTGTCGTCGCCAGACAGCTTGGCGGTCGCATACGCCGAGTTGACGAGCGCCCTGCATTCTTCGAACTCACCACGCAGCCAGTGCGCACCTGCCCACCACGCCTGCAGCAGCGCCTCGTCTGTCGGTTGCTGGCCGTCGATACGACCACGCTGGTACGTCGCGATCGCCACATCGGTCTGTCCACGCAGATGGTGAATCAGACCAAGCCGCCAGGCCACGCCCACTGGGATCTCGCCGTCGGTCTCGGTGATGCGGTCGAAACACTCGACTGCACCTTGCCAGTCCCCAAGCACCTGGCGGGCTTCGCCTTCTAGCTGGTCCATAGCCGCGTCGCGCAGTTCGCCAGGCAATGCGGCGACCGCTGCGACCACGACCTCAGCCAGTCCGCCTGCGACCATCGAGTGACCGGTCTTGGTGAGCATCCGGGCCACCTTGGCCGGGTCGACCGACTGGTAGCAGGCCAGCGCGTCACGGTGTTCGCCGACCGACTCGAACCACTTGCCGGCCCGCAGCGTCAGCTCGGAAAGCTCCTGCTCGTCGACTACCAGTCTGTCGTTGGCGAAGTTCTTGACGAGCGGGTTGAGCTCGTAGCCGTCCGCCTCCCCCGCCGACACCAGCAGTCCCCGGGTCCGCAGTTGCTGCAGTGTGTCTGGCTCTTCGGTGAGCCCGACCGCCTGACAGAGCTCAGATCCGAACCTCGGGAGTACAGCAACGCCAGCCAGCAAACGCCGTACCGACGGGGGCTCGGCAGCGAAGACCTCCTCAGCCAGATAGTCATAGAGCGGGCCGTCGGAGCGCAGCGCTCGCCGCAGCCGAGCAGCTCGGTCAGCCGGCGGCACAGTCCGCAGTGCCTCGACCGCAAGCCGCACTGCGGCCGGCCAGCCCTGCACCGCCGCCTGCAACGGCTCCGCGAGGTCAGCGACACCTTCACCAAGCACCTTCTCCAGTACGGCGAGGGTCTCGGGGACTGTGAAGGCCAGAGCGGTCGCGTCGATCTCCAGCACCTGTCCACGGCCGCGGAGCCGGTCGATGCCGAACGGCATCGAGGTCCGCGACGCCACCACCAGATGCACGTTGGCTGGAGCGATCCGCACCAGACCCTCGATCAGCCTGGTGGCTGGTGCGTCTGGGCCCAGCTCGTGCAGATCGTCGAGCACGAGGACCAGGTCCTCGTCGAGGTTGTCGTTGAGAGCGTCTGCCAGCAGAGCGGCGTACGCGAGGGCTCTTGTTTCCTGCTCGGCGTCGGCGTCCGGTCCACGCGGACTCTGCAGCTCAGCCGGGATCGAGGCGAGTGCCGGGACCTGACTGCGCAGAGCGGCCACCAGGCGCGCGACCATTCCGGCCAGCGACGCATCCTCGGCTCGCACGGTGTGCCAGGCGCAGGTGCGTCCGGCCGCCCAGGCGGTCAGCAAGGTCGACTTGCCGAAGCCCGCGTCGGCCACGACGGTCAGCAGCCGCCGCTGCACGCCTTCGTCCAGCAACGCTGTCAGCCGCGGACGCCCCACCATCCCCGCCCCAGGTTCCACCAGCCCCACACCTCCTCCCCGGATCCTTCAATAGGACAGCACCCGCCTCCGCCGTCCGCAACAGGGTTCCAGCGGGTAATCACCTACGCACCCCGGGTGAATGCTCGCGGATTGTCGCCGTACCGGCAACACAACGCGGCAGGTGCGCACCGAACTGAAACAGTCCCCCGCGGCCAGCCGGTCACGGCACTGTCCACGGTGCGCCGTAAGGTGGGTGCCCATGAATGACCGGCTGGTGTGGATCGACTGCGAGATGACCGGCCTCGACCTGGCGGCGGACGCCACGATCGAGGTCGCGGTGCTCGTCACCGACTACGAACTGAACGTGCTCGACGACGGCATCGACCTGGTGATCAAGCCGCCGGCCGCCGCACTCGAGCAGATGGGCGACTTCGTCCGCAACATGCACACCGAGTCCGGTCTGCTCGCCGAACTCGACGACGGCATCGACCTCGCCGACGCCGAGCAGCAGGTCCTCGACTACATCTCCGGCTTCGTCAAGGAGCCCCGCAAGGCGGCCCTGGCCGGGAACTCCGTCGGTACCGACCGCACCTTCCTGGTCCGGGACATGCCGCGCGTCGAGGCCCACCTGCACTACCGCAACGTCGACGTCAGCTCCATCAAGGAGCTCGTCCGCCGCTGGTACCCGCGCGTCTACTACGCCACCCCCGCCAAGACCGGCAACCACCGCGCGCTGGCCGACATCCGCGAAAGCATCGCCGAACTGCGCTACTACCGGCAGACCGTTTTCGTCCCCCAGCCCGGCCCCGATTCGGACACCGCCCGAGCCGCCGCAGCCGCCGTCTCGGAGTCCTGAACCCCCGATTTTTAGTACTCGCACTTCATCGCTATGATTACCCAGCCGTCGCAGTAAAGGCGGCAATGGTGGGTGTAGCTCAGCTGGTAGAGCACCTGGTTGTGGTCCAGGTGGCCGCGGGTTCGAGTCCCGTCACTCACCCGAAGTCGAAGGCGATCTGTGTCCGCGGAAAGCGCGGACCGGGTCGCCTTCGGCATTTTGTGCGCCTGCGCTTCGCTTGGCGCGAGCGGGGGCTTCGCCACCCGCACCCCCCTCGGCCTCGCTTCGCATCGGCCTGTGCGGGCTGGGGCGCGCCTGGACGGCGAGGCGGGGCGTTCCCCCAGTGTTCCGGAAAAGGTTCTACCTAACTGCTACCGGGTTGTGGCAGAAAGTCACTACAGTGGGAGCTCGTCCTGCGACGGCACCTACTTCCGCCCCTTGTCCGTCGTGAACGCACGCGGCCGGCTCAGCCGGGCGTGCGGTTCGCGACGGCTTGCTAGGAGTTGTCATGAACCTCAAGCGTCTTGCCGGTGCATTGCGCGTGGTCACTGTGGTGATCGCGCTCGCTGTCGGAACTGCGATCGCGCCAGGGGTGGTGAACGCCGCGGACGGGAAGGCCTCCGGCCAGGACGAGCGCACCCCGCTCGCCGAGGTCGCGGACTTCCCCGAGTCGAAGGCGATGGATCCGTCCTGGCGGGTCGACAGCTCGGGGGCGTTCACGGATTCGATCGCGATCCGGGTTCCCGAGTTCCATGGGATCACGCCGAAGATCGCGCTCGCGTACGACTCCGCGGCGGCCAACGGGCTCGCGGGTGTCGGCTGGACGCTGAGCGGTGCGAGCCAGATCGAGCGCGGCAGCCCCGGCGGCGGCGCTCCCCGGTACGACGCCTCTGATGCCTACTTCCTCGACCAGATGGAATTGGTGCCGTGCGCGCAGGGCAGCGTGAGTCCCAGCTGTACGTCGGGAGGTACGCACTCGGCCAAGAACGAGGCATTCACGAAGATCGCGCTCACCGGTACGGGAGCAGCGAGCCGCTGGACGGTGACCGCGAAGGACGGCACGAGGTGGGTCTACGCGCCTGTCCTGTCGGCCGCGGCAGACTCCGTGTACCGCTGGGGAGTCGTCCAGGTCGTCGACACCAAAGGCAATACGGTCACCTACAACTGGGCGACGAACCTGTCCGGCTGCTGCTGGGAGTACCTCGACTCGATCACGTACAACAACACGACGATCAAGTTCTACTACGACCAGCGCACCGACACCGACGTCAAGGCGATGGGCAACGGCGCCTTGCGCACTGTGCGCGGACGGATCAAGACCATCGACGTGCGGGTCGGCGACGACCGGGTCCGCGCCTACAAGCTGAGCTACACCGCGAGCTCGGCGACCGCGAGGTCATTGCTCGCCGAGGTGCAGCAGTTCGGCAGGGACGCCGTACTGGACAGCTCGGGCGCGGTAACCGGCGGGACGGCGATGCCGGCGGTCAGGACGACGTACCAGGCTGGAGCGCCGGCCTTCGTCTCCGGGCCGGACAAGATCTTCTCGGGCAACTGGTCCGGCACGAAGTACTTCTCGATGGACATCAACGGCGACGGCAAGACGGACATGCTGCAGCTGTGGCCGATTCTCGGGTCCTATCAGCGCAAGGTCTGGCTCTCCGACGGCACCGACTTCGCGTTGGTGTCGACGGAGGGATCGATGTCCGGCGACGAGAACACGCGGTACCTGCCGGGTGATTACACCGGTGACGGGAAGAGCGACCTCCTGGAGGTTCATGCCTGGGGGCTGGGGATGCGGCAGACCCTGTGGGTGTCGAACGGGACCGGCTTCACGCTGGGCTCCGAGGTGACGGCGGTCGGGCGCAACGACGTCAACAGCCGGTACTACCCGATGGACGTCAACGGGGACGGCCGGACCGACGTACTCGAGCTCTATCAATGCGGCATCTTCCCGTTGAACTACTGCCGCGCCACGTGGCTGTCCGACGGTACGACGCTCGCCAAGGCCTCGGACGCGCCCGGTATCGGATTCGGCGAGGACCATCAGTTCTATCCGGCCGACGTCAACGGCGACGGGAAGGACGACTTCGTCGAGGTGACGCCGCCGGTCTTCCTCACGCCGGCCCAGCGGCACATCTGGCTGTCCACCGGCACCGGCTTCGTCTCGGGCGCGACCGACGGCGGTCTGGCGTGGGTCACGCCCAAGGCCGACGGGACCGGCAGCCGGGTCCTGATGATGGATGTGAACGACGACGACAAGACCGACATGGTCGAGCTCTCCCCGTCGTTCACGATCTACAAGCGGCGGACCTGGATCTCCACCGGGTACTCCTACGTGCTCGGCGACAGCGACACCGCCCTGGCGAACAACGCCGCGTCGAAACAACTGGTCATGGACGTCAACGGCGACAAGCGGATGGACATGGTCGCGCTCACGCCGGGCTTCCTCGGCCTGCAGACCAAGCGGGACATCTGGCTGTCGACCGGGACCGGATTCACTGCTGGTGCCAGCGATCCGACGATGGGGAGCTACTCCTGCGACGACGGAGAATGCACCGCCGACTTCATGGCGATGGACGTCGACGGCGATATGCGCACCGAGATGATGCAGGTGTACTCGACCAACTTCGGCCTCAGCAAAGGTCAGCACGTCTGGTACATGGGCGGTGCCGCGACCGACGTACTGACCTCGCGGACCAACGAGTGGGGCGCGGTCACGAACGTCACGTACGCCCCGTCGTCGACGTGGACGAACACGAACAATCCGCCGCTTTCCCAGACCGTGTCGAAGGTGACCGACGACGCCGGCCCCTCGGCCGCGGCCACGACTTCGTTCAGCTACTCCGGCGGGCAGTACTACCACCCCGAACGCAAGTTCCTCGGCTTCCGGACCCAACGCGTGACCAAGTCCTGCGCCACCGGTGAGACCAAATGTTCCTACGCGGACACCACCTTCCGCCAAGACCTGGCGGCGATCGGTCAGCCGGAGAAGGTCGAGGTCCACGCGGGCGACGGCTCGCTGCTGAACTCGACGGTGACCGAGTACACGACGAACGGTACGACGATTCCGCGGGTCGTACAGCCGACCGGCAAATGGGAGACCACGTACGCCGGTGCCGGCACCCCCTGCCCTGGCTCGGGTTGCAAGCGCACCTACACCACGCGGGAATACAACCAGTACGGCGAAGTGGTGAGCCTGGTCGAGCACGGTGACAACGAGGTGAGTGGTGACGAGCGCACGACGCTGACAACCTTCGTGCCCAACACCTCGGCGTACATCGTGAACAAGCCCGCGGTCGAAAAGGTGATGGTGGGCGGTACCCGGCTCAACGAAACGCGCACCCGGTACGACGGGGCCACGACGTGGAACCAGGCGCCCTCGGCCGGCTACGCGACGGCGACCGCGCGCTGGCTTTCCACCGCGGACGACTTCGTGGAGAAACGTCAGGAGTTCGACGAGTTCGGGAACCTCGTGGCGGAGGTCAACGAGGTCGGTGAGCGGACCGCACTCGCCTACGACCCGACCTACCATCTGTTCCAGGTTTCCGAGACCAACGCGCTGTCCCAGCAGGTCACCGCCGCATGGGATCCGGTGTGTGCGCTGCCGACGAAGGTGATCGACATCAACGGGCAGCAGACAACGGTGACGCACGACGCCCTGTGCCGACAGGTTCAGTCGACCCTGCCCGGTGGCCGGTTCGAGCGCCATACCTGGGTCAACGTCGGGGATCCGGCGACGCAGTACGAGTTGGTCGAGACACCGGGCGCAGACGGCTCCGCGCAGTGGAGTCGCCGCTACCTCGACGGCATGCAGCGTTCCTACCGGACCGTCACCCAGGGGCCGGACGCCGCGACCGGCGACATCTACGTCGACACGACGTACAACCAGCGCGGCCTGGTGGCGTCGACGACCGCGCCGTACTACTGGGTGGCCGGGCAGGCGCAACCGACGACGTTCGCCACGACCACGACGTACGACGCACTGGATCGGGCGACCGAGGTGACCGCGCCGGACGGGTCGACCCGGACCAAGAGCTACGGTCTGTGGTCCACCACCACCGTGGACGAGAGCGGCCGCGTCACGACCGACAGGACCGATGCCTACGGCAACCGAGTCGCCCGGGAGCAGCAGGTCGACGGCAAGACGCTGACCGCGAGCTACGTGTTCGATCTGCGGAACAATCTCGCGAAGTCGACTGATCCATCCGGCAACGTGATCACCTACACCACCGACTCACTGGGCCGTAAGCTCAAGATCGACGATCCGGATGCGGGCGTCTCGACGTACGAATGGAATGCCGCCAGCCAGCTGATGGCGCAGACCGACGCGAAGAATCAGCGCACCGTTTTCGAGTACGACCAGTTGGGGCGCAAGACCAAGAAGACGTCCAACGCGGGCACCGCAGCAGCAGCGACCGTGACCTGGGGCTACGACCAAGCTCGGGCCGGCTACCAGAACATCGGCCGGATGACGTCGGCCACCGACGCGGCGGGCACGAGCGCCACCGACTACGACGCCCTGGGCAATGTCGTGAAGGCGCTGCGCGTCGTACGGGGAACGCCGTACGAGTTCCGGTACGGCTTCGACGTAGGCGGCCGGCGGTTGTGGACGACGTACCCGGACGGCGGCGTCGAAGGGACAGCGGCGGATCCGCTGCGGTACGACGCCACCGGCCGTCTCAAGGCGATCCCCGGCTTCGTCGACTCGATCACCTACAACGCCGCCGGCAAGATCACCCGGATGGCCAACGCCAACGGCAGCGTGTCATCGCGTTTTTACGACGAGGGCCGCGGCTGGGTCACGGGGATCAAGACGACGTCCGGCGCGACAGCCGTCCAAAACACCACGCTGACCCGGGACGACTCCGGCAAGATCATGCAGGCCGAAAGCCCTAACCCGGGCGAGAGCTGGACCTACTCCTACGACGGAGCCGGCCAGTTGACGAGCGCCGTGAGCGGCACCAGCGTTGCGGACAACCGGACCTTCAACTTCGATGCCGCCGGCAACATCACCAAGAACTCCGGTATCGGCGACTACACCTACGGTGCGACGAAGCCCCATGCCGTCACCGCGGCCGGCGGCAAGCCCTACACCTACGACGCGGCCGGCAACATGACGTCGGGCGACGGGCGAACGCTGACCTGGAACGGCGACGGGCAGCTCGCCTCGGTCGTCAAGGGCGGCGTGACCTCGACGTACACGTACGACGCGGACGGCGCGCGGGTCGAGCAGGTCGAAGGCGGCACCGTGCGTCGCTACCTCGGTGCCGACTACGAGGTCGACGTCACCCACAACGTCAGCACGAGATACGTCTCGATCAGCGGTACGCCGGTCGCCCGGGTCGACGGTGACACGAAGTACTGGCTGCACACCGACCACCAAGGCACGGTCCAGGCCGAGACGAATGCGGCCGGCCAGGAGGTCCACCGCAAGACGTACCGGCCGTTCGGTGAGATCGCCGGCTCCAGCGGTTCGCTCGACCGTGAGTCCCGCGGCTTCACAGCGCAGCGTCAGGACTCCTCGACCGGGCTGCTCTACCTCAACGCCCGGTACTACGACCCCGCGCTCGGCCGGTTCATCTCACCCGACCCCGTCATCGACGGAGAGGCCAACATCGGCCTGAACCGCTACGCCTATGCCGCGAACGACCCGGTGAACAGGCTCGACTACACCGGCCTGTCGTGCAAAGAGTCGGACGGTTCGCAGTGCGACAAGACCGACCGGCCGATCTCCCGGGACGAAATCATCAAGCGCGCCCAGGAATGGTTCGACAACCAGCCCGGCGGATACGACCAGCAGGGCTACAGCTGGGGGCCCGGCGAAGGACCGCGGTACCGCCGCGACTGCTCCGGTTACGTCTCGATGGCCTGGCACCTGGGCGAGAATCACTGGACCGGTTCCTTGCCCGAGGTCTCGTCGGAGATCTCTCGTGACGACCTCCAGGCCGGGGACATCCTCGACTCGAAGCCGACTGTGCCGCACGAGCTGCAGCACACGTTCCTGTTCGAGAAGTGGATCGACAAGGCCGCCGGGACGTTCTCGTACTACAGCTTCGGAGGCCCGAAGGTGAGCTACGAGACGGCCAACATCAACCAACCCGAGCTGGACGGTCATCCGAACAAGGACTACCGGGCCCTGCGCTACAACAACGTCGTCGATGGCACCCCCGCACCGGCGCCCGCCCCGGCACCGGTCCCCGCCCCGGCACCGGCTCCCGCACCGGTTCCCAACGGGGTCCCGCACGGCCTGGGTCCGGTCCTGCCCGGGCCGGCCGTCCATGGCTTGGGACCGGCCCTCCCCGGTCCTTCGCCCTTCTCCTGACGCCGGGCATGAGCGAGCCCCCGACCGGATCGTCCCGGCCGGGGGCCGGCTGCCTAGACAGTCCCGACGTACTGGCTCATGTGGTAGGCGGTGCTGTTGTTGGCCGGGTCTCGGGTCCACTTGGAGACCATCAGGTGGAGTTCATTGGCCGCGGAACCCGACCAGGGGTGGATGAACCCGCCGTACAGGCCGGGCTCCTGGGCGTAGGTGACCTGGATCTTCTCGTTGCTCCAGCCGGTGTCGGGGCCGTAGGCCCAGCGGCTGACGATGTTGCCGGTGGCGGCGTTGAGGTAGACCATCACCCAGATGCCGTTGCTGAGGCGGCGTACCGAGGGCTCGCCGAAGCGGCCGGTGAGCACCGGCGAGCAGGGCCGGCCCCAACCCCAGTTGGTGCCGTTCCAGCCGAAGCCTTCGTAGGCCTCCGGGGAGAAGAGCTTGTCCCAGCGCACCCGGCGCAACATCATCGGCCCGTCCTGACGGCCGGACCGGACCGAGTGGATGTAGACGTAGTCGCCCATCCGCTGCATCGTCCACATCTGGAACGGGTCCGCGTTGTCGGCGTCGTTGAACCACTTCAGGTTGGTGCGCACGAAGTCGTTGCCGTTGTCGGTGAACGCGATCCCGGCGTACCGGGACTTCCAGAGCGAGTACCGCGGACCAGCGTTCCAGTGCTCGATGCTCATGTACGACACCAGCTGCCGACCGGTCTCCGGGAAGCTGATGCCGTCGTTCGGGATGACGGTCACCTCCCACAGGTTGTCGATGCCGATCCCGTTGTGACCGTTGTGCATGATCTCGGGCGCCCGCCCGTTGCCGGCCACCCGGGCGGCGCTGTCGAAGACGATCCCGCCGGCGGCGTTCGGGTGGACCGCCGAGCGGAGCATCACCGGCGAGCGCCAGTCGTTGTTCTGTTGCTCGGGCCAGGGCGAGTTGAAGGTGTCGCCGAACAGGTACCCGATCGAGCCGTTCTCGAGCACGTACGGAATGCCGAGGTCGGTGCCGGCCACCTGCCAGCGGCTGTTGGTGTCCAGGTCGGCACCGGTCAGTCGTTTCTTCCAAGTGGCGGCCTGGGCGATCTGTGGTGCGAGTACGCCGCCGGTCGCGGATGCGGCGAGGCCGGTCGCGGTGGCGGCGAGGAACGTCCGTCGCTTGATGGGCATGCGAACCTCCGTCTACGGGGCGGTCACGAAGTGTTACGGTGCGATCACGAATGTAGACGGGTTCGGCGCGGGCGCCTACACCCTTTCGACGAGGGTGAAATGCGATCCCGGGCAGTCCAGGAACGGCTCAGAAGACCAGCGTCATGATCCAGGTGACGAAGGCGATCAGGCCGACCACGAAAGTGACGGCCACGACGACGGCGTACGCGAACCAGGAGCTTCCATTCACGGGTTCATCCTGCCAGGGGTGTGACCCGATCCGGCGGTGGGTGCGTCTATGGGGGTGTAGGCGACGGCTGGAGGGTGGATGAAGGGGATTGCTGAGTTCGAGGAGTTCGCTCGGGCTCGAGTGGGGCCGTTGTACCGGACCGCCTGGTTGTTGTGCGGCGATCCGCACCATGCCGAGGATCTGGTGCAGGACACGCTCGCGAACATGCTGAAGACGTGGAGCCGGATCGACGCGCCGGAGGCTTATGCGCGGACGGCTCTGGTGCGGACGTTCGTGTCGCAGCGCCGGCGGCGGAGCTGGACCGAGCGGCCGACCGGGGAGGTTCCGGACCGGGCTCAGGCGGTGGGAGACGTGGAGTTGCGGCTGGCGTTGCAGGGGGCGTTGGCGGAGCTGGTCCCGTTGGATCGGGCGGTGCTGGTGCTGCGGTACTTCGAAGATCGCAGCGTTGAGCAGGTGGCGCTGGATCTTGGGAAGAAGCCGAGTGCGATCACTACGCGGACGGCACGGGCGCTGGAGCGGCTGCGTGCGGTGCTGGGTGATGACGCCATCCACCTGATCGCCCTTTAAGGAGAATTGTGAGCAATCTGGACAGCAAGTTGCCGGAGCTGATGCGCCGGGCGACCGAGGACCTCGAGCCGGAGTCGGTGGACCTGGTCGAGCGCAGTGTCGCGCAGGGAACGCGACTACGGCAGCGCCGCGGCGCCCTCACCGGGGTCGCGGCCGGCGTCGCCGTACTGGCCACCATGGGTGTCGTGGTCGGCGCGGTTCAGCACTTCGACCGGCGTGCGGACGGTGGAGCGCTGGTGGCTGGGCCACCCATCGCCGCAACGCCCTCGTTCAACCCCACGCCGCCGCCTGCCGTGACGCCTCCGGCCACCGTAGCCAAGGGGCCGACGCTGGACACGTTGCGGTCGTTGCTGAAGACGCCCGGGCGGACGCTCAGCGCGCCTGAGTCGTGGGGCGGTGCGGACGACGGGTTCTTCGGAGCCGCGTACGTCGCCGACGAAGGCAAGGGGAAGTCCCAGGTGACCGTGTTGCTGCAGCGGTTCAAGGGGCCGGCGAGCTGCAAGGACGTTCAGGGGTGCACCAAGCGGCCGGACGGGTCGACGATCCGGACCCAGTCGATGGGCGGCGAGGGCGGCGGGGTCATCTCGAACTTCGTCGAGGTCAGGCGGAAGGACGGCCGGTTCGTCTCGCTGACCAGCTACAACGCACCGTCGGAGAAGGACACCAAGCCGACGCGCACCCGCCCGATCCTGTCCGTGCAGCAGCTGACCCAGCTGGCGGACAGCCCGAAATGGAAGTTTCCCGTCAAGGTGACCGAGAAGTAGGGCTCAGCTCAGGCAGCGGGACGGCAGGTCGAACCAGCGCAGATGGTCGAAGTCGGTGTTCACGGTGCCTTCGGCCTCTGCGTTCCGCTCCTGACTGCTCGAGAGCAGTTCGCGAGCCTCGGCCAGGTAGTCCTGGAGCGCTGACTCCGGGGCCGTGTGGTCGTGCCGTGGGTAGCGGAGTTTGCCGTCGGCGTCGTACCCGACCGCGGACAGGCGCATCGGCGGCTCCACCGGTCCGCGGTGGTGTCGCCACAGGCCGGTCGCCGGGGCGAACCGGTAGTCACCGAGCAGTCGCCAGCCACCCTCGGCGACCAGCTTGACGGCCTCGACGACGTACTCGAAGACGGCCTCGGAGATGAAGTAGTTGAAGTTGACCCGGACCCAGCCGGGCTTGATCCCCTCGCAGCCGTGCAGGATCTCCTCGGCGAACTCGGCCGAGCGCGCCAGGTCGATGTTCAGCAGCGAGTGCCCGTAGGGCCCCGCACACGAACAACCCCCACGGGACTGGATCCCGAACAGGTCGTTCAGCAGCGCGACCACGTAGTTGTGGTGCAGGTAGCGCCCGGACGGCGCCTTGATCACGAACGACACGATCGACAACCGCTCGGCGTCCAGGTTGCCGAGGATCTCGATATTCGGCTCGGTGCGCCAGGCGTCGACCGCGCGCCGCAGGTAGGCGTCCTCGTGCGCCCGGATCGCGTCGATCCCGACCGCCTGCTTGAGCTGGAACGCCAGGCCGGCCCGGATCGAGCCGATGATGTCCGGCGTCCCACCCTCCTCACGATGCACCGGGTCCTCCAGATACCGGTGCCCGGTCGGGTTCACGAACGCGACCGTCCCACCACCCGGTACGTCGGGCACGCGGTTCCGCAGCAGCTCCCGACGAGCGACCAGTACGCCGGGAGTCCCCGGCCCGCCGATCAACTTGTGCGGGCTGAGGAAGATCGCGTCCTTGTACGACAACGGGTCCGCGTCGCGACCGCCGTACATGTCGATCTCGACGTACGGCGCGGCCGCGGCGAAGTCCCAGAACGACAAGGCACCGTGCTTGTGCAGCAGCGCGGAGACCCGGTGCGTGTTGCTGACGATGCCCGTGACGTTGCTGGCGGCCGAGAACGAGCCGATCTTCAGCGGGCGATCGGCGTACTCGATCAGGCGCGCTTCGAGCTGTGGGATGTCGATGTGCCCGTCGGCGTCCTGGCTGATCATCACCACGTCGGCGATCGACTCGCGCCAGGGCAGCTCGTTCGAATGGTGTTCATACGGACCGATGAAGACGACCGGCCGCTGCTCGGCCGGAATCTTGTCGGTCAACTGGTGCTCGTCGTCCAGCTGGGCGGGGATCCGCAGGCCGAGGACGCCGACCAGTTTGTCGATCGCGCCGGTCGCGCCGGATCCGCAGAAGATCAGCGCGGTCTCGTCATCCCCACCGACGCTCTCGTGGATGATCCGGCGCGCGTCCTCGCGCAGCCGGGTCGTCTGCAGGCCGGTCCCGCTCGACTCGGTGTGCGTGTTCGCGTACCGCGGCAGGACCTCCTCGCGGATGAAGTCCTCGAGGAAGCCGAGCGCGCGCCCGGACGCGGTGTAGTCCGCGTACGTCACCCGGCGCGGCCCATACGGCCCCGGCATCACCTGGTCGTCACCGATCACCGAAGCGCGGATGCGGCGCAGCAACGGCGACTCCGGCGGTGCCTGCACACGTTCCCCCTGGATCGTCATGGGGCCAGGGTAAGGGGCCCTTGGCAACCTCGGTACCTAGTGATACGTTGTACTGGTACTGAGTAACACCGAGTACCGGAGAGGAGTTCGGATGGACGGTCTGACCGAGATGCTGAAGGGCACGCTCGAGGGCTGTGTGCTGGAGATCATCGGCGCCGAGGAGACCTACGGGTACGCCGTGACCCGGCGACTGAACGAGCTCGGCTTCTCCGACGTCGTCGAGGGGACCGTCTACACGATCCTGCTGCGGCTGGAGAAGAACGCGCTCGTCCAGGTGACGAAGCGGCCCTCGGAGCAGGGCCCGCCGCGCAAGTTCTACACCCTCAACGACGCCGGACGTGCGGAGCTCGCGACGTTCTGGGCGAAGTGGGACTACATGACGACACGGATCGACAAGCTGAAGGAGGGCGGGAAATGAACTTCTGGGAGACCATCACCGGCAGCGATCTCACCCGCGAGTGGAAGGCGCTCGACGCCCGGGCCGAGGCCCTGCCGAACGACTTCCGCGCCGCGTGGGACGAGATCAAGGCACACCTGACGCCGTACGGCGACTTCACCGGCCGCAACCTGATGCCGCTGCTGGACAGCGCGCTCGGGCTGCTCGAGGAGTCGGCGGCCGACGGACTGACCATCTATCAGGTCGTGGGTGACGACATCGTCGGCTTCAGCGCGGCGCTGGCCGGCGGCGAGGGCGCCCGGAACTACCGCGACAAGTGGCGCGCGCAGCTGAACGCCAACGTCGCCAAGAAACTGAACCGGCTGGGAGGCTGAGATGGGCATCCAGGACATCATCCAGGGCAAGAAGAAGTGGCGGGCGCACACAGCGCGAGTGAAGGCGCTCCCGGCGGACTATCAGATCGTCTACCAGGAGATCCAGCGCTACGTCTTCAAGGTCGGCCCGGTCGACCTGATCGACGGCGACCTGCTCAATGGACTCGTCGACTTCTTCGAGGAAGGCGTCGCGGCCGGCAAGGGAGTGCTCGAGGTCACCGGTCCCGATGTGGCCGCCTTCGTCGACGGCCTCCTGCAGGACACCCCGACGTACTCGGATGCCTACCAGGAGTCCATCACCAAGGAGAAGCCCGGCCTATAGGGTCGTCGGCATGACGTTCTCCGGTGAGTTGTGGGCTCGTGGCGGCGCTGGCGTGTACGACGAGATCGTGCAGCATCCCTTCATCACCGGACTCACCGACGGGACACTGGACCACGATGCGTTCCGCTACTTCATCATCCAGGACAGTCACTACCTGCGTGCGTACTCACGGGCGCTCAGTCTGGTCGCGGCCCGCGCGACCGACGAGGATGCGGTCAGCATGTTCGCGCTGCACGCCGCCAACGCCATCGCGGTCGAGCGGGAACTCCACAGCACCCTGCTGACCTCTCTGGGCCTGACCACGGCTCATGTCGAGGCAGCCGGGTCCAAGCCGACCACAACGGCGTACATGTCCTATCTGACCGCGGTCTGCGCCACTGGGACGTACGCCGAGGCCGTGGCCGCCGTACTGCCGTGTTACTGGATCTATCGGGACGTCGGGCGTGAGCTGCTGAAGCGGTCCTCGCCCGACCCCGTCTACCGGCAGTGGATCGAGACGTACGGCTCGGAGGAGTTCGATGCGGTGGTCGAATCCGTGCTGGCGGTGACCGACGTACTGGACGTGGGAGCGGCGGAGCGGGAACGTTGTCACCAGCACTTCGCGACCACCTGTCGCTACGAGTGGATGTTCTGGGACGCCGCATACACCAAGCTCGATTGGCCGGTCTGAACAATGGACTTCTACGACGTCGTGATCGTCGGTGGCGGGCACAACGGCCTCGTCGCCGCCACCTACCTCGCCCAGGCCGGCATGTCCACGCTCGTGCTCGAGCAGCAGCCCCACACCGGTGGCGCAGCGGTCAGCCAGCAGGTGTTCCCCGGTGTGGACGCACGCCTGTCGCGCTACTCCTACCTGGTCAGCCTGCTACCCGACAAGATCATTGCGGACCTAGGCCTGGCGCTACAGCTCCGCTCACGCTCAGTGGCGTCCTACACCCCGGTACGACGTTCTGGCCGCGACCTGGGCCTGATGGTCGAGCGCCCGGAGGGTGTAGCGACACGGGAGTCGTTTGCCCGACTCACTGGGAGTGACGCCGAGTACGACGCGTGGACCGCCTTCTACAGCGCAGTGGGCTCGTTGGCCGAGGTCATCGCCCCCACTCTGCTCGAACCACTGCAGTCCGCCGCCACCCTGCGTTCCCGGGTCGACCCTGCCCTGTGGGACGAGTTGGTCGAGCGCCCCTTCGGTGAGTCCGTCGAACGCCGCTTCGCCGACGACACCGTCCGCGGCGTCGTCGCCACCGACTCAGTCATCGGCACCTTCGCCGGACTGCACGACCCCTCACTGATCCAGAACCGCTGCTTCCTCTACCACCTGATCGGCAACGGCACCGGCGAGTGGCGAGTACCCGTCGGCGGCATGGGCGCCGTCACGGACGCCCTGGCCTACGCAGCCCGCCGAGCCGGCGCCTCACTCATCACTGACGCCTCCGTGACCTCCATCGAGGTCGACGGCGTGCGTGGGTCCGTCACCTGGCTCGGCGGCGACGGCGAGCGCTCCGTGGACTGCTCCTACGTGCTCGCCAACGTAGCCCCGACCACCCTGGACACGCTGCGTGGTCGTGAGGTCTCAGCGAAGCCCGAAGGCTCACAGCTGAAGATCAACCTCCTCCTCTCCCGCCTCCCCGCCCTGCGCTCCGGCGACGACCCCACCCGCGCCTTCGCCGGCACCTTCCACATCGACGAGGACTACACCCAGCTCGAGACCGCCTACCGCTCCGCGGCCGCCGGCACCCTCCCCGCCGTACCGCCCTCCGAGGTCTACTGCCACTCCCTCACCGACCCGTCGATCCTCTCCCCCGAGCTGATTGCCTCCGGCCACCACACCCTGACCGTCTTCGGCGTCCACTTCCCCGCCCGTTTATTTGCCTCCGACAACGATTCGGCCCGCGCCGAGGCCACCCGCCGTACCCTGGCCGGCCTCGAGTCCTACCTGGCCGAACCGTTGGAGGACTGCATCGCCCGCGACGCCAACGGCGACCTCTGCATCGAAGCCAAAACCCCGCTCGACATCGAAGAATCCGTCGGCATGCCCGGCGGCCACATCTTCCACGGCGACCTTCAATGGCCCTGGTCCCCCGACCCCACCACCGTCGGCCGCTGGGGCACCGAGACCGACACCGCCAACCTCCTCATCTGCGGCTCCGGCGCCCGCCGCGGCGGCGCCGTCTCCGGCCTCGGCGGCCACAACGCCGCCATGACAATCCTCGCCCCCTAACCGATTTCACATCTCCCCAAAACCCCTGCTAAGCTCCTCTTCGTTCGAAGGCAAGACCACAACAAAACATGCGCCGCTAGCTCAATTGGCAGAGCAGCTGACTCTTAATCAGCGGGTTCGGGGTTCGAGTCCCTGGCGGCGCACAAACACCGAGGCCCGGGCACACATCGCAATGTGCACCGGGCCTTCGTGTTGCCCGCACGCACTCAAAACGCACTCATTTGATCCGGCGGCCCCCAGACCGCCTTGATCTGATCGTGACTGTGCGTCATGTCACATCAGTGCTCGGCGTTGTCGGCCTTCCAGATTCTCGATCGGTGCGGCCGTTGAGCTTCCAACCATCACCCCGGTTGGAGGCATGACATGGCACGACCGACCATCCCCCTCGGCTCCTGGGGAACCATCTCGACCTGGCCGACCAAAACCGATGCCAAGGGCAAGGCCGTCCAGCACAAAGTGCAGGCGAAGTTCCGTGACATGGACGGCCACGTCCGACCCGTCAGCGCCTACGGTCCCACCAAGACCGCCGCCGAGCGTTCGCTCCTGAAGAAGCTCCAGGACCGCACCAGAACCGGCCACTCGAACGACCTGACCGCGATGCACAAGATCGGCGACCTGCTCGATCTGTGGCAGAAGCGGTTCAAGAACCTCGTCGAGCTCGGCAAGCGCTCCCCCCACCTCCTACGACACCTACGAACGTGTCCTCCGCAACCACATCCGCCCCGCCATCGCCGAACTCCGCATCGGTGAGGCCACCACCCAACGCCTAGACAAAGTGATCTCCAAGATCACCGAAAAGGCCGGCGCCTCCACCGCCAAGACCTCCCGCGCCATCATCTCCGGCGCCATGAGCCTCGCCGTCCGCTCCAACGCCATCTCCGTCAACCCCATGCGCGAGATCGAAGCCATCGAAAGCCCCACCCAAAGACCCACCCCGAGCCCTCACCGCCGAAGAAGTCACCCTCCTCCGCACCAGCCTCGCCAACGACCCGAAAGCCGTCGACGCCGACCTCCCCGACCTCGTCGCCTTCATGCTCGGCACCGGCGTCCGCATCGGCGAATCCCTAGCCGTCCTCTGGTCCCAAGTAGACCTAGAAGCCGGCGCCGTAGAAATCACCCACACCATCGCCCGAGTCCGCGGCCAAGGCCTCATCCGCAAGACCACCAAATCCAGAGCCGGCCAACGCAAACTCAACCTCCCCACCTGGCTCATCGCGGTCCTCCGCAAACGCCAAGCCGCCGGCATCCGCCTCGACGACCCCATCTTCCCCGACACCAACGGCACCTTCCGTGACCCCTCCAACACCCGCCGCCACCTCCGCACCGCCCTCTCCCCCGTAGGCAGCACCGCCCGCCGCGACCTAGGCCTCGCCCTCCGAGCCCTCCGCCGCGCCACCAAACTCACCCGCAAGGAGGCCGCCGCCAAACTCTCCTGGCCCCAACACCGAGTCGAACTCATCGAAACCGGCCGCATCAAACCCACCACGGAACTAGTCGCCGCCTTCACGACCGCCTGCGGCGCCACCCTCGACAACCTCACCACCGAACTAGAAGCCGCCACCCGACCCGCCGAATCCGACCAACTCACCTGGATCCGCTCCCACGCCCTCCGCAAAACCACCGCCACCGCGCTCGACGACGCCGGCCACACCGCCCGCCAAGTAGCCGACCAACTAGGCCAAGCCAAAGTCTCCATCACCCAAGACGTCTACATGGGCCGAAAAGTAGCCAACCCAGCCGCCGCCCAAGCCCTCGACGACGCCTTCGGCGACCTCGACATGGCTCGCGTGGCACTCCTGTGGATCTTCCAAGGCTGGCTTGTGACGTGCAGGCTGCTACCTACGTCGATGGATCCTGCGCTCTACGAGCCCTGGCTCGAGATTATGTCTCTGTCCGGCCCATGAAGGTGGTTGCTGGTAAGGACCATCTGCCCGTTCGGTCAGACGCCTGCCGGAGCGTTGTCAGTGGGCGCGGGATGCGCCCACCGACAATTTCATGTCAGCAGCCGGCGGTTGGGTCGTACGTCAGCATCTGGCTGATACTTCCCCATGCAGTCGTTGTGTCGTAGAGGACGAATCGATAGTGCGTCGTGATCTTCGGCCACGGGATGTTGATCTGCAGCTGTCCAGAGGCCGGGAGAGTCGCTCCGCTGATACTGACCCAGGTCGTCGAACCGCGCTCAAGCTTTTGGAACGAGCCGCGGCCGCCCTCGTACTTGGCCATGCCGTCACTCTTAGTCGGATCAGAAGCCGGGTTGTATCGCGTCCCGTAGGCCTTCAGTGGCAAGACGCACGGTTGTGTTTGGGAGACCGAGAGGAAGGTGGCCGCTGACATCACCCTCACGGTCGTTGTCGGCGTGTTCTGTGGAACCTCGGCGGCGATCTGCGCTGCACCGTCGCCGGACGCCGCCGATGGCGTCTGCCCGGTCTTGGCAAGAGCCGGATCCACAGCGCCTCGGGCACCGGTGGGCTGCCAACTCCAGACGCCAAGAGTAACGCCGCCGAAGAGCGGCCATCTTGTAGGTTCGTTGCGGTTGAAGAACGCCTTGTTCATCACGTTGCCGGCCGCGTCCTTGGCTTCCCACTTGGCTTCGACAACGCCAGCCGCAGCGCAGTCCGGGCCCAGAGACATGGGAGGGTTCCAGGACGGGCTATTGATGCTGACCGTAGCCGGCACGTTGAGCGTGCATGCCGCAGCGATACGCTGGTCCGATGCTGAGCTGCTTGGCGCTTGACTTGCCACGAGCATACCGCCCGTCGCCACTGCTACGAGCGGCAAGAACAAGTTTCGGGGACGCAATAAAGCGATACGACTAAGCACTGTCGCCTGCCTCATATTTTCGGTTGAACCAGATCAGATGATTGTTGGATAGCTCGGGGCGGTACTCTGAATCTTGACCTTGTAAGCCGGTCACAGTTCTACGCATGAGCGTCTCAAGACTTGGGAAGCATTCACCGCCTGGGCCATCGGTATAGATGATGTCCACCGCCTGCGTCGCCTCGGATGCAACAGCAAGCAGCGAGCCGTCAACTCCGACCGCAAACGGGATCAGAGCCGTCTGACCATAGAGGTCGGTCAGCCCCTTGGCTCGCTGATACTGCTGGATCGCGTCGTCAACTGGTAGCGGGTACCACGATCCGATGAAGCAGAAACCCTTGCTGCCACCAGCGTGGTAGGTGCCTTCGTGCTGGGAGTAGAGCGCAACAAGAGGTTCCGGCAATGCGCCGGCGACATCGACCCAAGCGTGCAGGCTGTCGATGCTCGCTGGCGGGCGTAGAGCTGCGGCGATTGCCGGAGTCAGCAAGGGCTCGATTTCCTGCCACAAGTCGTTGATGCTCATGGGTGGATCCTAGTTCGCGACGACTCTGAAGAGGTCGCCATCGATGATCCGATCCGCTTTCAGCCATGCGGACCGCTGGCCACCTTCTGTTTCGTTGTGGCTCTTGTCGATGAGCGCGACCGAGTAGTGTGCGTCGCCATCTCTTGCTGCAGCACCTTCCTCTGATGCTGCGAAGGGGTACTCGTCGCACTGCTTGCCTTCGGGTCGTTCCTCTCCGTAAACACGGTTGCATGCATCAGTGGCCTTGTCGCGGTTTGCCCTTTGCCTGGCTGAATCGGTCTCCCTGTGGATCTCCCACGGGATCATCTTCGGGCCACTGGTCTGGGGCGATGTTGAGTCCGGATCCGTCAAGGCCTGGTGGATGTGCTCTGCAACCTGCCCCACCGCTGGGTCGCCGATCTTGAGGCTGTAGTACGGAATGACGCCGTTGAAGATGCAGCCTGGCTTGTTCTGGAACTCGCCGGACTTGGATTGGTCGCAGCGGATGCTCGCGGTGTATGAGCCACTTGTTGGTGCCCAGCCCGGCGTGGCTGAGCTCGTCACCGCAAACCTCACGTTCAAGTTCATGCCGGTCACGCGATCCGGGTTCTCAGGTGTCTCTGGCGGAAGGGTTACCATCGCCTTGAACTCGATGATGTTTCCGGCCTGAAGATCGATGAAAGGCATGCTGTACTGAGGTTGCGAGAAGCTGCAGGATCCATTGCCGAAGACGTCGGTGCACGACGGGATTGCTGTCAGTGTTGAGTTCGCCGCAGTGATGTCGCTACCCGCCGGCGAGTTGATCTGGTCGACATAGACACGGACGGTGACCTCGGTCGTGCTTTGAGAGCCCCAGCCCATCACGGTCTGTCGGTTCAAGAGGGCGCCAACCTCTGTAAACGGCCCAAAGTAGGTCGTCTTGATCTCATGTTTCGTGTATCGCGACTGCCACCCACACCACTGCCAGTGGTTGTAGATGCGGCCGGTACCGCCTTGCTCGACCGGGATCATGGTGTCGCCTCGGTCACGGCATTCTGGGACCGTCAGGTAACTGAAGCTGCCTGGCACGTCGGGCTCGCCGGCGGCTGCCCGCGCGTAGCGTTTGTTCGTCGCAAAGCTTGAGCTATCCACCGCGTAGCTCTGACCACTTTGTTCGGCGTACTTAGCGACGGCCCTTTGATAGTCCTTGACTGTCGCACTGCGGGGCAGTGCCTTCATTGGCGCGAGCGGCCGGGGCTTGGCCACCGGAATCGCGACGCCCGCCGGCGGGAGCGGCGGCCTGTCCGGAGTGTTCGGGGTAGGTGACTTGGCGGCCGACTGAGCCGCAGGGATGATGATCGCACTGGCGACGAGTAGGCCGACGATAGCTAGAGGGCGGTATCTCACCGTAGCAACTCTCCTGATGAGGGACGGTCATCTGTCGCTGCCATATCGCACCGCTACCGCCAGGGTTTCCTCGCGGGGATCCGACTGTGCAGCGGCGGTCACTGACAAGCAGCCATGCCACTCTGCGCTGCACTTGATGTGCAGGTCTACAAGTTCGCACTGCACATTGGTGCAATCTGCGTGCACAGTGCGGCTGCCGCGGTCGCTGTGAAGAATCAGCCCAGCTGCAGGCGTGTGCAGCACGACTGCGGCGCGCAGGGCCGCCACGGCTAACTAGGCTTTCATGCGCGAGTCGATGGAGTAGCCGGCGATCCGGTTGGAGGGTTCGAGTCCCCTCGTCGGGTCCACATGAGGTAGGGAGGGAATGATTCTCCCCGCGTTCTACGCGTTGGCTCATCCGTCGCGCCAGCTGCGCGCCCTCGCCCACCCTCCGGGCCATCGCCGGCCCTGCGGGCTTACCGGGCCCGCGGCCAGCGCCACGCTCCGCGGATCGCAGGGTCCTTCAGAGGAGATACTCGTTGTGATCCAGCCGACCGGGCTGTCCAGGGCGTCGAGCGCGCGAACCGCAAGGGCTCGATCGGGGAATCCGAAGCAGTCGCCCGATGCCTAGTTCGAGCTGCAGGTCCGCGTGATCGCCGATGTCGTAGTGGGCGCTCAGATAGCCCAAGACCTTGAGAGTTGTGTACGCGGCCGCCACCTGCCCACGCACCGTTCGGTAGATGGTGCTCAGATGAAGACGGTGGAGCGGTCGCTGGTCCGGGACGGCGGGATCCACCTGGCAGTTTCGTGCGGCCTGCTGTCGCCCCACTTGTAGTAGCGGATCCCGATGTTGGATCCGAACCCTCGATCCAAACCAATGTAACGCTGCGTATTCGAATCTCGATAGGTCAAGCATCGCAGCGACGCAACACAGCTACAGGCTGCGATGGGGGAAGCACATGGACTATTACATTCGCGAAGATCGCTTCAGCCTTCTGACTAAGACCTCGCGCCCGCGCTGGCGGCAGGCACAGCTGGGGGCGCTCGGGATGTTGCTCGGCCACTGGTCGGTGCCACGGCAGCCACCGGCGCTCATATCGCTACCGACAGGTACGGGCAAGACAGCGGTCGCCTTGGCTGCTCCGCATCTGCTGCGGGCCAGTCGCGTCTTGGTCGTCGTGCCAAGTCGCGACTTGCGGCGCCAGGCTGTTGAGGCCTTCGAGACCCAGCACGTCTTGCGTCGGGTCGGTGCTCTGAGCGGCGCCAAGAACCCAGCCGTTCTAGAGTTGTCCGGCACTAAAGCCGATTGGAACCGTCTGCACAGACACGATGTCGTCGTCGCGCTTCCCAACGCGATCAGTCCGAGCTTCTACCAGAACGGCACTCCACCTCCGAAGGACCTGTTCGATCTCGTGATAGTGGACGAGGCTCATCACTCCCCGGCACCGACCTGGCGGGCGATCCTCGATCATTTCAGCGACGCCGCGGCTCTTCTGCTGACGGCTACGCCTCGGCGACGGGATCGTCAGCAGCTGCCAGGAACGGAGCTCTACCACTACCCGATCAGCCTTGCACTAGATGACGGCTCCTACAAGCCAGTCGAACCGCAAATTCTCGACCTACCCGATAGCCCGACCCAGGAGAGCATCGACAGCTTGATTGCGGCTGAGGTGATCCAGCTAGCTGCGATGCCGGAACATGCGACAAGTTCGATCATGATCAGAGCACGGACGCGTCAACGCGCTGCGGCGCTGGCTGAACTGTACGAGCGTTCAGGGCTCGTGGTTGAGACGCTTCACAGCAACTTGGCGGAGAGCAAGAGAGAAGACATAGTCGCCCGAGTCCGCTCCGGGTCCTGCCGCACAGTCGCCGTTGTCGACATGCTCGGAGAAGGGTTTGACCTTCCCAGGCTGCGGATTGCCGCGTATCACGACAAGCATCGGTCGCTAGCCGCTACCACCCAGTTCCTCGGGCGCCTAGCTCGCGTCGACGAGGACTACCCGCAGCCCTCGATACTCGTCACCGCTCGAGACGTTGATGTCTACCCTCACCTGCAGGGCGCAGTGCGCGAGCTGTACGCCGAGGATGCTGACTGGGCCAAGGTCCTACCGGGCCTGATCGACGACGAAATCATCGAGGCCAGGGCAGATCGCATCTACATTGAAGCGTTCGCGCCGGCGCCACCCAGTATCGCCCTGAACGCCATCACCCCCTCGTGCAGTGTGGTCTTGTACGAGATCAGCACCCAGTCCGGTTACGAGCCACCAATTGCTGGCGGCCTGGTACCGGACGAACTCACCGAGGGACGACGGCTGGGTGGGCAGACCATCATCTACAGCGGGGTCAATCCAACCAACTCGACACTGCTGCTGGTGACAACCGCAATCAACCGGCCTCGATGGCACGCTACGAGCCCAGGCCTCGATGCACCGGCCTATGACATCCACCTGATCACCTGGATCCGGTCACCACGGATCGATGAGCCGCACCTCTTGCTCGTGAACAGCGGAGACGGAACCATCCGGAACCAAATACGGGTCGCTCTGGGGGCGGAGCCGCACGCGAAGACGACCGACCCACAACGCCTGCAGGACGCTTTCGACGCCCTGAACCGCATTTCTGTCTCGTCCGTCGGGGTCCGCAATACCTACCGCGGTAGCCCCGGCGTTCCCTCGTACACGATGTTCTCAGGCAGCAGCGTCGATCGCGGTCTCCGTGCGAGCGACACCGATCAGCGCGCGTTGGGCCATGCGATCGCGCAGGTCGGCACGGGACCAGGTGCGTTCTCCGCCGGAGTCGCGACAGGCAAGAGCAAGTACTGGGAGGGACGCTACCTGTCCTTACGCAACTACGAGGTTTTCGCTGCCGATCTCGCGTCTAGATACTGGCTACCGACCGCCTCAGCGGCAGGCCGTCTGCTGCCAAATGTGACACGCGGACGCCGGCTCGTCACCTTTCCTGACGCTGACGTCGCCCTTGTCGAACACAGCCCAAGCGTCCGAGCCATGGATTGGCGGCTTCCGGACGATCTCCCGGTCGCGTCGCTGGAGCTCCATTTCGATCCTGTCGGGACCCGTACGACCGATCGCCTGCCCTTGGCCGCCTTCGATCCTGCAGATCCTGATCTGCCAATCTGGCAGGGATACCAAGACGCTGAGGGGAGGTTCCAGTGTTCGGGCCGCACTCTCGAGGTTCACCTAGGCTTCTCCACCGGGCTTCAGCTCGAAGACCTCCTGTCGATCAAGCCACCGACAATCTTCTTCCTCGACGGACAGACGTGCATCGGATCAGTCATCTACGATTCACGCGGACCACGCACATCTCTGCCCCACCTGACCTACACGTCACTCTCCTGGCAGGGTGTGGATCTGGAGGCCGAGACCAAGAAGAAGGCTGAAGAGAAGAAGCTCGGTCGGTCGATCCACGAGGAGCTCGAGAAATACCTCATCGCCCAGCCCAAGCGCGAGAGACACCGCTGGATCCTCTGCAACGACGGAAGCGGCGAGATCGCTGACTACCTCGTGCTCGAGGTGAGTCCCGAACGACAGGTCACGCTCTCGCTCTGGCACGCCAAAGCAGCCAGCAACTCCACCCCTGGCGTGCGGGTCAACGACATGCAGACGGTGGCGCAGCAAGCGATCAAAAGCCGCAGATATATCACTGACCCCGGCCTCTGGCGAACCATCGGAGCCCGCCTGACCGGCCAAGACTCGCCGAAGATCACCATCATCGAAGGTAGCGAGTCCCTACTCCGAATCCTCTGCGGCCAAAATCCCGACCACCCAGGCTGGGGCTTCGCCCACCGACCACCCCCGATCGCGGTCGGCCGTATAGCCATCGCCCAGCCTGGGCTCTCGATGGACATGCTGCGTCAAGCGTTGGCGGCCAGTACACCAACGATCGCGGCGAAGCAGATCCGCGAGTTCCTGACCGTCTTCCATGATGCCGTCTCCACCATCGCCGAGATCGAAGTACTCACAAGCGCGTGAATCTCCTGTTCCAGCTCACGGTTTTACTCACCGGATTGGATGGCATTCGATGGCAGCAGCGTCGCCACTCGGTCGTGCGGTCTCGACCAAGCGGTCGGACGTACGACGACAGCCATCCCGACTTGGCGATCAGTCTGCACAATCTCGCGTGGGCGCGGTTCGAGCTCGGCCTTGTCGGGCAACCCCTCCCTAGCCTTGAGGAGGTTCATTGGCTCCTTGAGGTCACGAGAGCCTACTTGGCAAGGCGGATACTAGGCACAGGCGACCACTAGTGCCTCTCGAATCGGGGCGCTCAACGCAAGGGGTAGGAACCGCTTTCGGAGCTGGACCGGGTCTCTGTCGAGCCCTCCCCGCGCCATCACACGACTGTCCTGCTCCCGATCAGTGGCTGCGAAAGTGACAGGCGCGGTGAGCGACATCTTCACGTCGCAGCTTCGTGTGTTTGCGCCCAACGCAGAAACTTCCGCATGTCGCAGCCGAGATCAGTGACGACCCGGTCGCCCCTGCGGCTCTTGGACACAACGCTCAGCAATGTAGCGCTCACGGAACATGCCATGGCACGAGGACGGCGTCGCCTGCTCCACGGTACTGCGCGGTCTTCGGCACGTACCTGCCGTCGAATCCGAGCCACCACAGAATCGCGAGGTGAAGCATGCCTGTAGCCGCAAATCCGGTCTCGGCCCATTCGGTGACGCTCCAACGGAGGGCGTCCTTCTGCTTTGGGTGAGCGACCCCATTGCGAAGCCGAACCACGCAACCAAGCTGGTCGAACGTCTTTGTCGGCTCCTCCTTCTCGAGTGCAGTCTTCACGTTCACAAGATGCTTCATGTGGCTTGGGACTGCCAGGTTGATACCGATGAGGTCGAGGATCCTCCGAAGCTGCTCTGAGGTGTCGAGGTTTCGCCAATCCTTGTTCGATAGATGGTTTGGATCAGGTAATGGCAGCTCCTCGACGAGGTATGCGTATGAGATCAGTTGTAGGGCCGACACAGGGAGGAGAACCTTCATGTTGACGGTCGCGTCATGTTCCGCAGAGTAGTGATAGCCGAGCATGTTCTTGAACACCTCCCATCGGGCCTTGTTCTGGCTCGTCTGGTATCCGGTTTGAAGCAGTTCTGCCATCTGCTCGGCCGTGTGCTCGAGATCGAGGAACGGCGTCGCTCCCAACGGCCGGTCAACGACTCTGTTGCACGCCCACTGGCTCCAGACGGCTTTGCTGTCGCGGTATCCAACCGGAAGTAGGAAATCGGTAACCCTACCGAGCGCAAACCCAACCAGGTCTGTCACAACGGTCAGCACCTGTATAGCGTCCAGCCCGTCGAAGGTGGTGCCGTCATCGCGTCGGATTCGGCCCACGTGGGTAATGTTCGAGGCTCCTGTCGACCGTTGATGGTTTCTCACCTCCTTCGGCGTTCGATCACCGCGCGGCTCAAGCCGCAGCTGCCACTCGCCCAGCTTGACTTCGATGCGTCCTTGGCGATCGAGACCGTCGTAGCAGGTGTTCAGGCCGTCATGGCCGTACCAGCCGTTCATCAGGAAGAAGGTGAGGTAGTCAAGCTCTCGGGGCTCACCGACCACGATCTCTTGGAGGTGAGCTTCAGAAACGTGGAACGACCCGCCCTCGGCAGAATTCGGCTTGGGCTGGCGAGCTGTCTTCGCTGGAGAAGGTACGGACTTTGCAGGAATCTTCACCGTCTTGGCATCGACCCACTCCGCAGGCCTCTTCACCCCGCCCGCAGATAGTTCCTTGTGCAGTTCCTCGAACGACGCGTCCTTCACGCCTTCAGCATGTAGCCGGGGACGTGGATTGAGGTCGACCTTGATCAGTCCACGGTACGTATTGCCCTCGAGGTCGAACTTGCCGCGGTACACGGGTACTACGTCGGCGCCTAGCGGAGGCAACGGGTAGTGATGAACAAGAGCCTTCGGGAACTGATGCCTGATCACCCACTGAGTGCCATCGGCCCCAGTAATTGTCCTGCAGATTCCGCAGTCCGGATCTGTCGCAACCATGGCACGTATCGTACGTCTGCAAGTCCTGTTTGCGAGGCGTCCGCGGTCCCCGCTAGGTGCGCAGATGCCCTCGATCAGGCGAAGCCGCGGGCGCTTCAGGACCGGCGCGTCGGATACATGACGCCAGGTCTCCTTAGCCGAACCACCCCGAGCGCCCCGGACGGCCCGCCCCACAGGCGTTCCCACGCAGCGCGGGAGGACTCCTGGCAGCAATCAAGCTAGCGAACGGCCTCGCGCTGCCAGTCAGACCTCAGGCTCATCGTTCGGAAACAAGGCCGGCACGAGGCCAATGCCGCTTCTGAATCTGCGCAACCAAGCAGTCTGGTCCTGACGAAACTCTAGATGCCGCGTCAGGATGTCCGGACCATGTAGAGCCGAGTCGAACGCCAGGTACAGCGCGTTGTTGACGAGGTCCGTTACGAAGTTTGCTGCCAGTGAGATCGAGGTTCTCGTGGTCGGCCCGCCATGCGCGAGCGCATCGCGGACGCGAGCGACTCGGCTGGTTTGCAGTTCCCAGTCACTCTTGATCGCACCAACCCATTCGGTCGAGCGACCCGGCTCCAGCAGTCTCCGTCGAAGGATGCGGACCCGCCTGGCGTCGAGGATGCTGCCGGCGCAGCTTTGCTCGATCTCGCGAAGTGCAGAGATCGCGGCCATGCAGTCGAACACCGTGTGCTTCGTCTCGTACGTGAAGAGCGATGTCTGCAAGCGTTCCAGGGCTACGTAGTCGATCTCCGCTGCGAGCTCGGCAGGTCGACTCGGATACAAGCCCGCCTGCGCTTCAGCGACAACCGAGTCGATCAGCTCGCGCCGTACAGCGGCCCACTGCATGTAGCTCTTGGCATAGCTGTCCCAGGCAGAAAGATTGACGCGAGAGGCCACCAGCTCGAGCACTCTGACGCCCACCAGCACAGTTCCGGCGTCGTCCCCGGTGCTCGCTTCCCGCCACCACTGCAGAGTCTCAGACCATTCATGGAGCGAGCTTTCAGCGAATCGAGACACATCGATGCCCACCAGAACTTCCTGGAGTTCGTCGATCACCGCGTCCAAATGCGGCGCCACATCGACCCGTGGGAGACTCTCGCCTCGTCCGATCGACATTCCGCTGCGATGATCGTCAACTACATGCCAGTGCCCGGCTAGTCGCGTCCAGTTGTTCCTCCGACCCACACGGTGTTTGGCAAGCGTCACGACCGCATCCACGAGCTGGCCGGCGAGCTCGGGCGCATTGCCAAGCTGCCGCCTCCCAAGGTCGAGGCGAGTGAAGACGTAATCGTCGTCCGCCGGAAGCAAGGCCTTCCTCCATGGCAGATTCCACTCCTGGAGCTCCGGCGGAAGATCGACCCATGGCGGGATCTCATCCAGCTCAGCAAAGCTCATCAACCAGGGACCAGAGTAAATCGTCAGATCGCCGATCGTGGTCTGGAATCCATCGATGCTCGCCCTGGTGTAGACGTGCCAAACAACATGATGGTGGACCTCACCGCTGTCCAACAGGACTCTGCCGGCAAGATCCAAGCGCTCCTGGACACTCAGCCCGGCATCTCGTGGTACACCCCGGATGTCTTCTTCTGCGAGCTCTCTCAGGGCAAACCGACTAGACGCGATGGACCGACCATCATTGTCCAGGATCCCGCGCAGATGGTACGAGAGCTCGCCCCGGTCTAGCCCACCGATATGGGCTACATTCCAGAATAGCGAGCGTGCTGCTACACAGTCCTCGAAGGGAGTGCCGGCCCCGCGCACTGCCGACAGGAAGTCGTTCCAGGCCGCCACGAGGGCGGATCGCTCTGCGAGCCGGGCACGTAGATGCACCAACGCCTGACGAAGCTGATTCCGATTGCGGACAATCGCTTCGAGCCCGCGGTCGCACTCTTGGCGAACCCGCGCCAGCTCCTCATTCAACAGATCAAGGAGCTCAGAGCCCGTCCGGTCCACTGCGGACAACAGTTCCCGGATGATTGAGGCCCAACCCGACCGGTGGTTTCCGAGATCAAGCCTGCGCGTGTCTCCCAGCCACTCGAGCATCTCGTCGATGGCTGCAGTTAGGTCCAGCCGAACCGGCGGTTGGTGAGGGTTCTTCGACACGTTCCACCCGAGTAACAACGCCGCCGCGGCCAGCTGAGTCGATGCTTCCTTCTCAGATGTCACCCGAACATGGTGGCTCACCGAAGCGACCGACGCATGGACCGACACATCGCAGCGTGGTGTGCCCGCCGAGCAGAACCTGCCCAGACTTGACTCCACGAAAGTCACTGATCGCGACCCGCATGACCTGCATTCCGGCCTCCCGATTACTCACGCCTCACGAGCCGACCGGCGGCAGGCACGTCCTCGGCCACGAATCGTTCTTGTGGGACCTATCGATCGCACCCAGTGATTCGCTACTGACTGGCGTCGCGGAGAGACTGGACGTCGGTCAGAAAGTCGACGGGTGCTCAGATCCAGTTGCCTGGAATGGTGGCGAGGGACGCCGCAAGGCGGGTGAGATTTCAACCTGCGGCAGTACCGAGGTGGAAAGCGCATAGGCGGGGGCCGTTCGGCCAAGGGCCGATACCCGCACCCGCTGCATCGCTGGCTACCTTTGTGGCCATCAAGATTGGCGCGCTCAGCTCCACCTGGTATCAGGCCCACGATGTCTCGCGCACCTCTTTACGCACCTCAATCGGCGAGAGATGATGGCCAGCGATGAGAACCAACGAGCCACCGAAGTCCACGAGATCCATTACTAGTAAGCGATTCCGAGCAGCTGCGCGAATCAACGAGCGGTCTCGGGTGCAAATCAGCGGGTTCGGGGTTCGAGTCCCTGGCGGCGCACCAACACCGAGGCCCGGGCACACATCGCAATGTGCACCGGGCCTTCGTGTGTCTCCGTGCACCTCACACCCCTAGACCTCACCTGGTCGGTCTTTTACGTGATCGTGACTGTGCGTCAGATCGCATCACTTCGCATCCTTGCCCCGATCTCGTCGTACAGGAACGTGACCGACGTGGGGTCAGCGTCAAGACCGGCTGCGGGCAGCCGTTCCAGGCAGCTGTCAGCACTGCCTGGGTCACGCCGGTGTGCTGAGTCGCGTCCACTGCACGCGTGTCTGCCAGGGCAGCACATACTCCGCAGCGGTGAGGTGAGACCTCATGGCGTCAACAAGGGGCTGCCGCTCCTCATCGGGAAGGTTCGCGACCCAGCCCATGGAGCCGAAGTAGGCGACCAGCCCCACGGGGTCAACGGTCTGAGGATTCGCCAGCCGCGCCTCGCGGATCTGGTTGAAGGTCTTCTTGGCGAAGGGCAGGTTCCAGGCATTGGGTGCCCAGTCGCCACTCATCATGTCGAGCGGGAACCCGGAGTCTTGAGGCCAGATGGGGGCGAGGAGCTCCTCGACAGCCGTGATGGACGGGACGGCTGATCCGTTCGCCACGTTCCACATCACCACGAGGGCCCCGCCCGGTCGAAGAACTCGTGCGATCTCCATCAACGCGGGTTCGTTGTCGAACCAGTGGAAGGCCTGGGCCACGAAGACCGCGTCGACGGCGTTGTCTGCGAGCGGAATCTGTTCCGCAGCGCCGTCGATCGCTTCGACGCCTGGACAACT
This sequence comes from Kribbella sp. NPDC051587, assembly GCF_044453945.1. NCBI lineage: Bacteria > Bacillati > Actinomycetota > Actinomycetes > Propionibacteriales > Kribbellaceae > Kribbella > Kribbella sp. NPDC051587. The sequence goes on from NZ_JBITDE010000001.1 coordinate 282,544, forward strand.
CGCAGCGAGCAGGCGGCGCATGCCAGGGTCTGGCTCGACGGCCACCACGTGCGCGATCCTCGAGACCAGCTGACGGGTGAACTTGCCCGTCCCGGCAGCAAGTTCCAGCGCCGTCGCCGACGGCGCGAGCTCAGCGAGATCGACGACCTGCTCTGGGTAGCCAGGCCGGCCACGCTCGTAATCCTCGTACCAGTGCCTGGGCATATCGTCTGTCGCCATGGATTCATGCTGGCTGGTCGACGCCGATATTCACAGCGGATATCGCGCGGTCGATGCGAACGCAGGTTCGCCCCAACGTCTCCATCGATAGCGGCTGTTCTCACGACCCTCAGGATCCCGGGGCCCTTCGAGTTGCTCGCCGGCCGCCTGAACAGGCGGGCGGTCCAGGTTCTCGAGCTCCGCGCCCGGCAGCGCCGCAAACTTCTTCACCACCCTGCTCCTCGCATCCGGCGTACCGATGCTGTCCCACGGCAATGAGCTGACCTGGGTGGACTGTTCGACGACCATGACGAGTACCTGCGAACGTTCGTGGCCGAGCTCGCCGAGTACCGCGCTGCGCACTCATGTCGGGGTTGTACGGACCGTGGACCCGGAAGCCGTGCCGCTGCCCGGCCATGACCGAGGGCAGGTAGCAGTGCCATGGCGACCCATCGGCAAGTGAGTGCTCTGGACTATGGCGCAGGCTCGCCGTGGCGCATCCTCGCAGGCGAGAATGCTTCCCATCGTGCGTACGAACCGCTGGCTCGATACGCTCCGTGGGTGAGGATGCACGGGTTGTTGAGAGCCGTCGTGGCGATCCTCACCATCTCGCTCACGCTGGTCCTGCTGCCGATCGCGATCAACGTCGGCACCGGGGGCGCCGCGCCGGCGTTTCTCGAGCCGTACGTCGCCTGGACCTGGCCGGCCATCGGCGTGCTGTGGGCGATCGCGATCGTCACCGGCCTGCTGGAGATCCGCAGCCGCCGGAGCGGTGCGCAGTACGCGCGGTCCGCCGATCAGCCGCGGAACCGCCCGAACGCGCTGGACCGGGTAGGGCGCTATTTGGAGGGCCGGTTCGCCGGCTCTTTGGCGTCCCGGACCCGGCTCGCTCTCGATCTGGACGAGCCTCCCGGTGCCGAACTACACCCCTACGACCTGCTGGTCCGGCCGCTCGGCGGTGTCGACACCCAGGTCAGGTCGGGTGGCGAAATCGCGACTGTGTTCGACGAACTGCAGGATTCGATGCTGATCCTCGGAGCCCCCGGGGCCGGCAAGACCACGCTACTGCTCGACCTGGCCCGCTCGCTGGCCGAGCAAGCGCGCAACGATCGCGACCGGCCCATTCCGGTCCTGGTCGACCTGGCCGGCTGGACCGGACCGGGTGCCTCCGCCCGGGCTGGACTCGCCGACGGCGACCCCGCTGACAGCACGCTGCTCGCTTCCTTCGTCAGCTGGCTCCTCGACGAACTGAGCAGCAGGTATCAGATCCCGCCCGCGGTCGGCAGAGTCTGGCTGCGCGACGGGCGACTGGCCTTGCTGCTCGACGGTTTGGACGAGGTCGCGATCGGGCATCGGGACCGGCTGGCTCCGGTGCTCGACGAACTGCGCCGGCGGTACCTGATCACGCAACTGGCAGTCACCTGCCGGATCCATGACTACGAACGCCTGCCGCAACAGCTCGGACTGTACGGCGCTGTCCGGATCCGGCCGTTGAGCCGCCGGCGGGTGCTGGAGTATTTCGCCGCCGTCGGGCCGGAGCTCGCCGGAGCCCGAGCCGCGATCGAGCAGGACGAGGACCTGTGGGACATGGTGGACTCACCGCTGATGCTGAACGTGATGGCCCTCGCGTACCAGGGCCGCGACGCCGACGACATCGTCGCGGGCGACGTCGCGGATCACCGGCGGGAACTGTTCGACACCTATGTCTCCGAGGTGCTGGCCCGACGCAGGCCGGCCACCGGGCCGTACAGCTCGCGGACCGCTGTGCGGTCACTGTGGTGCCTGGCCCGATGGACCCGGATGGGCGAGGGTGACCGGATCGCTCTGCCCCGCCGCCTTCCCGCCGGCGGCTGGTACGGGATGTCGCTGCCCGAGATCCGCGAGCTGGGCCACATGGTCTGCCTCCCGGCGCTGCTGGCGGGGTACCTCGGCGGACTGACACTGGCCGTCGCGGGGCTGTTCGGCCTGCTGACCGGGCTGGGGTTCGGCGTCCTGGGGCTGGTCCTCGCCCAGTCGTCGCCACGGACCTGGCGGGTCTTCCGGCGCCGGCCGGAGCAGCCGCGGGCGTTGATCGCCGCGCTGGTGATCGGCCTCGGCGCGATCGCCGGTCTCGCCGCCGGCCTCGCAGCGGTCGGGATCGTCACCTTGCTACCAGTGTGGTCGAGTCTCGGCCTGTTGGCGGTCGGCGCCGCGATCGTCTACCTGATGGAGGCCGTGGACCTGACCCGGCCGACGCAGAGCTGGCACCGGCGACTGCTCGGTCTGCGATTCGTGGTGATCGTCGGATTCGGAGCGCTGACAGTGTCCCGGGCGCCGTCACCGAAGGCGTTCCTCCAGGCGTTCGTCATCGGCCTGGTCGTGGTCGAAGGCGCCCGGTTGATCAAGCGTCTCCCGATGGACCAGCTGGAACCTCGCGACGACAGCAGCGAGTACGTCGACGGTCCGCGGTTCCGGTGGCGGATGGCCCCCTGGATCGGCAGCACGGTTCTCCTTTCGTTGCTAGCGGCAACTGTCTTGAGGGCGGGAGTGGGGACGACCCGTTTCGAGCCCCTGCTCGGCCTGTTGCTCGGGGTGATGGCCGCCCAGGGCTGGGAGTCGCGCGGTCATCGGACGGCCGAAGCCGTCTCGCGCCTGCTCCACGGCCTGCTGCTGAGATGGACCGGCTACCTGCCGTGGCGGCGCAGAACCTTCTTGCGCTATGCGGCCGACCGGCATGTGCTGGCCCGGACCGGGCAGGGCAGCCGGTTCGAGGGTGAGCAGTACGCCTTCATTCACCTGCTCGTCCGCGATCACCTGGCCGAGTGTGACCCGGATGCGCTAGCGGTCAAGGTGGACGAACGCATCGCGGCCCGGGAAGGTCGTGCCGGGCCAGCGACGCGCAGCCGCTAGGACCTTACGTGCGGCCGACACCGCGATGTACGCCGCCAGGGAGGCGCCGCAACCGTCGTCACCGCGCCCACGTCCGCCTCGACCCGAGAGCTACCGGCCGAACACCCAGCGATCAGTCGGTCCACACCCCGCCGGTCTGGCCCCAGCAACCCGGCGACCAGCAAATGCAGGCCCACCTCGACGTACAGGTCGACGACCTGGAACGCGAAACCGCCCGCGCAGTCAGCCTCGGAGCGACCGTCGAAGACCACCAGCCCCAACCCGACGGCGTACGAGTCATCCGCGACCCTCACGGACACATCCTGTGCCTGTTCCTCCCAGGCTTCTGAGGTCAGTGGGCCTCCACGGGCTTGGACGTGACTGACACTGAACGCGATCGCCAGCGAGTTCTCGGACAGGCGAACCACAAGCTCCGAACGACGACGAGCCGGCGTACTTCGTGAGCGACTGAACCGGGGCTGACCGTGATCGGACAGCTCCTCATTCTCATGCCCGTGCCCCGGTCAGCAAGACACCCAGCATGAACACCACCCATCAGCTCAACCGACGAGCCCCTCCATGAGGTCTTCCGGGCCAGGCCTGCCGGGAATCCCCGCCATACGGTGGCCGTTGCGCCGGCTGCAGGGTAATGCCCACCTGGACTGCCTTCTGCTGCACCGCGGCCTGCGGACGACCGAGCCTGACACCGATCACGCACGGCGGAATGTTCGATGCGGCGAACTCAGCCAAGGTGGCGAGCTCCCGCTCCGTCCACGGCTTCTCCGCATTGCTGACGGACTGCGGCAACACCATCGATCTCACTTCTTCCTTTGAGCGTCTCTCGCCCTGTGCCCACCGATCGCCGCTTGAAAAGCCCGGCGGAAACGTCGCGGCGGCGTGGGCGCCGAGGACCGGGGGCTTGGACAGGAAACGGTGGGCCACCACAGGTCATACCTTGTTCAAACCCACCACGCCATGGGTTACCCCTGAGTTGACGGACCGCGCCGCACCTCCTGCAGCCCAGCCCGGCGCGACCTCGGCCTCACCCTCCGAGCCCTTCGCCGCGCCGCAGACTCACCAGCAAGGAACTCGCCGCCAGCATCAACTGGCCTGCCTTGGGGGCCACCTTCGCCAACGCGTCCTCAGGAGGATTTGCTGACCCTCTGCCTGGAGATCAGCTCCCGTCCCATTGGAAGCCGTAGCAGCCGGGGCCGAAGTTGAGTGCAACACCGTGCAGGGAATCGGAGTTGTCCAGTTCGACGGGTTCGCGGTGTTCGGTACCGTCGGCTGCGCGGGTCACCCGGATCGGGCGGCACGGCAGAGCGTCCTTGTCGAAGTTGACTTCGAGCGCGTACAGACGGACGGGCAGCCGGAACTTGCGTTCGAAGTTCGTGGCTGTGGGATAGGGCGGCCGGTTCACGAGGGCGTGTTCGGTCATGATCGTCTCGCCCCGGGCGAGGGGATGGTCGAAGAGCAGTTCGGCGATGACGATGCCCTCGGCCTGCCGGTTGACCAGGCGCCCGAGCCGGCACCGCCGCAGCGGTTTCACCAAGGGCAGGGGCGAGTTGTGGTCGTCGAGGTGGACGACGAGGACCCACCTGTCCGGCCCGTCGGCCTGGGCACGCAGTACCTGGCGCGACAGCGCCGAGCGTTCCTCGCCGTCGGCGCCGACGACGACCACGTCGTGCTGGCTGATGCAGGTGAGCCGTTCGTCCCAGTGGGTGTCGATCGAGTGGAGTGCGTTGCTGATGGATTCGGGGTGTTCCCACAAGGCAGTGAATCCGAGGCCACCGTCGGCGAGGTGGCCGAGGCCCCGGCCACGTGGGCGGGGTGGGCCGAGCAGAGCGGTCAGAGAGCCTCCCGGCAGGTTCAGCATCGTCTCCAGGTGTTCGAGCGCGACGAGTGACTCGCCGCGTTCGGGCCGGCTACGCCCGCTTTGCCAATAGCTCAGGGTCGCGATCGTGACGGGGGCCCCTAGCTCGCAGAGGCGTTGTTTGATCCGTTCAAGACTCAGGCCGCGAGCTGCGATCGCAGCTCGCAAGGCGGCCGGAAACGGTCCGTCGCGCAGGAGCAGCGTGAGGCCGGCCGACCTTTCGGCGGCGCCGATCGGTCCTTGATCGTGTGGTCCAGCCATCGTGACTCCCCGTGGTGATCTGCGCCGTCTGCTGAGGATAGAACCTCGGTCCGGCAACGGAACAGGGCCGGCGGCAATAACCTCGGTGGCAATGCGGAATTAATTGTTAACTGCTGATCGGTGGCCGTGCTGGTGCAGTGCTGCCGAATTCTGCCCACCACCGGTAGAAAGCAGGGTTGCGGTCGACGAGGGTCAGATATGCCTCGGCCCCGGCGTCGAGCAGCACTTGGGGGTCGAGCCGGCAATGGCTCGACCAGACCAGGTCCCAGCGATAGCACAACGGGTCGCCGGTGATGGGGCGGATGGCGATACCTGGACTTTCGCGCGAAATAGCCTGCGCCAGCGAAATGTATTGCCCGCTGCTGACGAACTCCCGGGCGGTGCCGGCGTCTGCGGTCTCGCACCCCACGTCGGGGTCCAGTCCCGCGCCGGCGCACAGTTTGCGTACCTCGGCGAGATCGCCGGTGTCGTCGTGCGGGTCGACGACCCACCTGCTGCCGGCAAGATCGGTCAGGTCCACAGCGCTCTTGCGGGCCAGTGGCCCGTGGTGTGCCACTGCTACGAAGACCGGCTCTCTAGGGACGAACGTGGCCCGACGGACCTTGGCGGAAGGCGACACGTCGGCCTCGACCGGCAATGCGAGCAGCGCGGCATCCAGCCGACCGGCCTGGACTTCCTGGACAAGGTTTGCCGTGGACGGGTCGGCGGTGCAGTACACGGCATGCCCGGCGCGGCCGAGTTGGAGCGCGGTGGCGCCGAGCAATGGACCGGGCGGGCCGGCGAGCCGTACGGCGGGCTGGAGGACGGAGTCGTCAAGTGCGGTTCCGGTCACGGGCAGACGAGCCATCTCCGCCAGCACCGTCCTCGCCGTGGCCAAGACCTGCCTGCCGTGCTCGGTGGTCGAGATCCCGGCGCGGGATCGCTCGAAGACCCGCACCCCCAGCAGGTGCTCGATCCGCACCAGCTGGGCGCTCAGGGACGGCTGTGCGACCCCTGATGCGCTCGCCGCCTTACTGATGCTGCCGTGCTCAGCGATAGCGACGAGTATGCGCAGGTGCCGTACCTCGAGTTCCATAGCCCGGATGCTATTGGAGCGTTCGGGGAAATGGTATGCCCCGTTCGGCTTGTCAATGGCTTCGGCCGCGTCTTGGTGTGACCGCAGCTTCGCCGCCGCAACTAATACAGCCCGTGATCGGAAGTTCGGCGCATTTTTCTCCTTAAATCTTAATCATCGCCTTCCGCGGCGCGGCGGGGTTAGCGTTTCGGCCACCCTGAAATCCGCCCCCCAAGGAGGGTCAGTCATGCGAATGCACCGGAAAATTGGCGCGGCACTGAGCGCAGCCACGCTCGCAGCAACAGTACTGATAGTGATGAATGGAGGCTCGGCCCCCAGTTCTGCGGCGGCGACGCCTCCTGCCCCGTCGGAAACGCCGTCCATTCCGCCGGCAGAAGTGGCCGGCCTGGCGGCCCATCTCGGAATCTCGCCTGACCAGGCCCGCAAGCAGTTGTTGCAGCAGGACAAGGCGCACCGGGTCGCAGCCTCCCTGCCCGGCCCGTTGAAATCACAGCTGGCCGGCCAGTGGTTCGACGCCTCGACCGGGAAGCTGACGGTGGCGGTGACGACGAAGGCCGCAGCAGCCGCCGCCCGCAACGCCGGCGCCGAGCCGAAGCTGGTCAGCCGCAGCCGCTCGGAGCTGGCCGGCTTGAAGTCGTCGGTGCGGTCGCTCGTGGGCAAAGGGGTGCCAGGCGTGTACGGCTGGGGCGCGGACGTCCAGGCCAATGTGATCACCGTCGACGTGAACACCTCCGCCAGCACTCCGGCGACGGAAGGGTTCTTGACCAAGCTGGCCAAGCTCGGTGACGGCGTACGGGTGGTCAAGACCGACTCACAACCGCATCAGCAAGGCGGCACCCTGCACACCGGCGACCCGTGGTGGCCCGGGACAGAGAGCAACTGCTCGGTCGGTTTCAACGCGACCGATGCCAGCGGGGCCAAGCAGTTGCTCACCGCCGGGCACTGCACCAACGATGTCAACCAGCCCGCGTACGGGCAGAGCGGCCAACTGAACAAGCTCGGCACGTCGAACGTGGGCGGCACGCACAGCGTGAACGCTCTTGAGGGCGACATGGGCGTCGTGGCGATCACTGAGCCGAACTGGACCCAGACAGCCGCCGTGAACACCTGGGGCCAGCCGGCGATCACCGTGTCCGGCCAGCAGGAAGCCATGGTTGGCGACACAGTCTGCCACTCCGGCAACACCTCGCACTGGAAGTGCGGCACGGTGAAGTACACCCACAAGGACGTCACCTACGGCAGTCTGGTGATCGGCGACCTGACGTGGACCACTGCCTGCTCACTGGGCGGTGACTCAGGGGGCGGCTGGCTGGTCGGTGACAAGGCGACCGGTCTGCACGACGGCGGCCCGTCGCAGTGTGTGGACAACCCCAGCGACGATGACATGTCGATCTTCCAGCCGGTCGGCGAAGCGCTGCAGAAGTGGAACCTCACGCTGGTGACTGGCGGTGGGGGCGGCGACACGCAGGCGCCGACAGCGCCAGGTAACCCGCGGAGCACGACCACAACAGCCAACAGTGTATCCTTGGCCTGGGATGCCTCCACCGACAACGTGGGCGTGACCGGCTACGACGTCTACAACGGATCAACCCTCGCGACCAGCGTGGCCGGGACCAGCGCCACCGTCTCCGGTCTGTCGGCGGACACCAGCTACACGTTCACGATCAAAGCCAAGGATGCGGCCGGCAACGTCTCACCTGCCAGCGGCGCAGTCGCGGCACGCACCCAGCCCGGCGGCGGCAGCGACGACGAGCCGCCGACGACGCCAGGCAACCCCCGCTCGACCGGGGCCACCAGCTCGACCGTCACCTTGGCCTGGGACGCCTCCGTGGACAACATCGCCGTGAGCGGGTACGACGTACTCAACGGCGCCACTGTGGTTACCTCGGTGGCAGGCACCGCCACCACGGCCACCGTCACCGGCCTGACGGCGGACACGGCGTACTCGTTCAGCATCCAGGCCAAGGATGCCGCCGGCAACAAGTCCAAGCCGACCGTCGCGGTCAACGTCCGCACCCAGCCCGGAAGCGGTGGCGGCCGGACATTCACCAACGGCACCGACTACCCGATCCTCGACTACCAGTACGTCTACAGCCCGGTCACCAGCAATGTGACCGGTAACGCCGCGACCACGGTGACGCTCGCCATCACCATCCGGCACAGCTGCTCGGAAGATCTCGGTATCTCGCTGTTCGATCCCAACGGCAAGGCCTACCCGGTCAAGTACAGCGGCGGCTCCGGTTGCACACCTTGGAGCGGACCGAAGACCTTCACCGTTCCCGGCGTCTCCTCCCCAGCGGGCGGGACCTGGCGGCTACGCGTGACCGACTACGGCCCGGGTGACACCGGAACGCTCGACACCTGGTCCATCACGCTCTGACCGTCCCCGCCAGGGCTCGGACGGAGCAGGGGCGGACCAGCCCGAGCCCATCCCGGGGCCGGGTGGCACCTGCCGACACGCCCTGCCTGCAGGCAGCACGGCCACCCGGCCCCATCCCACAGCCAGCCCCACTTTCTCGAGCGGAACACTCATCATGAAAATCAAGCAGGTCGCCCGCAAAAGGGCGTTGAAGACTACCGCCGTCGCGGCGCTGGTCGCCGCGATGACGGCTACCGCGCTCACCACCGGCGGCTGGTCCGGGCCCAGCCCGGCCGCCGCCCAACCACCCACTCCCGCCCAGCTCGCCGCGAACTCCGCGGACGGTCTCGTCTCGGCACGCCTGCCGGAGTTGCGGGTCGGCAAGTACGACACGTTCGTACGCCGCGGCGTCGTCGCCGGCACCAACGGTTCGCAGTACGTCCCCTACGACCGGCTGTATCAGGGACTTCCCGTGGTCGGCGGTGACTTCGTGATCGTCACCGATCACGCCGGCCACGTTCTCGACACCTCTGTCGCTCAGACAAAGCCTCTGGGCACGGTGGCCACCAAGCCGGCCGTCAGCCAGGCCGGCGCCGAATCCGTCGCCCGTCGCAGACTCGCGCACGTGCAGCGCCTCGAGGGATCCCGGCTGGTCGTGGACGCCCACCTGGCCACCCCGCGCCTGGCCTGGGAATCCACGGTCTCCGGACAGTCCCGCACCGGTGAGGCGAGCCGGCTCAGCGTCTACGTCGACGCCTTCACCGGCAAGGTACTGCGAACGCAGGAGCACGTCGCGCACGGCAGCGGCACCGCTGCCTACAACGGACCCAACCCCGTACAGATCGCCACTTCCAACTCCGGTGGCCAGTACTCGATGCGTGACCCTGAGATCACCAACTTGTCCTGCCAGGACTACAGCACCAATCAGGTCTTCACCAAGTCCACCGACACCTGGGGCAACGGGCAGGCGACCAACAAGGAAACCGGCTGTGTGGACGCGTTGTTCGCCGCACAGACCGAGAAGAAGATGCTCTCGGCCTGGCTCGGCCGCAACGCCATGGACGGTAACGGCGGCGCCTGGCCGATGAAGGTCGGACTCAGCGACGTCAACGCCTACTACGACGGCAGCGCCGTCACCATCGGCCACAACCAGGCCAACGCCTGGATCCCAGCGATGGACGTCGTCGCGCACGAGATGGGTCACGGCATCGACGACCACACCCCCGGCGGCATCTCCCAGGGCGGCACCCAGGAATTCGTCGCCGACACCTTCGGCGCGGCCACCGAGTGGTACGCGAACGAATCCAGCCAGTACGACCCGCCCGACTACACCGTCGGCGAGGAGATCAACCTCACCGGCAGCGGCCCGATCCGCAACATGGCCGACCCGTCCAAGGTCAACGGCGACCCCAACTGCTACTCCAGTTCGGTGCCCGGTAGCGAGGTACACAAGGCCGCCGGCCCCGGCAACCACTGGTTCTACCTCCTTGCCGAAGGCACCAACCCGACCGACGGCCAACCGACCAGCCCCACCTGCAACGGCTCGACGGTGACCGGTCTGGGCATCCAGAAGGCCATCACCATCATGTACAACGCGATGCTGTTGAAGACCTCGTCCAGCTCCTACCTCAAGTACCGCACCTGGGCCCTGCAGGCCGCCAAGAATCTCTACCCCGGATCCTGCACGGAGTTCAACACCGTCAAGGCCGCCTGGGATGCGGTCAGTGTCCCGGCTCAGTCCGGTGACCCGACCTGCATCACCAGCAGCAACGACTACTCCCTCGCGGTCACGCCGTCGTCTGCCTCCGTCCAACCCGGGCAGTCCACCACGGCGACCGTGGCCACCCAAGTGACGCAGGGCAGCGCGACCACGGTGAACCTGTCAGCCGCTGTCACCCCGTCCGGACCGACCGTTTCCGTCAGCCCGAGCTCGGTCACCTCCGGCAACTCGGCCACACTGAACATCGCCACCACAACCGGTACTCCGGCCGGCAGCTACACCGTCACCGTGACCGGTAGCGGGCCGGCGAGCCACTCCGCGACCTTCACCCTCACCGTGGGCGGCGGCAACGGCGGCACCACACCGGACATCGACGTCGCGAAGATCAAGGCCGACCTCTCCCAGCTGAACACCGTCGCCACCAACAACGGCGGCACCAGGCGCGCCGGCACGGCCGGTCACACCCAGTCGGTCGCCTACATCGAGGACAGGCTGAAGGCAGCCGGGTTCACCACCGTCCACCAGCGGTGCAGCTCGTGCAGCTACCCGTCGGACAACCTGGTCGCCGACTGGCCGGGTGGCGACAGCAACCAGGTCATCATGCTCGGCTCGCATCTGGACAGCGTGTCGGCCGGGCCCGGCATCAACGACAACGGCTCAGGCTCGGCCACCATCCTTCAGATCGCGCTGGCGCTTGCCCAGCAGAACCCGGCCATGGCCAAGCACGTCCGCTTCGCCTGGTGGACCGGCGAGGAACAAGGTGAGCAAGGCTCGCAGTTCTATGTCAACAGCCTGACTTCCGCACAGAAGTCCGCGATCAAGACGTACTACAACTTCGACATGGTGGCCTCACCCAACGGCGGCTACTTCATCAACCACCTCGCCTCCAGCGCCTCCACCGAACTGAAGGCGTACTGGGACTCCAAGAACCTGCAGCCCGAGGAGAACACCGAAGGCGCCGGACGCTCGGACGACTACCAGTTCGAGCAGGCGGGCATCGCCACCAGCGGGTACGCCGCCGGAGCGTCCGCCACCAAGACCTCGGCGCAGGCCAGCAAATGGGGCGGCAGCGCGAACCGGGCCTACGACTCCTGCTACCACCAGTCCTGCGACACAGCAACCAACATCAACGACACGATCTTGAACAACTCGGCCGACGGTACGGCGTACTCGCTGTGGAAAGTCGCTGTCGGTGCCACCCAGCCGTCGCCGGTGACCGTGGCCAACCCCGGTGCGCAGACCAGCACCGCCGGGCAAGCCATCAGCCCGATCACCCTGACCGCGTCCGGGGGCACCGCGCCGTACACCTGGTCAGCCACCGGGCTGCCCGCCGGGCTGTCGATCAGCGCGTCCGGGACGATCTCGGGCACGCCCAGCAGCCCCGGCAGCGCGAACGTCACCGTCACCGCCCGGGACAACACCGGCCAGACCGCCGGTACCTCGTTCACCTGGACCATCAACCCCTCCGGTGGCGGCTCGAGCATCAGCAACGGTGATTTCGAGGCGGGCAACCTGAGCGGCTGGACCGTTGGCGGTACCGCCAAGGCAGCCACCGTTGTCAGCACGGGCGCACACGCCGGCAGCTACGCCGTGCGGTTGGGCGACACCACGGCCACCAACGGCGAATCGACGGTCAGCCAGACCTTCACCGCGCCCGCCAACGCCACTCGTGCGGCCTTCTGGTACAACGCCGTCTGCCCGGACACCGTGACCTACGCGTGGGCCAAGGCGACGCTGACCGACAATACCGCGGGCAGCACGGCGACCCCGCTCGCGAAAACCTGCACCAACAACCAGGGCTGGAAGCAGGTCGCGGCGCCAGTCACGGCCGGCCACAGCTACACTCTCACGCTGGTCAACCGCGACGACAACTACCCGGGCGACCCGGCGTACACACTGTTCGACGACGTCACCACCGATGGCACCAGCACCCCGCCGGGCAACGACTTCAGCATCAGCACGAGCCCGGCGTCGCTGACCGTCCAGCCCGGACAATCCGCCACCGCCACCATAACGACCACCGCATCAGGCACCCCACAGACGGTCACGCTGTCCGCGGCGGGCCTTCCCGCGGGAGCCACCGCCTCGTTCAACCCGGCGTCGGTGACCGCGGGCGGATCCGCCACCCTGACCATCGCAACCCAGGCATCCACCCCGGCCGGTACCTCCCAGGTGACCGTGACGGGCACCGCCGGATCGCTGACACACACCGCGGTGATCTCGCTGGCTGTCGGATCCACCACCCCGCCACCATCCGGATTGACCAAGATCAGCACCGATCCGTACAGCAACACCGATGCCCAGCACGCCACCCAGCTGGAAACCGTCAGCTACGCGGCGGGCAACACCGTCGTCACCGCTTGGCAGAACGCCCGCTATGAGAACGGCGCGGGCACTGGTGTCGGATGGGGCACCTCCACCGACGCCGGCGTCACCTGGCAGCAGGGCAAGGTGCCCGGCCTGACCAAGACCGACGGCGGTACCTACGACCGGGTCGCACTTCCGGCAGTCGCGTACGACGCCAAGCACGCCAAGTGGCTCATCGCCTCGACCGGCTACAGCTATGACGGCTCAAGCGTCAAGGGCATGGCTGTGGCAGTCAACTCCTCGGCCGACGGAGTGAGCTGGGGCAATCCGATCACCGCGATCGCGGCTTCGGGCAGTCAGAGCCTGGACAAGGACTGGATCGCGTGCGACAACGTCGCGGCCAGCCCCCGCTACGGCACCTGCTACACGGTCGTCGACGACTTCGCCGCCGGCAACCAGCTCTCCGTGGCGACCTCGACCGACGGCGGCAGCACCTGGACCGCGGCGAAGTCGGTGTCGGGCGCGACCGGCGCTCTGCCGACCGGAATCGCGAGCCAGCCGAACGGCAACGTGGTGGTGCTCTACGACCGCGTCTCCGGCGGCAACAACCAGATGGTGGTGCAATCCACCGACGGTGGCGGCACCTGGAGCCAGCCGATCAACCTCAGCGAGCTGCGGTTCCACCAGCCCGCCGGCGGTGTGCGAGGCAACCCGCTGCCGCGGATCGACGTCGACGCGGGCGGCAAGTACTACGCCGTGTGGCCTGACAGTGCTGCTCACTCAGGCGACACCGCGAACGACATCGTGTTGTCCACCTCGACCGACGGGAAGACGTGGTCGGCCAAGACCAGGATCCCCATCGCTGCGGTCGACAGCGGGAAGGACCACTATTTCGCCAACATCGCCGTCGATCACAGCAGCCAAGGCAGCAACGCCAAGCTGATCGTCTACTACCACGAATGGGCCAACGCTGACTGCACCGCCGAAACCTGCCAGCTCACGCTCGCCTACATCACCTCCACCGACGGTGGCGCGCACTGGTCAGCCCCGGTCACCCTGGCCGGCCCGTTCGGCCCGCAGCAACTGGCCAACACCTCGTCCGGCCGGTTCCTGGGCAACTACATCGCGGGCTCGGTGACAGCCGGCAAGGGCGTCGGGGCCTGGTCGATCGCCAAGGCTCCGACCGACGGCAAGGCCTACGACCAGTCCATCAACGCCGGCACCCAGGTCATCACCGGCGGCTCGGTGGTGGGCAGCACCCTCGCGCCGGCCAAGCCGGCCCAAGCTTCCCACCAGCAACGAAAGGAGATCAGGTAGCTACCGACGCACAGACGGCGCACAGAGCGATGCCGGGATGACCTCGTCGGGCGAGGCATTCCGGCGTCGCACTTCTGCGACGCGGCTCGCAGCCACATCAGACGCGCCATCACCGTAACCCGATGCTCGACATCGACGGTGCTCATCGGTGTCGAGCAGGATCTTGGCGTGCTTGATGCGTTCATGGCGTTCTCTGCATGCACGATGTCGCCTTGGCCGGCGACAGGCTTCGGTGGTGCCGCCCTTAGCTCTTGTTAGCGGGGTTGAGGTGGCTGACAATTGGCCCGGGGGATCGCCGTTGTGAGGAGCTGACCGACAGGATGCGACGGACGCTGTCACCCTTGGTCGGGCGCCGAGAGCAACTGAAAGCTCTTCTCGGAATGGTTGCGGCCCCTCCTGCTGCTGTCTGTGTGGAGGGTGAGGCAGGCGTCGGCAAATCCCGTCTGCTGCAGGAGGTTCTCAGCCATCGCCTGCTGGGTGATCGGCAGCGGCTGGTCGGGACGTGCTCCTCGTTGAGTGTGCCGGCACCGTTGGCGCCGGTCATCGAGGCCGTGGTGTCGGTGGACAGGGCCCGGCTGCGTACGGCGTCCGATCCGCTGCTCGGTGCCTTGGTGCCGTTGCTCCCGGAGTTGAGTTCGTGGCTGCCGGCGCCGTTGCCTCCGCTCGAAGACGTGCGGATGAACTGGCATCGGCGGTACCGGGCGCTCGGGAGTCTGCTGGCAACTGCCTGTCCGGCTGTCCTCGTGATCGAGGATGTCCACTGGGCCGACTCTGTCACGATCGATTTCCTGCGGTTCCTGCTGCGCGATCCGCCGGCCGGTCTCTCGGTGGTACTGACGTACCGGTCCGGTGAGCTCGCGCAGAACCTGAACGGCATCCTCGACCGAACGGCGCCGCTACCGGCGATCGTGGTCGAGCCGATGACCGTTGCCGAAACGGCCAGGATGCTGGAGGTGATGGTCGGCAGAGCGCCCGTGGCGGTGCGCGAGGCCTTGCAGAAGCGGTCGGGAGGAATACCGTTCGCGATCGAGGAGATCGTCCTGTCCGCGGTGGAGCGGCGTCAGCAGAGCGCAGCTGCCGGATCGTTGTGGGACGAGCTTGCCAACGACGTGGTGCCTGCGGGGTTCGTTGGGGCGGTGGAGCAACGCTTGTCCCGCTTGGACGAAACTGCGCGGAGCTTGGTGACCGCGGCCGCCGTACTGGGTGCTCCGGTCTCCGAGATGGTGCTTTTCCCGGTCGCCGGCGTTTCCGAACAGGTTGGGGAGACGGCGCTCGATCTCGCGCTGGAGGCGGGACTGCTGGTGGAACGTGACGGCACTCATCAGTGCCGTCACGATCTCCTGCAGCAGGCGGTCCTTCAGACTCTCAGTCGCTCGGTCTCCCGTCGGCTGCACCGCCGGGCGGCCGCCGCGCTCGGCGCCGAAGCGGTACCGGACCTTGCGCGGATAGCGTTGCACCTGCGGTCCGCCGGCGATGCGGCCGGCTGGCGCCTGTACGGCGAACGTGGCGCGGACTCCGCCATCGCGGCCGGCAACGCGGCGACCGCTGTGAACCTGCTCCTCGAGCTGCTTCCTGGAGCAGAGCAAGCCGATGCGGGCCGGCTCGCCCTGAAGCTGGGGCGGGCCGCCCTCGACGGGCTGGACTGGTCCGCGACGGTCAGCTTGCTCCGCGGTCTTCTGGACCAGGTTCCGTTGCGGCCCGAAGTACGGGGCGAACTCCGTACCGATCTCGGCCTGCTGCTCTTGAACCAGGCCGGCGATCCCGCTGGTGGTTATCGCGAACTGGAACGGGCGGCGGAGGAACTGCGGGCCGCTCGTCCCGACCTGGCCGCCAGGGTGATGTCGTGCCTGGCCAACATCCATGCCGGACATCAGCACGTCACGACCCATCTCGGCTGGCTGACCGAAGCCGAAACTCTGGCCCCGGCGATCACCGATCCGTCCGCACAGATGGCGTTCCAGGTCAACAAGGTGACCACGTTGATGACCTGCGGCGAGCCGACCTGCTGGTCGTTGGCAGACGCGCTGTTCGAGCCGACCGGCGACACTGAGGCCGGCCGCCACCAGATGCGGGCCTGCCTGAACCTGACCGACGCCTCCTCATGGCTCGGCCGCTACGATCGTGCGGCGGGGTATCTGGCTGCCGGGCGGGAACTCGCGGCGAGCTTCAGCGCGGCCTACACGGAGGAACAGTTCGACGTCGCCTGTCTCTTGATCGACTGGCTGCGCGGTGACTGGCACGGTCTGCGGGAGCGTGCGGACGACCTGGCTCGTCGCCACGAAGGACTGCCACGGTTGGCCGCCGAGTGTCGGCTGATTGCCGCTGCCCTGGCGATGGAGCTCGGCGGGACGGACCCCTCTGTGATGCTGCTCCGGCTGGTGAACTGTGACCCGCCTCTGACTCCCCCGGTGACGGCGACCGCGCACATTCTGATGGCTGAGCTGAGATCGCGTCAGCAGGCGAAAGACCTGGCCGTCGCGAGTGTCGACAGGGCTGTCGAGGTGATTCGCCGGACCGGCATGTGGGTGTGGGCGAGTGAGGTCACGCCGACTGCCGTCGAAGTGCTGTGCCGGTTCGGGCGCGCGGGTGACGCCCGAAAGCTGCTGGTTGAGCATGGCAACGGAATCTCTGGGCTGGATGCCCCTTCCGCGTACGCCGCCTGGGAGTTGGGGACCGCCATCGCGGAGCACCACGAAGGCAACCTCGATGCAGCCCTGCACAGGTATCAGCGCGTCGCGACGGCGTACGCCGAACTTCCTCGGTCCTTCTGGCTGGCCAGAACGAAAGCCCGGCTGGGCGAATGTGCCTTCGCCGCCGGCCATGACGGGACAGCCGACGTGCGAGAGGCCGAACAGCTGTTCGGCGCTCTCGGTCTGGCACGGAGGGAACAAGCCTGCCGCGAGATTCTCCGTGCGCACAACGCGCTTCCGCCGCGCAAGCGCGGTCGTCCCGGGTACGGCGATCGCCTGTCGCCCCGGGAGCGTCAGACGGCGCAGTTGGCGGCGTCGGGGCGTACCAACCAAGAGATTGCGGCCGCGTTGCACCTGTCGGTTCGCACCGTCGAGCAGCATGTCGCGCGATCGCTGCACAAGCTCGGCCTGGCCTCCCGGGTCGAGTTGGCCGCCGGCCTCGTCGACGAGAACCGGCCAGGACAATGAGAAACGCCGGTCCGATACGTCATCGGACCGGCGTTCATCGACGTCCAGCAAGGACTAGACGGTGATCGACCAGCGATCGAGCTGTCCGGTGTCACCGGGGCCGCCGTCGCTGATCGACAGCTTCCAGCTGCCGGCCGCGCGCTCGCCCGACGTGGGAACGCTGAACGACTTGGTCCCCGGGAACGCGTGGCAGACAGAACCGCCGTACTGCAGCAGGGCGTATCGCCGCCCGGACGGCGAGATCAGCGCCATATCGAGGTCTTCGATACAGGTGTGCTGCGCGGTGACGTCGACCTTCACCAAGGACGTCGCATCTCCGGAGGCGGTGGACTGGATCGTGCTGCTCACCGGCTGGAAGTCCTGGATCGGTACGACGGTGTTGTTGCTGAACACCCGGCTACCGCCGTTGTCGGTACCGGTGCGCGCCTTGACGGCGCTGCTCGCAGCAGACCTGTTCCCGGCCGCATCCGTGGCTCGAACAGTCAACGTGTACTCAGTTCCGGGAGCCAGATTTCCGACCATGCCGGAGGTGTTCTGGGTGGTGAGAACGAGCGAGTTCCCGTTGTAGATCTGGTAGCTCGCTACCCCGACGTTGTCGGTCGAGGCGTTCCACGACAACGTGATGCTCGTCGCCGTCGTTCCGTTCACCCGGACGCCGCCAGGAACAGACGGCGGGGTCGTGTCGCCGCCCCCACCACCGCCGGTGAACAGCCTGAGCCCCCACTTGTTGAGAGCCTCGTTGACCGGCTGGAACAGCGACTGGTCAGGAGCACCACCCGGGCTGCAGGATGCGTAGCCGCCGGAGTGCAGTCCGACAGCCTTGTCACCGGCGAGCCACGCGCCGCCAGAGTCTCCGGCCAGCGAACATGCTGTGGTGAAGGCCAATCCGTCGATCGCTCCGCTGGCGTAGACGACGGTCTGGTTCACCGCGGTGACCTTGCCACACTGCCAGCCGGACCCGATTCCGGAGTGACACACGGCCTGGTTGACCATCGGTTCGGTCGATCCGGAGACCGTAACCGGCGCGCCGCCGTACGTGTTCACGACTGCCGACAGCTGCCAGTTCGGCTCGGTCACGTCGACCATTCCCATGTCGCCCTCGCGATTGAAAACGCTGTGACTGCCATCCGTGTTGGAGGTCCCGATCCGGTCCTGCTGACCAGGTGACCCCCAGGCCGGCTGGTTCACGTCATTGGTGCAGTGGCCGGCGGTGAGGAAGTGCCGACCACCGCCGGAGTCGACGGCCGGAAAACCGACCGAACAGTTGCTCTCGGCACCGGGGAACCACGGATTACCCGGCTGTACGTCGCTCTGCGGCGCCGGCGAGGACGACACGTCCTGGATCCTCACGCCGGAACCAAGCCGCTCGACCTCGGCGCGAAACCTCGCCGTGGCAGCTGCGGCTTCGGTGGTGTTCACCCGGACGACGACCTGGTTGGCGACCGGATCGACGCCCCATCCGCTCACCCCCGGCACACCTGGTGCCGCGAGCCGGGAGACGGCAGCCGTCAGCGTGCGCAGCTCAGCCGGCCCACGAGAAACCAGCCGGGGCAGAGCTCCCGCAGCAGTCACCAGGTCGCTGCTGCGTTGGTTGTCCACGGCAACAGTCAGCCGTCCACTCTGTTCGTCCAGCCACATCCCGGCGTTGCTCGTCCGAACCGAGGCAGGCAGGGCAGCGGCAACCACCGCCGCCTGCTCCTGACGCTGGAGCCGAAGCCTGGCCTGGTCCTGGCTGATGCCGAGGTCGCGGCTCAGTGCGGTCACCATTGCGGACGGCGGGCCCGAAGGCTGTGGGCTTGGCGGTCCGGCGTTCGCCGGGGTCACCACAGCCAGTACGGCGGTGGTCAGCGCGGCAACGCCGATTGCCGCGGCATGTCGATGGGATCTCATCAGTTGTCTCCTCTGGGGCGTGAGATGTGCAACGGACGTTCGGGCCACGTCAGCGGGTCGTTCGGTTGGTGACGCGAACGTCGTCGACGCCCGCTTCCACCAGGCTTCCGCCCGCGGCGTCGGCCGCCTCGACCACGAGCCGAATCGACTTGCCGGCCAGCGCGGACAGATCAGCCTTGGCCGTGGTCCAGCTGGCGGCAGTGTCGGTGCTACCGGTCTTCTTCTCGAAGACCACGGTGCTGCCCGTGCTACTGACCGCTCGGACCCGGAGGTAGTCAGCACCGGCGGAATTCGTCAGATAGCCCAGGTACCACGACATCGACAGGGTCGTCTGTCCGGTCGTGGGCACCTGGATCGGACCCGAGGTGGCACTGGTGACGCCGCCGTCGATGTCGTTGTCGCCAACGCTCGCGCCCGCGGCAGCACCGCTGACGAGCGCCTTGGAGCCGCTGACCGCGTCGTTCGGCTGCATCGCCAGACCCGAGTACGTCGTCCCTTGCGGATCACCGATCTCGAACCGTCCACTCGTGGCCTGGTCGGTGTGGTCGGCGTTCACGGTCCAGTTGCCGGCTTGCTCGAAATCACTGCTGAACACGGTCGTCTCGGTCGGGTCGGGCCCCGGGTCGGAGCCACCGCCGCCCACAGCCTTGAGGGCGTTGGCGATTCCCTCACCGAAGAACGAGTTCTTGGCCGGCGTACCGGTGCAACGGGTGTCTCCGGACGGGCACGGGGTGTCGATAGCCTGGCTGAGCAGCAGCGCGCGCAGCTCGTCCGGCGTGGCCTGCGGGTGGGCCGAGGCCAGCAGCGCGACGACTCCGGCGGCGTGCGGGGACGAGGCGGACGTGCCGTTGAAGGTGGTGTAACCCCCGCCGAGGGCGGTGGTGTTGATCATCGCGTTGCCCTCACCACCAGGAGCGGTCAGCTCCACGGTGTTGATGCCGTAGTTCGAGTAGGAGGCGAGCCCCTTGTCGATCGTGTCGGCGGTGACCGAGATGGCGTTGGGCAGATCACCGGGCAGGAACAGACCCGGCTCGGTGTCGAGGTTGGTGGAGTAGTTGCCCGCGGCAGCGACCGTGGTGGTCCCCTTCGACTTGGCGTAGTCGACGGCGCGCTGGACCCCCTCGATGACGGCCGCCTGGTCGGGATCGTTGGGGTCGTTGTACTGGTTCGGGTCGACGTAGTAGCTGTTGTTCGTGACCTTGAACCCGTGCTCGGCCGACCAGACCAGGCCGCAGATCACGTTCTCGGGGAACATGTTGCCCGACGACTCCATCACCTTCACCGCGGCGATCCGCACGTTCGGGGCGACGCCGACGACACCCTTGCCGTTCTTGGCCGCCGCGACGATGCCGGCGACCGACGTACCGTGTCCGGCCGCGGGCGCGCCCGGGTCGGGTTCCCAGGCGCCCGGCGCGGTGTTCGGCCGTCCATAGAGGCAGGACACGGAGTCGGCGGAATCGAAGTTGTCCCGCAGGTCCTCGTGAGTGCCCTGGACACCGGTGTCGACGATACCGACCACGACGTTGCGGCTCCCGGGGTTGATGGCCCAGGCCTTGTCCGCACCCATCTGCTGCATGTTCCAGTCGACCGGCTCGCTCGGCGCCGCGATCGCCGAACCCAGCTGCGGCTCGAGGTACTTGCGTGCCATCGACCGCGGTCCTGCGGGAACCCGGGTCCCCTCGTCGGGTACGTCGTACCCGGCGCGGCTGTCACCGACCTTCTGCACCCCGGCGACCTTGCGCATCTTGGCGGCGAAGGTGTCGGCACCGGAGTGCGCGACGACGATCCCGAGCTGCGGGTAGGAGTTGTACACCGTGCCGCCGTTGGCGGTGACGGCCTGGGCGATCGTGTCGAGGTTCCCCGGCGCGGCGATCACCAGATAGGCACGGACGCTGACCGTGGCCTGCGTCGTTCGACTCGGGGTCGCAGCGGCGCTGGCGGGGTGGCCGGCCGTCATGCTGAGGACCGCTGCCAGGGCCACGGCCCCGACGAGGCCAGAATGCTTTTCGTACCGAAACAGATTCATGAATCCTCCTGTCAAAGCGCTCGCACCCGGGCGAAGGTGCGAGTCACCTTGGGTGAAGGCTGGCCCGGAGCGACCCAGCAGATCAATCCGTGCGATCACCTAGGAAAACAAGGGCGGCACGCAATCAAAAGCGCCGTTCTTGAACTCTTCGAAAGCTGATCTGACGATGGACGAATGCGAACAGCCCAGGCCGCCGGTCATCTCCAGGACAGCTCGAGCCGCGGTCAGGACACGCCCGCTCGGATCGTGGTCATGGTCTGGTTCGGCGACCACCTGCTGTCGAGCTATGTCGCCGAGCCGGCCCTCGCTGCTCGCTTCGCGACCGCGATGCAGCGCCGTCTCACCGGGGTGCGGATCACGACGGCAGAGGTCCGTCAGATGCCGTGGAAGTAGAGATCCACCTCACCGTGCGAACTGCTGTTGTCGGTCACCACCGTCGCCTGGGACCCGCCTCTGCCGACCCAGCGCAGCGTGGCTGGAGGCGCGCCGGAGTTGGTGGTGAGCTTGATCGAGTGCATTCTGACCAGTCGGTCGGGCGGGATCGGGCCGCCATTGGTGACGTCCTCGAAGCACTGGATGACGTCTTTGGCCTCGCCGGTCCGGGTGACCTTCAGGTCCAGGCCGGGACGACCGACGACCGACACGGTGTAGTTCCAGCCCGCCGAGGTGCGCCCGGTGAAGGTGATGAGTCCGGTGACCTGGTCGCCGGGATCGACCGCGGCGAAGTTGCCATGGACGTACTTGCCGCCGATGTAGGCCCAGTTCGCGAGGCGGTAGCCGGCGACATTGTTGCCCCAGCCAAGAACCGGTTGCAATGCCCCTCGGGACAACCCGTTCCAGACGAAGTACGTCTTGCGCGGATCCTGTTCCAGCGGCTTGGACGGGACCGTCCAGGTGGTGGAGAACGACTTGATATTCGTGGCCGCGGCAGAGGGACACGCACCGCCCAGACCCGCCGAAGCCTCGGTGGCTGCACGCTCCTTGGCCGGCGATGCCGCTCCGAGATCCGCCAGAGTGCGCCCGGTCCGGCTGTCGACCTTCCACAACCGGCCGGCTGATGATCGCACGGTCTCCCCCGGGGCTACCGCGATCACGTCGGACGACGGCTGCGGACCGTACGGCGTATCGATCATCGCGGTGCCAGTGGTGATCGGGAGGGGCTGCGCGGCGGGTGCGAGCAGGTCGAGCTGGAGGTAGTCGAGATTGAAGTTCTGGTACGAGTTCTGATCCATCCTGAGCACCACCTCGTGCTTTCCGGCGGTCAGGAACCGTTCTTCGAACCGCTGCTGCTCGAAGGCGCTGTGGGCGGTGGTATTGGTGATCGACACGGACGCGCCGGGCTTGCCGTCCCAGTCCAACCGGACCGTGCCGGCCGGTGCGTAGGGCGACGACACCCGGCCGATCACCCGATAGCGACCTGTCTGCTTGACCACCAGCGAGTACTTGATCCACTCGCCCGCGCGGATCCAGTTGACGGCGACAGCGCCTTCGGTGTCACACACGTCGACGCCTTCACCAGGCCGCATCACGGTGCAGCGGTTGGCATCCAGGTCATGGAAGCCGACCCCCTCGCCGCCCGGAGCGTAATCCTCTGCCTGCACCCGGACCGTCGCGCCCGGCCCGCGGCTCTGCCAACGGCTGAGGTCACCGCCGCCGCGCCAGTAGTTGAGCGCCTCGGTATTGTCCGTCTGGATCATCGATGCCCCGAAGCGGCTCACCACTGTCTTCCAGCCCAACGTCTCGTCGCGCAAGGACGCCTCGTCGGTCATCTGGGCGGCGAGGCCCTTCCACATGGTGTTGATCCACACCCGGCTGGTCCGCTTCATGGTCGCGATGGCGGCCGGCTGCACCTGACGGTCGTTCACGTTGTCGAAGATCACCTCGTAGGCGACCGGCTGACGACCTGGGAAGGTACCGATGTCGGCAGCGTTGTTGTCATCGACCATGTGGATGTACTGCGCGGCGGGATGCCCGGCCATGAACGCGACGGCATCGTCCTTGGTCGGACTGCCCTTGAACAGTCCCTGGCCGACCGTCCCCGTCGCCGCGAGAACGTCGTACACCTGCTCGCGGAAGGGCCAGCCTTTGTCGAGGTTCACGAACGCCCGCCCCTTCACCAGGCGCATCGCCTCGTTCAGCGTCGGGACGGTGTAGGCGGTCAACGGCGCCTGGGTACCGCCCAGCCCTTTCCGCAACCGAAGCGACTTGAGCTGCGCGAGCGTGAGATCGGAGACCCGGCCGGTGCCGTTCGTGGTCCGGTCGACGGTGCCGTCGTGCATCAGCACGAGCTGCCCGTCCTTGGTCCGCTGGATGTCGACCTCGACGATGTCGGCCCCGTCGCGCATCGCGGCATCGATTCCGGCCAGCGAATTCTCCGCCGCCTTGCGCCACTGGCCACGATGCGCCGCGATCATCAAGGGTGCGCCGTCGCCATGCATCTGCAACTCATGCTGAAGTCGATCGGACGAGGTGGGCGGACCGGCCGCGGCCGGAGTGGTCAAGCTCGCCACCAGCAGGCCGATGACCGAGACGACGCCGCCGAGGCGTGCGGATTTTGCCAACATGATTCCTCTTCACTGGAGTACGAACACCGCGACAAAACAATCGTGATGTCGTTCCTGTCACGGCGAATTTCCCTGATGCCGCGTCAGCCTAACCCTATTTCAGGCAGCACAGGAATAGTCCTCGACCAGCAACGGAAGAACAAGAGATTAACTACGCACACTCGCCATTCAGCACGCATTTTATGAGCCCGATACGTATTGAAATGACCCAGGTACGCATTTAATGCGAGCCATCGCGAGCGAAACGCGCCCCGCTGCGCGGCCCTGTTCGCGCTCGTCGCGGCGCCGGCCTGGCTGGGCGTCTGTTGGTCGGCTAGCCGGCTACGTGGGCTGTGTTGTCGATCCAGTGCTGCGCGAGGCTGAGGTCGCCCGAGATGTCGATGCCCGTGCCTTCAAGGCTGAGGCGGCGAGTCATGACGAGGAGGAGCGAGCCTGCTGGGCCGGTGACAGTGACGCCCGACGGATGGGTGCCGCGGTGCCAGGTGGCGCCTTCGGGGCCGCGTACGGCGTACCAGGCGTCAGTGGTGTCCGTGGCCTGCCATTGGAGTGTCTGGCCGGTGCCGCGGAGTGCTTCAGTGGATTGAGGTCGCCGCGCCGCCCAGGTGGGTGAAGTAAGCATCGCGAGGTGGTTGCCGATGAGCTCGGCAGCAATGTCCGGGGCGATGCCGGCGCCGGTCGGTCGGGTGGTTGCGTTGACGGTGGCGGCCGTGTTGGCCGCGTCGAAGCCGTGGACAACGGACTCGTTGAGCATGCTGGTTAGCCAGAACTGCGTACCGGTCCGCTCGTCACCGGCGGCATTGAACACCGGCGCGTCGATCGCCTGATCCGAGCACGCATCTACGACCCGCTGGGCAGACTCTGACAGCCACGCCTGCCAGACACCGGAATCAGTGGGTGCTTTCGCCACCTCGGTGGGCAGCTGGGCCGGGTCGGTGATGCGCCGCTCGATGATGTCCGCGACCCAGTGCTGCGTCTGTCCGACGTGCTCAACCAGTTCGGCGACCGTCCACTCCGGAGCCGTCGGCACCACCGCGTCAGGTCCGGCCGCGACAGCGGATTCCGCCAGCCGGAGAGTGTGTTCGACGATCGCTCGCCGGGCACGTTCTGCGGTCACCTTGTTCATGTGAGTGGTTCCTCTCAGGTTTCGTCCTCGATCTGCCGCAGACTGTGCCCTACGGTCTTTACGGTTTCTTTCCGGTTTCTCTCCGCGGTCTGCTTGGAAGGATGATCATGGGCAAGATCCAGCCCGGCCCGGGCCAGGAATCGGTCTGGGACTACCCGAGGCCTCCGTCGATCGACTTGTCGACCGAGCAGGTGGTCGTGACTCTGGGCGGGCAGGTCATCGCCGAGACTTCGCGCTCCTGGCGGGTGCTCGAGACGAGCCATCCACCGACGTACTACCTGCCGCGTTCGGCCTTCGCCGAAGGCAGCCTGCGCTCGGCCGAGGGAACGTCGTACTGCGAATGGAAGGGCGTCGCCAGCTATCTCGACCTCATCGGCGGCGAGAAGGTCGCGATGGGCAAGGCGTGGTGGTACCCCGACCCGGCTCCGCCGTACGCCGCCCTGCTGGATCACGTCGCCTTGTATCCGGGCGCCGTCGACTTGTGCACGGTCGACGGCGAGCGCGTAGCGCCTCAGCCCGGCAGTTTCTACGGGGGTTGGGTGACGTCACGTGTTGTCGGTCCCTTCAAAGGCTCGCCCGGCACCAACTTCTGGTGATCCACGCGCGGTGTCGGTGGGACATCGGCGAAGTAGAAGCGGGACAGGGCGGCGCGCAGACGGGCTCGGCGTCGGTGTGGGGCCGGTACGCCGTTGCCGTCGGTGGCGGGTGGTAGTTCGAGAACGGTGGTGCGTGCGCGGGTCTCCAGGGTGTAGGCCTCCGACGGCGAGATCGGGACGTGCCGCTCGGAGTAACCACCGTCCGGGGATCGGGTGATGATGCCGCTCTCGATGCCGTGCAGGAGTCGCTCGGAATCCTTGCGCTGCAAGGAGAGGGCGATGCGCCTCGTGATCCGGAAGGCCAGCACCGGGCCCACGATGATCAGGACGCGACAGACCCAGGTGATGGTGTTGATGGACGAGTGGAACTGCACCGCGATCAGATCGTTGCCGCTGTTCAGCCACAGTACGCCGTAGAACGTGACCAGCGCGGCCCCGATACCGGTCCTGGTCGGGACGTTGCGCGGCCGGTCCAGCAGGTGGTGTTCTCGTTTGTCCCCGGTGATCCAGCTTTCGAGGAAGGGGTACAAGGCAACAAAACCGATGAAGAGCGGCGGGATCACCAGCGCGGGCAGGAAGATGTTCCAGCTGATCGTGATGCCCCAGAAGTGACTCTCCAGGCCGGGCATCAACCGTACGGCGCCATCCAGCCAGCCCATGTACCAGTCAGGCTGGGAGCCCGCGGTCACCTCCGCCGGGTTGTACGGCCCGTAGAGCCACACCGGGTTGATCTGCAGCAGTGCGCCCATCAGCGCGGTGATGCCGAAGACGACGAAGAAGAAGCCGCCGGCCTTGGCCATGTAGACCGGCATCAGCGGGTAGCCGACGACGTTCTTCTCGGTCCGGCCGGGACCCGCGAACTGGGTGTGCTTGTGATAGACGACCAGGAAGAGATGCACGGTGATCAGCCCGAGCAGGATTCCCGGGATCAGCAGCACGTGCACCGTGTAGAACCGGGACACGAAGTCGTCACCCGGGAACTCGCCGCCGAAGATGAAGAAGCTCAGGTACGTACCGATGATCGGCGAGGCCAGCACCAGCCCCTCGGTGATCCGCAGGCCCGTGCCGGACAGCAGGTCGTCGGGCAGGCCGTAGCCGATGAAGCCCTCGACGACGCCGAGGAACAGCATCACGATCCCGATGATCCAGTTCAGCTCGCGCGGTTTGCGGAAGGCGCCGGTGAAGAAGATGCGCAGCAGGTGGATGCTCATGGCGGCGATGAACAGCACGGCCGCCCAGTGGTGGATCTGCCGCATCAACAGGCCGCCGCGCACGTCGAACGAGATATTCAGCGCTGACTCATAGGCCTCGGACATATGCAGGCCCTTGAGCAGGCTGTAGGAACCCTGGTACTCGACCTCGGCCATCGAGGGCTTGAACCACAGTGTCAGGAAGATGCCGGTGAGGATCAGGATGATGAAGCTGTAGAGCGCGATCTCGCCGAGCATGAACGACCAGTGGTCCGGGAAGACCTTGCGCAGGTTCTTCCGGCCGACCTTGCCGATCCCGGTGCGGTCGTCGAGCCATCGCACCGCGCCGGGGAACTCCTGGTTCGCCATCGGTCATCCGCTCTCTCGCCGGGCCTTGCACTGAGAACTTCCGCCGCAACCGGCCGGCTGGATGCATCCGGCCGGGGGCTTTCGGCCGAAGACAGCACAAATGCCCGCACTCAAGAGGAGCCATCAGGGATTCGCTAGAGTGTCCGCCGTGACCAGCAGGGAGGCCGGCAGCCCGTCGCCGGCCGAGATCGCGAAGGCCTTCGCGGAAGGGCGTCCGGACAGCCTGTCGGATGCCTATCAGCGCTGGTCGACGATGATCTTCACGCTGTCACTGCGAGCACTCGGCAACCGTGCCGACGCCGAGGACGTCACCCAGCAGGTCTTCGTCTCCGCCTGGCGCGGCCGGGCGAACTTCGACCCGGACAACGGCCAGCTCGGCGCCTGGCTGACCGGGATCACCAGGCACCGGATCGCCGACCGGCTGACCGCCCGCAGCCGCGAACTGCGGAACTCCGAGGCCGCGGCCCGGCTGGCCGAGCAACGGCCGACCCAGGTTGTCGACGACCTCACCGTCGATCGGCTGGTGATCGCCGACGAACTGGAGCGACTCGACGACCCCCGTCGGACCATCCTGAAGCTGGCCTTCTACGAAGACCGAACACATCCACAGATCGCGGAGCAGCTGGATCTGCCGTTGGGAACCGTCAAGAGCCACATCCGCCGTGGTCTCTTGCACCTGCGGGACCGACTCAAGGAGGTGACTGGTGACGCCACATCTCGATGACGAGGTCCTCGCGCAATGGGCGATGGGCGAAGGTGGCCCGGACGGACCCGGCACCGCTCATCTCGAGTCCTGTGACCGCTGCGCGACCACGCTGTCCGAACTGCGGGTGATGCTGGACAAGGTCCACGATCTGCCGGAACTGGAAGCCCCGCCTGCGGAGCTGTGGGCCCGGATCACCGACGAGCTGAGCCTGGATCCGGACCAGCCGGAGGACGCGCCCGCTGCCCCCGTGGCACAGCTGCGTGACAAGCGCCGTACGGCGGTTCCGGGACGTTTTCGCGGCCGCACGCTGGCGGTCGCAGCGACCGTCGCCGCACTGGTCGGTGCCGGCGTCGGGATCGGCGGCACCCTGCTGCTGCGCGACGACGAGAAAGCGCCACCGGTCGAGGTCGCCATCAAACTCGATCCGCTCGAGGGCAAAGCCGGAGCCGGTACGGCGGACCTCGTGCGAGCGGCCGCCGGTGGCCAACTGAAGGTCACGGCCTCGGGCCTGTCCGCACAGCAGGGGTTCTACGAGGTCTGGCTGATCAACACCGACGGCAAGCGGATGGTGTCACTCGGCGTACTCGATCCGGCCACCGGCGGCACGTTCCAGATCCCGCGCCAGATCACCGCTCAGGGCTACCGCATCGTCGATGTCTCGCTCGAGCCCGACGACGGCAACCCCGAGCACTCCCACGACAGCATCATCCGGGGAACCCTCCCCGCCTGAGGCCCGCTGGCCGCCGTACCGATCGGTCAGTGCTCCTGACAGAGCTCGAAACGCCTTTACGGCATGGGATCGGCGGTCACGACCAGGTTGTCACGGTATCCCCCGCGGCGATCGGCAGATCAAGCCAAACGGCCGGTACGACGAGTCTGCTCGGAGCCGGTGAATGCGCGGCCACCGACGGCAGTTCCGCCGGCCTGGCCGTGACTGTCGGCGAAGCGCGTTGTCCGGATGCACCCAGGCGAGCTGGAGCTTCTGGCGATGGTCGCCTGCAGAACCGATGAACAATATGAACTCAACGTGTGGTGCCGGTCACGCGCGGTGGACTCTTTCGGGAACCTGAAGGAGGAACCATGCGACGCATCTCCGCCCTCGTCGCGGCTGCCGCCGTGGCCATGCTCGCAGTGCCGTCCACCACTTTGCCCGCCGCAGCGGCTGGATCGAGCGGCTGCGGTTCGACACCGCCGTACGCAGTCGGCGCCTCGACCGAAGCGACGTTGAGCTCTGGCGGCCGGACCAGGAGGTACCGGATCCATCTGCCCACGTCCTACACGAAAGACCAGCCTTCGTCTGTCGTCCTGTCGTTTCACGGGCACGGCTCGTCGAGACAGGAGCAGGAATCACTGACCGGCTTGTCGAAGCTGCGAACGATCGCCGTTTATCCGCAGGGCATCACCGGGACCGACGGCGCGTCGGCCTGGCAGGGTGCGCCGTACTCGTCGACCGCCGACGACGTGCTGTTCACCAACGATCTCCTGACGACGCTCGAACGTCAGCTCTGCGTCGACACCAAGCGGCTGTACGCCTCGGGGAAGTCCAATGGCGGCGGCTTCACCGCGCTCCTCGCGTGCCGGATGACGAGTCGGATCGCCGCGTTCGCACCGGTCGCCGGCGCGTACTACCCGCAAGCCGGTCCGTGCAATCCGTCCCGCCCAGCGCCCGTCAAGGCCTTTCACGGTACTGGTGACACCGTGATCCCGTACGACGGCGACCCGACCCGGGGACTTCCCGCCATCCCGGACTGGTTCGCTGCCTGGGCACAACGCGACGGTTGCGGCGCCTCGACCAGCCAGACGGTCGGTCGCACGGTCTACCGTCAGTGGAGTGGTTGCCCACTCGAACAGGTCCGCGTCAACGGCCTTGGCCACGATTGGCCGAGCGCAGATCCGAACGCGACCTCATTGATCTGGGACTACTTCAACGCCCACCCCCTCCCCTAGACCACGCTGCTTTCGGCGGGCCTGGGCACGGCCCGCCGTCTCAATGGTGCGCACGGCAACGAAGAGGATGAACGCGGTCGTGCAGGCCAGTACCACCCAGGCATAGGTCTGCCAGCCTGGCGGCTGCACTGCAGAGAACCAGCGGATGGCGTAGTTCGTCGTCGACGCAAGTGGGAAGGTGAAGATCCACCAGCCACTGCTGAAGGAGAGGGTGCGGTACTCGCCCACCAGTGCGCCCTGCACCAACAGCATCAGTACGAGGACGCCCGTCATCAGGTCCTGTACCTGGTCGACCCGGCCCGGGTGGGCGATGAACCACGCCAAGTTGGCGGTGGAGGTGCCGGCGACGAAGGCGGTCATCGCGGGCCGGAGCGCGTCGGGTAGTCGCTCGCCGATAAACATCCGTACGGCGACGATCGCGGTCATGGCGACCCAGAAAAACAGCCCCGCACCGATGGCGGCGATGGCGAGGGACCGCGCACCGATGGTGGAGAGCCCGATGCTCGCGATGAACGGCCCCGCGACCGCGGGGATGTAGTAGCCGGGATGAACGGCCTGCAGGTCGACCGCCCCGCTGAGCCAGTGCGCGATCAGCTGGGCGACGACCACTGCGAGTGCGATGACCGCTGCACCACAGATCCAGGCGAACACCGTGAAGTTGTAGGAGGTGTAGTGGGCCGAGAGCAATACGGCGACGAGCGGGATCACCGACGCGAACGGCCCACTCATCGGATGCCTCAAGTCGTCGCTGAACGCACCACGCGTCCGGCAGCCGCCGCGAAGGTACGTGATGACGAAGGTCAGCCAGAGTGCATCGCTGGCGCCGTAGAAAATCTCGGCGGGCCAGGCCGGCGCGTGAACCAGACTCGTAGCCGCTGACCAGGCCCCGCCGAGCCCTGCCAAGCCGAGCGGCATACCGAACAGGGTCAGCGTCAAACGCTGTGTCGGATTCTGGCGGCCGCCACCCGGCTGTTCCGCGAACAGGGGATGGTGGCCACGCAGATGGAAGCGGTCGCGGCCGCGGCCCCGGTGTCGAAACGCACGCTGTACAAGCATTTCGCCGACAAGTCGGCCCTGATCGATGCCTACCTGCAGGAGCGAGACCGGCGGATGTTCGGCGAGCAGCTTGGGTCGGAAGACAATGCACGCGGCCAGATTCTTGAACTGTTCGCTCCCAGCGGCACCGGCCCGTTCATCGCGACCTGCCCCTTCATCGCCGCATCGACCGAATTCCCCGAACCGGACAGTGATCCACACCGTGCGGCGACGCGGCATAAGCAGGCCTTCGAGAGACGGCTGCAGCGATTGGCTGCCAACGCCGGCGTCAAGGACTCCCAGCGGGTTGGCAGCCTGATCTCACTGCTGTACGACGGCGCGATCAGTCGGTCGCAGGCCTTGAACGATCCGCGGCCCCTCACTGAGGCCCGACGCCATGTCGCAGACCTACTCGGCGATCAGCGCACAGACTTCTCGTAAGCCAGCAACGATTGCTTCATGGAGTCCCAAGCACTGGGACTGCGAAACGCTCGCGAGGTGATCATTGCCCCTTCCATCCCGGCGATCACCGCGTCAGCGAGGCTTCGAGCAGCTGTGCGACCAATGCCGAAGGCAACGAAATGGAAGGCCACCCGGTCGACCATCTCGGTGAATCCCTGCCGGCCGGTCTCGGCGAGGTCTTCCACATCGTGTGGACCTTCAGTGACGAGCGGCGCGAGACCACACCCGCGCCCGAAGCCACTGTCCAGCATTCCGTCCCGGCCCGCATCGACGTACCGCTCGATGAATTCCGCTGCCGAAGAGGACTCGGCGGCGAACTCGTCGATCATCCGCACCTGATCGTGGGCGTGCGCGGCCGCCGCCTCGGTCGCCAGTTGCGCCTTGCCGCCGGGGAAATGAAAGTAGACCGACCCCCTCGGGGCCCCACTGCGCTCGAGTACGTCGGCGATCGCCGTGGCATTCAACCCGCGCTCCCGGATCAAACTACGGGCCGCCTCGATCATGTTCTGCCGAGCGTCACTCCTCCGTGGCATGACCGGCTCCTCACTCAACTATGCATTACTCCCTACATAGTACTACTCGAGCGAAGCCCTGCACGCCAGCCAGACCGCCTGATCCGGGTCAGGACCCAGCCGGACGAGACCTCAGCACTTCTCGGAGGAGCGCGGCGGTTTCGGCGGGCTGGGAGTAGAACGGCGAGTGCGAGGTGTCCAACCGCCGTACGGTCGCAAGCCGGGTAGCGAAGCGCTCTCGCATGTGGACAGGAAGCCCCGCGTCCCGTTCGCCGATCACATAGGTGCTTGGGGTGTCATGCCATGCCGCCCGGGTGAGAGGCTGCCGCATCGAACTGAGGGATTGCGGACCCAAGGCGTCAAGCTGCTGCCTTTGCGTCATGCTCGGACAGATCGTTGTAGAAGACCTGCTCAGCACCTCCGTAGGAGTGAGCACAGACGACAACCGGGCCGTCGACGCTCAGCACCAAGTCCTGCACGGCCCGGGCATCGTCGTACATGCTGCCCAGTTGATCCACGGACACTGGAGCACTCGACGGCAGCTGAATGGTTCGAGCATCCACATCGGGAAGCTCTTCGAGCAGACGAGTCCACACCTCCTTGCGGTGGAACGCACCGTGGACGAGAACAAGAGTCGGCAGTGCCATGTCGGAATCTCCTTTCAGATGGGGCACCCAGGATTTGTTCTATGTATAGCAGCATATATACTGGGCGAACAAGCCAACCTCCGCCCTTGAAGAGAGGAGTCCGTCGTGCCCTTCGTCGACATCTCGCTTGCCAGGGGAAAGTCACCCGACTACCTGCGCGCCGTATCCACGGCAGTCCACGATGCGCTGGTCGCCGAGCTGAACATGAAGCCCGACGACAACTTCCAGCTCATCCACCAGTACGACGAGGGCGAGATGGTCTTCGACCGTGCCTTCCGTGGTGGGCCGCGCAGTGACGACTGGCTCGTGATCCGCATTACTGATGGACTCGACCGCGGCAAGCGCGCCAAGCGCCGGTTCTACGAAACCGTCGTGCGCCTGCTCCAGGACGATGCAGGTGTCCGGCCCGAGGACGTCTTCGTCATGATGTCGCTCTCAGGTCCCGAGGACTTCTCCTTCGGCGGCGGCGTCATCGCCACCGACGTCGGCGCGGCCGAAGCGTTGGAGGCTGCCGGCAAGCATCCCGACGCCCGCACCGCCTACAGCACAGCAGAGTTGACCTACGCGCTGACCGCGTTGTTCCAGCGCGGCGAGATCGATCCGATCCGGCCAATGCTCCGCGATGACCTGGTTCTGAGACTGCCGACCTCACTCGGCTACGGCGGCGAGTTCATTGGGATCGAGCCTTTCGAGAAGTTGTTCAGCGGCACGCCCGGCGGCGACAAGGTCTGGGAGTCATTCGCCATCCGTCTCGATCAGGTCATTGAGGCCGACGGCCACCTGGTCGTCCAGCTCACCGACACCGCCGTACCCAAATCGACCGGCACCCCGATCGTCATTCACAACCTGTGGCTGTTCGAGGTCAGCGGCGGGCGCATCACCAGCGCCCAGCTGTACGCCGACACCGCTGCCACCGGCCGCCCGGCAAGCTGACCAACCAGGTCACCCTCCGCCGATCACATCACTGAGCAATGGGAATTCATCAATGCGTCATGGAGGTTTTCCGTAGCGTGATGGCGCCATAACGAATGGCTCGTGGTTGCCTCTTTCCCCTTCCTTTTTGGTTGACAGGGGGCGACTTGACGCTACGGTTTGCCGCAAGGGGAGAGTCACAATCCGGGGGGCCGGCATGCTGAAACGTTTCGCGACCGCATTTTTCGTTCTCACGACTGCGGTCGTGACGCTGTTAGGTCTCACCACCGCGCCTGCGTGGGCAGCTGAGGGTGACCCTGCGGCTTCTGTTGTGGCGACGTGGAACTGCACCAGCAGCCCGTGTCCATGGGGGCCGTCGGACAGTGCCAACGCGGCGGTCTGGCCGGCTGAGGCCGAGCCGATCCACGCCCGCTACGGCTACACCGTCACTCACGACGTGTATGCCCCGGCGTCCAAAGTCGCGGGCTGGAAGATCACCGTCACCTCCGGCAGCGCCACGGTTTACGCAGGCCCAGCGGACGACTCGCACTCTGGACTAACCACGCTGTCGGCCGGCAATAGCTACACCGTGCCCAGCACCCTGAACCCCAGCTACCTCGTCAGCGTGCAGGACGGTTCGTCATTCGCGTACACGATCACCCCCGGCATCCCGACCACCCCGCCACCGGCCTCGGGTGACAGCTCGGTGCTGGCCACTTGGAACTGCACCAGCAGCCCCTGTCCGTGGGGACCGTCGGACAGCGCCAACGCGGCGGTGTGGCCGGCTGCGGCCGAGCCCGTCCGGGCCCGCTACGGCTACACCGTCACTCACGACGTGTACGCACCGGTGTCCAAGGTGGCGGGCTGGAAGATCACTGTCACCTCCGGCAGCGCCACGGTTTATGCAGGCCCGGCCGACGACTCCCACTCCTCGCTAGCCGCTCTGTCGGCCGGCAGCAGCTACACCGTGCCCAGCACCCTGAACCCCAGCAGCCTTGTCAGCGTGCAGGACGGTTCGTCGTTCGGGTACACGATCACCCCCGGCGTGCCGACCACCCCGCCGCTGGCCTCCGGTGACAGCTCGGTGCTGGCCACCTGGAACTGCACCAGCAGCCCCTGCCCGTGGGGGCCGTCGGACAGCAACAACGCGGCGGTCTGGCCGCCCGCGGCCGAGCCCGTTCGGAACCGCTACGGCTACACCGTCACTCACGACGTGTACGCACCGGTGTCCAAGGTGGCGGGCTGGAAGATCACCGTCACCTCCGGCAGCGCCACGGTCTACGCGGGCCCAGCCGACGGCACGCACGCATCGCTGGCCGTACTGACGGCCGGCGAGAGCTACACCGTGTCCAGTTCCCTGAGCAACAGCAGCCTCGTCAGCGTGCAGAGCGACTCCCCGTTCGGGTACGCCATCGTGCCCGGCACCGCTGGCCCGCCCACGCCTGCCTGCACCGACCCCACCACCTGCAACCCGGTCTCCTGGGTCAGCGCCCGCTGGCGCTACGCCGGAACCGGCGAGGACCCCGACTGGTACGGCGGCGTGGTCACCTGGCCGGCCGGTACGGCGTACCAGGGCAATGGCCGTACCGGCTACAACGCCCGCAACGTTTTCTCGGAGTCGGGCGATCCGCTCTACCCGTACATGGGTGCCTGGGCCGACGGGTGCACCGTTCACGTGGTCACCGGCCGGGTCCTGATCATCGAGTGGGAGCGCGGCAAGGACGTGTGGCGGGAGACCCTCGTGGACGCCGGTCAGACGCACACCATCTCGCTCACAGGCGCCGAGAACGGCGCCATGATCGAGACGAACAACAACCTCGAGCCCTTCACGGTCTCGATCAGCAACTGCACCCCGCGGCCGCTCTCGGAGCCGACCAACCGCATCCCGGTGGCGAACGCCGGTGCGCCGCAGTCGGTCACGGTTGGTACGCCCGTGACCCTGAACGGATCCGGCACTGACGCCGACGGTGACCCGCTGACCTACGCGTGGACCCAGACCGCTGGGCCGGCGGTAACGCTGTCCAGTACGACGGCGGCGAAGCCGACCTTCACTGCCCCGGCCACACCGGCCACGCTGACCTTCAGCCTGGTCGTGCGCGACGGCAAGGCCAATAGCGCGGCAGCGACCACCACGGTGACCACCACCGCGGTCAACGCCGTACCGGTCGCGAACGCTGGTACGGCGCAGACGGTCGACACAGGTACTGCGGTGACCCTGAACGGGTCCGGCACCGACGCCGACGGCGACCCGCTGACCTACACCTGGACCCAGACCGCTGGGCCGGCCGTGACACTGTCCAGTACGACGGCGGCGAAGCCGACCTTCACCGCCCCAGCCACACCCGCCACGCTCACCTTCAGCCTCGTCGTACGCGACGGCAAGGCCAACAGCGCGGCGGCGACCACCACGGTGACCGTCACCGCTCCGAACCTGGCCAGGGGCAAGACCGCCACCCAGTCGAGCACCAGCGGTACCGCGGTGGCGGCCCGGGCGGTGGACGGCAACACCAACGGCGTGTTCTCGAGCGGCTCGGTGACCCAGACCAACCTCTCCACCCAACCGTGGTGGCAGGTCGACCTGGGTTCCGCGGCGGCCGTCTCCACGGTCACGGTGTGGAGCCGGACCGACTCGAACCGGATGGGCAGCGGCTCGGTGTTCATCTCCTCGACCGACATGAACGGCCGGTCGATGTCCTCGCTGCAGTCCGACCCCTCGGTGAAGCAGATGTCGTTCGCGGCGTTCTCGTCCACCACCAACAGCCTGACCCTGAACGCGGGCAACGCCACCGGCCGGTACGTCCGGGTGCAGCTGTCGAGCATCATCGCCACGCTGAACCTGGCTGAGCTGCAGGTCGCCGGTACCACCGGCGCCGTGAACCTGTCCACCAACCGGCCGGCCACGCAGTCGTCGACCGACGTCGGCACCGCCGCCCGGGCCGTGGACGGGAACACCAACGGCGTCTTCTCTGCCGGGTCGGTGAGCCGGACGGCGTCCAGTTCACAGCCGTGGTGGCAGGTCGACCTGCAGACCAGTTCCCGGGTCAGCAACGTCACGGTGCACAACCGGACCGACGCCGCGACTGACAAGCTGAACAACGCGGTGGTGTTCCTCTCCACCGCCAGCATGTCAGGCCGGACCTACGCCCAGCTGATGGCCGACGCCACAGTGACCAAGCTGAACCTCGGGGCGACGCCAGGTGCGGTCACCAGTCTGCCGACCAACACCGTGGCCCGCTACGTCAAGGTGCAGTCCCCGGCCACCAGCGCCGGTGTGATCAGCCTGGCCGAGGTCACGGTGACGGGCACCCAGCCCAACTGACGCACGACCAGGTTCGGCACAACGTCGGGGTCAGGATGTTGATGGCGTGAGCTGTTGGCAGATCAATTGGTGAGCAAGTTGTGCCGTTGCAAGCAGGTCCTCGCGGGCCGTGTCGATGGTGGACCGGGCTGACAATCCGTGCCAGATGGATTGGATGAGCCCGGTCAGAACCGCTGCGTTGGTGGTCGCGACCAGCTGCCCGTCCTGGATCGCTCGCTGGATGCGCGCGAGGAGGGCCTGCTCGTTCTCGGCATGTAGTTCGGCGATGTAGGCGCTCGTATCGAGCGTGCTCGTGCTGTCGGTCATCACGGCACTGCTGATCAGACACCCCGGGTGCGTGCCGGTCGGCTGGGTGAACTCGTGGACCGATTCGATCAGAATGCGCTCGACGACAGTCCGGATGTCGTTCTCGGCGACAGCCTGCTGGTAGATCTCGCGGTACCGCTCGGCATACGTCCGCACCGCCTCCTCGAACAGCCCGGCCTTGCTACCGAAGGCGGCGTACAGGCTGGAGGTGGAGAGCCCGAGGGTCGAGACCAAGGCGCGGGTCGAAGTGCCGGAGTAGCCGCGTCGCCAGAACAGGCGAGCGGCTTCGAGGACCGCGTGGTCGCGGTCGATGTGTACGGCGATCCGGACGCGCCGGGTCCGGTCGTCGTACCGGGTGTGATGAGCGATGCGCACGCGTGGCGCGACGTCGTCGGTGCCATCGATGCGTGGCCCTCAGTGGTGGTCGTCAACCGCCGGGGACGCACGCCCTCGGGGCCTCTGACCAACGCCTATTCGCTACGGACAGAGGTCGAGGACCTCGGCATCGTTCTTGACGAGTTCGACAACGCGACGGCGCTCTTCGGCTGGAGCTACGGCGGCCTGATCACCTTGCTGGCCGCCAACGAACACCCGATTCCCCAGGTGATCGCCTACGAGCCTGTGATGCGACCATTCGGACGCGATGCACTGCCGGACCTGAAGAGCGCAGACGACGCAGCGGACCGGGATCGCAGCGTCGAGATCGTCAATCGACAGATCTCCGGCTTCTCCTCTGCGCATGTCGAGGATCTTCGCGCCGACCAGCACAGCTGGGCGCTCCTACGTCGCTTGAGCAAACCCCTGTACGCCGAACTCTCCGCCCTCAACGCAGCGTCACCTCCGGACGCGATGGCGCGACAGGCAGGTCACGTCAACCTGATCATCGGCCAGCACAACCGCGGAACCGCCCCCTACGGAACGTCGTTCGACAACGTGCGGCAGCACGTCACTCACGCCGCAATCCACGAGCTCGCTGGCCAGGGCCACCTGGCCCACATCCAAGCGCCGACCAAGCTTGCCCACCTGCTCAACACCCTCGCCACCATCTGATGGACACGCCAGCGAGAGTCCGTCAGCCCTGGTAGACGGTGCCGGCCTCGACGAAGCACAGGGAGTTGCCCCAGGCATCGTTGACGTAGAACGAACGCTCACCCCAGGGCCGGACGGTGATCTCGCCGCCCGGCTGGCCGTGCACCTGTTCGGTCGCCAGGCAGCCGAGGTCCTGGGCGCGGGCGTAGACCGCGTCGAGGTCGCGGACCGTGAAGTACAGCGACTTCGGAAGTGGCTGGACCGGTCCGCTGCCGGAGACGTCGAGGACTTGCAGTGTCACCGGGCCGCAGGTGAAGTAGCAGCGCGAGCCGGATTGCCTGCGGCCGACGACACCGAACAACGTCGAGTAGAACGAGGCTGCCTGATCAAGGTCAGCCACCTCGACGTTGAGCCGGAACAGGGTCGGTGCATCCGAAGGATCGGAGGCCGGGTTTGCATCAGTCATGGGTGTCTTCCTGTGGTCGATGGTCAGGGTGAGCCGGCCCAGAGAACCAACTGAGCCAATTGACCGCCAGTTCGATGCGCCGAGGCGCGAGTCGGTACGTGCGGTTCCGGCCATGCCGTTCGGTCGTGACCAGGCCGGCCTCTTCCAGCACTAGCAGGTGGCGGGAGATCGTCGGCCAGGCGTGCTCGAACATTCGCGCGATGTCGCCCGCCGCCATCGTCCCGCCCTCGAAGTACAGGGTGACAAGGATCTGCCGTCGGGTCGGGTGGGTCAGCGCGGCGAAGATCGCGTCGTACGCGGAGGCGGAGGCACTGTCCGGAACATCTTGCACATCCTAATTATTAGCGTGTTCGCTAATAGTTCGTCAATCTCAGCACCGACATCTACTCGAGGGTTACCTTGACCAGCCAAGCTAGCGGAGCCAACCGGCGTCGCGCGCGGCCCACGGGTTGCATTCGTACATGGACGGAGTGACCTTCGCGGAGGGGTTCAGCGATGGGTGGCGGCCCCAGCCGAACCAGTTCGCCACGTTCTGATTGGTACCGTGCTGTCGCAGTTCTCCTGGCCGGTCACCGGCATTGCTGTTGTTGACGAAGGCCTGCTGGGAAAGTGATCTGGTGATCGATCCGCGCCCGGTGTTGGTTCCGTAGAACATGCCGGAGAAGCACCAGGCCTGCAGCTCCAGTTGCCGTGACAGCAGTTGCCCGGCAGCGCTCTTGTAGCCGATGGATTCGTTGCGCGCCAGGAACGCCGCCATCACGCCGATCTGCTCCTGGACGTGGTGGCCGTACTCGTGGGACAACACCGCCAGCGCGTAGCCCTCGCCGTACCGGGCGATGGATCGCATCGAGTCGAACGGCATCACGATGGTCCGATCGGCAGCGCAGTAGA
Organism: Kribbella sp. NPDC051587; assembly: GCF_044453945.1. Lineage (NCBI taxonomy): Bacteria > Bacillati > Actinomycetota > Actinomycetes > Propionibacteriales > Kribbellaceae > Kribbella > Kribbella sp. NPDC051587. Next base: position 321,670 of record NZ_JBITDE010000001.1, read on the forward strand.
ACGCCTCCCGGCCGGTGTTGTTCTGCCCACAGGCACCCGAGTACGACGCGGAGCTGGCTCCGGCCCACAGCAGCGGGGTCTGCAGTGTGAGGCCGAAGTGGCTCAGAGTGGCTCGCCAGGCACGGTCGTGGCAGGAGATTGCAGCCTGGTAGAAGATCCGGGCCGCAGCGGCCTGGAGGTGCCACGCCGGCAACCGGCAGTTCAGCTTGGCAATGCCGTAGCCCTGCTCGAGGTGCACCGGATTCATTCCCAGCAAGGGATCGTTGTAGACCGATCCGGTCACTCCAGGGGACCAGGCCGACTCAGTCGGCTCGCTGGACGTCGGTGCGACCGTCGGTGTCGGAACGCTGGTGGGCGTAGTGCTGGGCGAGCTCGTGGGCTCGGTCGGCATCTCTGAAGATGTAACGATGACAGGTGGATCATTGGCCGTTTTGATCGCGCCGGACGACTCACATCCGCTGACGACCGCAGCGGCAACGACGACCACAGCGGTGACCGTACAAAATCTTGCCCTCACAACACTGGCTCCCCTTCAGACAGCTCGAACACCGGCACAGTCAACAACCTCTACCTTGATGCATCAAAGTATAGACTGGTAGAGGTTCAGCATGAGGGGAGAAGACAGGCTTGGTCTTCGGCCAGAGGCAGGATCCGTGGTGACGCTTTCCCAGTGGCCGGACGCGTGCAACCTCGTGACTGATCCGGAGCCCGCACCGTCGGCGCCCGCATGTCCTGACCCCGAACCCCTTACCTGGAACGGAAACGGCGGCCTTTCCATGCAATACGTCATCCTCCTCAGAGGTATCAACGTCGGCGGCCGGAACAAGGTCGGTGTGGCCGACCTCACCGCAGCCCTGGAAGCGGGCGGCTTCACCGACGTGAAGACCTACATCAACTCCGGCAACGTCGTACTGACAAGCCTTGCTACGAGCGCCGAGGTGAACAACGCGGTCGAGAAGCTGATCAAGGACGCGTTCGGCTTCGCCGTGGACGTCCTCACACTCACAGGAGCTGCCTACCAGCAGATCACCGCTGCGCTGCCGGCCAACTGGATACACGGCAAGGCGATGGGCTGCAACGTGATGTTCTTGTGGGCGGACGCCGACTCTCCCGACATCGTCGACAAGCTACCCGCCAAGCCCGGGATCGACACCCTGATCTACGTCCCCGGCGCGGTTCTGTGGGCCTTCGACGGCAAGGACGTCAACAGAACCGGCATCTCCAAGCTCGCCGGCCCCGGCCCCTCCCAACGCATGACCATCCGCAACTGCAACACCGTCCGCAAGATCGCCGCCCTGCTCGACGCGAGTGCGCACAGGTGACGAGATCCGGACGCAGCGCCTACCACGACCGGCGCCAGGGTGCCCCGCGGTTGTGCGTCACCCGCTCTCCTCTGCACACGTAGGTCGCAGACAGGCGTCGCGGGAAGACGCTAGTGCCTGGAGGACAGGCGGGTCCGCTTGCTGCACACTCGATGAGGGGAACCGAGATGAACAAGTCACTGCGACGGGGCGGGGCCGGTCTGGTCGCCGGCCTCGGTTTGCTGGGCGGTGTGGTCGTCGCCGCTCAACCGGCTGCCGCTTACCCGGGCAGCTGCCATACCGGGATCAGCAGTTTGGGGACCGTGTCAGCCTGGTGCGACCTCGGCTCGGGCTCGATTCGGGCCGTCGCCGGCTGCGAGTGGGCCGGCTGGTGGACCACGGCCTACGGCTCGTGGGTCAACATCACTCAGGGCGCATCGCACGTCTCCTGCCCCTGGCCGTACGGCGTGCGCTGGGGCGGCTTCAACGCCAGGGACTAACCAGCCTGATCGAGCCCGCTGAAACCGACAGCCGGCCGGAGTGGTCCGGCCGGCTGTGCTTGGTCAGTCGATCGCCTGGTAGAGGGTGGTCCAGAAGTCGAGCATCAGTTGGGTGGCGCTTGGGACAGTCGCGCCGACCTGGGTCAGGAGTACGCCGACGACGTCGTTGACCGGGTCCGCGTACGTCGACGTACCGCTGCCGCCGTCCCAGCCGAACTGCCCGACCGGGGCGTAGTCGCCGCGGTAGGTGCGCACCGCCATCCCGAGGCCCCAGCCACCGTGCTGGCCCTGGCCGAACGAGATGTGCACGTTGTCGCGAGCCAACGCCTCCCGAGCGACCTGCTGCTCGGCGGTGAGGCGGTTCGTGGTCATCAGCTCCACTGCCGGCTTGGACAGGATCCGCTCGCCCTGGTGGACGCCGTGGTTGAGCAGCATCCGGAAGTAGGCGTGGTAGTCGTCCGCGGTGGAGTTGAGCCCACCACCGCCTCCTGCAAACGCCGGCGGCTTGCTGTGACGGCCGCCCTCGGCCTCGTCCCACACGTGGAACTCACCCGTGGCCGGGTCCGGCGCGTACAGCGGGGGCAGGCGGTGCATCTGGTCGCCGGGCACCCAGAAGCCGGTGTCCTTCATCCCGAGCGGGCCGAAGACGCGCTCCTGCAGGAACTCGTCGTACGGCTGTCCGGTGACCCGGGCCACCAGCACCCCGACCAGGTCGCTGCTGATCTGGTACTGCCAGCGCTCGCCGGGCTGGTACATGAGCGGCAGGGTGCCGAGGCGCCGTACCCACTCGTCCGGCTCCGGCATCGGGACCGGGAGGTTCGGTGTGATGCCCTGCTCGAACAGGGCGGCCATGATCGGCGTACCGATCATCGTCATGTCCATGCCGAGGCCGAACGTCGAGGTGAGCACGTCCCGGACGGTGATGGGCCGCTTGGCCGGCACGGTGTCGTCGACCTCGCTGGTGATCTGCCGCAGCACCTGCCGGTCGGCCAGTTCGGGCAGCCACTGCTCGACGGTGTCGTCGAGCCGCAGCCGGCACTCGTCCAGCAGGACCATCGCCGCGGCGATCGAGACGGGCTTGGAGGTGGAGGCCATCCGGAAGATGGTGTCCCGCTGCACCGCCGGTCCCCCGTCGTGGCGCATCGTGCCGATGGTCTCCACGTGCGGCTCGCCGCCGCCCCGGCTGACCAGGGCGACCACGCCCGGGATCTTGCCGGAGTCGACGTGGCGGGCGAGGACGTCGTGCAGCCGGCGCAGACCGGTCGTGGAGAAGCCTGTGGAGGTCATGGCGGTGTGCTCCTTGCGTTGTGCTTCGGGTGAGGTTCAGAGGCTGGCGGCGGTGATGTCGCCGACCGAGGTGGTGGCCTTGATGTTCAGGTCGGGGTCGCCGCTGTTCTTGAGCGAGTTGCTGATCCGGCCGCTGGCGGTCCCGGCGTCCAGAGTTGCCGAGGTGCCGGCGGCGGCGACGATCTCGATCGCTCCGGCGTCGGTCCGCAGTACGACGTCGCCGCGGGTGGCCTCGGCGATCCGGATGTCGCCGGCGCTGGTGCGGATCTCGGCCGGACCGTGCAGGCGGCCGATCGCGATGTCACCGGCGGAGGTCGTGAGCTTGGCGCTCGCGACGTCCTCGAGGTCGATCGCGCCGTGCGAGCTCTCGACGGTGAAGTCGCCGTACCGGCCGACGGCCTTGAGCTGGGCGCTCGCCGCCTTGACCTCGACCGCGGAGCCGGTGGGCAGGTGGACGCTGACCGCGACGGAGCCGGACGGGCCGAAGTACTGGTTCTTGGCCTTGATCTGCACCGTCAGGACCCCGTCGGCGTAGCTGACCTGAGCCTCCTCGGCGGCGCTGACGTCGCGCTTCTTCGACGGGTCGGCCGGCTTGACCTCGACCGTGGTGTCGGTCTGCTCGCCTGCAATCAGCTGGATGGTGCCGGCCGGGAGGTCGAGTACGGCGGTGATCGGCTCGGAGGTGGTGAAGGTAGTCATCGTGGTGCCTTTCATGGTTTCCGTTCGGTTGATGGCACTACCTTCGCGAGCTGCGCTGACACGGGCCCGACATCGCGCTGACACCGCCGAACCGAGAGCTGTCAGCGAACGGGCTCGAGGCGCAGGGCATCGACGGCCTGCGCCAAGGTGGTCAGCGGGCGAGTGCGGCCGTGCCACCCCGGGCCCGCACCGAACGCGCGGCGTCCGGTCGCCTCGATCCTTCGCCGAAGTTGTGCCTGACCTGGCCGCCGGATAGTGGCCCACAGGACGACGGCCGACGGGTCGGCCCGGGGAATCGCATCAAGGACGGCCACCGGGCTGGCGTCCGGACCGAACATGACCGTGGACTGACCACGCTCCAGCAGAACTGCGCGAAGCGTGGTCAACGCGAGGGTGTGCCGCTCCTCCGGGCAGGGCACCAGAAGCACCGGCTGAGCCGGTCGTGCCTTCAGGTGGGGCTGGCTGACGTACTGCTCCACGGCGGCCGTGTAGCCGCCGGCCAGAACCAGCTCGATATCGGTGCAGTCGTGCTGCTGCTGGAAGCGCGCTTCCAGCCGTCTGAAGGCAGGCGCGACAAGATCCTGCCAGGTCCGAGCAGCGCCGTACCGGGTCAGGGCAGTGCCGAGGCGGTCGCTGAGGTCCGTGAACTGGAACTGTTCGGCCGCGGCGACGAGCGAGTCGACCGTCGCGGCGAAGCCCGAAGGTGCGTCCGCGCTCAGACGCGCAGCGTCCTGGGCGGCGACTCCCCTGTCGATCAGTCGTTGCATCCGGCGGATGCGCGCGATGTCGGCCGGGGTGTAACGGCGGTGCCGGCCGATGGTACGTGCCGACGGACTCACGCCGTACCGGATGTCCCAGGTCCTCAGGGTGACGGCAGAGATGCCGAGCAGCGAGGCCGTCCTGCCAACGGGCAGCACGACGTCCTGAGCTGGCTTCGTCGGCATGGCTTCAGCTTGGCACGGTCTGCCTAAGTTTTGCCGAAGTTCGGGAGATCGTGTTTCGCACCGGCTCGTCGTGGTCACCGGGTGCGCACCCAACTCAGGAAAAGGTGGTCATGATGGGAAACATCGTCGAATCCGTGGATGTGAACGTTCCGGTCCGTACGGCGTACAACCAGTGGACGCAGTTCGAATCGTTCCCGCAGTTCATGGACGGCGTCGAGGAGATCCGTCAGACCGACGACACCCACACGCATTGGGTGACCTCGATCGGTGGGGTGAAGCGGGAGTTCGACGCCACGATCACCGAACAGCACCCGGACGAGCGCGTCGCCTGGACGACCGAGGACGGGCCGAAGCACGCCGGCGTCATCACCTTCCACCGGCTGTCCGACGCGGAGACCCGGGTGACGGCGCAGATGGACATCGACCCCGACGGCATCGCCGAGACGGTCGCCGACAAGGTCGGCGTGATCTCGCACCGGGTGAAGGCCGACATGTCCAGGTTCAAGGAGTTCATCGAGGCCCGCGGCACCGAGACCGGCCAGTGGCGCGGCGACGTCGAGCCGGGTGCCTGAACCAATGAAGCTCAAGCAGCTAAGGCGGCAGCTGCCACTCGTGGTGACTGCCGTCACGATGGCGACCTCCAGCGCCCTGCCCACCGGCGACGCCGACGGCGACCCCAGTGACTGGTCAGGCGCGCCCTGGATCGTTTTCGCCGTACTCGCGCTCGTCCTGGTGGTTGGCGGCGTGCTCCTGGCCCGCCGCCTGACCCATCGCAAGGACAACCACAGATAGTTCAGCAGGCGCCGTGGAAGTACCACTGGAAGGTGATGTACGGCGGTTCGCCGATCGGCACGGAGAAACACGGGTGACTGAGAGCCTTCGGCGCAGAGCGAAAGCTGGTTCTAACGCACGGCGATCCCGACCCCGGTGGGCGGTACGGTCTCGGCATGCTGGTGCGCCGACGGACTGTCTTGCTGGGGGCTGCTTCGGTTCCGTTGGTGGCGGCCTGTGGGGCGAGCCCGGGCGACGGCGCGCCACCGCTGAAGCTGGAGAAGACCTGGCAGGAACCACTGATCACCCCGGGCGAGGCGATGCCTGGGCGCGCGCGGATCGTCGGCGACTCGGTGGTACTCGCCGATGGATCCGGGGCCGGAAAGGTTCGGCTTGTCTGCTTCGGCGCTGCCGACGGCGTACGGCGGTGGACACTCGACGGAAGCAAGCCCATCGCCAACGGATGGTTGTCGATCGTCGGCCCGGCGAAGTACTTCTCGCCGATCACCATCCAGAACCCGGGCATCCGGCTCGTCGGCGGTGTCATCCCGATTCCGTATGCGACCGCCCAGAAGGGCGCTACGACCAGCGGAATCATCGGTGTCGACGTCCAGACGGGCGAGCCGGCGTGGAGTTTCGCCGCAGCGCCCTCCCCCACCTTTGACCGCACGATGGTGACGGCGGTCGCCGCTTCCGTCGTACTCGCGACTGTCAGCAGGCCCTACGGTCCGCACTGGCCGGTGACGTCGCCGACCACGATCGCTGTTGACGCCAAGACCGGCACCGAACTGTGGCGGGCGACCGGTGTCACCGGGCTGTCGGGTGACGGCGACTCGGTCGTCGTGGCCCGCCGTACGGCGAACTCCGCAACCTGGCTGCCCGAGGTCAGGGACGCGCGGACCGGCAAGACTCGCTGGGCCGGCACCAGCGCGATCGGCGGCACGTACGACTACCAGGCGACAGCGGCCGACTTCGTGCTCCTCAACCCCGGCAACAGCCGGGGGCACTACGAGCTCGTCCGATTGTCGACCGGCGAGCAACTCGACCTCCCCGAGACGTCGGAGAGTCTGGTCCTGCTCGGGACCGAACCGCCGGTGCTGGCCTGGGACAGCGGGATGTCGTGGTTTGCCAAGGGCCCGAACGGATTCGTCACCCAGACACTCCCCAAGGGACGAGCGGCCAAGGGTAAGCAGCGTCCTGGCAGCCTCACGTTCAAACCTGCGTTGGGCAGCGGGCCGTATCTGTGGGGTGAGCTCCAGTCCAAGGTGGGCAGCAAGAAAGAGGACATCAAGTTCACCGGAACGGTCGCTCTGGATCGGACCGGCGCCCTCTGCTCACCTCCCATGCGGGACGGAGCGGCCATCGCGGACGTCTCCCAGCAGTGGCTGCTCCTCGGCCTGAAGGACCACCTCGCCGTCCACCGGATCAGCCCGGCATGATCAGCGCGGCATGATCAGGCGACAAGAGGCCGGCCGGCGGAGGACAATGGGCGGATGAGTGCGGTGGATCGGATGCGGCGTTGGGATCGATGGGTCACCAGGCGATCCTTGGCTTCGTTCGCCGTGTCGCGCCTGACCGCGGAGCTGTACCGGGACAAGTCGGCGTGGGCCGCTTCGATCCTGGTGCGTACCGCCGCGGGCTCGCTGCAACCAGCTGCCGGCCAGGCCTTCCAGGCCTTGGTCGAGGGATGCGAAGACCCGCGCGCGGTCGGCGGTGTGATCTATGAATCCTTGTTGCATTGCGGCGGAAAGGACGACTCGGACACGACCTGGACGCGGGTCACCGGACCACTGCTGCTCGGCGACTCACCGCCGCGCCTGATCCGGTTCCTCGATCATCCGCCGGCCGGCAGCCCACGCGGCACTGAACCAGCGGACATCATCAAGCAACTCATGATGTGCGTTTCCTTCAGTTCGCGCAGACGACCTGACCTGGAACAGTTTCTGTCCAGCACAGATCAGCCTCTGATCGTCGAAGCATTGCGGGCAAGCTGGAGCGACAAGACCTTCTTGCCCAACGACATTGTCACGGACGTAGGTGTTGCGAACCCGCACCTGCAGCCCTCGGGCACGGGCCGGAGTGATGTACTGCTGGCCGTCGTCAAGGATCGCCTGGACCTCCTCGACTTCACCAATCCCTACACCGTCGACTCTTTGCTGCGTGGCGCCCAGATGAAGCGGCCCGACCTGGCCGACAAGTTCCTCCGCGTACTGAAGGCCCTACCTCCCGGCACCGCGCAAGAGCGCCTGTGCAAGATCGTCACGCGCAGGCTCATCCCCGATAACGCAGCCACCGTCGCCGCACTCGAAGCGGGGTACCTGCCCGAGGGGCTGCAAGATCGAGTCCTGTTCCTCTTCCTCACCCAGCAGTGGAGCCTGTACGACGCGATCGACCCGACCGGCGATCTCCTCTACACCGCTTTCCTGCAAACGCATCGCTCGCCCGACCTGCGCGACCACACCCTGACCTGGGCCATCATCGAGACCGCGCGCCAGAACGGCCGGCCCGATCCCGCCGCTCGCTACCTCGAAGAGAATCCGGTCCCCGAGGGCACGCGCTCCGACGGACCGCGCCCGTCGGTCGGCGGCTACAGCAGCGACTACGGCTTCGGCGGTGACCACGGCAGCGGCGGCTGGACCGGCGGCAGCTTCCACACCTAGGTCCTGCGACCTCGTGACCCATCGGGCGTTTACAGTCCGGTCTGGACCGGATGAGCGAGGAGATTTGCTGTGGCGCGGACGCGGGAGGAAAGCAAGGACTACCCGGCGCAGCCGCGGCATGCGCAGCCGAAGAACTGGGACGAGCTGACCGCGGGAGCTGCCGACGCGGCGGTGCGGGTCAGCAAGGGCGACCACTCGAACTACAACGGGCAGGACCCCAAGAACGTCCGGCGGGTGCAGGGCCTGAAGATTGCCGGCGAGGCCACCTGGGAGCAGGGGCTGCGGCTCAATTACGGGTACGTCGAGCACTGGCTGCGGCACATGTACGCCCACCAGGGGCAGGTGCACGACCGCGAGACGCGGCTGCACATCCGGCGCGCCTTGGAGACGCTCTTTCATGAGCACCTGCACCTGATCAGCTCGGCCGGCACGAACCACACGCAGGCCGAGGGCGAGATGAAGTACGCCGAGGTGCAGGCGCTCGAGGAGGGCGTGACCGAGGCCTATGCCTACGAGCACCTGGACGACTTCATCACCGACCTCGGCATCGACGAGGTCTGCCCGGGGATCATGGACCCGGAGGTGAAGGACACCCCGACGTACCCGCGGTTCACGCCGGCCGCGATCGAGATGACGCGGCTCGCGGGCGAGGCCACGGGACGCGGTGGGCCGGAGATGTTGCGCCGGCTCGCGGTCGAGAACCCGCAGTACAAATGGCGGGTGCTCACCGGTGAGCTCGTGAACGCGTCGAAACTGTACGACGTACTGCCGAAGGAGCAGGCCGGTCCCGCGAACGTCCGGGTGGCGCAGGCGATGTGGAAGGACTACGCCCAACTGGTTGCCTTGGGCAATCTGCCGGAGGATCAGCAGCAGGTCCGGTCGAAGGAGATCGCCGCGCAGGCCTTCGGTTCCGGCCAGTCCGAGATCGCGACCATCCGCCAGGAGGTCCAGACCCACGGCCGGATGCTGACCGAAGAGGAACGCGCCCAGCTCCCCGCCGACGCCCTGAACGCGAGCCGCCTCGCCAACACCGGCACGCCGCCACCCCAGGCCACGGCCCCCTCAGCGACCCCGGCCGAGAAGCCCCGCACTACCCCGGACAGCAGCAAAGCGGCCACGATCGCACGCGACTGAGCGCGGCCTGGGATACTGAAGACGCCCCTGCCGCCCGCCCCCGAGAGGTGTTCAAGGTGCTCAGATCCGCCAAGCGAACCGCGATCGTCACGTTCCTGCTCGCTCTCCTCACGTTCTCGCCAGTCGCTCCCGCCACCGCGGTCACTGGCGCCCTTCAGGTCAGGCCCGCCGGCGCGGAGGTTGTCGCGGTCACACCGGTCGCGGACCGGCTCGTCGACCTGTCCGTCCGCTCCCAGGCTCTCGGCGGACGGACGGTGAAGGTACGGCTGCTGACGCCCGACGGCTGGAATCCCAGCGACCGTCGGCAGCACTGGCCGACTTTCTGGTTGCTGCATGGCTGTTGCGGCGACTACACCTCCTGGTCCGGAACCGATATCGCGAAGATCGACAGCCTCCGCAAGGTCCTGGTGGTCATGCCGGAGGCCGGCTGGAACGGCTGGTACAGCGACTGGTGGAACTACGGCGCGGGCGGCGACCCGGCCTGGGAAACCTTCCACACCACCGAACTACGGCAACTCCTCGAGCGAAACTGGGGAGCCAGCTCGAATCGCGTCGTCGCCGGCCTGTCGATGGGCGGCCAAGGATCACTCCTGTACGCCGCCCGCCACCCCGGCATGTTCCGGGCGGTCGCGTCGTACTCCGGCTCAGCGCACCCTCTCCTGAACGACGAATCGGTTCAGCGGATCATGGGCTTCTTCGCCGGCCAAGGCAACGACCCGCTGCGCGTCTGGGGCGATCCGGTAGCGCAGCGCGGCATCTGGGCGGCGCACGATCCCTACTACCTCGCCAAGCGCCTGAAGTCCCTGCCGGTCTACCTGTCCTGCGGCGACGGTACGGCAGGCCCGTTCGACCCGCCCGGCAAGACCGACGCCCTGGAAGCCGACTTCAACCGCCAGAACCACGCCCTCGCAACCGCCCTCCAGCAGGCGGGCGCACGTCGACTCACCACCGACTTCTACGGCCCCGGAACCCACGGCTGGGCCTACTGGCAACGCGAACTCCACGACTCCCTGCCCATGCTCCTCAAAGCCCTCGGCGTCCATAGCGCCTGAAAGGCCGTCGCGGCCCAGGGCTGGGGAAACCTGGGCCGCGACGGGGTTCGATGGATCAGTTGACGTTGACCAGCGCGCCGACCTGGAGCGTGCCTTCGTTGAGACCGGCGGTGTAGCTACCGAAGATCTTGCCGTTGGTGTCGACGTGCTCGTTCGTCCACGTCGCGCCGGCGGCCTTGCTCCGGACCCAGAGACCGCTGCCCGGTACGACGGCCGTCACGTGCAGGCTGCCGTTCGGAAGTCCGGCCGCCGACAAGGACGAGATGGAGTCGTTCAGGTCGATCGGGTCGGATCCACCCCACTGCTTGCTGACGTTGCGGCTCTTGAACCAGATACCGCTGCCCGACACGAGGTTGAACAGGTTGAGGGTGCCGTCGGGCAGCCCGACCGCACCGATCGAGGTGATGTACGGATTGGTGTCGACCTGGTTCGCCGCAGCGGCCCAGACACCGTTCTTGAACTCCCGCGTCCAGACGCCGCTCCCAGCGACGGCGGTGAACAGGTGCAGGGTGTCGTCCGGAAGTACTGCGGCCGCAACAGCGACCGTGTAGGGATTGGTGTCGACCTGCCTCGAGGTCCAGACGCCGGTGCTCGCGTTACGAATCTTGTGGAAGACCCCAGCCCCCGGTACGACGGTGAACAGGTGCAGCGTGCCGTCGTTCTCCCCCGCGGCAGCGATCGCCGAGATGTTCGGGTTGGTGTCGAGCTGCGTCGCCTCGGCCACCCACTTGCGGGTCTTCGGGTCGCGGAGCCGGTACCAGACACCGCTGCCCTTGACCACGTTGAAGGCGTACATGCTGCTGTTCGGGATGCTCGCCACCGCGGTGTCGGTGATGTTGGCGTTGCCGTCGACCGCGACGGCCGAAGCGTCCCATCCGGCCGAACCCGACCACTTGGTGCGGTTGAACAGCGGACCACGCGCGGTGCGATCAACCGGGGCGTCCTCCCACAACAGGTTGACGATGCGCTGCGCGTCCGCCGCCTGTACGCCGTACCGGTCGGGGTAGGCCGAGACCTGAATCTTCTGGCAGATCGGGCCGATCGCACCGGCCTTCCAGCTCTCGTTCGGGTACAGCTTCTCCATCTCGTTGAGGAACCGGTTGGTGGTCCAGGTCGCGTTCAGGCGTTGCTCTCGAGTGCCCCACCACTTCTGTTGCTGGAACAGGCCCACGCTGGTGGCGTCGCCCCCGTCGAAGTTCTGCAGGGTGGTCTCGACGATCGCGGTGGTGACCGCGATGACTGCGGCTCGTTCGGTCAGACCGCGATCATGGACGGCGTCGACGATCATCCGGGCGCAGGAGACCCGGTAGGCATTCATGGCGTTCTTGAGCTCCTCGGTCAGCTGACCGTTGAGAGTGTTCGCCAGTTGCCCGTCGCGGCTGTTGCTGCCCTTGGGGTCACACGGCACTTTCGGGAGTGCCGCCTGGGCGATCCGATCGTTGACCGACGGATCGACGGGTGCCGCGTCGGCGACGGTGCCGAACAGGCTGGTGGCGGCCACGGCCAGGGTGACCGTTGCAAGAAATCTCTTGTGCATCGGAATGTCCTTTGTCCGGAGCCGGGATCAGGTCGCGTTGACGAGGGCGCCGGCCTGCAGCGTGCCGTCGTTGAGTCCGGCCACGTAGCCGTCGAAGATCTTGTGGTTGCCGTCGATCAGCTGGGCGTCCGCGGTCCAGATCTGGCTGCCGTTGTTGGTACGGATCCACAACCCGCTGCCCGGCACGATGGTGCTGACCACGAGCTTGTTGCCGTCCTTGGGCAGCGTGGTCGCCGAGATCGCGGTGATCGCGTCGTTCTCGTCCATCAACACGGCGTTGCTGGTCCAGTTGCCGGTCGTCTTGTCCCGCAGCCGGTGCCAGACACCACTGCCGGGAACGAGCGTGAAGAGGTGGACGGCACCGTCGGCGCTGCCAGTGGCTGCGATGTCGGTGGTGTACGGGTTCGTGTCGCGGATGGACGCCTCGGCGTCCCACACGCCGTTGATCCGCTGCCGGCTCCAGACTCCACTGCCGGGGACGACGTTGAAGGCCTGCACGTTGTTGCCGATCGCGGCGATGGCGATGTCGGTGCTGTAGGGGTTGTTCTCGATCTGCCGTGAGGTCCACACACCGGTGCTCGGGTTGCGGAAGCGGTAGTAGACGCCGTTACCGGGCACGAGCGTCAGCAGGTGCAGGGTGCCGTCGGGCGTCGCGGTGGCGGCGATCTTCGTGATCGCGCCGTTGGTGTCGACCGGGCTGGCCGCGTCGACCCACTTGCTGGTCTTCGGATCACGCAGGCGGTAGTAGACGCCGCCGCCCTTCACCAGCGTGAAGGCATACGCGTTGCTGCTCGGGACGCTCGCGATCGCGGTATCGACCAGCTTGGTGTTGGAGTCGACCAGCGTCGCCGCGTCGTCCCAGCCGGAGCTGAGCCAGCGGCTCCGGTTGTACAGCGGGCCGCGCGGTTCCTGGCTCACCTCGGGCGCCGTCCACCAGGTCGTCTGCTTCTTGGCGCCGGCCCAGCTCAGGCTGAAGTGGATGTGGTCGGTGTGCGGGTTGGGGCCGTCGTACGGCTGCCAGCCCTGCGACGCCTTGTGCGCCGACCAGATGCGGTGGTTCCAGATCATGTACATGATGCCGAGGCGGCGCGCCATCGCGTCTTCGTTGCCGTATTTGTCCGTGGCCAGGAGCCATTGCAGGACGTCCTCGGCAGCGGCTTTGTCGGCCGGTTTGTTGATATCGAGCATGTAGTCGAGGGCACGGCCTTCTTTGTGCTCACTCTGACCACCGGAACTGCATTCTCTGACGATCCCGCCGTTGTGCTTGCCGTAGGTGCGGTTCAGCAGGTCGCGCAGGCCGACGGTGCCCGGCTGGGCCGGTAGACCACAGCGGGTCTGCCCGTCGTACGGAGCGTAGGCGTCAATGCTGCTAGGGAAATTGGGAGTCACCGGTGCCGCAGTGGCGGCCTGCGGGGCGAGGGTGGCGACGAGGCCGACGGCCAGGGCGCCGACGAGCGCCCGGACGGTACGGCGCCAGCGGTTGGGGCGGATCTTTTGCATGACGGAGCCTCACTCGGTTCATGGCAATTGGATTGAACAACCAGAACCGTAGAGAGCCTTTTATCCCGCAGACAATACTGTTGCAGCTTGTGGCAGGTGCAGGAAACGGCAATGAAGTAACCTGCAATTGCCACAACCGGAAAACAATCAGAATGTTCCTTGACGGCCGCGATCAGGAACTGTAGGCGGGCCGTTCGATGGCCGGAAGCTGTCAGTTCGGCCCGCGGGCCGATAGATGCCCTAGGCAAGGTGCCATGCTGGGGCCATGATGACTCGATCCCTGGTGGCGACCCTGGCCGTCGTACCTCTCCTGGGTACGGCGGTCGCCGGGGTGCCCGCAGCGCAGGCGGCGCCGAACGCCGATCTGACTGTCACCGAGATGACCATGGACAAGACCCTGGTCGCGGTCGCCGGGCTGAACACTGCCTCGGTCACATTGACGGTCAAGGCGAAGTACACGGGCAGCGCGACGACGCTCTACGCGATCTTCGAGCTGAGCGATACCGGCCCGGGACCGTCGCAAAGCCTGTACTCCACACCCCTGAAGCTCATCGCGGGCACACCCGACAACGGCACCTGGCAAGGCCCGGTGAACGTCACGTCGTCGGCAAACGGCGCGTACTACACCTACGGCATCAAGGCCGGTCGGTTCGATCCGGCCAGCAACGACAACACCGAGCCGGCACCCGTTCCGGAATCGACTCCTCTGCTGCGGGTCTCCGGGCGGAACATCCCGCGTGTCACCGCCAAGGTAACGCCGAACCCGGTGCCGGCCGGCAAGCCGTACTCGGTCCGCTGGTCGGTCATCAACTCGGCGACAGGCAAGGCCTACGGCACGCGCCTGAAGGTTGCTCTTGGCAACGGTGCCGCCTGCGCGGGCCGCGTCGACCAGGTACCGACCGTGCTGACCGACACGGCCGGCTACGTCACCCGCTCCTACCCCTCCACCGCCGCTGACTCCGCGAACTGCCTGCTGATTCCCGGCACCGAAGCTCCGCTCGGCGGCCTGACCATGCTCGCCCCACGCGCAACCATCATCTCGGCGACTCCGGCCCGCGCCAGCGCGCCGGTCGGCACGATCGTCCCTGTCAACGGCACGGTCGCCGGCCCGCCGGTTGGCTGTGAGGTCCTGCTCCAGCGTCTGTACGGCGCCTCGCAGTGGCGCACTGTCGGGACCTCGACCGTCCGGTCGAGTGGCCGGTTCACCCTCAACGCGCAACCGGCGTACAAGGGCTCGATCGCCTACCGCGCCTGGTTCTGGAACTGCCGCAACTACCCGGTCGGCAGCTCCAAGACCTTCCACATCCAGGGCACCTGACCGACGGCGTTCACTCCCTGGTGCCTGCAGCGGCCAGGGAGGACTGCCGAAGCAGCCGCGCGATCGGCACGATCGTCGTACCCATCGCGAGCAGCGTCGCTCCGCCGAGAACAGCCAGTACGCCGGTCAGCGGCACGTACGGGACCGCGGTCCCGGTCAGTGCGTAGACCACCGCGGTGAGGGTCACCGCGGCGATGGCACCGCCGATGAAGACCGAGATGCTCAGGAGCCCTGCCTGCTCCGCGCGAACCATTCGCTTGATCTGGCGGCGGGTGACGCCGGTCAGTTGCAAGACGGCCAACTCACGGCGGCGAGCCAGGGCAGCCATCGTCATGGTGTTGGCCGCAGCGAGCGCCGCGAACGCGATCATCACGGTGATCAGCAGTTTGTTGAGCCAGGCACTGATCGCGAGATCCTTGGACACCCCGGCGGTCGCCTGCTCGGAGGAGATCAGGGTTGCCGAGGGCAACTGAGCGGTCAGCGCCGCAGCGGCTTCGGGCGTAGCCCGGACGAGAAGCCTGGTCGGCGCCAGGCCGACGGTCGTCTGGGAGAGGACGACGTCGCCGAAGCCGAGGCCGCGGTCATAGATCGCGGCGACCCGCAGGTGCTTCTGGGTTCCGTCGCCAAGCCACAGGTCGGCCTGGTCACCGAGCTTCCAACCGCGCGAGGACGCTTGCGTCGACGAGACGGCGACGCTGTCCGGGCCGACCGCTGCCAGCTTGCCTTCCCGGACTCCGAGATCGATCGTCGCCTTGGTATCGCCCGAGCCGATCGTCAGCGCCGGGATCACCTCGAGGCTGTCCATCACCTTCACGATCACGGAGGTCTGGCGCGTCGGCGTCACCGCCTCGACGCCAGGAGTCCGACGAAGCTTCGCGACCGCCGCCTCGGAGACGCCCTTGGGTGCAAGCACCGTGTACGGCGCGAGCGTCCCGGCCCGCACCTGCTGGACGGTCTGGCGTTCCACGTTGTCCTGCAGGAACCAGACGGATCCACCGAAACCGACCGACAGGACCAGCGCAGTCAGCACGGTGGCGCCGCCGCGGGCGTTGGCTGCGAGGTTCTTCGCGGCGAGATAGCCGCTGTTGCCCCAGCCAGCGCGGAGGACAGGCGCAAGGTACTTGGCGGTGAGGCTGTTGATCCACGGCGCGAGGAGGGCTACCGCGATGACGAACAGGTACAGCATGCCGACCGCTCCGGCGAGAGCAGCCTGACCGCCGGTCCCCACTGAGACAGCACTGGCAGAGACGGCTCCGGCGAGGGACGCGAGCCCGAATCCCAGACGCACCTTGCTCAGCCGAGTGGGCTCGACCGAGATCTGTGCCAATGCCTCGGCCGGACGGATACCGGAGAGCCTCCGGCTGGCCAGCAGCGCCGAACCGAGCGCAACCAGCACGATCAACAGCACCGCAGCAGGCGCAGCCAGCACTCCGAGGGACAGGGCATAGTCAGCCGGGAGGAAACCGCGGGTCACCAGCTGGTCCCCCAACCAGCGACTTGCCAGCAGCCCGGCCGGTACGCCGATCACCGAACCCACGCCGGCCAAGATCACCGCCTCGGCCATCAGCATCCGCCGTACCTGCCCTGGTGTCGCGGCCGTTGCCCTCAGCAACGCCAGCTCGCGCCGCCGACCGCGGATGGACAGACCGATCGTTCCGGCGACCACGAAGATGACCAGCAGGACGACATAACCACCGAACGCGGCGCCCACCCGGACCAGCAGGCCGCGCGCCGCCGCGATATCGGGCCGCTCGACCAGCACCCGGTCCCTGCCTGTATAGGCTTTCGCGCCCACCGACTCGGCGACCTTCTCGACAGCTGAGGTGACGGCAGCCTGGTCAGCCTGCGGAGTCAGTGTCACCGCGAACGCGCCGGCCGCAGCGGCCGAGACCTTCTCAACACCCGGGACCTCGCGCAGTTCACCTGCCAGGTTGGCCGGTACGGCGCCGGGCTCGGGCAACTGCACCGTCGCCTTATAGGGATCGCCGAGCTGCTGACCCGTGATGGTCAGATCGCGTTTGGCGACGACGATCTCGGCATTGGAGTACTGCTGTGGCTCGGGCAGTGGGCGCAGGCCGGACTCCACCAGCGCACCCATACTCGTCAGGATCGTCACGCCGGCGATCAGCGCGATCAATGTCGCCAGGACACTGCCCGGCCGGTGCTTCAGCAGGCGGAAGGCGAGGCCGGTCATGCCACTGCCACCGATCCGCGCTGGACGCGGCCGAGCGTTGTCAGCTGGGCGGCGATGCGGTCGATACCAGGTTGCGGTGTGTCGGCAACGATCCGGCCGTCCGCGAGTACCACCACGCGATCGGCGTACGACGCGGCCACCGGATCATGCGTGACCATGATGATGGTCTGACCGTGGTCGTCCACCATCGACTTCAGCAGCGCCAGTACGCTGGAAGCCGTCTCGCCGTCGAGTGCACCGGTCGGCTCGTCGGCGAAGACGACCTCCGGACGGATGGCCAACGCCCGCGCGATCGCAACTCGTTGCTGCTGGCCACCAGACAGCTCAGCCGGACGACGGTGCAGCAGCCCGGCCACTCCGACCCGTTCGACGACCTCGGCCAGCCAGCGCCGGTCCGGCCGCGCACCCGACAGCCGGAGTGGCAGCGAGATGTTCTCCTCGACGCTCAGCGCGCCGATCAGGTTGAACATCTGGAAGACAAAGCCGATCTTGGTACGGCGCAGCCGGGTCAGCGCGGTCTCCGACAACCGGGACAGTTCGGTGTCACCCACGAACACCCGGCCGGAGGTCGGCCGGTCCAACCCGGCCGCGGTCTGCAGCAGGGTGCTCTTCCCCGATCCCGACGGCCCCATGACCGCGGTGAACGTGCCATACGGGAAGCTCGCGTCCACGCCGGCCACGGCATGAACGAGCTGCCCGCCCACGTCGTACGTGCGAGTGAGCTGCTCGACCCGCACCGCGGCTCCGGTCGGCAACGGCATGTTTTTCGTCATGCCTGCAACGCTAGGGAGAACGGCGCGCCGTCAACATCCCGCCAACTGGCCGTTAGAGGTAGAGCAGGCTCTACCATCTTCGTTCGCGCGTCACTTCTCCGCGTCGAGGCGAAGGTCCAGCAAGGTGGAGAAGACGTAGAAGTTGGGGATCCGGCTGATCTCCGAGAGCATGGTGTTCCGCCGAGCGCCGCGCTCCCGGACGTAGATCGAACCGTTCGTAGCCCAGGCGCCCTCGAGCTGGTCCCAGGCCCAGACCTTGTCCTTCGCGGCGAGCGAGTCCCACTGCATGGTGATCGGGCCGAACCGCAACGTCTCACCCTGCCGGAACAGCTCCAGCAGGCGGGGCAGCTGGGCCTTCGTGACGGCTTGCTGGATGGCCGGGCCCCAGGCATCCACGGCGGTGTTCCCCTCGTGCGAGCCCTCGATCCTGGCCTCGGTGCCGTCGTCGCCGTACACGTGGTAGGAGAAGCTGGTCGAGCTGACGGTGCCGAAGTCCGCCTTCTGCTTGACGATGGTCTGCTTCACCTGCATCGAGTCCCAGCGGAAGGCCGACAGCTTGCCGCGGTAGTCGACGAAGGTCATCCCGTGCTCGAACAGGTCGAGCCGCACCTTGTCCTTGTTGGCGGCCTTGCGCCCCATCTTGACGGCCCACCACGCGGCCGCGATCGACATCGGCGTACAGACGATCGCCAAGAACGGCGGTCCGCCGGCGAACAGCGAACCGAATCCGAAGACGCCGCACAGAACAGCCATCACGGTGAGGATCACGAACCCCGAGGAGTGCTCCCTCGGGTGGTGGGTGGCCTGGTACTCGCCGAGCCGCGCCTGGGCGACCGCCGCGCTGATCTGATCGGACAAAGGGGTCCTCGTTCCCTTAGGATTACCTTGAGCAGAGAAGGTAGCAGCCATTACCTTGACTACACAAGGTAATGGCTCGCGCCCGGATATGCGCGGCCGGCCGGGACCCAGCAACTAGACTCCCTGAGCTATGGCGGCCACTCGTATTCGCAGAGCCCCCGAGGAGTCCCGGCGGGCGATCCTGCAAGCAGCGGAGGAGCTCCTCGTCGAGGGCGGCCTCGACGCCGTCAGCGTCCGCGCCGTCGCCAAGCGGATCGGCATGACCGACGCGGGGGTCGCGCACCACTTCGGCAGCCGCCAGGACCTCCTCGTCTCCCTCCTCCGGTACGGCGGTCGCCGCATCCGCGAGGCGGTCGAGCAAGCGGTCGCCTCCTGGGTGGACGGGCACGCCGATATCGACACCCTGGTCCGGGCCATCTCCCGCGTCTACGACCAGGGCTACGCCGAGCTGGCCGTTGCACTGCACGCCGCAGGCTGGGAGGACACCGGCGTCGGGTTCCTCGAGCCGGTGGTCCAGATCCTGCACACGGCCCGAACCCGGCCAGGACCGTTGAGTGACACCCGGCTAGCCGTTGCCGCACTCCACCAGGCGCTGGCCCTCGACGCCACCTACGGCGCCGCGTTCCGGCGGAGCGCGGGCATCAGCGAAGCAGCGGCGAAGCGGCCGAGCCCGCAGCGGACGTGGTGGACCAACACCCTGCGCAGCACGCTCGGCCTGCCGGACGCAAACGATGACTTCAAACGGTAGTCAGATGTTGGCAGTGAGTTACTGACCTCTTGTCAGAGGACTGGCCCAGGCGTCACAGTGCTCCTCACGATTCCCGTCCCAATCGTGAGGAGCACTTCTGTGAGCAGACGTCTGATGGCCGTGGGTGCGGTCGGGGGGTTGCTGGTTTCGGGGCTGGCTGTGATGCCGGCCGCGGGCACGCCTGCGGGAGGTGAGCTGCGTCAGGTCCGCGATGTGGTGCGCGATCCCGACGGCAGCGAGTTCATCCGGTACGAACGCACGTACGACGGATTGCGCGTCGTCGGTGGCGACCTGATTGTCCAACACAGCAAGGGGAAGGCCGAGCGAACGACGTACAACCGTGGTTTGAGGTCGGTGGCGGTCCCCTCGACGCAGCCGAAGCTCAAGTCGGCGGCCGGTGAGCTGATCGTCTACGTGACGGCGACCATGCCGGTACTCGCGTACGACGTGATCACCCGCAGCGTGAAGCCAGATCAGACCCCGTCGGTGCTTCACACCTACACGGATGCGAACACTGGCGCCGTACTGGGCAGTGATGACGAGATCAAGGCAGGCGAGGGCAACTCGATGTACGCCGGCGTCGTGTCGCTCGGCACGTCGTACGTCGCCCCCAACTATCTGCTGAAGGACCCCAGCCGGGGCAACAGCTACACCGTCAACGCGACCACGAACGCGATCTTCACCGACGCGGACGACATCTGGGGCGACAGCCTGCCGACCAACCCGCAGACGGCCGCGGTCGACGCACACTTCGGTGCCCAGGTCACGTGGGACTACTACAAGTTCACGCACGGCCGGCTCGGCATCTTCAACAACGGCGTCGGCACCAAGTCGCGTGTCCACTACGGCAGCAACTACGTGAACGCCTTCTGGGACGGCACCCAGATGACGTACGGCGATGGCTCGGGCAACGTCCATCCGATCACCTCACTCGATGTCGCCGGTCACGAGATGACCCACGGCGTCACGCAGGCGACCGCGAACCTGAACTACTCGGGTGAGGCGGGCGGCCTGAACGAGTCGACCTCGGACATCTTCGGCACGATGGTCGAGTGGTACGCCAACAACGCCACGGACCTCGGTGACTACCTGCTCGGCGAGAAGCTGGACCTCGGTGCTCCCCGCCGGATGGACAAGCCCTCTTCCGACGGCTCCAGCGCCGACTGCTGGAGCTCAAGCGTCGGCGGCCTCGACCCGCACAACTCCTCCGGCCCGCTGAACCACTGGTTCTACCTGGCCGCCGAAGGCACCGGCGCCAAGACCATCAACGGCGTCGCCTACAACAGCACCTCCTGCAACGGTACGACGTTCACCGGCATCGGCCGGAACATCGCTGCCAAGGTCTGGTACCGCACCCTCACCACCAAGCTGACCTCGTCCAGCAACTACCTCGCCGCCCGCAACGGCGCGATCCTCAGCGCCAAAGAACTCTACGGCGCCGGCTCACCCCAATGCCTAGGCATCCAACGAGCCTTCGCCGCCATCAACGTCCCCACCAGCACCCAAACCTGCTAACCCACCTGGAGCGCCGCCGAGCGTCCGAAAACACGCCGACCACGTGCGCGGGTTGTTCGGACGTTACGGGGTGGTTAGGAGCATCGGCCGGGGCGGAGGACCTGTTCGGGGCCGGTTTCCAGCGCGTAGCGGCGGAAGTCGGTCTCGTACTCGATGCGGATGCCGGTCAGGTGGCCTTCGCCGTAGATGTCGGGGCGGCGGACCTGGACGACCAGCCAGGTCTCCGGCGACTTCGCGGGAAGGGCGGCATCGACTGCGAACTGGGGCCGGTCAGGGGTGCGGTCGAACGGACCGTCACCGAAGCTCCAGCCCGGCTTACTGCTTCCGGAGTCCTTGAGGGCTTCGGGCAGGAGCAGCGCACCTGCGTCCTCAACGCCGGTGGGGTCGATCAGCGAGACGTCGGTGATGCGGATTGCCGACGAACTGCTGTTCTGCAGTCGCGTCGTGCCGATGGTCGCGGTCTCGGAGGTGCCGACGGGGAAGCAGAGTTTGTCGCCGAGACCGCTCTCCCCCAGCGGGCCGTCGCCATGCCGTACGCCGAAGAACCAGCCGGCTACCAGCAGCGCCCCCACCGCCACACCCACCCCAAGAATTCGCGTACGCATTCGTCGCCCCCCAGGCGTCTGCGCAGGCCAACCGCCTGCGACTCGTCCATTGTCGCCGCTGAAGGGGTTACTCGCCGCTGATATGACGTGCGCCATAGTCACTGGAACTAAGTATGACGCTCTGCATAGTATCGAAGACATCGAGAAGAGGAGATCCACGATGTCGTCCGTACTGATCACCGGTGCCTCTCGGGGCATCGGACGTGCCATTGCGCTCGAGTTGGCGGGCCGCGGCCACCGGGTTGTTGCTACCGCCCGACAGGCCGAGGCGCTGGCTGACCTGCCGGTTGCGGAGCGATTGCAGCTTGATGTGACCGACCAGGACAGCGTCGACCGAGCCATCGCGGCCGCCGGTGAGGTCGACGTACTGGTGAGCAACGCGGGCTCGACGCTTCGCGCGCCGCTGGAGACCGTGCCGCTCGCGGAGCTTGAGCAGCTCTTCCAGCTGAACACGTTCGGCGCGCTGCGGGTCGCGCAAGCGGTATTGCCGGCGATGCGGGAACGCGGAGCCGGGCGGCTCGTCTTTGTCTCCAGCATCCAAGGCCGGCTCGTGCTGCCGATCATTGCCCCGTACGGCGCCAGCAAGTGGGCACTCGAGGCGATCGCCGAGGGACTCGCGGTCGAGACCGCACCCTTCGGCGTGAAGGTGAGCATCATGCAGCCGGGCGCGGTCGCCACCGACGGAGCCGCGGGGGCGAAGTCGTTCTTCACCGACGACGACCCCTATCTGCCGCTGTACAAGCAACTCCCGGCATTGCGCGGCGAGGTCATCACAGCCGAGGAAGTGGCCGCAGCCGTCGCCGACACCATCGAGCACACGGACCCGCCGCTGCGCGTACCGGTCGGCGTACCGGCCGAGCAAGCATTGAAGGCCCGTAAGGAAGCGCCGGAACACGCGCCGTTCCTGACCGCCCAGCTCGACTGGTGATCACCGCGCCATCCCAAAGCCGTGCCGCACACGATCCATCTAGCCGCTACCGTGGGCGGATGTTCGGTGGACGGGGGCGGTAGTGCTTCGACTGACGAGGCAGCAGGCGCGGCGCATCGCCGTACGGGCTCAGTTGCTGACGGCGGATCGTCCGACTGACCTGGTGTCGATGGTTCACGACCTGACCTTGCTGCAGATCGATCCGACGGCGGCGATCGCGCCCAATGCGGATCTGGTGGCGTGGAGCCGGCTGGGTACGTCGTACCAGCCGGCTTCGTTGCGGCAGGCGGTGGAGGTGGAGCGGACGCTCTTCGAGTTCAACGCGCTGATCCGCCCGACGAGCGATGTCGCGTTGTACCTGGCCGGTGCCGAGGAGCAGCCGACGTGGGAGAAGGCCCGGGAGTGGATGCGGAAGAACGACAGCTTCCGCCGCGACATTCTCGACGTACTGGGCGAACGCGGACCGCTGACCTCGCGCGACATCCCGGACACGTCGACCGAGCCGTGGGCCTCGACCGGCTGGAGCAACGCCCGCAACGTCACCAAGATGCTGGACTGCCTGATCGCCCGCGGTGAGGTCGCCATCGCCGGCCGCGTCGGCCGGGAACGCAAGTGGGACCTGGCCGAACGTGTCTACCCCGCCGACCTCGTCATCCCCACAGTCGAGGAGGCGACCCGCCTCAAGAACGAACGCCGACTGCGATCGCTCGGCATCGCCCGCGCGAAAGGCACCGAGGTCCCGGTCGAGCCGTGGATCGTCGGGGACGTCGGTCAGCCGGTCGAGGTCGAGGACACCAAGGGCGAGTGGCGCGTGGATCCCGCCGCACTCGACGCCGACGACTTCACACCCCGTACGGCGTTGCTGTCGCCCTTCGACCGCTTGATCCACAACCGTCCCCGGGCCGAGGAGCTCTTCGACTTCGAGTATGCACTCGAGATGTACAAGCCGGCCGCCAACCGACGCTGGGGCTATTTCGCGCTCCCGATCCTGTCCGGCGACCAGCTCGTCGGCAAGCTCGATGCGATCACCGACCGGAAGGCCTCGGTCCTGCGGGTAAACGCGATCCACGAGGACATCGCCTTCACCCGCAAGACCAGCAAGGCCGTTCAAGCCGAACTGGAGAGCCTCGCCCAATGGATCGGCCTGGCCGACATCCAGCAGTGACTGAGTCAGCGGCCGAGGTCCACCACCCAGGTTCCGTTGTCCCACCTGGACCTGATCCGACCGCTGTCGTAGCCGACGCCTAGCGTCGTGAACGAGCAGTTCAAGAGATTGCCGCGGTCGACGCCATTGCTCATCCAGGCGTCCACCGCGTCGGCCGCGGCGCGGGAGCCGGCGGCCAGGTTCTCCGCGGTTGAATCACCCGCGAACCCTGCTGCTCGCATGCGGTCGGCCGGGGTGCGACCATCCTCGCTGTCGTACTCGAAGTAGTGGTGCTCGACTATGTCGCTCGCGTGACCCTGGGCCGCACGATCGAGCGCGCTGGTCAGTCGCAACGGCCGACAGCCGGCCGTGGCCCGCTCGGTGTTCGTCAACCGCAGGACCTCCCGCGCTTCAGCTGAACCGCTGGGCGTTGGCGGCGGGGTCGGAGTCGGCCGCGGAAGCTGGGTCGGCCGCGGCCGGAGAACCGATGACCGGGAGACCGGTTGCCGGGACCTCGGCGGCGTCGGCGGCGTCGGCGGCGATGCATCGGGGGTGCTGGTCGGCGCGGGAGTCGACCTCAGCACGACCGGCTGAGCGGTCACCTCGCCGGCTGGTGGGACGCGGCGAGGGAACCCGGTCGATTCGCGCGACCCGCGAGCCACCGACCAGGCGCCGACCAGCACCAGCCCGATCACCACCAGAGCTCCGATCAATGGAGCGGTCGCGACGCGCTTGCGGCGTACCGGACCGGGCTCCTCGTCACAATCCATCACGCTACGGAAGCTAATCCACTACTGCACAGGCGATACGACCTCGCGCCAGGTCTTTACGATCACCGAAGGTTGACCGGTTCGGTCATTTAGTTGCCTACGGCAATTGAGCGTAAAACTCCGGAAAGAGTCCGCCGTCCGCTGTTTCAGACCGACCGGTGCCGCCCATAACTTTCCCAGCACGGGCAAGAAGATCGTGATCGGAAGCAAGATGGCCCAACGAGTACCTGTCACCACTCACGTCCACGGAACAGCGGCCCGGGTCGGCTGGTTCGCCCTGTACCTCGAAGCGCTCCTGGTCCCCCTGGTCCTTACCTGGCTGTCGTACGGCGCCCGGACGATGAAGGTCGGCGAGATGCTCGCGCTAGGTCTCGGTCTGGTGGCCTTCTCGGCACTGGTGGTCGCGGTGATCCTGCCGGCCCGGGTGTCCCCGCTGATCGCCGCGTTCGGGATCGAGACGATCCTCAAGATCCATCGAGGTATCGCGAAGGCCGCCGTGGTGCTGGTCGTGCTGCACATCGTCGCGGTGCTGATCGAAGACCCCCGAGGTATCCGGATCTTCAACCTGCTGCACACCACCTCTGCCGCCCGCGCCGCGACCGCTTCGACGGTCGCACTGGTCCTGATGGTCGTGCTGGCGTTGACCCGGTCCCGCCGCCAGCCGCGGTACGAAGGCTGGCGGATGGTCCACAACGTGCTGGCCGGCGTCGTACTGGTAACTGCTTGGCTGCATGTCTGGTGGCTACGGCACTTGATGACGAAGCCGTTGCTCGCGGTCTGGTTCTTCGCCACCGGGCTGCTGGTGGCAGCTCTCGGCGTACGGCGCTGGCTGTGGTTGCCGCTGCGCGCACGCCGGCGCTCTTACCTGCTTCAGGAGGTACGGCGTGAGCCCGGCGACGGAGTCACCCTGACGATCGCGGCCGACCAGCACGGCGGCGTACCGTTCAACGCCGGGCAGTTCGCGTGGCTCAAGTTCGGTACGTCGGCGTTCGTGTTCGAGGAGCATCCGTTCAGCATCTCCTCGAACGCGGACCGGCCGGACGTCAAGCAGTTCACGATCAAGGCGCTCGGCGACTTCACCGAACTGCTCAGCGCGCTGCGCCCTGGCCGCCGCGTCTTCCTGGACGGCCCGTACGGCGGATTCACGATCGAGGGCCGCGACGGCTCGGCCGGATTCATGATGATCGCGGCCGGCGTCGGCATCACCCCGCTGTTGAGCATGCTGCGCACCCTGGCCGATCGCCACGATCACCGGCGGCACTGGCTGATCGTCGCGGCCCGGACGGTCGAGGACCTGATGCTGCGCTCCGAGATCCTCGAGCTCCGCCAGCGACTCAACCTGCGCGTCGTCGAGGTGCTCAGCAAGCCGGGTCCGGAGTGGACCGGCGAGACGGGCCGGATCAGCGGCAGAGTGCTCTCGCGCTATCTGCCGCGGAACCCGTCCCGGCTCAACTACTTCATCTGCGGCCCGGACCCGATGGTCCATACCGTCAGCCACGCACTCGCCGCCCGCGGCATTCCGTTGCGCCGCATCCACACCGAACGCTTCGGTGCGGTCTGAGCCCCACACGTCACGAACCAGCGCCGGCCTTGCGCGCGCGGCGGGTCAGGAAGATGACGGAGACGAGGAACCAGAAGGCGCCGAAGAGCGAGTAGCCCGCGATGGTGGACAGCCCGCTGGTAGGTGCGGCCGACCTGGCGGCGAACGAGGCGCCGGCGAGCACGGACAGGCCGCCGCTGATGATCATCGGCCACTGGGATCCGACGGTACGGCGACGTCGTACCGCGACCGTGAGCTGGATCGCGCCGGAAAACAGGGCCCAGACGCCGAAGACAAGCAGGGCCCTGCCGACGGTGGCGAAGGTAGCGGCGAGCATCGCGCCGGTCGCGACGAGGCCGAGAACGATGTTGATGGTGGCGACCCGGTTGGGGTTGCGCTCGAGCAGGGTGGCCACGGCGTCCCACAGCGGGTAGACCGTGAGCAGGACGGCCGCGACCAGGGTGAGCTTGTCGGTCGAGACGAGCGAGCTCGTGGTCGTGAACACAAGTGTTGCCCAGAGCAACGAGAAGACGATCCGGACCAGGTAGACGGTGCGGAGGCTGGTGGGCGACGTGGTGGTTGCAGGTACGGCGGTCTGTGTCATGCAGCCAGTGTTCGCGCTCCGGAGCCACGCCGTGTACTACGGATGAAGTACTTCGGGACAGCGGGGATGGCGCAGAATCAAGGCATGGCGCAGCACGAGAATGACGCACCCCTGTGGATCCGTCGTCCCCAGCTGGTGAACCAGGCCGCCTACGCCGTGGCCGGGCTCGTCTTCGCCGGTCAGGTGATTGCGCTGGTACTGCGAGGGCCGGACTGGCCGACCGCCTTGTCCGTGATCCTCGCGGGCGTGGGCGTTGCGCTGTCGTGGTGGCAGCCGTGGGCGGGGTTGATCGTGACCAGCGCGACCTCGTTCGCCGTCACGGCAGTGGGCAACGACCCGCTCTCGCTGTGGATGATGGCCGTGCTCGTGCTGATCTCGGTCACGTTCCGGGGCAAACAGCCGGTGATCGCCACCGCCATCGTCGCGGCCTCCTTTCTCGGCGCCTACATGACGGTCGGCGGGTTCCGCGGCGGGCCGGTCGCGGGAGTCGCCGCGCTCTTCTCCGCCGTGGCGGGTGGAGCAACCGGTACGGCGCTCCGCATCTACCGCGATCACTGGTGGACTCTGGAGGAGCGGGCTGAGAGCGAAGCCACCCGTCGCGTCTCCGAAGAACGCCTCCGGATCGCGCGTGACCTCCATGACGTGATGGGGCATCAGGTCGCGATGCTGAGCGTGCATCTCGGGGTGGCGGAGATCGGACTGCCGCAAGAAGCCGAGTCGTCTCGCCAAGCCCTCGAGGCCGCCAGATCGAACGCGCGGACGGTCGTCATGGAGACGCAGCGGATCCTCGCGCTGATCCGTCGCGGCGACGACGTCTCCGACGGCGAGGCCCTACGGCCGACGCCGTCGCTCAGCGGTCTCGAAGGGCTGATCGCCTCCTTCGGCAGCATCGGTCTCGACGTACGGCGGGTGCTCGACCTGCCGGACGGTTTCGTCGAGCCCAGCGTGGGTGTGACGGTCTACCGAGTCGTCCAGGAAGCGCTCACGAACGCCCATCGGCATGGGGTGGGGACGGCAACGGTTGAGGTCCGCGAGCATGAGCGCCGGATCCGCGTCACGGTCGAGAACCGCATCGATCCCGCGCATCAGAGCCGAGGCAGCCGGCTCGGGCTGGTCGGAATGCGGGAACGCGTCGAGTCGTCCGGTGGACAGCTGACGATCGACACCGCGGATAGCGTCTTCCGGGTTCGCGCGGACTTCAGCCCGTCAGGAGCCGACCTCCGATGACGCGCGTACTGATCGTCGACGACCAGGACGACATGCGGGCCGGGATCCGGGCCATGCTCCTGCTCGACCCCAGCCTCGACGTGGTGGCCGACCTCTCGGACGGTCTCCAGGTCATCCCGTTCCTGCGCGAGAACCCGGTCGATCTGGTCCTGATGGACATCCGGATGCCGGGGATCGACGGCGTCGAGGCGACCCGCCGGATCCGCGCCGATCACCCGGCCGAGGAGGTCCGGGTGATCGTGCTGACCACCTTCGACCAGGACGAGATCGTCCTGGCTGCTCTCCGGGCCGGCGCCAACGGATTCCTGAGCAAGACCGTCAGCCCGGCCGAACTCGTGGCCGGGATCACCGAGGTGGTCACCGGCGGCGGAGCGCTCTCCGCGGCGGCGACCGCCGCCCTCATCGGCCACATGACCGACAGCCCGCCGCCGGTCGTCGACCAGGAGCTGCTCCAGCGCTTCCGCGCCCTGACTCCACGGGAGCGGGAGGTCGTCGTACTGATCGCCGGCGGACTCGCCAACGAGGAGATCGCGGCCCAGATGTTCCTCTCCCCGCTCACCGTGAAGACTCACGCCGTCCGGGCGATGACCAAGGTCGGCGCCCGCGACCGCGCGCAACTCGTCTCCTTCGCGTTCCGCGCCGGCCTCTACTCCTGAATCAGGCCGACGGGAGCGCAGGGGTGCGGCCGGTGAGGATTCTGAGCAGGCGGGTCAGTGACACGACCTTGAGCAGGGCAAGCGCTCCTGCGGTCAGGTAGGCCAGCCACATCACGCCGAAGTTGTGACCGAGCACCAGGGAGATCACGACGCCGCCGGTGTTCAGGGCCTTGGCCGGCATCGACCAGTTGTACTTGTAGATCGGCTTGTCGATCCGGAAGAAGTAGTTCGGGCTGATGCACCCGGGCCACAGCAGGAAGGACAGCGACAGCATCGTGTCCAGGACGCCGAACTGGAACAGGAACAGCGCCAGCGGACCGAGCACGTCGGGATAGACCGCCAGGAACGCGCCCGCGAGGAAGAACGCACACGCCCGGTCGCAGACGATGTCGAAGACGGCGCCGGAGATCGTCTCCTGCTTGCGGTACCGGGCGACACCGCCGTCGAGCGAGTCCCCGAGCCAGTAGACCGGGTAGGCGATGAACAACCAGATCGGCGTACCGACCCGATAGGCCACCACCGCGAAGGCCATCGCGACCACCGTCCGCCCGAGCGTGATCCGGTTCGGCAGCCCGAGCAGTTCGCGGGTCGCCATCGCCGGACCGATCCTGGTCGCGTTGTCGTTCATCAGCCGCCTTCGGTAGTGGTGCCCCGCGCGAGTCCACGCCCGACGAGGTGGTCGTAGCAGTCGCGCAGGAGCCAAAAGATCTCGTGGTTCGAGCGGTCGATCTCGACGAGATTCCAGTGGACCGACGTACCGGCGCGCACCGCGCCGTCGATGTCGACCACACCCTGACCGTAAGGCACCAGCTGATCGTCCATCCCCCGCGCAGGACCGTCCTTGAGGTGAAGGTACTCCAACCGGTCACCGAGCGACCCGGCGAGGCCGACCGGATCGACGCCTCCGGTCTGTGCCCAGTACACGTCCAGCTCCAGCACCACGGCCGGGTCCAGCGCGTCCAGCAGGACCTGGTACGCCGTTCGCCCGTCGAACGAGTTCCGGAACTCGGCGAAGTGATTGTGGTACCCGATCCGCATCCCGTACGACGTCGCGTTGGTCACCGCCTCGTTGATCCGATCGGCACCACTCCGGATCCCGTCCACCGTGCTGAACTCCTCCGGCTCCAGACTCCACACCAGCGTGTCCGCGCCCAGTTCGGCGTACTGGTCGAGGATCGCGGTGGCCCGCTCACCCGCCGGGAACGGCGCATGCGAACCGCACACCTCGAGCCCCAGCTCATCGAGGCGAGACCTGACCATCTTCGGCGCATGACCGTAGAGGTCGTAGGTCTCCACCCCCGCAAAACCTATCCCGGCAACCCGTTCCAGCACACCGAGCAGGTCCTCCCCTGCCTGATCGTGCAACGACCACATCTGAACACCGATCAGCGGACTAGGCACCCCGAAAGCCTAAGCCGGTCCTGGTCAGAGGGCGTTCCGTGGCCGGATGTTGCCTACAGCCAGCCGTTTTGTTCGGCGAGGCGGGCGGCTTCGGCGCGGGTGCGGGCCTGGGTCTTGGCGATGGCCGAGACGAGGTGGTTGCGGACGGTGCCGGTGGAGAGTCCGACGGCGCGGGCGATGTCGGCGACGGTGCCGCCTTCGGCGGTGGCTCGGAGTACGTCGGCCTCGCGATCGGTCAGGGGATTGACCGCGATCTCGCGCGCCTGGGCGGCGAGGCCGGGATCGATGAACCGCAGCCCGGAGTGCACCCGGCGGATCGCGTCGACGAGCTGCTCAGGCGGTGAGTCCTTCACGACGAAACCAGCCGCACCAGCAGCCAAAGCCCGAGTGAGATAACCAGGACGACTGAAGGTCGTGCAGATGATCACCCGACACTCCGGTACGGCGTGCCGCAGCTCGGCGGCGACCGCCAGTCCGTCGCGACCGGGCATCTGTACGTCGAGCAACGCGATGTCGGGAGTCGTGCGACGCGCAGCCTCTAGCACCGCGGTCCCGTCGCCGAGCTCGGCCACCACCTCGAAGTCGGACTCCAGCCGCAGCATCGAGGCCAGCGCACCACGGACGAGCGCCTGGTCATCAGCCAGCAGGACGCGAATCACGACGTACCGGGGCCTTGGGCGAGGATGCGGAAACCGCCGCCAGGGGCGCGACCGTGGTCAAGGGTGCCGGAGACGGCGGCCAGTCGCTCGGCGAGACCGGTGAGACCGTGGCCGGCTGTGATCTCGGCGGAACCGTTGCCGTCGTCGGTGATCTCCACCCAGTCGCGGCCGAGCCGGATGTCGCAGTGCTGAGCATTCGAGTGCCGCAGGATGTTCGTCACCGCCTCGCGGACGACATAGCCGAACACTGCTTGAAGTTCAGGCCGCACGTCGTCAGCCGCCGTCGGCAGGTCCGCGCGGACACCAGCCGCCCGTAGGGCCAAGCGAGCACCCGCGATCTCGGCGACCAGCGAGACGTGACGATAGTCCGAGACCGTGGCCCGAACATCCGACAGCGCCTGCCGGGACAGCACCTCGAGCTCACGCACTTCAGCCAAGGCAGAATCGATGTCGGCGGCAACCTCCAGTTGCCGCCGCGCCAAGCCCAGCTTCACGGTGATCGTCGACAGGCTGTGGCCGAGAATGTCGTGCAGATCCCGCGCAAGCCGTTCCCGCTCCTGATCGACCGCCAACTGCCGCACCTGCTCCCGGGCCGCGCGCAACTGACCGATCGTGAACGCCAGCGCCAACACGATGCCCAAGGCAACGGTCACCCCCACGAGGATGATCAGCGACCGCCAGTCGACACGACCGGTACTCCCCCACATCCAGCCGACCTGACCGGCCGCAGCGGCGAGGCCGATCACCAGCGAGGCACGCAACGGCAGCAACATCAGCCCGATCGCGATCGCAAACGTCAGGTTGGTCAACAGCTCCGGCGAATTCAGCAGCATCGCCGGTGCCGCCCCGACCACGAATGTCGCGGCCACCCACAGTCCGCGCGTCCGCCGCGGCGCAAACGGCCCGAACCACACAGCCGGCAAACACGTGAGCGCATAACACCCGATCAGAACCGTCGCCAGTACGGCGGCCACACCGTCGTACCGGTCGTTGACCGTGTACGCGGTGGTCACGGTCACCACGGCGAGCGAGATCCCGGTCGACACGGTAGCGATCACGCGGACCCGGTGGATCGACCCGAGGAAGCTCCAGTCCGGCCAGTGCCGGGCGGAGAACTCGTCGGGGGCGCGGTCGATCACGGTCGCCATCGTACGTCGGCCACACCGTGCCCGGACCCGTACCAAATGGCAGGGGCCGCCGTGATCCGGCCGTGGTTCGGTGGATCCTCAGGAAACGCCCGACAGGAGGAAGTACCGTGCGCAAGATGTTGCCAGCAGCAATAGTCGCCCTGGCGGTGACCGCGGCGACCGCGGGGGTGTCCGGGGCCGCGACCTCGGCCGAGCCACCGAAGACCGCCGCGCTGCCGTGGACGGCCTGCGTCGGCAAGGGCCTGGAAGGGCTGGAGTGCACGACCCTCAAGGTCCCGCTCGACTATGCCCACCCGGCCGGGCGCACGATCGACCTCGCGATCTCCCGCAAGGCCAGTAAGGACCCGGCGAAGCGCCGTGGCGTGCTACTCCTCAACCCCGGCGGACCTGGTCTGGCCGGGCTGATCGCTCCGAACCAGATCAAGCTTTCCCAGCCGGTGCTCGACACGTACGACGTGATCGGGTTCGATCCGCGGGGTGTCGGCAAGAGCACCCCGGTGACGTGTGACCTGACACTGGAACAACAAGCGGATGCGTCCAACCCGCCGTACCCGCACAACTCCCAGCAGGTCGTCGCCTCGGCCAAGATCGCGAAGACGATCGCGAAGCAATGCACCACCTCGAAAACCGCCGGCCTGCTGCCCTACATCAGTACGGCGAACACGGCCAGAGACATGGATCGCATTCGCGAAGCCCTGGGTGCGGCGAAGGTCTCGTACTACGGCGTCTCGTACGGTACCTACCTCGGTGCCGTGTTCACCACCTTGTTCCCGCAGCGCACCGACCGCGTCGTCCTCGACAGCAGCCTGCCGCCGGACGGCTACACGGTCGGCGCGCTCCGCGCCCAGGGCTACGGATTCGAGACCCGCTTCCCGGACTTCGCCCAGTGGGTCACGGTGAACGCCAAGTCGCTCGGGACGACCCCGGCCGCCGTACGGGCGAAGTACTTCGAACTCGCCGCGCGGCTGGACAAGAAGCCGGAGAGCGGCATCGACGGTACGGCGTTCCGCGCCACGACCAGCGGCCTGATCCGTGACAACGCGGTCTTCCCGCTGCTGGCCTCGATCTGGGTCGGTCTCGACACCCACACCCTGCCGGACGAGCCCGCCGTCAACACCGGCGACAACTTCCAGGCGTCTTACCTCGCGGTGATCTGCGGTGAATCGCAGTGGCCGCGGTCGGTCGTCACCTACCAGGCGAACGTCGCGGTCGACCGGGTCCTCGCGCCCATGTACGGCGCCCTCGCGGCCAATGTCCGGGCCTGTGCCTACTGGCCGTCGCCGTCCGCACCGAAGGTCAAGATCACCGATGCCGGACCGTCGAACGTCCTGATCATGGAGAACCTTCGTGATCCCGCGACACCGTTGCGCGGCGCGCGGCAAATGAAGTCCGCACTCGGCGACCGGGCTCGCCTGGTCACCGTCGACCAAGGCGGTCACGGTGTCTACGGAGCCGCGAACAAGTGCGCGAACGGAGCCGTGGACAAGTTCCTCACCACCGGGCAGCGCGTCCAGCGGGACACGTTCTGCCCGGCTGAATCACAGTAGGGCGGCGTGCCGGGCGAGCAGAAATGCTCGCTCGGCCTCGTTGTCGGTCAGGGCGAGCGCTTCCTCGTAGGCCGCGATCGCTTCGGCGGTGCGGCCGAGCCGGCGCAGGAAGTCGGCCCGGATCGCGCTCAGGTAGTGATAGGCCGCGAGCGCAGGTTCATCCGCGAGCGGTTCAAGCGCCTCGAGTCCGGCGGCAGGACCATCACGCATGCCGAGGGCGACAGCCCGGTTCAGATCCGCGACCGGTGATGGCCAGGAGGCGCGCATGACGTCGTACAGGGCGATGATGCCCGACCAGTCGGTCTCCTCCCAGGACGCGGATTCAGCATGTACGGCGGCCAACGCGGCCTCGACCGCATACCGCGACGGCGAGGCTCGGGTGAGCGCGTCGGTCAGGGCCGCGACGCCTTCGTTGATCAGGTCGCGGTCCCATTGGGAGCGGTCCTGTTCGGAGAGCAACAGCAGGCGACCACCGCTGTCCGTGCGAGTGGCCGATCGCGCTTCGACCAGCAGGAACAGCGCCAGCAGCGCGCTCACTTCGGCTGTGCCCGGCATCAGGAGGCGCAGCTTCCGGGTGAGCCCGATCGCGCTGTCGACGAGATCCCGCCGTACCAGGTCCGGCCCGGATGGCGCGACGTGGCCGGTGGTGAAGATCAGGTGCAGCACCTCGAGTACGGCGGCCAGCCGGTCGACCAACTGATCCGGCGGCGGGACCCGATACGGGATGCCGGCGGCCAGGATCTTCTTCTTGGCCCGCGTGATCCGGGCCGCCATCGTCGTCTCCTGGACGAGGAAGGCTCGCGCGACATCGCCGGTCGACAAGCCGCACACCAGCCGCAACGTCAGCGCCACCTGCGCATCGCGCGCGAGCGCCGGGTGGCAACAGGTGAAGACCAGCCGGAGCAGATCGTCCTCGAGAATCTGCTCCGGTCCCGGGATCGCGTCGTCCGGCACGAGGAGCGGCAACGTCTTCCGCTCCTGCGCCGCACGGCGGAGGAAGTCGAGCGCCCGGTTCCGCGCGACGGTGGTCAGCCAGGCGCCGGGCCGATCCGGTACGCCGGACTCGGGCCAGGTGCGCAGTGCCTGCGCGAACGCGTCCTGGGTGAATTCCTCGGCCAGATCCAGATCGCGCGTCACCCGGGTGGTGGCCGCGAGCACGCGGCCCCACTCCTGCCGATGCGCCTCGGCCACCTCGTCCATCGTCGGTCAGCCGTGGTTGACGAGCGGACGAATCTCCACGCCGCTGTGGCCGACATGCACCTCGCGCAGTCCGGAGGCCAGGGCGATCACCTGGTCGAGGTCCTCGGCCTGCAGCACATAGAAGCCGCCGAGCACCTCCTTGGCCTCCAGGAAGGGCGCATCGGTGATCGTCACCTGTCCGTTGCCACCCGACCGCAGACTTGTCGCCGTCGACGACAGCTCCAGCTCACCGGCCGTCAGCACGGCGTCCCCGGCCTTGGCCGCGAACTCCTCGTGCGCCGCGACGATCCGGGCCCGCTCCTCGGGCCCCGTCGCTGCCCACTCCGCCTCGTCACCGAAGATCAGTACCAGGTAGTTCATCGTTCGAGCTCCTCGCTTCAGGGTCACTCTTTGACCCGCTTACTCGTACGACGATCCTGCGGTGACCCGATTCGACACCTGCGCGCGTTTTCTCGTCGTGATGATGCCGATGATCGTGATGGCGATCGCGATGACGGCGGTGGCGCCGATGTTGAGGCGCTGATCGGACTGCGTGACCATGTAGATGAGCAGGGCCGGGATGACGACGACCACCGCCCAGGTCAGATAGGGGTAGGCCCACATCCGCACCGGCATCGGTGTACCGGAGTCTTCCAGTTTCGCGCGGAGCCGCAGCTGCGAGATCGCGATCACGAAGTACACGAGCAGAGCGACCGCACCCGACGTGGCGAGCAGCACGCCGAAGACGTCGTCGGGGAAGAGGTAGTTGCTGATCACCGCGATGAAGCCGACAGCGGTGGACGCGAGGACGGCGACGCGCGGCACCCCACGGCTTGTGGTCTGGGTGACGATCGCGGGAGCCTGACTGCGTTTGCCGAGCGAGAAGATCATCCGCGAGGCGGTGTAGAGGGCCGAGTTCAGGCAGCTGGCAACGGCAACCAGGACGACGAGGTCGACGATCAGCTTGGCCCCGGGGACACCGAGTGCCTCCAGCGCGACCTGGTACGAACCGTCCGCAGCCAGCCGGGGCTCGTTCCAGGGGACGATCACGACCACCAGCAGGATCGACGCCAGGTAGAAGATGCCGATCCGCCAGATGACCGACCGCGTGGCCTTGCCGATCTTCTCGTCGGGGTGGTCCGACTCGGCCGCGGCGATCGTCACGATCTCGGTGCCCATGAAGCTGAACATCGTCACCAGCACGGCAGCCGCCACAGCTCCGAATCCGTTCGGCAGGAAGCCGCCCGTGTCCCACAGGTGCGCGACGCCGCTGTGCGTGTCACCGAACACCCCCAGGACGGCGAGCACGCCGACGGTGATGAAGCCGATGATCGCGACCACTTTCAAGAGTGCGAACCAGAACTCGAACTCGCCGTAGTTCGCCACGCTGAACAGATTCGTCACTGTCAACGCCAACGTCACCGCGAGCGCCCACACCCATTTCGGTACGCCGGTCCAGCTCTCCAAGATCCCCGCCGCCGCGGTCGCCTCGACCGGGATCACCAGCACCCAGAACCACCAGTACAGCCAGCCCACCGTGAACCCGGCCCACGGTCCGATCGCTCGATCGGCGTACGTCGAGAACGATCCGGTGTCCGGATTCGCGGCCGCCATCTCGCCGAGCATCCGCATCACCAGGACGACGAGCGCCCCGGCGAACGCGTACGCGATCAGGACGCCCGGTCCCGCCTTACTGATCGCCGTACCGGATCCCACAAACAGGCCGGCACCGATCACCCCGGCAATGCTGACCATCGTGACGTGACGGCTTTTCAGCCCTGCCGAGAGATCGTTGCCGGTTCCAGCCATGCGAACGACTCTAAATGGCTACGCTCAGTAGCCTGCGAAGACCCCGCGTAGCGTGTCCAGAGTGATCGGACCGGTCAGCTCGACCGAGTCCGGCGTACGGTCCGGACCGAGACGACCGGCGACCAGCCGGAACCACGCCTCGGCAGGCAGCGTCAGCGAGCCGTCAGGCTGCGCGGGCGAGCCCTTGTCCAGGGTGACCGGATCGGCCAGCCGCAGCGTGAACTCCAAAGCCGGCTCGGTCGTCGCCACTGCGACTACGGCGGTCTCGCCGTTGAGCGCGGCCGGCTTGCTGACCCAGCTGAGGTCAAGCGCGCCCTGGAACAACTCGGGGACGGCCTCCGCATCGAGCGTGGCCGCCGGATCGATCGCGCTGCGCACGTCCCACGAATGCAGCGTCAGCTCGTTGAGCCGCATCCGGCCTACCGTCGCTACGTCAGCCGGAGCCGGCAGGTAGCCGAGCTCGATCCGAAGGTTCTCGCGCTGATCCGCGTCCAGCGACTCGAACAGCCCGAGCAGCTTCTCGTTCCACTCGATGAACCCGTCAGCCTGCTCCCGCCGCGACGCCGCATCCCACCGCGCCCACACAGTCTGGTTGCTCTGTTGCCCTTCTTCGGCACCTTCGGCCGGCGGCTTCCCGTCCAGCGCGAGCTGGACCGTGTTCGTCATGATCTCCGCGCCACTCCCCAAGTGGCTCAGCACCTGCGCGATGTCCCATTCGCTCGCGGCCGACGGCCCCGCCAGCGCGTCGTCGTCGAAGTTCTTCACCAGATCCGCGAGCCGGTCGTAGCCGCTCCGCAGCGCGGCGATGACGATATCGGCGTTACTCAAGCTGTGCCTCCAGAAGCAATCAGTCGGTTCAGCCTTCAATCATCTGACCGACCGCACTTATTCCCGTCCGCCCGAATGGTTGCCGGTCGCGGGCCGGGTCGGTACAGTCTGATTTCTGTTAGGAAAGTTTACTAATTGTTTCGCTGCTGTTCACCCGAGCCCCGCCCCCGTTGGCCGGAAGGAGCGCGACGTGTCCCTGTTCCGCCGTACGAGCGTGTCCGCTGTTGTTGTCGCGGTGCTGTTCTCGTCCATCCTGACCGCCCCCGCCCAGGCAGCCACCGCGTGGCCCGGCGGTTCCGCCGTGACTGTTGCCGATGGCAGCAATGTGTTCGGCCAGAATCTCAGTGGGCTCTCGTTCGAGAACCCAGAGGTGTTGTGGGCAGTGAAGAACGGGCCGAGCACGCTGTATCGGCTCGTCCGGGACGGCGCGTTGTGGAAGCCGGACTCGGTGGGCGCGCGGGCCCTGAGCTATCGCGACGGCAGCGGCGACCCGGACGCCGAAGGCGTGGTCCGCACGCCGGACGGCGTACTGGTGGCGACCGAACGCGACGGAGACGACGACGAGATCAGCCTCTTGAAGGTCCTGCGGTTCGATCCGAAATCCACGGCGAGATCCGTCAAGGCCACTGCCGAATGGGATCTCACCGACGACCTGCCCCAGGTGGACAGCAACAGCGGGATGGAAGCCATCTCCTGGGTGCCGGACTCGTTCCTCACCGCGAAGGGCTTCCGCGACGACCGCACGAAGGCCGTCTACAACCCCAGCACGTACGCCAACCACGGCACCGGTCTGTACTTCGTCGGGCTCGAGGACAACGGCATGGTCTACGCCTACGCGCTGAACCAATCCGGCGGGACCTTCACCCGCGTGGCCGCGTTCGCGGGTGGCTTCCCGACCATCATGGACCTCGAGTTCGAGCCGGACGCCGGCCGCCTGTGGTCGGTCTGCGACAACACCTGCCAAGGACGCACCGCGACGCTCTCGATCGTGAACGGCAAGTTCACCGTCGCCGCGACCTACAACCGGCCGTCGGGCTTGCCCAACTACAACCACGAGGGCTTCGCGATCGCCGGTACGGCGGGCCACAAGCAAGTCGTGTGGGCCAACGACGGCAACGACGGCGGGCATGCCCTCCGCGTCGGCACACTCTGATCACTTCTAGCGGGGAGAGCACTATGCGCAGTCTTGCGGTGGCGGTGGCTTTGACGGTTCTTGGCGGCAGTACGGCGGTTGCTGTCGCTCAGACGACGAAGGAACAGGACGACAAGCGGCCGCACGTCGCGAGGAACATCATCTACATCCAGGGTGATGGCATGGGGCTGGGGCAGCGTGATCTGATCCGGCTGGCTACGAAGGGCCGGTACGGCGAACTGGAGCTCAACAAGCTGCCGGTGGCCGGGCTGGTGCGCACTACGTCGGTGGATCCGGACGAGATCGTCACCGACTCGGCGGCCGCGGCGACTGCGCTGGCGACTGGTCACAAGACCCGGAACGGCGTGGTCGGCATGGACCCCAAGGGCCGTCCGGTCGAGACGATTCTGGAGCTGGCCAAGCGGGCAGGAAAGTCGACTGGCCTGGTCACGACTGCTCAGGTGACCGGAGCTTCACCGGCGGCGTTCGCGGCGCACGTGCCGAGTCGCGACCTGCAGAGTGACATCGCCAAGCAGTACATCGAGAACGTCCGGCCCGACGTCCTGCTCGGCGGCGGCGAGGACTGGTGGTTCCCGAAGGGCAATCCGGGACAGTGGCCGGACAAGCCCGGTGAGGAGAGCCGCAGCCCCTACGGCAACCTCGTCGAGAAGGCTCAGCGCACTGGCTACACCTACGTCCGCAACGCCACCGAGCTGCGGCAGACCCGATCGAACCGCCTGCTCGGCCTGTTCTCGAACGAGGACATGGTCGACTACGGGCCGGAGGGCGTCGGCAAGTACGCGCCACGAGTGCCCCTGCAGCAGATGGCCCGCAAGGCCTTGGATGTCCTCTCCCAGAACCCGCGCGGCTTCTTCCTCTTCCTCGAGGAGGAAGGCATCGACGGCCTCTCACACGACAACAACACTCCCGGCGTGATCGACGCCGGCCGCGCCCTCGACACGACCGTCGCCGAAGTGATGCGGTTCGTCGCCACCCATCCGGACACGCTGGTGATCATCAACGGCGACCACGAGACCGGCGGCCTGAGCATCCAGGACTACGACACCGACGAGGAGAAGACCGACCCGCGCCAGGACGGCCCGTTCCCGATCCCTGGTTCGAAACTGCGGTTCGCCGTCGACTGGACCACCAACAGCCACAGCGGTACCGACACCCCGCTCACCGCGACCGGCCCCGGCTCGGACCGCCTCGGCCGCGTCCAGGACAACACCGAGGTGTACGCCGCCATGCGAGCCGCCGCTCGGCTCTAACGGTTGGCCTGCGTACACACCGACTGTGAATACGCCTACCAGCCGCCCTTTTCGGCGCCTCCGTCACCCTGCAGCACGCCCACTCCGTCCGCCTACCAACAGTCGGTCTGTACAGCCTTACCTCCAGTCTCTTCGTCTGATGCAGAATGGGCGCCGTGGCGACTGACTTGGTGATCGAGGAACGGCCGGCTGACGACCCGGAGCTGGCGCGCCTGCTCGCCGCCGCGTTCGAGGAACTCGTCGGCCGGTACGGCGCTGAAGGTCGCTCGCAGGTGAAGGACGGTGCCCGGTATCTCGTCGTACTCGATGACGACACCGCGGTCGGTTGCGGCGCCGTACAGGCTTTCGATGCGGACGGCGAGCACGCTGGTGACGGCGAGCTGAAGCGGATGTACGTCGTACCGGCTGCTCGTGGGCGTGGTTTCGCGCGCGTGTTGCTGACCTGCCTCGAGCATGTGGCACGCGAGGCCGGCCACCCCGCGCTGCGGTTGTCGACCGGCGAGCTGCAGCCGGAGGCGATGGCGCTTTACGAGTCGAGCGGCTACCAGCGCACTGCGCCTTGGGGTAAGTACGTCGACCAGCCGCTGACCTCTTGTTACGCGAAATCGCTCTAGCCGGAATGGGCTGACGCGTGGGGTGGTTGGCGACTGTATGACTGTTGAGATCGGCGTCATCCTGCCCACGTCCACGCCTGACCCGAGCCGACCGATCCTGGGGGACGTGCGGGACAGCGCCCGGTACGCCGAGGAGCTGGGGCTGGACTCCGTGTGGAGCACGGACCACCTGATCGCGAGTGCGCCGATGCTGGACAGTTCGACCGTACTGGCGACCGCGGCTGCGGTGACCGAGCGGATCACGATCGGGTTCAACGTGATGCTGCTAGCACTGCGGCCAGCGGCGTGGGCGGCGAAGCAGGTAGGCACGTTGCAGTTGCTGTCTGGCAATCGGCTGGTGCTCGGCATCGGGACCGGGAACCCTGCACACGGGGACGCCGGGTGGCGGGCCGCCGGGGTTGAGTTCGCCGACCGCGGCCGATTGACCGACGAGGCGCTCGCCGTACTGCCCGACCTGATCGCCGGACAGCCCACGAAGCTTGCCGATGGCAACGAGGTGACGCTGGCGCCGGCCGCCGTCATACCGCCGATCTTCATCGGAGGCAACGGCCCGCGCGCCTTCCGCCGAGCCGCCCGGTACGGCGACGGCTGGGCGACCATCGCGCAGTCACCAGACGAGATCCGCACCAGCCTCGCCACCATCAACAACCTCGCCGCCGAGTACGGCCGCCCACCGCTCCGAGCAACCGTCGTAGCGCCACAGCCCGACACCCCACTCGCGGCGTACGAGGAAGCCGGCGTACAGCGCGTCATCCTCGCGCCCACCGGTGACTGGCGCCGCGACTACGAACAGGCCGCCGCCCTCAAGTCGTAAGGCAGCGCTTGCCCTTGTCGTTGCCCCAAGCGGTTGCGATGAAGCAAAGCTCACGCCCAGGCTGAGCCGACAGCTCGTAGTCGTCGAGCACGTAGACCTCACCGGGGCCCTGGTGATCGGCAAGCGTGCGAACCTGTACGCCGTCCAGCGTCCACCGACCGCCGATATCGGCCCGCACCGGACACTGCATTCGGGCCTCGCCGAAGAAGTGGCCAGGCTCGAGCTGCTCAAGCCCGACCGAGGTCAGCGTGCAGTCGTCCGAAGTCGGCGGGTCAGCAAAGGCCGGCCCAGCAAGGCAGCCCAAGATCGCCCCGGCGACCAAGGCCAGGGCAGTTGTCCGAATACGCATCCGCAGAGTCCTTCCAGTTGGCTGCCACCAGCCAACCGGCTCCTGGGTTCCCTGCCAAGGGATCGTCTACAACGTTTAACATCCGTTCGGTTTCACGTCGCCGGCCCAATGGACAGCAGCCGGTCCTCGAGCAGCGGTCCGACCTGCTCGATGCTGGCGCCGAGGTCGAACCAAGACTGCTGGCGGGCAGTCTCCGGATCGTCCATACCGGTGAAGGCAAGGCAGAACGTGCCGAGCAGCAGATCGCGACCACCCGTCGGCGCCTTCACCGAGAGCGCGAACTGGACAGCAAGGGCCGCCTTCAGCATCTGCATCTTGTTGGGTTCGTCCGGCAACGGTCTGGCACTGGTGATGAACTTCGGCTCACCGGTGAACTTGAGCCACTCGAGCTTCGCGCCCGCGACCTGGTCCGTCAGCGTCTCCTCGATCAGGTCACGCACCGCGCGGCCCGGATCGTCGCCCAACCAACCGAGCCAGTGATCGGGCGACGTGAGCGCACTGAGCTCATCCCGCGGCGAGCTGTGATTGGCGTTGGCGCGGTACTCGCCCGTGAGCTTGCCCGCGTCATCGACCTTCCACCCACCCTTGATCGCCTCCGGCGGCACATAACCGTTCGGATCGTCGACCCAGTCGGAGTCGATCTCGTAGACCCAACCACCCGGCTTCGTGGCAGCTTCGGCCTCAAGCCCAGGCGACGGCTTCGGGCGGCGCTTGAAGAGATTCACCCCGCCAATTCTGCTCCGCCCGTCAAGCAGCCCATCGGCCTTCTCCACGAGACGGCTCAGCCACGGCCGAGGCAACTTGCAACTGCGCGGGCCGATGTCAGGCTGTCGTTCGGGGGGTTGGCGGACGGCGTTCCAGGGACTGCCGGTACGACTCGAAGGCGATCGGGTCCTTCACCGGATCCGGACGGTTGGCGTCGTTCAGGGTGGTGGCGCGAGTGATTCCCCCGAAGACGCGATCGACGGCAAGTGAGGCGTCCTCGGCGGACAGTGAGAATTCACGGGCGACTGCTGCTGCCAATTCGTCTTCGGAGACTCCCTGCTCGTTGGTGGCGAGGGTGTAGTTGACGAGGTCGGCCACGTCGCGGCCTTCCGGCAGCTCTATCGACAGATCATCCGTCCACACGATTCCCTCAGTCGCCTGGTCGACCGGCTTCGCGGGTGCGATTCGCGACAGCCACATGGTGGCTTCGTCGTCGGGTAGTGGAGCGGCCTCGGCACTCGCGGACAGCAGCGGATATGCGCGGCCGGAGTCCCAGCCACGTTCGTAAGGCGGAGGGTCGAGGACCACGACCCGTATGCCGTCGACTCGTGGGATCTCGTCAGGCCGGCCTTCGTTCCAGATCCAGGCGCCGGTGCCGTCGACGAGGTTGAACTGACCGGTGATACCGCCTGCCGGGGCGAGGTCTCCCGAACCATCGGCCGCCGCGAGCATCGCCGGCGTGGGCACCGCGGGTACCACTGAGCTGTCCCGACGACGGAGGACACCT
Organism: Kribbella sp. NPDC051587; assembly: GCF_044453945.1. Taxonomy (NCBI): domain Bacteria; kingdom Bacillati; phylum Actinomycetota; class Actinomycetes; order Propionibacteriales; family Kribbellaceae; genus Kribbella; species Kribbella sp. NPDC051587. Next base: position 364,178 of record NZ_JBITDE010000001.1, read on the forward strand.
CGCCGTACGACGGGAAGCAGCGGGATGAGGTGAGCCGCGAGAAGTGTGTGGAGCTGGAAATTGTCGGCCACGCCCGAGATCGTTACGCGAAAGGCAGCGCCGGTGGGTCGGTGCAGTACGACCAACGGCTCGTCGTCGAGGATGCGGAGCAGCCCCAGCAGCCATGGCGCATAGTCGGGAAGGTCGTCTTCCGCTGCGATCGTTCCCGCCGTCAGCCGCTCCCGCTGCGGCAGCGCACGTCGTACGTCGGCGCGCTGGGCGAGGTACAAGACGGGTTGCACCCACGACTCGGCGTACATCCACGAACGGGCGACGGCGCCCGGATCATCGATCCTTGCCGCTGCGGCCGCTTCGAACGCCTCGTACTCGCGTGCACCGCAAGCCACCCGCTCCGGGACTGGTCCAACAAGCTCCTCATACAACGCGACGAACTGCCGCGTGCCTTCCAAAGCCCGGCATGCCTGCTCAACCAGTACGTCGAGAACCGGCGCGACATCCCCATCCATGCCAACAAGTGATCCGACGTACTGCGCCAGTGGTCCGCCGAGCGACTGAGGGGCGTCGGCAAGCACGGGCGCGAGCAACGCGACCGCCGCGTCGAGATCCTGCCGCGACGCCTCCTGGAACGTGTCCGCGAGGCGTTGCCCAGCCGCGAAGAACCCCTCCGAATCCTTGCCTCGCGCCACGGCAGCGAGGTCGTCGACGATGCTTTGTAACGATGCCGGAAGAGCCATCGCCCGAGCGTACAGGCCGCTGTCTACGAGTCGCTCGAAGCCGTCACGCGATGCAGAGCTAGCTTGTCAGCGCCGGATCCTCCATCAACGAACTCGTTGCCTGATGAGACGTTAGGGCTGGACGGCGTGCAGGATGGCATCGCAGCGGGCTCGGAACTGGTCGGATGGCCGAGCGGTGGGAGCGACCTCGATCAGGAAGTCGTAGATCGCGGCTGCCTCGGTTGCCAGGATGCCGGCCTCCTCGTCGGCGCTGCAGCGCCGACACGAAGCCAGTTGGCACCAACGAAGTTCTAGCTGGGCGGACAATGCGGAGGTCTGAGCCATTCGGGCCCGGAGCTCGGTCGGCGTCAGGCCCTTGTCGGGGTTCCCGTGTCGGGAGCGGATCAGACACTCGGCGAGCAAGATCCGACTGTCCGCGGCTGCCAGGAGTGTGGTTTCACCGTCGGAGTACCCGCCGGGGCCCGGCCCGAGATCGAGGTCGAAGGTCTCCGATTCAAGGAGCGCCTGCATGACGTCTCGTCGTCCGCCCGCCAACTCGGCGCCATGCAGGGCCCAGAGCGAGGTTCTCGCCGCGTCGACAGCCAGGTGCTGGTACGACGGTCGCGGATAGGCCATCGTGATCACCGCGCGGCAGCCGGCGAGGTCGCCGAACGTCCGCACGGCGGCGCAGTCTGTCGGGTCGGCATGCACGAGCTGGAAGACGTACTTCTCCGCCTTGTTCGCCAGACGTAGACAGCGTGCGATGTCGAGCCTGCGACGCGAGCCAGAGCTCACGACCGCCCACGCCGCCCAGAACTGCTGTACCAACCCACCGACCTTGTCGCGCCGCATAGCCTCAACCTAGAAGCGCCGGCGCCTCCTGAACCTCCGGTGACCGGTTCCTGACTCAACTCTTCCTTCGGCTCATCAAGACGAGCATGACATGTTGGGAGCCGAAGGGAGGCGTCTGCGAGGTTGGCCCGGCTGCGCCAGTCGCAGCGAAGGGGGTCCCCGTCAGCGAGGAGTTTCGAGCAGCAACTTCCGATACTCCCAACAGCCGGCATCACCAGTCAACTGCTGGGAGTTCCATCAGGACGTCAGCTGTCAGTTGTGTCTTTCTCCGCCTTGCGGCTGCGTGACCCGACGGTGAGCGTGGCCATGGCCAAACAGAAGAAAGCAGCGGAGAGCCCACCCCAAGCGAAGCCAAGCGGCCACCACGAGGGCGCCAGCGCTTTGCCGATCAACGCGATGATCCAGAAAGTACCGCCCTGAATCAGCACGAGAAGCCACCAGGGAGCTTTTGTCGTCAGGTAATTGCGCATCCCAGAGTTATAGCCGGAGCACGGGGCAACTCCGGTGCGTTCACCATCTCAGATTCACGCAACTCCTCACGCTCCCGCCGGCGGATCTACCTCTCCCAGTACGAAGCGTTCCCCGTACCGAGGTCCCAGCAGTAGATCGTCTTGCCAGGTCGATTGCTGTTGCACTGAGCACAACCGGTTCCCCACCACTGGCCGACGTACGTTCGCACGTACCGCCAACCCACGCCCGGAGATCCGGTGCCGTCACACCCGAAAGCCAACTCGGTCGTTGCATTTGCTGATGTCGCCGTTGCGACCGCCGGTAGAACACCCAACACCACCGCGGCAACCACCGACAACGACTTGTGACGCGACCATGCCATGAACCCAGCTCCTGTCTGTCGACTATGCACGGATCAATACTGGGCTAGTCCAATAGTGGCGTCCAGCGGAGGCCGCGTGTCTCCGGGGCCGATCGAGGCGTGACACTCCCACCCCACGCCCTCGACCGACATCGGACCGGGCCCGGTTCGTCCTCGCGATCGTCGAAGTTCGCCGTGATCCGAACCCGCTCTTCAGTCGTGATCGAAAGGATGCGCCGATCCTCGCGCCCTTTCCTACGGTGAAGTCTCGGCATCGGAGAAGAGGGCTATATGAACAAGCGAATGGGTGCGGCACTGGGCATCGCCGCAGCTCTGGCGGGCGGGCTCGTGGAGACTCAGCCCGCGAGCGCGAACGAGGCGCAACTGGAATACCAGCTCTGCAACAGCAAGAGCGGCTACACGGTATGCATCGAGCAGGACAGCCAGGGCTGGCACGCCAGGGCATGGGGTCCGGACTGGATCTGGGCCGCCTTGTACAACCACACCCAGAAGCTCGATTCACACCTGACACCTCCGGGCGGCAACAACGAGCGGACCCGCGGGTTCCCAGTGGCCAATATCGCCTGTGCGGGCCACGACATTTGGGCTGACGATGTGGTCTGTGTGAGCCCACTCGTCAAGAAGTAACTCGACGAGGTACGGCGGTCTGAGCCGACGCCCCGATGCGCAACTCCAAGAGCCGCCGTACATCTCGCCTGCGTCACGGTCGCAGCATCGCCGCCAGACGAGCAAGCCGGCGATGAACTGCACCGAAGGAGCAGAGACCACGACTGCCGGTTCGGCTGCCGACGGTCCGTCCACGCTCCGGTCGATCGGTTCCTCAACAGCTAAAGTTGATGCTGGAGGCAACGGTGTGAAGCTCTGACCTCGGCTGGCGAACCGAGGTGGCGCCGGGAGGCAGCGGGCACTCGGTGCCACTCAAGCGCTCGCCCGAGTTCGCGGGGCGGTTCGCGGCAGCAGTCGATGAGCGAGTAGCGCCCACCTTCTCAGCCCCACCACGGGTGACAGCCGGCGAGCCCGCGGAGAGCGCTCTCGCGCGGTAGCGCGTGAACGAGGGCGGGCGGGCCGAGCGGTAGCGAGGTAGGAGCCGACGCGAGGGGACAATCACACCAACCACCCAACACCCCCGCACCACAAAGGCGACAGCCGCGAGCGGCAGCGAGCAGACCGCGCGACAGCGCATGAACGAAGCGCGGCAGCGCGCGAACGAGGGCGGGTGGGCGCCGGCGGGCCGAGCGGTAGCGAGGCAGGAGCCGACGCGATGGGACCACCACACCCACCACTCAACACCCCCGCACCACGAAGGGCGGCAGCCGCGAGCGGCAGCGCGGCAGCGCGGCAGCGCGTGAATGAGGGTGGGTGGGGCGCCGGTGGGCCGAGCGGGAGCTGGCGCGGGGGAAGGATCCACCACCTTCAAGTGCACCAGGCACAATGAGGCGGTGAACTCAGACAAGCGCACCCGGGACCTGGCGTTGATCGCGACCTTTGCAGGTCTGGTCGGCGCCATGGGACTCGTACCGGGAGTGTCGCCGTTCGGCTTCCCAGTACCAGTCACCGTTCAGACACTGGGTGTGATGATCACCGGGGCCGTCCTCGGCGGTCGTCGCGGTGGATTGTCGATGTTGCTGTTTCTTGGGCTGGTCGCGATCGGGCTGCCACTGCTGTCCGGCGGCCGAGGGGGCCTCGGCGTCTTCACGGGGCCGAGCGCCGGATACGTGATCGGGTTCCCGGTGTCGGCGTTTGTGATCGGGGCGCTCGTTTACCGGTTCGGAGCGCCGTACCGGATGTGGTTGGGCCTGCCGAGCATCGTGTTCGGCGGGATTGTGGTGCTGTACTGCATCGGCATTCCGGTCACCGCCTGGCGCGCGCACCTCAGCCTCGGTACGGCGATCACCGGCAGCGCGTTCTTTCTGATCGGCGACAGCGTCAAGGCGGTGATCGCGACCGTGGTCGCCGACGCGGTGCATCGCGCCGTACCGGATCTGCTGCCGCGGCGTCAGTCGTCGAAGCCGCGCGCGATCAAGGCCTCGGCCAACCCGTCGGCCTGACGGAGCGACCGAACCACGAGCGGTACGGCGAACGCTCGCAGGCTGAAGCCGAGTCCACGGGCTAGTTGGGCCGCGCGGACATCGCGAGCCAGGTCGTAGACGACGGCAACCGAACGGATGCCCAAGGCAAGGGTTATGCCGACGCGCTCGGTGGAACAGCGGACGGCCAGATCGAGGAGCTCGGTGGTGCGCGTCGTACTGCTCACAACACCGGCCAACGCAAGGAGTGCCGCCAACCCGCCGGCGACATGGAAGGCTGTCGCCGGGCCGTCGGTCAACCATTGGTAGCCGCCGAGCAGCACGACGACGACCAAATACGCCTTCCACTGCTTCACGAGCAGTCTGCGCGGGAGACGCGCTAGCACCGTGGCCGTCGCGGCCAAGGCCAGTGCGCCCGCTGTCAACCACGCTCGATCGACGACCACGGTGGCGATCGAGACCACGGCCAGGGTGAGTACCTTCGCCCCAGCGGGCAGCCGGTGGATGATCGACGTACCGGGCGAATAGATCATCAGGTCGCTCATGTGACGAGCTTCCGGTACGCCGCTCGAGCCTCGTCCGGATGATCGTCGGCGACCAGACGACCGCCGTGAAAGACCAGGACGCGGTCGAAGCCGTCCAGCAGATGCAGGTGATGGGTCACCAGGATCACTTGGAGATCGAGCTGCTCGATCTCGCGCCGGATCCGTTGTTCGTTGCTCAGGTCAAGCAACGTGGTGGGCTCGTCGAGCACGAGCACCTCGGGTTCGGTGACCACAACGGAGGCCAGCGCCAGCAACTGTTTCTGCCCACCCGACAAGGTATGTGCGGGGCGATCGGCGAGTTCGGTCAGGCCGTAGGTGGCGAGGATGCCGGAAACGCGTTGCTGTACGTCGTTTTTGGCAAGCCGAAGCCGACGGAGGCCGAAGGCAACATCTTCGGCGACCGTCGGCATCACGATCTGCGAGTCCGGATTCGTGAAGCAGAAGCCGACCTTGCGGCGGATCCGGCGGGCCTGGTTCGCAGTACTGTCGCCATCGACCTTCACTGTGCCCGTCTCAGGAACGACCAGCCCGTTGATCATCCGCACGAAGGTCGACTTCCCCGAACCGTTGCCGCCGATGATGCCGATCCGGCGCTCCTGAAGGGAGACCGAGACGTCTTCCAGGACAGCGGGTCCGTCTCCGAAGGTATGCGTCACTTCGGCGAACTCGATCAGCGGCATGCTTCGACCAGGATCGCCGTGCCTTGGCCACCACCGGCAGCGATCGCGGCCACGCCGTACCGACCGCCCTCCTGAGTGACCAGCTGACTGAACAACCGCACAGCCAGTACGGCGCCACTCGCGCCCCACGGATGCCCAAGCGCGAGCGCTCCACCTTGCGGGCAGACGCGGTCGTCGGGCAGCCCGAGGACGTCGCAGCACGCGAGCACCTGGCCGGCGAACGCCTCGTTGAACTCCCACACGTCGATCTCCGCCAAGCTCAACCCGCCAAGCTTCAGAACCCGTTGCACAGCAGGCACAATCCCGAGTCCCGGCAGCGTCGGATCCACCCCAGCAGAGGCAGCCGCCACCACGCGAAGGCCCTGGCCCGCCCCTCGAGACAGCGCCACCACCGCGGCACCATCGTTCACGCCGCATGAGTTCCCGACTGTTACCGTCCCGTCGGCCCGAAAGACCGAGGGCAACTTTCCCAACCGCTGCACGGTCAGCCCGTGCCGGATGCGCTCATCGGTCACCTGCTCGCCGACCGGCACAATCTCGCTGGAGAATGCGCCTGCGGCCTGCGCCGCGGCCGCCCGGGCATGGGACCTCGCGGCGTACTCGTCCTGCCTGGCCCGGGTGATCCCATGCAGCTCGGCCAACATGTCAGCCGCGGCGCCCATCTCCGGATCGCGACCCGCGGGAGCAAACGGCGCGCGCTCGTACCGGACCCCCGTCTCCGGCCATAGCCGCCAAGGCGCCGTCGAAGCGCTCTCCACCCCGCCGGCCAGCACATATCCATCAACAGGTGTGGCAATCTGGATCGCAGCCAGGCCGCTCGCACACTGGCGGTCGACCGTCAGTGCCGGCACATGATCGCCGATCCCCGCGGTCAACGCAGCAACACGAGCGACATTGCCACCCGGGCCCATGCAGTTGCCTAAGACAACGTCTTCCACCTGACCGGGCAGTCTGCGGACCAGCTCCCCCAGCACTACCCCGCCCAGCTCGGCAGCAGTCACCTCACGAAAAGCCTTCCCCGCAGTGCCGATCGGCGTCCGGAGCGCGTGCGTGATGAACACGTCAGCCATGCGCCAACCGCACTCGATCAACCTTGCCACCAGCAGTCAACGGCAGCTCGTCGACGACCTGCCACCGTCGCGGTCGATGCGACGACGGCAACTGTTCACGAGCAAACGTCCGCAACACCACTAGGTCGGCCTCATCGACCACCGCGACCGCCAGCACCTCACCCAGGACAGCATGCGGAACCCCGAAAACAGCCACCGGCCCACGAGCGATCCGCGCCAACTGTTCCTCAACCTCGGCGATCACCACGGTCGCGCCGGCCGTCGTGACAGTTCCAGGCCGCCCCAGCACGCGCAACGCCGTACCGGACCATCGTCCGCGGTCCCCCACCGTCGCCCACCCGTCCGGATCAGTCCGCAGCGGACCCGCCGCGCCATCGGCGTACCCGAGGCAGATGTACGGCGACCGTACCCAGATCTCGCCGTCGCGAAGGTCAACCTCAACGCCGTCAAACGGCTGCAGGTCGTCACCATGGTTGCCCGCAGCCACAAACGACAACTCGGCTGCACCGTAGTAGTGCACAACCTGCGGCCCCGCTGACCGCTGCTCCAGCCGAGCTCCGGCAACACACACCACGGCCTCAGGCTCGAGCTCATCACCGAGCCGATCAAGCTGCGCAGGCGTCAGACACGCATGCGTCGCCTCACCAGGCTCGTCGACCACCCGAGCGCCGACCGCCGCCGCATGCACCGCGGCAAACAGGTTCATCGTCGCGCTCAACGGTCCCGGAACCCACACCGTCGCCCCGGCGCGGACCCCGGTCAGCTCCGAGTACGCCGGGAACGACACCCACCACGACTCCGGATCACGCACCACGAACCGCGGCCGATCCGTCGTACCGGACGTCGCCAGCGCGATCGCCACCCCACGCTCCCGCGCCGCAAACACCGCCCGCACCGGGTCGTCCGCCTCCAACGGCCGCACAATCACAGCCCTGACTGTAGTTCGTACGCGCCGAAGGACCAGAGGTACTCGGCTAACTAGATCGTCTATTAACAGACAATCTAATACCAACTGATTTCCGGGCAAAGGCGCGCCTGCGTTCCGAACTGTCGGAAGCATCGGGCAAGATAGTCGCGGGTCGCTCCGGAAGGTGGGCGACTGCCGCCGCGAGGCGTGTGGAGCATTGTCATGTCCGTCGACCATTCGTCGGCCGAAGCCTTCAGCAGACTGGCAGCCGAGCTGCAAGCTGTGGACGGGATCGAAGAGACCGTCGAGGCTGTTGTCCAATTCGCATTACAAGCCGTCTGGTGTCAGTACGCCTCGGTCGTCCTGATCACCCAAGGCCGTCGGCCGGAGCTGCTCGCCTCGACCGATCCGAAGCTGGCCGAGCTGTATCAGGAGCAGATCGACGCCGACGCCGGCCCGCTGCTGACAGCGATTCGCGAGCGGACTGCGCTGTCGATCAACGACGTCCAGACCGAGACCAGATGGCCCCGGGAGCTACTCAGCCAACTGAGCGCTGCCGGGATCCACAGCGCGATCCACCTGCCGCTCGCCGTCGCCGGACGCTCCGAGGCGGTGCTCAACCTGTACGGCGCCAAGCCCGGCGCCTTCACCGTGGACGACCTGGCGGTGGCCCACGTCCTGGCCCGGCACGCCTCGCTCGCGATCGCGTCCGCACGCCACCAAGCGACGATGATCCAGGCGGTCGACGCCCGGAAACTGATCGGCCAGGCGATGGGCATCCTGATGGAGCGCTACGACCTCGACGGCGACCGCGCCTTCGAGGTCCTGAAGCGCTACTCCCAGCACAACAATCGCAAACTCCGCGACGTCGCCCAGGAGCTCATCGACACCCGCAAGCTCCCCGGCCGGGTCCGCTAGTTCTTGGTGAGGCTCTCCTCGCCGGCGCGCTGGGCGTCGGCGACGAGCTCCTCGGAGACCTTCCGCAGCTTCACGTTCCGGTGTTGCGACAACCGGGTCAGGAACGCGAACGCCCGCTGATCGGTCAGCGTGTACCGCTCCATCAACAGTCCGATCGCCTGCCCGATCGTACGGCGGGAGCGCAGCGCCTCCTGCAGATCGGTGATCTCCTGGGCGTAGGCGATCGCCATCGCCGAATGGTGCGTGAAGAGCGCACCGACCTCTCCCAGATCCGCGAACGACCCGACAGTCGTCGAGTAGAGGTTCAAGGCCCCCTGAGACTTCGGCGCATCGAACAACCGCAGCCCCGCCTGCGCCAGAATCCCGGTCGCGACCGCGGTAGCGGCGTACCGGGGAAACCGTTCGTCGTTGGCGAGATCCGGCGACAGCACGTGCACGTCCTCGGTGGCCGCGTCGTAACAGGGCCCCTCCCGGAGCTCGTACTGCGCCGCGTCCACGCCCCACAGCAGGTCGTCGGTCGGCGCGACCGTCTCCACCCGTCCGTCAGCGTGCTTGATCGTGAAACTCGCATACTCGACCTCGGGCAGGACCTCCACGGCAGCCGCCGTGATTCGACTCAGCGTGTGGTCCAGATCACCGGGCGTCAGCGATTTCGACAGTCGTTCGGTCGTCTCCAGGAGTCCGGTCGCATCCATGGCCTCGCCAGTACCCGTCCTCACACCCACCGAAGCGGTCAGTGCGTGAGGACGGCGATCGCGACGACCAGGTAGAAGACGTTGATCGAGACCAGGAAGATCCGCTCGGAGATGCCGAAGAATCTCCGGCGGAGCGGACTGACCAGGAGAGCGACGACGAGGGCGATCAGCGAGACCAGCGCGATCCAGTGCAGGACGGTCAGTACGGCGACGTCGTACTGACGGGTGAAGGTACCGGTCAGGGAGTAGCTGATCGCGAACCACGCGATGGCGGCCAGGTAGTGCAGCCGCCCGATCGCCGTCCGGCGGGCGCCCTCGAGGTCGGTTGGGATGAAGGGCAGGGCGAGGAAGATGGCGGCCAGGATCAGCAGCCAGAGCCTGGTCAACCCGTCCTCGACGGCACCCGCGAGGGCCGCCCAGGCGACCGCGGTGATCCAGGTGCTGGCCGTCGAGAGTCGACGGGTGGGGCCGACGGCATAGTCGCTGACGGCATGCTCGATGGGGTTGTAGTCGCTGCGGACAAGGTGCAGGGCGACGAACAGGCCGAGCCGGAACAGGAAGAGCGCGGCCGCAACAACAGCCGAAGCGGTAGTCATGAGTGCATCGTCGTGCCATCGCCTGACATTTCGATGACACGAGTGGCCACCTGAAGCCGAGACCTACTTACGATTCACTGTTGACAAAGTTTCGCTGAGCCACATCATTAACCCATGACTGTTGTGAGGCGGCGGGACGACCGCCGAGTCGGGTGGTTGTTCCTGCTGCCGGTGATCATCGGCTTCGGCGTCTTCTACGCCTACCCGACCGTCCGCGGTGTCTGGTACTCGCTCACCGACTACAGCCTGCTGAACAAGCCGGCGTACGTCGGCGGCGACAACTACCGGAAGCTGATCGGCGACGAGCAGTTCTGGAACGCCTTGAAGGTGACGGCGTACTACGTCGTGGTCAACATCGCCTCCCAGACCGTGCTCGCCCTGGGACTGGCGGCGCTCATGCACCGGCTGACCCGTTCCGTCGTGCTGCGGGCCGCCCTGCTGGTTCCGTGGCTGGTGCCGAACGTGACGATCGGCCTGCTGTGGGCCTGGCTGCTCGATCCCGATCTGGGCTTCGTCAACCACCTGCTGGGGACGACCGTCTCGTTCAACTCCCCCGGCTGGGCGATGCCGCTGGTAGGGCTGGTCAACACCTGGGCCTACACCGGCTACACGTCCTTGCTCCTGTACGCCGGGATGCTGCAGGTGCCGCAGCATCTGTACGAGAGCGCCGCGATCGACGGCGCCGGTGAGCTCCGGATGTTCCGGTCGATCACGGTGCCGCTGATCCGGCCGATCCTCGCGCTCGTGCTGGTCGTGTCGCTGATCGGCTCGTTCCAGATCTTCGACACCGTCGCGGTCGTGTACGGCGGGAAGGCGCCGATCCCGGAGACCCGCGTCATCTACTACTACATCTACCAACAGGCCTTCACGTACTTCCACATGGGCTACGCGGCCGCGGTCGCGATGGTGCTCGTCGTCGTACTCGGCCTGCTGACGTTCCTCCAGCTGCGGATGCTGCGCGCGTCCCGCTCCGATCTGACCTAGGAGCCATCCCATGTTCGCCCACCTGAGGCTCGGCAGAGTCGTCGCCTGGATCACCCTGATCACCGCGCTCGTCCTCACGATCTTCCCGTTCTACTGGATGGTCCGGACCGCACTCACCCCCGCGGCCGACCTGTACGCCGGCTCGACCGGGCTCTGGCCGGATCACGCGACGCTGATCAACTTCCGCCGCGTCCTCGGCCTCGTCGACGCCGCCGAAGCGCGAGCCGCCGGCGGCTCGGGCGCCCGGATCAACTTCCTCCGCTACACCGTGAACTCGCTGATCTACAGCGGGTCGATCGCGATCGTGCAGACGTTCTGCTGCGCGATGGCCGGGTACACGTTCGCGCGGCTGCGGTTCCCCGGCCGGGACCTCGCGTTCGGCATCATCGTGGCTGCGTTGATGGTGCCGCCGATCTTCACGCTGCTGCCGAACTTCGTGCTGGCCAAGCAACTCGGCGTACTGAACACCATCCCCGGGCTCGTCCTCCCGAGCCTGTTGATGACACCGTTCGCGGTCTTCTTCCTGCGCCAGTTCTTCCTGTCGATCCCGCGCGAGGTCGAGGAAGCCGCCCTGCTGGAGGGCGTCGGCCCCTGGGGGATGTTCTGGCGCATCGTGTTGCCGATGAGCCGCGGCCCGCTGATCACCATCGGCCTCACCACGATCGTCTGGAGCTGGAAGGACTATCTCTGGCCGTTGCTGGTGGGGAAGGGCGAGAGCACTCGCGTCCTGACCGTCGGGCTGGGCGTCTTCCTCCAGCAGTCGCCCAACACAGCGCCCGACTGGACAGGACTGATGGCCGGCTCAGTCCTGTCCGTCATCCCGGTTCTCCTGTTGCTCGTCTTCCTGGGCAAGCGCCTGGTCGAGTCGCTGAACTTCTCCGGCCTGAAGTAGCCGCTAGTTCAGCGTGACGGCGATCTTGTCGATATCAGGGGCCCAGCCGCTGGGATTGGCGATGGTGATCGTGTTGTTGCTCGCGTTGAGCGGGACGGTGATCGTGCGGGTGCCGACGGTGTTCCAGTCAGCGGTGGGTGTGAAGCTGTAGCTGGTCGCCGTACCCGCGTTGACCTTGACTGTGGCGGAGCGCGTCTCGGCGGACAGGTACGACAGCGTCAGCGTGTGGTTGCCGGCGGTGCCGGTGCCGACGTTGTTGAAGACGAGCGTCGCCCCGTTGCCGACGTATCCGACCTTCGAACCACCCGAGCAGCCCGAGCACGTCGCCGTGACGGCTCCACCGGTCAGCGTGTTGGCCGAACTCTCAGCCTCCACCGTCGCAGAGGGCGCACCCGCGCCGACGGTGATCGCACCGAGACCGAGCCAGCCGTCGGCGTTCTGGGAGGCGTTGGCGAAGCGCAGCTTCTTGGCGTTCGCGTTGACGGTCTCCAACGGGTTCTTGACCCGCAGCACCAACTGGTAGTTGCTGTTGGCAACACCGGTGAGGTCGACCGTGTTCTCGAAGTACTGCGCGTAACCGAAGTCCCGGTACGTCGGATCCGCGCCGACTCCCCAATCCGGGAACGCCCGGATCGTGCGCGGCATCACGGTGCGCAGGTCCCACGGAGTGTCCCAGGACTTGACGACGGTTCCGGCGCTGTTCTTCAGGCCGAGCGTCACCTTCCACGGGTAGTAGAACGGCGCGACACCGTCGTTGCTGATCTGTACGCCGATCTTCGCGGTCCCCGACACGGAGTTCTTGTAGTAGGCGTTCGTGACCCCGAGGTTGTAGCCCATCAGCCGGACCGCGGCAGCGACGTTCGGATCGGTCGGGCTGTAGCCCGCGCTCTGTTCGTTCATCTTCCAGGTGGCGTGTTCCAGTTCGATACAGGCCTTCATGTTGTCGACCGCGCCCGACCCACCGGGCCAGTTCGCGAACGCCTGCGGCTGGATCTCCGGGCGCACCTCACCACCCATCGAGTTGGTGATCCACTTGTTCTCCACGCCTTGGTCGAGCGCGTGCTGCAGTTGTGAGTAGCCGGCGCCGCCCATCGAGACCGGCAGAGTGACGCCGGCCAGCGGACTGCCCTCACGGAAGCAGAACGAGTCGTCGTGGTAGCCGATGTTCAGGCTGTTGGCTGCCGATCCACCGGATCCCGGGTAGCGCACCTCGAGTTTGGTGGTGTTGAACGCATCGTCGTACGCCTGCAGGATTTCCTTGCCGTGGGCATCGGTCGGCATGTAGTTCGGGTAGCTGTCGCTGCTCGTGTCGGTGTCGTACGGCCAGGTGTGCCACTCGCCCCACAACCCGACGATGCCCGTGTGGATGAAGCCGATCCGCGGGTCACCGTCGTACCGGGCGCCGAACGCGGCGATGAAGTTCTTCACCGCGGTCAGCAGATAGGCGCTGTCGTAGTCGGGGCTGGTCGTGTTCCAGTACGCATTGTTGCGGTAGGTGACATGACCGTCGAAGCAGTGCGGGATCGCGTTGCCGGGGTGGGTGCCGGAGCCGCCCGGGTACTCCAGATAGAACCGCATCGCGGTCTGATTCCCGTACGTCGCACTCTCGTTGAGCGCCTGGTCGACCAGCGACCAGTCGTAGCTACCGCAGTTCGTGGCGTTCGTCATCACCTCGGACAGACCGAAGTACGACCAGGTCAGCGAATGTGGGTAGCCGGTGTTCTGGTTGCTGCCGGGCGAGAAGAACCGGGCGAACCCCTTCAGCGGGTTGTCCACCGGGCCAGGCGCCGCGGTCAGTGGATGGGCGGTCAGGGACGGGTCCGGTACGGCGGGCGCGGCCGGCCGGGGCGGCGGGCCTTGCGGCGCGGCGGCGGCCGGAGCGGCTGTCAGCGTCGCTCCGATCACCAGGGCGAGCGCGACGCGGCCGGTCCGCGTCCAGAGAGATGTCATCGAGGTCCTCCAGGTGGATTACGATCTGCCCTTGACAAACTTTCGATGCGGCACATCATTAGTCGAGACAGCTCGGTTGGCAAGAGGTCAGTGGGCACGAAGGAAGAGGCACCCGGATGATGACGAGAAGGCAGGTGGGCTCGGCCCTCCTGGGCGGGCTCCTGGCGGCGACTGCGCTCACCGCGTGCAGCTCGGGCGACGACGCGGCGGCGGACGGGCCGGTGACCCTGCAGTACTGGCTCTGGGACGACAACCAGCAGGCGTCGTACCAGGCCTGTGCGGATGCGTTCCACACGGCGAACCCGGACATCACCGTGAAGATCACCCAGACCGCGTGGGCGCAGTACTGGCAGAACCTGACCACCCAACTGGCCGCTGGTGACGCGCCGGATGTCTGGACCAACCAGGCGTCGTACTACCCGCAGTTCGTGTCGAGCCAGCAGATCCTCGACCTGCAGCCGTACGTCGACGCCGACAAGGTGGACCTCGGTCAGTACCAGAACGGACTGGCGGATGTCTGGGTCAAGGACGGCAAGCGCTACGGCCTGCCGAAGGACTGGGACACCGAGGCGATCGTCTACAACAGCGCGATGCTCGGCAAGCAGGGCATCAAGCCGGCCGACCTGGCCGCGCTGACGTGGAACCCCGGTGATGGCGGCACCTTCGAGAAGACGATCGCCCGGCTGACGATCGACGCGGCCGGTCGCAACGGGCTTGATCCGGCGTTCGACAAGACCAAGGTAAAGGTCTACGGCTACCAGCCGGAGTGGAACGACGGCTCACAGGGACAGAACGGCTGGGGCGAGCTCGCGGCCGCGAACGGCTTCACGTACGTGGACAAGAACCCGTGGGGCACGCAGTACAAGTACGACGACCCCAAGCTGATCGAGACGATCGGCTGGTACAAGTCGCTGGTGGACAAGGGTTATGCGCCGCGGTTCGACAAGCAGTCCACCCTCGGCATCGACGCCGTGATGAACTCCGGCCGCGCCGCGCTGACGATCGCAGGCTCGTGGACGATCAACACGTATCTCGGTGACAGCGCCAAGCAGAAGTTCGCGCTCGCGCCGCTCCCGGTCGGACCGACCGGCGTCCGCAAGAGTGCGATCAACGGGCTGTCAGACGCGGTCTGGGCGGGGACGCCGAACAAGGACGCCGCGTGGAAGTGGGTGAAGTACCTCGGTTCCGCGGACTGCCAGAACGTGGTCGGTGCGAACGCTGTGGTCTTCCCGGCCATCAAGTCGGGCACGTCGGCGGCGCTCGCCGCACACAAGGCCAAGGGGCGCGACGTGCAGGTGTACGTCGACTACACCAAGAGCCCGGACGGCACCTTCCTGCTGCCGATCACCGATCACGGCACCGAGATCAGCCAGATCGTGCAGGACACGATGCAGGCTGTCGTCCAGGGGCAGGCCGAACCCGAGGCGGCCTTGAAGAAGGCCAACCAGCAAGTCAACGACCTGTTCCGCTGAACCCGCTGCTGCTCGAAGGAGATCCATGCCTCTGCTCGTCGACCTGGCCGGCCGTACCTTCGCGGTGGAACTGACCGGCCCGGAACCGCCCTCCCCCGTACCCGGCGGCCTGATCCTGCCGCCGGGCCGGGTGGCGGTGCTGCATGGTCTCGGCGATGCCCTGTTCTACCGGCACGGCCAGAACTCCTGGAGCCCTTGCGGCTGGCGGCGACTGAGTGAAACGCCGTTACGTATCGCCAGTCCAGAACGACGCCTCACCGCCGACGACACGATCTGGGACGACCCGTCGCGGCATCACTCCTCGGCGGTGGCGGCGCTCCAGGGCCCCGACGGTCAGGTCCTGCTGCTCGGTTCACTCGGCCTCGGGACACCTCGACTCAGCGCGGATCACGACACCTTGGCCGCGTGGTGCGAGGTCGACGGCGCACCCTGGTTCGTTGCCTATGGCCCCGAACGGGAGGTGTTCAGCCGGTACGCCGAACAGCTGGCGGCGCACCTCGGCAGCAGCAACCGGCGAGCCGGCAACGTGTGGTGCACCTGGTACGCGTACTACGAGGGCATCACCGAAGAGGTGCTCACCAAGGACATCGCGGAACTGGCCGAGCTGCCGTTCGACGTCGTACAGGTCGATGACGGATGGCAGGTGGGTGTCGGGGACTGGGAGCCCAACGAGAAGTTCCCGAGCGGCCTGCGTGCACTGACCGAGCGCATCACGGCTGCGGGGATGAGCGCCGGGCTGTGGATCGCGCCGTTCATCGTGCTGCCGACGTCGACGATCGCGCGACAGCATCCCGACTACGTCCTGCGTGATGCCGCTGGGCAACCGGTCGTTGCCGGGAACAACTGGGGAACCGGTTACTGGGCTCTGGACCTCACTCACCCTGGCGTTCAGGAACACCTGTCCGCGGTGATCCACCGGGCTGTTCACGAGTGGGGGTTCACGTACCTCAAGCTCGATTTCATCAACGCCGGCGCCGCGCCCGGCGTACGTCGTACTGGTGCGCCTCGGGAGCAGGCCTACCGGGACGCATTGGCCCTCATTCGGCAGGCGGCCGGGCCTGACGTCTACCTGCTGGGCAGCGGCGGGCTGTTGCTGCCGTCGCTCGGTCTGGTGGACGGGCTTCGCAGCGGGCCCGACGTGGCGCCGTTGTGGACGAACTACGCCAGCGAGGATCCGTCCGACGCGATGGCCTACAACGCGGTGGTGAACACGCTCCACCGGCTGTGGCAGTCACCCCTGCTGGAAGTCGATCCTGACGTTGCCTACTTCCGCAGTCGGCTGAACCTCCTGACCGAGACGCAGATGGGCTGGCTGCAAGACCTCGCAGCGATCTGTGGGTTCAAGGCCGTCTCCGATCCGCCGTCCTGGCTGACCCCGGAGGAGCTGGAGCGGCTGACCGCCTATCTGTCGGAACGGCCTTCGGTGGTGCAGGAGGGCCGGTACCGATTCAGGGTCGGTGGGCGCGAGGTCGACTTCAGCGCCGCCCTGCATCGGGGTCAGCAGTATCCGATCTCCTGACGGCTAGACTTACGCTGAACTGCAGCGTAAGTGGGGAGCCCGAGTGACCATCCCGGCCGGAGCCGACGTCAGTAAGCTGCGCGAGCTCAACTCGGTCAGCGTCGTTCGCGCGATGCGCGGGCAGCCGCCCGCCACCGTCACCGAGCTCGCCGACCGGGTCGGGATGTCCCGGCCCGGTACCGATGTGGTCGTCCGCGGGCTGGTCACCGACGGCTGGGTGAAGGTCGTCGAGCCCGACGGCAGTACGGTCGGCCGTCCCGCGCGGCGTTACTGCTTCAACGCCGACGCCGGCCACGTGCTCGGGGTCGATGTCGGCGGCCACAAGATCCTCGTGCTGCTCTCCGACCTCGAGGGCCGCGTCATCCACAGCCACCGGCTGCCGGTCGAGCCCAGCGCCGACCCGGCCGCCCGCCTCGAGGCCGTCGACACCGCGATCACCCAGTGCCTCAAGGCCGCCAAGATGCGGCCCAATCAGATCTGGGCTGTCACTGTCGGCGTCACCGGTCCAGTCGACTCGACCGGCCGTACCACGCTCTTCACTCCCCTCCCCGGCTGGGCCAGCGTCTCCCCGGCCGAACATCTCGCCGCCCGCTTCAGCTGCCCGATCCTGGTCGAGAACGACTGCAAACTCGCCGCCGTCGCCGAACGCTGGCAAGGTGCCGCCCAGGACGCCGACGACATCGTCTACGTCCTGGCCGGTATCCGCACCGGCGCCGGCCTGATCCTCGACGGCACCCTCCGCCGCGGCCACGGCGGAGCCGCCGGCGAGATCGGCGCCCTCAAGGCCGTCCGCTGGGAGGCCGCACCCGGGCACCTCGAGAACTGCCCCGGCGTTCCCGCCGACATCCACCCCGACGACCGCGCCGCCTGGGTCTTCACCCAGGCCCGCTCAGGAAACCGCGACGCCAGTACGGCGATCCGCCGCTACGTGAAGGACCTGGCCGTCGGTACGGCGGCCCTCGTGCTCACACTCGACCCGCAGGTCGTCGTACTGGGTGGTGGCTTCTCTCGCTCCGCCGACCTGATCCTGGACCCGCTCGCTCGCGAACTCGGCCGCCTCTGCCTGCGCGTCCCCGAGATCCGCGCCTCCAGCCTGGGCGCCGACAGCGTCGCCCTCGGCGCCCTCCGGGTAGCCCTCGACAAGCTCGACGCCGAGCTTTTCACCAACGGCATGCCCGCCCCGCTCACCAGGTAGTACGCCACCTGGCCGCTACCGGGCGAGCAGTTGTTCGCGGTCGAGCCAGGCCTGTTCCCAGCGGCGGGTCATCGCGGGGTAGATGACGAGGTAGCGGAAGGGGGCGATCGCGGCCATGTAGCAGCGGCCGAACGCGCCGTTGGGCTTGACCAGCACCGCCATCCGCAGTTCGAAATCACCGTCATCGCGCTGCGCCCAGCCCAGATGCATGACGCCGTGCACGGTCTTGTTCGCGATCTCGCCGGCCGCCTCCCGTTCGAGCTCGTAGATGAACTTGATCGGCAACTGCTCGTCGCCCGGCCTGGGTTCAGGGATCGGGAGGTCACTCGGCAGGCGATCGCGCAGTGCGGGGATCCGGCTCCCGAGCCCCGCCGACGGCTTGTCCCAGCCGAGGACCGCCCCGAGCTTCCAGCGGAACGCGAACAGGAATCTCGCCAGCCAGGGCTGATTGTCCATCCCACCGGCCGCCCGGATGGCGGCGAGCATGACCGGGAAGTCGCCGGGCCCGGCCCCCGGCGTACGGAAGGACCACAGGTCCTCGACGACGAAGTCCCGCGCCAGCTCGTGAATGCGCCAGTCCGTCTCGGCATGAACGCCCGGATCGAGTCGCGCCATGACCCCCGCCTCTCATTTATACGTCACCGTACATTTGATTTGTACGCTAACGTATAAATCCCACCGCAGCAATGGAGGAGCACCGATTCCCGCCGTCGCCAGGACCCCGCGAGCCCGCTGGATCGAAGCCGGTCTGACCGCCTTGGCCCGTGGCGGACCCGATGCCGTCCGGATCGAGTCCCTGGCCGCCGAGCTCGGTGTCACCAAGGGCGGTTTCTACGGGTACTTCGACGGCCGGGCCGCACTGCTCAGCGAGATGCTCGACGAGTGGGAGCGCCGCTGCACCCAGGCCGTGCTGGAGCACGTCGAGGCCGAGGGTGGCGACGCCGCGATGCGGATCCGCCGCGCCGGCGAGCTGACGTTCTCCGAGGAGATCTACCCGATCGACCTGGCGGTCCGGGCCTGGGCCCGCCACGACGAGGCGGTCGCGGCACGGCTGCGCCGGATCGACACCGAGCGCATGGACTTCCTACGGGCGATGTTCGGCGCCTTCATCACCGATCCCGACGAGGTCGAGGCGCGCAGCATCCTCGCCTACACCCTCGCGATCGGCCGCCACTTCATCGCCTTCGACCACCCCGGCCGCACCCGCAGGGAAGCGGTCAACCTCGCCGGCGAACACCTCCTCCGCCCACCTCAGTGATTGCGCAGGCCGCGCAGTAGCAGTTCGACGAGGCGGCGCGGGTCGTAGGCGGGGTCGCCTTCGCGACCGATACAGAGGTTGCCGACACCGCGCATCAGCTCGAAGGCTTCGATGTCGGAATCGATCTCCTTGGCCTTGGTCGCAGCGGCCAGCAGGTCTGCGCAGACCGGGACCAGGCGCTCGAGGAAGTAGGCATGCAGCGCTTCGAAGCCGCTGCTGTCCGACTGCATCGCGTGGGCGAGGCCGTGCTTCGTGACCAGGAAGTCGACGAAGAGGTCGACCCACTGACGCAAGGCCTCGAACGGTGAATCGAGGTCGGCCAACAGGCGCGGACCAGCCTCGGCGCAGGCCTCGACCTGGTGGCGGTAGACGGCGACGACCAGATCCGCCCGGGTCGGGAAGTTGCGGTAGATCGTGCCGGTTCCCACGCCGGCCTGGGCCGCGATCTCCCGGATCGGCGCATCGACACCGGAGACCAGGAACACCTCGGCGGCCGCCGACAGCAACTTCTGCTCGTTTCGCAGCGCATCGGACCGCTTGGTCCGTCCGGCTCCCATCACCCAACTCCCTTCGCGCGATGAAGCGGAACATCGTCCCACTTGATAAGCGGAACGATGTTCCGTATCTTCGTAAGTGGAACAATGTCCCGGTTAACACTGTAGTTCATCCGAAAGGAATCCGATGAGCACTCCCGTCATCTCGTACAGCCCGGTGATCCTGTCCGTCCCCGGACGGCCGGTCGATCTGCAGGTCCGCGTCTCCGCACCGGCCACCGGCACCAAGCTGCCGATCATCCTGCTGTCGCACGGCCACGGCCACGCGAACAACCTCTCCTCGCTGAACGGCTACGCCCCGATCGCCAACGACTGGGCCGCCCGCGGTTTCGTCGTCGTCCAGCCGACCCACCTCAGTTCGCGAACGCTGACCAACCAGGTCGCCGACGCCCCCGGAGCGCCGTACTTCTGGCGGTCGCGCGCCGAGGACATGTCGCAGATCCTCGACCAGTTCGACCTCATCGAGAACGCCGTACCGCAGCTTGCCGGCCGGGTGAACCGCGACCAGGTCGCCGTCGCCGGCCACTCCCTCGGCGGCTTCACCGCCACCCAGCTCCTCGGCGCCCGCATCACCGACCCGGAGACCGGCGAGATCGCCGACCTCTTGGAGCCCCGCATCAAGCAGGGCATCGTCTTCGCCGCCCCCGGCCGCGGTGACGTTCTGAACGGCCCGATGGCCGACGCCATCGACTTCGCCCGCACGATCGACTTCAGCACGATGACGACCCCGGCCCTGATCGTTGCCGGCGACAAGGACGACTCCCAGCACTTCACCGACTTCGGCCCCGACTGGCACGCCGACCCCTACCACCTGGCCCCCGCTCCCAAGACCCTCCTCACCGTCTTCGGCGCCGAACACCTCCTCGGCGGCATCCAGGGCTACGACGCCGCCGAAACCACCGACGAGAACCCCGAGCGAGTCGCCGCCATCGCCCGCCTCACCGCCGCCTACCTCCACACCCAGTTCGACCCCACCGACCCCGCCTGGCAGGAAGCAACCACCGCCCTGTCCGACCTAGTGAAGGTCGGCTGAACCAAGGCAGACAGGATCGGCACCGGGAGCCGACAATTCCCTGACATTCGGTCGGCATCGTGGCCGGTATGACGACCAGGAGACTGTTGCGGTGGGCACCGATGGTGCTGGTGGTGGTGTTGGCCGCGGGATGCTCTGCCTCGAAGGGCGATACCGAGGCGCAGGGGCAGGACGCCGGCAAGGCGCCTGAGATTGCTTCGCTGACCACGCCACCACCGGGGAAGAGCAGCACGAAGGCGACACCGAAGGATCCGGACGCCGGTCGGCCGCGGGAGCGGATCGACATGACCGAGGCCGACCGGAAGCGGATGTACGCGCCGTACCTGCAATGCCTGAAGGACAACGGGATCGACGCCTTGGCGCAGCGCAAGGAGGCGGGCGTGCTGGGGAGCGGGCCGACGACGGATCCGAAGAAGGCGAAGACGGCCGGCAAGGTCTGTGAGCCGAAATTGCCGTTGCCTGCTTGGGAGATCGACGCCAACAACCCGGACGCGCTGGACTTCGGTCGCAAGGTCGTGCAGTGCTTGAAGGACAAGGGCGTCAAGTACGTCGAGCTGTCCACGGACACGTCGTCCGGCATCGTCGGCCCGGCGCTCGGCGGGAAGAACAACGACATGCAGTCCATCACCAAGGGCATGGATCTGATGCCGGAGTGCCAGCGCGAGGTGGCCGGCAAGTGAGCTCTCGGCGACGCGTGGTGACGGCTGTGGTGGTGCTGGCTGTCGTGGTCGGCGGCGGGCTGGCCGGCTTCCGGTACGTCGAACGGCCGGAGAAGGCGGTCGCGGCGAACGGTCCCGACCCGGCGCAGACAGTGGAGATCATCCGGACCGATCTGTCCCAGGCCAAGGAGGTGTCGGGGCAGCTCGGGTACGGCGGCAGCTCGACCGTCAAGAGTCATGCCACCGGCACGATCACGTGGTTGCCAAAGGCAAACACAGCGATGACCCGGGGCGACGTGCTGTATCGGGTGGACAACAAGCCGGTCACCTTGTTCTACGGGTCCACCCCGCTCTTCCGCACGATCGGAAAGCCTGCCACGCCACCTGCCACGCCGCCGCCGGCCAAGCCTCCGGCCAATGACAAACCACTGACCGGGCCGGACATTCGCGTCGTCAAAGAGAACCTGACCGCACTCGGCTTCCTCTCGAAGACGACCACCGACAAGCTCACCCCCGCCACCACCAAGGCGATCAAGGAGTGGCAGAAGTCTCTCGACCTGGAGCCGACCGGCGTGATCGATCCGACCACGGTCGTGGTGCTGCCCGGCGCCGTACGGGTCGATTCGCTGAAGGCGGCCCTCGGTGATCCGGCGGCCACCGACCTGCTCGGTGTCACGGCGACCGACAAGGTCGTCACGCTGCCGTTCGACGCCGACGACGCCGCCGGAATCAAGGCCGGTGCGAGAGTGAAGCTCGCCCTTCCGAACGGCAAGGACACCACCGGCACGATCCGCATCGTCGGCACGGATGCCACGCCGCCGCCCGACGGCGACAATCCGGCTGATGGCGACAAGAAGCCCCAGCTGACCGCCACGATCACGCTCGACCAGCAGTCCGCGAGTAAAGGCGTCGACACCGGCCCGGTCCAGGTCACGGTTCCTGGTCCCACCCGGAAGGGTGTCCTCGTCGTACCAGTGGCTGCGCTGCTCGCGCTGAGAGAAGGCGGGTACGCCGTCCAGGTGGTGAACGGTACGACGACCTCGCTCGTCGGCGTCCAGACCGGGATGTTTGCCGACGGCAACGTCGAGATCACCGGCACCGGACTGCAAGCAGGCCTGAAGGTGGTGACCACCTCGTGACCGCGGTCGTCGAGCTCACGCATGCGGTGAAGGAGTACCCCGGCGGCATCCGCGCGCTGGATGACGTCTCGCTCACCATCGATCAGGGCGAACTGGTCGCGATCGTCGGCCCGTCCGGTTCCGGCAAGTCGACGCTGCTCAACCTGATGGGAACGCTCGACCAGCCGACCGCGGGCACGGTGACGATCAGCGGCCACGATGTCGCGAGTCTCTCCGATCGCGAACTGTCCGCACTCCGCGGACGCTCGATCGGGTTTGTGTTCCAGCAGTTCCACCTGTCCGACGGCCACACCGCCACCGAGAACGTGGCGACCGGACTCCTGTACGCCGGTACGCCGAGGCGCGCCCGGAAGCCGCTCGCGCTGGAAGCACTCGCCAAGGTCGGTCTCTCGCACCGAGCCGACCACCGCCCGCACCAGCTCTCCGGCGGTGAACGCCAACGAGTCGCGATCGCGCGAGCCCTGGTCAACAGCCCAGCCGTCGTACTGGCTGATGAACCGACCGGTGCCCTCGATACCGCCAACGGTCTCGCCGTCCTGGACCTGCTGACCCAACTCCACGCAGCCGGTACGACGATCGCCGTCATCACGCATGACCGGGACATCGCGGCGCAACTCCCGCGCCAGCTCGAGATGCGCGACGGTCAGCTGGTGAACGCATGACGAGGCTCACCCAGCCCGTGCGACTAGCGCTTTCCGACCTCCTGCTCCTGGGTCTCACCCGCGTCCGCACGAAACCGTTGCGCGCGGCCCTTTCCGCGCTCGGGATCTCGATCGGGATCGCGACGATGATCGTCGTGACCGGGATCCCGGCCTCCAGCCAGCAGGCGGTGCTCGACGAGTTGTCGACGCTGGGACCCGACCTGCTCCGGGCTGCCGCCGTACCGGATGCGACGGACAAGACCGGTGCGCCGGCCGGACTGCCGGTGGCATCCGTCGGGATGGCGGAACGGATCGGTCCGGTGCAAGACGTCAGCGGGGTGGCCAACGTTCACGCGAGCGTACGGCGGTCGGACAAGATCGATGCGACGACCAACAGCAGCGGGATCACGGTGCTGGCCGGGACGCCGAACCTGCTCGGTCTGATCGGCGGCACAATGTATTCCGGGAAGTTCCTCTCGCCGGCGACCGACAAGTTCCCGACGGTCGTGCTCGGCGCGAAAGCCGCTACCTGGTTGGGGATCACGAGCCTTCCTACCGGGCAACCGCTCCCCCGGATCCTGCTCAACGACACGTGGTTCACGGTGATCGGCGTCCTGGCGAACTCACCGCTCGCGCCGGATATCGAGCAGTCGGTGCTGGTCGGCTGGGACGCGGCCAAGACCGACCTGGGCTTCGACGGGCGGCCGTCCGTGGTGTACGTCCGGTCGACCGACACCGCGGTCGAGGACGTTCGCGCCGTACTCGGCCGCACCCTGAGCCCGGAACAACCCGGCCTCGTTCAAATCAGCAGACCGTCGGAGGCTCTGGCGGCACAACGCATCACCCAGAACGCGTTCTCAACGCTGTTCCTCGGCCTAGCGGGTGTCGCCCTTCTCGTCGGTGGCATCGGGGTCGCGAACACGATGGTCATCTCCGTCCTCGAACGCCGTCGCGAGATCGGACTGCGCCGCGCACTCGGCGCCAACCGCCGGCAGATCCGCGGCCAGTTCCTGACCGAGTCCGTCGTCCTGTGCGCGATCGGCGGCCTCATGGGCGCAGTAATGGGCGTGGTCGGCGTGATCGGGTACGCCGATTCACAGGGGTGGCCCGTCGTCATCCCAGCGTCGGCCCTGCTCACCGGGCTGGCCGCGTCGATCACGGTCGGCGTACTGGCCGGGGTCTACCCAGCAGTCCGCGCATCGTTGCTCACGCCAACAGAAGCCCTCGCGTCGGACTGATGGCAATTGTCAGGAAGTTGTCCGGGCACGACCAGCATCACCTGGGCCGAGGGCGATGCGTCCTATAGTCGATGACATGTGTGCGCAGGTCGTGCTTGCCGAGGACGACGAGAAGCAGGCCGAGCTGGTACGGCGGTATCTCGAGCGGGAGAACCACACCGTGATCGTCGTGAACGACGGCCGGTCCGCACTGGAGGAGGTCCGACGGCGGCAGCCCGATCTGCTCATCCTGGACGTGATGCTGCCGGGTGTCGACGGGCTGGACGTCTGCCGGATCCTGCGGCGCGAGTCGGACCTCCCGGTGCTGATGCTGACCGCGCGGACCGAGGAGGACGACATGCTGCTCGGCCTCGATCTCGGTGCGGACGACTACATGACCAAGCCGTTCAGCCCGCGGGAGCTGGCGGCTCGGGTGCGCACGCTGCTCCGCCGTACCAGGGTGCCGGCGGCCGCCGAGCCCAGCACGCTGCTGCGCGTCGGTGAGGTCGCCGTCGACCTCGACCGTCACGAACTGTTTGCCGACGGCACCCAAATCTCCTGTACGCCGGGCGAGTTCCGGCTGATCGCGACGATGGCCGCGCGACCGCACCGGGTGTTCAGCCGAGCCCAGTTGCTGGAGAACATGCACGGGATCGACCAGTACATCACCACGCGGACGATCGACACCCACGTGCTGAACCTGCGCAAGAAGATCGAGCCGGACCCGCGCCGCCCGGTCCGGCTGCTCACCGTCTACGGGGTCGGCTACAAGCTGACCGACGGCTGAGATGGCCGCGCGGCGCAGCATCCTGGTCCGGCTCCTGGCCGGCGCCGTCCTGATCGCGCTCTGCTCGATCGCGGCAACGGCCTGGCTGGCCGCGCGCAGCACGACGGTCGCGATCCAGGAGCAGCAAGGCCAAGCGCTCGCCGACGACGCGAAGATCTACAACACCCTGCTCGAGTACGCCGCGACGCACCGCACGTGGTCAGGTGTCGACAAACTGCTGGCCCAGCTCTCCGAGGTGACCCAGCGGCAGATCAGTCTCAGCACCCGCACGCGTCAGCCCATCGCCGGCAAGCCGGTACCGCCGACCCGCAAGCCGTCTGCCGTCATCTACCCGCTCCAGGTGGACGTCGCGCTGACCGCGGCGGAGGCCGGCGGTGACCAGATCGACCCGCGGGTGGCCGGTCCGTTCGCGCTGACAGCAGCCCAGCGGACGGCGTACGACGAACTCGCGCAACGCGTGCTGAAGTGTGTTCAGGGCCGCATCGGTCAGGGCAAGATCGTGATCGAACCGACCGGACGACCGCACGTGGAGGGCGCTCCGGAGATTGTTCTCAACGGGTGCAGCGCCGATCGGCTGGCTGTGATCGAACCACCACAATTGGCGGCGTACCAGCGTCTGCAGAAGGCAGTCAACACCTGTCTGAGCGCGCGCGGACCGGTCGCATCGATCAAGATCGCTGCCGATCTGACCTGGTCCATCCCGACCGGACCGGTGCAGGAGCTCCGGCCGGTCGAGCCGGCGGTCGCACCACCGCGCCCCGACCCCGACGCCGTCGACACCTGCCTGCTGAACGCACGCCGCGAAATGCTCAAGCCGTACGTCGCTCCGGCCGCGCTGCTGTTCGTGAGCACGCAGAGCAGCAGTGCGTCGGCCGAGTTCGACCTGTCGTCGGCCAATCAGAAGCGGATCGCCGGAGTCGCCGCGGCGATCCTCGCGGTCACCGTGCTGATCGCGGTGCTCGGCGGAATCCGGTTGGTCCAGCCGCTGCGCGCGCTGACCAAGGCGTCGCGGCAGATGACCGGTGGGGACGAGGAGATCCGGGTCAGGGTCCGCGGTCAGGACGAGATCGGTCAGCTGTCGCTGGCGTTCAACGAACTGGCCGACAGCCGGGCCAGGACCGAATCGTTGCGCAGGGCAATGGTCAGCGACATCGCGCATGAGCTGCGGACTCCGCTGAGCAACATCCGTGGCTGGCTCGAGGCCGTCGAGGACGGCGTCGCCCAACCCGATCAGGCCTTCATCGCCTCACTCAGCGAGGAGGCGGCCCTCCTCCAGCACATCATCGACGACCTGCGCGATCTGGCGACCGCCGATGCCGGAAACCTGCGGATCCATCCCGAGCGCGTCTACCTCGGCCTGCTCCTGGAACAGGTCGTCGCCACCTACCTCAGCCAGGCTGAGCACGCCGAGATTACGTTGTCCTCGGCAACTGATGGCGACATCGAGCTCGACGCCGACCCGGTCCGTCTCCGCCAGGCCATCGGCAACCTGGTCGCCAACGCCCTCCGGTTCACCCCCGCCGGCGGTACCGTCCGGATCGAGGCGCGCCGCGAGGGCGCGGAAGTCGTGATCGACGTCATCGACACCGGCGCCGGCATCGCGCCCGAAGACCTCCCCAAGGTGTTCGATCGCTTCTGGCGCGCCGAGCAGTCCCGCAACCGTCACACCGGCGGCAGCGGCCTCGGCCTCCCCATCGTCCGCTCGCTCGTCGAGGCCCACCATGGCACCAGCTCCGTCACGAGCACCCTCGACCAAGGCTCCACCTTCACGCTCCGCCTCCCTGCTTAGGTGGCTCGGAAGGTTTGGCGGTAGGTCTGCGGGGAGACGCCGACGGTGCGTTTGAACTGGCGGCGGAGAGTGGTGGGGGTACCCATCCCAGTGGCCGTCGCGATGGCGTCGATGGTCTCGTTGGTTGCTTCGAGCAACTCTTGGGCCCGGCGGACGCGACGGGTCAGGAGCCATTGGAGTGGCGTCTCGCCGGTGGCCGCCCGGAAGAGCCGGCCGAGGTGGCGGGGGCTGGTGTTGGCTTCGCGGGCGAGGTCGGTGACGGTCAGCGGTTGGTCGAGGCGTTCTTCGGCCCAACCGAGCAGCCGTGACAAGGCGTGCTCATCAGCGGGCTGCACCGGCTTCGACACGAACTGGGCCTGCCCACCAGCCCGATGCGGCTGTACGACGAGTCGCCGCGCGACTGCGTTGGCCACCCCTGCACCGCGATCCAGGTGGACCAAGTGCAGGCAGAGGTCGACCGCCGCCGCCTTCCCCGCAGAGGTCAGCACCCGACCGTTGTCCGTATAGAGCACGTCCGGATCAACCTCGGCCGCCGGAAACGCCCTGCTCAACTGTTCGGTATGCGCCCAATGCGTCGTCGCGCGCCGCCCATCGAGCAGCCCGGCAGCCCCCAGCACGAAGGCGCCAGTGCACAACGACGCCACCCGGGCACCAGCGTCGTACGCGGCTCGCACGGCGTCGACCAAGTCCACCGGCGGCGGTACGTCGACATCCACGCAGGCGGGCACGATGACCGTGTCCGCGACAGCCAATGCGTCCAGCCCGCTGTCCGGCTCCACCATGAACGGCCCGACCTGGATCGGGCCCGGACCACAGAGGCGAACGTCGTACCAGTCCTTGGCATCGATCGGCGAGTTGCCGAAGATCTCGTAGGCGACGCCCAGCTCGAAATGCAGCAGGTGTCCAGCCGTGGCGACCGCGACGGTATGCATGTCCGAAAGTGTACGCATGGTGGCGTTCCGGACGCTCCCGCCAACCTCTCCTGACCGCCAGACTCGAGTGCATGCAGACAATCACCGTGTACGGCGCCACTGGGCACACCGGTCGTTTCGTGGTGGCGGAACTGGTCCGCCAAGGGTTCACTCCCGTGGTCTCCGGCCGCGACGCCGAGGCGCTCAAAGCGCTGTGGCCCGACTTCGAGGCCCGGTCCGCCGCCGTGGACGACGAACACGCGCTCGACGCCGCCCTGATCGGCGCGGACGCGGTCATCAACGCCGCGGGACCGTTCGCCCTGACCGGCGCCGCGGTCTCCGCAGCCGCCGTCCGCGCCGGCATCCCGTACGTCGATGTGGCCGCGGAGATCGAGGCCAACGTCGACACCTTCGCCGCCCATCGGAACGCGACGACCCCGATCGTGCCGGCCATGGCGTTCTACGGCGGCCTCGGCGATCTGCTCGTCACTGCCGCGCTCGGCGGCCGGACCAGCGCCGACGAGGTGATCGTCGCCTACGGGCTGAGCAGTTGGCACCCCACTCCGGGTACCCGAGCCGCCGGTCAGGTTTCCCACGATCGTCGCGGTGGCCGCCGAGTGCGCTTCGCCGACGGCGAACTGCAGTACCACGACGACCAGCCGAGCCAGGAGGACTGGCAGTTCCCCGAACCGCTCGGCAACCGCCGGGTGATCAAGGAGTTCACGATGGCCGATGTCGTGACGATCCCCAGCCATCTCGACGTACCGAAGGTCCGAACCGCCATGACCCTCGAGGCCGCGGGCGACCTCGCCCAGCCGGACACCCCGGCGCCGAAGGCAGTCGACGACGAAGGCCGATCCGACCAGACGTTCATCGTGGACGTCCTGGTCCGCACCCCCGATGGCGACCTGCGGGCGAGCGCCCACGGCCAGGACATCTACGCGATCACGGCACCGCTCGCAGTCGGCGCCGTACGACGACTGCTCGCCGGTGAAGCCCGTACGGCGGGTGTGGCGTCGGCCGGGGCGATGTTCGACCCGGCCGACTTCCTCAACGAGCTATCGCCCTACCTCACGGTCAGGATTGCTTCGTCCACCAGCGGTTCGTGAGGCTGTCCCGCAGTGTGTTGGTCGCGCAGTGGATCTCGCCCTCGGACACGTGGGTGCTGGTCAAGTCATTCACATAGGTGACCTGGTACCCGATCGTGCGGAACGCCTTCGAGATCGCGTCGGCGAACACATCCTTGCCGCCGAGCACAGGACCGAACGGTTTCGGCGCGATGTAATGACCCGCGTTCAGCACCAGGCCGTTCACAGTGCCGGGCACCTCCGCGACGCCGTCCCGCATCGCGTTCAGTTCCTTCACCTTGGCGTCCTTCTCCGGACCGTCCGGCATCGAACGGATGGACGTCTCGAGCATCCCGTAGTCGAGCGAGCGCGCGGTGTAGAGCGCCGGAACCCGGACCAGATCGGCCTCGGTCAGTCCGACCTTCTGCCGCAGGACGTCGAGGTTGGCGGCGATCCGATCAGCCGCCCGCTCGTTCGTTCCCACGAATTGCTCGTCGGCGAGGAACTCGTTCGTCGTCCGCTGGTCGATGCGCTCGTCGTACGGCCACTCCAGCGGAGGCAGGTTGCCGTGCAGCTTGTCGCCGCCGTGGCCGGCCTTCTTCACCTCACCGAGAAGCTTCAACCCTGCGGTCGGATCCGCGACCACGGCCTTCCAGCCGAGCCGGCTCCCCGGGACCGGGACGAACTGGATGAACTCGTCCACATGCCCGATCGTGAGCCACGAAGTGTCCATCGCGATCGGGTCCTGCATTCCCTGCGACTTCAGCAGCGTCACCATCTCGGGCGCCGGACCGGTCTTCGTGTGCTCGAGGCCGTCGCCGCCGATCACCACACGGCCGTTCGGGTACGACGACGTGGCCGGAATCGTCTCGAGGTTACCCATCGAGTCGTAGCTGCTGTTCTCGGACGGCACCGGCACGTGCTCGACGTGTACCCCGCCGACATCGGCACCGGCCAGTTCGGTGAAGATCACTCGCGACGCCACCCTGCGGTCGTCGTTCGCCGACCCGATCAGCAGCTTCATCCCCTGCGGCTTACCGCCCGGACCAGGGATCGACGTGTAGGCCGGCTCGAAGATGTCCTGAGCCCACTGGTCCCCACTGAGATTCAGTTGCCGTAGGCCACCAGGTGCGCCGGCCTTCTTGATCACGGCCGCCGCGTCATCACGCCACTGGTTGCCTTCGCCTTCGGTGGTCTCCTCGGTGATGACCTGCTGGAGCTTCTGCGTGTTCAACTGCGTCAGCACCGGCGCCTCGTGCATCGTCACCGTGCTCGACCCACCACCGGCAACCGTCAGTGTGACATCGATCGAGCCGTCCCACTGCGCGGTGTCGCGGATGATGTCGCGGCCCTCGATCCCCAGTTCGGCTCCCCGCCGCAGCTCATCGGTACTCAGGCGAGTCTCCGGTGTCACCAGCTCCCACGGACCGCGCTTGATGAAGAGGTGCACTCGATCCGGCTGCGAGATCCGCAACGAACCAACCGCCGACTTCGGCACGGTTGGCTGAGGGATCGTGTGGATCCGCGCCAGATCGAGTGCGTCCTGACTGCCGTTCACCACGGTGTCGGCAGCGTCGTTGCAGGCCGCGAGTTCGCGGTCGGCGAGGTTCTGTTCCTTCTGGTGAGTGCGCTGCAGCTCCTCGTACAGGCGCTGCGCCTCCTCCTTGTCCGGCATCTCCTGAAGCTCTTTTTGGCGCTTGTAGAACGCCTCGTCGTTGGCGGCCTCGCGGTCGACCGCGTCGGCGGCGATCTTCTTCGCGGGGGTCCGACAACGGCCGGCGTCGTCGTCGAGGTTGGCCAGGAACAGGCCGTGCGCCGAATCGGTCCGGAGCAGAGGGGACGCCGTACCGGCATTGGCCGCGGCCAGTGGGGCTCCGATCACCAGCGCACCGGAGGTGGACAGTAGCAACAGTGTGCGAGCAAGCATGGAGCCATCGTTGTCGGCGCTTGTCAGAGAATTGTCAGCCTCATGTCCGGCTTCGGTCATTTCGCAGCGATGCGCGCAGCTCCCCACTTAGCGTGGCGGGATGAGGACCGCCCGGAAGCTGCTGATTGCTAGCCTGACGGCGATGATGATCGTCGGCTCATCGCCCGCGAGTGCACAGCCAGGGAGTCTGGTGGCCCGCGAACTGCGGGTGGACAACACCGTGAATCCGCTGGGCACCGACAACCCAGCCCCGGCGTTCAGCTGGCAGCTCACCGGCACCGGCCGGCAGACGGCGTACCGGATCGTGGTCGGCACCGAGCGTGGCCGATCGGACGTCTGGGACACCGGACGGGTGGCCAGTGACGAGTCGATCGGCATCCAGTACGGCGGTCCTGCGGTTCGCTCGTCCACTCGGTACTACTGGACCGTCCAGGTCTGGGATGCCCGCGGCCGATCGACCACGGCCAGCCCGGCCTGGTGGGAAACCGGTCTGCTGAACTCCGCTGCCTGGAAGGGCGCGCAGTGGATCACGCCGGACACCGGGAACACGAAC
The DNA here is from genome assembly GCF_044453945.1 of Kribbella sp. NPDC051587. Classification (NCBI taxonomy): domain Bacteria; kingdom Bacillati; phylum Actinomycetota; class Actinomycetes; order Propionibacteriales; family Kribbellaceae; genus Kribbella; species Kribbella sp. NPDC051587. The sequence goes on from NZ_JBITDE010000001.1 coordinate 395,560, forward strand.
GACTGGTCGGACTTCGCCCTCGATCTCGATGTCACCATCAAGTCGATCGCCGCCGGTGTCGTCTTCCGGGCGACCGATGCGGCGAACCACTACCTGTGGCAGATCAACGCGGCCGGCAGCACGGTGTTGCTCCGGCCGCATGTTCGGGTGAATGGTTCCTACCGGACCCTCGCCGAGATCGACCTCGCCCCGGTGCTCACCCCCGCGAACGCCTTCCAGCAGCACCACCTCACGATCCGGTCGATCGGATCGACTATCACCACACTGATCGACGGCATCCAGGTGGATCAGCGGGAACAGACCGAGCACGTCCGCGGGACGATCGGCTTCCGGACCTCGACCACCGGCGGGGTCGCGGAGCGTGCGGCCTTCGACAATCTGACGATCAGCGACCCGAACGGGCAGGCGCTGTTTCGCGACGACTTCGGCACCGCACCCGATCCGCAGTTCCCCTCGAGCGCGGTGGTGGACGGCCGGCTGGAGCCGGCCGGCGATCCGGTCCTGATGACGCGCGAGCCGCAAGCACCGATGCTGCGGAAAGACTTTGCCGTCGGCAAGCACATCGAGCGGGCGCGAGCGACCGTCTACGGTCTGGGGTTCTACGAGCTGCGGCTCAACGGGGCCAAGGTCGGCGACCACGTGCTGACACCGGCCAGTACGCCGTACGAGCGACACAACCTGTATGACACTTACGACATCACCCGAGACGTGCGGCGAGGCGCCAACACTGTCGGGATCTGGCTCGGCAACGGCTACGGGCCCCGGTACAACCCGTACGGCTTCCGGTGGACCGGGCCGAAGCAGGCGATCGCGCTGATCACTGTCACCTACACCGACGGCACCACGGAGACTGTCCGTACCGACACCACGTGGAGCTGGGCGTCCGGGCCGATCGTTGCCGATGACATCTATGCCGGCGAGACCTACGACGCGCGCGCCGAGCGCCCGGGCTGGGACAGCCCCGGTTACGACGCCGCGGACTGGCAGCCCGTCCGTACGACACCGGCACCCAGCTCCACCCTCGCTTCGAACACAGCTCCGCCCCTTCGCGTGGCGAAGACGCTGCGACCGGTGAAACTCACCGAGCCCAAGCCGGGCGTTTTCGTCTACGACCTCGGGCAGAACATCGCCGGCTGGACCCGCCTGCACGTCAGCGGATCCGCCGGTACGGCGGTTCGCCTCCGCACCGCCGAGGAGCTCGGACCCGATGGTCTGCTCGACACCCGTACCAACCGCTCGGCGGCCGCGACCGACACCTACATCCTCAAGGGCTCAGGCCGCGAAACCTACGAACCGCGCTTCACCTATCACGGCTTCCGGTACGTCGAGGTGACCGGACTCCGGCCGGAATCCCTGGAAGGGCGCGCGATCCACGCCGACGTTGCGTCGACGGGCACCTTCCACTCCTCCGATGAACTGCTGAACACCATCTGGCAGAACAACCGCTGGAGCATCCTCAACAACTCGATGAGCCTGCCGACCGACACGCCCGTCCGCGACGAACGCACACCACCGACGATGGATGTGCAGGCGTACCGCGATGCGGCACTCCGCGAGTTCGGGATGGATCGCTTCTATGCCAAGTACCTGCGCGACCTGCCGCCAGGGACCGCGCTGCCCAGCGACGCCGTGAAGTCGCAGTACCCGGACATGGCCGGTGGGCAGGTCTCACTGGCCTGGAATCTCTATGAGCAGTACGGCGATCGCGGCACGCTGGCGGCGTCGTACCCGCTGATGAAAGCGTTCATCGACAAGAACGCCGCCGATCAGCCGACCCTCGTCTGGCCGGGTGATCAGGGGTTCGGCGACTGGTGCCCGCCCGATCACGGGCCGGAGGCGAACGGTGGGATGGGCAGCCCGAACGCCGGCGACTGCTTCAGCGAGGTCTCGCTCGTGAACACCGCGCTCTGGTACCAGCAGACCGTCGACCTCGCGAAGGCTGCTCGCGTCCTTGGCCACGATGACGACGGCGCTCACTACGAGGCGTTGGCCGCAGCCATCAAGACCGCCTTCAACCAGCGGTTCCTCAACGCCGACAACACCTACAGCTCCGGGCGGCAGACCACGAGCGTGCTGCCGCTGGCCCTCGGTCTGGTCCCGGCCGATCGACTCGCTGGTGTCGGTGCGAGGCTCGCCGAGACGATCACCGCGAAGGATGCGGGCCACCTCGACACCGGCATCTTCGGCACGCGCTACCTCGTCGACGCGCTGGCCGCGATCGACAGGCTCGATCTGGCGATGCAGATCCTCGGGCAACGGTCGTACCCGGGTTTCGGTTTCCAGATCGAGCACGGCGCGACGACCAGCTGGGAGCAATGGCTGTACGACGCCGGGATGATCACCCACGACCATGCGATGTTCGCGGGGATCAACACCTCGCTCTACACCGTGCTGGCCGGCATCCAGCTCACCTCACCGGCGTACAAGACCGTCACGATCGCACCGCGGATCCCGGCCGCCCTCAGCTCTGTCACCGCCTCCATCGACACCGTCCGAGGGCGGATCAGTTCGTCCTGGCACAAGACCTCCGCGCTGACCTTGACGATCAGTACGCCGCTCAACAGCGTCCCGACAGTCGTGGTCCCGCTTCCGAGCCGAACAGCGCACGTCACCGCCCCGGCGAACGCCGTACTCGTGAGCAGGACCACGACCACTGCCACCTATCAAGCAGCCCCTGGGCCGTCGACCTTCATCATCGGTTGAGCGGGCCCTTCAGGGCCTCGATCGCCGCGGCTCGCGCGGCAAGTGACCCACCGGCCGGCTTCGCGGTCTTCGCCGCCGCGGTACCGTCGGCCGGTACGTCGGGACGCGGTGCCCCGGCGCAGACCGATCGCGAGCCCGGCAGGACGCCCTTGATCAGGTAGTCGTTGATCTTGGCCGTGGCACAGGGGTTCGAGCCGTACTGCCCGTGGCTGCCCTCGTCGCTGACCGAGATCAGCTGGTTGTCGAGCTTGGCCGCCATCGCCGGCGAACCGTCGTACTGGGTCGCCGGGTCGAACTCGGCGCCGATCACCAGACCGACCGGGTAGCCCTTGCGCTTCAGGTCGACGAGCTTCTCCTGCGGCTTCCATTTCGCGTAGGTGCAGTTGGTCGGACCCGCCTGCATCGCGCCCGGACCGTACGGGTACTTCTCGCGGAACAACCGCATCTGCTCCTCGTAACCCTTCGGGTCCTTCGACCAGACCGCCTCGCAAGAAACCGCCTGGAAGACGCCCTGGTAGGTCTCCTTGATCTTTCCGTACAGGACCTTCAGCGCCTTGCTCGCGTCCTTGCTCAAGGCCCGCTTCCCCGCCGGCGCGTTCGCCGCATCCCGGATCAGGCCGATCAGCTCCGCTGCGAGATCCCACATCGGCCGGTATCCCGAGCCGCCGAGAATGATGTCGAAGAAGGGTCCGTCGACCGGCGATCCGCCGCCCGGGAGCGGCCAGTCCACCGGGTGCGCGGCCACCTTCGCCCGGACCTCGTTCAGGTACGCCGTCACCTCGGCGAGCGTCTTGCCGAAGTGGTAAATGCTGTCCCGCTGGGCCATCCATTCCGCGAGGGCGTCGAAGTTCTCCCTCGCGGACATCGACACCTCCTTGGCCTGCTCGTAGTACAGCCAGTCCGGATGCATCGACGAGTCGAGCACCGACCGGTTCAGCCGGCCCGGGAACAGCGAACCGTAGACGGCGCCGAGATAGGTCCCGTAGGAGTAGCCGAAGAAGTTGATCTTCTTCTCGGCCAGCACGCCGCGAATGATGTCCATGTCTCTGGCGGTGTTCGCCGTACTGATGTATTTCCGGATCCCGCCGTCCGCCGCCGCGCAGCCCTCTTCCTGAGCCTTGGCATCGGCCTCGATCTGGGCGAACTGCTGGTCGGTCGGCCTGGTCTCGAAGAGCGGCTCGGTAGGCGGCAGCTCACACTGCAAGGACGTCGACCGCCCGGTCCCCCGGGGATCGAACCCGATCAGGTCGAACGGCCCCGCGATCTTCTCGTCCTTCATCCAGTTCGGCATCGCCAGCCCGTCGCCGCCGGGACCGCCCGGGTTCAGCAGCAACACCCCTTGCCGATGGGCGGGGTCGGCCGCCTTGCGCCGACTGATCGCGACCGACAGATTCCCGTCACCAGGCTTCTGGTAGTTCATCGGTACGACGATCGTCGCGCAGTCGAGCCCGGCCCATTCCTTCTCCCACTCGTCCGGCGGAAAGCCTGGTGGCGGCGTACCGGCCTCACACGCCGCCCACTCCACTTTCTGGTTGTAGTACGCCGCAAGCGCGGCATTAGCTGCTCCGCTCGCCGGCACCACCACCAGTGATCCGGCCGCCATCGCCAGCCCGGCAGTCAGGCCCACGACTCGCGCCAACCGTGGTCGTCCACTCATCTGTTGTCTCTCCGTTCACTGAACGTCAGAAGTCAGTGACGCTAGTGACACAGCGGTGAGGCGATGATCAGTAAGAGATAGGGATCCTGTGAAGACCACCAACCGTCCGTCGAACGGACTATTCTGTCCGGATGACCGACCGAGGGATGCAGGAACTGGCCTTGCTGTTGCTGACGGCCCTCGCGAACGAGTCGCGCCACGGGTACGCGATCGCCCAAGAGGTCAAGGCGATCACGGACGGCCGGGTCGCCCCCAGGACCGGAGCCCTGTACGGCGCTCTGGACCGGCTACTGGCCGACGACCTGATCGCCGTTGAACGCGAGGAAGTCGTCGGCGGCCGCGCGCGCCGCATCTTCGCCTTGACCCCGAGCGGCCGTGAACGCCTGGAGACAGAGGCGGAGCGGCTGGCCGCGACCGCTCGGGAGATGCGCCGGCGCCTGGCCGGTGGGACTGCACAGGCCACATGAGGTTGTACCCGGCGAGCTACCGCGCCGCTGCCGAGATCCTCGACGTCCATCGCGAAATGACGGTCGGCTTGCCGTGGGCTGCCCGAGTGCGCGCCGACGCGGACCTACTCGCCCACGCCCTGCGCGTCCGGCTCAAACTCGACTCCGCGTCCGCCGGTGGGCGGTTCTTCGAGTTGGCGGCACCCTTCGCGCTGGCGGTTGCCGCGGCGTACGGCGGAATCTGCTTGATGAGCTGGTACGCCGGCGTCGCGATCTCGCCAGGATCCACCTGGAACCACCTCACGACAGTCGACCTCGCACTGGGCCTCAACGTCCTCTTCCCGCTACTCATGTGCGTCGGCGGAATCGTTGCCCTGCTCAAGTATTGGCGGGCCGGCGTCCTCCTCACGGTCGTTGGCCTGCTGGGCTTCGCCCTCCAGTGGACCGTCAACCCGGGCCTGTACGGCGATGGTCCGTTCGAGGCGATCGCCGCCGTACTGACCGTGGTCGTGATCCTGGCTTGCCCACCTGATCGACGGGGTGAACGGAAGCGAGCGGCGGTCGCCGGAGCGATGGCGGCCGTCGCGTGGTTCCCGTCGGCCTTGGTACTGACGCGGGGGTTTGTCGTGAGCACGGACTACGGCGCTTGGCCACTGCTCGCCCTCGCTCTGACCGGCCTCACCTTCTACGCGCGACCCTCGGGTCTCCGCACGCTGGCGGCGATGGCCGCGGCCGCTCCACTCTTCGTCGCCTATGCCGTGATTTCCCTATAGTCCGTTCAAGTGAGTATTCTCTGCAGCGTACTATCCGCGCAGCAGAGGAGAGCTCGCCATGCCCTTCACCCTGGCCCACCCGGCCGCGGTCCTTCCGCTGCTGCGTCATCCGTTCGTCCCGGTCGCACTGATCGCCGGCTCGATGGCCCCGGACGCGCCGTACTTCCTGACCGCCGCCGGGATTACCTCGACCAGCGCGGACGACTGGTACGGCTCGTTCCTCAATGCGACCACCACCCATTCCCTCGCCGGGCTACCGATCGATCTGTTCTACACAGCCGTTCTGATCGGGGCCTATTTGTTGCTGAGGGCACCGGTCACCGCGCTCGGACTGGCACTCCCGAAGCTCGGGCGACCAAACATCCTGTGGCTGATCCTTTCGGCCCTCATCGGGGCTGGCACGCATCTCCTGTGGGACTTCCTGACCGACGCCGACTTCGTGCCGGTTCCACGACTACTCCAATACGCGAGTACGGCATTCGGGCTCGTCGTGATCGGCTGGTATCTCTGGAAGCACCGCAGCCAGTTCCGGGGCGAGCCCACGCTCAAGCCCGGGCTGCGCCGGGTGACCATCGCTCTCCTGATCGCAGCTCCGGTGCTCGGCGCCGTCGTACTGGCGCACTCCGACTTCGTCGCCTACCGCGAGGCGACCGACACCTGGACCGCCGTCGCCGAAGGCGTGCTCACGGGAGCGATCAAGCGAGCGGGCGCCGCCTTCGCGATCGCCCTTCTGCTCTACGCCGCCGCCTGGCGACTCGTAACCGCCGCTAACTCGACCACCATGTCGACTCGGCGATCGTCGTGAAGCCCAGGGATTGATAGAGGTGCTGCGCGGGGGCAGCCGCGGTCAGTGTGACGGGCAGCGGGTCGAGCTCACGCAGGACGGCGTACATCAGCTGGCGGGCCAGGCCGTGGCCGCGGAACTCGGGTCGCGTGGTCACGAAGTAGACGCCGGCCACGTCGTCCTGGGTGATCGTCGCGCCGGCAGCGGCCCATTGACCGTCGACCGCGATCAGGTAGGCGTCGAATCCGGGACTGGACAGCAGAGCGGGCGGGACGGCGGCCGCACTTCCGTACGGCTGGAAGTGCGGTAGCGGGAACCCTTCCACCACGACCTTGTCGACCGCGGCGAGCTGCTCCTCGGTCCGCACGTGCACCACGTCGACCGTCGGCTCGGGCAGCGGCGCGGCCGGGCGGATCATCACCGGCCATCGGGCGGGTGTCAGCGGTGGCGAGACAACGCCGTACGGATCCTCGATCGTCACGCGTGGCCAGGCCCGGCTCGTGAGCAGGTCGGTCAGCTCGGCGAGATCCGCGGCCGGCGGTTGGTCCGATGTCAGGACGACGCGGAGTCCGTTGCGTATCGGATCGAGGGCGGCGAGAAACCCTGGACGCTCGATCAGCTCATAACCACGAGCCGGTCCGAGTGCGCGCCAGAAGGCGGCTCCGTTCTTGTTGGCCAGGTGAAGATCGTTCATGGCAACGAACCTACGACAGGGCTCCGACAGTTTGTGATGGTAGGGCTAGCCCTACCAAGAGTCTCTGGCTGGCCGGATGGTTCGGCGGTGGAATCGTCCATAGCGTTTGGGGTGTTCGCAAACGCCCATCCCAAGGAGTCCCTGATGTCGTCATCATCTCGCCGCCGGTTCGGTCTGCTAGCCGCGGTCGTAACCGCAGCACTCGTTGGTACGGCGGCGGTCTCGTCGGCCGCGCCGGCCGCCGAGCTGACCCGGCCGAACAACGCAGTGCAGCAGAGCTTGAACGCTCTGGTGCAGGGCCCGGCCTTTCCGGGAGCGATCGCCACGGTCCGCGACCGACAGGGGAAGTCGCGGACCTACACAGCCGGTGTTGGTGATCTCGCCACCGGGGCTCCCGTTCCGCGGGCCAGCCGGGTCCGAATCGGTAGCAATACCAAGACTTTCACGTCGGTCGTCCTCCTGCAGTTGGTGGGCGAAGGCAAGATCGGACTCGACCGACCGGTCGACACCTATCTACCAGGGCTGGTCCGCGGCGACGGTATCGACGGCCGCAAGATCACCGTCCGCCAGCTACTGCAGCACACCAGCGGCATCCCGGACTACGACGAGATCTTCGGCACGGACTATCTGCCGCTGCAGCACACCTATTGGGAACCGCGGCAGATGCTCGACGAGGCGCTGCGGAAGAAGGCATTGTTTGCCCCCGGCACCAATTGGGAGTACAGCAACACCAACTACATCCTGGCCGGGCTGATCATCCAGAAGGTCACCGGACGCCCGGTCGGCGAGGAGATCACCCGCCGAGTGATCGAGCGCGCGGGTCTGCGTGACACGTACTGGCCGGCGCTCGGCGACCAGCGTATCCTCGGCCCGCACCCGAAGGGGTACTACAAGACAACCCCGGACGGCCCGGCCACCGATGTGACGGAATCCGAGCCGTCGATGGGTTGGGCAGCAGGGCAGATGATCGCCACGCCTGGTGATCTGAACAAGTTCTTCAGCGCGCTGATCAACGGCAAGCTCCTCAAGCCGGCCCAGTTGCAGGAGATGCTCCACACCGTGCACGCACCCGATCTGGACGTCAACGGCGACGGCGAGTACGGACTCGGGATCGCGAAGCTTGCCTTGTCCTGTGGTGGATTCGCCTGGACCCACGGCGGCGACATCCCCGGCTTCGAGACCCGCAACGCCGTCACCCCGGATGGCCGCGAGGCCGCCGTCGCAGTCACCGCACTGCCGACCACCATGGAGGATGCCAAGCGAGTGGCCAAGACTCTGGACACCGCGCTCTGCAGCTGACCACCCCAGCCGCAGTCGCCTCGCTCACCTAGAGCGAGGCGATCAGCGGTACCAGGGTGAGCCAGTTGGTTCGGGCCGCGTCGGCAGCTGCCTCGGCATCGCCCGCTGCGCAGTGGTCGATGATCACGTTGTGCTGGGCAACTGATTCGCGTCCGCTCAGGGAACCGAAGCGAAGCCGTTCGATGCGACGAAGAGCCGGCGTGTACTGGTCGAGCACAGCAGCGACCGCCTGGTTCGCACTGACCCGGACCGGTACGGCGTGGAAGTCGTCGTCGGCCTGGAGAGCGGCGTCGACGTCAGTGGCCCGCAGCGCCTTGGCGAAGCGGGCGTTGGCGGCGCGCATCTCGGCCAGGTCGGCGGCAGCGAGGTGTGGGACCGCTTCGCGGACAGCCAGTTCGTGCATGGCGGCGGTGACCAACTGGGCCTCGCGGAGGGCGCGGGCGTCGAGCGGGCTGACCATCGTGTAGCGCCCGGGCTTGGTCTGCACCAGCCCGGCCTGTTCCAGCCGCGCGAGCGCCTCACGGACCGGCGTACGACTGACTCCGAGCCACTCCGAGAGGTCGGCGTCGTTCAGGCGTTCGCCGGGTGCGAGCTCACCTTTGACGATCGCATCGCGGATCGCCCGATAGGCGTCCTCGCGCAGCAGTGAGCGCGGGACGACCGCGCGTTCCTTGGGCACCGGCATGCGACCGCAACCTACCGGAAGAGTCCGCTGTAGGCGTTGAGGGCAGGCTGACCACCGAGGTGCGCATACAAGACATTCGAGTCCTTGCCGATCTCACCGTCGCGGACGAGATCGATCAGTGCGGCCATCGACTTCCCCTCGTAGACCGGGTCGATGATCATCCCCTCCAACCGGCCCGTGAGCCGGATCGCGTCCAGAGTCGACTGCACCGGTACGCCGTACAGGTCGCCGGCCCAGCCTTCGAGCACAGTGATCTCGTCGTCGCGCAGGTCGCGGCCGAGGCCGATCAGTTCGGCGGTGGACCGGGCGATCTTCTCCACCTGCGCGTGGGTCTCGGCGAGCTTGGCCGACGCGTCGATTCCGAGCACGCGCCGCGGCCGACCCTGACCGGCGAACCCGGCGATCATCCCGGCCTGCGTGCTGCCGGTGACACTGCAGACGACGATCGTGTCGAAGAAGACGCCGAGCTGGCGCTCCTGCTGCTCCACTTCGTAAGCCCAGTTGGCGAATCCGAGCCCGCCGAGCCGATGATCCGAAGCACCAGCAGGGATCGCGTACGGCGTACCTCCGTCGGCGCGCACTTCGTCGAGCGCCTGGTGCCAGCTGTCCTTGAGCCCGATCCCGAACTCGGCCTCGACCAACCGGACCTGCGCTCCCATGATCCGGCTGAGCAGGATGTTGCCGACCTTGTCGTTCACCGGGTCCGGCCAGTCCACCCAGCTCTCCTGCAACAGGATCGCCTTCAGCCCGACCTTCGCCGCCACAGCCGCGACCTGACGCGTGTGGTTCGACTGCACTCCCCCGATGGTGACCAAGGTGTCCGCGCCCTGCGCCAACGCCTCCGGGACCAGGTACTCCAGCTTGCGCGTCTTGTTACCGCCGTACGCGAGTCCGCTGTTGCAGTCCTCCCGCTTGGCCCAGACCCGCGCCCCACCCAGGTGAGCCGTCATGCGGTCCAACGGATGGATCGGGCTTGGCCCGAACAGCAGCGGGTACCGATCGAAGTCGTCCAGGGCCATCTGCGCTCCTCAGCGATGTGCAATATATCGCATATTACAGCGTCTTCGGCGGCTCCTGTCCAGACCTACCGACGGTGACCGTCGGGGCTTGCATGTCCTGGCAAAGGCGGGCGAAAAGCCCTTCAAACACTTGAATTTCGTGAGCAATATCGTGGATTCAGGGGTATTTACGAGGATGCGGCGACTCGGTATCGCTCCGTTATTGCCGCAGGTGGTTACCGCCTGGTAGGAACGTCCATCAGCTTCGTACTGAACGGTAGTTCAAGTACGTGAATCTTGGATTTTCCGGAGGGGGTCCCGGAGTCCGACAGTGAGGTGGAGGACTCAATGCAGCGCAGTACCTTGCTATGCGGTGCTCTGCTGGCCGTGGTCGCGGGTCTGTTGTGTCTGGTCGGGGAAGCTCTCGGTCTGAACACGCAGCACGTGGCTCTGGTCGGTGGGGCCCTGGGGGGTGTGGTGGGGCTGGTGCAGGAACGAACCCCGGCCCAGCGAGCGATCGGGTTCCTGATCGGGCTGTTCGTGGCCTGGCTCGGGTTCGCCGTACGGGCTCTGTATCTGCCGGACTCGGCCTCCGGGCGAGCGGTCGCGGCCGTTGTTGTCGTGGCCGTGTGCGTGGTGTTCGCGGCGGGGTCGGGGAATCGGCTTCCGTTGTGGACATTGCTGTTGGGCGCGGCCGCGATGGTGGCTGTGTATGAGGAGAGCTACACGGCGGACAGTCCGGCGTTCCTGGCCGAGTCGCCGTCGGCGGCGACGGGCGTGTTGCTCGCGGCAGGGATCGGGTTCCTGGCGACCTCGCTCCAATGGCCCGGACGTGCACCAGCTGCGGTTCCACCTGCAGCTGATGAACCAACACCTGACGAGGCCCCGACCCGCGAGTTCGCCACCACCGAAGGAGAGCGTCCGTGACCGCCCGCCGGATCACCCGGGGACTGGCCGCCGCCATCGCCGTCCCCACCGTCTTCGTCCTGGCCACGTCACCGGCGCTGGCAACAGCCACCGCTGACCCGGTCGCAGTCACCAACACCGAGACCGTACAAGCGCGCCTCGACCCCAGCGGCAAGGTCGACAGCGCCCGCATCTACGAACAGCTCGCCTTGGTCGGCAAGGGCAAGGTGAAGGTCACCAATCCCGTGTCAGACAAGGGCATCCGCAACCTCGACGGCTGGGGCGGCTACACCGTCAAGGACGGCAAGATGACCGTCGACACCACCGTCGACGGCGAACAACGCCTGCGAACCGTCAGCGACTACGACAAGAAAAAGCTCCCGATCAAGGTCGCGGTCACCTACACCCTGAACGGCAAGCAGCTCAAGAAGCCCGGCGACGTCGTCGGTAAGAAAGGTCACCTCGAAGCCCACTACGTCGTCGAGAACACCTCGGCCCACTCCGAAGAGATCACCATCACCGACGGCTACGGCAAACAGGTGAAAGAACAGGCCGACGTCGTCATCCCCATGGTCGGCCAACTGACCACGGTCCTCCCACCCGAGTTCGGCGACGTCACCTCGAACGAAGCCAACAAAGCCGGCGACGGCAAGGGCGGCACCAAACTCAGCTTCACGGTGACCCTCTTCCCGCCAGTAGGCGCAGCCACCGCCGAGTTCGGCTGGTCCGCCCAGGTCAAGGACGCCATCGTCCCCGAAGCCGAGCTAACCGCCTTACCAGTAAGCCCCCTCGACAGCCCGACCTTCAAGACAGCGGTCACAGGCTACGAAAGCGGCGCCGAAAAGGGCACCGACCTGGTCGAAGGCGGCACCGAGCTCGACACCAACCTCATCAAGCTCCGCGACGGCTCCGAGAAACTCCTCAGCGGCTTGTTGCAACTGAACGCCGGCGCCAAAACCCTCAACGAAGGTCTGTCGAACAAGATCGCCCCCGGCGCGAACAAGGTCTCCACAAGCCTCGCCCAACTAGCCGGTGGCCTCGGCAAACTGGATACCGGAGCGTCGTTGCTCCGCACCAAGATGGGCGAAGCCGCCGCAGGCGCAGACCAGCTGAACACCGGCGCCGGCCAACTCGCCGACGGAACCAGGGACCTGAATACCGGCGCGAACAAACTCGCCAAGGGCGCAGGCGACCTGAATACCGGCGCAGGCAAGGTGGCCCAGGGCGCGAACGACGTGAACGCCGGGGCGGGCAAGCTCAAGACCGGTACCGGCCAGCTCGCCTCCGGTCTGAACCAGGTCACCGGCAAGGCGCCCGAGCTGATCGACGGACTGAACAAGGTCAGCGGCGGACTCAAGGGTGTCCAGGACGGACTCACCCAGATGTACGGCGGTGTTGGCCAACTGCCGGACAAGGCCGAGGCACTGCACACAGGTGTGGCCCAGCTCCGCGCGGGAATCGGCTCCGTCGACTCTGCCGGAACTCTGCTCGGTGGCTTGGAGCGCTTGAAGGATCAGCTCGCGGCATCCGGACCGGGCATCGACAAGATGCGCGGTGGCGTCTACTGCGCCTCCGATGCACTCAAGGCAGTCAGCAACGGCAAGCCGGTCGGCACCTACTCCGAGGAGTGCTACGGCGCCGCGGCCGCACAGCTGAACGGCCCTGCTGGAGCATTGAACGTCGGACCGGAGACCAACGCGGTCAAGAAGCTGATCCTGGACTCGGTGATCGCCAAGATGGGTGATTTCGACGACGGGCCCGGCGATCTGGATTCACCGTTGCCCGACTCGGCCAAGCTCCAGGTCGCACTCGCTTATCTGAAGGGCCGGTTGACGCAGCGCGCCGTACCAGGTCTTGCACAGCTCGAGTGCGGGCTCGACAACCGAGTCGCAGGATGCCCGGACTCGAAGCCTGGCCTGACCCAGGGGCTGGCAGCGCTGGACGCCGGCATCAGTCAACTGGTGTCCGGCGTGGTCACCAGCGTGCAGGGTGGCATCGGGACGCCGAAGGACACTCCCACCAACAAGACGCTGCGGGGTGGCATCAACGGATTGCAGGTGGGCGTGGGCCAGATCCAGGCCGGCGGCAAGACGTTGCTGGCCGGGCTCACCCAACTGTCGGATGGCGCAGACCAGGTCGACGGCGGTATGGGTTCGCTCGTCACCGGCAGCGGGCAGCTCAAGACCGGCGCCGGAACGCTTGCCAACGGAACCGGGGTGCTGAAGGCGGGTGCCGGGACGCTCGCTCACGGAACTGGCAGGCTCAACGCCGGTGTTGGTGTCTTCGTTGGCGGGACCAAGCGGTTGGACAACGGGCTGTTCCTGCTCTCCGATGGAACGGGGCAGCTGGCCGATGGCCTGGGGACGGCGAAGGACGGGACTGATCAGTTGGCGAGCGGATCCAAGGAGCTGGCTACGGGGATCGGGTCGGCGACCGATGGATCGGGGAAGTTGGCGGCGGGCTTGACGACAGCCGCCGACAAGGCGACGGGGATCCCGGATGGCGCCAAGAGGCTTTCTACTGAGGGGGCGCAGGCCCTGCAGAAGAAGGGTGCGGATACTGTCCTGGACTTCGGGCGTCGGTACTCGATGTTGGCGGCTGCGGCTGACCGGGCGAAGACCGAGTCGATGCCGTATGGAGCTCCTGACGGTGCGGCTAGCGCGACGGCGTACTCGCTGAAGCTGGCTTCGGCTACTGGTGAGGGTGGGCGGAGCTGGATTCGGTTGCTGGCTGGGCTGGCGCTGTTCGGGGTGGCGATCGGGGCGACGGGGATGATCCGTCGGCGCGCTCGGCACTGACCTTTGCTGGGGACCAGGTCGCGGTACCGGCCACGACCTGGTCCCCGACCATCCGCCCGCGGGTGCGCGGCTTTGCCTGCTCGGGCACGTCGGTTGTGGAGGCGGACCGCTCCCACTCACCAAGCGCCTCCGACAGCCGTTCCCACCTCCGGCCTGAGCGTGCCGCACCCGGCACTGGGCAGGTTAGTGAGTGCTGGCGGTCCGCCTCCCACCCACTCACCGCGGCACCCATCAACCACACAACACCCGTCGAAACGGTCAAGCCGTGCTCAACGTCGTACCGGGTTCTGTCGCTGGGCCGGCTGTGGCGCTAGCGTCCGAAGACATGCCGACCACGCTCTTCGATTGTTCGGACGTTGCGCGGGGAGTTGGTGGAATGGGGTGGGTGGGTTGGGGGTTGGAGTCGGTAGGCGGTACTGGGCGGAGGAGGAGAGCGATGGGTACGGATCTGAAGCTTGAGGCGGTTGTTGTGCCGGTTGCGGATGTGGACCGGGCTAAGGCGTTCTACGCGGGGCTCGGGTGGCGGGAGGATGCGGACTTTGCCTTTGACAACGGGTTCCGGATCGTTCAGTTCACGCCGCCGGGGTCGCCGGCTTCGGTTCAGTTCGGTACGGCGGTGACCACCGCGGAGCCTGGTTCGGCGCAAGGCATCTATTTGGTGGTGGATGACATCGAGGCGGCGCGTAGTGATCTGACCAAGCTCGGTGTGGAGGTCAGCGAGGTCTTCCACCCTGGGGCACCGGGTGCGCAGTTCGTGCCGGGTGCGGCCAATCGCGCGGAGGGACGCGACGAGAACGCTGGTAGCTACGGGTCGTTCGCCACGTTCCAGGACCCTGACGGCAACACGTGGCTGCTCCAGGAGGTCACCACCAGGCTTCCGGGGCGCGTGACCGAGGCGACGTACGAGTCGGTGGAGGATCTGACCGCGGCGTTGCAGCGCGCGGCCGCGGCGCATGGTGAGCATGAGAAGCGGCACGGCGGCGAGTACGACGAGCAGTGGCCGGCCTGGTACGCGTCGTACATGATCGCGGACCGGACCGGCCAGGAACTCCCCGAGTAGTTACTCCGGAAGAGCCGCGCGGAGCATGTCTTCGCGCGGGACGACCTTGATGCGCTCGCGGCCGTGAGGGTCGCCGAGGGCGATCTCGTGGGCGTCGAGGCGGGCCCAGGCGTCGCGGTCGACGATGGTGGCGCCGTTCGCGACCAGGTGGTTGATGATCGCGTCGGGGTCGGAGACCTCGGGGCTCGGCAGGGTGTCGGCGTCGGCGAGCAGGTTGGCGATCGTCTCGGCCGCGTCGGACTTGGTGTGGCCGATCAGGCCGATCGGGCCGCGCTTGATCCAGCCCGTGACGTACATGCCTTCCAGCGGTACGCCGTCCAGGTCCAGCACGCGACCGCGGTCGTTGGTGATAACCCCAGCCTGGTGGTCGAACGGCAGCTCGGGCAGATGCGACGAGAGGTACCCGACGGCGCGATAGACGGCCTGCACCGGCGTATCGACGTACTCACCGGTCCCGCGAGCGGTGCCGTCGCCCTGCAGTTGGGTCTTCTCGGTGCGCAGACCCTCGACGCGGTCGGTGCCGAGGACCTCGACCGGCGCGTGGCAGAGGTGGATGTGGATGCGGTGCGGTGCACCGGTCGGCTCGGCATCGAGGTGCTTGAGCAGCGTGTCGACGACCAGGCGGGTGCTCTTGCTGGAGCTGATCGCGGCCTGGCTCGCCTCGTCGATCTCGAAGCCCTCGGGGTGCACGATCACGTCGACCGACGGCGAGTGCGACAGCTCGCGCAGTTCCATCGGCGTGAACTTGATCTGGGCCGGCCCGCGCCGCGCGAAGACGTGGATATCCGTTGCCTGGTTGAGCTTCAGGCCCTGGTACACGTTGTCCGCGATCTCGGTGCTGAGCTGCTCGTCGGCCGGCTTGGCCAGCATCCGCGCGATGTCGAGCGCCACGTTGCCGGCACCCAGTACGGCGACCTCACGCGCCTCGAGCGGCCATTCCCGCGGTACGTCGGGATGTCCGGCGTACCAGCTGACGAAGTCCGCGGCGCCGTAGTTGCCGGGCAGGTCGACACCCGGGATGTCCAGCGGCCGGTCGGTGATCGCGCCGGTCGCGAAGATCACCGCGTCGTAGTGCCGGCGCAGGTCGTCGAGCTTGAGGTCCACGCCGTACGTGACGTTGCCGATGAACCGGATCCGCTCGTGCTGCAGCACGCGGTGCAGCGCCTTGATGATTTCTTTGATCCGCGGGTGATCCGGGGCGACGCCGTACCGGACGAGGCCGAACGGTGCGGGCAGCCGCTCGATCAGGTCCACCTGAGCGGTCGGGTGCTCCTTGGTCACGATGTCGGCGGCGTAGATACCGGCAGGTCCGGCACCGATGACGGCGATGCGGAGATCCTTCACAAGCTGCAGTCCCTCACAGTGACTCGAATGAGTTAGGTAGTCCTAACTTTAACGAGCCTTCGGCATCGATCCCGACTCGTTCCACACCTTGAGATTCATTTCACAAGCCTGCGGACCTGTGCTTGCCTACTCCAACTCGAAGCCCAAGGCCTTCGCGGCTCGGGTGGGGACGGGGTCGGCCCAGTTGGCGCTGTAGTTCTCGATGGTGCACAGGGAGCGCGTCTCGAGCTTGTCCACGTAGACCGTGCCGCGCAGGTGGTCGGTCTCGTGCTGCACGATCCGCGCCTGCCAACCCTCGAAGGTCTTGTGGTGCGTCTCGCCGGACGGGTCGTCGAAGCTGGCGTGGACGGCGAAGTAGCGGTTCACGACAGCGGTGTAGCCGGGCATGCTCAGGCAGCCCTCGAAGAAGCCTACCCGGCGGTGCCCGGCCGAGCGGTAGGTCGGGTTGATCGCGGCGAAGAACTCCAGCTTGTAGCGATGCCGCGCTTCGGCGATCTCGGCCGGAACCGTGGCCGGATCCTCCAGTACGGCGATCTGCACCGGTACGCCGATCTGCGGCGCGGCCAAGCCGACACCGGGAGCCGCCCGGTTCGTGCGCTTCATCAACTCGATGAACTCGGCCAGTACGGCGGCGTCCACCTGACCGTCGAACGGCTCCGCGACCTGCCGCAGTACGGCGTCGCCGAGCGACACGATCGGCGCCACGCCGCCATCGCCGTACTTGTCGACGAGCTCCTCGATCTGGTCCTTCACGATGCCAACTCCTGAGGCTGTCTGGACAGAACCGGCCAACGGCAACGCCGCGGCACCGGTGAGCAAGGTACGCCGGGTCAGTGCCATGCGCACCATTATGTGGCGAGTGGGAGCCTCAGGTCGAAGGAGGCGCCGCCGGCGGGTGAGTCGCTGACGGTGAGAGTTCCGCCGTGGGACTGGGCGAGGTCGCGGGCGATGGCGAGGCCGAGACCGGCGCCACCCTCGTCGCGGCTGCGGGCGTCGTCGAGGCGGACGAAGCGCTCGAAGATCCGCTCCCGATCGGCCTCCGGTACGCCGGACCCGTCGTCCTGGACCTGGATCACAGCCTGCCCGTCAACAGTGCTCACGACGACGCGAATCTCCTTGCTGGTATGACGTTCAGCGTTGTCCAGCAGATTGCTGAGAACCCGGGCCAAGCGGGTTTTGTTGCCCAGGACAACCGGTTCACCGGTGATCTCCAACCGCGCGGTCCGGCCGTCGATGGCATCGCGGACGAGGTCGGAGACGTGGATCCGCTCGGGATCAGGGTGGTCGCCCGCGTCGAGACGAGCGAGCAGGAGCAGGTCGGCGGCGAGGTGCTGCAGCCGGATGGTGTCCGCGATCAGCTCGTCGAGTTCGAGGAGCTCGGGGTGGGCCGCGGCGACCTCGAGCTGGGTACGGAGCGAGGCGATCGGGCTCCGGAGTTCATGGGATGCGTCCGCGACGAAACCACGTTGCTGGGCGACTGAGGTCTCCAGCGCGGTCAGCGTGTCATTCGTCGTACGGGCGAGGCGGGCGACCTCGTCGCGGGACTCGGGCACGGGGACGCGGCGGCGTAGGTCGCGGGAACCGGTGATGCCGGCGAGCTCGGCGCGGATCGCCTCGACTGGCGCCAGCGCGCGGCGGGTCACCATCCAGGTGACCAAGGCAACGACCGCGAGCAGGAGCGGCAGGCCGATGAGCATGGTCCGGCTCACGCTCGAGACTGCGTCCCGTGCGGTGGCGAGTTCGGCACCGGCCTGGACGGTGACTTCGCCGGCGCCCTTCGGCAGGGTCACCTTCAGTGCGGCGAAGCGGTAGTCCGCGGTCCGGCCGTCGACCGTCGCCGTACCGGTGGAGTAGCTCGCGTCGCCGTCGGCCACCCGCCCCGCCGGCTGTGTCGGTGTCGGGGTCGGCGTGTCTTCGTCATCGGGGTTATCGTCTCGCCCGCGTCCGCGGCCACGGCTGTCATTGTCATCAGTCGGCGAAGGCGTCGGCGTCGGGATTGGCTTCGGCTTCACCGTTGGCACTGGAGTCGGCCGGGCCGGCTGCACTGCCCTGCTGTCGACGGCGGACAAGCCCTCGCTGGCGGCGAGCACCTTGCCGTTCGCGTCGGTGATGCGAACCGGGCGTTCGTCATCCAGGTCGAGCTTGGCGATCGCCGTACCGCCGGCCAACTGGGACGCGAGTTGCTGCGCGGTGACCTCTGCTTGCAGTTGAGCTTGGCTGGCGAGGTTGGAACGCAGCAGCAGTACGACGGCCAGTCCGGCGATCACGAGAGCGACCGCGACCACCGCCGTGGCGGCGACTGTGGTTCGGGTTCGGAGGGAGCCGCGCATATCAGCCACCGTCCCGCGCCAGGCGGTAGCCGGAGCCGCGCACGGTGGTGATCGCCTTGCGGCCGAACGGCGCGTCCAGCTTGCGACGCAGCGCACTCACGTAGACCTCGATGATGTTCGGATCGCCGTCGTACGCCGCGTCCCAGACGTGGTCGAGGATCTGCGTCTTCGACACCACCTGCCCGGCATTCGTGGCGAGATGCTCCAGTACGGCGTACTCCTTCGCGGTCAGCTCGACCTCGTCGGACCCCCGGAACACCCGGCGCGCGGCCGGGTCGACCCGCAGGTCGCCGAGCTCGATCACGGGTGCTGCTCCCCTGGTACGGCGACGCAGGAGCGCGCGGATCCGGGCCAGCAGGACGACGTACGAGAACGGCTTGGTCAGGTAGTCGTCGGCGCCGGTGTCGAGTCCCTCGGCCTCGTCGTACTCGCCGTCCTTCGCGGTCAGCATCAGCACCGGCGTCTCGTCGCCGGCCGCGCGCAGGTCGGCGCAGACGCGATAACCGTTACGGCCGGGCAGCATGATGTCGAGCAGGATCAGGTCGTACTCACCGCTCTGGGCGCGGTCGAGCCCGGTGAGTCCGTCGTACGCGACGTCCACCACGAATCCCTCGGCGACCAGGCCTCGCGCGAGCGAATTGGCCAGCCGTTTCTCGTCCTCGACGATCAGCAACCGCATGCCCCCAGCCTGACATGCCCGCCTGAAGCCCGCTTCAGGTTCCTTCAGGACCGCTTCAGGACGGGTTGGCAAGGTCATTCGTGTCAGCAAGTTCCCCACCGAAAGGCCGCCTGATGAAGCGCCTCGCACTGACCCTGAGCACCGCCGCCGTCCTCGCCACCGGCGGGGTCGCCACCGCGTACGCCGTCCAGTCCGACGACAAGCCCACGCCCAGCGCCTCCCCCACCAGCAGCCCGACGGCCAGCCGCCCGGCCGACGTACCGACCGGATCGCTGACCGCGGCGAAGGCGGTCGAGCAGGCTCTGAAGGACGTCCCGGGTGGCGTGGTGGCCGACGTCGACTGGGACAACAGCAAGTGGGAGCTGGACGTGCACACCACGGCTGGCTGGCGTGAGCTGAGCTACGACGCCAACGGCAAGCTCCTCTCGAACCGCGCCGACAACCACGGCGACGACCACGCAGACGACCGCTCCGACGACAGCGGTCGCGACAGCGCCCAGGACCGCGCCGAGAACAAAGCCGACCGCTCGGACGACAGCGGCAACGACACCGCCCACGACCGCGCGGAGAACAAGACCACGCGCTCCGACGACAGCGCCCACGACCGGGCTGAGAACAAGGCAACCCGGTCCGACGACAGCGGCAACGACACCGCTCACGACCGCGCCGAGAACAAGGCCACGCGCTCCGACGACAGCGGCAAGCACCAGAGCGGCGGGTCCGATGACAAGGGTGGCGACGACCACGGCAAGCACGGTTCGGGCCACGACGACGACTGAGCGTCGTACCGGAACGCAACCGAGCCGGCCGAGTTCACCTCGGCCGGCTCGTGCGCTCGGACAGCTCAGCAGGGACGGATCAGGTCCACCGCATCGTTCCAACTGATCGTCGGGTCCTGCTGCGGCGCGATCGACGACTGGATCTGGATGAAGCCGTTCTGCGTGTTGTTCTCGTCGCGGTAGTAGTAGATCCAGGCGACGGTCCCCGGGGTCTGGTTGTTGTCCCACGAGGACGCCTGGTTCCGCCGGCCCCATTGGCCCAGGTCGAACAAACCGCAGTCGTAGAAGCCCAGCACCCACGGCTGCACGTCCGGACCGTTGTTGTAGTCGGTGTCGCCGAACACGCAGACCAGCCGGTAGGCACAGTTGGCCATCGTCGTCTTGTCGCCCGGCATCGGCAGCGTCAGCTCGACGCCCATCTTGTCCCAGACGATCTTGTTCGTGCCCACCTGGCGACCACCAGGTGTGTGCGCGAGCTGCCAGGCCATCTCCTGCTGGATCGCGGCGGCCCGCTGCTGCCCGTCCACGGAGCTGCCCACGGACGGCATCGCGCCGGGCGTGGGCGCCGCCTGGCTGAGGCCCGGTCCCGCAAGTCCGAGCACGGCGAGTCCTGCTGTGAGAACCGCTACTGTTCGCCGAAGTGCACGTGCCTTCATGAAGCTCCTCCTGGTCGGGCCGAGTCGCGATCTGGTGGCGCTTGACTGAGCGGACAACGTTCCATCCCGGTCTCACCCCGGCCAGCCTTTCCGTCACCATCGAACGGAAATCGATCTTCGGCGCCGACCTTTCACCCTCGATCGAAAGGGTCGGCAGCTCGTACGGCGAGACGGCTCAGCACCTGGCGGGATGAACGGATAACGTTTGCAGCGTGTTCGACCGGCCCGAGTCCGCACTGCACGTCGTCGCCCGGTCGCGGTTCTACCGAGCGGCGTTCTTGTCGTTGCTGATCGCCGGCATCGGCATGTCGGCCGCCACTCCCCAGCTCACGCTCTTCCTGGTCCGCGACCTCGGTACGCCGCTCCCCGTAGCCGGCCTGTACTACGTCACCAACCTCGCTGCCCCGATCGCCGGCTACCTGCTCGGCCGCCTCTCCGACCGCAGCCACGACCGCCTCCGCCTCCTCCGGATCTGCGCCGTCATCGGCACTATCGGCTGGCTGGCAATGGCGTCCACGAACGCCGTCTGGCAGCCTTTCGTGATCAGCGTCGTCGTCCTGAGCATCGGCGGCGGCGCGATGGCCCAGCTCTTCGCCGCCTGCCGCGACGAACTCAGCCGCAACCCCACCCGGGCCGACAACCGCGTCGTCGCCACCGTCCGAATGGGCTTCACGCTCGGCTGGATCCTCGGCCCGGTCCTCGGCAGCTGGTACGGCGGTGTCTTCGGCCTCCGCTCGCTTCTCGTCGCCACCGCGATCTGTGTCTTCGCGCAGATCATCCCCTTCGGCCGCCAACGCGTCGAGCGCTACCAAACCCAGCGACTCCGGGAATCGGGCAAGCGCGAGATCACCCACATGCTGCCGTTGCTCGCGTTCACCACCGTCTGCGTGCTGGCGATGACCGGCGACACGATCAAGTTCGGCTACCTCCCGATCTACATGGCCGACGAGCTCCATCTGTCCGACGGAATCCGTGGTGCCGTCATCGGCATCCAGCCGCTCGTCGAACTCCTCCTGCTGCCCGTCGTCGCCCGCGCAGCCGACCGCTTCGGCGGTCTGCCCGTGATGACCGGTGGCGTCGTGATGGGCCTGGCCGGCAACCTGTCCTTCGCCACCAGTACCGGCGTCGGCATGCTCTTCCTCGGCCAGATCCTGACCGCCGGCCTCTGGGCCTGCGTGGCCGCGATCGGCGTCTCGATCGCCCAGGACCTCTACCCCGAAGGCGTCGGTACGGCGTCCGGCGTCTTCCTCGGCGCCATCCCGGTCGGCTCCGCGATCGGCGGCACGATCGGCGGGATCGGCGTCGCCGCGATCGGTCTCCCCCAGGTCTTCTTCGTCCCCGCCGCCCTGACCAGCCTGGCCATCGTCGGCTTCGTCATCCTCAGCGTGCGGACCCAACCAAAGCCCTAAGCGCCCCGTACGACGCACTCCCCACATCCGCGGTCAGCACCATCAACCGCTGCGCATCAAGACCGAACCGCCCGCTCACCTTGAGCACCCACCAACCACGCCACTCCCCTCCAAATGACTGAGCCGTGCTCAACGTCGTACCGACCCACCCCCACACACCCCACTCGCCAACCTGCCAGTCCGCCTGACATCTCGACGGGCAACCCACCAGCCGAACGGGCAACCCCCGCCCCGGACCGGCAACCCTCCAACTGAAGGGATGCCCCCTGAGTTGGAGGGTTGCCCCCTGGAAATCTCGAGGGGCAACCCTCCAGGCGAGGGGATGACCGTTGAGCTGGAGGGTTCGCCCAAGGGTGGACGGGTGGGCGGCTGGACGCCGAGAGGTGGGTGGCCGGTGAGGTGGGTGGCTGGGCGCCGAGGGTGAGTGGCCGGGGTGGGCGGGTGGATCGAGTGAGGTGGTCGGGGTGGTGGGGTGGGCGCCGAGGGTGCGTGGTCGGGGTGGGTGGGTGGACCGAGTGAGGTGGTCGGTGGAGTGGGGTGGCGGGTGGCGCGGGTTAGGCGTTGTAGCCGCCGTGGGCGTCGAGGACGGCGCCGGTGACGTAGGTCGCGGTGGGGCCGGCGAGGAAGCCGATGGCGGCGGCGATCTCGTCGAGGTGGCCGACGCGCTGGATGGACAGGCCGGACAGGAGGACCTTCAGGACGTCGGGGTCGGGCTCCATGCCGCTCTCCATCAGGCCGGCCTCGACGACGTTCGCGGTGATGCCACGGGGGCCGAGGTCGCGGGCGACGCCGAGGGTGTAACGCTCGATGCCGGCCTTGGTCGCGGAGTAGTCGGCCAGGCCGGGGACGCCGACGCGGGTACCGAGGCCGGAGCTGATCGTGACGATCCGCCCGTTGTCGCGCAGGACCTTGGCCGCGGCGCGGATGACGGCGATCACGCCGAGGTAGTTGACCGCGTGCATCCGGTCGAGGGCCGCGACGTCCACGTCCGGGTCGTCGACCGGGCGGCCCTGCTCGACGGAGATCGCCGCGTTGTTCACCAGGATGTCCAGACCGCCGTACGCCGCCACAACCTGATCGATCAGTACGGCGGCCTGGGCCGTGTCGGCGTGGTCGACCTGGAACGCCACCGCCTTCGCGCCGAGCGCCTGTACCTCGTCGACGACGCCTTGCGCCTGCTCGGCGGAGTTCATATACGTGAACGCGACATCCGCACCCTGGGCCGCGAACAGCCGGACCGTCGCCGCGCCCAGCCCGCGGGAACCTCCGGTGACCAGTGCGACCTTGCCCGCCAATGCCTTACTCATACCCAGCTCCTCAGTCGTAACAAGAATGGTTACTTCAAAGCCAAGGTAACATACTTAGTTACGACGACAAGGAGTGGTGATGAGCGCGAACAGCAGGCTGACCATCGCGGCCCACGCGCTGGCCTGGATCGGCCTGTACCAGCGCCAGGGCCACGAGGTCGCCACCTCCGAACAGATCGCCACGAGTGCGAACACGAACCCGGTGGTGATCCGCCGTCTGCTCGGTGAACTGCGCCAGGCCGGGCTGGTCGAGGCACGCCGCGGCGTCGGCGCCGGCTGGTCGCTCACTCGCGAGCTGAAGTCGATGACGCTGCTCGACGTGTACGACGCGATCGAGCCGGGACCGCTGTTCGCCCTGCACCGCGCCTCGCCGGACGAGGGGTGCGTGATCGGGCACGGCATCCAGCCCGCCCTGCAGGACATCTACACCGGCATCGAGTGCACCGTGCGCAACGAGCTGGGCAAGACCACGCTCGAGGACGTCCTGCAGGCGGTGCTCGCCGTACCGCGCTGATCGAGGCGTCCTGCCGGGAGTTCTGGGGACGCCTCGCTAGGCTGGCCGTCATGGTGGACGGGGGCCTGGCGCGATATCGGTGGATCCAGGGGCTGATGGTCGCTGCCGGCGTGCTCTACTGCAGCCTGCTGCTGGAGCTGGCGGCCGGTCGCCCGCTCAACATCCACACCTCGATGCTCAGCGATCTGGCGGCACTGGATCAGCCCACCAGCCTCTACGCGCGCGGGATGGACCTGACGTCGGGGATTCTGCTGGTTCTCGCGGTCGTGCTCGCCCGCCCGGCCGCCCGGCTGGGCCGCGACGTGGCCGCACTCCTGATCAGCACCGCGCTCTTCGGGGTCGGAACGATGCTCAGCGTCTTCCTGCCCCTGGACTGTGCGCCCTCGTTGAGCCAGGCCTGTCTGGACTCAGAGGGCAGCGGCCGGGCCGGGATGGCGCTGTTCCTCCATGCGACGTTCTCGACCGTCGCCGGCGTCGGTTGCGTCGCGATGGCGGTCTTCGTGCTCCTGATCCTGCGGCGCACGGGCTGGGGTGGGCCGGTCGGCCGGACTGCCGCCGTACTGGCTGGAGCGGCCCTGGTCAGTCAGATCTGGCTCACCGTCGCGATCGGCATCCAGGAGCTGAAGGGCGACGACGCCCACCAGCCCGGGATCATTCAGCGCGCGTCGGTGGTTCTGGTGTGTCTGATGATGGCGACGGTGGCGCCGGGGCTGAAGCAGGCGCTGACGCCGGCGGAGTCGCTTCAGCCGGTGGGCTGATCCGGGTAAAGACGATCGGCCGAGCAGCGAGCCGCAGCCGTCGACGCCGGAGGAACTCCAGTACGACGACCGTCCCGATCAGCAGGCCGAGTCCGCCGGCTCCGCCCAGCAGGCCGAGTCGCAGCCCAGCCGGGTGATAGACGCAGGACACCTTGCTCGCCGACCTGCCGACCGGCATCGCCATCAGACCGGCCATCTGGGTCGGCTTGCGGAAGTCCTGGTTGTCGACCTGGCAGCGCCAGCCCGGTGTCCGGACGACGCTCATCACGACGAGTCCACGGGTCTGCGGGTTCAGCTTGACGTCGATGCTGTGGCCGCCGACGTGCACGCTGGCGGGCTGGCTCTGCCGGAGAGCTGTGACAGCGGCGTCGAGTTTGGTCCGGTCCAGACATCCGATCGGGCGATCCGGCAGTTGGGTCGACTCCGGCACTCGCAGCTTGACGTCGACCACGCCGCTCGGACCCGCCGTACTGACTCGACGGATCGGTGCGCCGCGGAAGATGCCGGGCCGCTTGGCGCCGGTGGTCAGGCTGATCGTCCACTTCTGTCCGTCGACGAGCACGTCACCGACGAACTCGGGCCCGAACAGGTAGACCTCGGAGCCCGGCTTGCACCGCGCGGTCAGCCGGAACTCGCCGGCCGTCTTCAGATCCTGCGGCTGGTTGATCGTCAGCTCGCCCGGCCGCTTGTCGCTGACCGTCACCTTGGAACCCTCGTCGACGTACGCGCGCAGTTTCGGCGTCGTGTAGACGCTCGCACCGAGCGCGGTCTCCTGCAGGCCGTACGGCCCGGGCAGGTCCGAGACCCACGGATGCAGCGGGCGGACCGAAACGAACGGCCCGACCTGGCTGCGCGCCAGCCGCAGCTCGCCGGTGGGATCGAGCGTCAGCCGCGCGCCGGTCGCGAAGACGGCGTCGACCACCGGGTTGACCGGATCGACGATGGACCGCCCGAACGCCGAGTACCCGAAGCCGAGGTTGAGCAACTCCTGGGAGAGCTCGTCCGGAATCGTCGAGCTGTAGTACTCCGGCCCCTCGCCACCGATCAGCATCGGGTCGTTGACCGTGGTGAACGCCCCCGGCGACACGCGCTGCCGCGGCCAGTCGTTGTCCCCGATCACCAGCACCCGGCTCGTCTCCTGCCGCGCTCCCCACGCGCGGCCGGTGTGGTACTTCTCGCCGCGATGCGCCTCGATCGCGTACGACGATGCACCCGACTCGATCAGTACGGCGGCAATCACCGCGCCGACCGCGATCCGTAGTACAAGCTGTTTCGGGTCCCGCCGGGTGAAGACCCACGCGAGGATCACCAGCACCCCAACCACCGGTACGGCGACCGCCGTGACCGCCGTCGACGTCCAGTTGTTCCACGCGAACGCATAGAGAGCAGCCACGAAAACGGCCGGTATGACGACCGTCGACACGCTCCGGATCCCAGCGGCCGCCGATATCCAGCCGGCGATCACGATCAGCCCGGCGATCACGAACGCCTGCCGGAACGGGTTCCCGTTCGGCGCGTCGAAGCCGTGCCAGATCTCGTGCGTGACGGTGATCTGCAGGCTGCCGATCGCGAGCAGGATGGCCACCGACCAGACGATCCGCTCGCGTAGTGCAATCTTCCAGTTGAAGGGGAAGCTCA
This sequence comes from Kribbella sp. NPDC051587, assembly GCF_044453945.1. NCBI lineage: Bacteria > Bacillati > Actinomycetota > Actinomycetes > Propionibacteriales > Kribbellaceae > Kribbella > Kribbella sp. NPDC051587. Next base: position 421,777 of record NZ_JBITDE010000001.1, read on the forward strand.
GCGCGAGGAGCAGCATCAGGGTGCCGACGGCCAGGCCCGGCGTCTTCCCGACCCCCTCGGATCCAGGCAGCAGCCGGCCGAAGAAGTACAGCCAGCCGATCGGGTGGAAGGTCTCGTCCGGACTCGGCCGCGCATACCCGACCGATTTGAAGGTCGGCACCAGCAGCGGTGCGGAGAGCGCGATCCCGACGACGACCACGATCAGGCTGCGGACCGCGCCGCCGATCCGGCGGCCCCAGTCGCCACCGTCGGGGTCGGACAGGACGCGGGCGATCACGACGATCGCCGCGCCCAGCGTGGCCATGTAGACGGTGTAGAAGTGCGAGTACCAGAACAGGGTGATGACGAACGGCGACACGATCATCGACGGCAGTGAGCGTGACTTCCAGACCCACTCGCACATCAGGCAGATCAGCGGGAACGCGATCAGGCCGTAGAGCCAGCCGGTCATGTAGCCGCCGTCGTCGAGCGCCCACCCGCAGGTCGCGTAGGAGACACCGGCGAGCCCGGCCAGCCAGACCGGCCCGGTCGGGCGCAGCTTGCGCAGGTACGCCGTCATCGCTCCCGCGGCGCACGCGATCGCGGTCGCGGAGATCACGTAGAGCGCGAGGTCGATCTTGTCCCGCGGGAACAGCAGCACGATCCAGGACAGCGCGGCCCCGTTGTAGGCCATGAAGTCGCCGATGTACGGAACGCCGTACCCGCTGGACCAGTTGAAGAAGAAGTCGCCGGGCCCGGTCCCGGTCAGCAGGTCGCGCAGATGGGCGTGCATCGGGATGAACTGCTGCCCGAGATCCAGGATGTTGCGCGGGATGTCGCCGAACGGATAGCTACCGCGGATGATCCCGCCGGCGATGTAGGCAAGCGCGGCCGCCAGCGCCGCCACCGGCACTGCCAACCACCCGCGCCCTCGCCCCTGGGCTGCCGCCATCAGTCTTCATCCCTCGCTCGTGACCCCGCTGCGCCGTCCGACCTTATCCGAGAGGGTCAGCGAGGGATGAAAGTTGCCCTGTACAAGCAGGTGTTCCCGATCGGGAACCCACGGTAGACCGCTCAGAGATAGTGGAACCCAGGGTGCGGATGCATCAGAAAATCATGGTGCGAGATGTTCCACGCGTAGGCCCCTGCCATCGCGAACACGATCCGGTCCCCGGCCCGCACCCCGGCGACCGGAATCCCTTGTGCCAGCAGGTCTTTCGGCGTACACAGCTGACCGGTCAACGAGACCCGCCCGGCCGCTCCCGGCCGCGGCCACGGGTGCGACCACTCCTCGACCGGTACGACGGCGAACGGCTGGTCGTGTCCCTTGGTCGCCGGTGTCCGAAGGTGATGCGTACCACCCCGGACCACGGCGAAATGCTCACCTTGGCTCGTCTTCACGTCCAGCACCTCGGTGGCGTAATAGCCGCAGTACGCCGTGAGCGCGCGTCCCGGCTCGATCCGAAGCCGCAACTCCGGTCGTCGGTCGAGGAGCTTGCCCAGACCGCCACCGAACTCGACCCAGTCGAACCGTGCCGACGGGTCGGCGTAATCGACCGCCATCCCGCCGCCGATGTTCACCTCGTCGAACCGCAGACCGTGCCGGGTGGCCAGTGCGGCCGACCAGTTCACGATCTGCTCAGCCACCGCGAGGTGTTCGGCCGCGCTCAGCCCACTGCCGAGGTGCGCGTGGATCCCGCGCAGCCGGAGCTGTCGGCCGATCGGACCGGCCAGAAACTCCAAGGCACTCGGGACCGCAGTCGGGTCCAGACCGAACGGACTAGGCCGCCCACCCATCGCCAACGCGACCGACTCGAGCGAGCCCTCCGCTACCGGCACGTTGACGCGCAGCATGACGTCGACCCGCTGCTCACCGCCTAGCGCGGCCGCCAATTGGTAGAGCTCCTGCACGCTCTCCACATGCCACCGGTGCACCCCGGCCGTCACCGCCGCAGCGATCTCGGCCGGTGTCTTGCCTGGCCCTCCGAAGGCGAGCGGCGCATCAGGCGCCGCCTGACGCACATGCGCCAACTCCCCCGCGCTGGACACCTCGTAGCCGTCAACGGAGTCCCGCAGAGCCTCCAGTACGGCGGCATCCGGGTTCGCCTTGGCCGCGTAGTACAGCTCGACACCCGCTGGCAGCGCTGCCCGCACCGCCGCCGCGTGGGTGCGCAGCACGCCCAGGTCGTAGACGTAGGCGGGCAGCGCGTCCGCCGCCAGACCGGCGGCGAACGCGCTCACGTCGGGAGGTACGGTCACCGCGCGACGGGCTCGGTCGTGGCAGCGAGAACAGCCTCCGCGATCGGCGACGGCAGCCGAACGTAGCCGGCACTCCGGTCCGGAAGCCGACCCCACCGGGTCAGCATGTTCGTCTTCGCCGGCAGCGGTACGCCGGCCAGCAGTGCCGCGAGCAGCGGCGGGCAGCCGTTCTCGTCGGCGTACTCCTCCATCACGGTCCGCACCTCGGCCCACAACCTGCCCTCGAGGTCCGGGCTCAGGTCGGCCACGGCAGCCAGCAGGTCGGAGACGTGGTTGACGAGCAGGCAGTAGACCACCCGGTCCCACCCGCGCTGAGCGTCGTACGTCATCGGACCAGCGACATCCGCGGGCAATCCTGCGAGGGTCTCGGCGTGCAGCTCGTCGACGAGCTTGGTGCCTTCCAGGTCGCGGAACAGCACCTGCACCGGCTGGTTGTTCGCGTCGACGCCGATCAGCACGTTCTGCAGGTGCGGCTCGAGTACGACGCCGTGGTCGAGGTACGCGGCCAGCACCGGCGGTACCAACAGCCGCAGGTACGCCGCCCACCAGGACAGGATCTCGGCGTCATCAGCGTCTTCGAGTAGCAGCGAGATATGCGCCGAGCTCGTCGCGTACTCATCAGCCACGGCCGCTGCCATCAACGGCGTCACACCAGGCCGCAGTACGTCGTTCAGTCCGGTCCGCACGATCAACCCGAAGCCCTCGTAGACCGCAAGATCGGCAGCACCGTCCGCACCCGGCAGGGCCAGCGTCCGGAACGCGGGCTCCCGCAGTACGGCGGCATCGGGGAACCGCGCGGCCAGATCCGCCAGCACCGGCGCGAGCAACCGGGTGAGCGCCACCGCGCCTGTCATCTCGTACGCCGCGTTCTTGCGCAGGCAGTTGGTGATGCGGATGTTCAGGCTGAACTTGAGGAACGCATCCGGGCCGGCCAGCGTGCGGACCGAGGAGGTCGGCGTGAACGGGACCCCACCGACACCGAGGTCGATGACGTCACCGCGCTCGACCGCAGCCTGGAACAGCGGGTTGTCCTGAATCATCGCGAACTGCCACGGGTGTGCGGGCAGCAGCCGGTACCCGGCCGGGACCTCAGCCAGATTGTCGAGCAACGCGGTGATCTCCGGGTCGAGGCTCTCCTCGGCGAGCAGGTCCTGGCGAACCGCGAGGTGGCGGAGCTGGAACGCGGCGCGCGACTCGGGCGCGTAGGCGGCCCAGTCGTCGCGATCCTCGGTCCGGGCCTTCGGCGCCGGGTGGAACCGGTGCCCGAACAGCATCGCCTGTTCCGACTCGAGGAACCGGTCCGCGCCGGCCGGACGCGTCCGAGTCAGTGCACGCGTGACACCCTCATGGCTGGATTCGATCTGCGGAAGGAATTCCTCGTTCTCGAATCCACTCCGCAGGGCGAGCTCACGCCGTACCAGGTCGGCCAGTTCACGCCAGGTCAGCTCGGCCCAGAACGCGCCGTGCTCTTGGAACACGGGCCCGCTGAAGCGGTGCGCACCGATCAGCGCCGTACGGCGAAGTTCGACGCGCAAGAGGACACCGGCTCGCGGCAATCGGAGCAGCAGCCAGCCGTCGTCGACAGCGCTCTGGTGCTCCGGCGCGGAGACCTCGCGCAGCAGGCAGTTGAGCAGGGTGTGCGCGACGACGTGGTCGGCCCGCGGTAGTGCGGTCGCAGCCGGGGGAAGGGACTGCAGGACAGACATAGGTGACTCCGAAGTCATCCGGGGACGAGTGAGCAACACGGCGGAAACGGCTGTGACCAAGGCCGCGCAGGTGCCGATCAGCACCGGGGCGGCTGCACCGAACAGGCTGTTCGAGACAGCTGCGACGGCGCCGGCGGCGACAGCGCCGGCCTTGGAGAAGAATTCGACGGTACCGAACATCCGGCCGGGTGCGCGCCCTCTCGCGGCGTCCGCGGCCAGAATCGACAGACACACCAGACCGAGCGTCATCCCGATCCCGAGGATGAGCCGCGCGAGGACGAAACCGGGCAGGGTCCGGACCACTGCGTGCGCGGCCAGCCCAAGGGCCACGAACGCGAATCCGGCGGCGAGCCCGCTGCGCGAATGCGTGCGGAACCGCTTGTGCACGCCACTTGCGAACACGAGGTAACACAGGTGTGGCAAGGCGAACAGAAGTCCGGCGAGTGCCCCGGAGGTGTTCGGCATCCGCTTCTCGATCAACGCGATCAGGTAGGGGAACGAGATGATGGTTGCGAACACGAACGCGAACTCGAAGACGTACAGCATCCGGAGCGTTCGCAGCGGTGGCGGTGGCTCGGTCGGCACGACCTCATGCAGCTCGACAGCCGGATGATCGGGTTCCGGCAGCAGAACCAGCAGTACGGCGGCGGCCAGCGGCAGCACGGCCATGATCAGGTACTGACGGTGTGGGGAGACCCATGGACTCAGTGAGCCGACCAGGATCGGCGCGACCACCAACGCGGCTCGCGCACTCCCCTGCATCAGCGTGAGTGCCTTCGACAGCTTGTCGCCGGTCAGCGCCGCGGCCAGATAACCGTTGCTCGCGGCAAACGTTCCACCGAGGAAGCCCTGCAGAACGAGAGCCAGCGTGAAGGCCGGCAGGCTGTTCGCGAGCCCGGCCGCGAGGAAGGCGATCGAGAGTCCGAGCTGGGCCCGGAGCAGGAGCCGCTTGCGGCCATAGCGATCGGCGAGACGGCCCCAGAACGGCGCCCCGATCGCGCTGAAGACGGTCGGGACGACGTACAGGAGGCCGGCCCAGCGGCCGCTCTCGTCGCCGAGCGACGGCAGGATCTCGGTCAGGTACGGCGGAAGGCCGAGCGCGGCGAACGAGGCCACGAAGTAGCAGCCCGCGATCGCCGGGACGTGCATCCGGCTGAGGTTCGGGCTTGGCGGAGCGACGGGTCGTGCTGCAAGGAGTGTCATCGCGCGAGCCGGAGGTAGTTCGGGCCGGTCGTGTAGTGCTTGTTGATGTCGGCGGCGCCGGAGCGCTGCTTGCTCAACAGGGTTCCGGCAGTGACCATCGCCTTCACCGGCAGGCGGTCGGCGTCCAGCAGGTCCGCCCGGAGTGCGACGCCGTTCGGGCCGAGGCGGTCGATGGCCTCGGTCAGGCGAGTGCGCAGGATCGCGAGCAGCTCAGGGTCCGCGAGCTCGAACGCGAGCGACGCCGTACAGAGGTGAATGGTGATGGTGGTGAAGAGGTCGGTGAGGGCGCGGTTGTCCTCGCTGAACATCCGCTCGTCGGTGAAGGCGCCGCGGTCCGGCCAGCGTCGCAGGTTGATCCGAAGGCCGTCATTGTCCTTGTACAGCAGGCGAATCCGGGCCCTACCGTCGATGCGGTCGAAGATCACCGAGGTGTTCTGCTGGTGGGACTCGAGCGCGATGCCATAGCCGAACAGCGTCGTCTGCCAGTCGAACAACAGCGTGACGAGGGCGTCGTACAGGTCGTGGAGCTTGCCGTCGTAGAAGCGGTCGGTGAGGTGATCGACGACGCGCTGCCCGCTCGGGGCCTGAGCGGCGAAGGCGGCGAGAGGGACAGTCAGGGCATTGTCGAGACCGTCCGGGTAGCGACGGAGCAGTACGGCGAGGAGCTCGTCACCACTCTCGTAGTACGTCTGCTCGTCGGCGTTCAGGATCGTCGTCGCGAACCGCGCTTCCTTCGCGATGATCTCGCGCATCAAGCGCTCCCCCGCGGCACCGTCGACGAGCACGCCCGCCTTGATCGTCCGGCGGTTCCGCGCACCGAGCGTTGCCGTTGCCATCGGCAACTTCAGGTGGCAGCGCGGGTCCTGGACGACCGCCACGGTCCGGGTCGACAGCGTCGGTACGACGTCGAGGTACGGAACCGGACCGAGGATGCCATCGGTCACCTCGGTCAACGGGTGCAGCGGCAGGGTCGTGTGGTCGGTGAGTTCGGGCAGTCCGATGTCGGCGGGCGTCGGCCACCAGGTCGGCCAGTCAGCCTTGGCCGGTCCCGGTACGGCGATCCACCGGAGCTGGAAGGTCGGGTGGAACTCGGGGGTGTAGGCGCGCACCTGCTCCGTCGTCAGTCCGAGCCGACCGCGCGCGGTCGGGTAGACGGGATGATCGAGGAAGGCCGCCAAGGTGTCGAAGGCCAGCGATGCACCCAGGCCGGTCCATTCGATCGGGTCATCGCCGTACCGCTCCGCCAGACCGGCCAAGACCTCGGACTGGATCTCGTCGTCTAGCTCCATCGTGGTGAGTGTCTGGCGACACTCATCGGCGAAGGTGTCGTATCCGCCGCGATCCTCGGGGTCAGCCAGGTCCCGCAGTACGGCGATGATCTCGTCGAGCGTGGTCAGCTCGGTCCCGTCGACCTCGAGCAGCGGGCGGCGAGCGCCGTACTCGGACTGAAAGCCCTCCTCAACCACCGGCAACGCGAGCAGTCGACCGCCAAGCTCAAGCTGAAGCCACGAACCGTCGGACCGCTCGACAAGCGTGCTGCTGGTGCGCAGCCCGAGCACGTCTTCACGAATCAGAGTGGAGAGAACCCGCACTCCCAGAGTTGCCGCAGCGGTCACGGCTGGATGTCCCAGACGTTGTCGCGGAGGAATGCCGCGGCGACCTGCTTAAGCGCGGCCTGGTCCGGGCCGATGCCCTGGATCACGCCGAGGTAGTCGCGGTTCGTGGCGTAGTGGGGATGCTTCTCGCCGACCTCGCGGAAGGTCCGGTAAGACAGCGCGATCCCGTCGACCACTCGGTCGAACGGCTCCGGCGCCGCCTTCAGCGTCCCGGCCCGATCCGCACAGGCATAGAGGCTGTACGACGTCAGGTCGGTGCGCGCGCCGAGATCGGCCGGAAGCGGTTCGCCGAGGTAGACCCGCAGGACCTGCTCGAAGTACGCGATGCCAAGGATCTGCTCGAGCGCGAGGTCCATCCGGTCGCCGATCGCGCGGTAGTTGACCTCGATCAGCCGGGCCCGGCCGTCGCTCTGCACGACGAACTCGGTGTGGCACGCGCCGAACCCGACCCCGAGCGCGTCGAGCTGGGCCAGCACCTGGTCGGTGATCGCCTGCGGATGCGCCCCGACGAACTCCAGCGACAACTCGATGAACGCCGGCGGCTCGGAGATCGCCGTACGGAATCCGCCGAGCACCTGGCGCGTCGTACCGTCACCGAGGGTCTCCAGCGTGCGCAGGGCGCCGGCCAGGAACTCCTCGACCAGCAGTACGACGTCCGCCCGGCGCTCCCGGACCTCGGTGACGAACCGGACCAGGCCGGCCAGGTCGTCGACCAGCGCGACGTCCTCGCTCGCAACGCCCTCGCGAGGCTTGACCACGCACGGGAACGGGATGTCGGTCAGGCTCGCCGGGTCCTGACCAGGCGCCAACTCGGCGGCCCAGACGGTGTCGAGCCCAGCTGCACTCAGGCAACGCCTGGTCTCCGCCTTGTTCTTCGCGCGGAACGCGGCCTGCCAGTTCTTCCCCGGGAGGCCGACGTACTGGGCGACGAGACTGGCCTGCGTCTGCAGGTGATCGCTGTTGGTGAAGACCGCGTCGGGCGCGTGGTGCCGGGAAATTTCACCGATCACCTCACGGAAGTCCCGGACCGCGCACTCGCGGATCTCCGGCGGGTGCGGAAAGTTCTTATAGGCCTCGCGATGCGCGGCAGCCGAGTCCGTCAGGACGGTCACCTCGAGCCCGAGGCGTGCCGCCGCGGGGAGGAATCCTTCGGTGACGGAATCGGTCGGATTGAGGGCGAGCAGGTACAGCCGCATACCGAACGAGTCCTCCTGAACTGGGGCGGGGAGACTCGATCATCTTCGGTAAGCCTATCCTTAGTCAATCCCGACCACGAGAGGTCCGTCACGCGGACATCCCGCGGTCATTGCCATCCCCTCAGACCGGCGTTCAGCCCGGCCTGGAAGCGGCTGGTGGCGTTCAGTGAGTCCTGGAGATGGGTGATCCGGCGGCGCAGGGTACGGGGGCTGATGCCGAGGTGGCGGGCGATCGCTTCGTCCTTCATGCCGCTGGCCAGCAGGTTGAGCAACTGGGTGTCGGGAGTCTCGGCCGCGGCGAGGTGGAGCGGAGTCGCTTGCCGCCAGAGTTGATCGAAGAGGACCTGGAGCGCACTGGTGAGGACAGAGTCGGTGACGATGACCGCGCGCGGCTGGGTCGTGGTCGGGGTATCGCCGGCGAGCGGGAGCATCGCGGTCGAGCCGTCCACGATGAGGAGCTTGACCGGGACCTGCGGGAGCACGCGGGACTGCTCGCCACGGTCGGCCATCGAGGACAGCCGGGTCACCCAGCCGGGATGGTCGAGGACTTCGGAGGCATAGATCGCGCGGAAGCGGACGCCGCGGTCGAGGAGGGCGAGCTCGGCACCGGACACCTGACTGCTGCCGTCGGCAACGTACGGCGGGGTGTCGGTACCGACGGCCTGTTCGGTTGCCCCACGCAACATGTCGTCGATCCGCGCCTCGATCGCGTCCCGGCCGACCGCGATCTCGATCAGCCGGCTCGGCTCGGCCCGCAGCTGACCGGCGGTGAACTCGCGGGCGAGCTGATCGGCCATCGACGCGACCCCGTCGAGCGCCGTACGGCGTTCTCGCACCAGCATGCCGAGGCCCGAGCGCGGGTCGACCGGTGCGGGTGCGGCCTCGGACTCGGACCGCACCAGCCCAGCCGCGACCAGCCGGTCGATCGTGGCCTCGATGGTTGCCGTCGGCACCTCTAGCACCTCGGCGTGCCGATCCACCGGTACGCCGGGATCGCGGAGCACCTGGCGGTAAACCAGAGCGTCGAATCCGGATAGCCCCACCGCATCCCAGTCAGCCACGGACCCAGGCTAGTTGGCCGGTATCGGCGTTTGGCCGGAATGGGCGCCGTACCGGCACCGGCAGGGCTTAGCGTGACCTCGACCCCAACCGTTGTCCAAGGAGTGAGCCTTGCGTCTGCATGCCGGTCGTACCGTGATCGCCCTGGTGGGTGCGATCACCAGTGCGCTACTCGTCAGCTCGGGAGCTGGTGCCGCGACGGCGACCTTCTCACCGCAGTCGATCGTCTGGCCGACCCAGTCCGACGGCTACGTTCTCGGCCGGGTCAGCTGCAGTACGACGACCTGCCCGGCCGCCGTGAAGGCGACGCACGACGGCGGTAAGACGTGGGCCACCGTCGGCCGCACGCACAACGGGTTGGCGATGAGCGGCGAACCCGGGCTGACCAGCCTGCAGTTCGCCACCAAGACCTTCGGCTGGGCGTACGACCCGTTCCTCGAGGCCACCCGCGACGGCGGCAAGACGTGGACCCAGGTCCCGATCCCCGGTGGTGACGCCAAGGTACTCAACCTGCTCGCCGCTCAGGACGGGACGTACGTCGTCACCTCCGGCTGCGCGATCGGCAGCGGCATCTGCGATGACCGGCCGCTCAAGGTCTGGCGCGCACCAGCTGGGCAGCTCACCGGCTGGAAGCAGGTGAAGGTCGACGTGGCCGCCGGTGACCACGCCGCGCTTGCCTCCTCCGGGTCGACGGTTTACTTGCTCGCGGCCCCCTTCGTCGACCAGAGCCGACTCAGTACGATCAGCGGCGGCGTGGTCAAGCCGGTCAGTACGGTCACCTGCCCGACGCAGGAGGACGGCTTCGCCACCGACCTCGCTGCCAACGCACCGAACCGGATCTTCATCCTCTGCAACGCGAACTTCGGGCGCGGCCACTCCGACAAGTCGGTGATGGTCTCCGCCGATGGCGGCCGCACCTTCCGGTACGACGCTGTCACCGGCGGACTCGGTCTGGGCAGCCAGCTCGCGGTCGGTGCGGACGGTGCGGTTCTCCTGACCACTGTCACCGCCAGCCTGGTCTACAACCGGCCGGCCTTCGCCAAGTCCTGGCAGGTGGCCGACAACTGGCTCGAGAACAGCGAACACATCCACGACCTGGTCTGGCAGTCGGCGACGACGGCCTGGATGGTCGAGCGCGACGCGGCGTACACGCCCGACACCCGCCTGTGGATGACCCGCGACGCGGGCCAGACCTGGCAGCCGACCACGATCCCCGCCTGAGGAGTTTTGCTGTGATCTCATTGCGCCGGCTGACGATTCCGTTGGCCCTCGTCCTCGTGGGCGCCACCACCACCGTTGCGGCCGCGGACGAACCCAAGGCGGTGGCCAGCTGTGATCAGAAGGTCCAGCCCGGGTCCTTCACCTGCTTCGCGATGCGCCGGGCCGACCTCGGCTTCCGCTCCCGGGCCGCAGGTCCGGCCGGCTTCGGCCCGGCCGACCTGCAGGCCGCGTACAAGTTGCCGTCGGCATCGGCCGGGCGAGGTCAGCGTGTCTACATCGTCGACGCGTACGACGACCCGACCGCCGAAGCCGACCTGGCGGTGTACCGCAAACAGTTCGGTCTCCCGCCCTGTACGACGGCCAACGGCTGCTTCCAGAAGCTCAACCAGAACGGCAAGCCGAACCCGCTGCCCGCGCCGTCGCCCTCCTGGTCGGGTGAGATCTCGCTCGACCTCGACATGGTCTCCGCCGTCTGCCCGCAGTGCGCGATCACGCTGATCGAGGCCGACTCCCCCAGCAACGATCTCCTCACCGCGACCAAGACCGCCGAACAACTCGGCGCGAAGTTCGTCTCGCTGAGCTGGGGCGGCCCCGAGCCGACCAATGCGGCCAAGGCCGACCAGGAGTACTTCGCTCCCCGCGGAACCCTGTACGCCGTCTCGACCGGCGACAGCGATTTCGAAGCCGGTACGTCGTACCCGGCCAGCTCGGCCGCGGCCACCGCAATCGGCGGCACCTCCCTGACCAAGGACGCCTCCGCCCGCGGATGGAGCGAAACGGTCTGGAACAGCGAGCCCGGCCACGGCACCGGCTCGGGTTGCTCGGCCCAGATCGCCAAGCCCAGCTGGCAATCCGACATCCCGTCGACCGTCTGCGCCAAACGCGCGGTCGCTGATATCTCCGCCGTCGCCGACCCGGATACCGGGGTCGCGGTCTACCAGACCACGGGCGGCAGTGGCTGGGGCGTGTACGGCGGAACCAGCGCGGCCGCCCCGATCGTCGCCGCCGCCTACGCGCTGGCCGGGGATCCGGCACCCGCCACGCACCCGGCGTCGTACCCGTATGGCAAGCCGGCTCAGCTGAATGATGTTGTCAAGGGCAACAATGGTTCTTGCGATGCCGCTGCGCTGTGCACGGCGCAGCCCGGCTGGGATGGTCCGACCGGGCTTGGGACACCGAATGGTCTCCAGGCGCTGACCTCACCGATCGCCTCGAACAAGATCGCGCTCACCGCCCCAACACAACAGTTCGGTGCCGTTGGCGACGTCGTACTGCTGCGGGTCAAGGCCAACAGCGGCGCGTTGCGCTTCACCACCACCGACCTCCCGGCTGGGCTCCACATCCAGGCCTCGACCGGCGTCATCTACGGCCGCCTGACCACGCCGCACACGCACTCGACAACGGTCACCGCCGTAGACCAGACCGGAGCCCGCGCGAACACCGTGATCAACTGGGTCGTCAGCTCCCACCGCGATCCGGTCGTCAACGGCGACTTCGAAGCCGGCGTGGGCGGCTGGACCCAGACCGCGGACGTGATTCGCGAGGACGGCCAGTACAGCAAGGCCGGCTTGGGTTACGCGTTCCTCGGCGGCTACACCGAAGCGCACACCGACACCCTCAGCCAGGCCGTCACGATCCCGGCCACCGCACACCCGACCCTGCGGTTCGCCCTGCGCATCCATCCGGCCGCGAAGGACGCGCTCAGCCTCACGGTCGACGGCAAGGTCATCCGCACCATCTCCGCGACCCAGGCCAAGCCGTCGTACGCCGATCAGTCGGTCGACCTCACGCCTTACCGGGGCCGCACGGTCACCCTTGCCTGGACGAGCAGTGGGGCCAGCACCTTCCTGCTCGACAACGTCACTCTGCGCTGAGCTGCTGCCAGGCATCCCGGCCGAACGACCAGAGCAGCGCGATCAACCCGATCGCAGGCAGTACGGCGAGCCAGCCGCTGGCGGCGAGGCGTGGAAACACCCCCGCCGCCAGGACTGCTGCCAACAGCAGAATCGCTTGTCCAAGGCCCACCACCCGCCGCGCCTGACTGAACAGCAGCGGCGCGCGAAGTTTGGGCAACGCCAGGCTGGCCAGTAGGTACAGGTAGCGCATGGCGCCGATCAGCAACACCCACCAACCGGCCACGTGCAGCACGATCAGGCTGATGCTGAGTACGAGGGTGACGGCAGCGTCGGCTTCGTTGTCGAACCAGGCGCCGAAGCGGCTGGCCTCGCCGCGGGCGCGGGCGATGCGTCCGTCGATCCCGTCGAGGATCAGACAGAGCGTCGCCAGGGCCGTCGCGACGAGCACATGGGCCGGCAACAGCGCCAAGATCATGAGTCCACCAAGGAGCCTGATCGAGGTGACGGTGTTGGCAAGACCGAAGCGGGTCACAGTGGTATCCATCCGATGACGTCGTCGGCACGCCGGCATCTGTGCATCAGCTTCTGCTGAGTCTGGTCAGAACGATACCCACAGCAACCAGCAGGACCAGCGCGCATCCCCCGCAACGTCCGAACACCTGCAGCACGTGGTCGGCGTGTTTTCGGACGTTGCGGGGATGATGGGTGATGCCTACTCCTGCCAAGGCCCCGAACGGTCGCACCGGCCGCCCGCCGGTCACCTCGCGCGCCGCGATCCTGGCCGCCGCACGCCAGCTGATCAGCACCTGGCCCTGGGCCGTCGAGATCCTCACCGCCGACGGCTTCGTCGGCCTCCTCGACGACGCAGCCCTCTGGCCGGTTGAGGCGATCGTCGCCGGCGCGGTCGAAGCCGGCTGCACCCATGAACAGGCCGTCGTACTGTTCCGCAGCGTCTGGTACTACACGGTCGGTGAGATCCTCGTTCGCGCCCGCTCACCCCACCGCACCAGCTCCGGTGAGACGCCGCGCTTCGACTTCCCCAACAACCTCGACCCCGCACTGACCCCACAACTGACCGCCATCGGTGCCGACTGGAAGACCTACGCGGCCGGCGACACCTTCCCGATCGGTCTCAGCGCACTCGTCGACGGACTACTGGCCCAGGCGACAACTTAAACTTGTGCTGGTGAAGATTTCTCATGTGGTCTGGGACTGGAACGGCACCCTGTTGCACGACAACGACATCGTGCTGGCGGCGGTGAACGAGGTCTTCGTCGAACTCGGCGGTACGGTGATCACCTGGCCGGCCTGGCAAGCGGCGTACACGCGTCCGATGCGCGTCTCCTACGAGAACGTGCTGGCCCGCCTGCTCAACGAAGAGGAGTGGGCGCAGGTCGACAAGCTCTACCACGACCGGTACGACGCCCTCCTCGCCGAAGCCCTGTTGGCCGACGGCACCCAGGACGTGTTGGAGCAGTTGGCCGAGTCCGGCCGCACCCAGTCCCTGCTCTCCATGTGGTTCCACGATCGCTTGACCCCGACGATCGACGAGTTCGGCCTGACGTCGCACTTCACCCGCATCGACGGCCTCGTCGCCGAGGTAGGCGGCGGCTCCAAGGCCGACAGCCTCACCCGTCACCTCGAGGCCCAGAACCTCGACCCGGCCAACGTCGTACTGATCGGTGACGTAGTCGACGACGCCGAAGCGGCCAAGGCCGCCGGCGCCACCAGCATCCTCGTCACCACCGGAGCCATGAGCCGCCCAGCCCTCGAAGCAACCGGCATGCCCGTCACCTCCTCGATCCAGGAAGCCGTTGCCCTGCTGGACTAGCGGGTTATTGCTAGCCGGGATCGCTGAACGACACCGGCTTCCCGGCAGCACGGGCATAGGCGATCTCCCTGGTCGTGGACTCGCCGACATAGCCGCCGGGATTGACGACCAGAACGCGGTCAGCCAGATCGATCTTGCGCAGATGAAGCTCGCCCAACGCGATCTTCTGTTCGTCCGTGATGACATCCGCGGCGTCCAGGAAAACCCCTGGCGCGACAACGATGACGCCAGCCAAGCTCAAGTCCCGGTTCGCCACCCGCATCTCCTCGGCGAACTGCAAGGAGCCGCAGATGCACACGATCTCAGGTCGCTCAGCCACAACCCACCCCTCGGCTCGAACGGATAGTCCTCGGCGTGTCACCAACAGGTCGACAGTGTAGGTCTTGGGGGTTGCGGCGGTGGCCGGGCGGGGAGCTGGGATGGATCTGCCGGTCGCGTACACACCGACTGTTAGTACGCTCACCGGCCGCCCGCCCCAGCACCACCGTCACGCTGCAGCACGACCACCACGGCTGCGCACTAACAGTCCTTCTGCACACCCGCAACCCCCGCAGTGCTGCCAGCCGCGACGCGGCGGCGGGTTCCGGGCAGGACACCTCACTCCCCAAACCGGTTCGGGGAGGATCCAGGACGGATTCGGGGGGCGGATCCACCCCGAACCCCAAGCAACGGTCACCTCTGGTCGCCGCCTGCACAAAGCTGCCCCAGCCGTAGCCCCGGAAGCCCAGCCAACGCGCACATGATCGCCGACCGCACCATCCCCCTCAGCCACAGGACTGCCCAGCCACCCTGCTTCTCAGTAAAGCGGCCGCAGCGGCGAGCAACCACCGAGTACGCCACCGGCCACACTGGTTGACCACGCCATGGGGGATCAGCGCCACCCACATGGCTAACGTCCGAAGGATCGGAGACCGGCCCTCCGTCATGGGCCACCCGGTTCCGTGGTCATGTTGATGGTTTTGCCGTCGGGGAGGCAGCGGTGGGGTAGGCCGAGGGCGGTGAGGTGGGTGGCGGCTTGTTCGGCGCCTTGGGCGTCGGGGTGGTTGGAGCGCCAGTGGGGGACGATGCGGTACGGGACGAGGCGGAGGCACTGCGGTTCGGTGGTTGGTGGGTAGCCGTCGGGGAGGGCGGCTGGGTCGTCGATGAGGTCGATGCCTTGGAGGTCTGGTCCGGCGACGCATGCTCCTGCGGAGTAGCCGCCGTAGGAGAACTCGGGCCGATGCGCTTGTCGGTGAAGGGCATCGCGCAGGCGTGCCTGCGTCATCGCGCGTGCCAGGACGAAGGCGTTGCCGCCCAGGGCCCAGACAAGATCGAGGCCGTCCAGACGTGCGGGAAGTTCATCAGGGTTCGCGAAGTAGTCGCGCAGATCGAGTTCCTCGCAGGAGTAGCCGAAGCTCTCCAGAGTGCGACTCTCCCGGGCATAGTCGCGAGAACGCGAGGCGCCGTACAGGTCGAGTGCGTTGAGCACGATCCCCGCCTTGCCGGTGACCAGCGTTCCGGACAATCCCGACGGCTTGCTGTCGGGCGTCAGGTACCAGGAGCTCAGCACCAGTCGCATCAAGACCTCCCTGTCATCGGATCACGCGGTGGTCACCAGCTTGCCCTGCTATCGGCACCGGGTTCGCGCATGGAACGGCGGTTCGGGGGCACCGGCGGCAGAGAGGCCCAAGCAGAGAGGCCGACGACACCGAGCTGACGATCGGAGGACGGTGTGAAGATCGGGTACTTCCTGTCGAGCGAGGAGTACGCGCCCGCTCAGCTGATCGAGCAGGCCCGGATGGCCGAGGACGCCGGGTTCGACGGGTTGTGGATCAGTGACCATTTTCATCCGTGGAACGACGAGCAGGGGCAGAGCGCGTTCGTCTGGTCGACGATCGGCGCGGTGTCGCAGGTGTGCGAGTTGCCGGTGACGACTGCTGTCACCTGTCCGACCGTGCGGATCCATCCGGCGGTCATCGCGCAGGCGGCCGCGACGAGCGCCGTACTGCTCGATGGACGGTTCCGGCTCGGGATCGGGACCGGCGAGGCGTTGAACGAGCATGTGCTCGGGTCGGTCTGGCCGACGGTCGACGTCCGGCTGGAGATGCTCGAAGAGGCCGTGGAGATCATGCGGCGGCTGTGGACGGAGGAGGGGTTCGTCTCCCATCACGGTAAGCACTACACCGTGGACACCGCCCGGATCTACACGCGTCCGGACGAGCCGCTGCCGATCTACATGTCCGGCTTCGGTCCCGAGGCGACGGATGTGGCCGCGCGGATCGCGGACGGGTACATCACCACGTCGCCCGATGCCGAGCTGCTCGGCCGCTTCCGCGCGAACGGCGGGAGCGACAAGCCGGCGCAGGCCGGGTTCAAGGTCAGCTACGCGCCGACCGAGGCCGAGGGCGTCGAGCAGGCGCACCGGATCTGGGGCAACTCCGGCCTGCCGGGTGAGCTCGCCCAGGTCCTGCCGTCACCACGGCACTTCGAGCAGGCGAGCCAGCTCGTCACGAAGGAGGCGACCGCCAAATCCGTGACCTGCGGTCCGAAAGCCGACGACCACGTCGACGCGTTCACGCCGTACGTCGAGGCCGGGTTCGACGAGATCTACGTGGCCAACATGGGTCCGCACTCCGTCGACATGATGAACCTCTACCGCACCGAAGTACTGCCCGAACTGCGCCGTCGTCACCCTTAGGAGGAACTATGAGCACGAACCCGATTCCGGTCCCGCCGGTCGAGCCGCTGCCCGACCTGACCGATCCCGCGCCGGGCGAGAGCAACCCGGACCCGGACCTCGACCCGAGCCCGGCTCCCGCGCCCGACCCCGACGAGGACCCGGACGAGCAACTCCCGCGCTTCTAGGCTCCGTCGGCGTGCACTGCCAGCAGATCCGCGATCGCGCGGTTGCAGGGAGTCGGTACGCCGAGGGCGCGGCCCCGGTCGACGACGTCACCACTCAGCCACGGCACCTCAAGGCGGTTACCGCGCTCGAGGTCGTGGTGCATCGAGGACGTCATCTCGGCCGGGGCCTGATCGACGAAGGCCAACCGGTCGTCGGCGAAGTCGGCTGGGATCGCGACGCCCTGGGCGCGCGCGACCTGGACCACCTCGTCCATCACGTCACGCAGGAATGCCCGTGAGCGCGGGTTCGCGCGAATCGGCCCGATCGGCGTCCGCGTGCTGGCCGTCGTACCGGACAGGCCGACCAGGAAGACGAACTTCTCCCAGATGGTCCGCTCGATCTCGTTGCTGACGGCAACATCAATGCCGCCGTCGGCACAGGCCGCGCGGAACGCCTCGACCCGCGCCGACGCAGACCCGTCGTACTCGCCGAAGACCAAGCGCTGCAACGTACCGGTGTGCTTGATGACCCCCGGCTCGGCGATTGTCGCGCCGATGTAGGCGACCCCGCCGACCACATGCTCCGGTCCAAGGATCCGACGCAGTACGTCGTCCTTCACGACCCCGTTCTGGAACGACACCACCGCGGTCCGCTCACCCAGCAACGGCTTGATCAGCCCAGCCGATTCCTCGGTGTCCCACAGCTTCACGCCGAACAGTACGACGTCCGCCGGCGCCAGCTCGCTCGGATCATCCGTCACCTCGACCGTCGGCAGATGCACGTCGCCGAGCTCGCTCTGCACCCGCAGCCCGTTGGACCGCAGCGCCTCCAGCTGACGCCCCCTGGCCACGAAGGCAACCTCATGCCCCGCCGCCGCCAGACGTCCCCCGAAGTACCCGCCGATCCCGCCAGTCCCCATCACCGCAATACGCATGCAACCACCCTCGCACAGGCCCTGGGAGCACCCTCCGGCCACCGGATTGCGAGACGCTTACCGTCGAGACCTTTGCGTAAAGATGTGCTTACTGGGCGAGAATGCGCGGGTTCGCGCTTGCCCGACCGGCCCTTCCAAGGGTTCGATAGCAGGTGTGGAGCAGACGGAACAGCATGACGGGGTCTCGTACCGGACGTTGATCTGGCTGGCGGTGGCCGCGTTCTCGACCGGGATCGACGGCTACGTGCTGGCGGGTCTGCTGCCGGCGATCGCCGACGACCTGCGGGTGACCGAGCCGGCGGCCGGTCAGCTGATGACGGTCTTCGCGCTCACCTCGGCGATCGCGGCCCCGATCCTCGGTACGGCGACCAGCCGGTGGGAGCGTCGCCGGACGATCGCGCTGGCGTTGGCGGTCTTCGTGGTCGGCAACCTGATCGTCGCGCTCGCCCCGAACTACGGCGTCGCGATCGGCGGCCGCGTGGTCGCCGCGCTCGGCGGCTGTCTGCTGAACGCCGCGATCCTGGCCTACGTGATCGCGCAGACGCCGATCCGGCACCGCGGCAAGGCGCTGTCGTTCGTCCTCGGCGGCTGGATGACCGCGACCGCGCTCGGCGTACCGGTCGGTCTGGTCATCGGTCAGTCCAACTGGCGATTCCCGATGGTGCTGGTCGCCGTGGTCGGCACGATCGCCCTGATCGGGATCCTGCTTCGGCTGCCCGAGCTGCACCTCCCGGCCGGCACTCTCGCCGACCGGCTGCGGCCGCTGCGTCAGCCCCGGCTGCTGGCCGGCCTGCTCGTCACGGTCGGCATCTTGTGCAGCAGCTATACCTGCTTCACCTACGCCACCCTGATCTTCGGCCCGACCTTCAAGGCGGACTGGATGATCATCCTGATCATGTTCGGCTACGGCCTGTTCAGCATGCTCGGGAACGCCGTCACCGGTCGGCTCACCGACCGCTTCACGCCGATCCGGGTACTGACTGTCGTGCTCTGCGGACTGCTGCTGAACTCGATCATCGGCGGGCTCGCCCTCAACTACGCGCCCGTCACCGTGGCCGCCGTGATGGGGCTGGCCTGGTTCTTCCTGGCCGGCGTCGGCAACGGCGGCGGCGCGGTCCCCCAGCAGGCCCGCCTCGGCATGCTCGCCGGCGACTCGGCCGCGATCGTGATGGCCCTCAACGGCAGCGCCATCTCACTCGGTGCCGCACTCGGCGGTGGCCTCGGTGGCATCACGCTGGCTGCCGGCGCCGCACCGCACACCCTGCTCGCGGTCGCCGCCGTCATCCTCACCATCACCCTCGGCATCCACCTGCTCGTCGCCCGTGAACCTGCAACGTCCGAAAACACGCCGACCACGCACCGCGGGTCTTCGGACGCTGTGGGGGGTTAGGCGCGGTGATCGGCGGCCAACTCGCGAGCGAGGGCGAGGGTGACGTCATCCAGGGTCGCGGGGTGGAGGACTGCGTGCTGGGCATAGGCAGCACGCAGTAGGAGTTCGACGGAATCGGCGCGGCCGGGAGCTTCGGACGCGACCGACCCGACCGAGGCCGGGTCGAACGGGAGCTCCAGCAACCGGTAGATCTCAGTCAGCAACGGCCTGAGCAACTCGTCATCACCCAGCACGACCAGCGCGCTGAACAGCCAGCCGTCGCGCACCACGCGCTGCCCAGTTCCGATGAGCTTGACGACTCCACGGGCGTTGACGCTGTGCGCCCCCGGGCAGTACTCCCCCGGTACGGCGCCGACGCGCGCGTCGATACCGAGGTCACGGAGTACACCGGCGTACAGGTCTCCGTAGTGCGCGAAGCGCGACTCCATCCCGTCGGGAGCCAACCGCTCATGCCGGACATGGTCGACCACGAGGGCCTCGGTCGTGTACGCAACGGGTCGTCCACCGACCGCCCGGACCAGCGGCGCGAAGCCTGCGTCCCGAGCAGCCTGTACGGCGGCCGCGAAGCCCGGCAGGCGGGTATCCCGGCGACCGAACACCACCACCGGAGCAGCCGGTCGGTAGATCCGGAGCGCCTCATCCAGATCACCGTCGGAGGCACGCCGTACCAGCGCATGAGCGACCGCGAGCTCGAGAGCTTCTTCACCTTGTTGCAGAGAACCGGAGTACACATGCACCTCGGAATGGTGCCACGGGCCGATAGTGTGCCCGCATGGAGGAGGCCGAGCCCGACGTACAGGCACGGGTCCGCGCGAGCTTCGAGCGCCAGGGCCTGATGGAGCACCTGGGTGCGCGGCTGACCCGCATTTACCCGGGGTGTGTGCACATCGAGTTGCCACGCCGCCCCGAGGTCACCCAGCAGCACGGCTACTTCCATGCCGGGGCGACCAGCGCGATCGCTGACAGCGCAGGTGGCTACGCAGGCTTCACCCTCTTCGCTCCGGACAGCTCAGTACTGACCGTCGAGTACAAGATCAATCTGCTGGCGCCGGCCGAAGGCGACTACCTCGAGGCGGTCGGGACTGTCCTGAAAGCCGGTCGTACGTTGACTGTTTGTCAGCTCGAGGTCTTCGCGGTGGAAGGAGATCGTCGCACGTCGATCGCCACCGGGCAACAGACCTTGATCCAGATCGCGGCGCGTCCGGAACGCTGAAACGTTCGATCAACAGTTAACACCGCAGGCAATTTCGTCGGGGTCGGAGGCGCATTGTCTCGGGGTCCGGAAAGGTCTGAAAGAAGTTGACCGTGAGTACATCTTGACGGGGCCGGTCAGCACCTGATTACTGTTAGTGAGTAAGCCGACGGGGTCGGACCGCAGGCGATCTGGGGCCGCCGAAGTCCGTATGCCACTCGTCGTCGTCCAGTCGTCCGTGTGATCCGCCCGTCTCTCCGACAGCTGATCCACGCTGTGCCTTGGCTTCGTCGTGCCCGGGCAAAGCATGCAGCGTGGCGTTCCCTTCTGCCCAGACCACGCATGCGTGGTGCTGACGCATGCCCGCAGTCGATTCGAACGGTGGTGTGTTTGTCATGACCCTGACCGAACCTGATGTGAGCGCCAACGGACAGCCGCAACTCAGCCTTGGTACGGCGGCCGCCCGCAACCTGGCCACGACCACGAAGTCCGAGCCGCAGATGCAGGGCATCACCTCCCGGTGGCTGCTCAAACTGCTGCCCTGGGTGGAGGCCAAAGGTGGCGCCTACCGGGTGAACCGCCGGCTGAGCTACGCCGTCGGCGACGGCCGGGTCACCTTCACCACCTCCGGTGCGGAGGTCCGGGTGATCCCGCAGGAGCTCTGCGAGCTGGGCATGTTGCGCAGCTTCGACGACGTCGAGGTGCTGAGCGCGCTCGCGGACCGTTTCGTCCAGCGCGACTTCCAGCCCGGTGACGTGATCGTCGAGCGCGGCCACCCGGCCGACCAGATCTGCCTGATCGCCCACGGCAAGCTGGACAAGATCGGTGTCGGCAAGTACGGCGACGAGACCGTGCTGCAGACACTGGTCGACGGCGATCACTTCACCTACAAGGCGATTCTGGAGTCCGACGACCTCTGGGAGTTCACGGTCAAGGCGACCACGCCGGGGACGTTGCTCTCGTTGTCCCAGCAGTCGTTCGAGGAACTCGTCGGCCAGTCCGACAGCCTGCGTGCCCACATCGAAGACTTCCGCAACAGCCCCGAGGCGGCTCAGGACGAGTACGGCGAGGCTGCCATCGAACTGGCCTCCGGCCACGCCGGCGAGGCCGAGCTCCCCGGCACGTACGTCGACTACGAGACGACCCCGCGTGAGTACGAACTGAGCGTCGCGCAGACCGTGCTGCGGGTGCACACCCGGGTCGCGGATCTCTACAACCACCCGATGGACCAGACCGAGCAGCAGTTGCGGCTCACCATCCAGGCGCTGCGCGAGCGGC
Organism: Kribbella sp. NPDC051587; assembly: GCF_044453945.1. Lineage (NCBI taxonomy): Bacteria > Bacillati > Actinomycetota > Actinomycetes > Propionibacteriales > Kribbellaceae > Kribbella > Kribbella sp. NPDC051587. Next base: position 443,321 of record NZ_JBITDE010000001.1, read on the forward strand.
AGGAACACGAGATGGTCAACAACCGCGACTTCGGCCTGCTGCACAACGCGGACCTGAGCATGCGGATCCCGACCCGCAGCGGCCCGCCGACGCCGGGTGACATGGACGAGCTGCTCAGCCTGGTCTGGAAGGAGCCGGCCTTCTTCCTGGCGCACCCGCGCGCGATCGCCGCCTTCGGCCGCGAATGCACCAAGGCCGGCATCTATCCGGACGCGATCGACGTCGGCGGACACCGGCTGCCCGCGTGGCGCGGCGTACCGATCTTCCCGTGCAACAAGCTCGGGATCAGCGAGACCCGGACCAGCTCGATCATGCTGATGCGCACCGGTGAGGACAACCAGGGCGTGGTCGGCCTGCACCAGACCGGACTGCCGGACGAGTACGAGCCCGGTCTGTCGGTGCGGTTCATGAACATCAGCGAGAAGGCGATCATCAACTACCTGGTCAGCGCCTACTACTCGGCCGCCGTCCTGGTCCCGGACGCCTTAGGCGTCCTCGAGAACGTGGAGATCGGCCGCGAGGGCTGATCCATGAAGCAACAGCAGCCCTACGAGCTGCCCGACTTCTATGTGCCGTATCCCGCCAGGATCAATCCGCACCTGGAGGGAGCCCGGACGCACAGCAAGTCCTGGGCCTACGAGTTCGACATGATCGACGTACCGCAGGAAGGGCATCACGTCTGGGACGAGCACGACTTCGACTCCCACGACTATGCGCTGCTGTGTGCGTACACCCATCCCGACGCGACCGGTCCGCAGCTGGACCTGGTCACCGACTGGTACGTGTGGGTCTTCTACTTCGACGACCATTTTCTCGAGCTGTACAAGAAGACCCGGGACATCCCGGCGGCCAAGGCCTACCTCGATCGGCTGCTGTTGTTCATGCCGGCCGAAGGTGAGATCACCGAGGTTCCGGAGAATCCGGTCGAGCGCGGTCTGGTCGACCTGTGGAACCGGACGATCCCGTCGATGTCGACGGACTGGCGGCGCCGGTTCCGGATCACCACCGAGGCTCTACTCGCCGAGTCCCTGTGGGAGCTCTCGAACATCAGCGCCGGCCGGATCGCCAACCCGATCGAGTACATCGAGATGCGGCGCAAGGTCGGCGGCGCGCCCTGGTCGGCGAACCTGGTCGAGTACGTGACGGCCGAGGTACCGGAGGCGATCGCCGAGACCCGGCCCATGCATGTACTGAGTGACACGTTCTCGGACGCCATTCACATGCGGAACGACCTCTTCTCCTACCAGCGCGAGGTCGAGGTCGAGGGTGAGGTCAACAACGCGGTACTGGTGATGGAGACCTTCTTCGGTTGCCCGACGCAACGGGCCGCCAACCTGGTCAACGACATCCTCACCTCGCGGCTGCATCAGTTCGAGAACACGGCCGTGGTCGAGGTGCCCCAACTCCTGGCGGAGAACGGGATCGATCCGCAGGGACATCTCGACGTACTGAACTATGTGAAGGGCTTGCAGGACTGGCAGTCCGGTGGTCATGAGTGGCATCTGCGATCGAGCCGCTACATGAACAAGGGCGGCAAGGCCGCGTCGACGGGCCTGGGCAGTGGATTCGGTACGGCGGCGATGCGGATCGTGTCGTCATTGGTTGCCACCGCTCCTTATCGGGCCCGCAGTCACAGCTTCACGCCGTACCAGCCGGTCGGGCCGACCACGCTGCCCGACATCTACATGCCCTTCAAGGCCAAGAGCAGCCCACATCTGGACAGCGCGCGGTTCGCGGTGCTCGAGTGGGGCGAGCGGACCGGGGTGTCCGACGGCACGATCTGGGACGCCCGGATGCTCGAGGCGTTCGACCTGCCGCTCTGCGCGTCCGGCATCTTCCCGGATGCCTCGACCGAGCAGCTCGCCCTGGCCAGTCAGTGGCTGGCCTGGGGCACCTATGCGGACGACTTCTACCCACAGGTCTTCGGCCTGCGACGTGATCTGGCGGCAGCAAAGGCAACCACGGCACGGTTGTCGGCGCTGATGCCGCTGGACCTGAACGGCCCACCGCCGGTGGGACCGTTGGAGGTCTCGCTCGCGGATCTGTGGCAGCGCACTGCCGGCCCCATGGACGCGGAGAACCGGCGATCCTTCCGGCAGGCCGTCGACACGATGACCGAGAGCTGGCTGTGGGAGCTCGCCAACCAGGCGCAGAACCGCATCCCCGATCCGGTCGACTACGTCGAGATGCGGCGCCGTACGTTCGGTTCGGACCTGACGATGAGTCTGTGCCGGATCGGCCACGACCGCCGGATCCCGCCGGAGGTCTACCGGTCGCGTCCGGTGCAGGCGATGGAGGCCGCGGCGGCCGACTACGCCTGCCTGCTGAACGATCTCTTCTCGTACCACAAGGAGATCCAGTACGACGGCGACTTCCACAACGGGGTGGCGGTCGTGCAGAACTTCCTGGCCTGTGGCAAGGACGAAGCCGTTGCCGTCGTCAACGACCTGATGACGGCCCGGATGCAGCAGTTCGAGCGCGTCACCGAGACCGACCTGCCGATCATGATCACCGACTTCGACCTGTCCGACGAGGTCGGCAAGGCAGTGCTCGGGTACGCCGACGAACTCCGCAACTGGATGTCCGGAATCCTCGTCTGGCACGAAGGCTGTCATCGCTACCAAGCCTCCGACCTGCCTCATCGCCAAGCCGCCCTGCCGCATCGCCTCGGTGCACCCACCGGGCTCGGCACCTCCGCCTTCCGAATCCACAGAAAGGCCGGTGCAGCATGACGGTCGACCAGGAACAACCCCAGCTCTCCCTCGGTACGGCGGCCGCGCGGCAACTGTCGACGACCACCAAATCCGTTCCTCAGATGCAGGGCATCACCCCCCGCTGGCTGCTGAACCAACTCCCGTGGGTGGAGACCAAGGGCGCCGCGTTCCGGGTGAACCGGCGGACGACCTTCTCCGTCGGGGACGGCCGGCTCAGCTTCTCGGTCACCGGGTCGGACGTCCGGGTGATCCCGGCCGAGCTGTCCGAGCTGCCACCGCTGCGCGGATTCACGGATGAGGACGTGCTCAACGCGCTGGCCGACCGGTTCCATCGTGAAGACGTTCAGCCCGGTCAGGTGATCGTCGAATTCGGCAGCCGGGTGGACGACGTCGTACTGATCGCGCACGGCAAGGTGGCCAAGACCGGTGTCGGCGAGTACGGCGCCGGTACCGACCTCGGGACTGTTGCCGACGGCGACCATCTCGGTGCGCAACTGTTGACCGAACCGCCGGAGCATCTCTGGGAGTACACGGCCAAGGCACTGACCAGCTGTGTGATCCTGCGGCTGAGTCGTCACGACTTCACCGAGCTGGTCGATCGATCTGAGGCTCTCCGCGCTCAGCTCGACGAGTACCGGCAGCGGCCGAGGCAGGCGCAGAACAAGAACGGTGAGGCGGAGATCGATGTCGCCTCCGGTCACGCCGGCGAGGATGTGCTGCCCGGCACGTATGTGGACTACGACCCGGCACCGCGGGAGTACGAGCTCAGCGTCGCGCAGACGATCCTGCGCGTGCAGACCCGGGTGGCGGACCTCTACAACGACCCGATGGACCAGACCGAGCAACAGCTCCGGTTGACCATCGAGGCACTCCGCGAGCGGCAGGAGTGGGAGATGATCAACAACCGCGAGTTCGGTCTCCTGCACAACGCGGACTACAACCAGTGCATCTACACCCGCACCGGTCCCCCGACACCCGACGACTTCGACGAACTCCTCACCCGACGGCGAAAGCCCCGGCTGCTGCTCGCCCATCCGCGCGCGATCGCCGCGTTCGGCCGGGAGTGCACCAAGCGGCGCATCTACCCCGAGACCACGGTGGTCAACGGCAAGACCGTGCACGCGTGGCGCGGCGTACCGCTGCTGCCGTCGAACAAGATCCCGATCTCCGACACCAACACCACCTCAGTGCTGGTCCTGCGCACCGGTGCCGATGACGAGGGTGTCATCGGGCTGCACCAGACCGGCCTGCCGGACGAGTACGAGCCCGGCCTGAACGTCCGATTCCTCGGCATCAGCGACAAGGCGATCATCTCGTACCTGGTCAGCACCTACTACTCGGTGGCTGTTCTCGTCCCGGACGCGCTCGGCGTTCTGGAAAACGTCGAGCTCGGTGGATGAGAGGGATGAGATGTCAACACTCCAAGAAGAGACCAGTCAGGGTGATCGTTCGGCGGCCGAGGTGCTCGCCTGGAGCCGAGAGGTGGTCGATCCGGCACTCCGCGCCGCGGTAGCCACCCTCCCACCGGCGACGCGACGGATCGCCGACTACCACTTCGGGTGGGCCGACGAGGAGGGCCGGCCCGCGCATGCCGACAGTGGCAAAGCGATCCGGCCGGCGCTCGTTCTGCTCACCGCGCAAGCAGTCGGCGGTACGACGGAGTCCGCGCTACCGGCCGCGGTCGCGGTCGAGCTGGTGCACAACTTCTCCTTGCTGCACGACGATGTGATGGACTGCGACACGTCGCGACGGCACCGCGCCACCGCGTGGACCGTGTTCGGTCTCGGGCCGGCCATCCTCGCCGGCGATGCGTTGCTCGGCCTGGCCTTCGACGTACTGGTGGGAAGCGGTCACCCGGCTCGCGGCGAAGCTGCTCGGATCCTCGGCGCGGCGGTCCAGGAGTTGGTGGACGGTCAGTTGGCCGACGCCGAGTTCGAGACCCGGGCCGACGTCGTACCGGCGGAATGTGTGCGGATGGCGCAGCTGAAGACCGGCTCTCTGCTCGGGTGCTGCACGGCCCTCGGCGCCCTGCTCGGTGGCGGGCGACCCGATCAGGTCGACCACCTCCGCCTGTACGGCGAGGATCTCGGGCTCGCGTATCAGTACGTCGACGACCTGCTCGGCATCTGGGGGACGCCGTCGGTCACCGGCAAGCCCGTGTACTCGGACCTGACCAGGCGGAAGAAGTCGTTGCCAGTGGTCACGGCGCTCGCCTCCGGTACGCCGGCCGCCCGGGAACTCGCCGCGCTTTACGCGCGGACCGACGAGCTGTCGCCGGACGAGCTCACGACGGCGGCCGCGCTGGTCGAGACCGCGGGTGGCCGCGCGACCAGTCAGGCGCAGGCCGACGCCCTGCTGACGGCCGCTCTGGGTTCCTTGATCACCGCCGGCGCGATCGCGCCCGCGTCCACCGAACTGGAGAGGCTGGCTCGGCTCGCAACACGCCGCGATCACTGAAGGGGGGATCCGATGACGACACGCACCATCCTGCTCGCTGCACCCCGGTCGTTCTGCGCCGGGGTGGAACGAGCCGTCGACATCGTCGAACGACTACTCGCGGCCCGGTCCGGGCCGATCTACGTCCGTAAACAGATCGTCCACAACACCAGAGTCGTCGACGACCTTCGCCAACGTGGCGCGATCTTCGTCGACGAACTCGACGAGGTGCCAGCCGGCGCCACCGTCGTCTTCTCCGCACACGGGGTTGCGCCGGTGGTCCGCCGGGACGCCGCGCAGCGCGGACTCGACGTGGTGGACGCCACCTGCCCACTCGTCACCAAGGTGCATCTCGAGGCCCGTCGGTACGCCGCTCGCGGCGACACCGTGGTCCTGATCGGGCACGCCGGTCACGAGGAAGTGGAGGGCACACTCGGCGAGGCACCCCAGCAGACCGTACTGGTGGAAACGCTGGCTGATGTCGAGGCGCTGGAGGTGGACGATCCGAACCGGGTCTCCTACCTGACCCAGACCACCTTGGCCGTGGACGAGACCACCGCCCTGATCGATGCCCTACGCAACAAGTTCCCCGGTGCCCGCGGACCGGACACGGCCGACATCTGTTACGCGACCACCAACCGGCAGTCCGCGTTGAGCGTGATTGCCGAGGAGGCCGATCTCGTCCTCGTGGTCGGCTCGGCCAACTCGTCGAACTCGGTCCGGTTGGTCGAGCTCGCCGAGCGGAACGGCACGACGGCGTACCTGGTGGACCGGGCGGACGACGTACCGCTGGCGTGGTTCGACGATGTCCGCGTCGTCGGGCTGACGGCGGGCGCCTCGGCACCGCCGGAGCTGGTGCACGAGGTGATCGAACGGATCGCGTCCTGGGGTCCGGTCCAGGTCATCGAGCACGAAGTGACCCGGGAGACCGTCCGGTTCACGCTACCCCCGGCGGTGAGGCCAGCATGAGTCTGTATCTGAGCGGTGTGCTGTGGGTTGTCGGCATCATGATCGTCACCGGCATCCTGGCCGTCGTCCTGCGCAAGGCCCGGCAACGGGAGGGGCGCGAGGCCAACAACGAGGTGGCCGGCCAGGTCTTCACGATCGTCGGTGGCGTCAACGTGGTCATCGCCGCGTTCGTGTTGATCTCGTTGTTCGACGGAATGGATTCCGCCGAGAAGACGACGTACACGGAGGCGAATGCACTCGTCGCCGTGCGCTGGTCGGGGAACGCGCTGGCCGAACCGGCCAGGTCGCAGGTCGAGAAGCTGACCAAGGAGTACGCGACCGAGGTCGCCGAGCGCGAGTGGCCGGCGATGCAGGACGGTCGCGAGGTCAGTGGGCAGGGCTGGACGCTGCTGTCCGAGCTGCAACGCACGGTGGAGCAGGCCAAGACCACCACGCAGCGGCAGGAGGACAGCCGGGCCGAGGCTGCCACCCAGGTCTGGGCCGTCTACGAGGCCCGGCAGGATCGGCTGAACTCCAGCGGTAGCGGGGTCAGCTCCGTGGTCTGGTTCGCGATCATGATCGGCAGCGTGATGTCGGTCGCGCTGATGTTCATGTTCGGCGGGCCGGGGCTGTACTCGTACGCGTTCATCGTGTCGATGCTGGCCGGGGCGATCGGGTTGCTGCTGTTCGCGATCTACCAGCTGCAGAACCCGTTCAGCGGCGGTGCGAATGTCGGCCCGGATGCGTTCCTGTCCGCGCTCCAGCGTTTGGGCGACAGTGGGTGAGGCTCGTCGAGCGCTCGCCTGTGCCGCGGTGGTGGCAGCCACCGCGGCCGGGGTGGTCGTCCTGGCCGCTCCCTCCGAGGCGGCGACCGACTGCTCGTTCTTCGACTTCCAGTCGACCGGGTACACCTCGCTGTCCCGGCTGGTCCGGGTCGACCTGCCGGCCGGGACGTCGACCGACCTCGGCCGGCTGGACTACCAGGTCCAGGCGGCCGGATTCTCCACCAGGCAAGGACTTGTGTACGGCGTCGCGACCCGCGACCGGAAGGGATGGCTACTGCGTCGGCCGCGGCTGCTGACGATCAACAGCCGGGGTGCGGTCACCGATCTGGGTGAGGTACGGCGTGGGGTCGGTGGCCTCGCGGACCCTGTCGGTGGCGCGGTCCGGGGAACAAAGTTCTACGTGCGGGATGTGCATCGGCTCTTCACGATCGACCTCGATCCGGAGAGTCCGACGTACCGGAAGGTGGTGGGCGACGTGCGGCTGAAACCCGTGACGTTGGGATTGACTGTGGACGACTTCGGGGCCTCACCGGTGAGCGGGACGCTGTACGGCGTCTCGACCGCCGGGCATGTCGCGAAACTGGTGAGCCTCGACCCGGTGAGTGGCGCCGTGCGGGTGGTCGCCTCGGTGCCGGGGATTCCCTGGCAGGACTCGTACAGCTCGGTGGTGGTGGGGGCGTCGGGGGTGTACGCCGTCCACACCGGGCATGGCCGGACGAGCCAGGTGTTCCGGATCGGGTTCGACGGGTCCTCGACGCAGATCGCGTCGTGGCGGTCGTTGGCGTTCAGCGAGGCGGCGGGATGTCTGCCGCGCGTCGCGCCACCGCCACCCCCGCCGACTCCCACTCCAACCCCGCGGCCGCCTCGGCCAACGCCGACACCGACGCCGCGTCCGACACCTACTCCGACGGCTACCGTCCCGGCGCCGCCGCGGCCGACTCCTACACCTACCCGCACGCCGACTCCCACGCCGACACCAACCCCAACGCCAACTCCCACGCCTTCGGCTGAGCCGCAGTTGGAGGTGCCTGCGCCACCGCCCAGCCCGACGCCGACACCGACTCCAACGCCGCGTCCGCCCGCACCGCCGAGGGAGTTCGTCGCCGCGCAGCAGGCGGCGGCCAAGCCGGAAACACCGCACAACACCGTGCAGGTTCTGCGGCGCTGGTCGTTGGCGACGGTCGTACTGATCTTCACCGGTGCCGCAGCGATGGCTGCCCAGCGGCGAATGCGGCGCTCATGAACGCGCCCTGCGTCGAAGCACGACGCGATCATGAACTCGAGGTTCTGCACGATGCCCTGGGCAAGGACGCCGGGCTGATCCTGGTGATCGGCGAATCCGGAGTGGGCAAGACCCATCTGCTGCGGCAGGTGGCCTCACAACACTCGGTGCCGTGGTTCATCACGCAATGCCTCGCCGGTACGTCGTCCCTCGACGCCCTGCTCGAGGTGCTCGGGGTCGACGCGGCGGAGGCCGATCGGCGAGCTGCGGTTCTGCGCGGGCTGGAGCGACTCGGACCGATCGTGCTCGCCATCGAGGACTTGCAGTGGGCCGATCCGGAGACCCTGCGGCTGGTGCGCTTCATCGCGGCACGCATTCCGTCCGGAGTGCACCTCGTGGTGACGTGCCGTCCGGAGGCGACGGAGCGGGGCTTCCTTGCCGAGCGGATCACCGAGGTGCGCCTCGGCCCGCTCGATGCCGGCGAGGTGCAAGCCGTAGCTGCGAATCAGCTGGACGGGCATGTGTTGTCGCCCGCGCTGGCCGAGGAGCTGACTCGGCACAGTGGCGGATTGCCCTTTGCCGTGCTGGAGTTTCTGCGGACCATCAAGCCTGGTTCGGCCGTCGAGCGCGACGTACGGCGGGCGTTGGTCGAGACGCCGCCGCCGGTCGCGTTGCGGGCCTCGTTGGGGATCCGGATGCGCGAAGTACCGGAGTCATGTCGACATGTCGTTCGGGCGGCGGCCGTGCTGACGACCGCTGCTCCGGAGTATCTGCTGGGAACCGTGGCCGGGCTGACCGGACCGACGTTGACGGCGGCGATCGACCATGCGCTGACGACCGGTCTGCTGCATGAGCAGCGTCCGGGGCTTTACGATCACCGGCACACGCTGGCTCGACGTGCGGTGCTGGCGATGTTGCCGCCGGACGAGTTGCGGCGGTTGCACCGGCAGGCTGCCCGGGCGTTGATGGCGATCACGCCACCACCGCACGCACGGATCGCCGAGCATGCCCGGAGGGGTGGCCTGCTCGGTACCTGGCTGACGCACGCCGAGCTGGCCGCGGACCATTTGGTTGCTGCCGGCAACCTCATGGCCGCGGCCGATCAGCTCACCGCGATGTTGCAGGTAAGCGCCTTGCCGTGGACGGACCGGGCCCGGATCGCGACCAAACTCGGCCGGACCACGCTGGTCGACAGCAATCGGTGGGGCGACGTGATCGCCGTACTAGGTGGGGTGCTGGCTGAGTCCGACATTGCCGGAGTGACGCGTGGCCGGCTGCGGCTGGTCCTTGGGTTGCTGTTGCACGATCGGGCCGGGGACATCCGATCGGGGCGTCGCGAGTTGTGCGCGGCCGTGTCCGAGCTGGATGGCGATCCGGGGTCGATCGCGTGGGCGTTGTCGGCCTTGGCGGTGCCGACCCACGGTGGGGAGCCGATCACTCAGCAGCGAGTGTGGCTGCGGCAGGCCCGGTCACTCGTGCAGGAGACGGTCGACGGTCCGACGCGCTGCGCCGTACGGACGAATGAGGCCCGGTTCCGGCTGGCGACGGGTGAGCTCGACCCGGCGCCCGGTGCCGAGGCCGCTGGTGCGCGGGCCTGGCTCGGGCAGCGGCAGACGTTTGCGGACGTGGGACCGGATCGCTACTCGCGTGCGGTGGTGGCGGCCGCTCAGGTGCGGGTGGCCTTCGCCGCGGCCGATTGGGCGACACTCGAGGAGCGGTTGGCGCGGGCCCGGATCGCGGCCGAAGGTCTGTCACTGGTGCTGGCAGAGCTCGACCTGATCGACGGCCGGCATCGATTGGCTCGCGGCGATGTTGCCACCGGCAAGGGGTTGCTGGAGACCGTGATCACCCGAACATCCCTGGGACCGTTGCCATTGCACGCGGCCGCCGTTGCCGCCTGCCCCGATGCGGTCCACGATCACTGCCTGGACGTCGTACGGCGGAAGGGGTTGTGGGCGACGTCCGCCGATCTGGTCATTCAGGTCTGTACGGCGTTGATGCGGGCCGACCGGGTTGAGGACGCGACGCAGTTGGCCGACGAATTCGCCGAGGCGGTCGGCGATGTCAACGCACCCGCGGCCGCAGCGGCGGCCGCGCTGGTCGATGCGGTCGCGCGGCCGTCCGTGGCCGCGTTCCAGCAGGCAGCCGCGCAGTACGCCGCTTTGGGCTGGCGGTACTACGAGTGCCTGGCGCAGGAGCAGCTCGGCCGCTACCTGCTCGCCCAGGGCGACGCCGAGCATCTCACCACCATCGCGCGCCAGTACGACGCTCTCGGGGCGCGTGGAGACGGTGAGCGCTGTCGGGATGCCCTGCGGGCTGCGGGCCACGCGGCACCGCGGAAGCGTGGGCGGCGCGGTTACAACAACAAGCTCTCACCACGGGAGCTGGAAGTGGCCCAGCTGGCCGCACAGGGTCTCACCAACCGGGAGATCGCCGTCCAGCTGAACCTGTCCGTCAGCACGATCGAGGACCACATCACCAGCACCTTCCGCAAGCTCGGCGTCAGGTCCCGACGGGCATTGGGGCCACTCTTGTAAATCCGTTCTCATCGCAGCGATGAGTTCTCCCTCCGGCGATGGTCTATATCTGTGAAGGACCGCTAGCCGGAGGGAACGGATGGACATCGAGGAGGAGTTCGCGCGGCATCGCGCCGAACTCGTCACGCACTGCTACCGCCTGCTCGGCTCGCTGCACGACGCCGAGGACGCGCTGCAGGAGACCTACCTGCGCGCCTGGCGCGGGCAGGCCGGCTTCGAGGAGCGGTCGTCGGTCCGGACCTGGCTGTACCGGATCGCGACCAACGTCTGCCTCAACCAGTTGCAGCACAGCAGCCGGCGCGTCGTCCCCTCCGCCCTCGGCCAGCCCGGGGCCGACCCGGACGAACTGCGGCCGCCCGCACTCGAGGTGAGCTGGCTCGAACCGCTCCCCGACCTGATGCTCGGAACCGATCCGGCGACCGTGGTCGGCGACCGGCAGAGCCTGCGGCTGGCCGTGGTGGCCGCGATGCAGCACCTCGCCCCGCGGCAGCGCGCCGTACTGATTCTGCGTGAGGTCCTGACCTGGCCGGCCGCCGAGGTCGCCGCGACACTCGGTACGACGACTGCGGCGGTCAACAGCTCGCTACAACGAGCCCGGGCCGAGCTGGCGCGGATCCGCCCGGTCGAGGACGACCTCAGCGAACCGGACGAGCCGGCCCGCCGTGCCCTCCTCGATCGATTCTCAACCGCCATGGAGAGCAAGGATCTCGCCGCGCTGGAAGGACTTTTCACGGCGGACGCCCGGTGGGAGATGCCGCCGATCCCGGACTGGTTCAGCGGGCGGGACGCCGTACTGGGGTTGCTCGACAGCAAGCTGCAGTCCGGTCCCGGCCGGCGGGTGCTGGTGGAGACCGCGGCGAACGGGCAACCGGCGTTCGGGCTCTACATCCGCGGCGCGGATGCGTCCTTCCACGCGCACTCGATCAAGGTCCTGACACTCGTCCCGGCCGGGATCAGCGCGGTCCTGGCCTTCCACAGTCCTGGGCTGTTCCCGGCCTTCGGACTCCCCTTGACCCTGGCTAGGAGTGAACACAAAGATGTCTAAGGCAACTACCTTGCGAGCACTGCACGTGCCCGGTACGCCGGTCGTGCTGCCCAACGCGTGGGACGCGGCCTCGGCCCGGATGATGGAGTCGGCCGGGTTCGCGGGCGTGGCGACGAGCAGTGTCGCGACCGCGGCCGTCCTCGGGTACGACGACGGCGAGCAGGCACCCGTCGACGAGGTGCTGGCCGCCACAGCGCGGATCGTGCGATCGGTCGCCGTACCGGTCACTGTGGACTTCGAGCGTGGTTATCGGCTTTCGCCGGCCGAGCTCGTCGACCGGCTGGCCGCGATCGGCGTGGCCGGCGTCAACCTGGAGGACTCGGATCCGGCCGGCGGCACCATGATCGACCCGGGCGAGCAGGCCGAGTTCCTGGCCGCGGTCCGCGCCGCGGCCGGCGACACCTTGGTGATCAATGCCCGGATCGATGTCTTCCTGCGCCAGGCAGGTACCACTGACGAACAGTTCACCGGGGCGATCAAACGCGCCGCCGCCTATCTGGAGGCCGGTGCGGACTGCGTCTACCCGCTCGGTCTCGGAGACCTCGACCGGCTCGGCGATCTCGTCACCGAGACACCCGGTCCGGTGAACGTTGCCTACGGCCAGGGCGCACACTCGTTAGCCGACTATGCAGCCCGCGGCGCCGCCCGGATCACCTTCGGCCCGATGCTCCAGCGGACCCTGTACGGACGCCTGTCCAGCACTCTCGGCGCGCTCACGGCAGACCGGAATCCGTTTGCCGGGTAATTGGTGCGTGTGGGATTCCGCAGCCGGGGTACCGCCCGATAGGTAGGACGAAGCAACCATCGAGAGAACGGGGAAAGACGATGGGTATTTTCGACAAGGCCAAGGACGCCCTCGGCGAGCACGGCGACAAGGTTGACGAGGGCATCGAGAAGGCCGGTGATTTCGCCGACGAGAAGACCGGTGGCGAGCACGCCGACCAGATCGACAAGGGCCAGGAGTTCGCCAAGGACCGCCTGAGCGGCCTCGGCGGCGACGACCAGAACAGCTGAGCCGTACGCCCGGTCACCGCCAGCTCTTGGCGGTGACCGGGCGGCGCAGTTTCAGGCGGTCACCGGCCCGACGCTGTCCGGCGTACTGGACGGCATAGTTCACCGGCTGTAGACGGTGGTTGACGGATCGATCGTTTGTACCACCAGGAACTATTGCCCGGCGGGTTCGCTCCCCGTGGTTCGCGACGTACGCTACGAACCACTATCTGATGCAGGGGGGAACTTGCTGATGAGTCGGCTGTGCCGTGCGCTGGTGTGGATCTCGGGGGCCTCGGCCGGGCTGGGCGCCGCACTTGCGGCGACGATCCCGTTCGAAGACGTGGAAATGGTGGACATCTCGCGGCGTGGGGGCGTGCCGGGAGCTGCTCATGTGGCGGCGGACCTGGCGGATCCTGCGTCCTGGCAGGTGGTGGCCGCTGACTTCGATCAGCGGCTGAGTGATTTCCGTGGTGACACTGTGGTGTTCATCCACAGCGCTGCGACGCTGACGCCGTTGGGATCCGCGGACCTGGTGGAGGCCGAGCCGTACACCCGCAATGTTCTGCTCAACTCCGCCGCGGCACAGGTACTGGGCCATGCGTTCCTCACCGCGGTGGCGCGAGCCTCGTACGACAAGCACCTGATCGTGATCTCGTCCGGTGCTGCGCAGAACCCGCACGAGGGTGAGTCGAGCTATGGCGCCGGCAAGGCCGCGATCGATCAATGGGTTCGCACGGTCGGACTCGAGCAGGAACGGCGTGCCCCTGGCTGCCGGGTGATCTCGGTGTCACCGGGTGCGGTCGACACCGAAATGCAGGCCGAGCTCCGGGCCAGCTCGGTGCCTGACGCGCACCGGTTCCGACAACTCGAGGCGGACGGTCAACTGGCCAAGCCGGAGAACGTCGCCCGCATCATCTGGTCGCTCCTGGACCGGGACCTGCCGAACGGCAGCGTCCTGCACGTCCGTGACTTCAGTTGACCCGGCTGCGACGCCGCTTGGGGTTGCAGCCCTGGATCACCGGAACGCCGGGGACCGACTGCGGTTGCGGTGGTACGACGGGACGGTCGGCCGACAGCGCCAGAATCCCGTGCGCGAGCAACTGACCGAACTTCGAGCGCGGATCGTCCGGATCACCGAGGATGTCCAGGGTCGGCACGATCACGGCCGAGACGTGCTCCTCAATCGTTGCCTTCTGCAACAGTACGGCGAACCCGTCCGGATCGGTCAGGGCGTCGTCGACGTGCACGGTACCGAGGATGTGTCCCTGGGTCCGGGCTGCCTCCGCGAGCAGCTGTTGTTCGGTGCCGATCTCGAAGTGGCGCAGTGAGCACCGCCGCTGCACGTAGCCGAGAGCGAGTGGCATCGGCCGACTGATCATCATCGTCACTGACCCCCGTCAGGTGATTGCACCGACCGGGCCAGCCGGTGCACTTGCCGTCGTGTCGCCGGATACAGCTCGGCGTAGGTGCGGAACAACGTCGCGTAGGTACCGGCGGTCTCCGGATCCGGGTGGACGGTGTGATCAAGCTCCGCCCAATCGGTCTCCGGTGCGACCAGTCCGATCCCGATCGCGGCCAGCAGCGCATCGCCGTACGCCGCTCCGATCGTTTGCTTCGGTACTTGCTGTTCCAGACCGCTCACATCACTGACGATCTGCGTCCACAGACCGCCTTGGGTGCCACCACCAACCGCCACCACTCGTGCCGGCTGACCGGCTGCGGCTTCGAACTCGGCCACGATCTGCCGAACCCCACAGGCAATGCCTTCGTACGTCGCACGCAGCAAGTGGCCGCGTCCGTGTCGTAGCGTCAGTCCGGCGATCACACCGCGCGCCAGCGGGTCGTAGATGGGCGTCCGCTCGCCACTGAAGTACGGCAGCATCACCAGCCCTTCGCTACCGGCCGGGACCGCCGCTGCCTCGCTCACCAACGTCTCGAACGGCACTCCCCCGGTCAGGTCCTGCAACCAGGTTGTGATGATGCCGGAGGTCGCCATACCGGCAGCCAAGGTGTGTGAGGCTCGCTCGACACCGGAGGTGGTCCAGAGGCCGCGCACACTGGTTGGTGTGGTCAGCACCTGGACGAAGAACATCGTCGAGCCGTACATCAGCATCAGATCGCCCGGCTTGCGGACACCGACGCTGAAGGCCTCTGCCCACGCGTCCACAGTGCCGGCAACCACCGGAGTGCCCTTGGCCAGGCCAGTCGCTGTCGCAGCCGCCTCGTGCACGATGCCGACCTGCTCAGCCGGCCACACGAGTCTCGGCAACGCCAGACCGGGGAGAACCGCTTCCACCCAGTCGGTCGCCCACTGCTGCTTCTGGATGTCGTAGAACGGGTCGCACTGGCTGGCGGTGTGATGGTCGAGCACCCACTCACCGGTCAGCTGCGCAATGACGTACGTGTGAGCGCTGAACCATCGGTCCGTGGGACGCCAGTCGGCTCCGGCGGCCCGCCGCAACCATGCCAGCTTCGGACCGATCGCCTGACTGGACAGGTCCTTGCCACAGCGGGCCAGGATCGCGTCCGCGCCGAGCCGGCCGGTGATCTCGTCGATCTCCACGGTCGCGCGGGTGTCAACGCCGTACAGGATGGCTTCGCGCCGCGGCTTGAGGTCGTCGTCGGTCTGTACGACGCACGGTCCGAGACCGGAGACGCAGACGGCGGCGATGCGCTTGTCCGGGTGGGCCGTGGTGAGCTCGCGCAGCACCTCGACCACATCACCCCACCAGTCCCGCTCGGCGTCCATCTCGGCCCAGCCGGGCTGCGGGAACGTCGGCGCGTGGTCCCTCCTGGCTGTGCCGATGAGCATGCCGTCCGGAGTGGTCAGCACGGCCTTGGTACTGGCCGTGCCGATGTCCACGCCTATGAGGTGGCTCATGCGGTCACTCTCCGGCGTGGGAGGAGGCCGGACAAGGCAGTTCCCCAGGTGTTCAGCAACACCATGGTCACTAGCAACAAGCCTTGGCAGATGTTCACCACGTGCGAACTGACGCTCAAGGACAGCAGTCCGGCGCCCAGCAACTGCATGGCGATCGCTGCGATCACCACACCGGCCACAGTGAGGTAGCCGCCTTCCGGATCCACGCCAGCCAGTACGGCGATCACTACGGCCAGCAGCACGTAGGACGAGCCGTAGTCCGAGTTCGCGCCACCTGCTCGCGCGGAGATAATCAGACCGGCCACACCACCGAGCGCACCGCTCATCACGTACGTCGCGAGCAGCACTCGGGCTCTCCGGATGCCACTGAAGTCGGCAGCGGTCGGATTGGCACCGACCAGGCGCATCCGGAAGCCCAGTGGAGTCTTGGCGACCACCACGCCGATGATGACGGCCACGATCAGCATGACCCAGAAGATCAGCGGGATACCGGCGACCGTGAGCAACGCAAGTCGTGTGAAGGACTCCGGCAGTCCCTTGACGACAGTCCCACCGGACGCGACCAGTGCGAGTCCTGAGAACAGCTGTCCGGTCGCCAGAGTCGCCAGGATCGGCGGTACGTGCTTGTAGCCGACCAGCAGCCCGTTGACCGCGCCACAAGCCAGTGCGACACCGAGAGCAGCCAGCATGGCCAGACCGGGCGACTGGTGGCCGTTGGTCATGATCAACGCAGCCACGACACCGGACAGGTTCGCGATCGACACCACGGACAGGTCGATTCCGGCGGTCAGCATGGTCAGCGCCATCGCCAGGCTGAGGATCCCCACCTCGGGCGACGCCAATTCGACGTACTGGAGGTTCTGACCGCTCAGGAAGACGGGCGGCTTCAGGATGCCGAAGACGACGACGATCGCGACCGCCACGACCAGGAGCCGGATGAAGCTCGCGCGCGTGCCCATGGTGAGCAGCAGCCTGCGGAAGCGCTCAGGCATTCGTCACCTCCGGCGCGGGCGCGTCCAGGATCGGCCGGATCCGTTGCCGGCGGCTGATCGTGGTCTGCAGCAGGATGCCGCCGATCAGCAACGCACCAACCGCTGCACGCTGCCAGATCGTCGGGATTCCGAGGGGCACCAGCGACGCCGTCACCAGCGAGATCAGCAGTACGCCGAGCACCGCGCCTCGCACTGTGCCTTTGCCACCGGCGATCGCGACGCCGCCGAGCACTACCGCTGCCAGGGTGTCGAGCTCGCGGCCCATGAAGGTCGTCGGATCCGCGCGTCCGCTCAGAGTGACCGAGATGATCCCCGCCAGACCGGCGACCGCACCGGCGATCGCGAAGACCAGCACGCGGGTCCGTGGTACCGAGATCGCGGCGCGCGAGGCTGCCTCGGCGTCGCCGCCGACCGCGAACACGCTCCGGCCGGCGATCGTGAAGCGCAGGAACGCCCAGACCAGCACGCAGACCACGAGGACGACCAGGATCAGTACGTTGAGGCTGGTGGTGCCGCGGACCGCTCCCTTGACGGTGATGAGGTGCGTCGTGCCGAGCGTCTGCAGGGGCTGCGGCAGCGACGAGATGACCTCGCCGCCGACGAACGCGAACATCGCGCCGAGGTAGATCGAGCTGGTGGCCAGGGTCGCGATCAGGACCGACGTCCGGGCCACGATGACGACGGCCGCGTTGATCAGGCCGAGACCGAGGCCGATCGCCGTACTGATGGCGAAGGACGGCACGGCACCGAGTGCACCGTCGCCTTGCGGGCCCCACTTGACGGTGGCGTAGGCCGAAAGGATGCCGACGGCAAGGAACGAGACGTCGATACCGCCGGAGACCACGACCAGCATGACGCCGACCGCGAAGAGGATGCCGACCATCGAGGCGGTGAGGACGTTGAAGAGCGTCTGCAGGCCGAAGAAGTCCGGGAACTTGAGGCTGACCGCGAGGATCAGCAGAGCCATCAGGCCGACCAGCAACAGCTCCTGGTTCTTGATCAGCCGCTTCATGAGGCTGTCACCGCTTCGACCACGGTGTCCTCGCGGAGCTGATCGCCGGTGAGTTCGCGGACGATCCGGCCGCTGCGGACGACCAGGATCCGATGGCACATCGAGATCAGCTCGGGGACGTCGTCGCTGATGATCAGCACGCCGAGACCCTGCAGGGACTGGGCATTGAGGACACCGAGGATGTCGAACTTGCTACCGACATCGACCCCCACCGTCGGTCCGTTCAGGATCAGCACCTTCGGCTCGCCGACGAGCCACTTGCCGAGCAGCACGCGCTGCGCGTTCCCGCCGGAGAGCGAGCGGACCGGGTCGGTCAGCTTGCCGAGTTTGATCCGCAGATCGCGGACCACCTGGGTCTTGCGCCGCTCGATCGCTTGGGACCGAAGGAAGCCGCGCCGGGCCGGCAGGTGCGTCGCGACGATGTTGTCGCCGATCGGCTGGTCGAGGAACAGGCCCTGGGTCAGCCGGTCCTCGGGCACGTACCCGATGCCGGCCTTCACCGCATCGCCGAGCGCCTTGATCTCGACCGGTCTGCCGAGCACCTCGATCGTGCCGGTCTGCGCCGGCTTCACCCCACAGATGGCTTCGGCGATCTCGGTCCGCCCGGAGCCCAGCAGCCCGGCCAGGCCGACGATCTCGCCGCGGCCGATCTCCAGGTCGACATCGGCGAACAGCGGCTCACGGCCGAGGCCCTTCACCTTGAGGGCGGGCGCGCGGCCCTTGTTCCGGGGCGCGACCCGATCGAAGCTCTGACTGCCGCGACCGGTCATCGTCTCGGCCAGCGACGCGTGGGTGAACTCGTCCGGCCGGCCGCTCGTCACGACCGCGCCGTTGCGCAGGACGGTGACCCGCTCGGCGATCGAGAAGATCTCCTGCATCTTGTGCGAGATGAACGCGAGTGCTACCCCGGCCTCCTTGAGCCGGCCGACCGCCGCGAACAGCGCGTCGACCTCCTTCCAGGTGAGCGCGGTCGTCGGTTCGTCCATCGCGATGAACTTCGCCTCGTGCGCGAGCGCCCGCGCGATCGCGGTCAGCTGCCGCTCGGCGACAGTCAGTTCGCCGACCGGGATGTCCAGCTCGATCTCCACACCGAGCCGTACGACGGCCCGCTCCGCCAGAGTGCGGGCCGCCGTACGGGAATAGAGGCGCCGGCCACCGGCCACGGATCCGGGCAGCGCGATGTTCTCGGCGGCGGTGAGGTTCGGCATCAGGCTGAAGTCCTGGTAGATGACCTCGATCCCGGCCGAGAGCGCCTGCCGCGGCGTGAGGTGGTCGTACGCCGTACCGGCAATCACGACCTGGCCGGAGGTCGGGCGGTGGGCGCCGCTGATCACCTTCAGCAGCGTGGACTTGCCACAGCCGTTCTCACCCACGATGCAGTGCACTTCGCCGGGACCGAACGTCACGCTGACGTCCGTCAGGGCCTGGACGCCTCCGAAGCGCTTGGAGACGCCGACCGCTTCGACGATGGGAGCTGGCATCGGAACCCGTTCAGAAGTCGTAGTTGCCGATCTCGGCCCTGGTCAGCACCAGCATGGCGTCTCCGAGGAACACCTTGGGGTTCTGTGGCGAGACCGCGAGCTTCTCGTAACCCTTCACGCCCAGGTTGGTGCCGTCGGCGAGTTGCTTGCCGTCGACAATCAGCTTCGCGGCACTCAGCATCGCCTCGCCGGCCAACTCTGGGTCCCACAGGTAGATCGCGTCGATCGAGCCGTCGTCGACGAACGCCTTGGTCTGCGACGGGACGCCGGTGCCGAAGACGCAGGTCTCGTTCTGCAGTCCGGCCTCCTTGACCGCCCGGGCGATGCCCGGAATGTCCTCCGACGACGCGCCCTGGAAGCCGGCCAGCTTCGGGTGTGCCTGGAGCAGTTCCTTGGCCTTGCGGTACGCCTGGTCGCCGTTGTTGTTCGACTCGACCGGAGCGCTCACCCGCTTCATGCCGGGGAACTTCTGCTGCTGCAGCTCGTACGCCGCCTGGGTCCAGGCCATGTGGGTCGCGGCGGTCAGCGTGCCGACGAACTGGACGTACTCGCCCGTGCCCTTCATGCAGGCGGCCATGTCGGTCATGATCTTCTGCCCGTACTTGGCGTTGTCGAACGCCTCGATGTCCGCGTCGACATCGGTCAGGGCCGGCGCCTCGTGGGTGACCACCTTGATCCCGGCCGCCCGCGCCTGCTTGATCACCGGGATCACCGAACTCGGGTCCGACGGCACGATCGCCAGCGCCGCGGGCTTCTGCGCGATCAGGCCCTGGATCAGGCTGACCTGCTGCTCGGGGCTGTTGGTCGAGGGACCGGTCTGGGTGGCGGTCACCTTGGCGGTGGTCGCGAACTGCTTGACGCCGGCGTTCATGCGGTCGAACCAGGCGATGCCGGTCAGCTTGACCACATTGATATAGGCGCCGCCCGCACTGGATGAGGAGGAGGGGTTTCCGGCGGGCGGCGCCGTACTGCCCTGGTCCACCGTCCCGCACCCGGCAAGCATCGCGATCAGTACAGCGCCGGGCACTAGCAGTGACGGCCTGAGCATGCGAAACTCCTTCGAATGGTTCGGCAAACCAGCGTTTGTATGGTGCACGTTTTCGCACGTTTGCTTGCACGAATTCGTGCAGTGCGCCTCACTCTGGCGGCTGGTTCCGGTCTATGTCAATGGTGAGTGACGACCCGATTCCGGGCAGTTGCGACCTTACGGCCTGGTGACCGATGGTTTACAGTCGAGCACTATTCGAAGGCCGGAGGGAGGCGACCGATGCGGTTACGGCTGAACGCGCGTCAGCGTGCGATTCTCCGTGAGGTCGAGGGCCGCGAGTACGTCGAGGTCAAGGACCTCGCGCACCGGCTCGACGTCGACGTCTCGACGATCCGCCGTGACCTCCAAGGACTCGTCCGCGACGACCTGGTCGAACGCCTGCACGGCGGCGTCCGGCGCCGTACCGTCGAGAGCCCGCCGGTCGCCTTCAGTACGACGCCCGACAGCGGCGTCGACGCGATCGCGCACACCGCCCGCAGGATGGTCCGCAACGGCGACCGGATCGCCCTCGGCGCCGGCGTCTGCATCGACCGCCTGGTCGGCACCCTGTTCGACGTCGAGGACCTCACCGTCGTGACCACGGACCTGCAGTCCGCCGAACGCCTCAGCCGCCAGCCCAACATCCGCGTCGTCATCGCCGGCGGCGAACTCCGCGACGCCCCCGGCTCCACAGTCGTCTCCGGCGCCGCCACCGCCGAGTTCCTCGCCGCCCAGCAAGCCGACTGGGTCTTCCTCGAGGTCGACGGCATCCACCCCTTCGCCGGCATCACCAGCTCCCACACCTGGCACGTCTCCACCGCCCGCGCCCTGCTGTCGGCCGGCGACCGCCGCGTCGGCCTGGCCCGCTCCCAAGCCTTCGGCGCCCGCTGCGTCGGCTTCATCGCCGAAGCCTCCGAACTGGACCTCGTCATCACCGACGACCGCCTCACCGACGCCGAACTCCCCGCCTTCGCCGGCCGCATCGTCCGCGCCTCCCTCGACCCCACTGACGACTGGCGCACCGAACAACCCCCCACCTACCACGCCCCCCGCCGCCTCTAACCACCCCATTTGGTGGGTTCACCCATCCCCTTGCGGGTGGGCCAACCGCAATGCAATAGGCCAACCCACCATCCGCCTGGCCTACCCACCAAATGCGGCGAGGGAGTGGCGGCGCACCGGCGGACGGGGCCATCCGACCTTAAGCACGGTTCAACCACTTCGGCGGGCGTCGCGTGGTTGAGGGGTGCTCAAGGTGTCACGGGCTGGGGTATGGGTCGCCGGGGGGCGGGTGTGGTTGCGGCGTACCGGCGGGCGGGTAGTGGTTGGGGATTTGGGTTGGCGGGCGGCGGGGCGGTGGGGGCTGGGGCTGGGAGTACCCGTTCTTCGGTACGGCGTTAGTCGGTGATGGCTCGACTGAGGTAGACGGCGGCGATGAAGGTACGGAAGAGGGCCAGGGGGTCATCGGCGTGCATGCGGACGACGGTTTCGGATTGGCGGTCGACGTTGCGGAGGGCTTCGGCGAGGTCGGCGTGGGCGCGGGTGTGGAAGCGGACCGTTAGTTCGGGTGCGGTCGGGATGGTGGGTGGTTGGATGTCACCCTGGAGGGCTCGGCGGGCGGCTTCGTGGATGAGTTCGCGGGCTCGGTCCGGGTGGATGGAGAGGGCCGCGTTGTGGGAGATGGACTGCTTGATGACGACGCCTTCGGCGGCCGGGATGAAGGGGCGGGCCTCGTCGATCGTGGTCTGGTCGCCGGTGATGAGGACGATCGGTACGTCGTACGCCTGGGCGACGAGCGTGTTCACGGCGGCCTCACCGGCGATCACGTCGTTCAGGCGGACCTCGGCGATCGCGCGCGGGTTGTAGGTGTGGTGGAGGACGGACGACGTCGCGCCGGCCGAGCCGTGGTACGAGATGAAGAAGATCGCGTCGAACGAGGCGTCGAGACCTTCCATCATGTAGAGCGGTTTGTGCTTGCCGGACAGGTAGCTCGCCCGGCCGTGCAGTTCGTCCGGGCGGAGGTTCTGCATCGTCGAGTGTGAGTCGTTGACCAGGAACTCGGTCGCGCCGACCTCGAGCGCGCCGTCGATCGCGGCGTTCACCTCGGCCTGCAGTTGACTGCGGTAGTACTCGTACTCCGCGCTCGGTGCCCGGCACTGCGACCAGTCGACCACCCCGGCCGTGCCCTCCATGTCGGTCGACAGGAAGATCTTCATCGGGTCAGCAGACCGTATCGGTCGCGACACCGAGGGCCTGGCGGTGCAGGCGGTCGAGGTATACGGCGGTCGGGATCGTTGCGAGCAGCAACGAGATGTCGCAGCGCGGCCCCGAGTGCCGGAGCTTGTCGACCCGGACGAGCTCGGCCAGCAGATCGACCGTCAGCTGGTCCAGTTGCTTGCGGACGGCATCGAGATCGGGGCCGGTGGTCGGCGCGGACTCCGGGTGCTGGGCCCAGTGCGCCAACAGCCCGCGCTGCACGACCTTGCTCGCGTCGATCTGCGCCTGGAAGAAGCTCGCCGTCTCATCAGGGTCGATCCCCAACTGAACCGCCGACGCACGGACCGACACCAGGATCTGCTGCTCCCGCACCGGGTCGTCCACCGGCTTGCCACTGAAATACTTGGACGCGGCGACATCGTCACCCACGACAATCCGCCGTACGACGAGATCGGTCAGCCGCTCGAACCCGACCCGCGACTGCACGGTCGTGACCTGCGTCGGAGCGGGTTGGGCGAAAGCCGGCGTCACCACCTGACTGCCCCCGAGAACCGCCGCCACCAAGAGCACTCGTCCGACCAGCCGCATCCGTGCCTCCACTGTCGAGATCCAGTTGACCTCCGCGACTTTACGCCGCCGCTTGGGTCGCGAACTGGGTGGCGTGGAGTTCGGCGTACAGGCCGTGGGCGGCGAGGAGCTCGTCGTGCGTGCCGTGTTCGCGGATCTGGCCGTCGTCGAGGACGAGGATCTGGTCGGCCTTGCGGATCGTGGAGAGGCGGTGCGCGATGACGAGAGAGGTTCGGCCGACCAGGGCGTTGGCCAGAGCAGCCTGTACGGCGGCCTCGGATTCGGAGTCGAGGTGAGCCGTGGCCTCGTCGAGGATGACGATCGAGGGCGACTTGAGGAGCAGGCGGGCAATGGCCAGCCGCTGCCGTTCACCACCGGACAACCGATATCCGCGATCACCGACGACTGTGTCGAGCCCATCGGGCAGACTGTCAACCAGGGTAGCGATCTGAGCCGCTTCGAGCGCCGCCCGCAGGTCAGCTTCGGTTGCATCGGGGCGGGCGAGCAGGAGGTTCGACCGGATCGTGTCGTGGTACATGTGCGAGTCCTGCGTGACCACGCCGATCACATCGCGCAGCGAGCGTTGCGTGACCTCGCGGACGTCATGACCGCCGACCAGGATCGCGCCACCGGTGACGTCGTACATGCGGGAGACGAGCGAAGCGAGTGTGGTCTTACCGGCACCGGACGGGCCGACGACCGCGATCATTTCGCCGGGACGGACCGAGAAGCTGATGCCCTTGAGCACCTCTTCACCCGTCTCGGCCGACAGCGTCGCCACCGACTCGAGCGAGGCGAGTGAGACCTCGGCAGCCGACGGGTAGTGGAACCTCACCTGGTCGAACTCGAGCGACGGTTCGACATCGGCCGGCAGCTCCTTCGCATCCTTGCAATCGGCAACCATCGGCGGAAGGTCGAGCACCTCGAGGACCCGCTCGAAGCTGACCAGCGTGGTCATCACATCGACCTGGACGTTGGAAAGCGCCGTCAGCGGACCGTAGAGGCGCGTCAGATAGGCGGTCAAGGCAACGACCGTCCCGATCCCGAGCGCACCCTGGACCGCGAAGACACCACCGACGCCGTACACGAGAGCAACCGCGAGCGCCGCCACCAAAGTGAGCGAGACGCGGAAGATCCCGGCGTACATGGAAGTCGTGACGCCGATGTCGCGCACTCGCGCGGCCCGCTCGGCAAACTCCTTCGACGAATCCTGCGTGCGGCCGAAGACCTTGGCCAGTACGGCGCCTGCCACGTTGAACCGTTCGGTCATCGTCTGCGCCATGGTCGCGTTCAGCCGGTACGTCTCGGCCGTTGCCTCGCGCAACCGACCGGCCATCAGCCGGGCGGGGAGGATGAACAACGGCAGCAGTACCAGCGCGAGCAGGGTGATCTTCCACGACATCACGAACATCGCGGCCAGCACCAAGGTGACACTCAGGACGTTGCTGACGACGTTCGACAGCGTCGAGGTGAACGCCTGCTGGGCGCCGAGCACGTCGCCGTTCAAGCGTTGAATGAGCGCACTAGTCTGGGTGCGGCTGAAGAAGGCGACCGGCATCTGCTGCACGTGATCGAACACGGAGGTGCGCAGATCGTAGACGAGCCCCTCGCCGATCCGCGCGGAGAACCAGCGCTGAGCCAGCGTGACCGCACTGCTGACGATCGCGAGCAAGGCGACGACGAGCGCGAGCCAGATGACCAGCGCGGTGTTCTTGGGAACGATGCCGCGGTCGATGATCGCGCGGTACAGCAGCGGGGTCGCCGCGCCGGTACTCGCGTCGATCGCGACGAGAACGAGGAAGGCGGCCAGATAGCCGCGGTAGGGAACAGCGAACCCGGCGATGCGGCGCAGTGTGCCCGCGGACAGTTTGTGGTGCCGGACGGAGGAGTCCTTCAGCAACGAGCGCATCGCTCGCCCGCCGCCGCCTCCCGAGCCCGGGATCCCAGAGATCTGTGACATTGAAGCCCTTCGGTTGAGTTCAGATATACTGAGGTTACCTCACTATGAGGGAACCTCACAAGACCCCCACCGATAGGCTCAGCCCGTGAACGCCTCCGACGACACCGCGGAACAGATCGCCGCGCGCCTGGACGGCATCGTGCGCCGCCAGCGCCGCGCCGCCAAGGCCGACGTCGAGGGCCTCACCCACGGCCGCTTCCGCGTCCTGCGCACCCTCGACCAGGCCGGCCGCCCCCTCCGCCTGAGCGAACTCGCCACCCAGCTAGGCATCGTCCCCCGCTCGGCCACCTCGGTCGTCGACGACCTCGAGGCCGGCGGCCTGCTCGCCCGCCACCCCGACCCTCACGACCGCCGAGCCACCCTGGTCGCCCTGACCCCCGCCGGCACCGACCTCCTGACCGCCGTCCGCCGCAACCGCCGCGACGCCATGGTCACCCTCCTCGACCGCCTCACCCCCGCCGAGCAGTCCACACTCCTCACCCTCCTCAACCGCCTCGCCGACGACTGACAGTTCCCCGACGCCCGGTACGGCGATCGCTAGCATCCGAACGTGCTGAGATTGGACGGGATCACGCGGGCACTGCTCGCGGTAGCCGGTGTCGTGTTGGTGCCGGTGGTGTGGGTCGACAGGATCCCTGAGGCCGCAATCGTCCCCGCCTTGCTCGGCTGGGACATCCTGGCGCTCGCCTTCCTGAGCAGGCAACTGTGGATCATGCGGTGTGGTCGCGCGGCGGCCGACACCGAGGAGCCGCCGGCCTGGTTGCCCTCGGCACGGATGATGCGACTGAGGTTCGGAGCGCTGATCGTTGCCAGTGCGGCCGGACTGTCGAGCGGCAAGCTGATCGTGTTGGTAGACGCGGCCGACGACGGCACCTCCTGGCATCTCTGGACCGTCCGCGTACTGGCGGCCGTGACCGTCGTACTGGCTTGGCTGATCCTGCACACGGGTTACGCGATGCACTACGCGAACATCTACTTCGCCACCGGGGAAGGCATCAGGATTCCGGGGACGCGGACGCCGAACTTTCTCGACTTCGCGTACTTCGCGTTCACGATCGGGGCGACGTTCGCGACCTCGGATGTGGAGATCACCAACCGGCGGGTGCGGCATGCGGTGATCTGGCACTCGGTGTTGTCGTTCTTCTACAACGCTGCCGTGCTGGGGATCGCGATCGGGGCGTTCACCGGGAAGTAGCGAGGCGGGCTCGCCATTCCTCCATGGCCTCTTGGAGTTTCGAGCTGACGAGCATGACCAGCTCGGCGGAGGTTTCGAAGCGGGCGCCGGCCGGAGTGTCGGCGCCGAGAACCTCGGCGGCGCGGCGGGACGAGGCGGCGAGCGCTTCGTTCATCTGCACGGCTGCGATCAGGTTGCGGAGCCAGATCTCGTCGTCGATGACGTAGCGTTCGCGACGCTCGCCGGGGTCGCGTTCGCGGCGCAACATCCCTTGCTGTTCGAGGAACGCGATCGCGTGCGAGATGGACGCCGGGCTGACGCGGAGCCGCTGGACGAGGTCGGCGGCGGTGAGGCTGCCGGAGTCCGTGATGTTCAAGCAGGTAAGGACTCTGGCCTCCATCCGCGGCAGACCTTGCTGCACCAGAAGCTCGGTGAAGGAATCCGCAAGCTCCTGTACGGCGACCGGGTCGCGCCCGTGACTGTCGTCGAACATCGCCGGTGCCGGCGGCTCGGCCTGCTTCTGCCGGCGGGCGCGTTCCCGGGTGTCCTGGTCGGCGCGAGCCGCTTGATAGCCGTCGGGGCCGCCGTTGCGGGTGACCTCGCGCATCACGGTCGACGCGGGCCGCTCCAGGCGGCGGCCGATCTCGGCATAGCCGAGGCCCTCGCCCAGCCAGGTGGCGATCTGCTGACGGTCGTCGGTGGTGAGTCTGCCTCCGGGCATCCGGTCCGGCCTCCTGGTCTGGTCGCGCGTCGTACGACGCTGCCCAGTATGCATTCATCGCCAACTCATTGCAAAGCCTCGCATTGCATTCAGTCTCAGCTTCATTGCAAAGGACGATGGATCCACGCTCAGGAAAGCCGAAATTGCGTGTTGACGGACCTCTAAACGCAACGTACGGTTCTTCTTGTTCAGAGATTGCCAAACGAACCGAACGCAAGGAGCCCCACCATGACCACCACGATGATCCCGGTCGACGACACCGCACTGTCGGTCTCGGACTCCGGTGGTACCGGCCGCCCGGTCGTGTACCTGAACGGCGCCTACGCCAACTGGAAGCACTGGAGGCCGGTGATCGCTGCCCTCGGCAACGACTTCCGGCACATCACCTACGACGAGCGCGCTCGCGGCAAGTCGAAGCAGTCGTCGGACTACTCGTTCGCCGCCTGCCTGCGCGACATCGACGCCGTACTGGAGGCCACCGGGGCCGAGCAGCCGATCCTGGTCGGTTGGTCGTACGGCGCCACGCTCGCCGCGCACTACGCCGAACTGCACCCCGATCGCGTCGCCGGAGTGGTCGCGGTCGACGGCGCGATGCCGTACGGACTGACCGGCGAGGAAGGGGCGGAGCGGATCCGCCAGCTGTTCAGCAAGATGCGGTTGTTGCTGCCGCTGGTTCGTCCGTTCGGTCTGGCGGCGCGGATGAGCGTCGACGACCACATCGACGTCAACATCGAGGTCAACGCGATCGGTGCGGCGATGGGTCCGGTCCTCGAACGCATCACCTGCCCGCTGCGCTACGTGCTGGCGACCGGCTCCAACCTCGGCGGCGCCGAGGAGGAGATGGAGGCGGCCCGCGCCTCGCTGGACCCGATCCTCGCGGCCAACCCGAACGTGCAGATCGCCGCGAAGGTCCCCAGCAACCATTCACACATCCTGCGCAAGAACTTCGACGCCGTCGCCGACGCCGTCCGCGCCACCGCTTCCGTCACCCGCTAATCACTTATACACAAGGAGAAACATCATGACCATCAACCTCACCGACCAGGACAAGACCACCCTGCGCGTCGCCGCCTACGGCGCCGTCAGCCTGCTCGCCGCCGCCGGCGACAAGCCGCACAAGATCGCCACCAACGGCACCATGGCGCTGACGTCCGCCACCGGCGTCGTCGGTCACGTCCTCAACGAGAAGCGCGGCACCATCCCGCTGAAGGGCAAGAACGTCGCCGAGATGGCCGACCAGGTCCTGCCCGCCCTGAAGGACGCCGTCACGCTGCTCGAAACCCACTCCCCCGCCGAGGCCGAGAACTTCCGCACGACCATCACCATCGCCCTCGAAGCGGCCAAGCTCCACCAGTCCGTCCCGTCCCCCGTCCTCACCGAGATGACCCGCAAGATCACCGAGTCCCTCGCCTGATGGGAGTCCGGACACCAGCCACTCACCAACCTTCCAAAACCGCCTTTGGACGACCCCGTCTGAGCGTGCGCGCGCGGTACGACGGAGGTTGGTGAGTGGGGGCGGTCCGCTCTCAGCTGCGGAGGTGGTTAATGATGCCGTCGATGTCCTCGATCATGCGGTCGTGGCGGATGAAGTGACCGCCGCCGTCTTCGTAGTGGGTGTAGGGGATGCCGGCCTGATCGAGGGCGGCCCGGAACTCGCGATGGCCGGCCAGGACCTGCGTTTCGTTGATGTAGTCACCAGGGTCGGCGCTGGGCGACGTACCGGCCAGCAGGAAGATGCGCTTGCCGCGGTAGCGCTCGATGTTCTGCATCGCGTTGTCCGCGGTGACCCGAGCCTCGTCCCAGGGCACGCCGTAGATCGTCCCGCCGTTGAGTTCGACAGCGGCCGACGACGCGTTGGCCCAGTTCGCCACCAGCCCGCCGTCGCGGCGGATGCTGGCCGGCCCGGAGTGCGAGCTGACTGAGGCGAAGTGGCCGAAGTACTTGGCCGTGTACTTCAGGGCACCGAAGCCGCCCATCGAGAAGCCGGACACCGCCCGGCCGGCGAATTCGGCGTACGTGCGGAAATTCGCGTCCACCCACGGGATCAGCTGGTTGAGGTGGAAGCTCTCGTAGTTGCGCGGGCCGACGTTGGTGGTGACCGGGTTGGAGTACCAGCCCGCCTTCCCGCCGTCCGGCATCACGACGATGATCGGCTTGCCCGCGGTCCAGTCCCGGACACCTTCACGGTCGAAGGTGATGAAGTCCTGCAGACCTCCGTGCAGCAGGTAGAGAACCGGATACCGCCGGCCACCGCTTTCGTGATAGCCATCGGGCAGCAGCACGTTGACCGCGGGCTGCCAGCCGATCTCGGCGGTCTGGAAGCGGTAGTACCACATCCGCGGATCGGCCTGGTTGCTGTCGACGATATGAAGCCCGAAACCGTCGTCGGCGGCGCTGGCCGCGGCGGAGGTGGCCAGAATGGTTCCAGCGCCGAGGCCGGCCGCGACGGTCAGGCCGCCGGCAGCCTTCAGGACAGTTCTCCGGGTGGGGCGGTGCTCGCTCACCATGATCTCCTGGGGAGAGTAGGGATATGCACTGT
The DNA here is from genome assembly GCF_044453945.1 of Kribbella sp. NPDC051587. Classification (NCBI taxonomy): domain Bacteria; kingdom Bacillati; phylum Actinomycetota; class Actinomycetes; order Propionibacteriales; family Kribbellaceae; genus Kribbella; species Kribbella sp. NPDC051587. Next base: position 472,572 of record NZ_JBITDE010000001.1, read on the forward strand.
CAGTCACAGCGCATATCTAAGTTAGTAACATAACTTAGGGGTCAGCGGACTCAGAGGAGGGTTGTGACAGGCACTTCGCCCCGGCGCAAGACCGGCGGCCGGCAGGCGCAGATCGGGCTCGCGGACATCGAGCGCGAAGGGCTGCGCCTCGGCCTCGCGAACCTCACCGTGAACGGCGTCGCCAGCGCCCTCGGCGTTACGCCGACCGCGCTCTACCGCCATGTCGACGGCAAGCTCGGCCTGGAGTCGCTGGTCGGCGAGGCAGTTCTCGCCGAGCTCCGCCTCGTCGACGATCCGGCCGACGACCTCAACACCCATCTGCTGTCGTTCGCTCAACAGCTCCGGTCGTTCGTCATCGACCGGCCCGGGCTCGCGGCGTACATGCAGGGCTTGTTCCCGCGTGGCGCGTCCGGGGTGCGGTTGCAGCGCGAGGCGATCGAAGCGCTCGGACGACGCGGGTACGGCGCTGCCTCCGCGGTCATGTTGTCGGGCACCGTCGCCTCCCTCGCGATCAACCTGGTCGCCGCCGAGGAACGCCATCGCCCCTACGAGAATGGCCCGTATCAACGCGAGCTCGAGAAGGTCTACGCCCTCCTCGCCTCCGACGAGGTGCTGGCGGCCGTCCACGCGGAGCTCCCCCGCATCAGCAGTGGCGACTACTTCGGCATGGTGATGACCGCATGCATCCGCGGCCTGACGACCAGCGCTCCGCCTGACCGGTCCGTCCCGGAGGTCCTGAGCGATCTCGGTCTGACCGATTGAGCACTTCGCTCAATCGTCGGGGCGCGCGGCATGCCGGATGGTTTGGTCAGAGCATGCGGATTGCGAAGACATCGCCTGCTGAGGCGGCACAGCTGTTGCGGGACGACCAGGCATTACTACTGACGGCGATCGATGGCTTGAGCGCCGAGGAGCTGCAAGCGCCGTACCGGCTGAGTGCGGGACCGCTCGGGCACTTCTGTGAGTCGTTGCACGACTTGGTCGGCCATGTGTTGATGTGGGACGAGATCACCCTGGCTGTACTGCGTGATGCGCGGAACGGGCGGATGCATTGGAGCCTCGATCCCCGCTGGGAGACCCCTGAGGCCGGCAGTGCGCTGAACGTCGGAGGCGTCGAGGCCGGGCGACACATTCCCTCGGACCTCCTGCTCCATCGTTTCCACAGCGTCGGCGAGGCGCTGCTGGCGGAGATCGAGCAGTACGACGAGATCGCGTGGGCCGATCCGATGACCGGCGGCGGGTACGACGGTGGAATCGGGGCGCTCGCCGAGTATGTGTCGACCCCGCCGGGGTACGAGGTGTTCGGCCACGCGGCAAGGCACCTGAAGCCATGATCATCGACTCGCCGGTGTTCGCGGCCGAGACCGACGCCTTGCTGAAGCTCTTCGCCAACCAGCCGGCCGGACCAGAGCTCGACCCCTACGAAAGCCTGCTCCTGGATCGAAGGGAACTACCCGATCCAGACCTCGCCGGTACGGCGGACTCACGCACCCGACCGTGTGACCTACAGATCGAGCTGCCGGGGCGCACGCTCGAGGCTCGGGTCTACCGCCCGATTCAGACTGCGGGTCGGACGCCGGTCGTCCTTTGGCTGCACGGCGGCGGGTTCATCGGCGGCCACCTGCGCGACATCGAGTACGCGACCTCCGGGATCGCTGCCGAGGGCAACGTTGTCGTTGTCTCACTCAACTATCGACTGGCACCCGAGAACCCTTACCCAGCTGGGCTTGACGATGCCTACGAGACGCTGGAATGGATCCGGGACCACCGGCCCGAGCTGAACGGCGACGGGCGGATCGCGATCGGCGGACAGAGTGCGGGCGCAGCGTTGGCGGCCGGGGCCTGTCTGGTTGCTCGGGACAACGGAACCCCGCTCCCCGATCACCAGATCCTCTGCTACCCGTGTCTCGATCTCGATCAGGACACCGCGTCGTACCGGCTGTTCGACGGCACGTTCCTCAGCATCGCGCCCGGCCGCTGGTCGTCCACGCAGTACTACCCGACCGGCGAGCTCCCGGCGACCGCCGTACCGCTCAGGGCTGAAGACCTCGAGGGCCTTCCGCCTGCGCTCATCCTCGCCGCCGGCCGGGACCCGCTGCGTGACGATGCTCGCCAGTACGCCGAGCGGTTGGACGCGCGGCTGGTCGAGTACGCCGACACCATGCACGCGTTCCTCAACTTCCCCGCCGTCCTGTCCGCAGGCCGCCATGCGGTCGAGTTGATCGGCGCGCACCTCCGGGAGGTGTTCTAGTGGTCGGCGCCGTGGTTGAAGTAGCGGGCCGGGTCGCTGGCTGCGCGCGGCCCGGAGGCTAGCCAGACGGCGAACTCGTCGGGGTACCGCCGCTCGAGTTCGTCGAGGTAGGCCCGCCGTACGTCGATCGTCGCCGACCAGTGATCGGTCCGGCGGAGCTCCCCGAAGCTGCGCCGCCAGGCCAAACACAGTTCGGCTGCCGTCATCTCACTCAGCGGTACGGCGTTGTCCAGCTCAGGCACGTCCAGCGCCTCCGTGTCGGCGACCGGCACGGCCACGACGGGATGCGGGGGCGTCGACGAAGCGGCCGGTGCCTCGCGAAGCCAACCGATCCACGCAACGACCGGTGGCGACGTCGCGGCGATGACCACGAGCAGGAGCAGCACCTCGAGTCCCACGGCAGCGCCGTACCCGAGAACTGCCAGCCCGGCCGCACCGCCGAGGGCTGCCCAGCGGGGGGCGGCCCGGAAGACGTCAGCCGGCGTGCGCTCCACCGACAACCCGAGACCGACGTAGATCGCGCCGGCCATGAAGGCGGCGAGCAAGAACGCCGCCAGATTGGGCCCTGGCGTCACGAACACCAGCGCCGTCAACACACCGATACCGGCCAGCGCCCCGACAGCTACGCGCCAAACCCGGTAGTACCGCGTCCCGACGTACCTCTGCATGCCTTATCAGTGCCCACAATCGGCAGATGTCAAGCAGTCGCGTCGGCTGTGGTCAGAGTGCGGGCGATCAGGGCGCCGACCTGGTCGAGTTCGATCAGGAAGCCGTCATGCCCGTACGGCGAGTTGATCGTGTGCACGCCGTCGGCCGCCGGGTAGGCGCTGACCAGCTCGGCGGACAGCGACGGTGGATAGAGGCGGTCGGAGTCGACCGCCGCCACGACCAGGCGGGAGCGCAGCCGGGCCAGCGTGGCGGCGAGGCCGCCGCGACCGCGGGTGATGTCGTGGCTGTTCATGGCGCGAGTCAGGACGACGTACGAGCCGGGGTCGAAGCGGCGGGCGAGCTTGGTCGCGTGGTGGTCGAGGTAGGACTCGACGGCGTACCGGCCGCCGGTGGCCGGGTCCTCGCCAGACTGCGCGGAGCGGCCGAAGCGGGTGGCGAGCTCGTACTCCGAGCGGTAGGTGATGTGTGCGATCCGCCGCGCGATGCCGAGGCCGGCGGCCGGGGAGCGACCGGTTCCGTAGTAGTCACCGCCCTGCCAGTCGGGGTCCGACGTGATCGCGGCGAGCTGCGGCGCACACCAGGCGATCTGGTCGGCCGAGGCGTAGCCGGTGGAGGCCAGGACGATCGCCGTACCGACGCGGTCCGGGTACATCAACGGCCACTCGATGGCACGCATGCCGCCCATCGAGCCTCCGATCACGGCCGTCCACCGATCGATTCCGAGGGCCTCGGCCAGGGCGGCCTCGGCGTTCACCTGGTCCCGGATCGTGATCGCGGGGAACCGGCTCCCCCACGGACGGCCGTCCGGCGCCTCACTTGATGGGCCGGTGGTTCCCTGGCAACCACCGAGCACGTTCGCGGCAACGACGTACCAGTCGGCGGGGTCGAGGTACCGGCCGGATCCGATCAGACCGTCCCACCATCCGGGGGTCGGCTGATCGGGTCCGGCCGGACCGACGACGTGCGCGTCTCCGGTCAGTGCGTGACAGATCAGGATCGCGTTGTCTCCTTGGGGATTCCCCCAGGTCTGGTACGCGATCCGTGCCCCGGGCAACGTCGTACCGCTCTCGAGCAGAAGGTCGCCGACGGCAACGAAGCGCCGCCCGGTGGCACTCATCAGGATCAGACCGACTTCGCGGCGGCGAACCCGACCTCGAGGTCGGCCAGGATGTCCTCGATGTGCTCGATACCGACGGCCAGCCGGACCAGGCCGGGCGTGACACCGGAGGCGAGCTGATCCTCGGCGGACAGCTGGCTGTGCGTGGTCGAGGCCGGGTGGATCACCAGGGAACGCACGTCACCGATGTTGGCCACATGGCTGTGCAGCTGCAGCGCGTCGACGAACCGCTTGCCTGCGTCCACCCCACCCTTGATCTCGAACGCGACGACGGCACCCGCACCACGCGGCGCATACTTCTGTGCGAGTTCATGCCACGGCGACGACTCCAGGCTCGCGTAGGCGACGCTGTCGACCTCGTCGCGCGCCTCCAACCACTTCGCGACCTGCAGCGCGTTGTCGACGTGCCGCTCGATCCGCAGCGACAGCGTCTCCAGGCCCTGCGCGATCAGGAACGCGTTGAAGGGCGACACGGCCGGGCCGATGTCACGCAGCCACTGCACACGGGCCTTGAGGATGAAGGCGAGGTTGCCGAGATCCGAGCCGACCCCGAGGTCGCGGCCGTAGGTGAGACCGTGGTAGCTCGGGTCCGGGTTGTTGAAGCCCGGGAACCGCTCCGGGTTCGCCGCGTAGTCGAACTTGCCGGAGTCGACGATCACCCCGGCGATCGCCGTACCGTGGCCTCCCAGGTACTTGGTGGCCGAGTGGACGACGACGTCCGCGCCGTGCTCGATCGGACGGATCAGGTACGGCGTCGCCACCGTGTTGTCGACGACCAGCGGGACGCCGTACTCGTGCGCGACGTTCGCGACGCCCTCGATGTCGAGGATCTCGCTCTTCGGGTTCGCGATCGTCTCGGCGAAGAAGACCTTGGTGTTCGGCTTGATCGCGGCCTTCCAGGACTCGAGGTCGCCTGCGTCCTCGACGAACGACACCTCGATCCCGAGCTTCGGGAACGTGTAGTGGAACAGGTTGTACGTGCCGCCGTACAGGCTCGGGCTGCTCACCACGTGGTCGCCGGCCTCGGCGATGTTCAGCAGTGCGATGGTTTCCGCCGCCTGACCGGAAGCCACCAGCAGTGCCGCCGTCCCACCCTCGAGACTCGCGATCCGCTGCTCGACCGCGTCCTGGGTCGGGTTCTGGATCCGGGTGTAGATGTTCCCGAACTCCTTCAGCCCGAACAGACTCGCCGCATGATCGGTGCTGTCGAACGTGTACGACGTCGTCTGGTAGATCGGCAGCGCACGGGCCTTGGTGGTCAGGTCCGACGTCTGCCCGGCATGGATCTGCCGGGTCTCGAACGACCAGCTGGGCGCGGTGTCAGTCATTGTTCCCTCTTCTCGGAGTCACAGCACGTGATCAAAAGGTACTAATTGGATCGACTTACTGAACTCAATCTCGAAGCGTGGACACCGTTGCAGGTTGGTGCAAGTTTGTTGCTTGTGAGTCAGGCCCGTACTGATGATGGTCCAGCTCAAGCTGTGCCGTGCTGGGTCGACGAACGAAGAGGAGTTCGATGTCCGTACGAGGAGGACTGGTCGCCGCTGTCGGGACCGGATTGCTGCTGACACTCGGTGGTGCGGCGGCGACCGCGGCCCCCACCGTCGCGCCGCAACTGCGCCAGCTCTACAAGGGGGAAGTCGGCGTGACCCCGCCCGAGATCTGCAATCTCTACCAGTCGCCGAACAACACTCGTGCGTCGATCTGTTCGGCCGCATCGTCCCCGGGGATGTCGGGCCAGCCGGGCGTGGTGGATGGCTACTACCGTGGAACGCTCACCGGCGCCGCCGGTTACATCCAGGTGCGCGTCAACAGCACCGTGGAGACCATCAACAGCTACCCGACTGCGGAGACTGCTGACTTCCGCGGCATCTGGACCGACGCCAGCAGCGTTCAGTTCCGGGCCTGCGGTTACTCCGGTGGTTGCGGCCCCTGGAAGTAGTCCCCGGCAGCCCTGCCACCGTTGACGGGCAATCGTTTGCATGCTGGGATTCGGACCATGACAACCCGGATCGCGATCGCCGGTGCCGCCCATCCGCATGCGAGGTACGTGACCGCCGAGGTCGACCGGTACGACGACTACCAGCTCGTGGCGGTGGCCGACCCCGACCGGGCTGTCGCCGAGCGCTACGCGACGCCGTACCAGGCGAAGGTGTTCACCGACCACCGGCAGATGCTCGATGAGACGCAGCCTGACGTCGTGATGGTCGCGGGGATCTACGCCGATCGGGGCCGCGCCGCCGTCGACGCACTCGACGCGGGTGCGCACGTGCTCGCCGACAAACCACTCTGTACGACGCTCGCCGACCTGAGCGCGATCACGGAAGCCGCGAACCGCAACAATCGGCACGTCGTCCTGCTGCTCGAGAAGCGCTACTACCCCGAAACAATCGCGATGACCGAGCTCATCCACGAGCTCGGCACGATCCACGGGGTCGTCTCCACCGGACCGCACAAACTCAACCGCCCGACTCGCCCCGAGTGGTTCTTCGACCGCGCCCGGTACGGCGGTCTCCTGAACGATCTCGCCGTTCACGACATCGACGCCGCCCTGTACTTCACCGGCCTCACCGCGGGCACGGTCACCGGCGCGCTCGCCAGCGAACCCGGCTTCCCCCGCTACGGCACCGCCACCCTCACCGGCCCCGGCGTGCTCATCACCGCCGGCGTCGACTGGCTGACCCCCGCCGCCTCTCCCTTGCACGGCGACTACCGGATGAAGCTCATCGGAACCACCGGCACCGCCGAACTCCAATGGGCCCAGAAACGCCTCCTCCTCACCACCACCGACAAGGCCCAGTACGACGTACCGCTGCCGCCCGGCCACCGCCCGGCCGAACTCCCGCTGCAAGCACTTGCCAAGGGCAACGAAGCCGACATCACCACCAGCCACAGCCTGCTGGTCACCCGTCTTGCCCTCCTCGCCCAGCAGTCGGCCGAGAACGGCAACCAGCCCCTGCCCTGGACCAGCTGACCGAAACGAGAATCCATGCGCTTCGCCATCGTGGGTGCCGGTGCGATCGGTACCGTTCACGCCCGTCTCATCGACGCCTTGGACGACGAACTCGTCGCGGTCGTCGACACCGACCTCGATCGCGCGCGACAGCTCGCCGACCAGTACGGCGCTCGCGCGGTCCCGGACGCGGCCGGCGCCTACGACGAGGTCGATGCCGTCAGCATCTGTCTGCCCAGCGCCCTGCACGCGGACGCTGCGATCGAGGCACTGCACGCCGGAAAGCACGTCCTGGTTGAGAAGCCGGTCGACATCACCCTCGCCGCCGCCGACCGGCTCATCGCTGCGCAGCGGGAGACCGGCCGCACGGTCTCGGTCATCAGCCAGCGCCGTTTCCAGGAACCCGTTGCCCGGATCAAGCAAGCAGTCGACTCCGGCGCCCTCGGACGGATCACCTCGGGCATCGTCGAGTCGGCCTTCTACCGACCGCAGTCGTACTACGACGGCGATGGCTGGCGCGGCACGCTCGCGATCGACGGTGGTGGCGCACTGATGAATCAAGGCATCCACGCCCTCGACCTCCTGGTCTGGATGCTCGGCCGTCCCGTCAGCGTCAGCGCCCAGACCGGTCAGCTCGCCCACGAGAACATCGAGGTCGAGGACGTGGCCGCTGCCACCGTCACCTTCGAGAGCGGCGCGATCGGCCTCCTCCTGGCCAGTACGGCGGCCTATCCCGGCAGGCCGGTGCGGTTGTCGATCCACGGCGACCAAGGCACCGCCGTCATGGACGACGACCGCCTCACTGTCCTCACCGGTACCGAGGACTTGGGTGAACAGAGCTCCACGCAGCAGGCACATCTGGCGCAGTACCGGGACTTTGTCGACGCAGTACGGGAGGGCCGTCCGCCTGCGGTGACGCTGGAAGCTGGTCGGCGGTCGTTGGCTACGGTGCTTGCCGTCTACGAATCCGCCCGCGAGGGGCGTCCCGTCGAGCTGCAGGAGGCCTGAGCGATGCGCATCGCCTTGGTAGGAACCGAGAACAGCCACGCCACGCACATCATCCACCACCTCAACGAGGACCCGATCTCGGAGACGGCCCGCATCGTCGCCCTGGTCGGCGCCGACGACGAGCACAACCAGAAACTGCTCGCCACCGGCGGCATCACTCAACTCGTCCCGACCCCCACCGAACTCATCGGCAGCGTCGACGCCCTGATCGTCACCAACCGCGACGGCGCCCTGCACCGCGAGCACGCCGTACCGTTCCTCGAAGCCGGTGTCCCCGTCTGGGTCGACAAACCACTGGCAGCCAGTACGGCGGACGCCCGGGCCATCCTCGAGGCCGCTCGCCGCACGAGCACCCCGGTTACGTCGTACTCGGCTGTCCGCTGGGTCGCCGACGCGGACATCCTTGCCCAAGGCACCCAAACCGTCGGCGACCTCCAGGCGATCACCGTCACCGGGCCGGCCGACCCTGCCAGCGAGTACAGCGGCATCTTCTTCTACGGCATCCACGCCGCCGACCTCGCCCAGCGCCTCGCCCCCGGCGAGCCGGGACCGGTCAGCACTGAGCAGGTCGGCGACACCGTCATCGCCCGCTATCGCAGCAACGGCGTCGCGGTCACCCTGCAACTCGTCAAACCGACCGACGCCGGTCGCGTCCCCTTCCACGCCGAGATCGTCGGCCGCGAAGGCGTGGTGAGCCACGATGTCCGCCTCGACGCGGACTACGTCGTACCGGGTTTGAAGGTCTTCCTTGACCTCCTCGCCACGGGTCGCGCCCCGCTCGACGACGCGACCCTGCTGGCGCCCATCACCGTCCTCGAACAGATCAGCGCAGCCCTGAACTAGCCGCCCAGCAGCAGCTTCGTGGCATGGGTGGCGCCGTCGGTGTCGATGGTCGGAGCCAGGGCTTGCGCTCGGGACAGCGTCTCCGGCGCCAGGGTGGTGTTGAGCGCCTCGGTCAGGGATTCGAGGGTTGGGTCTCGATCCAGGTGCGCGAAGCCCGCGCCCAGTTTCGCAATGCGTGCGGCCCACCGAGGCTGGTCGACGATCCGCGGTACGACGAGTTGCGGCGCACCGGCTTTGGCAGCGGTGGTCGTGGTTCCGGCGCCGCCGTGGTGGATGACGGTGGCGACTCGTGAGAAGAGTGCTTGCTGATTGACCTCGCCGACCACGAAGGTGTCCTTCTGGTCGTCGATCGCGACGAGATCGGCCCAGCCGCGACTCATCAGGATCCGGCGGCCGTGCGCGCGGGCCGCTCCGATCGTGTTCTCGGCGATGTTCGCCGGGGCGTGCGCGGCCATGCTGCCGAATCCGACATACACAGGTGGTTCGCCGGCGTCCAGGAAGGCCTCCAGATCCGCCGCGAGCGGACGGTCATCGGGCAGGGTCAGCGCCCCGATCTGGAGCGCGCTGGGGTCGTCGGACGGCCACAGCGTCGGGTCGGCGGCCAGCCACGGCTGGTCAGTGCGGACATACGAGCGCACATCGTCGACCGGCGGCAGGCCGATCGCGGCTCGCTGAGTGTTGAGTGCCTCCAAGTACAGCTCGTTGGTCTTCTCGGGCGGGAGCCCGAGGGTGTGGAAGGACGCGAAGGCGTAGCGGAGGCCGAGCTTCTCCGCGACGTCCCGCGCCCCGGCCGGCATCAGGCCGGTGGCGACGATCCCATCGGCGCCCTTGGCAACTTTCGGTAGTACTTCGAAACGCGCTGCGACCAGATCCGGCGCGAGCCGCAGTGCGTCCTCCCTGGTCGGCGGCTTCGGGTTGTTCACCACTGAGCGCACCGACGGGCCCACCGGCACCAGCTCCACGCCCGCGCGCGCCGCCAGTACGCCGAACTCCTCGTCCGGCGGTGCACACAGCACCGCCTCCGCGCCGTACTCCTGCAACCTCCGTGCCAGACCGGCCAGCGGTTCGACATCCCCGCGCGATCCCCACGTCAGCAGAACAAACCGCATTGTCACGCCCCTCGATTCGTGATGGACCGCCCATCCTGAAGCATCACCCGGGCCTTGCCGCAAGCCCACCCCTGCGCTATAGATTGGAAGGGGAGAGGGGTTCCGCTGAGGCACATCTCGCGGACATCGGGGCAGATTTCAGGGATCCGGGGCGGGATCAGGCGCGTCTATACCTACGCTCGGGGTTGTTTCTCATGAGGGGGTAGGTCAGTGCGTAGTCAACTGTTCGCTGCGGAGAACCAGGAGCAGGAGTCGGCCCAGCCGGGTCTGCGGCTGCAGAACTCGAAGCTGCTGAAGGTCGAGCTGCGGGGCGAGGTGTTCGCGCGCCAGGGCGCGATGGTCGCCTACCAGGGCAACGTCCAGTTCGAGGCCCAGGGCTCCGGCGGGATCGGCAAGTTCATCAAGCAGAAGCTCACCGGCGAGGGCATCCCGCTGATGAAGATGAAGGGTCACGGCGACGTCTTCCTCGCCGACCGCGCCGCCGACGTCTACCTGATCGACCTCGAAGGGCCGCACGACGGGCTCAGCATCAACGGCGCCAACGTGCTCGCGTTCGAGCCTTCGCTGAGCTGGGACATCCAGCGCGTCCAGGGCATGGGCATGATGTCGAACGCCGGCCTGTTCAACTGCACGTTCTCCGGCCAGGGCCGGCTCGCGATCACCTGCAAGGGCACCCCGGTGGTCCTCACGGTCGACCAGCCGACGTACGCCGACCCGCAGGCCGCGATCGCCTGGTCGACAGGGCTCCAGACCGGCTACCAGCGCGCCGACCAGATCGGCCTCGGCACCCTCCTCGGCCGCACCACGGGTGAGGCGTTCACGATGAGCTTCGCCGGCCAGGGCTTCGTCGTCGTCCAGCCGTCGGAGGAGCCGCCCGGCGGCTTCATCAGCGGAACCGGCGGCGGTCAGCAGACCGGCCAGGACGGCGGCGTGGCCGGTGTTCTCGGTGGTCTACTCGGCGGACGTTAGTCCTTCGCAGATATCCCAGGCAGCCTGCCGAAGAAGGGCCGCGGTGTCCGCATCGAGGCCCTTCACCGGTAGGTCGAGCCCGACCGGATCCTCAGCCAGCAAGGCGATCAGGAACACACACGCGGCCAGATAGCTGCCCGCCAACGCCGGGTGACTGTTGTCCTGGTCGTGCAGCACCGGTTCGTCATGGGTAGCGAGGAACCGCTCCCACACCATCCCGACCGGGATCAGCGTCGCGCCGAGCTCCACCGCAGCCCCGCCGTACGCGTTCGTGAGTGCTCCCTGGGATTCCGGCGCGTTGCGGCGCGCCCACGTCAGATAGAGCGCCGTCCGCGCGCCGGCCGCCGTGATCGCGGCATCGAAGTCCCGCACACTCTCCCGGAACCGCTCCGCGCTCTTGACCGGCAACGTGCTCTGCTCCTGCAGTACGACGACGTCGTACCCGCCGCTCGCGATCGCGCTGAGCGCCTGACCCGCGTTGAGGTGCTGGCGCAGTGACGCACCCCCGGCCGAGATCAGCTTGAACTCGACCTCGACCCCACGCTGAGCAGCCAGCCCCTTCAACAACCCGGGCAGGTTGTTGCGCGCCGTGAAGCTGTTCCCGACAAAGAGAATCCGCACGACACCGAACCTACTACGTGTCACCATCAGCGTCATGACGCTGCGGATTGTGCGAGTTGACGACGAGGCGACGCTGCTCGACTGGCGGCGCGTGCACAACGAGATCGTTCCTCCGGCCGCGTTGTCGGTCGAGGAGGTCCGCGAGCGCAGCACCCGCAACATCCTCGAGGTCGCGTACGACGGTGACGTGCTGGTCGGATGCTCGACGGTCCGACCGCCCTCGGCGGAGACTGCGGCGGAGACCGTGATCGCGCGCGTACTCCCGCCGTACCGGAGGCGTGGATTCGGCGAGACGCTGTACCAGCACTGCCTGGCGCAGACCGGCGGACCTGTGGAGACTCACATCCTGGCCAGCAACGTTGAGGGCATTCGGTTCGCCGAGCATCACGGCTTCGTCGAGGTGGAGACGTATGTGCTGCCCGGCGAAACCGAATCCTGGGTGTTGCTCAGGCTCGACTCAGCCTCGCGTTGAGGCCGTTTCCGGTACGACGGCCTGGCGGAGGCCGGGGGTGGTGGTGGCGACGGTCACGACTGCTGCCACGCAGAGGACGGCGCCTGAGATGAGCGCAGTGAACGGTGAGGTGAACTGGGCGGTGACGCCGCCGCGGACGTTGCCGAGGTTGGGGCCGGCGCTGCCGACGATCTGTTCGGCTGCGGCGGCTCGGCCGAGGAGTTCATTGGGGGTGTGCAGCTGAACAATGGTGCTGCGGGCAACGACCGAGACCGTGTCGGCGGCACCGGCGATGGCTAGAAAGGCGAGCGCGATCCATGGGGTTGGTGCGAAGGCGAACAGGCCCAGCGCGACTCCCCAGCTGCCGGCGCCGATCAGCATCACCACGCCGGGGCGTGGCAGTCGGGTGTAGGAACCGGACAGTACCGAGGCGAGCACTCCCCCGACGGCGATCGAGGTCAGGAACAGCCCGAGCGTTCGCGGGTCACCACCGAACCGCTCGGCGTTCAACGCCGGGAAGAGGCTGATCGGCATCGACAGCACGGTGACGGCGAGGTCGGTGATCAGCGCCCCACGGATGACCGGGGTCGACACGACGAAGGTCAGCCCGTCGACAACTCCGCGCAGACCGGGTCGCACGTCGCCGTCGACTCGAAGCAGTGGGAGACCGAGTACGCCGTACAGGGCTGCGGTGAACGTCAGCGCGTCGACCAGGTACGCCGTACTGGGGCCCCAGGCGCCGACGACCAGTCCACCGGCGGCCGGACCGATCAGCATGGCGCCTTGGAAGGCGACGCGGTTGAGGGCGATGCCGCCGGCCAGCAGCTCTCGGGGCAGCAATTGCGGGAGGATGCTTCGGGCCGCGGGACCGGATGCTGCACCGAAGGCGGCCTGCATCGCGACCAGCCCGAGCAGTACGCCGACGGGCACCGAGCCGATCAGCAACTGGCTAGCCATCAGGGCGGAGGTGAGCAGCTGGCCGAGCGTGGTGATCAGGTAGAACCGTCGGCGTTCGAACCGGTCGACCGCCGCTCCGGCGAACAGGCCGAGCACGATCAGCGGCAACGCCTGCGCGAGCCCGACCGCACCGGTCCAGGCCGAGCTCTTCGTCTCGTCCCACACCTGGAACATCACCGCGACGAACGCCAACTGCCCACCGAAGACCGACACCGCCTGCCCGAACCACAGCCGCCGGAACGGCCGCGACGCCCGCAGCGGGGCCAGGTCGATCAGCATGCCTTTCATTCGGCAAGCTTTTCGGTGACGCGTTCGTAGAAACTCTTCCGCGCCAACGCCGCCTCGATGTCGCGCACGACCTGCGTCATCTTGTACGGCAGCTCGTCCTCGAGCTCCGTGATCGCCGCCTCGGTCGCCCGCCACTCCGCAGCCAGCAACCCGGCCAGCTCCTCCGCCTGCGGCGTGAGCGCCACCACCTTGGCCCGAGCATCCGGCCCGGCCTCGGTCTGCACGAGCCCCGCCGTCCGCATCGCCGCGACCTTCTGACTGAGTGCCGAATGCGTCCGCCCCACCGACTCGGCCAGCTCGGTGATCGTCATCGGCCCCCTGAGATGCAGCCGCAACAGCTCCATCACATAGGTCGGCTTCAGCCCCTGAATGTCGCGATCGGTGTAAACCCGCCCGATCTCACCGTCGATCCGCCCCAGCAACTGATGGAGCGCACGCCACTGACTCTGCTCTGTCGGATCATCCACCAAGCCATCGTAACAGCACTTATATAAGCACTGTCACAACGGCTCGATGTTCATGCTGCGATGGAAGACGTTGGCCGGCAACCACCAAGTACGCCGCCGGCCGCACTGGTTGACCACGCCAGCCGATGGACATCAGCAGATGTCTGTTACCGCTGGGACCCCGTTCGCGATATGCCCCCAAACCGGTTTGGGGAGGCGTCATGCTCCCTGAGCACCGATGTGGGGAGGATCCACCGCCCGCAGCGGTCCAGGATCCTCCCCAAACCACCTCGCCACCGACGCGGTTCAACCCCAAACCGGTTTGGGGAGGCGTCATGCTTCCTGAGCATGGATGCGGGGAGGATCCACCGCCCGAAACGGTCCGGGATACTCCCCGAACTGCGGCGGCACTGGCGGGGTTCCTCCCCGAAGGGGTTTGGGGAGGAACCCCAGCACGTTGGGAGCGGTACGGGGCGGGGTGATCCGCTGAGCGGTGGTGGGGTGGGTAACGTCCGAAGACACGCCGACGACGCCCTGCGGTTGTTCGGACGTTGGGGGGATTAGGGGAGGGGGCGGTCTAGGACTGCTTTGAGGTGGCTGAAGGTGTCTAGGGAGTACTTGCCGTGGTAGCGGCCCATGCCGCTTTCGCCGACGCCGCCGAAGGGGAGGTCGGTGGCGGTGAGGTGGACTACGGGGTGGCCGAAGCCGACGGCGCCGGAGGAGGTTTCAGTGAGGATGCGGTGCTTGACTTCGTCGGATTCGGTGAAGGCGTAGAGGGCCAGGGGCTTGTCGCGGTTGCGGATGAAGGCGAGGGCTTCGTCGAGGGACTCGACGGTGAGGATCGGGAGGACGGGGCCGAAGATCTCTTCGCCCATGACCGGGGAGTCGGCGGCTACGTCGGTGAGGACGGTGGGGGCGATGTATTTGGTGGCCTTGTCGGTTTCGCCGCCGACGACGACGCGGCCGCTGGTCAGGAGGCCGGAGAGGCGGTCGAAGTGGCGTTCGTTGACGATGCGGCCGTACTCGTCGCTCGTGGACGGGTCGGCGCCGAACTTGCGGTGGACCTCGGCGGTGAGGGCGGCCTCGAGGGGCGCGGGGTCGCCGATCGCCAGGACGTAGTCGGGGGCGACGCAGGTCTGACCGGCGTTCAGGAACTTGGCGCGGACGAGTCGCTCGGCGACCTTGGCCGGGTCGACGGCGGGATCGACGATGACCGGGCTCTTGCCGCCGAGTTCGAGAGCGACCGGGGTGAGGTGTTTCGCGGCCGCCGTCATCACGATCCGGCCGACCTGGCCGTTGCCGGTGTAGAAGATGTGGTCGAACTTCTGCTCGAGCAGGGCGGTCGTCTCCGGGATGCCGCCCTCGACGACCGCGACCGCAGAGGCATCCAGGTACGCCGGTACGTGCCGCGCGATCGTCGCGGAGACGGTCGGGGACAACTCGCTCGGCTTGATGACAGCAACGTTGCCTGCAGCAAGGATTCCGACGAGCGGGGCGAGGGCGAGGTGCAGCGGGTAGTTCCACGGGCCGACCACCAACGCGACACCGAGCGGCTCGCGGATCACTTCCGCCGTACCGGGCAGGAGTTTGTCCGGCAGCGGTGCCGGCTCCGGGGCGAGCCACTCGTCGAGGTGTTCGAGGGTGTGGTCGATCTCGTTGACGATGAACATCAGCTCGGTACCACGCGCCTCGTCGGCGGGCTTGCCGAGGTCGGTGTGCAGCGCGCCGACGAAGTCCGCGTCTTGTTCCAGCAGCATGGTCTTCAGCGCGTTCAACTGCTCCCGCCGCCACTCGACCGGCCGCGTGATGCGCGAGTCGAAGGTCGCGCGGAGATCGGTGACGAGCTGGGGAATGTCGGAGGTCATCAGGAGTTTCCGTTCGGGAGCCATTCGGGGCGGTTTGAGCCGCGGGGGACGAGGATGGTGCTGAAGGCACCGGGGGTGGCGGACATCTGCACCTGGTCGGTGACGCCTTGGTACAGACCGAGTGGGGTTTCGGCGGTGAAGGTGTCGGGGTCCAGATAGGCGTGGTCGCCGCCGCTGCCCGCGATCTGCCGGGCGTAGTTCTGGTCGAAGATGCCGAGGCTGATGATCCAGAGCGCGATCCGGGTCAGCGAGATGTGCACCCGGTACGAACCGCCTTCGGTGGCGCGGCGGATCAGCGCGGCGCAGATGCCGGCGGTCGCGAGCCAAGGTACGAGGTAGTCGTTGACCACTCCGATGTGCGGCAGGACCGGCTGGTCGGCCGAACCTTCCAGCGTCATCATGCCGGTCACACAACCCGCGGTCTGGTCGAAGCCGACTCTCGTTGCCCACGGCCCCTGTTCGCCGTGGAGCGAGACCGTGGTGTGGATGATGCCAGGCCGGATCGCCGCCGCTTGCTGGGGTGAGAGACCGAGCGTGGAGACCTGGCCGGGGCGCCGGTTGGCGTAGAAGACGTCGGCGCCGCGAAGCAGGTCGCGGACGGTCTTCATCGCGGCCGGGTTGCGGGCGTAGTCGACGGTCGCGGACCGGACACCGACGTTCGCCGTCATGTAGACGACCGGGTTCTCCCACTCGGTCGGCCGCCAGAGGTTGAGCGCGTCGGCGCCGTGCTGAGCCAGCGCGCGGCCGATTCCGGCCCCCGCGATGACGTGGCCGAGGCCGAGAGCCCGGATCCCGTCGAGCGGTTGCAGTGCGCCCGCGGGGAGCGGCTCGGGCGGTGAGTCGCCGATCTTCTCGATCTCGATGAGTGGGAGGCCGGCCAGAACGTCCTTGTACTGCGTGGTTTCCAGGAACTCCTCGGTACTACGGACCATCGGCATCACGATTCCCGCGTCCGCACCGGCTTCCTCCAGCTCGCTGGCCTTCCAGCGGGCGATAGCAGCGGCGATCGCGGTCGCGTCGTCGTACGTGCGAAGGAGTTTGAGCGTTGCGGTCTTGAGCTTCGGGTAGATGTTGAGCGGCATCACCCAGCGGCCGTCGCCGGCGCGGTAGAACTTGAGCGACAGCGGGCTGGCCGGGTCGGCGGTGTTGGTCGGCGGCAGGCCGTTCACCAACTCCCACTTCTTGTCGTAGAACGGGCACAGCCGGTGCGGCGCCTTCCGCAGATCCATGCTGATGTCCTGCCCGGACCCACCGCGATGCCGCCACAACGCGGCCAGCGCGACGGACTTCGCCACGAGTCCGATGGCGGGCGCAGCACCCAGCCGTACGGCGCTCGGCACGATCGGGTCCGCGCCGACGAACTCGACCCGTCCCCCACAGTCGTCGGCCGTGAACCCGACATCCGCCAGCACCTCCCCTAGCGCGGCATGAAGGTCGAACTGATCATCCGCCTCAGAGCGAATCGGGTTGGCCAGCGAGGCGCGCACCCGCGCAGTCACAGCACTCATTTGCTGTCCCCGGAAGGAGCAGTTCCCAGCGCCTTCATCAGCGCGATCTGGGCGGTATCGCGCTTCTTCGCGAGTTCGGCGACGGTGCCACCGAAGTCGTCGGCCTGCTTGCTCAACAGAGCGTTCGTGGGTTCATCGAGGTTGGGGGCGCCTAGCTGGCCCCAGCGTTTCTGGAGGCCCGGACCCAGGTGCTCGAGGAAGTGTGGGAGGCCGCCGGGGCCGCCGCCGAGGTGGAAGCTGAGGAAGGGTCCGCTGACTGCCCAGCGCTGGCCAAGGGATGAGGTGACGACCTCGTCCAGTTGTTGCTCGGTCACCACACCTTCGGCGACCAGGTGGACGCATTCGCGGAAGATTGCCGCCTGCAACCGATTGGCGACGAATCCGGGGACCTCTTTGGCCAGCACGATCGGCTTCTTGCCGAGGCTGGTGTAGAACTCCACAGCGCCCTGTACCGCTTCGGCTGAGGTCTGTTGGCCCGGCACGACCTCGACGAGCGGGATCAGGTGTGGCGGGTTGAACGGGTGGCCGACCACCAACCGCTCGGGCGCCTGCAGAGCGGTGGCGATATCGGTCGCCGGAATCCCCGAGGTGGACGTCAGAAACAAGGCATGTGCAGGAGCATTCGCCTCGATCGTCGTCCAGATCTGATGCTTGAGGTCGAGCCGCTCCGGCCCGTTCTCCTGTACGACGTCGGTGCCGTCAACCGCGCGCGCCAGATCGGGCTCGAAGCTCACCCGGTCGGTCAGCCCGGCGCTCGACAGACCGAGCTCGTCCAACGAAGGCGCCAACTCTGCCAAGCCGGCGTGGACGACGTCCTCAATACCAGGAGCCGGATCGCTGATCACGACGTCGATCCCGTGTGCCGCCATCAGGCCGGCCCAGGAGACACCGATCACGCCGCCACCGACAATGGTTGCCCTCATCATCGATCTCCGTCCAGGTAGTCGTGCACGACCGAGACCGGCCCGAGCGTCAGGTCGGTCAGGATGTGACTGGCCGACACGATCTCCAGCACCGGCAGATCGGCCAGCGGTGCCAGCGCGTGCGGTACCAGGTGCAGCCGCGCCGGTCCCGTCCAGGCACCCTTGATGGTCAGGTCGGTGAGCTGGCTGCGGACCAGTTCACAGATCCGCGGCTTGCGGTCGTAGCCCGGCAGCAGCTTCAGCATGTACGTCGGCGCGGTCAGCTCGGCGCGCGCTTCGGCCTCGGCCATCACCTGGTGCTTGTACCCCATCGTCGCCAGCGCGACCTGGATCGAGCCGTAGTCCAGCGTGCCGACCAGCGTGTCCGAGTCCACGCTCAGCGTCGGCTTCCCGAACTTCTTCGGATACCCGGAATACTCGCGGCCGCTGGTGATCGCGCCGAGGTGATCGACGTACATGCCGAGGGTGAACTCACCCGGCGAACCGTCGTACTCGACGAGCGCGACCTGCCCGGATTCGGTGTAGTCGCCGAGCCCGGTCACGTCCGGCATCCGCATCACCTCGAACCGGACCAGCGGGTCGGTCACCTTCAGCGGCGCCGGGACGAGCGCGTTGAGCGCGTCCGGGTCGGTCCGGTAGGTGATGTTCAGATACTCCCGATCGGTGAACCGGTAGGGCCCGCGCGGAAAAGCCGGCGAGGCCAGAGGAGTGGTGAGCTGGGCCCTGACGTCGTCCTCGGACATGACCATGTCCTCGATGCTAGAACACGACCCTTGCTACGGTGCGGCGCATGAACGCATTCGCGGTTCGGACCGCCATCGACCTCGACGCGCCACCGGCCGCGGTCTGGCGAGTGCTCACCGACAGTACGGCGTACCCGGAGTGGAATCCGTTGATCTTCTCGTTGACCGGTGAGTTGACGGCCGGTACGACGGTGACCACCCGTGTTCGAGATGCCAAGGGCAAGGAGCGGACCTTCACTCCGCGTGTCCTCGTGGTCGAACCGAACCGGGAGCTCACCTGGCTCAGCCGGGTCGGCTTCGGCGGTCTGTTCGACGGCCGGCACAGCTACCAACTCGAGCAGCTGCCCGGTGACCGGACCAGGCTCCGCAACGACGAGGAGTTCCGCGGGATCTCGGTTCCGTTCCTCCGCTCGATGTTGCGCAAAACCATCGAGCCGCAGTTCGTTGCGATGAACAACGCCCTGGCGGCTCGGCTGGCTCAGGACGTCTGACTGCCACCCAACGAGGGGCTGGTGGCGTGCCGGATGAGCAGGGTGGGCGGTTTCGTCAGGCCCACGGACCAGATGTCGGTGCTTCCATCGGCGGCGCGGAGCGGATAGAGCAGTGTCTCGTTGTCACGCCAAACGGGTTGGTCATCGAGCAAGCGGTCGTCGGGCGGGTTGGTGATCTTGCGGGTGGCGAGGTCGAGGACCGCGAGCCGCCATTTGCCGGTGGCAACCTTCTGTTTGTAGGCGATCCGGCGGCCGTCGGGTGACAGCGACGGGCACTCCACGTTGCGAGCGATCGCTTCACCGCGATAGAGCCGGTAGTCGCCTTCGATGAGGTAGGTCTTCCCCTTGCTGCCCATGGTCAGGTAGAAGCGGTTGCCGTCGGCAGCGAACGTGATACCCCAATAGTTCACGTCCGAGGCGAAGTAGCGCTCGCCGTCGACGAGGATCGGAAGCGTCTCGATGGACTTGATCAGCCGCTTCTTGTCCAGGTTGTAGAGGCCGGTCCGGGTGGAGAAGCCGGTGGCGGCATAGGAGTCGCCGGTGACGAAGAGCGTCCAGTTCACGATCCGGCCGTTGGGCGAGACGCGCGCCCGACTCGGTGTCCCGGGCAACGTTTCCCGGTGGATCTCCTGCAGGTTCGCGTCGAGGACGAGCATCTCGGTCAGCGGCGGCAGCGAATCCGGTTTGAGCCGCAGACAGATCGCCGTACCGCGAGCTGCGGCGAACCGGTCGCAGGACAGCTCCCCCACCTTCCGGGTAGCCCCCGGATCAGCCACCGGAACCGCCGCGAGCTTGCCGTGGTCGGGCCCGTCCGCGAGGTTGCGGAAGAACAGTGTCGACTGATCCAGCGCGAGCGACTGCCCGGTGCTCACCGGTACGGCGTTCACGGTCGCGCCGCCGTGTCGCACCGACACGACGTACCCGGCGGCACCTCCGAGCAGCACGACGAATCCGGCGATCAGCCCGATGATCTTCTTCATCGTGCGGCCTCCAAAGGTCTGATCACGGCCGCGGCGACGGTTACCATCAGCAAGACCGCGGCGAACAGGAGCAGCGCGGGCCGGACATCCCACAACGTCCACAACAGGCCGACCGTGACGGCCGAGACCATCCGCGCCAGCGCCTGCCCGGTCTGCAGTACGGCGAGCCCACTCGCCCGAAGGCCCTCCGGAAGCATTGGTCCCGCAGCCGCCGGAAGCACTCCGTCGGTGGCGGCGTAGAACGCCCCGTGCAGAGCAAGCGCCAGCCACCAGTTGCCGATCGGACCGCAGACCAGCAGGATCGCGACGATCAGCGCCAGGTGTCCGGCGATGAAGATCTTCCACCGCCCGATGCGGTCCCCGAGCCTGCCAAGCGGGATCGCGAGCAGCAGGAACGTTCCCGCCGTACCGAGCGGCAGTAGCGGGAACAGCCGGCCGTCGATGTCCCAGCGCCGTTGCAACGCCAGGTAGAGGAACGAGTCCGTGACCGTGAACAGACCCAACGCGGCAGCCCAGATGCAGCAGCGCCGGAAGCTTGCCTCCCGCAACAACCCCAGCATGGTGCGGAAGGACGGTTTGGTCTTGACCGGCTCGCTGCTGAGCCGGGTCCGGTTCGGGACCAGGACGACCAGCAGCAGGACAGCGCAGGTCGCCAACGAGAAGCTGGTGACGAAGACCGCGTTGTAGTTGCCCAAGGCAGCCCATAGCACCGCGGTCGCGGCCAACGGACCGAGGAAGGCCCCGACCGTGTCCATGGCCCGGTGCACACCGAACGAACGACCGAGCGTCTCGGGCGAACTGCTGAGTGAGATCAAGGCGTCCCGCGGGGCGGTCCGGACGCCTTTGCCGGCTCGGTCGACAGCCAGTACGACGCCGATCGCGGGTACCGACGAGCCGGCCACCAGGAACCCCAGTTTCGCGGCGGCCGAGACGCCGTACCCGATGCCTGCAACGGCCTTCAGTCGCTGCCACCGATCAGCGACATGCCCGCCGACCAACCGCAGTACGGCGGTCGCACCGGCGTACAGGCCGTCGAGCAGACCGAACTGCAACGGGTTCAGGCCGAGACCGAAGACCAGGTAGAGCGGCAGGATCGCGGTCACCATCTCGGCCGAGATGTCGGTCACCAGACTGACGATGCCCAGGGCAACGACCGTGCCGGGGACCCGGGTCAGGACCGAGCGGGCTGGTGTCGCCCGGGCCGCGGCGTGGTCCGCGGCCCGGGTTCCGGCGAGGTACATGACCTCAGCCCTTGGCCCGGCAGGTGTACGTCGGGCTGCTGTCCTCGACATTGTTGTTCAGGCCGAGCAGCTGCGAGGTCCACGAGTTGTCGGTCATCGTCAGCTTGATCACGCCGTAGGTGCTGAGCAGCTTGGCCGTGGTCGGGTGTGCGGGCGACAGGTCGTACGGGTGCGCGCCACCCATCCCGCCGACGATCTCGACCGTCCCGTTCGGGTCGGCGTTGCCGTCACCGTTCATCGGCACGAACCGTTCGTAGTCGTGGTCGTGACCGTTCAGCACCAGGTCCACCTTGGCGCCGGTCAGGATCCGCCAGAACTGTTCGCTGTCGTCGTTGTCGCCGTGGTCACCCGAACTCCACCGCGGATGGTGGAAGTAGGCGGCGACGCACCCCTTGGTGTTCTTCGCCAGGTCGGCGCGGAGCCAGGCGAGCTGGTCGTCCCGCGGCGTGGCCAGGGTGTCGTGCGTCATGTAGTCGCTGGAGTCCAGGGCGATGAAGTGCCAGTTCCCCTTCTCCCAGCTGTAGTAGCGCTTGCCCTGCGGCTTCGCGATGGCGTCCCCGAAGTACTTGTCGTAGCCGTTGTACTTCGGCGAGTCGTAGGTGTCGTGGTTGCCGGTGACCGGCTTGGTGATGCTCTTGTACTTGCCCCACGTCTTCGCGTAGTAGTTGGTGTAGTCGGACAGATGCGCGTCGTCGTACTGGCTGTCGCCCATCGTGATCAGGTTGGCCGGCTTGATGAAGTCGACAACCTTCACCGTCTTCGGGTGGATGCAGGTCGAGTCCGACGCGGTGCACTGCTCGGCGATGTCACCGGCTGCGGCGAGCACGAACTGACCGGTGCCACCGGCGCTCGTCTGCACCGTGATCGCCGCGCTCGCGGCGGATACGTTGTCGGCCAGATCACGCGCTCGCACGCTGTAGCTGTACGACGTGTCGGCGGCAAGACCGGCATCCGTGTACGTCGTGGTCGTGGACGTCGCGACCGCGACCCCGTTACGCAGGATGTCGTACCCGGCGACGCCGACATTGTCGGTGGACGCGGTCCAGCTGAGCCCGACCGAGGTGGCCGTGACAGCTGAGCTCGCGAGCCCGGTCGGGACCGTCGGCGCCTGGGTGTCGCCGGTCGAGTCCGAGACGCCGTACACCTCGGCCTCGAACAGCGAATACCCGTACGCCGTTCCGCGCTTCGTCCCGACCACTCGCACGTACCGGCCGTGGCCGGTCAGTCCGGTGATGTCATCGGTGGCGCCGTTCTGACTGGTAAGGCTTTTGACAGTACTGAAAGTGGTGCCGTCGTTGGAGACCTCGATCCGGTACTCCCTCGCGTAGGCGGCCTCCCAGGTCAGTTTGACCCGGTGGACGTCGGCCGGCTGACCGAGATCGATCCGCAGCCACTCCGGATCGTGGCCTTCCATGCTGGCCCAGCGCGTGGCGGTGTTGCCGTCAACCGCCTTGTCTGCCGTCGTTGTGTTGTCCTCGATGCTGGACGCGAGGACCGGTTTTCCCCGTGATAACAGAGAATCCGCAGTGGTACCGGCGATGGCCGCCGATCCACCCAGTGCGGCGACCAGGACGACGGGTAACAGCGTCGACAGCCGGCGCAATCGTTTGCTCATGACAACCTCCGTGGGGCGTGCCGGAGAAACTGTTAGGAAGGTTACCTAACAGTCCGAGCAAGGTAAACCCCGGGTGAACCGCTCGTCCAGTGCTCAGCCGGAGTGAGTTGTGCCGCGCAGGACGAGCCGCGCCGGTACGACGAGCTCCTGCGGACCCGCCGGCTCGTCACCCCCGAGGTGGGCGAGCAACCGGGCCGTGATGGCCTCGGCCATCTCCTCGTGCCCCGGATTGATCGATGACAACGACGGCACCAGGTACGCCGCTTCGTCCAGGTCGTCGAAGCCGATCACCTGCACCTCGGCCGGCACGCGCAGCTCCGCATCCGCCAGTGCCCGCAGGGCTCCGATCGCCACCACGTCGGTCAGCGCGAACACCGCGTCGAAGGAGATACCGCGATCGAGCAACGATCGGATCGCGTCGTACCCGTCCTGCAAACGGAAGTTACTTTGCACATTGAGCTCGGGATCGACCGGTACGCCGGCGTCGTCGTGCGCGAGCGCATATCCGCTGGCGCGTAGTCCCGGCATGTTCGCGGCGCCGCTGGGTTCGCCGCCGATCATCGCGATCCGACGAGCGCCGGTCGACAGCAGATGCGCGGTCGCCAACCGGGCGCCGCCGACGTTGTCCATCATCACGTGGTCGAACCGCGACGGCAGAGCCCGCTCGCCGATCATCACGACCGGCGCATCGGTGTTCAGCCGGGACAGTTCGCCCGGGTCGATGTCGACCACGCTGAGGATCAGGCCGTCGTACATGCGGAGCCGGGAGAACGCGACGGCGTCGAGCTCACCCTCGCGGCTCGCGCCCGTCCGCTCCATCACGATCCGCAGCCCGTGCGCCTCGAACCGGTCCGCCAGCCGTCCTGCCAACTGGGCGAAGTACGGGCGCTCGAGCTCTGGCACCGCGAGCCCGACCACACCGGTCCGGCCCGCGCGCAGATGCCGCGCGGCCAGGTTCACCTGATAGCCGAGCTCCGCGATCGCGGCCAGCACCCGCTCCCGGGTCGCCGCACCGACCCGCGGCCGGCCGTTGACGACATTCGAGACCGTCATCGTCGACACCCCCGCGGACCGGGCGACATCAGCCATCGTCACCACGGAGGCCTTCTTCATGGGCCCAGCGTAGTGGCCGAACACCCCTGCTAATTAAGGGCTGGTCCGCTCAGGCGTCAGGACTCGACCCGGGTACGGCGTTCCCGGACGGCCGCGTACCCGAATCCGGCAGCGGCGAGCACGATCCCACCCCCGGCCAGACCGCCGACCAGCGTCATCCGCTGGTCGAGGCGATCGTCACACTGCATCGGGGTGACGCCCTTGTCCGGGGAGTACACCGACCCACAGCTGACGTTGTCGACCGCGAGTGGACGGATGGCGAGGAAGAGCCCGGTCAGCAGCAGAAGCACGCCCACTGCACCGAGCAGCTTGCTCAGCACGTCCCTGCCTGCGGCAGACCAGGACGCCGGCCCGGGTTCGGACTCGACAGGAGGGCAGGCAAGCCCGACCAAATCGCGGTGGTCAGACGCTGCATGCACGCTCACGCTCCCTGGACGCTTGTCAGATTTGATCAAATCTAACGCGCCTAGCCACGGTCGTTGAAGTCCAGGCCCACCCGGGCGGGCAATCTTCACTCATTCCTAACGCTCCTCCCGGGTAGCAACGATCCGCAGGACTAACCGGTTCACCTGGCGGCACGGCGGAGCGCGGATTCCCGCCTGGCGGACACCACCGAGCCCGATTCCCGGCGCGCCATCCGGCGCAGCACGACCAGCGCGAGCAGCAGACCGGCGACCGCCCAGAGCGCGAGCACCCCGGCCGTCTCGAAATGCCGCCACGACTGACCCACCTCGACCACCACCGCTTCGTCGGGCAGCAGCGCCGACCGCATCCCGAGTCCCATCCAGTAGATCGGGGTCAGTTGGCCGATCCACTCCAGCCAGCCGGGCAGCGCGGTGATCGGGTAGAAGATGCCCGAGATCGCGATGAAGCCGAGCGTCGGCAGCTGGATCAGGCCCTGCGCCCGGGCCGAGGTGAAGACCGATCCGAGGACGGCGCCGATCGGCAAGGTCGCGACCATTCCGAGCAGCAGGACCCACACCAGCGTCAGCCAACCGGACGCATCGACACTGAGACCGCCGACGACGATCAGCCCCGGAATCAGCACGATGACCAGGTCTGCGAGCAGAGAGCCGGCCACCGAGACGACCTTGCCGACCAGGTAGCCGCGCATGCCGTTCGGCGTCGCCTTCGCTCGCAGCAACGTGCCGTCCTCCCGGTCGGCGGTCAGCTGCTGACTCATGCTGACCAGGCCCATCGCCGCGTTCATTCCGAGGATGCTCGGCAGCGCCAACGCTCCGAGCAGCAGGCCGCTCGACCCGAAGTCGCGATGCCGGAGGAAGAACAGTGCAGCCAGCGTGAGCACCGGCCAGAGGAAGTGGCTGACCAGCTCAGGCCCGTTGGTGAACGACTGCCGCAGCTCGATCAGGCCGCGCTGCCATCCCGCCCTCACGACGCCACCAGCGCCAGGTAGGTGTCCTCGAGCGAGGCCCGGCGGACCTCCAGTTCGCGGAGCTCCTCGCCGTACTGGGCGAACAGGCCGCGGACGAACCCCGTCGAGTCCGCCGTCTTCTTCCGGAAGCCTTGCCCGTCGATACTCCAGCGGACCTCGTCCTCACCGGCGATCGCGGCGGTCAGCTCGGCAGTCGTCCCACTGGCGATGATTCGGCCGCCGTTCAGAATCAGGATCCGGTCCGCGAGCCGGCTGGCCTCGTCCAGATCGTGAGTGGTGAGCAGGATGGTCGTGCCGTGCTCGGTCGCGAGCCGGGCGACTAACTCGTGGAACTCGCGGCGCGCCTCGGGATCGAAGCCTGTGGTCGGTTCGTCGAGGAACAGCAGTTCGGGCCGCCCGACGATGCCGATCGCCACGTCGAGCCGCCGCCGCTGACCACCGGACAACATCCGGATCTTCTTCCCGGCGCTCTCCGTCAGGCCGACCTCCGCGAGCAGCTCACCGGTCGGCCACGGCCGCTCGTAGTACACGCCGAGGTGGTGCAGGAGTTCATCCACTCGCCAGTTGCCGTGGTCGCGCCAGGACTGCAGCACGATCCCGACCCGTGCACGCCAGCTCTCATCGGCATGCGCCGGATCGACGCCGAGCACCTCGACCCGGCCTGCCGATCGCAGCCGGAAGCCTTCGAGAATCTCGATCGTCGTGCTCTTCCCGGCGCCGTTCGGGCCGAGCAGGGTGAGCACCTCCCCCGGCCGCGCCGCGAACGACACATCGTGCAGTACGTCGACCTCGCCGTACCGCATCTGCAAACCCTGAACGTTCATCATGGCTCGAAAGCTACGTTGCGTTCATAGCTGCGGAAAGCTCATACAGCCCGATCTGTGCAATGATATGGGAGTTAACGCACCGATGTTGCAATGACTTGAAGGTGAACCAATGCCCGGTGGCCGGCTGTCCCATCAGGAGCGGCGCGCGATCGCGGCCGGCCTGAACGAAGGACTCGGGTACGCCGAGATCGCCCGACAGCTCGACCGGCCGACCTCGACGATCAGCCGCGAGGTCGCACGCAACGGCGGCGGACGCGGCTATCGCGCCGACCACGCGCACTACGCCACCTCGTCGCGGGCTCGGCGCGCACGGCCGCAGACCGCGCAACGGCCGAGCGACACCGACCAGTACACCGAACAGTTCGCCGCGATCATGGTCGAGGGCGGACTCCCCCGGATGGCTGCACGGGTATTGGCCCGGCTCTACACCGCCGACAGCCGCAGCCTGACCGCGGCCGAGCTCGTCACCGCGCTGCAGGTCAGTCCCGCCTCGATCTCGAAGGCGATCGGCTACCTCGAACAGGTCGGCATGCTGCACCGCGAACCCGATCCGCGCCGCCGGTTGCAGCACTACGTGATGGCCGAGGACGTCTGGCAGCAGGCCTGGAAGATCAGCTCACGAACCAACCTGAACTGGGCCGAGACCGCGGCCGAAGGCGCCGAGCTGTTCGGTCCCGACAGCCCGGCCGGTCGCCGGCTGGCACAGATGGCCGACTTCTTCGGACAGCTCGCCGACGACATGAGCGGCGGGCCTGGGTTCGAGGTCATCGACGATGCGTTGACGATGCTCGCGACGTACCGCGAGGCCGGTCGAGTGATCGAGGACGAGCGGGCGGCCGCCGTACTGGGCTGGTCGGTTGACCGGGTGAAGACCGCGCTGGAGCTCGGTTCGACTACTCGGCTGAGCCCCGAGCAACGAGCAGACCTCGCAGCAGGCGGGGAGTGATCGTGCCGTCGGCCAGGCCGAGTTCGACGAGGTCGTCGAAGACCGTCTGATCGGCGGCGGCTGCGCGGATGCCGCGGGTGAGGACGTGCGGCGAGTTGGTCAGGTACGCCGTCAGTGCGGTGTGGCGGAGATGGCGACCGAGGAGTTTCCGGACGCTCCGGTTGTAGCGGCCGCTGGCATCAGATTCGTTGCTCCGCAGGGATTCCGCGACCGCTCGACCGGCGAGCAGACCGGTGGCGATCGCGTAATAGATGCCTTCGCCGGTCATCGGGTTGATCAAGCCAGCGGCGTCCCCGGCGAGCAGCACCGGCCCCTTGGGCGGTCGCCACGACCAACCGGTGAGTGGGAGGTGATGGCCTTGCCATGCGTTGCCACCATCGGTCGCGCCGGGCAGCAACTGGTCCAGCTGCGCGAGGAGGTCGGCGCGCGTTGGATGCGGACGGCCGTCGGTGAGGCGTTCGCCGTACCCGACGTTCGACCAGCCGTCACCGCGATCGAAGGACCACGCGTACGACGGTTGCCGGCCGGCGCCGTACGCGATCACCTGACTCGCAGACCGGGCCGGCGGCGTGGGCGCGTAGCCGCGAATCGCGAGGGCGACCGGACCAGGCGGTGCCCCGAGCTCCCGCCGTACGACGGAGTGCGCGCCATCGGCGCCGACCACGAACCGGCCATCCAGCTCATCCAGTCGGCGCACGCGTCGCCGTACAAGCTGTGCACCCGCGGTTCGGGCGGCCACCACGAGGCGGTGATCGAAGACTGCGCGCGGGACCACCCAGTTGGGTCGAGCCATGTCGCGTTCGACGCCGACAGTCCCGTTGGTCAGGACGAAGCGCCGTACCGGGGTCCAGTCGTCGACGAGGCCGGTGACGCCGACCGCGGCGAGCAGGTCGAAGACGTGCGGGGCGATGCCGTCACCGCAGGTCTTGTCGCGGGGAAAATCGTGCCGGTCGAGCAGCGCGACCGACAGGCTCGGGTCGACGGCGAGTGCGCCGAGAGCCGTCGCGGCTCCGGCCGGTCCGGCGCCGACGATCACCAGGTCCCACACAACGCCTAGTGTCGCATTGGTCTACTGGCTCTTCGAGGCTGTTCGAACAGGTTCTCGCGGTGACGGCCGACGGCGACGATCAATGGCATGAGAATCCGCCTCCTCGCGACCGCCGTACTGCTGCTCGGGGCAGCTCTGGTCGCTCCCACCACCGCGCAGGCCACCGACCTGCAGATCGAGAGCGTCGCGAACGGCCCGGTCTCGCGGCAGGAGATGCTGCTGCGTACGGCGTCGTGGATCCGCGACAAGGTTCCGTACAGCCAGGACAACAACAGCCCGCATGTGAACGAGTTCGGCAGCTACCGCCGCGACTGCTCGGGCTACCTGTCGATGGCCTGGCACCTGAGCAGCTCCCTCAGTACGGCGACGCTGCCGACGGTCATGCATCAGATCACGTACGACGATCTGCAGCCGGGCGACGCGTTGTGGCGGCGATCGGGCGGCGTGAACCACGCGGCGATGTTCGTCCGCTGGTTCGACACCGCGCGGACGCGGCCGATCGTGCGGGAGGAGTACGAGACCGGCCGGATCGCCGAAGAGCGGACGTGGACGAACAGCTATCTGAAGACGTTCACGCCGTACCGGTACAACAAGGTGGTGGGTGCGACCGCGAGCCCGGTGTCGTCGATCGGTCAGGACGTGACCGGCCGGCTGATGCGGTTCGAGGCGACGGCGGACGGCGCGGTCCAGTTGTCCGAGCAGACCGGTCCGGCGTCGACCAGTTGGCAGACCGGCACGATCGATCCGCCCGGTGGCGTGGTTCCCGGCGTACCGATCGCTACCTCGGCCGACTCGATCGGGCGGGCGTACTACTTCGCGCGCACACCGGACAACAAGCTGCGCACCGGCTGGGAGACGAACCCGGGTGCAGGACCGTGGCTGTCGGCAACGATCGAGCCGACCACCGACCTCGATGGTGTCGAGACCGTTCAGCCGGTGGGACGCCCGGCCGCAGTGATCGATGCCCGCGGCAAGTTGACGTACTTCGTCCGGACCAGCGACGGCCGCCTGTTGCACGGTTGGCAGGACCAGCCCGGCAGCTCGGTCTGGCACGCGACCATCATCCGCGACGAAGCCGGCCAGGCCGTGCAGCTTGATGGTGATCCGGTCGTCTCGCAGGATGTGCTCGGCCGGATCGCGTTCCTGGCCCGCACCTCCGACGGCAAGCTGCGCTACGGCCGCCAGGCCGCGCCGGGTACCGGTCCGTGGGTGATCAGCACGCTCGCGGCGACCGGCATCGTCGGCAATCCGTCGGTCGGGCTCGATGTGTCGGGCAAGCTCGTCTACTTCGCTCGCGGGACCGACGGCAAGCTCCAGCACGGCTGGCAGGCGACCCCGGGTGCGGACACCTGGCAGTCGACCGTCGTACCGCCGACCACGGACACCGACGGCGTCGAGACCGTGCAACTCGCCGGCGATCCGGTGATCAGCATGGACAACAGCGGCAAGCTCACGTACTTCGTCCGGACCACCGACAACCGCATCCTGCACGGCTGGCAGAACGTGCCCGGCTCGGACCCGTGGCACGCCACGATCATCCGTGACGCCACCACCAACCAGGCCGCCCCGGCCACCGTCGACCCGGTTCTCAACACCGACTCGGCCGGCAAACTCGTCGTACTGCTGCCGACGACCTGGCTCTACCAGCACGCCCCCGGCACCGGCCCTTGGCACTTAGGGGCAATCACCGGGTAGCGCCTGAACTACCCCCATGTGGGTCCTTGAGCCACTGCAGACGCAGGGAGGTCAGCTCTAGCGTCTGCAGTGACTTCAAGGAGGGGACGATGAAACTACTGCTGGCTTTGGCACTTGTGTGCGCATCGACCAGTACGGCGGTTGTCGCGCAGGCGGCACCGGTTCTTGACTGGCACCAGTGCACGTTGAACGCCGACGACGAGGAAGGCAAGGCGCTCGACGCGGCCGGAGCCCAATGTGCCGAGCTGAAGGTACCGCTGGACTACTCACGGCCGACCGGTCCGAAGATCACGCTGGCGATGTCGCGGATCAAGGCGACCGAGAACCGCATCGGCGCGCTGGTGCTGAACAACGGCGGTCCCGGCGGCACGGGCCTGAGCGCCGCACTCGACCGGCCGGAGGCGATGCAGACCGTCGGCAAGCGCTTCGACCTGATCGGGCTGGACCCACGGTTCGTCGGCCGCAGTACGCCGATCGACTGCAAGCTGCCGTTCGCCGGCTGGCCGTGGGCGAGCGGGAGCACGCAGGCGTCGTACGCGCGGGATGTCGCGATCCAGGCCGACATCGCGAAGCGCTGTACGGCGGAGGCCGGGTCGGTGCTGCAGTACGTCAACACGCGGAACACCGCCCGGGACCTGGACCAGGTGCGAAGCGCGCTCGGCGAGCAGAAGGTCTCCTATCTCGGCTATTCCTATGGCAGCCATCTCGGGGCGGTCTATCTCCAGATGTTCCAGGGGCGGACCGATCGGGTCGTGTTGGACGGTCCGGTGAACCCCGCGACCTACAGTCCGCGGCTGCTCCAACCGACCGGGCCGGTCAACGAGGACAACCTGCGGGCCTGGGCGACCTGGGCGGCCGCGCGGAACTCGACGTACCAGCTCGGAGCGACGACCCGACAGGTGCTGGCCTCGATCGACCGCGTCTACCGGCACGTGCGGACGACCGACCTGGAGATCGGTGGGCACAAGGTCGGCGAAGGCCTGGTGCCGATGCTGCTCTTCGTTTCGATGAACGACGACCGGGATCCTGCCCGCGCCGATGCGGCCGTCCTCGTGCAGACCTTGGTGAAGGCGATCGACGGCCCGGTGGAGCCGCGGGCCGACGTGGGCGAACTCCTCGATCTGATCCTCTCCCCCGCGATGTCGCAGACCATCAGCGCCCAGACCGCGATCGTCTGTGGCGACGCGACGGCGCCGCGCGATCCGCAGGTCTACTGGCGCGACATCCAGGCGCATCGGTCTCGTGAACCCCACTACGCGCCGATCACCCGCACGATCTCGCCGTGCGCGTTCTGGCCGGTCAAGCCGCAGGAGGCACCGACCCGGATCGCCAATGCGGAGCACGCGCTGATCGTTGGCGGCGAGTACGACCCTCGGACGCTGCACGAGAATGCCGCCGTACTGAAGAAGAGCATCAGTGGCTCACGGACGTTGACCGTCGCGGGCGCCCGCAAGCACGGCATCTTCGGTGAGTACGGCAACGTGTGCGCCGACCAGAAGGTCGTGTCCTATCTGTTCAGTGGCGAACTGCCGGCGACTGACCAGGTCTGCTAGTAGCCCGGTCGTCGTCCGGGCTTGTTCGGACGGCGAGACGTCGTACGGCGGGGGCGAGCCGCATGGCCCCCGCTTGCCGGGGCGGACGGGATGACCGGCCGGGCTTCGTCGAGGTCGACCACCTTGGGTGGCGGCGGAACGAAGAGCGGCACGGTCCGCTCCGTCGGGGCGGGTGGCGGCGGAGGGGGCGGCGGCGGGGCTGGTGCTCGCGCGGCCGACTCCTTACTGACCCGCGGGACGCTTGCCACCGCGACCGCAGCCACCGGCGGCCGAACCGTCCGGCGGGGCAGTTTGGTGCGCAGCTCGATTCCGAGTACGTCGATCAGTCGGCTCCAGGCGGCGACCATCACCGCGACCGCGAAGATCGTCAGACCCGCGAACAGAATCGCCTGCAGGCCGGAGCCCCAGTTCGAGGGGCCGGTGCGCGTCATCGCGGCGAGCATCGCCACCACGACCGCATTGGTGACGCCGACAGCAACGGCCACCCCGACTGTCCTGAGCAGCACCCGCCGCTCCAGACCGACATCGTCGGCCGCGGCCACCAGGCCGGCGATCAACCCGGCCAGAACCGGCACCGTATAGACAAGCGCCAGCGTGAGACCCGGGCTCGCCACCAGATAGAAGACGTCGAAGACCAGCGCGGTCCCGCTGAGCGCGGCCGCGAAGCAGACCACCATCGGCGGGTACGCCCGCACGATGGCAGCCGCGTCCGCGGGCACCGTCCTGATCATCCCGAACGCCAAACCACCGGCTCCATCCGCTTGTTCTCCCCCATTGTGCCGTCCGCACCACTCGCCGTACTCAACGAGCCCAGGCGAGTCGCGTCATGGCCCTCCCGGCTGACGGGAGGTTGCTGGGGGCAAGGGGTCAGGCAGCGACCGGCATCGGGGCGAGTCTGGCGCGGAGGTCGTCGAGAGTTTTGCGCAGCACGCGGGAGATCTGCATCTGGCTGACGCCGATGTCCTTGCCGATCTCGGACTGGGTCCAGCCCTCGATGAAGCGCAGGTGCAGGATCCGGCGTTCGCGGTCGTTGAGATCCGACAGCACCGGCTGCAGCATCTCGACCGTCTCGAGCTGGTCGATGCTGTTGTCCTCGGCGTCGGCGACCACATCGGCCAGCGTCAGGTCGGCGTCGGTCTCGGCCGGACGGTCGAGCGACAGCACGTTGAAGCAGCCCTTCGCGGCCATCGCCTGCTCGACCTCGGTCACCTCGACGTCGAGGTGCTCGGCCAGCTCGGCGGGAGTGGGCTCGCGGTTGAGCGCCTGCTCCAGCTCCGGCAGCTTGCCGGCGATCGTGCCCTGCATCTCCTGCAGGCGGCGCGGGATCCGGACGGTCCAGGCGCAGTCGCGAAAGTACCGCTTCACCTCGCCCCGGATGGTCGGGATGGCGAAGCCGATGAACGGCGTCTCCGCCTCGAGCCGGTAGTGGTGAGCGGCCTTCACCAGGCCCAGGTAGGCGACCTGCTCGAGGTCGTCCGCCTCCGCACCGCGGCCGCGGAACCGGCGGGCGATCCCGCGCGCCATCTCCAGATTGAGCTCGACGACCTCTTCGAGCAGTTCCTGCCGCTCGGTCTCGTCGGTGCTGGCGGCCCGGCGTTCCATCAGGACCCGGGTGGTCGCTTCACGCGCGGCGCGATCGGCCGCGGTAGAACACTGAACAGTGGTGGAGCTCTTCATTTGGATGACCTCGCGACTGTCGTCACGGCGTAGCTCTTAGCTGAACCACGGTCATGCCTGCCTGCTGCCCGTACCCACCAGGCCGGATCGCATGCGCCGACCCGCGAAACACCCCGGTCTGCTCACCGTGTGCGAGCGAAAGAGCCCTTCCAACGGTCGTTTGAGCCTCTTGACATGACTGCGGGTAATGGAGCAGACACAGAGCCTCCAAACATGTACGATGCAAATGCAAGCCCAAATGCACGTGCATATGCCAAGGACGTACGGAAGGTGCAGCTGATGACTGCTATCTACAACGGCATGCCCGGCGACTCCATGACAGAGCTGGTGTGGAAGAAGAGCCAGCGGAGCAGCCCCCAGGGCAACTGCGTAGAGGTGGCAAAGCTGCCGGGCGGCGGCGTGGCGATGCGGAACTCGCGTCACACCGACGGACCGGCACTGGTATTCACCAAAGCGGAGATCGAGGCTTTCCTGGGCGGCGCCCAGGACGGGGAGTTCGACTACCTCGTCTGACTCGAGCAGTCTCCTGAAAAGGACCAGGGCCCCTTCGCCAGGCGAGTGACGAAGGGGCCCTTTTTCATGCCCTCAGCTGGTCGTGCGGACAGCTCCGCGGGACCCGGACAACGTCGAAGGCCGGCCCTCGGAGGGAGGGCCGGCCTTCGGTGTTGCCGGAAACGTCGTCTGTACTACTACTGCACGGTGAGCGGCCAGAGCTGTTCGCTGCTCGGCAGCTCGGAGGCCTTGCCGGTGGCCGCGTTGTCCACGGTGATCCGCAGGCCGGTGAACTTCGGCGTCATCACGCGCTGGTACCGGGAGGCACGGTCAGGTTCGGCCAGGTACTCCGCGATCAGGTGATCTCCCAGCCAGATCCTTACCATCTTCCGTCCTCCTCGGTCTGCGTTCATGGGGCCAGGCTCACGATGGGGTCGCCGTCGAGCTGACGGACTCCGCGCAGCCATCCTTCGAAGGCCCAGCGCTGCTGCTCGGGGCAGCGCGCCACCAGCTCCTGGATCTCCCGCTCAGTCAGCTCGTCGGGCGCGCGCCCGCCTGCATAGGCGGTGTGCTCGGCTACCTCACTGTCGTCGTCAATCATCGACTCGGGTTCCCCAACCAGTCATGCCGGCGCACTCGTCACCAGCGATCTGTAGGACCGGCCTGCCAGCTCTCGCGCCGTAACAGTTTGCGAGATCCAGCTCACCTTCTGTGCATGAAGTAATCATGGCGTCGGCACGCTGCGAATGCAAGCGCCCGATGCACGTGCATCCGCACGTTTTCCAATTTGAGATAACAATCGACCGTTTTACGCCTGGATCAGCCCTCCGAAGCCCGGCCGAACGCCGTTCGACGGCCTGTCGGTACGCCGACTTTGTCCTGACAAGGAAGGCGATGAGTAGGGTGTCCGGGACGGGCTGGATCACCGAACGTCACGACCGATGGCGATTCGCGTGGCTTATGTAAGAACTTCGGCAGATTCAGGCTCGGGCATGCGATGATGTCTGCCTGCGAGCCCGGTTCCGGCCGGAGTCGCAGTGAGGACGCTGAGGACAACGCTGATAACACAGCACTGGGGGCCGGAGGTGAGTGTGACCGAGTCGGGCGCGCAAAGCGGGCCGACAGCACTCCGCATCATCCTCGGAGCGCACCTGCGCCGGATGCGTGAGGCCGCCGGAATCAGCCGGTCGGATGCCGGTTGGGAGATCCGCTCGTCGGAGTCGAAGGTCAGCCGGATGGAGCTCGGCCGGGTCGGCTTCAAGGAGCGTGACGTCCGCGACCTCCTGACTCTCTACGGCCTCGACGACGGCGAGGAGCGCGAGCGGCTGCTCGCGCTGGCCCGCGAGGCGAACAACCCCGGCTGGTGGCACCGCTTCGGCGACGTGCTGCCGAGCTGGTTCCACTCTTATCTGGGACTGGAGTCGGCCGCCGCGCTGATTCGTTCCTACGAGCTGCAGTTCGTGCCCGGTCTGCTGCAGACCACGGACTACGCCCGCGCGGTCGTCCAGCTGGGCCGCGGCCTGGTCACGGCCGAAGAGGTCGAGCGCCGGGTCAACCTGCGGATCAGCCGCCAGGAGGTGCTGACCCGGGCGACGCCGGTCCGGCTCTGGGCGGTGGTCGACGAAGCAGTGCTGCGCCGGCCGATCGGTGGCCAGAAGACCATGATGATGCAGCTCGACCATCTGATCGAGATGAGCGCGCTGCCGAACGTGACGCTGCAGGTGATGGGCTTCAACGACGGCGGCCACGCGGCCACCGGCGGTGCTTACAGCATCCTGCGCTTCCCGGAGCCGGATCTCGCCGACGTCGTCTACATCGAGCACCTGACCAGCGCGCTGTACCTGGACAAGCAGGAAGACCTCGATCAGTACACGGCCACGATGGAGGCGCTCTGCGTCGCCGCTCCCCCGCCGAACAAGACCCGCGACATCCTCACCAGGATCCGCCGCGACTTCGACGAATGACACCGTGCCGACCGAACTTCTGACGCCTGATCCGGGGCCCCGGTCCCGGCGTCGTCATCGGTAGGCGAACTGTCAGTCCCAGGCTTCGGTCACGGGCGTCATCATCATGGGTCGAGCCTAGGAACGGCGCCGCCCGCGGACCATCCGAATCTGGACGGCCGAACAGGACCTCGAAACGCGAGGTTGTGGATAACTAGCGGGCGACCAGCCCGGCGATCATCGCGACCGTGTCCCGCGGGCCGAGCGCCATCGCCCGCAGCGTGTCGAAGACGATCCCGTAGCGCTCGACCTCGGATTCCTTCTCGAGGAAGAGGTTCCCGGCCCAGCGCTCCTCGCAGATGAGATCGGGCGCGGTGTTGCCGAAGCCGAGCCGGATGAACGACCCGATCATCCCCGGATGCGCGCCCTTGTCGAACGGGATGACCTGCAGGTTGATGTTGGGCCGTTCGCTCAGCTCCAGCAGCCGGCGCAGCTGCGCACGCATCACCGCCCGGCCGCCGACCTCGCGGCGCAGGGCCGCCTCGTCCATCACCGCCCAGAACTGCACCGGCTCCTCCCGTCCCGGCGCCGGCCGGGTCAGGATGGCCTGCCGCTCGGCCCGGACCCGGACCAGCTCCTCGATCCGTTCCTCCGGGATCGGCACCACGTCCAGCAGGCTGGCCCGCGCGTACTCGGGCGTCTGCAGCAGACCAGGGATGAGCAAGGCCTCGAAGTTGTGCAGAGTGCTGGCCTCGGCCTCGAAGCTCATGTAGGTGGCGTAGCCCGGGGAGATCTCGTCTGCGTAGACGCGGTACGGCCCGAGCCAGCCAGGGCTCTTCGCGTCCCTGGCCAGCTCGATCAGCTCGGTACGGCGCTTGGGCGGCACGCCGTACAGGTCGAAGAGGGTCTCGAGGGTGCCGCTCTGTGGTTTCGCCCGGCCCTTCTCGAGCCGCCACAGCGTCCCTTGGTTGACGCCGGTCTGCTCCTCGACCTGCTCCCGCGTCAGCTGGGCCTCGGCGCGCAGCGAGCTCAGTTCGGCGGCGAGGCGGCGGAGACGCACGGTGGGCGGGCCGGGCGGGGTCGGCATCCCCTCAGTCTACGAGCGCGGCGTTCAGCTGTTGTCGGTCAGCCAGGTGATGAGGGGCTGGGTGGACTTCCAGTCCGCACGGATGGCCTCGGCGAGCTCCGGCGTATGGATGATCGGTTCGAAGCCGTAGGACTTGGTGACCGTCAGGGATTTGTGCCGCAGCAGCTCGATCCGCGGGTGGTCGGCGTCGTACCCGCGCGGGCTGGT
This sequence comes from Kribbella sp. NPDC051587, assembly GCF_044453945.1. Classification (NCBI taxonomy): domain Bacteria; kingdom Bacillati; phylum Actinomycetota; class Actinomycetes; order Propionibacteriales; family Kribbellaceae; genus Kribbella; species Kribbella sp. NPDC051587. Next base: position 509,601 of record NZ_JBITDE010000001.1, read on the forward strand.
CTTGAGCCGGTCGCCACCGACAGTCCAACCGGCTGCGGTGAGGTCGGCCAGCAGTCCTTCCAACTGCTTGCCCCGACGGTCTTCGTCGATGGCCGTGCGCACCCGGCCCAGCCGCTCCGCGTTGGCCTCGTAGAAACCGGCCGCCACACGCACCCCGGGTGCCGAGACCTCGACGTACCAGCCGGTGGCCGGAGCCACGTCGATGAAGGCACCCTGATGCGTCTTGTACGGCGTCTTGTCCTTCGCGAAGCGGACATCGCGATACGGCCGGAAGAGCTTGGCCTTGCCGAACTCGGCCTCCAGCTCGGCCAGCAACGCGGCCATCGGCGTCCGGACCGACTCCTCGTAGGCGTGCTTGTGCGCCGTCCAGTACGTCTTGGTGTTGTCCATCTCGAGGTCGTCGTAGAAGTCCAGCGCAGCCGCCGGGAAACCGGTGAATCCCATACCGGCAACCCTAGTCGTGCCGACCTACAGTTCAGATCCAGCCGGCCTGCTCGGCCTTGCGGATCGCCTCGATCCGCGACCGCGCCTGGGTCTTGGTGAGGATGCGGGACAGGTAGTTGCGCACGGTCCCCGCACTCAGGCACAGCTTGCGGGCCACCTCCTGCGCGGTCGCGCCGGTGGTCACCAGCTTCAGCACCTCACACTCGCGATCGGTCAGCGGATTGTCGCGCACCCTGATCGCGGCCAGCATCAGCTGCGGATCCAGCACGGCCTGGCCGCGGGCGATCTGCCGGATCGCGCCGATCAGCTCACCAGGCGACGAGTCGGTCCCGATGAACCCCACCCGCGGCGCCTGCCGGACCAGCCGCAGACTCGCGGCCCCCGACAATTCCCGGTCGGACAACACCAGTACGCCGGCCGCAGAGCGCCGTACCAGCACGTCGATCCCGACGGCCCCCGGCAGGTGGGCGTCCAGCACCAGTACGTCGGGCCGCTCCCGCGCCGACGCGGACAACACGTCGTCCGCGTGGTCCAGAACGGCCACGACATCCAGATCGTCTTCGGTAGCGAACACCGTGGCCAATGCCCCCCGCAGCAATGCCCCCCGGTGTCCGAGCAGCACTCGGATCACGGCTCCGCCCCCCAGCTTTGGCCCCCCAGCCAGGACCTACTTTAGGAAAGACTCATGAAAAACGCACGGACGTCCCCGACGAAAACGGCCGCTTGTTCCATGGCCGCAAAGTGGCCGCCGTGCGGGTGACTCGTCCAGCGGACGATGTTGTCGGTGCGCGCCACCTTGTGCCGCAACGGGATGAAGTTCTCGTGCGCGAGATCGAGCAAGGCGGTCGGAGTGGTCGACGTCTGATCCCCGTACGACGCGTGCGCGCGCTCGTAGTAGACCCGGGCCGCCGACCCTGCGGTTCGGGTCAGCCAGTAGAGCATCACGTTCGTCAGCAGGTGATCGAGATCGAGTTCGCTCGCCGGATCACTCCACGCCACGAACTTCTCCACGATCCACGCCAACTGCCCGACCGGTGAGTCCGTCAACGCGTAGGCCAGTGTCTGCGGCCGGGTCGACTGCAGATCGGCGTACCCCTGCTCGTCCTTCGACCAGGCCTCGAACCGTCGCCACGACGCCCAGGTCCGATCACGCTCGGCCTGATCAAGCGGAGCCAACTCCTCCGGCGTCGGCTCCGCGGTCGCGCCGCCTCCGGGGATGAGGTTGAGGTGGACGCCGATCACTCGCTCCGGGTGGATGCGCCCGAGTTCCCGCGAGATCGCGGCACCCCAGTCACCACCCTGTACGCCGTACCGGTCGTAGCCGAGCTCGGCCATCAGGACCGCCCAGGCACGCGCGATCCGCTGGTACTCCCAACCGCGGTCGCGGGTCGGGCCGGACAACCCGAAGCCGGGGATGCTCGGGATGACCAGGTGGAAGGACTCCAGCAGCGGGCCGGCGACCTCGGTGAACTCGACGATCGAACCCGGCCAGCCGTGCGTGAGGATCAGCGGGATCGCGTCCGGAGCCTCCGAACGGAGATGCGCGAAATGCACGCGGGCGCCGTCGATCGTGGTGGTGAACTGTGGCCACTCGTTCAGCCGCGCCTCGGCCGCCCGCCAGTCGTAGCCGTCGCGCCAGTACGCGACCAAGTCCTGAAGATAGCCGAGCGGTACGCCGTACTCCCAGCCGACCTCGGGGAGTTCGTCCGGCCACCGGACCAGTCCAGTCGCGCGCGAAGGTCATTGAGGTCAGCATCCGGGACAGCCAGCCGGAAGGGTTCGATAGTCATCGGACCCAGCCTCTCAAGCGTCGACGCGACCTGCGAACTTCTTTACGGCGATGGCCGCGATCAGCAGCGCCGCGCCGACCGCGATCACCACGGTGACCAGCGTGCCGGCGCTGCTCAGCGCGCTGTCGCAGGTCATCGGCGTGATGCCGGCCGCGGTCCGGAAGGCCGAGCCGCAGTAGGCGCCGCTGGACGAGACCGAGCGGAACCCGAGCGCGATCCCACCCAGCAGGACCACCACCCCGGCGACACCGAGCACCCTGTTCAGCAGCGTCACGACGGCCACCCCGGTGCATGAGGGCATGCCGACAGCACACCACGCGAGCCCCGTTGCACGGATCTTCACCCCAAATCTCGACGGACCACCCGCCTCCGAACTTACGGTCCGGACCAGATGTTCCCCAGCCGAGGAGGCCGTCAGCTGTAATTCTTCACAGAGTCCTTACTCAGAACATGACAGATTGTGACCGTCGACACGGTCATGGACCGTCGTCAGAGCCGCTCGGTGAGATGGACAGTGATCTCGTCACCTGGGCTTTTCGCCAGAACCGTGCGGAGTTCCGCCTTCACCGGGAGTTTGTGCGTTCCGTCACCGAGAGCCATGAACGAGCTCTCGAACGGATGCCCGTCCATCGTCCCGCGCACCTTGACCAGGCCGCGGGTTCCGAAGTACTCCGCCGATCCCGGCAGCTGAACGTAGGTCCAGCCACCCTTGGCCGGGCTCTTCAGCAGCGGTGCGGTGAAGGTCTTGTCCAGCTTCTGTGCGCTCACGGTGAGCTCCTTTCTTCACCCCTAGGTAGAGACTGGCAGACCGTTTTCGACATCTACCCTGGAGAACGTGGAAATCTCGGTGCGACCAGGCGGCCCAGACGACGTCCAAGCGGTCCTCGCGCTGCTGGACGGCGCAACCGAGTGGCTGGTGGCACAGGGGCGCACCGATCAATGGGGTACCGATCCGCACTCGACCAGCCCGCGACGGATCGCCCAGATCTCCGGCTTCGCGGCGACCGACGGCTCGCTCTGGATCGCCGAGTACGACGGCCGCCCGGTCGGCGCGCTGGCCGTCGGCGACGCGCATCCGCCGGTCCCCGCGGCCGAGGAGCCCGAGGTGTACGTGCGGCTGCTCGTCACGGACCGCAGGTCGACCGGGCAAGGCATCGGCGGCGTACTGCTCGATCACGCGCGCGACCTGGCCCAGCGGGCCGGCGTACAGGTCGTGCGGGTGGACTGCTTCGGCGGGAACGACGGGGCGCTGATCCGGTACTACGAATCGCAGGGGTTCACCCGCGATGTGGCCTTCAGTGTGCAGCGGGAGAATGCCCCGGACTGGCCAGGTCAGGTCCTCGTCCAACGTCTGTGATCGAGCGGTGCACGGTGCCGTGCGCGTCCGAACAATGCGCGTCGATCTCGTCGCCGCGGGCGTGGTCGACCTGCAGTGTCGAGTGCGTCAGCCCGTGTCGCTCGGCCAGCAGGGACTCGATCCGGACCCGGATCTGGTGACAGTCGAGACCTTCGGCGACCAGGATGTGCGCCGAGGCGGCCGGCTCGCCGGAGGTGATCTCCCAGACGTGCAGGTCGTGTACCTCGACCACGCCGTCGATCGCGCACAGTTCGGTGCCGAGCGCCTGCGGGTCGATCGCGGCCGGAGCGGCCTCGAGGAAGATCCGGCCCGAGTCGCGCACCAGGGCGATACCGCCCTTGAGCATCAGTGCGGCCACGATCAGCGCGGCGATCGCGTCGGCCCGGGCGAACCCGGTCAGCAGTACGACGAGGCCGGCGATCGCCGTCGCGATGAACGCGAACAGGTCGTTGAGGATGTGCTGGAACGCGCCCTCGACGTTCAGGCTGGAGCGGTTCGCCTTACTGATCAGCCAGGTCGCGAGCAGGTTCACGACGATGCCGACGACACCGGTGATCAGGACCAGCACGCCCTTGACCTCGGGCGGGTTGATCATCCGATGCACGGCCTCGTAGACGAAGTACACCGCGAGCAGCAGCAGGGTGATCCCGTTCGCCTGGGCGGACAGGATCTCGACCCGCTTGAAGCCGTAGGTGAACCCACCGGCCGGCGGCTTCGCGGAGAGCCGGATCGCGACCAGCGCGAGCACGATCGCGATCGCGTCGGTCAGCATGTGCGCCGCGTCGGTGATCAGCGCCAGCGAACCGGCCGCGAACCCGACCACGACCTCGGCCAGCATGAACCCGACGATCAGCGCCAGCGCGCCGCTCAGCAGCTTCCGGTCGGCATCCCCGGTCACCGCATGGCCGTGACCGTGTCCGTGCCCCGCGTCTTTGGATTCAACACCAGTAGCCATCGCTCAGCGCTCCGGGTGGATCGCGTCGGTGTGCTCGGTATGCGCGACCGCTAGGTCGACCAGCATCCGCACATGCGCGTCGTCCAGGCGGTAGAACGCGTTCCGCCCATCCCGCCGTACGGCGACGACGCGGTGCGCGCGCAGCAGCCGCAGGGCATGGGAGGTCGCCGACTCGCTGAGCCCGGTCACCGCGGCCAGGTCGCAGACGCACAGCTCACCGTCGAGCAATGCGACCAGCAGCTTCAACCGCCGGGGATCACCGAGCAGACTGAAGACGTCCGCGGTGTCGACGATGGCAGCCTCGGCCGGCATCCGGTCGTTGACGCTCGCGACCCGCTCGGGGTCGACGAGCCGGACCGCACACTCGTCCAGACCCTGCACATCTGCAGAACTGTTCATATGTTGAGGCTAACGCACCCAGCCGCCTCGACGCGACTCCCGTTGGAAATACACGGGGTGATGAATTCCTCGGTAAGCTACCTACTGACCGTCTCCACCGCCCCAGGAGCAGCCTCATGCGTCGTCTTGCCGGAATCCTGACCGCCTTCCTGCTCAGTCTGGGTGTGGTGACACCAGCCGCGGCCGACACGACCGCGACGTACCAGGTCTGGAGCTGGAACGTCGCCGGCTGGGCGATGAACAAGGCGCTGATCAACAACGGGATGGTCAGCGGCGCGGTCTCCTCGATCCAGGCTCGTGGCGCCCAGTTCGTGGCGCTGAACGAGATCTGCTGGCAGCAGTACAAGGAGATCCAGGGCAAGCTCGCGACGGCCGGCTGGCCGCAGGACACGACCAACTTCTCCCGGTTCGCGGAGCAGCGCGCGGACGTCTGCAACGGTGAGGCCTTCGGCGAGGCGATCTTCAGCAAGTTCCCACTCGGCACCGCGCAGAAGGTCCTCCTCCCCCAGGACGAGACCAAGGAGCAGCGCCAACTGCTCTGCGCGCCGCTGGTCGCGCGCCCCCAACTGCGCTTCTGTACGGCGCACATCACGCCGTACAGTACGAATGTCCAGCAACTGCAGAAGGTGCTGTCCGTGCTGGAGCAGCAGAACACCAACGGCGACACCACCTTGCTCGCCGGTGATCTCAACGCGCAACCGAGCTGGGGACGGCTCGACGACTGGTACGACGCCGATCTGCGGACCGACGTGAACATCCAGAACCGCGGCCAGTACCGTGAGCTCGACGACCTGGACCCGATCTGTCCCGGCTACGGCGAGAAGACCACCGAGAACAACACCGAGGGCTGTGCGGGTCAGGCGAAGAAGATCGACCTGATCTTCGTCCGCAAGAACCACCTCAAGAGCTCGTACTCCGAGGACTCGCTGGCCATCGCGCAGAACTGCACCGGCGGCAAGCCCTGCTCCGACCACCGCATCGTCGTCGGATCTGTCACCATCGACCGGTGATCTATCCCGATGTCACCGCCGGCGAACGCGACAGCCTCGAACAATTCCTCGACTTCCACCGGAACGGCGTACTGCGGACCCTCGACGAGGTGACCGATGCCGAAGCAACCGCGCAGGTGCTACCTGCCACCGGTCTGACCATCGGCGGCATCGTCAAGCACCTTGCCTCGGTGGAGGACCTCTGGTTCAACCACAAGCTCCTCGATGCGCCGAGTGCCGAACCGTGGCGCTCGGCGCCCTTCGACCAGGATCCCGATTGGGAGATCAACTCCGCGCGCGACAACATTGTGGCGGAGCTGCGCCGGCTGTACGTCGATGCATGCGCGGCCAGTCGGGCGATCACGGCGACGTTCGGAGCACTCGACGATCGGGCGAAGCGAGGTTCGTTCGGGGGCCAGAACGTGAGTCTGCGCTGGGTTTATCTGCACATGATCGAGGAGACGGCGCAGCATCGCGGACACATCGACCTGTTGATGGATGCGGTGCGTCAGGCGAGGCCGAGTCGGTAGGCGTAGGCGACCGCTTGGGCGCGGTCGCGGAGGTTGGCCTTGGCGAAGAGGTGGTTGATGTGGGTCTTCACCGTTGCCTCGCTGACGAACAGTTGCCGGGCGATCTCGGTATTGGAGAGGCCTTCGGCGATCAGGCGCAGGACGTCGAGCTCGCGCGGAGTCAGGCCGGTGTCGACCGGCTTCGGGGCGGTCGCGGCGCCTTCGATCAGGCGGCGCTGGACGTCGGCGTCGAGGATCGATTGACCGGCAGCGGCCGCCTCGATGGCGCGGCCGATCGACTCGGCGTCGGCGTCTTTGGTGAGGTAACCGCGCGCCCCGGCCCGCAGCGCGGACAGTACCGAGTCGTCATCGCTATACGTCGTCAGTACGACGACCTCGGTCCGCGGGTGCTCGGTGCGAACCTGGCGAGTGGCTTCGACGCCATCCACGTTCGGCATCCGCAGGTCGACCAGCAGGACGTCAGGGTTGTGCTCGGCAACCATTCGCACCGCCTCGGCACCGTCGGACGCGGCCGCGACCACGTCGATTCCGGGCAGCAGTTTCAGCAACGTCACCAGACCGTCGCGAACGACCGTCTGATCGTCGGCCACCACCACCCGCACACTCATCCCGGCACCTTCAGCTCGACTCGCCAACCCTGCGCGGTCGGCCCGGCCACCAGTGACCCACCCAGCAGCTCGGCCCGTTCCCGCATCCCGACCAGACCATAACCGCCCGGCTCCGCACGATCCGGTCGCCTCCCCGGTTGGTCCTCGACGCTCAGGCGGATCGTGTCGCCGTACTCGAGTGTCGCCAGCACCGGAGCACCGAGCGCGTGCTTGCGAGTGTTGGCCAGCGCCTCCTGGAGCGTCCGGTACAGCGCGTTCATCACGTCAGCCGGCAGCTCCCGCGTCGTACCGGAGGTTTCGAAGGTTGCGGTTGCACCGCTCTCCAGCCTGTACGCCGTCACGAGGTCGGCGAGCGCTCTTTCGTCCGGGACCGAGTCATCGCGCAATGCGGCGACCGCACGGCGTGCCTCGGCCAGTCCGTCGGCCGCGAGGCCTTGTGCACGCGTCACCTGCTCGATCGCCTCGGCCGATGCGCCGTCGCGAACGAGCATCAACCGCGCACCCTGCAGGTTGAGCGACAGGCCGGCCAGCGAATGCGCCAGTACGTCGTGCACGTCGCGGGCGATCCGCGCCCGCTCGGCCAACGCGGCGGCGCGGCCGTGTTCCTCGAGGGCGGTCTGTCTGCGAGCCAGCGAGACCTCGAGCTCCTCCATCTGGGTCTCGCGATTCCGCCGGTTGGTCGACGCCAGCACGAGAGCCGCCATACCGAAAATGACGCCGAACGCGACGCCGACCGAATGCGAGGCCAGATAGAACGGCACGGTCGCCCCGACAGTGGCTATACCGACCACTACCCACTCGACCGGGCCGGGCCGGTGGTAGCGGACAGCGACGCGCGCCACCCAGTACGGCAAGGCGATGAGCGCACTGCCCGGTAAGGCGAACCACAGCAGGGATCCGGCGAGCGCGAAGGCCAGCAGGGCGTAGACCGATCTTCCGATCGGTTCGCCGTCACGGAGGAGGACGAGCCAGCCGTTGCTGATGACAACGATCGCGGCGAGCGCCACGATCAGTGGGAACGGCAGCCGGTGGTCGCCGTGATCCGTGGCGACGGTGAACGCCACCAGCACGCTGGGCAGCGCCCGCAAGACCGCGCCGGGTCCGGCGGAGCGCCGTACCCGGTCCCGGAGCGTCAGTTCCACGGTCCCATCATGCCCGTTGGGTGGCCATCGGGATGCGCAGGTTCTGGCCCCGGCGGTAGATCGTCGCGCTCTGGGCGGCGATCGTCACGCCGATCGTGAAGACGAGCGAGGCCTGGCTGACCGGGTTGTGCGGCCAGATCGCCGCGGAGGCGAAGGCACCAGCGATCCGGATCCCGATGGTGAGCAGCCACAGGACGAGCGTCGCGCTGGTGCCCTTCTGCCACAGTCCCTCCGGCGTGGCGGTCAGCCTCAGGCTGGCACCGCGGGCGACACCGAAGCCGATCAGGACGAGGCAGTCCAGCACCAGGAACGCGATCTGGGCGGGGGTGGCGACATCGACGACCGACGAGAGCGAGAACAGGCCGAGGGTGAGCAGCACGCCCGGCATCACGAACAACGAGCGCTGCGTGACGATCGAGCCGGTGAGCTGCCGGCCGACCACGCGCACCAGAACGAAGGCCGCTACCAAGACTGCCAGTACGACGTGGGCCGACATGGTGTGAAGTCCTTTCCGAGGAGTTTTGCGATGTCTCCAATCTCCTCGGAAAGGACCGTCGTCACGTCAGCCCCGGGGTCGCACCCGGGTGGAAGGTCGACCTCAACCCTGGGGTTGAGATCGCTCAGGCCAGGGACACCAGGGACAGGTAGTCGTCCGACCACAGGTCCTCGTCGGCGTCCGGCAGGATCAGTACCCGGTCCGGGCGCAATGCCTCGATGGCACCCTCGTCGTGCGTGACCATCACGATCGCCCCCGGGTAGCTGCCGACCGCGCCGAGCACCTCGTCGCGGGAGGCAGGGTCCAGGTTGTTGGTCGGCTCGTCGAGCAGCAGCACGTTGGCGCCGGAGTGAACCAGACCCGCCAGGGCGAGCCGGGTCTTCTCGCCGCCGGAGAGCACGCCGGCCGGCTTGTCCACATCGTCACCGCTGAACAGGAACGAGCCCAGCACGTTCCGGACCTCGCCGTCAGTCAGGCCTGGCGCAACCGCCGCCAGGTTCTGCCGGACTGTCCCGGCCAGGTCCAGGGTGTCGTGCTCCTGCGCGAAGTACCCGAGCCGCAAGCCATGCCCCGGTACGACGCGACCCGCGTCCGGCTCTTCCCTTCCTGCGAGGAGCCGGAGCAGCGTGGTCTTGCCTGCGCCGTTCAGGCCCAGTACGACGACTCTGCTGCCGCGGTCGATCGCCAGGTCGACCCCGTCGAGCACCTGGAGACCGTCGTACGCCTTCTTCAGTCCTTCGGCGGTCAGCGGGGTCTTGCCGGAGGGAGCCGGTTCGGGCAGGCGGATCTTCGCGACCCGGTCGGAACGCCGTACCGGCTCGAGTCCGGACAGCAGCTTGTCGGCGCGCCGCGCCATGTTGCGTGCGGCAACGGTCGTGTTCGCGCCGGCCATCATCTTGCGGGACTGGGCCTGCAGGATCGCGGCCTTGCGCTCGGCGGTGTTGCGCTCGCGGGTGCGACGCCGTTCGTCCAGCTCGAGCTGCTGCAGGTACTTGTTCCAGCCGGTGTTGTGGATGTCGATCGTGGTCCGCTGCGGGTCCAGGTGGAACACCCGGTTAACCGTTGCCTTCAGCAACTGCCGGTCGTGGCTGATCACGATCAGCCCGCCCGGATACCCGAGCAGGAACGACCGCAACCACACCACCGAATCGGCGTCCAGGTGGTTGGTCGGCTCGTCGAGCAGCAATGTGTCGTGCTGCGCGAACAGGATCCGCGCCAGCTCGACCCGCCGCCGCTGCCCGCCGGACAACTCGCCGACCGGCTGCTCCAACGCCCTGACGGGCAAGCCGACGCCACCCGCCAACCGAGCCGCCTCGGCCTCGGCCGCGTAACCGCCGCCGGCCTGGAACCGCGTCTCGGCCCGCGCGTACGCCGCCATCGCCCGCTCTTGCGCGTTCCCGGTGGCGGTACTCATCGCCGCCTCGGCCTTCCGCAGGTCGCGAATGGCGGTATCGAGGCCACGCGCCGACAGAATCCGGTCGGTGACCGTGAGGTGCGGGTCAGCCGCCCGCGGGTCCTGCGGCAAGTAGCCGACCGAACCGGACGCCGTCACGGTCCCGGCCGCCGGACGCTCTTCCCCGGCCAGCGTCTTCAGCAAGGTGGTTTTGCCGGCGCCATTGCGCCCGACAAGCCCGACCCGGTCCCCCGGGCCGACATGGAACGACAGGTCGGACAGCAGCAGACGGGCGCCGACGCGAAGATCTACATCACTGACGGTGATCATGACTGCAACTCTCTGTGATGGTAAGCGAACACACTTCTGGCGCGGAAGCGGGTTGCGTACCTAGACACAGAGGCAAGTAGCCATGCCCCGAGGGTAGACGCCCACCCCAGAACCCGTCACCCGAATTACTTGGCGGGGAGGTCGATGACGAAACGGGCGCCGCCGGTGGGGTTGGAGGTGACCTGGATGGTGCCTTGGTGCCACATGACGTGGCGGGCGACGATGGCCAGGCCGAGGCCTACGCCGCGGCCGCGGCCGCTGGTTTCGCCACGGCCGAAGCGTTCGAAGATGCGGTTGCGGTCCTCGGGGGCGATGCCGGGGCCTGCATCGTCGACGGTGATGATGACACCGAGGCCGCCGGGTTCGACGGTGACGCCTTTGCAGCCGCCGGCGTGGTCCTCGGCGTTCTCGACGAGATTGGCGATGACGCGTTCCAGGCGGCGCTTGTCGGCTTGCATGACGAGGAACTCGGCGCGTGGCTCGACGGTGGTGATCGGGCGGCCGGCGGTGGCATCGGCAGCGGCGCGCACCAGGTCGGCGATGCGGACGAGTTCGCGGCTGCCGCGGTCGCCACCGTCGTCGCGGGAGATCTCCAGCAGGTCGATGACCAGGCGGCGGAAGCGATCGAGGTCGTCACCGAGGAGGTCGACCGGTTCGCGCACCGCCTCGGGCAGTTCGTCGCGGTGGTTCTGGATGAGCTGCATGGAGTTGAGCATCGTCATCAACGGTGTCCGCAGCTCATGGCTGACGTCACCGGCGAACCGGGCGTCGGCCGCGACCCGCCGTTCCAGGTTGGCCGCGGTCTGGTTGAACGAGCGCGCCAGACCACCGAGGTCGCGATCCTCCTCGGCTTCCAGACGGGCGTCGAGGCGGCCGCGGGCGACGGCGTCGGCGACCTTGGTGAGTTCGGCGAGCGGGCGGAGGGCGAGCGTGCTGGCCAGGCGGCCGACCGCGAGACCGACGAGCAGGGTCGCGATCGTCGCCGCGATCAGCGTGAGCCGCAGCGTCGCCAGGGTGTCGTCGAGCCTGTCCAACGGATGCCACTCGAAGAGCGCGTCGCCCGGCCGGTCCAGCTGGATGCCGACCGCAAGCACTCGCTGGCCACCGACCACGATGCGTTGATCGGCGGGCGTTCCCGTCCGGGCCGACTGGATCAGGTCGGGCGGCAGGTCGTCCGGGCTGCCGGTCAGCGAGTACCACGTGCCGTTCACGTAGACCATCGAGGCAGCCGAGTCGCTCGTCGGCAGGCTGTTCAGCACGTCCATGACGGTCACACCCGGTCGCGGCTGTGCCGCGTCGCACTCGACCCGTAACCGCGCCGGCGTGCACGGCGTCGCGGCGCCGTACAGGCCGAACCGGAAGGCGGCCGCGTTGTCGGAGGTCTGGTTGATCGCGGACTCGCGACGCTGCTCGGTGAGGTAGTTCGACACGACGCTCCAGGTGACGATCGCGAGCACCGCCGAGAGCCCGAGCGCGAGCAAGCCATAGGCGATCGTCACCCGCCCCCGCAGACTCGTGCCGCCGAGCAGTCGCACTCAGCTGACCAATCGGTAGCCGAGGCCGCGAGCGGTCACCAGGTGTTTCGGGCTCGCCGGGTCGTGCTCGATCTTGATCCGGAGCCGACGGATGTGGACATCCACGATCCGGCTGTCGCCGAAGTAGCCATAGCCCCAGACCTTGGACAGCAACTGCTCCCGCGACAGCACGCGTCCCTCGGCACCGGCCAGCTCGGCGAGCAGCTTGAACTCGGTCCGCGTCAGCGGCAGCACAGCGTCGCCACGTGTCACCTCGGCCCCCGGTACGTCGATGGTCAGGTCCCCCACGACCAGTACGTCGGGCTGCCGCGCGTTGGCGGGCTCGACCCGGCGCAGCAGCGCGCGGATCCGGGCCGACAGCTCCTTGGCGACCAGCGGCTTGGTCACGTAGTCGTCCGCGCCGGCCTCCAGCCCGGCGACCACGTCGTGGCTGTCGGTCCGCGCGGTCACCATGATCACCGGTACGTCGCTGGTCCGCCGGATCTCGCGGCAGACGGTGAACCCGTCCCGGTCCGGCAGCATGATGTCGAGCAGCACCACGTCCGGTGGCTGGCGGCGCAGGGCCGCGAGCGCGTCGAACCCGTTGGCCGCCTCCGCGACCTCGTAGCCCTCGTCTTCCAGGGCGAGCCGCAGTACCCGGCGGATGCGGGGCTCGTCGTCGACCAGCAACAGGCTGTGTGCCACGCCACCAGTGTCGCTCACCACAGGGCCCGGACGGCGGTTACGGCTGTCATGAATCCGTCATGTTCGCCCCGGAGTCAGATGACAACTCCTTGACGCTTCGGTGATCGCCGTTCCGGCCGGGTCCGGAAGTCCCAAGATCGGGGCCATCCAGTCCTGGAGGAGGACCCATGGCACGAAAGAGGCTGGCGGCAGTGGCACTTGCCGTCGTGGCGAGCTTGGGGCTCGCCGCCTGCAACAGTAACGGCTCGTCGCCGACCGGATCCGGTACGGCGGGCACACCGGTCAGCGGTGGCACGCTGAACATGCTCGGCGCACAGGACGTCGACTTCATGGACCCGAACATCAGCTACTACTCCGTCGGCTATCTGAGCCTGCGCCTGTGGAGCCGCCAGCTCTTCACCTACCCGGCCGAACCGGGCGGCAAGAACACCACGCCGGTCCCGGACATCGCGCCGGAGATCCCGACCACCGCGAACGGCGGGATCAGCGCGGACGGCAAGACCTACACGATCAAGATCCGCCCCGGCGTGAAGTGGAGCACGACCCCGGCCCGCCAGGTCACCGCGGCCGACGTGGTCCGCGGGATCAAGCGGACCGCGAACCCCAAGCAGCCCTTCGGCGGCATCCCGGACTTCCACGACCTGATCACCGGGTACGCCGCGTTCGCCGACGGCTTCGCCAAGGCGGCGGTGACGGTCGCCGGGATCAAGGAGTACATCGACAAGACCCCGCTGCCCGGTGTCGAGGCCAAGGGTGACGACACCGTCGTCTTCCACCTCAACCGGCCCGCGTCGTACTTCGTGGACATGCTGACGATGCCCGCGTTGTCGCCCGCGCCGGTCGAGTCGCTGGACTACCTGCCGGCCAGCACCGAGCTCGGCAACCACTTCCCCTCCGACGGACCGTACAAGGTCGACTCCTGGGTCCCGAGCAAGTCCATCAACTACTCGCGCAACCCGGCCTGGGATCCGGCCAGCGACCCGGTCCGCAAGGCGTACGTCGACAAGGTCGTGGTCAAGGAAGGCCTGACCCAGGACTCGGTGCAGCAGCAGCTGCAGACCGGTGAGGCGTCCGCGGACATGGAGTTCGACCTGGCCCCGGCCGCGTCGCAGATCCCCGCGCTGCAGGCCAAGAAGGACCCGAACCTGTCGATCGGCGACACCGCCAGCACCAACCCGTACATCCTGTTCAACACCGTCTCGCCGAACAACAACAAGGCGCTGGCGAACCCGAAGGTCCGGCAGGCGATCAGCTACGCGATCAACCGGGACAACATCCTGCAGGTGCTCGGCGGCAAGACGCTCAACCCGCCACTGACCCACGTGCTCCCGGACGTGATCACCGGCTCGAAGCAGATCGACCCGTACCCGTACGACCCGGCCAAGGCCAAGCAGCTGCTCGCCGAAGCCGGCTACCCGAACCTGACGCTGAAATTCCTGTACCGCAACGCGACCGAGGGCAGCAACAAGACCTTCCAAACCGTTCAGCAGGACCTGTCCAAGGCCGGCATCACGGTGACCGGCGTACCGTCGCCGAACTCGGACTTCTACGTGAAGTACCTGCAGGTGCCGTCCGTCGCCCAGAAGGGTGTCTGGGACGTGTCGCTGAGCAGCTGGGGCGCGGACTGGTACGGCAACGGGGCGCTCTCGTTCTTCAACCCGCTGTTCTCGGGTGAGCCGTCGTTCCCGCCGGTCGGCAGCAACTTCGGTCTCTACAACGATGCCGAGACCAACGCGCTCATCAAGCAGGCGATCGCGGCACCGACCACGGACTCGGCAGCGGAGCTGTGGGCCAAGGCCGACGCCCGGGTGATGGACCAGGCCGCGTTCTTCCCGCTGACCAACAACAAGCAGGCCAACTACCACGCGGCCCAGGTACACAACACGATCTACGTGCCCTCGCTGCAGAACTTCGATCCTGCCAACGTGTGGCTCGCCAAGGACAAGCAGGGCGGCTGACCTCATGGCCCTGCTTGAAGTAAGAGATCTTCGGGTCTCCTTCGACACCCCGGACGGTACCGTCCGCGCCGTCCGGGGCCTGTCGTTCGACGTCGAGGCCGGACAGACCCTCGCGGTCGTGGGCGAGTCCGGCTCCGGCAAGAGCGTCTCCACCCAGACCATCACCGGGCTCACCCGCGGTGCGACGGTCTCCGGTACGGCGTTCTTCGACGGCACCGATCTGATCACCGCGGACCAGTCGACACTGCGCCATCTCCGCGGCGCCCGGATCGGGATGATCTTCCAGGACCCGTTGTCGAGTCTGCATCCGCACTACCGGATCGGCTGGCAGATCGTCGAGATGATCCGCGCGCACGACACCGTGATCGGCAAGCAGGCGGCCCGGAAACGGGCCGCCGAGCTGCTCACCCTGGTCGGCATCCCGCGGGCCGAGGAACGCATCGACGACTACCCGCACCAGTTCTCCGGCGGGATGCGGCAGCGGGTGATGATCGCGATGGCGATGGCGCTCGACCCGGCGCTGCTGATCGCGGACGAACCGACCACTGCCCTCGACGTGACCGTGCAGGCCCAGGTCCTGAACGTGATGCGCCGGTTGCAGCAGGAGTTCGGTACGGCGATCGTCCTGATCACCCATGATCTCGGAGTGGTCGCCGAGATGGCCGACGACGTCGTGGTGATGTACGCCGGCACCGTGATGGAACGGGCGCCGCGCCGCGACATCTTCTACCGCAACCACCACCCGTACACGCAGGGACTGCTGGCTTCGCTGCCGGCTCGCAGCGGCGACCGGCTGACTCCGATCCCCGGCACACCGCCGAGTCTGATCAGCCTGCCGAAGGGCTGCCCGTTCGCGGCCCGCTGCCCGCACGTGTTCGACAAGTGCCGGACCGAGGCCCCGCCGCTCGCCGACATCGGCCCGCGGCATCAGTCGGCCTGCTGGCTCCCCGCTCAGGCAAGTGAGGCGATCGCATGAACGACGTACTCCTGAAGGTGGACAACGTATGCAAACAATTCCCCACGCAGTCGAAGGAGGTGGTCCGGGCGGTCGACGGTGTCTCCCTCGAGGTCTTCAAGGGCGAGACGCTCGGCCTGGTCGGCGAGACCGGCTGCGGCAAGTCGACGCTGGCCCGCTGCATGGCCCATCTGTACGACGTCACGTCCGGCTCGGTGTCGTTCGAGGGGACCGAGATCAGCACGCTGTCGCGGCGCGCGATGCGGCCGGTCCGGCGCGAGATCCAGGTGATCTTCCAGGACCCGTACGGCTCGCTCAACCCGCGTCGCCGGGTCGGCTCGATCATCGGCGACCCGTTCGCCATCCATGGCATTGCCTCGGGCAACGAACGGAAGAAGAAGGTCCAGGAGCTGATGGAGCTGGTCGGGCTGAATCCCGAGCACTACAACAGGTTCCCGGCCGAGTTCTCCGGCGGCCAGCGGCAACGGATCGGGGTCGCCCGGGCACTGGCGCTGCGGCCGAAGCTGATCATCTGCGACGAACCGGTCTCCGCGCTGGACGTCTCGATCCAGGCCCAGATCATCAACCTGCTGGCCGATCTCCAAAAGGAGCTGGATCTGACCTACGTCTTCATCTCCCATGATCTGTCCGTGGTCCGGCACGTGAGCAACCGGATCGCGGTCATGTACCTGGGCCGGATCGCCGAGCTGGCACCGACGAACGAACTGTTCGGCGAGACCCGGCATCCGTACACCCGGGCCCTGCTGTCGGCGCTACCGGTCGCCGACCCGGACACCGCCGACAGCAGGGAACAGATCATCCTCGGCGGCGACATCCCGACCGCGACGAACCCGCCGGAGGGGTGCAGGTTCCACACGCGGTGCCCGAAGGCCCGGTCCGAGTGCGCACTCACCGAGCCGGAACTGGCCGCCGTACTGGATGACACCGACGATCACCGCACGGCTTGTCTGTATCCGTTGACGCTGGGCGAGGACCTGTCCACCGCCGTACCGGATCTGAGGGCATCATGACGGCCGCACTCGAACTCGTCGATGTTCTGGACGAGCCGAAGACGATCGAGGGCCGCAGCCCGCTGGTGCTGGCGTTGCGGCGGCTGCGGCGGGACAAGGTGGCGATGATCTCGCTGGCGGTGATCATCCTGATCGTGCTGATGGCGGTCTTCGCGCCGGTCTTCGCGGCGATCACCGGGCACGGGCCGAACGATCAGTACCGCGACATCGGCCTCTCGCCAGAGGGCTTGCCGCGGGGGCCGAACGGCACCTTCTGGCTCGGCACCGACGACCTGGGCCGGGACATCCTGGTCCGGATCGCGTACGGCGCCAGGGTGTCGCTGCTGGTGGGAGTGGCCGCGACGGCGATCACGGTCGTGGTGGGAGTCGTGCTCGGGCTGGCTGCGGGGTTCCTCGGGGGGATCACCGACACCATCCTGACCCGGCTGATCGACGTCGTCCTGTCGGTTCCGTTCCTGCTGGTGGCGATCGCCCTGGTCTCGATCACCGGGCCGAGCCTGTCCGTGACGGTGCTGGTGATCGGGTTCTTCAGTTGGGCCTCGGTGGCCCGGATCGTCCGCGGGCAGGTGCTGTCGCTGCGCGAACGCGAGTTCGTCGAGGCGGCCCGGTCGCTGGGCGCCAGTGACGGCCGGATCATGTTCGTCGACGTCCTGCCGAACGTGCTGGCCCCAGTGATCGTCTACACCACCTTGCTGGTCCCGGTGGTGATCGTGACCCAGGCGACGCTGTCGTTCCTCGGGCTCGGTCTGCCGCCACCCATCGCCGACTGGGGCGGGATGATCAACTCGTCGCAGAACTACTACACGACGGCCTGGTGGTTCATCCTCTTCCCCGGTCTGGCGCTGCTGATCACGACGCTGGCGTTCAACCTGTTCGGCGACGGTGTCCGGGACGCGTTCGATCCGCGCGCCGACCGGACGTAGGAGGGGATCACGATGGCTCGCTTCTTGCTCCGCCGGCTCGGGCACGGGCTGCTGGTGCTGTGGCTGATCTCGATGGCCGTCTTCGCGCTGTTCTTCATTGCCCCCAGCAACGTTGCACAGACACTGGCGGGCCGGCAGGCCACGCCGGAGACCGTCGCGCTGATCCAGCACCGGCTCGGTCTCGACCTGCCGGTCTGGCAGCAGTACCTGAACTTCGTCAAGAACGCCGTCCAGGGCGACCTCGGCTACGACTACTACCATCAGGTGCCGGTGACAACGATCATCGGGCAGGCACTGCCGATCACGTTGTCGCTGGCGCTCGGCGCCGCCGTACTGTGGCTGCTCCTCGGGGTGACCAACGGCGTCATCTCGGCCGTGCATCCGCGGTCGCCGGCCGATCGTGGGCTGACGCTGTTCGCGTTGTTCTTCTTCTCGTTCCCGTCGTTCCTGCTCGGTCTGTTGTTGCTGTACTTCCTGTTCTTCAAGCTCACCCTGGCCGGGTTCGACTGGTTCCCGGCCGGCGGGTACACGGCGTTCAGCGAAGGGCCCGGAGCCTGGTTCCAGCACCTGGTGCTGCCGTGGATCGCACTCGCGTTGCTGCTCGCGGCGACGTACACGCGATTGACGCGCGGCTCGATGCTCGACGTACTGGGTGAGGACTACATCCGCACGGCGCGGTCCAAGGGGATCCGGGAGAGCCGGGTGATCGTCCGGCACGGGTTGCGCAGTGCGCTCACCCCGGTGGTCACGCAGTTCGGTATCGACCTCGGGCAGCTGGTCGGTGGTGTCGTGGTGACCGAGACCGTGTTCAGCCTGCCAGGGCTGGGCCGGACCGTGGTGACCGCGATCAACCAGCAGGACCTGCCGGTGATCATCGGCATCGTCCTGTTCGCCTCGGCCGCGGTCGTGATCGCGAACATCCTGGTCGACGTCGCCTATGCCTTCCTCGATCCGCGAGTCCGGCTGCACTGATCAGGAGAGCAGGGCAGTCGTCTGCGGGCTCGGGACGCTGCCGACGTCGGCGAGGCTCGCGGTGAGGGCGTCGTACTGGCGTACGGCGGCGGCGCGGTCGCCCTGGATGAGGTGGAGTGAGATCAGCGCGCGGTGGGCGGATTCGAGCAACGGATCGTGGCCCACCGCCTGCTGGTAGAGCGCGATGCTCTCCTCGACCCGGCCCTCCGTGGCCTTGGCATCGGCCCGCGCCAGCAACTCCCCCAGGACGCGCTCCGACAGCCCCTCCGCCATCGCCACAGCGTAGCCTCCTGGGATGGCAATCGTCGTGTACGGAGCTGGTGGAATCGGCTGTTATGTCGGCGGGCGGCTGGCGGCGAGCGGAAGCCCGGTCACGTTCATCGGGCGGCCGCGGATGGCCGGCGAGCTGGCCACGCACGGCCTGCGGCTGACCGACTACCTCGGCGCCGACCTGCGGGTCCCGCCGGGCGAGGTGCGGTACGAAACGACGCCGGCGGCTGCCGCTGAGGCGGATCTGGTCCTGGTCACGGTGAAGTCGGCCGCGACCGCGACGGCGGCCGACGAGCTCGCCGGGGTGCTCAAGCCCGGCGCGGTGGTGGTGAGCTTCCAGAACGGCATCCGGAACGGCGAGACCCTCGCGGCCCGGCTGACCGAGCAGCGCGTGCTGACCGGGATGGTTCCGTTCAATGTGCTGAACAGTGGCGGTGGACATTTCCACCAAGGCACGGAGGGCGCACTCGACGTCCAGGCCGACGCCGCGCTCACGCCGTACAGCGGTGCCTTCGAGCGAGCGGGGCTGCCGCTGAAGCAGCACGACGACATCCTGCCGGTGCAGTGGGCGAAGCTCCTGTTGAACCTGAACAACCCGGTCAACGCTTTGTCCGACCTGCCGCTGCGTGACGAACTCTCGCAGCGGGCCTTCCGCCGCTGCCTGGCCGCGGCGCAGGCCGAGACGCTGGAACTGCTTGCCGCCAAGGGACTCGAGCCGGCCCAGATCCTGCGCGTCCCGCTGCGACGCTTCCCGACCATCCTCAGGCTGCCGGACTTCCTCTTCCGTCGGCTGGCCAGCTCGATGCTCGCCATCGACCCGCTGGCCCGAACCTCGATGTGGGAGGACCTGCAGGCCGGCCGGACCACCGAGATCGACTACCTGAACGGCGAGGTCGTCCGCCTGGCCGAAGAGCTCGGCCGCGCCGCGCCGGTCAACGCCAAGCTGGTCGCGCTGATCCGGGCTGCCGAGGTCGATCGGCGGGCGTGGACCGGGGCCGAACTACTCCGCGAACTTCAGGGGTAGCGACGCCCGCACGTTGATGCTGACCAGACCGTCCCGGAAGCCGAGGTGCTCGTTCAACCGGCGCATGTTGGCGTTGCCCTCCTGCGTCCAGGTGTAGATCTCGGTGATCCCGTGCTCGGCGGCCCACGCCATACTCGTCCGCTTCAGCGTCGACGCGACCCCCTGCCCGCGCCACTCCGGCCGTACGGCGGTGTAGGCGACCTCGGCGCGCTGCGGCTGATCGGTGTCGATCATCAGCCCGGCGAGGCCGATCACGTCGTCCCCGTCGAGCGCGGCGAACATCGCGGCGGGGTCGTTGATCCACTCCACGGCCCACTCCTCGGCCGTCACCTGCATCGGCGGCGTCACATCCATGTCCGGGAACGTCGGCAGCGCGACCTGCTCATAGGCCTGCGCCCACAGCTCGGGCCGCTCGGCGATGCTGACGATCCGGTACGTCGTCGGTGCGGGCGGCCGGGGTTCGTCCCCGATCGCACGGACCTGCTCCACCTGCCGCGCGGTCTCGGTGAACCCGAAGAGCCCGGCGAACTCCACCGACCCCGGATCGTCGATCGTGCAGCCGCCCCGGTTGTAGCCCTGGGCAACGACATGCTGATCGAGCGCCTTGAGGAGTTCGGTGCCGACGCCTTGACGGCGATCCTCCGGGCGGACGCGGACAGCAATCACCGCACGCCCGGGCTCGGCCGAGCGGTCGGCGAGACCGTGGCCGACGACCTTCCCGTCGACCTCGGCGAGGAGCAGCAGGCGGCCGGGGCGGTCCTGTTCACGCAGTTCCGCGACGCTCGAGCAGCGCTCATACGGCAGTGCGGCGATCCGCACCTCGCGCCACGCTTCGTAGTCCGCATCAGTCAGCACGGGCCGGATGTCCACCATGCTGACGGTTGTATCAGGGTCGGGCGGCTGGTGGCAGCAGGTTTTCGTCGGCGGTCTCCCACTCGGCCGGAGCCGGACCGAGCCGGTCGAGCTCATCGAGCTGGAGTTCGGCCCAGGGCGAGAGGCCGTCGACAGCGCGGATCTCGGACCACTCGATCCAGCGGTACGCCGCGACCTCGGCCGGCGCCGGCTCCGGAGCGCCGGACCAGCGGACCCGGTAGACCGGGCAGACCTCGTTCTCGACGACGCCGTTCGGCATCTCGGCGCGGTACCGGAATCCGGGCAGCACCAGCTCCGCCTTCACGTCACTGATGCCCAGCTCGTCGGCCAACCGCCGTACGACGGCGTCCTCGATCGCCTCGCCGGGAAGAGGATGCCCGCAGCAACTGTTGGTCCAGACCCCCGGCCAGGTCGGCTTCCCGAAGGCGCGCTGGGTCAGCAGCACCCGGCCGCGGTCGTCCACGACATAACTGGAGAAGGCCAGGTGCAACGGCGTCGCCGAATGGTGAACCGTCGCCTTGGCCTCGGTCCCGATCGACCGGCCCTCGTCGTCCAGCAGTACTACCAGCTCCTGCGTCACCCTCCGAGGGTATGCCGATATCGAACTGCGGGCCGCATGCACAGCGTGTTACCTTCCTGACGTGATCATGCGGCGCGTGGCGTATCGACCGGCTCTGGGAGGAGCCGGCGTTCTGTAGTACCCACCCCCGCTCCGTCCCAGGGCCTCTTCCGTTTCCGGAGGCGCTGACGAGGGGTGTCTCCATCACATCTTGGAGCACATCCCCATGGAACCGTCCGCTGTAGTCGACCGGTTACGCCGTACCACCGACTCGATCGTCGGCGAAGCCGACCTGCTCTTGCGCCTGGCCTCCGGGAGGCCGTTGCGGATCAAGTACGGCGTCGACCTGACCGCCCCCGACCTGCATCTCGGTCACGCGGTCAACCTGTGGATGATGCGGCAACTGCAGGACCTCGGCCACCAGGTCGTCTTCCTGCTGGGCGACCTCACCACCCGCGTCGGCGACCCGACCGGCCGCTCCGACACCCGCCCGGTGCTGAGCCCCGACGCAATCGAGGCGAACGCGTCGTCGTTCCTGGCGCAGGTCTCGCTCGTGCTGCGGACGGAGCCTGCCGTCTTCGAGGTACGGCGGAACTCCGAGTGGTACGACGGAATGCGGATCGCCGAACTGCTCGGGCTGTTCGGCCAGGTCACACAGGCGCAGCTGATGAGCCGGGACATGTTCCGCGCCCGGGTCGAGGCTGGGCGCGAGATCGCCGTACATGAGCTGGTGTACCCGGTGCTGCAGGGCTACGACAGCTTCGCGATGCAGAGCGACCTGACGGTCGTAGGGTCGGACCAGCTCTTCAACGAGCAGCTGGGGCGGCACTTCCAGCAACGCCTCGGCATGCCGCCGCAGGTGGTCATCACGACGACGATCACGCCCGGGCTCGACGGCCGGGCCAAGCAGTCCAAGTCACTGAACAACTACATCGGGTTGACCGACAGTCCGCGCGACAAGTTCGGCAAGCTGATGAGCATCCCCGACCACCTCGTCGAGCCCTACGCCCACGTCTACACCGAACTCCCCCTCGACACCGTCGCCGCTCTCGCCGCCTCCGCCGACGCCGGCGGAATCGCAGCCCGCGACGCCAAGCTCCGCCTCGCCGCCGCCGTCGTCACCCGCTACCACGGCGCCGGAGTCGCGCGCACCGAACTCCGATCCTTCCAGCAAACCTTCACCCACCGGGCAGAGCCCACCGACATCCCGGTCCTCGCCCTCGACCAGCCCGCGAACACGCTCCTGGACCTCCTCCAAGCAGCCCGCCCCACCGACACGCGATCGCACCTCCGCCGCCTGATCACCCAAGGCGCCGTCACCCTCAACGGCACTCGAACCACCGACCCCACCACCCCCGTCGACTCCTCGACCGACCTACTCCTCCGCTCCGGCCCCCGAACTTGGCACCGCCTGACCCGCAGCGCGGACCGCCCCCACTGACCAACTCCCCGTAGACCGACCGGTTCACGCTCAGCCGACGCTGCTCGGGGTCCTCCCGGGCAGGTTGGTGAGTGGCACAGGTCCGCCCCCTCAGGCAGAAGGGGTCCCTGTCGGGTCCGAAAGGCGGGGCTAACGGGTGAGTGTGTGCAGGTGCGCGATCATCGTGTCGACGGCGACCCGCAGCGGCGCGGGATCACGGCGGACCTGGCTGAGTAGCAGACCACCCTGTACGGCGGCCAGCATCGCGACGGCGAGTTCCGCCGGATCCGCCGTCGCGGCCAACTCGCCTCGCTCCTGCAACTGGGTCAGACCGTCGCGGATCAGCTCCTCCCAGAGGCCGAACGCCTTGGCGAGCTGCACCCGCGCGACCGGGTCGCTCTCGGCGAGGTCGCTGGCCAGTGAGCCGAGCGGACAGCCGCCGATGCACTGCACCTCGGTCAGGATGCCGACCATCATGTCCCGCCAGCGGGTGAGCGAGTCGATGGTGTCGAGCCGGCCGAACCCCGGCCCCTGCGTCTCGAGCACGCGGCCGGTCTGGAAGTCGATCACGGCGGAGACGAGCGCGCTCTTGCCGGGGAAGTAGTGGTAGAGCTGCGACGGGCTGACCCCGGCCGCCGCCTGGATCTCCTCGATCGTGGTCCGGGCGACGCCCTGCTCGACCATCAACTGCGAGGCCGCGGCGACGATCCGCTCGCGGGTCGCCTGGCCCTTCCTGGTCAGTCGCTGCGTCGTCATGGATCCCAGCGTAGGCATTTTGGAGTTGATACTCCAATTTTCGCGCTCCACGATTGGAGTAATCACTCCAACTCAGAGATGGGCAGGGATATGACCGAGCAGGACTTCGCCGGGCGGACGGCACTCGTCACCGGCGGGAACAGCGGGATTGGGCGGGCGGTCGCCGAGGCACTGGCCGAGCGTGGCGCGTACGTCGTGATCAGCGGCCGTGACGACGCCCGCGGCAACGAGGTGGCGGCCGGGATCCGGTCGGTCGGCGGCCGGGCCGATTTCGTCCAGGCGGACCTCGCGGACCTGGACAGCGTGCAGGCGCTGGCGAAACAGGCGATCGAGCTCGGCGGCGGACACGTCGACGTCCTGGTCAACAACGCCGGGATCTTCCCGATGGGCCCGACCGCCGACGTGGCACCGGCCGACTTCGACGCCGCGTACGCCGTCAATGTCCGGGCGCCGTTCTACCTGGTGGCCGCGTTGGCACCGCTGATGGTGCAGCGCGGGCACGGATCGATCGTCAACGTCACCACGATGGTGGCGACCTTCGGGATGGCGGGAGCGGCGGCGTACGGGTCGAGCAAGGCCGCACTGCAGTTGCTGACCAAGTCCTGGGCGGCCGAGTATGCAGCCGGTGGCGTCCGGGTGAACGCCGTCAGCCCTGGACCGACCCGCACCGAGGGAACCGCCGTGATGGGCGACAGCCTGGACCAGTTGGCCAACACGACCCCGATGCAGCGCGTCGGGAGCCCGGCCGAGATCGCGGCCGGCATCGTCTTCCTCGCCTCGGACCAGGCCTCACTCATTCACGGCACCGTGCTACCGATCGACGGCGGCCGCCTCGCCGTGTAGGGCGGCGACAAACTCGACCCCGGTGCAGAGGGTGCCGAGGCGGGGGAAGATCTGGGTGAGGGCGAAGTCGTGGGCATGGTGGTCGAGGCCGGTCATGGCGTCGGTGAGGTAGACGGTCTCGTAGCCGAGGTCGTCGGCGGCGCGGGCGGTGGATTCGACGCCGAAGTTGGTGGCGATGCCGGCCAGGGCGAGGGTGGTGATGTTGCGCTGCTGGAGGTCTGCGTCGAGGGTGCTGCGGCCGAAGGCGCCGAGGGTGTGCTTGACGATCTCAAGGTCGCCGGGTTCGGGCTCGACGGCGAAGCCGCTGCCTTCGGGTTGGTGGTCGACGCCCGGGCGTTCGACCCGGACGTTGACCACCAGACCGCCAACGGAGCGCGTCGCCTTCGCCAGGGCGACACAGCGCTCCTGGACCTCGCTTCCCTTGAGGGGAACGGTGTCCAGGGCGACGATGCGCGGCATCAGGTCGATCAGGACGAGCGCCGTACGGCGGGGATCCAGGCTCAGCGTGGTCATCCGCCGAGGTTAGCCGCCAGGGAGTTCGCGTAGTTCACGTCGCGTTCGGTGCCGGAGAAGCCGATGCGCCAGGTGCCGCCGTCGTACGTGCCTTGGGGCCAGGGGCGGCCGCCTGGCTGCCAGAGGGGTTGCCAGGCGACGCCGTCGCTGACCGGGTCGTACCAGTGGTTGTCGTTGGACCAGGCGTTCTTGTGTGCTGTGACGAGGCTGAGGCCGGGGCCGGTCGCCATCGACCACTTCGGGAGGCCAGCGACGTCGCCGTCGCGGTCGAAGCCGCCGGGATCGCCTTGGTTCGGAAGGGCTGAGTCGACGTTGAAGGCCACCTCCCAGAGCGGTGCGGTCGTTGCCCCGTTCACCTTCCAGGACAGGCCGGTGTCAAAGGTCTTGCTGCCGAAGTCGAAGCTCCAGTCGGCCGTCACGGGCTCGTCGCCGAAGGCAATGCCTTTGAGGGTGAGCGCCGTACCGGTGGTCTCGACCTGTTGGGCCGGGCCGGTGATGTCCGTCGCGCCGAAGCCACCAACGCCCAGGTACGGCGCGGTCGCACGGCCGGTCGAATCGAGGGCCGGGCGGTATTGACGTTGCCCGGTGGGGTCGACCTCGAGCCCGGTGAGGGCGGCTCGGGGGCTGGTCTGGATCGTGGCGCGGTAGTAGTCGTTGCTGACCACTTGTCCCTTGGTCACCTCTTGTTTGGCGAAGTCGAGCGGCGCGAGGAACAGACCGCCCTTGCCCCAACCGGCACCGGTCACGTACCAGTCGTCACCGTCCTGCACGACCTCGGCCGCGTGCGCCTGGATCGTGCCGGCCAACTGGTCGATGCTGAAGTGCAGTGGGTCCTTGCTCTTGTAGACCTTTGTCGATTCGTAGCCGCCGTCGCAGCAGACGAACAGGTAATAGTCGGTTCCCCGCTGTACGACGAACGGCGACTCGGTCGGACCACCGAACGTGCCTGTGGCAGGGTGTTGGAAGGCGGTCTGCCGTGCGCTCCAGTGCCGCAGGTCGGTACTGGTGCGGTAGGCAACGATGTGGTTTCCGCCGGACGGCGACGAGTTGGCCGTGTAGTACATCACCCACTGGTCACCGACCTTGCGCACCATCGGGTCACGACCGTCGAAGCCGTCGGTGAACAACGGGTTGGCCGCGTCGCGGGTCCAGGTCTTGAGGTCGGTGGACGTCGCCAAATGCATCCGGTACGCCGTGTGGTCCGGCGTACCGGCCGCGTAGAACAGGTAGTAGGTGCCGTTGTCGTAGATGGCGTGCGGCGCCCAGATGTGACTCTCACCGGCAGCGGGATCCGCGATCAGCGCCGGCGGTTGCTTGGTCCACGGACCGTTCGGGGTCGGGGCGGTGGCGTGGCCGAAGCTCTTCTCGTCGAGCGGGTCGGCCGGCTCGGCGTGGGTGATCGCGTAGACGTGCCAGGTACCGGTTGTGCGGTCCTGGATCAGCGTGTGGTCGTTGTAGTACCAGGGGCCGGACTCGCCGACACTCGGGTCGTAGATCTTGGTGAACTTGCCCGCGGCAACCACCGTGTCGGTCTTGGTGAACGGCGTGATCGTCGTGTTGTTCAATTCCAGGTCCAAGTAGTCGAGGCCGGCGAGGTAGCCGGTGGCGGCCGGGTTCTTGCCGGTCAAGGTGATGGTCAACGTGTGCTTGCCTGCGGTGAGTTGCCTACTGCCGAGACCGACGCGCTGCGTGGTCACGCCAGCAGCGACGTACCCGTCGAAGTTCGTTGCGGGAGTGCCATCGACCTGTACGTCGACGATGCCGTAGTCGGCGGCCTTCGTGAGGCCGATGTTGAGCTCGTAGGTTCCGGCGGTCGGGACGGTGAAGGCGAGGACGGTCTTGTCGCCTGCCTTGGTGCCGTGGATCCAGGCTTGGGCTCCACCAGACCAGCTCACTCCACAGCAGCTCCCCTGTGGGTCCACCGGGACTGTGCTCGACTGCGGCGGGAGCATCGACTCGCCCTCGATCCTTATCCCGTTGCCGCTGGTTCCCTTGATGGGTTGCGACTTCGGGCCGACGTTGCCCGCGAGGTCGACCGCGGCGACACGGTAGGTCCAGGTCTCGTGGAGTCCGAGGTTGCGATGGACGAAGCCAGGCAGTGGCGTGGTGCCGAGCAGCTTTTCCTCGCCACCCTTGGTGCCGTACACGGTGTAGTACTTGATGCCTGAGTCGTCGACTGCATCCGTCCAGCTCAGGTTGATCGCGTTGCCCGATTGACCGATCGCCTTCAGGTTGGTGACCGCGCCGGGAGCGCGACGGTCGACGTACGGGATGACGAGCGACTGAACGACGTACTGGCTGGCTGTCCAGGTCGGACTCGTCGGTCTCAGCTCGATGTCCAGCTTGGTGCGGCCGAAGGTGAGTGCCGCGGGCAACTGATAGTTGTCGTCCAGCCAACGCTGGTGCGAGTTGCCAAGCGGCTGTAGCCAGGTTCCGGCCTCCTTGCCGTTGACAAACACCTTGACCGACTGACCGGCCGTCTGCTGATCGCTCGTCCTGCGGAGCGTCACGCCGCGGTTGATCGGATCGATCTTGGCCGTGAACTTGAGTGCCGAGCCAACCTGGTCGGTCAGCTGGACGTCGTCGTGGTCGCCTTCGTAGACGGACGTCAGCTCCGGACCTTCTGCGTTGATCCGATCCGTCTCCCGAGCGCCGAACTTGCCCGAGGTGTAAAGGAAAGCGGTGGAGCCGTAGACGGCCGGGTGGTCGTCCTGCTGGCCGTGTTCGATACCGATGTCGAGCTGGTTCTCGAAGCCGATCGAGTCGGTGATGTGCAAGCGCCAGGCACCATCGCACTCGTTGGTGCAGAAGCCGGCCTGGACCTCGTGCGCGGCGTTGCCGTGGAACGGCGTCGAGTACGTGCCGTTGTTGAAATACCAGCCGGACTCGTAGTAGTCCTCGGTCCCGGTGCCGTGGATCGCCGGGGTCCGCTCGCCGTCGACGTACACGCGTTCGTCGCCTTCGAGGTAGCCGCGTGTGTTGCCGTCGGCAAGTAGCCCTTCCATTGTCTGGACGACGCCGACGAACTTGCCACGACCTGAGGCCTGCGCGAACGTCCAGTCGCTGCCCTGCGTGGTCTCACCGCGCTTGGAGATCGCACTGAAGTAGCCGGTCTTGCCGGTGACCAGGTCGACTGCCTTGCGGGCGTCGCGAGACGCGGTGACCTCGGCCTGACCAGTGAGCTTGTACGCCGATTTGTTGACCAGGCTGACGGTGGCACGGGCGACGTACGGCATCGGCCACCAAGCGGAGTACCAGCCGTTGGGGTCCATGGCGAAGAAGAGGGAGCGGACCGGGTTCTCACCGAGACCGGAGCCGAAGAACTCACCGAGCGGGGCGTCTACCCGCTTCTGACCGTCGATGGTGACCTCGACACGGACTCCGGCAAGCAGGGAGTCGGAGGGCTTGACCCGAGCTCCGTCAGCCGGAGTGGCGGCGTACGGCATCGTGTGTGAGCCGCTCCAGGCCTGCTTGGTGATCTCGTAGCCGTGTGCCTGCTCGTCGGCCACGTGGTCCGGGCCGACGTTCAGAGTGTCGGTGCGGGTGGGCGAATCGACCCAGTAGCTGAACTCGTTGAAGTCCAGGTCGGACGAGATGAACTGGTTGGTGATGGTGATCTGCGACTTGCCCTTGGTCAGGGCGGCGGGCAGGTCGACGATCTGGTCGTGCCACTGCGCACCTGCTGCCTTGAGCGGCGCCCACTCGCCGGCCTCGACACCGTCGACGAGGATCTTGGCGCGCTGGTTGCCGATCCGCAGGTCCATCCGGCGCGTCAGCTTCACGCCCGTGTTGGCGGGGTTGATCTTCATCGTGAACTTACTGCTGCCGGTGAAGGCCCGGCCGTCGTCTGTCGTGCTGGGCAACTCGAGGCCGACGATCTCCGGGAGCTTCAGCCGGAGCGCGGTGAGCTCACCTGGCCCGTAGGTGTCGGCCAGAGTGACTCGCTTGCCGGGGGCAAGGTTCACGCCGGCTTTGGTGGTGCGGCTGTTCGGCTGGGCAGGCTTGGGATCCTTGGTGCCCGCAGCGTTGAGCAGCTTGAGAACGTCCTCGGCTTTGTCAGCAGGGTCGAAGGTCTGGATGCCGTTCGTATCCGGGAACTGGCGGTAGTCCACGTGGTAGAAGTACGGGTTGCTCTGGGTGGTGATCCGCATCGAGGAGCGGTACGGCATCGGGACCCGGATGTAGACGCCACCGCTGCTCTGGACCGCGTTCGCGACCAGTGGATAGCTGAACGGCGCACCGAGCTTGCCGTCGACGATGTCCTGCAAGGAACCGTGCAGCACCTGCTTGCCGTCGAGCTCGACGGTGATCGTGCCGGTCTTGGTCACGTGGCCCTCGTCGCGGGTGAACCAGATGGAGGCGACCTCACCAGGGCCACTGTCCTCTGCGATCACGCACCCGGCGTCCGTCGTACGGAGGCAGGAGTAGGTGCCTTCGAAGCCGTCGTTGTTGGTGCCGTCGCGGCCGAAGCTGGAGAACTGCTTGGTCCGGACGGCGGTCTGGAGTTCCGGGAGGCGGTCCAGGTTCCGGTAGACGTCCCATCCGACGGGACCGTTGCCACCCGCTGGCGGCGTCGTACCGGCTGAGGCTGTAGCGGTCGGGAACGCAAGGACGGCGGCGGCGAGAACCGCGACTATTCGACGGAACATGGGCGGGCCCTCCGGCGGAATGGATGGCGGGAAATCGATTTCTCAGTGTCTACCATCGATGCACTCGGGTTGAGAAGAGCTCAGCTTCGGTCAGTTGGTTGTCCGCGAGGCGGGCCGCTGCGGCGACCGCTTGCCGAGCGCGCGAAGATGGGACCGCACACAACTTGAGACTGCGGGAGTAATCGATGAGCTCTGAGAAAGCCGAGATCGCCGTCACCGGCCTCGCCGTGATGGGGCGCAACCTGGCCCGGAACCTGGCGCGCAACGGGTTCCGCGTCGCCGTCCACAACCGGTCCCAGGGCCGCACGGACGCGCTGATCGAGGAGTTCGGGCACGAAGGTGACTTCACCCCCGCCGCCGACCTGCCCGCGCTGGTGGAGGCGCTCGAGACGCCGCGCAAGATCATCATCATGGTCAAGGCCGGCGAGCCGACCGACGCCGTGATCGACGAGCTGGTGCCGCTGCTGGAGAAGGGCGACATCGTCATCGACGCCGGCAACGCGCACTTCCTGGACACCCGCCGCCGCGAGAAGGCCCTGAGCGAGAAGGGGCTGAACTTCGTCGGCAGCGGCGTCTCCGGCGGCGAAGAGGGCGCCCTGAACGGCCCGAGCATCATGCCGGGCGGCTCCAAGGAGGCCTACGACTCCCTGGGCCCGATCCTGACCAAGATCTCCGCCCACGTGAACGGCGAGGCGTGCTGCGTGCACGTCGGCCCGGACGGTGCCGGCCACTTCGTGAAGATGCTGCACAACGGCATCGAGTACGCCGACATGCAGCTGATCGCCGAGGCCTACGACCTGCTCCGGCACGTGCTGGGGCTGACTCCGGCCGAGCTGGCCGACGTGTTCCGTGAGTGGAACACCGGCGACCTCGAGTCGTTCCTGATCGAGATCACCGCCGACGTGCTCAGTCAGGTCGACCCGACCACCGGCGGCGCGTTCGTGGACGTCATACTGGACCAGGCGGAGCAGAAGGGCACCGGACGCTGGACAGTACAGTCCGCACTCGACCTGGGCATCCCGGTCAGCGGTATGGCCGAGGCTGTCTTCGCACGGTCACTGTCAGGCGACGTCGTACGGCGTGAGGCCGCAGCCGGCGTACTGCCCGGGCCGGCGTCGGCGAAGCTGGATGTCGATCGCGAGGCGTTCATCGAGGACGTGCGGCACGCGCTGTACTCGTCCAAGCTGGTCGCCTACGCGCAGGGCTTCGACGCGATCCGGGCCGCCTCGGAGCAGTACGACTGGAACGTCGACCTCGGTGCGATGGCGACGATCTGGCGCGGCGGCTGCATCATCCGGGCGCGGTTCCTGGACCGCATCAAGGAGGCCTACGACCGCAACCCGGCACTGCCGTCACTGCTCGTCGACGACTACTTCAAGGACGCGGTCGCCAACGGTCAGGACGCCTGGCGGCGGGTTGTCGCGACGGCGGCCACGGCCGGCGTACCGGCACCGGGCTTCTCGGCCGCACTGTCGTACTACGACGGTCTGCGCGCGGAGCGGCTGCCGGCGGCGCTGATCCAGGGTCTGCGGGATCTCTTCGGGGCACACACGTACAAGCGCGTGGACGCCGAGGGGACCTTCCACCTGGAGTGGTCGGGCGACCGGTCGGAGACCAAGTCCTAGGTCGTGCGACACGCGGGCGGGTTGGCGTTAGGGTCGAACGTATGTTCTAATGTTCGCACAGTGCCAGCCCGCTCACCGCGGGCGATGTAACTAAGGAGATCGCCGCAACGATGACTGTAGACACTCTGGCAGTAGAAACGCCGTCGGACGACGTCGACACTCCCGTCACCGCCGACACCACCCCCGCTGCAACCTCCGAGTCCGTTTCGGCCCCCGACGCCGTCGCTGACACCGAGGCCCCGGCGCCCGCGCCGAAGAAGGCTCCGGCCAAGAAGGCCGCCGCGAAGAAGACCAAGACGATCGAGCTGACGCTCACCGTCACCGGCACCGCCGACGGCGAGTGGACCGCCGAGCTCAAGCAGGGCTCGACGTACCTGGCTCGTGGCGTGGCCGTCGCGGCCGCGGCCGTCTCGCGTGCCGCCAAGGAGCTGCACGAGGACCTCTCGACCCCGCTCGACGAGGTCATCGAGGAGGCCCGCGCCCAGCAGGCCGCCAAGGTCGCCGCCCTCGAAGCCGAGCTCGAGGCCGCCCGCCAGGCGCTCGCCGACCTTTCCTGATCCACCCGCCCGTTGTCTGGCCCTCGCCGGCCCGACGATCCGGTCCTGCCGGCCACCTTCCCTGGCCATCAGGACCAGCCGATGCTCGTCCTCTTCCCAGGACGCACATCGCCCTCGCAGCCCAGGTGCCCCGCGCGCCTGGGCTGCGGCCGTTCTCAGGCTCGCCGGGAGATGACCATCAGGTATTCGCAGGGCGTGTTCGCGCGATTGGCGAACTCGGTCACCGCGTCGGCCCGGTAGAAGATCGAATCACCGGCCTGCAGACGCTCACCGCCCCCGTCGATCGACACCGTCAGGGTGCCCTTGATGATCACCAGCTGCTTCTCGGTGCCCGCGGGGTAGCCCGGCAGCGGCCCGGTCGAGACCTGCGCCGGCAGGTAGTGGGCGATCACCTCGGTCCGGCCCGCGCCCAGCGCAGCCGACACGACATGGCGCTCGAATCCGGTCTCCGGGTCCCGGAAGACCGGCCGCTCGCTCTTGCGCATCACGACAGCGACACCGGCGGACGCGGGCGCACCGATCAGGTCCGACAGGGACGTATCGAGCGCGTGCGCGATCTTGGTGGCAACGCCGATCGTCGGGCTGGTCTCCCCGCGCTCCACCTTGGACAGCATCGCGCGGCTCACCGCCGAGCGCTGCGCCAACTGCTCCAGCGTCAGTCCGGCCTCCTCGCGGCGCTGCCGCGCCCGGCTCCCGAACCCGCTCGCCAGCTCCTCCGCCACCGCTGCACCCTCTTCTATGTTAGATATGGTGTCTTGTATCGGAGATCTTAGCTGGAGGCACCATGCACTACATCTCGGGCGGGCAGCTGCACGCCCGGTTCCAGTTCGGCAACCTGCAGGTCGTCTCGCTCCGCGACGGCTACATCGACATGCCACCCACGCGGCTGCGCGACGAGAGCGGCAGCCCGCTCGACGCCGTACCGGACACCGTTCCGATCATCGAGGGCAACCTGCGCCTGTCGGTCAATGCCTTCTACATCACTGACGGCACCCAGTCAGTACTCGTCGACACCGGTGCCGCCGACGCCTTGGACGCCAGCATGGGTCCCACCATGGGCTTGCTCTACGACGCCCTCGCGGAGGCCGGCATCGAGCGCACCGACATCACCGACGTCGCCATCACTCACAAGCACGGCGACCACGTCAACGGCCTCATCACACCCGACGGTTCAGAAGCCTTCCCCCACCTCCAGCGGGTCTGGGTCGGCGCCGGCGACACCCCAATCTTCACCGGCCGCCTGACCCCGGTCGCCGATCGCGTCGTACCGATCACCGCCAAGGTGACCATCAACGACTGGACCACCGCCGTCCCCGCCGAAGGCCACACCCCCGGCCACACCGTCTTCGACATCCACAGCACCAGCGGCCATCTCCTGGTCTGGGGCGACACAGTGCACGTCCCGACCCTCCAGTTCGCCCAACCGGACGTGTCCTGGGAGCTCGACGGCGACCAAGCCCAAGCCCGCAAAGCACGCGCCGGTCTCCTCGAACAGCTCACCCAGCCCGACCACTACGTAGCCGGCGCCCACCTCGACTCCCCCGGCATAGCCGCCGTAACCCCCGCCCCCAGCGGCTACACCCTCAACTACCTGGCGCCATCAATCTCCTGACAGCGGAGTCCTTTCAGGGTTGGGTTTTGAGGACTATGCGGAGGTTGGCTTTGGGTTGGTGTTGCCAGGCGGCTTCGGCTTCTTCGAGCGGGTAGGTCTCGATGATCGGGCGGATGCCCTTGAGGACGGCGAAGTTGAGGGTGTCTTCGGAGTCCTGGGCGACGCCGGAGTACCAGCCGGAGACGCTGATGCGGCTGTCGGCGAGGTCGTGGCCGGTGACCTGGATGGGGTCGGAGCCCTCCAGCACGATGAGTTGGCCGTTGGGGCGAAGGCCCTTGACCAGATCAGACTGGAGGTCGGCTCGTGACACCGTCGCCAGTACGGCGGCCGCACCGCCGAGCGCCTTGAGGGCTTCGCCGGCGTCACCTTCGGTGCTGTCGATGTACTCGTCGGCACCGAGCTGACGCGCCAGCTCCTCCTTGTCGCGACCGCGGTTGATCGCGACCGTGCGGAAGCCCATCTTGTCGGCGAACTGAATCGCCAGGTGCCCAACCCCACCAACACCCTGTACGGCGACCAGGTCGCCCGGGCCCGCGTGAGCATGGCGGAGTGCGTTGAAGGCGGTGATCCCGCCACACATCAGTGGGGCCGCCTCCTCGAACGTGAGGCCGTCGGGGATCCGGGCGACCGCGTCCTGCGGGGCCACCATGTATTCGGCGTAACCACCGTCGTACGACGTACCGACGATCGTGCGGTTGACGCAGTTCGTGAAGTCACCGCGACGGCAGTACTCGCAGGTGAAGTCGACGCCGCCGGACCAGCCGACGCCGACCTTCTCGCCGACCGTCCAGAGCGTGACGCCGTCGCCGACCGCGTCGACCACGCCGGCGATCTCGTGGCCGGGGATCCGGGGCAACGTCGTACCGAAGATGGCGTTGCGCGGGATCGCGTCACCACCGCAGATGCCACAGGCGTGCACCTTGACCCGGATGTGTCCGGGCGACGGCTCCGGGATCGCCACATCGGTCACCACAAAAGGTCCGCCGGCCTGCTGGACCTGGGCCGCGCGCATCGTGTCAGTCATCAAGCTCCCTTTCAGTGCATTCCGCCGTCGGCGACCAGTTGCTGTCCGGTGATCAGGCCGGCGTCGTCACTGGTCAGGAACGCCACCACACCGGCCACGTCCTCCGTCGTACCCAACCGCCCGATCGGCACCATCGCGACCAGGCTCTGCTTGTACTCGTCGTTCGCCGGGTCGGTGAAGATGCCCGCACCGTCGATCGGTCCCGGTACGACGGTGTTCACGGTCACGCCGCGTGGACCGAGCTCGAGGGCGAGGACCCGGGCCAGGTAGCCGGTGGCCACCTTGCTGGTGCCGTAGAGGCCGACGCCGAGCTGCGGCACCGTGGTGGTGTTCGACGAGATCGTGACGATCCGGCCGTTGTCGGCGATCCGCCGGGCCGCCTCGCGCAGGACGAAGTACGGGCCCTTGGTGTTGACCCGGAAGAGGAGATCGAAGTCCTCCTCGGTCACCTCGGTGACCGGGACGTTCACCTTCTCCATGCCGGCGTTCGCGACCACGATGTCGATCCGGCCGAACGCCTCGACGGCCGCATCGAACACCCGCGAGATCCCGTCCACCTGGGACACGTCGGCCGCGACTGTGATCGCTCGCACCCCGAGTGCCTCGGCGGCCGCCTGAACCTCGGCCGCGGCGCTCTCGTCGCGGGAGTAATTGACCACGACGTTCGCGCCCTGCCCGGCGAGCCGGAGCAGAATCGCGCGCCCGAGCCCCTTCGACGAACCGGTGACGAGCGCCGTCTTTCCCTGCAGCGTCATCCTTGTTTTCTCCCATCAAGTCGCCCTGCTCCGATCGTCCGGCGTCACGGCGCGATGAGGAAACAGAGACTTCTTAGGGAGGTCACAAGGAATCGTTGTGGCACGATTGCAGGGTGGATCTGAGCTTGCGCCTCCTGCAGGCACTGGCCGCCGTGGCCGAGGACGGCAGCATGACCCGGGCCGCCCGACGGCTGAACCTGACCCAGCAAGCGGTCAGCGGACAGATCCGTCAGCTCGAACGCGTCGTCGGTACGGCGTTGGTCGTGCGACTCGCCACGGGAATCGAGCTCACCGCGGCCGGGCTGGTCGTGCTCAAGCAGGGCGAGGCACTCCTCCAGTCCGCCGAGGCGATGGTGTCCGAGGCCCGCATGGTCGGCGCCGGCCGCTCCGAACCACTGCGGATCACCTTCAAGGCGCAGAGCACCGCGCACTTCATGCCCGCCGTCGAGGCCGCCCTCCGCCGGCAGGCGCCGGACCTCGAGGTGCAGCCGATCGCCTCGCACACGCTGCCGGACGAGATCGACGCTCTGCTCAAGGGCCGTGCCGACGCTGCTTTCCTCTGGCTGCCGATCGGCGACGACCCGCGCTTCACCATCCATCCGCTGTTCGCGGAGGATCGCTGGGTCGCTCTGCCTCCCGGTCACCCGCTCACCGAGCGGACCACGTTGACGATCGCCGACCTGGCCGACGTACCGGTCGTTGGTCCGCGCGAAGGCATGCCGGAGGCTGTGGTGCGCTTCTGGTTCATCGATCCGCGGCCGGACGGCACGCGTGCCGTCTTCGGGCCGCAGGCCCGCACGCCCGAGGAGTGCTTGCACCTGGTCGCCGCCGGCCACGGTTGCTGGATCGCACCGGCCTCAACGGTCACGTACTTCGCGCACCCGCGACTGGTGTGGCTGCCGCTGGTCGACGCGCCGCCGAACCAGTTGGCCCTGATGTGGGCCGTGCACAACCCGAACCCCTATCTGCCACTGCTGTTGCAGGAGACCAGCCGAGTGCTGCTGCCGATCACCCAGCCGACTGCGTAACCGTCTGAGCCGGGTCGTTGAGCGCGCCGTCGAGGCGCGACGTGATGGTGATCGTCAGAAGCGTGATGGCGGCGAGGACTGCGATCAGGGTCCAGCGGGCTGCGGTGTTGCTCATGAGGAAATGCTGGCTCGCGGCAGGCGCCGGGTGCCAGGGGACGGCGTGGGTTCCAGGGGCGGTTCGGGGTGCGATCCGGGGCGTTCCTTAGGCGGGAACGACGGGTGAACATGGTGTGACCGAATCGGCACGCCGAGATGGTGGGCGCGCGGCAGGCCGGGGCCGTACGGTGGGTGCCCGGGCCGGCGCCACGAAGGGGTCAGATGAGCACATTCCAGGACTTGGGTTCACTGCTGCTGGTCCGCGGCGCCGACGAGATCGACCACGCCGGCGGGACCCTCTACGTGCACCTGCACCGCGTCGCCAAGCGGCTGACCTCGCTGGGCGGCTCGGACACGCTGATCCTCGCCGGGCTGGCACACGCGGCGTACGGGACGGACGGATTCCCCACCCACCTGTTCGACTGGCAGGCCGAGCGTCCGGTGCTCGAGTCGGTGATCGGCCCGGAGGCCGAGCTGCTCGTCTACCGGTACGGCGCCTGCGAGCGCGAGACCACCTGGCGTGATCTCGCCGAGCACCGCACGGTCACCGACCGCTTCACCGGTACGTCGGAGGAGCTCGGTGGTGAGGAGCTGCGCGAGTTCGTCGACCTGACGATCGTCAACGAACTCGACGTCCTCGACCACGCTCCCGCGCTCGCGCCGAAGCTGCGGCCGTTCCTGCAGGAGCAGATCCCGCGCTGGCAGTCGATCACCTCGCCGGCCGTGCTGTCGGAGGCGCAGCGGATTCTCCAGCTCTAGATTTGCTGGAGTTCCATCGCTGGGCGACGCATGATCGAAGTATGTCCAGGTACGAAGTGATTGCTCACGCCAAGCCGGTCCGTCGTCTGTCCGAGCCCGAGTACGTCGCCCTGTCGCTCACCTCGTACCCGCTCGATCGAGGTCTGCGGTTCCAGCGCATGGAGGACCTGCCCGACGGCAAGGTCGCGATCGTCCTCCAGCACAAGGCGTCGCCCCGCAAGCAGGACCACGCCTATGCGATGGCCCAGCGCACGCTCTGCCAGCTCGGCATTGCTGCCACTGAGGTCGAGCGCGTCGACCTGCACCGGGTGACGCGCAAGCACGGGCGCACGCTGGTGCGTTCGTGGATCAGCCCGCAAGGTCCGGGCGACGCGGCCGGTGACCGCGAGCCGCGCCGGCCGAAGCCGACGCCGCCGCATCTGCAGGCCGCCCGGGAGCTGCCCACCGACTAGGGGGTGAAGACCTCGAAGGGGGTCGCGTATTTGGTGCCAAGGCGAGTGCCAGTGGGTCGGGCAACGCCCTCGAGGAACTCCTCGGGGTCGAAGTGCGGCCAGTTGAGGCCTTCGATGTAGGCCTTGTGCGCCTTCAGGGACTCGACGCCGGTGGCGAAGGTCTCGGTGGTGTCGGCGGCGTGCCGCGAGTTCGGGGAGCCGCACGCCCAGACCTGCTTCACGCCGGCCCAGCGCTCGCCCACGTCGGGGAAGATCCAGCGGTTGGCCGCGTCGCGGACCGCGTCCAGGGTGGCTCGGCCAGTGTTGATGTGGTCAGCCTGGTTCAGCAGTACGTCGCCGTCCCAGGTGTCGCGGAAGTTGTTCGTGAGCACGATCTCCGGCTGGTGCCGGCGGATCACCTCGGCGATCGCCCGGCGCAGCGGTACGCCGTACTCGATCGTGCCGTCGGGCTGACCGAGGAACTCGACCGCGGAGACGCCCACGATCCGCGACGACTCGATCTGCTCGGCCTCCCGCAACGGACCGCACTCGTCCGGCGCGAGCCCGTCGATCCCCGCCTCCCCCGACGTCAGCAGGACGTAGACGATCTCCTTGCCCTGCGCCGTCCAGCGCGCGATCGCCGCCGCCGACCCGAACTCCAGGTCGTCCGGATGCGCCACCACCGCCAGCGCCTTCTGCCAATCCTCGTCGACCGCCTGCAACCCCTCCGAAGCACTCATGCCCGCAGGCTAAGCGCCAAACACCTTCCGGGTGTAGGGGTTATCGAAGGCGCGCTGGGGATCTACCCGATCGCGCACGGCGAGGAAGTCGTCGTAGTGCGGGTAGAGCGCGCGGAAGTCCTCGGCGCCCAGGGTGTGCAGCTTGCCCCAGTGCGGACGGCCCTGGTACTCGGCGACGATCCGCTCGAACGCCTGGAAGTAGATGTCGTGCGGCAGCCGGTGGTACTGGTGGATGGCGATGTACGCCGTGTCCCGGCCGGACGCCGTCGACAGCCAGATGTCGTCGGCCGCCGCCACCCGGACCTCGATCGGGAAAGGAAGGTGGTGGCCCGAGGCATCGATCCAGTCGCGGAGCCGACGAAGCACCTCGACCACGTGTTCGCGGGGAACGGCGTACTCGGACTCGCGGAACAGCACGTTCCGCTCGGAGACGAACACCTTGTACGACGCGTCCACGTACTCACGGGCTGACAGGGCACGCGACACGAGCCGGTTGATCCGCGGCACCAGCGCCGGCCGTCGCATCGCGAGCCGGTTGGTGAGCTCGAAGACCCGGTTCGAGAGGAGCTCGTCGTCGATCCAGCCCCGGACCGCGCCGACGGGCGACGCGGCGACCCCTTCGCCGACCCGGTTGTTGCGCTTGGTCAGCGCGACGTCGGTGTGCGGGAACCAGTAGAACTCGAAGTGATCGTTGCCATCGGCAAGCTCATCGAACCCGTCCAGCACCTCGGCCATCGGGAGCGGCATCTCCTGCGCCCGCAGCAGGAACGCCGGCACCGTCTGCAGCGTGATCGAACTGATCACCCCGAGCGCGCCGACCGAGACCCGGGCCGCGTTGAAGACGTCCGCGTTCTCCTCCGGCGAGCAGTGCAGGACCGAACCGTCTGCCGTGACCAGGTCGAGCGCGGCGATCTGGGTCGCGATCCCGCCGAGCTTCGCACCGGTCCCGTGGGTGCCGGTGGAGATCGCACCGGCGATCGTCTGCTTGTCGATGTCGCCGAGGTTCGCCATCGCGAGGTCGAAGGCGGCCAGCCCGGCGTTCAGCCTCCGCAGGCCGGTCCCCGCGCCGACGCTCACCCGGCCGGAATCCTTGTCTGCACTGGTGATCGACGACAATCCGTCGAGCCGGACCATCACCTGCTCCGGCGCGGCACACCCGGTGAACGAGTGCCCGGCCCCGACCGCCTTGAGCTTCTTGCCCTGCTCAGCCGCGGCCTTGACCGCAGCCGCCAGCTCGTCGACCGACCCCGGCCGCAAGATCTCAACCCCCCGCGCCGACTCAGTCCCCGACCAATTCCGCCACGTGCTCATCCGAAGTTCCGCCCCTCACCTCGGTACGTCGTGAGCTCGGTGAGCTCGTCGCCGTCGATCGCGTGCACGACCTCGAATCGCTCGACCATCTCCCCCGCCTTCGCGTAGCGCATCCAGACCCGATCTCCAAGATGCAGCCCGTCGGCGGACTTTCCAAGGACCGGAGTCTGCACTTCTCCGGCACCTTCCGTGCCCAACAGCTTCAGACCGGCCGGCCAGGCAGGCAACGGCAGGCGCGACTTCTTCGCCGGGCCGGAGGCCACATACCCGCCACCGAACAACGTGGCGATCCGCGGGGCAGGACGCCGTACGACGTCCAGTGCGTACGCGACCGCGGGCTCGGGCTGGAAGACGTCGTACTTGTCGAAGAGCGTCGGTCCGTAGAGGCCGGAGCCGGCCGTGACCTCGGTGACGGAAGGATCGGCGCTGCTGATCTCCAGGCTGCCGGTTCCGCCGCTGTTGACGATGCGGAGCGGACCGAGCTGCTTCACCGCGTCCACCACCGCACCGCGCCGGTCAGCGAGCTCTGCAGCCGAACGGCGCTTCACCCAGCGCACGGCCGGGGAGGTGTCGGGCAGACCGGCGATCTGCGCCTCGTAGAACATCACGCCGGTGAGCTCGAACGCATCGTCCGCGACCACCTGGCGCGCCAGCCCAACCACGTCCTCCGGGGTGCGCAGCGGCGAACGCCGTACTCCGAGGTGCTGTCCGAAGACCCGCAGGGACGCGTCGACATCCAGCGCAACCTGGATCTTGGCGCCACCACCAGCCGTCACCGAGCGGATGAAGGCGAGGTGCTCGGGTGAGTCGATCATCAGCGTGATCTTCGCGGCCGCCTCAGGGTTGGCGGCCAGCTCCCGCAGCGCAGCGCGATGCGCGGTCGGGTAGCCGAGCAGGATGTCGTCGACCCCGTTCTCGGCCAGCCACAGCGCTTCGACGAGCGAGTAGCCCATCACGCCGTGGAATCCGGGCCGCTCCAGTGCGGCCGCGAGCAGCGCCCGGCACCGCACCGACTTGGACGCGACCCGGATCGGCGTCCCGGCCGCGCGACGGACCAGATCGTCCGCGTTCCGCCGGAACGCGGCCAGATCCACCACCGCGAACGGCGCATCCAGGCCCGCCGTCAGCCGTCCGTACCGCTCGAACTCACCCATCTTGGGAGTGTAGCGAAGAAATACTGAAAGGTAATACATCTTTACGACTGCAATCGCGCCGCTGCCGCCTCGACCCGCTCGTCGGTCCCGGTCAGCGCCACCCGGACATGGTGATCGGCCGTCGGGCTGTAGAAGGTGCCCGGCGCCACGAGGATGCCGTGGTCGGCCAGCGCGGCCACCGACTCGTAGGAGTCGTACGTCGGGTGATCGGCCCACAGGTAGAGCCCGCCGTTGGACAGCGTGATGTTCCAGCCGGCCTCGGTGAGCGCGTCGCGCAGCAGCGCACGGCGGCGGAGGTACCGCTCGCGCTGCTCGTCCACATGGGTGTCATCGGCGAAGGCAGCAGCCATAGCGGCCTGGATCGGCGACGGAACCATCAGCCCGGCGTGCTTGCGCACCGCGAGCAGCTCAGCGACCACGGTCTCGTCACCGGCGACGAATCCGCCTCGATAGCCGGCCAGGTTGGAGCGCTTCGAGAGCGA
Source organism: Kribbella sp. NPDC051587 (assembly GCF_044453945.1). Lineage (NCBI taxonomy): Bacteria > Bacillati > Actinomycetota > Actinomycetes > Propionibacteriales > Kribbellaceae > Kribbella > Kribbella sp. NPDC051587. The sequence goes on from NZ_JBITDE010000001.1 coordinate 550,573, forward strand.
GTGCACCGCCAGCAGGTTGTCGAAGCTCCCACCGCAGATGTCCGGGTGGAGGACCGACATCGGCTTCTCGTCCCAGCCGAACTCGGCATAGCACTCGTCACTCACCAGCAGTACGTCGTTCGCCCGCGCCCACTCCACAGCCCGCCGCAGGTCGTCAGCCGGCGTGATCTGCCCCGACGGGTTCCGCGGCGAGTTCAGGTACGCGATCCGGACCGGACCGCCGTCGTACGACGTCGGATCCGCCACGGGCACGCTGGTCGCGCGCACCAGGGCCGCACCGGCCTCATACGTCGGGTACGCCAGGTCGGGGATCAGCACAGTGTCCCCAGCGCCGACACCCAGCAGGGTCGGCAGCATCATGATCAGCTCTTTGGTCCCGATGACCGGCAGTACGCCGTGCTGCGGGTCCACGTCGACCACACCGAGCCGCCGTGCCATCCAGTCGACCGCAGCCTGCCGCGCGGACGCCGTACCGAGAGTGGTCGGGTACGCCGGGGCGTCAGCCGCGTCAGCCAGCGCCTTCTGCACCAGTGCGGGCACCGGGTCCACCGGACTGCCCACGGACAGGTCGACGATGCCACCTGGATGCGCGGCCGCCTTGGCCTTGTAAGGGGCGAGCTTGTCCCACGGGAAGTCTGGCAACCGGCTGGAGGTCTCGAATTTCACCCACCCATTGTCTCTCGCCCGGTCGGACAGGCCTGATCGGGATCAACTCTGGTCATGATCTGGTCGGCGATGGCCCGCAACTGGTGCAGCTGCTCGGGCGACAGCGCGTCGATCACGAACTCCCGGACCGCACCGACGTGGCCAGGAGCCGCCGTCACCACGAAGTCGTACCCGCTGTCGGTGAGCGTCGCCACGGTGATGCGGCCGTCGTCCTCGGCCGTCCGCCGTACGACGAAGCCGCGGTTCTCGAGTCGCTTCACGACATGCGACAGCCGGGACAGCGAACCGTTGGCGAAGCCGGCCAGGTCACTCATACGCAGCGACCGATCGGGCGACTCCGAGAGGCCGGCGAGCACCAGGTACTCGAAATGGGTCAGGCCGGAGTCCCGCTGCAACTGGTTGTCCAGCACACCGGGCAGCTTGAAGATCACTCCGACCAGGGCCAGCCAGGTCGCGAGCTCGTCCTCGGTGAGCCACCGGGGTTCGGAATCCGACGCCATACCGGCAGTATACGGGGTTACTTGACGCTTCAAGTCTCGCCCTCTACGGTGATGTTGATACATCAACTCATCACCGAGAGTGGGCTATGAACGTCTTTCTGTGGATCCTGGCCGGAGTCCTGGCCGCCCTGTTCCTGGGGGCCGGCGCGACCAAGCTGACCCAGCCGCGCAGCAAGCTGCAGTCGACTATGGGATGGGTCGAGGACTACTCCGACACGGGCGTCAAGCTGATCGGCGCGGTGGAGATCCTCGGCGCGATCGGGCTGATCCTGCCGGCCGTTCTCGACATCGCCCCGATCCTGGTCCCGCTCGCCGCGACCGGTCTCGCGATCATCATGGCCGGGGCGATCATCACCCACGTCCGCCGCAAGGAGCTGCCGCTGGCCGGCTTCAACACCGTTCTGCTGGTCCTGACTGTCGTGGTCGCGATCTTCCGCTTCGGGCCGAACAGCTTCTGAGGCCGCATCATTGCAAGCATGACGTACGACGTGGCGGTGGTCGGGGCGGGCGCGATGGGATCGGCGGCGGCCCGGGCTCTGGCCGCCGCCGGCCGGGAGGTCGTCGTACTGGAGCAGTTCACGCTCGGCCACGACCGCGGCGGATCGCACGGTGGGACCAGACTCTTCCGTCCAGCCGCTGACGACGCCGAGCAGGTCCGGCTGACCGAGCTGGCCCGGCCGCTGTGGCGGGAGCTCGAAGCCGAGTCCGGCGAGACCCTGTTCGAGGTGACCGGTGGTATCGACTTCGGAGTCACCGACGACACCGTCGAAACCTTCAGGGCCTTGCATGCGACGACCGGTGAGGTGCTGACGCCCGAGGCTGCCAGCGAGCGCTGGCCGGGCTTCCGCTTCACCACTCCGGTGCTGCACCAGCCCGGATCGGGACGCCTGTACGCCGATCGCACGGTGAAGGCACTCCAGACCACAGCCGCCCGTCTCGGCGCAGAGTTCCGCGGGCAGTCGCCAGTGAAGGCGATCCGGCGCCACAACGGCCTGGTGGAGCTCGACGTACCCGGTGGCGCGATCAGAGCGGCACATGTCGTGGTGACGGCCGGGTGCTGGGCTCCCAAGCTTGTGAGCGGACTGGCGACGCTCCCGCCGTTCAGAGTGACGCAGGAGCAGCCCCGCTTCTTCACACCAGTCTCACCCGACCTGTCCTGGCCGAGCTTCGTGGACGAGAGCGCCGGGAGCTATGGCTTGTTCGAGGACGGTTCCGGCGTCAAGGTCGGCCTGCACGGCACTGGACCGGAGGTGGACCCGGACACCCGCGACTTCCAGGTGGAACCCGAGCGGGACGCCGCACTGATCCGGTACGTCGAGTCCACCTTCCCTGGGCTGGACACCAGCCGCACGACGGCCATCAGCTGTCTCTACGACAACACGCCGACCAAGACGTGGGTCCTTGAACGGTCCGGGCCGGTCACCGTTGCCGCAGGGTTCTCCGGCTCGGGGTTCAAGTTCGTGCCTCTGATCGGCCAGCAGGTGCGAGACCTGGTGCTTCAGAGGTAGAGGCCGGTCTGACCGTCCTCGAGGCGGTTCGCCGCGACCGCGTGCAGGTCGCGCTCGCGCAGCAGGATGTAGTCGTCGCCGCGGACCTCGACCTCGGCGCGGTCCTCCGGGTCGAACAGGACCCGGTCGTCGACCTCGACGGTCCGGACGTTGGCACCGATCGCGACCACCTTCGCCCAGGCCATCCGGCGGCCCATCTGAGCGGTGGCGGGGATCAGGATGCCGGCCGACGACTTGCGCTCACCCTCGACCTCCGCCGAGACCAGGACGCGGTCGTGCAGCATCCGGATCGGCAGCTTGTCGTCGGAGAGCTTCTTGCGAGGAGTCACCGGCGTCCCACCAGGCGACGGATCACGAGCAGGACGGCGACGACGCCCGCGACCGCACCGGCGACCGCGACGAGCTTCTGGGTCCGCAGCTGTCCGGTCTCGTCGAAGACCTGGGACCTGGCCTGCTCGACCTGACGCCTGGCCACGTTCTTCGGGTGCGCCCGGTCGACCAGCTCATCCACGGTCGAGGCCAACCGTGCCCGGGTGGCGGCGATGTCCGCCTCGATCTGCTCTGCGGTCCGAGCTTTCGTGTCCGACATGTCCCCATCTTCGCAGGTCAGCGCTGCAAGTCCACGACCACCTTGATGTCGTCCGGCTCCCGGACGAGCGCGGACGGCCAGTCGGACAGCGGAACCGTCCGGGTGATCAAGCGGCGCAGCCACTCCGGATCGGCCGCCTGCAACACGTCCACAGCATCCGCGTAGTGCCGCTTGCCGGCGTTCACCACGCCGACCAGCGCAGCGTTGCGGACGACGAGCTGCCGGACCAGTGCATCGAGCTGTACGTCGATCGACGCCGGCCCCGGTGAGATGCCGATCAGGCACATCACTCCAGCCGGTCCCAACAGCTTGGCGCAGTCGAACACCACCTGCCCGACACCGGTCGCCTCGACGACCACATCCGGTACGACGCGGAGTTCGGTGAGGTCGGTCAGGTAGTTGGCCCCGAGTGCCCGGACCAGGTCCGGCTTGAGCCCGTCCTGCATCCGGTCGAGGACATGAACGTCGTACCCACGCTGTTTGGCCACCAGAGCGGCCAGCAGGCCGATCGGTCCGGCCCCGGTGATCAGGACGTGTTCCGGGCCGTACCAGGACCGGCCGCCCACCACATCGATCTGCTCCCAGGCCTTGGTGAGCACACTGGCCGGCTCCACCAGTACGCCGAGGTCTCCCAACGAGGCCGGCACCGGTACGGCGAAGTACGGGTCGACGCGCCAGCGCTCAGCGCCGTACCCGTCCATCTCTTTGATGCCGCGCTCGGTGTAGCGGCCGTTGCGGCAGAAGTCCCACTCACCGCGTGCACAGGCCGGGCAGGGTTCCGGATCGGGTCGGCGAACCACTCCGGCGACCAGGTCACCAGGTGCGAAGCCGGATCCGGCAGGTGCCTCCAGAACCCGGCCGAGCGACTCATGGCCGATCACCAGCTCGTCGGAGCCCGGACGGCCGGTGCCGAAATGACCTGACACCAGCTCGAGGTCGGTCCCGCAGATGCCTGTCAGCAGGCCTTCCACCAGGACCGATCCGTCAACGGCCGGAGGTTCTGTGACCTCTCCCAACCGCGCCGAGTCAGCCTTCCCCGTTGTGACGGTCATAGCCCGCATGGGTTCAGGCTAACCGGGTCATGTCGACTGTCACCTCGATCGCTGTGGGCGTCCCCCCGGTGACCCGGCCAGAGTTTTCCCGCACGTAGCATTGGCGGCATCTCACTCGATCCGTGGAGGGCCTGATGTCCGAACGTCTGTCAGTCGGCGACGCCGCACCTGATTTCGCCCTCCAGGATGCCGATGGCAACGAGGTCGCGCTGAAGGACCTGCGCGGCCAGAGCGTGATCGTCTACTTCTACCCGGCGGCGATGACGCCGGGCTGCACCAAGCAGGCCTGCGACTTCCGCGACTCACTCGACTCGCTGCAGGCCGCCGGGTACGCCGTACTGGGCATCTCCCCCGACAAGCCGGCCAAGCTGGCCAAGTTCCGCGAGCGCGACGGCGTGACCTTCCCGCTGCTGAGTGACCCGGAGAAGGAGACGCTGGCGGCGTACGGCGCGTTCGGGGAGAAGACGATGTACGGCAAGAAGGTGACCGGGGTGATCCGGTCGACGTTCGTGGTCGATCCGGACGGAAAGATCGCCGTCGCGCAGTACAACGTGAAGGCGACCGGGCATGTCGCCAAGCTCCGGCGCGACCTGGGTCTGTCGTAGCTGCTTGACGAAAACGCGTCCATCGGCGGAGGGAAACCTTCGACCGTTTCATGCAAGCGGTCCAGAGGCTGACCAAGGCGGTGTGATTTGGATCACACCCCGAGTTCAGCGGACCGCAGCTACCGCATTACCGAAAGTGAGATTTCCCGCTTTCCTGTGAACAAGCGGTACTCCGGAGACCGTTGCAGTCTTCCGGAGGGACCGTTTCGGTTCATTGCGAACTTCGCCCTGACCTGCCGAAACCGGGTACTCTGCGCGCGCAGTGAGCCTCTGGGAGGGAGGGACCAACCGCGATGGGAAAGCATTCCTCTGCGGTAACGCGAAGTAACAAGAGCAACAACAATCGCCGACCGGTGTACATCACCGCGGTGGGACTACTGGTGCTGGCGATCGGCGGCGTCTTCGTGGTCCGGTCCTTCGGTTCGGAAGCGGGCGCCGACGGTCTCGGCGGCAAGGCCTGCGACGACCCCACTCAGGTCAAGCTGACCGTCGCGCCCGAGCTGCAGTCCTCGATCGAGGCCGCGGCCAAGTCGCTGGCGGCCAAGGGCGGCAAGGACGGCGTCCCCTGCCTGCAGTTCACGATCACCGCCACCGCGGCCGCCAAGGTTGCCCGGGACATCGCGAGCGGGAGCGACAACCGGCCCGACCTCTGGATCCCCGACTCGTCGATCTGGGTCTCCCAGGCCGACGACGGCGAGACCGTGCCGTCGATCGCCGTCCCGTCGATCGCCAGCTCGCCGATGGTCCTGGTCGGGAAGAACACCAGCTTCGCCGACACCTCGTCCTGGCTGCGCGCCTTCGCCGGTGCCACGCCGGCCCTGGTCGACCCGCTGGGTACGTCGCCCGGCGCCCTGGCGCTGCTGGCGGTCCAGTCCGAGCGTCAGCAGACCTCGACCACCGACAACCAGGTCAGCGGCGTCGTCGTACCGCTGGCGCAGCACCTCGGGTCGATGCCCAAGCCGTACACCGATGTGAACGCACTCTTCGGCCGCGCGGCCCAGGGCGGCAACGACATCATCGTGCCGGCCTCGGAGCAGTCCTTCGTGAACTACCAGGAAGAGCACCCCGAGGGTGGCCTGAAGGCCGTCATGCCGACCACCGGCACCCTCTCGCTCGACTACCCGGTCGTGGTCACGGCCAAGGCCGACACCACGAAGTTCAGTGACGCCGGCAAGACGCTCGGCGCCGAGATGCTCGAGGACGCCTCCAGTCAGGCCCGCGACCAGGCAGGTTTCCGCGACCAGCTGCTCGACCAGCTCAGCGGCGGCCGCGGCGTCGGCGAGGTCGACCAGCTCCCGAAGCCGAACGCCGAGACGATCGACCGCACCCTCGGCAACTGGAGCCGGCTCTCGCTGTCCACCCACTCGCTCGCGGTGATCGACGTCTCCGGCTCGATGGCGGAGAAGGTCGGCAACAAGACGCGGATGCAGCTGACCATCGAGGCCGCCTCCGAGGGCCTCAAACTGTTCCCGGACACCGCGTCCCTGGGCCTGTGGACGTTCTCGTCCAACAACGGCAAGGACGGCGCCGACTACAAGCCGCTGGTCCCGATCAAGCCACTCTCGGCCAAGCAGCGATCGGTGATCGGCAACGTGCTGAAGGTCCAGAAACCGATCCCGAACGGCGGCACCGGGCTCTACGAGACCGCGATCGCGGCCGTTTACGCGGTCCGCAAGGACTACAACCCGAACGCGGTCAACTCGATCCTGCTGTTCACCGACGGCAAGAACGACGACCCGGGCAGCGGCGACCTCGACGCGACCGTCAAGACGCTCAAGAGCATCACCGACCCCGACCGCCCGGTCCGGATCATCGCGCTCGGCATGGGCCCCGACGCCAACCCCGACGAGCTCCGTCGGCTGGCGCAGGCCACCGGCGGCCAGTCCTACGTCGCCAAGGACCCCGGCGACCTCCGCCAGGTCTTCATCGACGCCCTGCAGAGTCGCTGAGCACCACAGCTCCCCTAGGATGTCTGTCCTAGGGGAGCTCGCTTCTTCCCCGGCCAGAGTGGTGGAACGGCAGACACGCCGGCTTTAGGTGCCGGTGCCCTTGGGCGTGCGGGTTCGAGTCCCGCCTCTGGCACCCCCGTCGTACCCACCCGCCATCACGCCTCACCAAGGCCTCGTGCCGCCAGTCTTACCTTGACAGATCAAGGTAATGGCTCGCAGAGTGGCGTCATGACTCTCTCCCCCGTGCCCACCAGGTCCGCGTGGCCGACCGATCGGCGGATCACGATCCGCGACCTGCAGGCCGCGACCGACCGTGGCGAGAAGTGGGCGATGCTCACCAGCTACGACACCCAGACCGCAGGCGTGATGGAGCGGGCCGGCGTCCGGGCCCTGCTGGTCGGTGACACCAGCGGCATGACCGTCCTCGGTCACCCCGACACGATCGCCGTCACGATGGACCAGATGATCCCGATGGTGCAGGCCGTCGTCCGCGGCACCGATACCGCCCTGGTGGTCGCCGACCTGCCCTTCGGTAGCTACCAGAACGGACCCAAACAGGCGCTCGCCAACGCCACCCGGCACCTCAAGGAGGGCGGGGCCCACGCCGTCAAACTCGAAGGCGGCGGCCGCACCCGGAACCAGGTACGGCGCCTCGTCGACGCCGGCATCCCGGTGATGGCACACCTCGGCCTGACCCCGCAGAGCGTCAACGTCCTCGGCGGTATGCGCCGTATCCAGGGCCGTGGCGAAGCAGGCGACCAACTCTTGGCCGATGCGCTGGCACTCGAAGCCGCGGGAGCGTTCGCCCTCGTCCTCGAGTCCGTCCCCGCCGATCTCGGGAACCGCGTGACCAAGGAACTGCACATCCCGACGGTCGGCATCGGAGCCGGACGGCACTGCGACGCCCAGATCATGGTCTGGCAGGACCTGGCGGGTCTGACCCCCGGACGCCTTCCGAAGTTCGTCAAGCGGTACGCCGACCTCGATCAGATCCTCGGTGACGCCTTCGCCGAGTACGCGACCGAGGTGGCCGAAGGCCGCTACCCCGACGACGACCACAGCTACTCCTGATGCGCGAGTACGACGTCCTCGTGGTCGGAGGCGGTGCTGCCGGGCTGAGTGGCGCGTTGGCGTTGGTGCGGTCACGCCGCTCGGTGCTGGTGATCGACGACGGTCAGCCGCGCAACACATCCGCCGCCCACGTCCACAACTTCCTCACCCGAGACGGGACGCCGCCGAGCGAGCTCACCGCGCTCGGCCGCGCCGAGGTCGCCCGGTACGGCGGTCAGTTCGCCACCGGCACGGTGACGGCAGTCCGGCATGGCGAGGTGTTCACGGTCGAGCTGGCCGACGGTACGACGTACCGGGGGCGGCGGATCCTGGTCACTAGCGGGCTGACCGACGTACTGCCTGATGTCGGTGGTCTGGCTGAGCAGTGGGGCAAAGACGTTCTGCACTGCCCGTACTGCCACGGCTGGGAGGTGCGGGACCAGGCGATCGGCGTACTCGCCGTCAGCCCACTGGGCGTCCACCAGGCCCAGCTCTTTCGCCAGTTGAGCGACAACATCACGCTCTTGCTGCACACCGGACCGGAGCTGACCGACGTGCAGCGGGAGGAGCTCGCTGCGCGCCAGATCGCCGTCGTCCAAGGAAGAGTCGAGCGTCTTGAGGTGGTAGACGGCAAAGTCACCGGCGTACGGCTGGAGACTGGCCGGCTCGTCCCTTGCGACGTCCTGGCGATCCAGCCAACCCTGCGAGCCAAGGCGGACTTCCTCACCGAACTGGGACTCAAGGCGACCAGCCGGAACGCAGCCGGCGTCACCTACGGCGACGCCCTCGACGTCGACCCCCAAGGCCGAACATCGGTCCCTGGGATCTTCGCCGCCGGCAACGTGACCGACCCGACGGCACAGGTCGTCCACGCCGCCGCCGCAGGCGTGAACGCCGGCGAAGCGATCAACGCCGACCTGATCGCCGAGGAGACCCGATCCGCACTCGAGGTTCGCTGACTCAGTCGTGTACTAGGTTGCTGTCGAAACGGCCCGGCCGGGTTCGTAGTAGGGGTGGAAGGCAACCGAGCGATGTCGGAAGAGCAGGCTGTCAGCGAGGCGATCACGCGCGTCCACCGGGAGGAGTGGGCTCGGGTGGTGGCTGGGCTGGCTCGTCGGTTCGGCGATCTGGACGTGGCCGAGGAGGCTGCGGCCGAGGCATTCGCGGTGGCTGTGGAGCGGTGGCCGAGTGACGGCGTACCGCCTAATCCCGGCGCGTGGCTGACGACGACCGCGAACCGGAAGGCCATCGATCGGCTGCGGCGGGAGAGCAAGCGTGACGACCGGCAGAAGGAGGCTCAGATGGCGTACGACGAACCTGTCGAGCCTCTCGGGGTCATCGACGACGAGCGGCTCCGGCTGATCTTCACCTGCTGCCACCCGGCGCTGGCCCCGGAGACGCGGATCGCGTTGACGCTGCGGATGGTCGGTGGGCTGACCGTGCCCGAGATCGCGCGGGCGTTCCTGGTCCAGGAGACCACGATGGGCCAGCGGATCACCCGGGCGAAGGCGAAGATCAAGGCCGCCCGGATCCCGTACCGGGTCCCAGCCGCGGAGGACCTGCCGACCCGCGTGGCCGGCGTACTGACCGTGCTCTTCCTGGTCTTCAACGAGGGCTACCTGGCGACCGGCCCGGACACGGATCCGGTCCGCCACGACCTGACCGCCGAGGCGATCCGCCTGACCCGCCTGATCCGCGCGCTGCTGCCGAACGACGGTGAGGTGGTCGGGCTGCTGGCGTTGATGCTGCTCACCGAATCCCGCCGTACGGCGCGCGTCTCCGCAACCGGCGAACTCGTCCCACTCGGAGAACAGGACCGCGGTGCGTGGGACCCGGCCTTGATCGCCGAGGGCCACCAGTTGGTCCGCGAGCGGTTGGCCACCGGCGTCGCGCCCGGCAGGTACCAGATCCTTGCGGCGGTCAACGCCGTCCACACCTCGGCCCGCGATGTCCGCGACACCGACTGGTCGCAGATCGTCGCGCTCTACGACCAGCTCGTCCGGCTGGACCGGTCGCCGGTCGTCGTCCTCAACCGCGCCATCGCCCTGGCCGAGCTGGACGGCCCGGACGTCGCCCTGGCCACGGTCGACAGCCTCGAACCCGCACTGGCCGGCTATCACGCCTTCCACGCCACCCGGGCCGATCTGCTCCGCCGGCTGGGCCGCAGCGACGACTCCCGCGCGGCCTACACGCAGGCCATCACGCTGGCCGGAAACACCGCCGAAGCCGCCTATCTGACCCGGCGCCGCGATCAACTCGGCCAGTAACGGCAAGCCTTTCAATTCAGGTCGAAACAACCATCCAAACGCTTGGTCGATTACCCGGACAGTCACCATGCAATTACCTGGCGGCAAGAATTGTGAGGCCATGTCAAACATGACTTGGCAACATGGTGAAGTTGCAGTCATCTGCCTCTTCGGACCTCAAAAAACATAGCGGTCTTCTTTATTCTCGGAGAGCGTCCACCGCTGCGGGTGGGCCTCAGGGGAGGAAAGACCAGATGGCTGCGCTCTCGCCCACGTTCGGCCGCTTCACCGACCAGCTGTTCCGGCGAATACCCAGGGCCGATCAGCGGCGCTGGGCCGAGGTGTACGTGCAGGGACTGCTGACGACGCCCGGCAAGAAGACGGTCCGCCGGATGGCCGCCGCGGTCACCGATTCCGATACCGCCGCGCAGGCCCTGCATCAGTTCATCAATGCCAGCCCGTGGGAATGGGAACCGATCCAGACCGAAATTCTGCGCTGGGTCGAACGGCAGACCCGGCCGCAGTCCTGGACGATCGCTCCCGCGGTGCTTCCGAAACGCGGCGGACAGTCGTGCGGAGTTCACCGGCGCTTCATTCCGCAGACCGGCCGGACGGTCAACTGCCAGATCGGTATCGGCTCCTTTCTTTCGGCCGGCGACGACGTCCTGCCGGTGGCCTGGAGCATGCTGCTGCCCGACGACTGGTCCGACGCCGAGCGGCGCCGGCGCGCCCGCATCCCCAGCGACACGACGACGCCCATCGACGGCGTCCTCGACCTGCTGACCGGCCTGCCTCCGCGCCGATCACACCGGCCGATGCCGGTCGTCGCCGACCTGGTCGGATACCTGGACACCTGTGCCCTGATTCACGGTCTGGTCGAGCGAGCCCACGACTTCGTCATCGCCGTACCGGACAACCTGTTGCTCCAGCCAGGCAGCCACCTGGCCGCGCGGCAGTGTGCCGAGGGCGCTCCGGTCCGGGCGGCGGAGTTCGTCGACGAGCGCACGACCGGGCTCGCGTACCTGCCGCGCACCACCACCAGGCCTGGCCTGCAGCGCACCTACCGCCTGTTCGAGCGACGCGAGGCCGGCCGCGGCCGCCCCGGTGGCCTGTGGCTGACCAACATGACCAACCGCCCGTACGACGAACTCCTCGCCCTCGTCGACGGTCTGGCCACCACGACCACCACCATCGGCCGCCTGGAACGGGACTTCGGCCTGCGCGACTTCGAGGGCCGTTCCTACCCGGGCTGGCATCACCACATGACGCTGGTCTCCGCGGCGTACACGTATGACCGGCTGGCCGCGAGCCAGCAGCAGGACGTCCGTCTCCGCCAGGTCGCTTGAACACAGCAGGGCCGCGCTCTTCAGTCGATGAAGAGCGCGGCCCTGGTTACCGCTTACGGCTTGGTGCTGAACAGCTGCCCGTAGTCCGTGATCCCGGCAGCGATGTGAGCGGCATCGGCGAGGTGCAATGCGTGCCACATGATCGCCTGGTTCGCGGTGACCACGTTGAAGCCCAGCTCCTCCTCGAGCGCCTTGATCGTCCCGACCGCGCGAATCCCGTTGCCTGCCACGAGAACGGCGTCCGGCTTGTGCGCGGCGACCGTCGTACGGATCCAGGCCGACAGGTTGGCCGGGGTGATCGCCTTCTGGTTCGACGGCAGCCCGCACGGCCCGTGGTGGACGACGTCGAACCCGAACTCGCCGAAGTAGTCCGCCCCCTGACCCGAGAGCTTGTCGTCGAACCACGGCGGGTTCACGATCGCGATCTTTTGCGCGCCCAGTGCATGGAAGGCGGCCCGCGCCGCCATCGTCGTACCGGTGATCGGCAGCCCGCGGGTGACCGGAGCGAGCCGCTCGAACAGCTCCTCCTCCCCCTTTGCCTTCAGCACATAGCTGGACGACGTGAAGGCCAGCGCGAGGGCGTTCAGCGGGCTGGCGGCAACGAGCTCGACCGCCTGGTCCAGGTACGGCGGTTCGACGAACGCGCGCACGGGGTCGTGCGGGATCTTCTCGTCCATCTCGCCCCCGGCGCGCATGGCGCCGAAGTAGACCCGGGAGCCGTGGATCGACACCGACGCCGGGGCCATCGCTTGAAGCTCGGCCTCCGGGCCGACATCGGCATGCGGTACGACGACGCCGATCCGGGTGCCGGCGTCCCATCCATCGTGAGTCATGAGGTCTCCTAACGTGCTTCTGCGGCGAGGCTGCCGCCGCCGACGGTTCCCGTGCCGTCGAGGAACTTGGGGTGCTTGGCGCGCATGGTGGCGATGACGTACTCGTACGGGACGTCGTCGAAGCTGCCGTGGTCGACCAGGAATTCCATCGAACCACCGCTGCCGTGCGGGTGGTAGAGGCTGTCGGAGGTCCCGTCGAACTCGAGGGCCTCCATCCCGTAGAGCTTGCACAGCATCTTGTTGAACACCGGCGTCGCCTTGACCCACTTGCCGTTCAGGTAGACCTGGGTCAGGCCGTGGAAGAAGACGTCTCCCCCGATGTGTTCGATCAGTCGCGGCGACGCGAGGTGGTTGCGCACATCGCCGTACACGAGGCGGGACGGGATGCCGAGCGCACGGACAGCAGCCGCGTAGACGACGGACTTGTGCAGGCAGAAGCCGGACTTGGCCCGTACGACGCTCGACGCCTTCAGACCGTCAGCGGACAGATCAGCGCCGTACACCTCATAAAAGATGCCGTCCCGTACGGCGTAGTACAGCTCGATCGCGTTGGTGGTCTGGTCGGCCGAGCGGTCCTTGACGGCGTGGTCGATGAAGGCCTGGACCTCCTCGGTCTCGTAGTCCAGGAAGGTGGTTGCCCGGACCGGGGCGGTGGGGTGGGAAAGGTCTTCAGTACAGCTTAAGTCGTTCATGAATGCTCCTCAGAGGCCCATCAGGATGGCGATGCGGTTGCGCTGGATCTCCGAGCTGCCGGAGTAGATCGTCCCGGCGATGGAGTTGCGCAGCTCGCGCTCCATCCCGAACTCGGTGAGCACCCCGCGACCACCATGGATCTGGACGGCGTCCAGGGCGGTCTGCAGGTTGGCCTCGGAGACGATCGTCTTGGTGGCCGCGAGATCGAAGGCGGCGTCCTGACCGGCCTCGACCTTCGCACCGGTGTCGGTCAGCCACTTCCGCGCGGTCTCGATCCGCATCTTCATGTCGGCGAGCTTGTGCGAGATCGCCTGGAACTTGCCGATCGGCTGCCCGAACTGGATGCGGTTCTTGGCGAACTCGACGGTCTCCTCCAGCCGGCGGGTCATCTCGCCGAGCGTGAGCGAGAACCCGAACAGGACCTCACGCTTCATCACGTAGTCCAGGACGAGGAAGCCGGCGCCGTGGGCACCAATCCGGTTGGTGGCCGGGATGCGCAGCTCGTCGAACGAGAGCGTGCCGATCGGGCTGGTACGCAACCCGATCTTGTCCATGGTCGGCCCGACGGTCAGACCTGGCGTGTCAGCCTCGACCAGCAGTGTGGTCAGGCCGAACGGGCCCGACTTGCCGGTGCGCACGTACAGCAGGAACAGGTCGGCGATCGGAGCGTTGGTGATGAACATCTTGCTGCCGTTGACGACGTAGTCGTCGCCGTCGCGATAGGCCAGCGTGGCGATGTTGGTCGCGTCGGACCCGCCGGACTCCTCGGTGATCGCGTGCGCGGTGACCAGGTCACCGGCCATGATCTTCGGCAGGTAACGCTTCTTGAGCTCCGGCGTCGCGAACCGCTGCATCGGGATGCCGACGGACACGATCTGCGTCGACGTGGAGAAGGACAGCCCGGCGTCCCGTGACGTGTAGCCGAGCCCTTCCAGGGCACGCATGGTGTCGGTCAGGCTGCGGCCGCTGCCGCCGAGGTCGGGATCGAAGGGTGCCCGCAGGATCCCGGAGTCCTGGATCGCCTTCCACTTGTCCTGCGGAAAGGCACCGGCCGCGTCGGACTCCTGCAGGCCGGCGTTGAGCTGATCTGCCCACGGGGTGGCGAGGTGGAAAAGGTCGTCGTTCACAAGGTGTCCTCGGGGTCGAACTGCGGGGGAACCCGCAGGTGGTTGCTCGGAGCAACCACCCGCGGGCCGGCACTCAGTACTGCGAGAAGCCGTCGGCCGACAACGTGTGCTTCTCGTTGCCGACGATCGGCGGGTTGAACACGGAGATCAGGTGCAGGTCCTCGTCATCGGAGGCGATCAGGTAGTGCGGGTCGTGCTCGTTGAGCGCATACATGCTTCCTTCGACGATCTTGTGCCGGGTGCCGTCCTTCTCGACGATCTCGCCGGAGCCGCCGACGCAGAAGCAGGCCTCGAGGTGGGCGCGGTACTGGAGGGCGCTGGTGGTGCCGCGCCGGACGAGCGTGTCGCAGATGGCAAAACCCATGCCGTCCGCCTCGGTGAGGACGCGGTAGCTGAGGCCGTTGCCCCACTCGACGGGGGCGATGGTGTCAATGCTGCGGACGATCATTTCTTGCGTTTCTCCTTGCTGGGTTGGACGGAAGGTAGTGCTGTTGCTGTTGCTAGGCCGCGGCAGCGGCGGAGTGGGTGCGGACGAGGTCGACGATCGCGTCCAGGCTGCGGAAGTTCTCCGGGCCGAACTCGATGTCGTCGAAGGAGACCTGGTAGGTCTCGGTGAGGTGGGAGATGAGCCGGATCAGCCCGAGGCTGTCGATGACGCCGGAGTCGATCAGGGCGTAGTCACCGGTCAGGTCGGAGGCGTCCTCACCGGCCAGGTACTCCGCCACGACATAGGCACGGATCTCGGCGGCGATGTCCTTGCTGGTCACGTGTGGATCTCCTTCAGACGGTTGCTCTTGATCAGGTTTCGGTCCGGCTTGCCCGTCGACGTACGGGGCAGCGGGACGTCCGTGATGTGCACGGAGGTGGGGATGGCGTGGCGGGGCAGGTGTTCGCCGGCGTGCGTCCGCAGCCGCAGGCTGGTGAGCGTGCTGCTCGGGTGCCGGCTGACGTGCGCGTGCAGACGGACGCCGGCCTGTTCATCAGGCAGCGGTACGACGACCGCCTCCAGCACCTCGGGGTGCGCAGCGATCACCTGCTCCACTTCCTGGAGGTTGGTGCGGACGCCGCGGACCTTCACCTGCCAGTCGGCGCGGCCTTGCAGGCTGTACAGACCGTCCTCGTCACGGGTGACGAGATCGCCGGTGCGATAGAAGACGCGACCGTCGATGACCTGGAAGGTGTCGGCATTGAGGACCGAGTTGAGATAGCCGTCGGTCTGGAACGGCGTTGCCACCAACAGTTCGCCGGCATCGCTGACGAGTGCCTCGGTACCGGCGATGGGCCGGCCGATCGGCATCTTGCCGGTGAGCGTCGCGGGGTCGACCTCGTAGATGAACGAGTCGTTGGTCTCCGTACAGCCGAAGATGTTGTGGAACCGGGCCTTCGGGAAGTCCGTGCTCACCGGCTCCAGCAGCGAGGCCGGCACGCTGTCGCCGGTGAAGATCACCTCACGCACGGATGGGAACGCCGTACCGGCTTCGACGAGCAGGCGGTAGAGCATCGGGACGCCTTGGATGAAGGTGACCTCGTGGTCCTCGACCAGGGCATGGACGTACGGCGCGTCGGTGGCCTTGCCCTGATCAACGAGCACGACCTGCGCGCCGAGCTGCAGGAAGGACCAGATGTCGAGCAGCGCGAGATCGAAGTTGAGCGGGGCGTAGGAGAGCGCGACATCATCCGAGCTGAGCGCGAACTCGGCGGTGGCCCAGGTGGCGAAGGCATCGAACCCGGTCGAGGCGATCGGCACGATCTTCGGCGTACCGGTGGAGCCCGAAGTCGTGAGCAGCAGGCAGGTACGACGCGGGTCGGCCTGAGCGAATCCGGCCGCCTCGGCCTCGTCACGTCGTACCGGCTCAGCTGTCAGAACGTCGGCGACGGTGAGGACATGGGTGGCGCGGGCCTGCTGAGCCAGCCGGGTCAGGGCCGCCGTACCCAGATCAGGTGAAGGAGCCAGTACGACGAGGCCTTCGTGGAACGCGGCGAGTAGCAGCGCGATCGTCTCGGGCGTCTTGTGCGCCGGGACGCAGACCGTGCTGCCGGCCGGGAGCTCCAGCTGGAGCAGTTGGCCGCGGTAGGTCTGGGTGAGGTCGATCAACTCGCCGTACGTGACGATGCGGTCATGGAAGACCAGGGCGGTGCGGTGGGGCCGATGGAGGCCGTGAACGGCGACGGCGTCGGCCAGGCAGGGCGATGGCACGGCGGATTCCTCGCAGTAGGGAAAGTCTCTGGACGGTGTGTGGCGATCCAGAAGCTATCCCGCGAGGTACATGCTTGGTCAAGCATCTACTTGGCGAAGTCGTAGTGAGCAGCATCATTGGTGCTTGCGCGGGCAAACAAAAACCCCCGCCACGCCGGAGGGCGAGCGGGGGTCTTGGGGTGATGGCCTACGAAGTGCGCAGCGCCTGGACCGTGGGGCCGAGCTCAGGGTGGCCCGCGAATCCGTTGAGGGCAGCCGAGAGCACCTCGACGTACGTCGCGTGGGCCGACTGGTAGCGCTTCCTGCCCTCGTCGGTGATGACGGCGTACACACCGCGCTTGTCCGACGGGCAGAGGTCCTTGAAGGCGAAGCCGGCCGTCTCCAAACGCCCTACCAGGCGGGTGATCGACGACTGACCGAGGCCGACCTTGTCGGCGAGATCCTGCATCCGCAGCTCGCTGGTCTCGGAGGCGACGAGGTGCTCGAGCGACCGGTACTCCGACAGGCCGATGCCGTGCCGGCTCTGGAGGGCGAGGGCCAGCTCACGCTCGACCTGGGCATGCAGCGTGAGCACGCGGTCCCAGGCGCTGCGGTCGGACGTGCGCGGGGGCGCGACCTGCGAGGTTGTCATCGAACCCGGTCCTCCTCGATTGATTCTTGAATCAGAGTACATGCTCGTGCAACCTCCCCGGGGTTTCCCTTGCTCACGACTTTGGCGTATGGTCTGGCCAGACGCTTGCATGTACAAGCAATTCTCTGGAGGACATCTCATGCACTGGCTCCTACTCGGCATCGCCGTCGTCTTCGAGGTCGTGGTGGCGATCGCGGCCGGCAAGGCCGACGGTTTCAAGAACCGCAAGTGGACGATCATCACGCTCGTCAGCGGCGCGCTCGGCACCTTCTTCCTCAGCCGCGCGCTGCTCACCTTCAACGTCGGCGTCGGCTACGCGATGTGGACCTCGATCTCCGGCATCGGCATCACGCTGCTCGGCGTCCTGGTCTTCGGTCAGAAGCTCAGCTGGCGCAAGGGCCTCGGCATCGCGGCGATCATCGCCGGCGTCGTCGGCCTCCAGCTCAGCGGCGCTGCGTAACCCCTCCCCGAAAGGAACCCTTCAGATGTCTACGACCAGCCCCTCCGCAGCCAAGTCCTGGCTGATGCTCCTGCTCGCCGGTGTCTTCGAGATCGGCTACGCGCTCTCGGTCGGCGGAAGCCACGGCTTCACCCGCCTGACCTGGTCGCTCGTCGCCGTCGTCTTCTTCCTGCTCACCCTGTGGGCCCTGAGCGCCGCCCTGCGCACCATCGAGGTCAGCATCGGGTACGCCGTCTGGGCCGGTATCGGAGCAGCCGGTGCGGCCGCCCTCGGCCCCGTCTTCTTCGACCAGAGCCTCACCCTGGTCCAGTCCCTGTGGCTCGGCCTGATCATCGCCGGTGTCATCTGGCTCAAGCTCGCCGACCGCCTGGACGCCGCCAAGGCGCCGGCCGTCGAGCAGCCTCAGGAAACCGAGAACGCCGGCGTCTGAAGCCGTTCCGTACCGCACCCCCGGAGCGTCCTCCTCCCCGTCCGGATGAGCCGCTCCGGGTGTGCCCCCTCCACTCCCCCAAGGACTTCTTGATGCCAACTGACCTCACTCCGCACGTGGCGGAAGCCGTCCGGATCAGCCGCCTGCACGTCGCCGAAGGTGGCATCCCGTTCTCCGGCCTCGTCGTCCGCGACGGCCAGGTGCTCGGCACCGGATTCAACCGGGTCCTCGAGGACGACGACCCGACCGCCCACGCCGAGGTCGTCGCACTGCGCGCCGCCGCCCAGAAGGCCGGCCGGCTGGGCGTCGCGGGCGCCACCCTGATCGCCTCGGGCGAACCGTGCGCCCTGTGCTACATGGCCGCGCTCTACTTCAACATCGAGCACATCGTCTACGCCTCCGACCGCAAGACCGCCGACGAGTACGGCTTCAACTACTCCAGTTCGTACGCGATCTTCGCCAACGACCCCACCACCTGGCCGATCAAGGTCACCCACGCCCCGATCGAGGGCCACGAAGTCCCGTTCCAGGAGTTCATGACCGGCCGGAAGGGTGCGCTGCGATGACCGAACCAACGCTCGGCGCCGTCAAGATCAAGATCTTCTCCGACTACGTCTGCCCGTTCTGCATGCTCGCCGAAGGCCCGATCGAGGAGGCGACGAAGGACTTGCCCGTCGACATCGAGTGGATGCCCTTCGAGCTCCGGGCCCACCCGCACCCGACCCTCCGCCCCGAAGACGACTACCTCCCCGCCATCTGGGCCCGTGCCGTCTACCCGATGGCCCGCCAACTGGGCGTCGACATCACCCTCCCCACCGTCTCCCCCCAGCCCTACACCCACTTAGCCTTCGAGGGCTACCAGTACGCCGCCGCCCACAACCTCGGCACCGAATACACCCACCGCATGTTCAAAGCCTTCTTCCAAGAAGACCAAGACCTAGGCAACCCCGACGTACTCGAAACCCTCGCCACGGAGATCGGCCTCAACGCCCCCGCCTTCCGCGAAGCCCTCGACAACCGCACCTACCGCACCAAGCACCAAGAAGCCCTCCGCGAAGCCGAATCCCACCAGATCCGCTCCGTCCCCACCATCCTCGTAGGCAGCACCCGCCTAGAAGGCGTCCCCGACCCCACCCACCTCCGCCAAGCCATCCTCAACACCCAAGCCGAAACCGCCATCACCCACGGCACAGCCTGCAGCCTCGACGGCTGCTAACGTCCGAAAGACCGGAGGGCCCGCCTCCGCCTCTTCGGACGTTAACCACATCCCGTTCATAACGTCCGAAGGACCGGAGGTCCTCTGGTTGTCAGGCGAGGGTTTTTAGGTAGGCGGTGCCTCGGGGGGAGAGTTCGTAGCCGGTTTCCAGGCTGTGGGTCAGGCCTAGGTTTTTGAGTTTGCGGACGTCCAGTTTGAAGGGGGCGGTTTCGCGGTTGAGGGAGGCGGCTAGGTCGGCGGCTCGGGTGGCTGGTTTGGACTGGATGAGGCGGAGGGTTTGGAGGGTCCAGGGGCCGTGGGGGTTGGCGGCGTCGAAGCGGGCCAGGCGTTCGGTGAGGTCGGTGAGGTCCTCGGCCGAGAGGTCCGTTTGGGCTGCTAGTTCCTCGCGGGGGTCGGGGCCTTTGACGAGGTGGAAGCGGATCAGGAAGGTGGGCCAGGACTCGTCGCCGCGGAGGCGGCGGAGGATGTCGCCGGCGTTGCTGCGGTCGGCGAGGGCGACGTCGGGGTCGTTGTCGGCGATCAGCGCGGGGTTGATCTCGCGGACGCTGTCGATCTGGATCCGGCCGGCGTTGGTGCGGTAGATCCGGCCCTCGACGACGCGGGCTTCCGACCAGCGGCGGTAGGCCGAGGTGATCCAGCCGTCCTCGACGCCTTCTTTGTCACGTCCGGCGAACAACATGCTCTAGGCCCCCAATGCTTTCGCGACGATCGGCGCCAGGGCGCGCAAGGCCTTGCCGCGGTGGCTGATCGCGTCCTTCTCTTCGATCGACAGCTCGGCCGTGGTCCGGTCGTAGCCGTCGGCCTGGAACAGAACGTCGTACCCGAAACCGCCGGTCCCGCGGACCTCGCGGATCACCGAGCCGCGCATCTCGCCGAGCACCAGCTCGTCGGCCGCGTGCGGACGCACGAAGGCGACGGCCGCCACGAA
This sequence comes from Kribbella sp. NPDC051587, assembly GCF_044453945.1. Taxonomy (NCBI): domain Bacteria; kingdom Bacillati; phylum Actinomycetota; class Actinomycetes; order Propionibacteriales; family Kribbellaceae; genus Kribbella; species Kribbella sp. NPDC051587. Next base: position 570,599 of record NZ_JBITDE010000001.1, read on the forward strand.
CGAGGCACCGCGCCGCTCGTCCGGTACGTCCTCGAGCTGCCCCAGCAGCAGCTGGTTGTTCGCGTCGTTGTCCTTCAACGGACCAGACCAACGAGCCGACAGTACGCCGGGCATCCCGTTCAGCGCGTCGACACAGATCCCGCTGTCATCGGCGATCGACGGCAGCCCCGTCGCGGCCAGCGCGGCGTGCGCCTTCAGCAACGCGTTGCCCTCGAAGGTCGGCTCGGTCTCCGGCGGCTCCGGGTACGGCGGTACGTCGCCCAGCCCGATCACCTCGATCCCCGGCACGATCGGGGTCAGGATCCGGCGCAGCTCCTCGAGCTTCTTCTTGTTGTTCGACGCCAGCAGAACGCGGGTCATCCGAGCGCCTCCTGCTGCAGCTTCGCCAGGTCCGCACAGCCGGCAAGACCCAACGAGAGCAGGCTGTCCAGCTCGGCGCGGTCGAACGGCGCACCCTCGGCGGTGCCCTGCACCTCGATGAACTTGCCGTCGCCGGTGATCACCAGGTTCATGTCGGTCTCGGCCCGCACGTCCTCCTCGTAGCAGAGGTCGAGCATCGGAGCACCGTCGATGATGCCGACCGACACCGCGGAGACCGTCCCGGTCAGCGGCTCACTCTTCAGCAGCTTGCGATCGCGCAGGTACGACACCGCGTCCGCGAGCGCGACATACGCGCCGGTGATCGCCGCCGTACGGGTGCCGCCGTCAGCCTGCAGTACGTCGCAGTCCAGCAGGATCGTGTTCTCGCCGAGCGCCTTGTAGTCGATCACCGCGCGCAGCGACCGGCCGATCAGCCGGGAGATCTCGTGCGTCCGGCCACCGATCCGGCCCTTTACCGACTCCCGGTCCGAGCGCGTGTTCGTCGACCGCGGCAGCATCGCGTACTCCGCGCTGACCCAGCCCAGCCCGGAACCCTTCCGCCACCGCGGTACCCCTTCGGTCACGCTCGCCGCGCAGAGCACCCGCGTCTTGCCGAACTCCACCAGCACCGACCCTTCGGCGTGGTCGAGCCACTTCCGTGTCAGGGTTACCGGTCGGAGCTGGTCAGGGGTACGTCCGTCGATGCGAGCCATGGCCGCAACTTTATGCCTCCAGGCGCTGGACCTCCGCATTGGTCAACGCGCCCGACACCGGGCGGCGCTGGGTGAGGGCCATCCGGGCGGCGAACGGGATCAGGTCGTTCGCGCGGCGGCCGAGCCACGGGACGCCCTCCTTGATCATCCAGACGGCGTCGGCCCACCTGCTCGGCGGCTGGTAGGCACAGTCCAGGTTCGGCGGTACGTCGATCGGCACGCCCCGCCGGGTCAGTTCGTCGGCGAACATCCGGGCCAGCTTGCGGTGCCCGCGCTCACCGGGGTGCATCCGGTCGATACTCCAGAAGTCGCGCCGGTAGATCTCGGGGAAGTCGGCCATGTCCAGCCGGATCCCGCCGTACCGACGGTAGAGGTCGTCGTACGCGAGGTTGACCTGCTCGATCCGCTGCCACAGCGGCCGGCCCATCCACTTCGGCAGGCCGAAGATCTTGGCGTGGTCGTGGAACCGGACCGTGAGCAGCAGCGCACCCCGTGCGGTCAGCTCCTCGGCGCAGACGTGCAGGTGGTCGCGGACCCGGCCCGGATCGAAGGTGGAGCGCAGGGTGTCGTTGATCCCGACGATCAGCGAGGCGATGTCGATCGGCCCGCTCCCGATCTCGGGAAGCTGCTCGGTCGCGACCAGGTCCGTGGTCGCGCCACTGGTCGCGAAGTTGGAGAACGTCACACGGTGGGAGCTGCCCAAGGAGTCGGCGAGCAGCGAGGCCCAGCCCCGCCACCCCTCGCCCGGGCGCGCACCGGCACCGGAAAGGTCGGTCGTACTGCTGCCGTTCATCGGGTCCCCGACCCCAACTGTGGTCGAGTCCCCCAGTGCCACGTAGTGGAGGCTCACATTCCGCCATGGTGTCGGCACGGTGTGATGCGGTGATGGTGCCTAAGTGACCAGGAAGGCAATTTCCGGCAGAGGACGGGTGATTGAAGGACGGAACTGCTCGGAGTTAGGCTGCTTCAAACAACTATGTGCAGGAGTTGCTGGCTGATGACTGATCTTCGACTCGGCGTGGTGGGGCTCGGTGCCCGGAGTTACCTCGCGGGACACGCGCACCGTCCTGGTGCGGGCAGCGCCATCGTCGCCGTCGCCGACCCCGTCGCCGTACAGCGGGAGCAGGCGCTCGAGAAGTACCCGGAGGCGACCGCGTACGCCGACCACACCGACCTGCTCGACCAGAAGCTCGACGGGGTCTTCCTGACCACCCCGGACGACCTGCACGAGGGTCCGGCGATCGACTTCCTCAAGGCCGGGATCTCCGTCTTCGTCGAGAAGCCGCTGGCGATCACCACCGAGGGCTGCGACCGCGTGCTGCAGGCGGCCTACGACTCGGGCGCCCGCCTGTACGTCGGTCACAACATGCGCCACATGCCCGTCGTACAGACCATGCGGCAACTGATCCAGGACGGCGCGATCGGCGAGGTGAAGGCGATCTGGTGCCGGCACTTCGTCGGCCACGGTGGTGACTTCTACTTCAAGGACTGGCACGCCGACCGCCGCCGGACCACCGGCCTGCTGCTGCAGAAAGGTGCCCACGACATCGACGTGATGCACTGGCTGGCCAACGGCTACACCCGGCGCGTCAACGCGATGGGCGCACTCACCCTGTACGGCGGCATCGAGGACCGGCTCGACCGGACCGGCCAGCGGTTCTCGGACTTCGTGAGTTCGGACAACTGGCCGCCGCTGGAGCAGAAGGGGATGGCTCCGGTGATGGATGTCGAGGACCTCTCGATGGCGAACCTCCTGCTGGACAACGGGGTTTTCGTCACCTACGAGCAGTGCCACTACACGCCGGACTACTGGCGCAACTACACCGTCATCGGCACCCACGGCCGCCTGGAGAACTTCGGCGACACCGCCGGCGGCGTCGTGAAGGTCTGGAACAGCCGCCGCTCCGGCTACCGCGAGGACGCCGACATCGTGGTCGAGATCGCCGGTGAGAGCGAGCACCACGGTGGCGCCGACCCGCACCTGGTCAACGAGTTCCTCACCTTCGTCCGCGACGGCGGCACCACCCTGACCTCCCCGGTCGCCGCCCGCGCCGCGGTCGCCGCCGGCGTCGCCGCCACCAACTCACTCCGGTCGAACGGCGTACCGATCGACGTACCGGAACTGGACCCGGCGTTGATCGCCTACTTCGACAACGGTCAGGTACGATCGGCGCTGTGACCAGGACCATGATGCGAATGCTGAGCCCTCGATACGGAGGATCTTCAGCCGCGTAGTCACGTGTGCTTGCAGAGAGGCCTCCCTGTCGGGGGGCCTCTTCTCATGTCTGCAACCACACCCAGGAGACCTCGCATGTACCCGATCACCTATCTGACCGACTGCTTCGACGGCAATGCCCGCGCCCGCCTGAGCACCCGCATCGGCGCCCTCTTCGGCCAGTCGCCGACGATCATCGCCCTCGACGGCCCCGACCCGGAGTCGTTCGCCGCCCTGACCCTGCTCGACTGTCTGAGATCGACGGAGGGCCTCGCCGGCCCGACGATCACGCTGCTGAACCTCGCACCCCGCGACGGTCACTGGCCGAACGGCGTCCCGTTCTGCTTCTTCCGGTACGGCGAACATCTGGTCGCGAGCACGTTCAACCCGCGCGCACTGGCGCTGGTACGGCGTGAGCTCGGCATCACCGAGGTGTTCGTCACCGACATCGCCGAGGTCCTGGACGCGGTCGACTTCGACCCGGTACAGGCGGAGCGGATCGTCACCACCCAGTTCCGCAGCCTCTGGTACCTGCCCCTGCTCGCGCGCTGGGTCGCCGACCACCGCGCGATCCCCTCGACGCCCACCCCGATCCCGGTCACCCCAGACGAGGGCCCGCTGGTGACAGTCATCGACAACTTCGGCAACTGCAAACTCGACCGCGCGCCCGCCGAACTCAAGCTCGCAGGCATCCCGCGCTACCCCCACCTGACCGCCGTACCGCGCAACCAACTGGGCCTCATCCCCGGCAGCTCGGACGTCGCCGAACTCGTGATCCGCGGCGGCTCGGCCGCGGAGGTCTTGGGCCTGCAGCAGGGTGACCGACTGGATGACCATCGCGCGAAGAATCTCGCGGACCGCGTCAGCCTGCTCGCGCCACAGTGATCAGCCGTACCTGCTAGACAACGGGTATGACTTCACGGCTCCGGATCGACCACCAGCAGGCGGTTCGGTATCGGCTGGCTGTGAACCGGTTGGGCGAGCGCCTGCCGGCTGGGGCTTATGTGGAGGCGGCGCGGTTCGGGTTGCAGGACACGGCGCCGCGGGACGCGTTGGTTGGGTTGCATGCGCGGGTGGCGGAGTGCGAGCCGTCGGCGTGGGAGGCGCCGGGGTTGGTGCAGACGTACAGCCCGCGGGCGGCGGTCTATGTGCTGCCCGCGGCAGACTTCGGGGTGTTCACGGTGGGACGGATGCCGCTGGATCCTGTCGAGCAGCAGGCGGTCGAGGAGTTGGCTGAACGGATCTGCCAGGAGTTCGCGGGAGCCGAGCAGCGGCAAGGGCATCCCGAGTTGCGGGGCGCGTGTGCGACGGGTCGGCTGCTGTTGCGGTGGACGACGAGTGCCTTGTACGCACGGGAGGTCGAGCCACCGGAGATCGACTTTCGCGAAGCCCATCTGGAGTTGTGCCGTCGGCACGTGCGCGCCTTTGGGCCGACTACTGCAGAGACGTTCGGTTGGTGGTCAGGGCTCTCGCGACCGGACGCTCGCGTTGTGTGGAGCTGGCTGGGTGACGAGTTGTTGCCGATCGAGGTCGAGGGACGGGCTGCCGCGATTCTGGCCGCCGACGAGGACGCCGTACGGGCTGCGCCCGCGGTGACGGGTGCACGGTTCCTGGTCGCTTCGGATCTGCGGCTGTTCGGGGCTGACCGCTACGGGTTGTTCGCCGGGCCTGGGCAGAAGTCCCGGATCGAATTGAACGACTGGCATCACCCGCACGGGTTGATGCTCGACGGGCAGCTCCGCGGCGCGTGGGGACGTCGGCAGGGAGCAATCAATCTGCGGTTGGCCGGTCGTGTCACTGGCGCTGAGCGGGCTGCGATCGAGGCGGAGGCGTTGTCGATGCCGATCCCCGGCGCGACCATGTCGCTCAGGCTGAGCTGAGCACCACCGAGCGCAGGATGTCGCGGACGGCCGTGGGCTGCTCGCGCCACGGTGAGTGACCGGCCTCAGGAATCAGGTGGAACGCCGGTTGCTGGGCGTGTTCGGCCAGAGCCTGTACGGCGGTGTAGGGGCGCGGGTCGCCTTCGCCGTGGATGAAGGTGATCGGGGCCGGGATCGCGGCGGCGTCAGCGGCCTTGCGACTGTCCGGCCAGCTGTTGATTTCGTTGCTCAGGGCGCGGTTCACGGTCCAGTTGATCGGCAGGTCGACGGACGCGTCCTCGAGCGCCCACTCCATCGCCCGCGACTGATCGGCGAAGTCGGGGAACCAGGCCAGCACCCGGAGCTCGATCTCCTCCTGGGGAGTCCGCGGTCGGCCGAACAGGCTCTCGAGCCGGGCGACCTGCTCGGGGGTCATGCGGGTCGCGCGGACCTCTGCCTCGCCCGTTCGCCAGTCGCCGATGCCGACACCGTCGAGGTAGACCACTCCGGCGACGTGATCGGGGTACAGCGCGGCATAGGTGATCGCCAGCGTGGCGCCGAAGGAGTGGCCGATGACAACGATCTTGTCGTGGCCCCAGAACGCCCGCAGCTCGTCGATGTCCTGCGCCCAGCGCGCCATCGTCAGCTCGTCCGACGCGCCCGACCGGCCGCAGCCCCGCTGGTCGAACCGATGGACGACCGTCACGTCGTCGATCATCGAAGCGAGCCGCGCGTGGTCATCCCAAGTGCCTGGACCACCGTGGAGGATGATCACCGGCGCGGCGGCAGGGGTCGGCTCTTCTTGAGACCTTCCCCGCCCCGCCGCCCCGGTCGGGCCAGTGGTTGCAGTCCACAACGGAACTTGATCAGATGTCGAAAACAGCATCGGGGGTCGCAATCTCGATCGGCCCGGAGTAGGTACGTCGGGCGTTCTCCGCTTGGGTCACCCGGTTGTACCACGGTGGGACGTGCGTGATCACGAGCTTTTTGACGCCGGCCTTCTTGGCGTGCTCGCCGGCGTCGGACGGGGTCAGGTGCAGGTCGACCGGGTTGTCCGGATTGTCGTCCTGCAAGGCCGCTTCGGACAGCATCAGGTCGGCACCGCGAGCGAGCTCGATCAGTGCGTCGTTCGGGCCGGTGTCACCGGTGTAGACCAGCGACTTGCCGCCGGCCTCGACCCGGATCGCGTACGCCGGGACCGGGTGCCGCATGCTCGCGGTCCGGACCGTGAACGGGCCGATCTGCTGAACGTCCTGCCAGGCATGGAATTCCAGCTCCTCGGTCATACCTGGGTCGATGGGTAGGTCGTAGGCCAGGGCCATCCGCTCCGCCGCACCGGGCGGGGCGAACACGGGGATGCGGGGAATCGGTGAACCCGGTGCGTACTTCGCCGCGACATAGAGGCCGCACAGGTCCATACAGTGGTCAGGATGCAAGTGGGACAGGCCGATCGCGCCGATCTGCGGGACGGCAAGATGCCGCTGGAGCGATCCGAGAGCGCCGCTGCCGAGATCGAGGACCAGGTGGAAGTCCTCGGCAGTGACCAGATAGCTCGAGGCGGCCGAGTCCGGCCCGGGGACGGACCCGGAACAGCCGAGCACGGTGAGCTTCATATCTTGAAGATTACCGGCGGGTTGCCGGCTTCGCAGGGAAACTCGTCGCGTCGCAGAACAGCTGATCGAGTTGCCTGGCTATGATTTCGCGCACGTCACGGGCAGATCTGGTGCCATGGACAACATCCAGCGCGAGGCCGGTGACCCCGGAGACGAGCAGGTCCGCGGTCGATTCCACGTGCACCCCGGCGCGGAGCAGACCGCGGTCGGCCGCCTGTCCCAGGATCAGGCCGACGAAGCCTTCGAGGGAGCGGTCACCGCTCAGGAAGACCGCGGCCATCGCGGGGTCGGTGAGGCTGCGCGCGTAGTAGCCGCCCAGCGCCCGCAGGCTCATCCGCCGGTGGTCGTCCAGGGGCAGGAACTCGTCCAGGATCGCCGCCAGCAAGGCTTTCGGGTCCTGTAGGTCACCCTGGATCCGCTCCGCGGCGAGTCGTTCGTTGGTGCGGTGCAACAACTGCAGCGAGTCCACCAGCAACTGGTGCTTCGAGCCGAAGTGGTACTGCACGACACGCACCGACACGCCGGCCCCGGCTGCCACGGCGCGCATGCTCACCGCGTCGAGCCCACGCTCGGCCGCGATTCGCCAGACGACCTGAGCGATCGCCGTACGGCGTTCTGTGGGTTCGACGTCGCGTGGAGCCGCCGGTGTCCGGCGCGCCCGGTAGGCCTTGGCCTGGCAGGCGCGCGAGCAGTAGAACGGCCGGCGGCCGCGCTCGGGCGGAGTCAGCGGGCCACCGCAGACCCGGCACTTTTCGTCACGCACCACTCCACTATAAGCGTGATGAAAGGCAGAATCAGCGACTAAAGTCGCACGCCGCCGTTGATACGTTCGTATCCATGGACGAGGGAATGTATCGACTGGTGATGGTCGCGGTGGGGTTCTTCGGGATCTGGGAGGGCATCATCGCCCTGATCTACCGGATCTGGACCGACAAGCGGCCGAACGTACTCACGGCGGCCAACTATCTGGACGCGCCGTGGTGCTATCTCGTGGCCGGCGGCACCATCGTGGTCGCCTACCTGATGCTGGCCGTGCTGGAGCAGGGCCGCAAGCGTGCGGACGCCTAACGAACCCAGGCGAACTGGTCTACTGACGAGAGCACCGGGCCGAGGAAGCGGGAGCCGATCGCCTCGAACTCGGCAGGCGTTCCGGTCGTGACGAAACGATGCTTGGGCTCGGGCAGGTCGTCCGGTCGCAGCAGTCCGGTGCTGGTCAGCACGCGGTAGACATCCTTGGCACACTCCTCGGCGCTGCTCACCAGCGAGACCGCGTCACCGACGACGTACGAGATCACGCCGGTCAGCAACGGGTAGTGCGTGCAGCCGAGGATGAGCGTGTCGACGCCGGCCTCGACCAGCGGGTCGAGGTACTCGTGCGCTGCCTCGAGCAACTCCGGTCCCGACGTGACGCCGGACTCGACGAAGTCGACGAACTTCGGGCACTCCCGGGTGATCAGGTCCACCTGCGGGGCGGCGGCGAACGCATCGTCGTACGCCAACGACGTTGCCGTTGCGTGCGTGCAGATCACGCCGACCTTCTGGTTGCGCGTCGCGGCAACGGCACGGCGAGCAGCCGGAAGAATCACTTCAACGACCGGTACGTCGTACCGCTCCCGGGCGTCGCGAAGCATCGCGGCACTGGCCGAGTTGCAGGCGATGACGATCATCTTCACGCCCGCCTCGACCAAGTGGTCAAGGCATTCCAGCGCATACTCACGCACCTCGGCGATCGGCTTCGGGCCGTAGGGCTGCCGGGCAGTGTCGCCGAGGTAGAGGATCGGCTCGTGCGGCAACTGGTCCAGCACCGCACGCGCGACGGTGAGACCGCCGAAGCCTGAATCGAAGATCCCCACCGGCGCGTCTGTCACGGCACGCATTCTATCGGGGACGCGCCGACAACCACCCGGCACCCGTAACCAGGACCGGATTCGGGTCGTTCAAGAAGACACCCAGTCCCAACTCCAGAAACGACACGCCGAACCTTGTCCACATCTTTACGTTATGCAATTGCCAACAGCAGTGATTCGGGTCACTCTGGACCGATGTTCGCCCGAACCGCCCTCGAGATGCCATGAGCCTGGCGCATCACATCGTCGCGGTGCTGAGCAGCACCGCCGGACCGAATCCGCAACCTGATCACGTCTCCGCCTCCGGGCAGGCCGCGAACCAGGCTGCCGAAACCAACAGCACCGCCGCGGACCTCGCGTCGTCCATCGGGTCGACCGGAGTCCTGTTGCTGCTGCTGATGGCGGCGTTCTTCGTGTACGTCGTCTCGCTGTCGCTGCACCCGAATGCCAAGTGCAACCGCTGCAAGGGCGCCGGCCGTCACCACGGCGGCCTCTTCAGCTACGCACAACGCCCCTGCACCAGCTGCAAGGGACGCGGCGTTCACCCGCGCATCGGCCGCCGGATCCTCTTCAAGTCCCCCTAGCCCTTCAGGCCCAGAGCTGGCCTTCGAGGCGATCCTCCGCCTCGTCGACCGTGCCCTCATAGGCACCGGTCGACAGGTACTTCCAGCCGCCGTCGGCGACCACGAAGGCGATGTCGGCCCGCTCTCCGTCGCGCACGCACTTGGCCGCCTGGCCGAGCGCGGCGTGCAGGATCGCGCCGGTCGAGATGCCGGCGAAGATGCCCTCGTTGTCGAGCAGCTCCCGGACCCGCCGGACGGCGTCGCGCGGTCCGACCGAGAACCGGGCGTCGATCAGCGACGCGTCGTACAGCTCCGGGACGAAGCCCTCGTCCAGGTTCCGCAGGCCGTAGACGAGCTCGCCGTACCGGGGCTCGGCGGCAACGATCCGCACCTCGGGCTTGTGCTCGCGGAAGAAGCGGCCGGCGCCCATCAGCGTGCCGGTCGTGCCGAGGCCTGCCACGAAGTGCGTCACCGACGGGAGGTCGTCGAGGACCTCGCGGGCGGTGCCGTCGTAGTGGGCAGCCGCGTTCGACGGGTTGCCGTACTGGTAGAGCATCACCCAGTCGGGGTGTTCCTCGGCGACCTGCTTGGCCACCCGGACCGCCTCGTTCGACCCACCGGCGGCCGGCGAGGAGATGATCTCGACGCCCCACATCCGCAGGATCTGGCGGCGCTCCTCGGAGGTGTTCTCCGGCATCACGCAGACCATCCGGTAGCCGCGCAGCTTGGCCGCCATCGCCAGCGAGATCCCGGTGTTGCCCGACGTCGGCTCCAGGATCGTGTTGCCCGGCCGCAGCCGGCCGTCCTTCTCCGCGTCCAGCAGCATCCGCAGCGCCGCCCGGTCCTTGATCGAACCGGTCGGGTTGTGGTCCTCCAGCTTGGCCCACAACCGCACGTCCGCCGTCGGCGACAGCCGGGGCAGGCCGACCAGCGGCGTGCCCCCGACCGAGTCGAGCAGGCTGTCGAAGCGCATCCTCAGCCGCCGGCGACCGCGGGCAGCACGACGACCACGTCGCCGTCCTTCACCGCCGTCGTCAGACCACCGGTGAACCGGACGTCCTCGTCGTTCACGTACACGTTGACGAACCGGCGCAGCTCCTCCGGTTCCCCCTCGACGATCCGCTCCTTCAGGCCCGGGTGGTCGCCGTTCACGTTGTCGATGAACTCGGCCAGCGTGGCGCCGTCGCCGTTGACCGCCTTCTCGCCACCCGTGTAGGTCCGCAGGATGGTCGGGACGCGAAGCTCGATCGCCATCTCAGTTGTCTCCTCGTTCGCTGCTGTCTGAATCGGCGTAGGCCGCCACGATCTTCACATCTTCTTCGGTGACCACGCCGTCGACGATCCGGAACGACCGGAACTCCACCGGACCGTCGTAGCTCTGCTGCTCGGCCCCGTCCCGGGTCGAGACGATGACGTAGTGCGAGTTCGGCTCCTCGGCCCGGGCGATGTCCGTCCGCGACGGATACGCCTCGGTCGCCGTGTGCGAGTGGTACGTCACCACGATCTCCTCGTCCCGCTCCCACAGGTCCTTGTGCACCTTGAGCAGATCCTCGGACGAGAACTCGTAGTACGTCGGCGACATCGCCGAGTTCGGCACCGGCACGAACCGCTCCGCCCGCCCCGACCCCTCCGGCCCCGTCACCACACCGCACGCCTCGTCCGGATGGTCCCGCCGCGCGTGCGCCAGGATCGCGTCGTACGTCGCCTGGTCGATGATCAACACACCACCACGGTACGGCGACCGTCGTACCGACCCTGACAACCGCAGGGTCAGTCCAATATGTGGACTACCAGCGGTCGTGGATCTGGGGGCGGATGAGGTCGTCGTAGATCTCTCGTACGGCGGCTTGCTGGTCGGCGGTGAGTGGGGTGAGGGCGGCTGCGCCTACGTTGCCGGCGACTTGTTCGGGGTTGCGGGCGCCGGGGATGACGACGGAGACGCCGGGCTGGTCGATGATCCAGCGGAGGGCGAACTGGGCCATGGTGGCGCCGGCGGGGAGCCAGGGCATCAGGCGGCGGACGGCTTCGAGGCCGGTGCCGAAGTCGACGCCGGAGAAGGTCTCGCCGACGTCGAAGGCCTCGCCGTGGCGGTTGTAGGTGCGGTGGTCGTCGGCGGAGAAGACGGTGTTCTCGTCGTACTTGCCCGACAGCAGCCCGCTGGCGAGCGGGACGCGGGCGATGATGCCGACGCCGGCCTCCTGGGCGGCGGGCAGCACCTCGTCGAGGGGCTTGAGGCGGAGGGCGTTCAGGATGATCTGGACGCTCGCCACGTTGGGACGCGCGATCGCGGTCAACGCCTCGGCGCAGGTCTCGACGCTGACGCCGTACGACGCGATCCGGCCCTCGTCGACCATCGCGTCCAGGTCGTCGAAGACGGCGTCGGTGGAGTACACCGCGGTCGGCGGGCAGTGCAGCTGAACCAGGTCAATCGTGTCGACGCCGAGGTTCTGCCGGGAGCGGTCGTTCCAGGCGCGGAAGTTGGCCGGGTTGTAGTTCTCCGGCAACTGCTCGACCCGACGGCCCATCTTGCTCGCCACAGTCAGGCCCTCGTGTTCCTTGAGCACCTGACCGACAAGGCGCTCGCTCCGGCCGTCGCCGTACACGTCGGCGGTGTCGATGAACGTCACGCCGCCCTCGATCGCCGACCGCAGGACGGCGAGCGCGTCGCTCTCGTCCACCGAACCCCAGTCGGCGCCCAGCTGCCAGGCGCCGAGCCCGACCACGCCTACATCCCGACCGGTCCGTCCCAGCTTCCGCGTCTCCATGCACGCAACATTAGGACCTCAGGTCGATCTCCAGCTCAGAGCCCTCCAGTACGGCGAGGTCAGTGGCGAGCGTCTCGCGCATGATCAGCTCGCGGTGCGTTTCCACGGCTTGAGCCATCGCCGGTTCCGCAGTCACCGTCAGGTGGATGCGGTCGGTGACCTCGAGTCCCGAGTCCCGTCGCGCCTGTTGGATCAGCCGGATCACATCCCGCGCCGTACCTTCAGCCTCCAGCTCCGGCGTGATCGTGGTATCCAGCACAACAAACCCACCCCCAGGCAACAGCCCACTAGACGAGCTGGGTGCCGTGGTGGGAGATGCGGGTGTGGTGATGGGAGAGGAAGACGTAGTAGTGGCGGAGGAAGAGGTGGCGGCCGCCGCACCTCTGGGCCCATCGCCCGCGCCGGCCGTGCGGCTCGCCGGCCCGGCCTGCCCCGCGTCCACCGCCAGGGTGGTCTCCAGCGTGTACTCCCCCTCGACCAGCTCGATGCCCCCGGCAACCACTGCCCCGTCCGCGGAGACCGACCAGTCTTCGGACTTCGACGCCTTGATCGCCGTCTGCACGGCCTTGCCCAACCGCGGTCCCGCAGCTCTCGCGTTCACCGTCAGGCGTTGGGAGACCGGCGCATCGACCGCGTCCACCGACGTCAGCACGACCTCGCGGACGTTGAGCTCGGCGGCGATCAACCCGGTCAGCGCCTGCAGGTCCGCAGTTGTTGCCACGGTCAACTTCTGCAGCGGCTGCCGCGCGCGGATCCCGGTCGCTTTGCGGATCGCGGAGGCGACCGAACACACCTCGCGCGCACGCTCCATCTGCGCCACCAGCTCCGGATCGTCCGGCAGGTCGGTGACGGTCGGCCAGTCGGTCAGGTGCACCGACCGCTCGCCGGTCAGCCCGCGCCAGATGTCCTCGGCAACCAACGGCAGCAGCGGTGCGACCGCCCGGCAGAGCGTCTCCAACGCCGTGTAGAGCGTGTCGATCGCCGCCTGCTCACCCGCCCAGAACCGGTCGCGCGAACGCCGGATATACCAGTTCGTCAGCACATCGACGTACGAGGTGATCGCGTCACAGGCCGATGCGATGTCGTACCGGTCGAGCTTGTCCTGGACGTCGGTGACGAACAGCCGCAGCCGCGCCAGCAGGTACCGATCCAGCAGGTCGGTCGGTTGCTTCACCGCCTGCCCTTCGCGGTCGGCCGCGTTCGCGTAGAGCGCGAAGAACGACCACGCGTTCCACAGCGGGATCAGCACCTGCCGGACGCCCTCGCGGATGCCCTCCTCGGTGACGATCAGGTTCCCGCCGCGCAGGATCGGGCTCGACATCAGGAACCACCGCATCGCGTCCGCGCCGTCGCGGTCGAACACCTCGCGCACGTCCGGGTAGTTGCGCAGCGACTTGCTCATCTTCTGCCCGTCGCTGCCGAGCACGATCCCGTGGCTCAGCACCGACTTGAACGCCGGCCGGTCGAACAACGCCGTACCGAGAATGTGCATCGTGTAGAACCAGCCGCGGGTCTGCCCGATGTACTCGACGATGAAGTCACCCGGGAAGTGGCTCTCGAACCACTCGGTGTTCTCGAACGGGTAGTGCACCTGGGCGAAACTCATCGACCCCGAGTCGAACCACACATCCAGTACGTCGGGCACCCGGCGCATCGTCGATTTCCCGGTCGGGTCGTCCGGGTTCGGGCGGGTGAGCTCATCGACGTACGGGCGGTGCAGGTCCTTGACCTCGACGCCGAAGTCCCGCTCGAGGTCCGCGATCGATCCGTAGACGTCGATCCGCGGGTACGCCGGATCATCCGACCGCCAGACCGGGATCGGCGAACCCCAGAAGCGGTTCCGGCTGATCGACCAGTCCCGCGCGTTGCTCAGCCACTTGCCGAACTGGCCGTGCTTCACGTGCTCCGGCGTCCAGGTGATGTCCTCGTTCAGCTCGACCATCCGGTCGCGGATCGCGGTCACCTCGACGAACCAACTCGAAACCGCCTTGTAGATCAGGGGATTCCGGCACCGCCAGCAGTGTGGGTAGCTGTGCACATAGCTGTCCTCGCGGATCAGCGCGCCGGCCGCCTTGAGGTCGCGGATGATCGGACGGTTCGCCTCGAAGACGTGCAGACCCTGGTACGGCGGGACCACGCTGGTGAACCGGGCTCCGTCGTCGACGGTCAGGATCGTGGGGATCCCGACGGCGTCACACGCGAGCTGGTCCTCCTCGCCGTACGCAGGAGCCATGTGTACGACGCCGGTGCCGTCATCGGTGGTGACGTGGTCGGCCGCGATCACCTGGAAGGCGTTCGGGGTGTCGGCGAAGAAGTCGAAGAGCGGGGTGTAGCGCTTGCCGATCAGCTCGGTGCCCTTGAACCGCCGTACGACGTCGGTGCTCTGCAGCCCTGAGGTGGCGTACGCCTGCATCCGGGCCTCGGCGAGGATCGTCGGGCCTTCGGGGGTGTCGACGACGACATAGTCGAGCTCCGGCCCGACCGCCATCGCGAGGTTGCTCGGCAGCGTCCACGGCGTGGTCGTCCAGGCGAGCAACCGCTCCCCGGTCTCGAGCTCGACCGCGACCGTCACCGAGGGGTCCTGCCGCTGCTGGTAAACGTCGTCGTCCATCCGCAGCTCGTGGTTGGACAGCGGCGTCTCGTCGTTCCAGCAGTACGGGAGCACGCGCAGGCCCTCGTACACCAGGCCCTTGTCGTACAGCGTCTTGAACGCCCAGATCACCGACTCCATGTACTCGGCGTTGAGCGTCTTGTAGTCGTTCTCGAAGTCCACCCACCGCGCCTGCCGCGTGACATAGGCCTGCCACTCGTCGGTGTACTGCAGCACCAGCTCCCGGCACTTCGCGTTGAACTTCTCGATCCCGAGCTCGAGAATCTCCGCCTTCGTCTTCAGCCCCAGCACCCGCTGGGCCTCCAGCTCAGCCGGCAACCCGTGCGTGTCCCACCCGAACCGCCGCTCCACGCGGAATCCCCGCATGGTCTGGTACCGCGGCACCAGGTCCTTCACGTACCCGGTCAGCAGATGCCCGTAGTGCGGCAGCCCATTGGCGAACGGAGGCCCGTCGTAGAAGACGAACTCCTCCTTGGCCCGCCGCTCCACCGACCCCCGGAACGTGTCGTCCGCCTCCCAGAACGCCAGCACCTCCCCCTCGACCTCAGGAAAGTCCGGAGCCCCACCCACCCTGCCGCCAGTCCTCGGATAACTCACCCGTGCATCGTAGGCGCGATATTCGGTCGCGTCCGTCGCTGCCTGAATGGTGAGGTGGGTGGGTGATCAACCTGGCCTGGGTGCAGCAGCACCTCGACGCCGGCGAGCGCGTCCTCGACGCCGAGCCCCTCCACGGCGGCCTCACCGCCGACGTACGCCGCCTGACCATCGCCACCCCGGACGGCGGCGTCCGTCACCTGGTCCTCCGCACGTACGTCGACCGCGCTGACACCGCCGAGCTCGTGGACCGTGAGGCGCACGCCCTCACCGAGCTCGCGGCAACCGCCGTACCGGCCCCCGAACTCATCGCCGTCGCCGACACGGCCGTCCTAATGACGCACATGCCCGGCCGGACCGTCCTCACCGACGCCGGCCTCGCCGACCGCATCCCGGCCCTCGCTCAGCACCTGGTCGCCATCCACGCCGTGCTCCCTGTCGAGCGCCCCGGCACCTTCGTGACGCTGACCACCGCCGACACAGTCGTCACTCCGCCCGGCGCCGACTGGGCCGCCGCGATCGACCTCATCCGGCGGCCGCATCCGCCGTACGAGGGCGCCTTCCTGCACCGCGACTACCAGCCCGGCAACGTCCTCTTCGAGAGCAACCGGATCACCGCCGTCGTCGACTGGGCCAGTACCTCCTGGGGCCCCACCGACCTGGACGTGGCCCACTGCGCCACCAACCTCGCCCTACTCCACGGCCCCACCGCAGCCCACCACTTCATCGAGGCCTACCAACAAGCCGGCGGCACCCTCTCCCCCGACCGCCGCTACTGGCTGGTCCGAGACGCCCTCTCCTTCTCCGAAGAGATCGAACCCGCCACCCGCCCCTGGCGCGAATCCACCCGCCCCGACCTAACCCCCGAGCTCCTCGAGTCCCGCCTAACTGCCTACGTCGCCACCCTGATGAACCAGTAGCCCGAACCCCCATCACCCACTAACGCCCACCCATCCGAGCCCGCCACGCCTGGCCCCACCTCGAAATACCTGCCACCAGCCACTTAGTGGGTGACAGCGGTCCGCCATGGTGTGTCGTCCGGCTCTTGGCGCTGGTGGCGCTGACCTTCGCCGACGATCCCGGCCGGGCCCTACTGCCACCTGACCGTGCCGGCCGACGCGCTCGCGGTCGTCGCGTGCTACCGGCGCGGTCGAAGGGGTGTCACCCATCCGCTCGCCGAACGACACCCCCAGCCCCGTCTGTACGCCGCCGGGTCAGGGTGCTCGTGATGCGGACCGCCCCCACTCACCAACCTCCGCGCCGCCGACCCCGCCACGCCTGAACCCACCGCGCCGAACCGCCGGTGAACCACTTGGTGAGTGCCGGAGGTCCGCCCACATCGATGGGCGAGCGCACACCCCGCGACCGCTTCGGCTCATCGGCTCCGGGCCGAACCACCTTCGTACCGCGCCGGAGGGCTGTCGCCGCCGGAGGCGGTGTCCTTACCGAACCGCCGGTGAATCACTTGGTGAGTGCCGGAGGGCCGCCCACATCGATGGGCAGGCGCACACCCCGCGACCGCTTCGGCTCATCGGCTCCGGGCCGAACCGCCGTCGTACCGCGCCGGAGGCGGTCAGCGCATGTTGTGGAGGAGGGCTGACTGGAGGTAGCCGAGCCAGTCGTAGAGGTCGTAGGTGAGGCGGCGGGGGTCGTCCTCGGGGAGTTTTTCCCAGGTGCCGTAGTCGTCCTCGTCCTTGATGTCGAGACGGGTGCCGATGGCGAGGCGGAGGTCGTTGAGGGCGCGCAGCCAGGAGAGTTGTTCGTCGGGTTCGAGGGCGATCTCGTCGGCGCCGGACTCCTCGAGGGCCGAGAGGACGCGCTTGGCGTCGGTGATCTTGCCGTCGCGCAGGCCGCGTTCGGTGAAGCGGCGGAACTCCGAGGACGCCATGTCGTCGGAGCCGTAGGCATCGGGGAACAGGCGCTGCAGGACGATGTCCTCGGGCGGCGAGGTGGGGCCGTCGGAGTCCAGCAGGGCCGCGAGCGGGTCGCTGGACTGGGTGGCGCGCGGGGGGAGGCCGTCGTACAGGAGTTCGACCAGGTTGCGGAGCAGGTTGGCGAGGATGTCGGCCTCGTGCTCGGCGAAGCTGACCGCGACGATCTTGCGGCGCTTGCGGAACCGCGTCACGACTTCTCGCAGGTGGCCCACAGGCCGTAGGAGTGCATCGCCTCGACGTCGCGCTCCATCGCTTCCCGGTTACCGTTCGACACCGCCGACTTGCCCTCCTCGTGGACCTGCATCATCAGCTTCTCCGCCTTGGACTTGGAGTAGCCGAAGTACGTCTGGAAGACGAACGTGACGTAGTCCATCAGGTTCACCGGATCGTTCCAGACGATCGTCACCCACGGTGGGCTCAGCTGGATCGCCTCGTCGACTTCGGGGCTCTCGAGCTCACTCGGTGCGGTGGTCACTGACCCATTCTCTCCACTAGAAGTTCCGGCGGCGCAATAGGCTGCCCTTGTGAACACCTCGACCGCGCTCCTGACGGACCACTACGAGTTGACCATGCTGCAGGCCAGCCTGGCCGACGGCACGGCGCAGCGCCGCTCGGTCTTCGAGCTGTTCGCCCGCCGGTTGCCCGACGGCCGCCGGTACGGCGTCGTCGCCGGCGTGAACCGGCTGCTCGACGCCCTGGAGCAGTTCCGCTTCGACGAGCGGGCGATCGCCTTCCTGGCCGACCGGGGTGTCGTCGACCAGGTTACCTCCGACTGGCTGGCGAACTACCGGTTCACCGGGGACATCGCCGGGTACGCCGACGGCGAGATCTTCTTCCCCGGCTCCCCGGTCCTGGTGGTCGAGTCGAGTTTCGCCGAGGCCGTGCTGCTGGAAACCGTCTTCCTGTCGATCCTGAACCACGACTCCGCGGTCGCCTCGGCCGCCTCCCGGATGACCTGGTGGGCCGGCGGCCGGCCCTGTATCGAGATGGGCTCGCGACGGACCCACGAGGAGGCCGCGGTCGCGTCCGCGCTGGCGGCGTACATCGCGGGCTTCGCCACCACCTCCAACCTGGAGGCCGCCCGCCGCTACGGCATCCCGAGCGCCGGGACGTCGGCGCACTCGTTCACCCTCCTGCACGACACCGAGAAGGAGGCGTTCACCTCCCAGGTGGATGCCCTCGGCAAGCGCACCACCCTCCTCGTCGACACGTACGACGTCGCCGAGGCGGTCCGGACCGCGATCGAGATCACCGGCCCGGAGCTCGGCGCCGTCCGGCTGGACTCCGGCGACCTCCCGTCGCTGGCCGGTCAGGTCCGCGAGCAGCTCGACGCGCTCGGCGCCACCAAGACCCGGATCATCGTGACCTCGGACCTCGACGAGTTCCAGATCGCCGCGCTCGCGCCGGCACCGGTCGACGGCTACGGCGTCGGTACGTCGCTTGTCACGGGCTCGGGGTATCCGACCTGCGGGTTCGTGTACAAGCTGGTCGCCCGTGAGGACGCGAGCGGCGAGCTGAAGCCGGTGGCGAAGAAGAGCCCGGACAAGATCTCGATCGGCGGCCGCAAGTGGGCCCTGCGCCGCCGTACCGCGGCCGGTGTCGCCGAGGCCGAGCTGATCGGCGTCGGCAGCCTCCCCGAGGACGACGGCGACGACCGCGAACTCCTCAAGCCGCTGGTCAAGGGCGGCGAGGTGATCGGCCGCACCACCCCGGCCGAGTCCCAGGCCCACCACCTCAAGGTCCGCGACGAACTCCCCCGCTTCGCCAGCCAGCTCAGCCGCGGCGAGCCCGCCATCCCCACCCAGTACGTCGGTGACTACACCTCCCAGAACGCGTGGACCCCCAAATGACCACCGTTGAGGAGGAGTGGCCAGTCGACGCCCCGGCGACTCCCCGAGACGTCCTGATCGCCCTGCGCTTCGCCGACCGCGCAGCCCGCAAAGCCGTCGCCGCCGAACTGGTAGGCACCGGTCTGCACACCGGGCAAGAACTCGTCCTGGCCAAACTCCTCCACCACGGCTCACTGCCGGTAGCGAAGCTCGCTCACGTCTTGGACGTCGAGGTGCCGACGGCGACCAAAACCACCCAACGTATGGAGGCCGCCGGCCTGGTCCGCCGCGTCAAGAGCACCACCGACGCGCGCCAGGTCGGCATCGAACTCACCGACCAGGGCGCCGAACTGGCCCGCACGGTCGAAGACATCTACGACCGAGCCGGCAGCCGAGCCCTCGCCGGCCTCACCCCCGAGGATCGCCGGCAGCTCCGGAACCTGCTCTGGACCCTCACCACGACCCTCGAAGGCGACCCCCGCGACTAGGACCAGGTAGGACCCTCGTCGGTCCAGACGACACCCTTGTTGCGGCACAGGCAGAAGGGGTGGCCAACGGGGTCGGCGTAGATGCGGAAGCCGAAGCCTTCGGGACCGACGTGGTCCCGCAGCAGGGTCGCGCCAAGACCGAGGACGCGGCTCTGTTCGGCCTCGATGTCGTCGACCTCGAAGTCCAGGTGGAACTGCTTGGGGTGGTCGCTGTCCGGCCATTGCGGAGCGCGGTAGTCCTCCACTGGGACGAAGGCCAGTTCGAGGTCACCGAACCGGAGACCGGCCCAGTTCTCCGTGCTGCTCTCCTTGATCGGGACCCCCGTCACCTCGGCGTAGAAGGCCGCCAGCTTCATCGCGTCCGGGCAGTCGATGATGAAGTCAGTAAGTCGCAACATCCCCCTAGTGTCCCAGGGATTCGGCGTCACCCGACAACCGTTGGGCCAGCCACACGGGGACGACGGAGACGACGATCAGCGCGGCGGCGACGACGTTGACGATCGGGGCCTGGTTGGGGCGGAAGAGGTTGTTGAAGATCCAGATCGGCAACGTCTGCTGCTGAGCGCCGGCGGTGAACGTCGTCACGATGATCTCGTCGAACGACAACGCGAAGGCGAGCAGCCCGCCGGCCAGCAACGCCGAGCGGATCATCGGGAAGGTGACCAGCCGGAACGTCTGGAACGCCGACGCCCCCAGGTCGGCCGAGGCTTGCTCCAGCGACAAGCCGGTACGGCGAAGCCGCGCGATCACGTTGTTGAACACGGTCACGATGCAGAAGGTGGCATGCGCGATCACGATCGTGACGAAACCGAGTTGCCACCCGAAGATCGTCCGGAAGGCGTTGTTTAACGCGATCCCGGTGACGATCCCGGGCAGCGCGATCGGGAGAATCACCAGCAGGGACACGGCATCGCGGCCGTAGAAGGTGAAGCGCTGCAGGGCGAACGCGATCATGGTCCCGAGGATGAGGGCGATCGCCGTGGCCGCGAGCCCGACCCGCACGCTGACCCACAGCGCATCCAACGCGCCCTGGCTCTCGGCGGCACGGCGCCACCAGTCGAGGGTGAAGTCGCGCGGCGGCCAGGCGAAGGTCTTGTTCACGTTGAACGAGTTGACCACCACCAGCAGCAGTGGGATGTAGATCACCGCGAGGATCAGGCCGGTGAGGATTCGCAGGACGACGCGGGTCGGGCCGGACATCGTCATCAGAGGCTCTCCATTGCTCCGGTACGGCGGACCGCGGCCAGGTACACGAGCATCACCACAACCGGGACCGTGGCCACCGCCGCCGCGAACGGAAAGTTGTTCGCGGCACCGACATTGTCGTAGACCACGTTGCCCAGCAGCTGATTCGTGCCACCGACGATCCGCACCGCGATGTAGTCACCCAGCGACAGACTGAACGTGAAGATCGACCCGGCCACCATCGCCGGGATCACCACCGGCACGATCACCCGGCGGATCGTGTGCCCGGTCCGCGCCCCGAGATCAGCCGATGCCTCCAGCAACGAATTCGGCAGCCGCTCCAAGCCGGCATAGATCGGCAGGATCATGTACGGCAGCCACAGGTACGCCAGCGTCACCACCGTTGCCGTCAGCCCGTATCCGGGCGACTTCAGACCAACCGCCTCGAACGCAGACGACACCAGCCCGCCCTCGGAGAACATCCCGCGCCAGGCGTAGGCCTTCACCAGATAGCTTGCCCACAAGGGCATCAGCACCGCCACCAGCAGGAACCGCTGCAGCCCCGGCCGCGCCACCTTCGACATGTACAGCGCGATCGGAAAGGCGACCACGGCATCGACCAGAGTCACCAGTACGGCGACTCCGATCGTCCGCAGCGCGATCGTGCGGTACACGTCGACGGTGAACAACGTCCGGAAGCTGTCCAGCGTCCACACCCGCTCGATCGTCCCGGTGAACCCGTTCTGCGTCCACAGCGCGGTGACGAACAACGCCGCCAGCGCACCGAGGTAAGCAACTCCGAGCCACAACATAGGGGGACCGAGCAACAGTGCGAGCCGCGCCCGCGGGTGCCTCAAGAGACCGCCGGGCAACATGCTCATCCCTTGATCTGGGTCCAGGCTTGGGTCCACTTGGTGTAGTCGGCGCACTTGACGTCGGTGCGACCGTCCAGGCACTGCTCGATCGGCGTGGTCCAGTACCAGATCTTCTCGGAGTAGGCCGCGTCGCCGGCGTGGAAGGTCGTGCAGTGGCTCTTGTCCGCGGTCTCGTTGCAGGCCTTGCCGTTGGCCGGCGACTCACCGAAGTACTCGGCGACGGCCGCGTTCGCCTTCGGGCTGATGATGTGATTCATCCACAGGTAGCCGCAGTTCTTGCTCTTGGACGTAGCGCTGAGCATCCACGTGTCCGACCACCCAGTCACACCTTCGGTCGGCACGGTCACGTCGACCGGGACCTTCTCGCCCTTGGCGACATTCGCGATCACCTGCCAGGTGGTGCCGATCACCGAGTTGCCGCTGGTGAACGCCTGTACCTCCTTCAGGTAGTCCGACCAGTACTCCGAGACGAGCCCCTTCTGCTGCTTGAGCAGGTCGACGGCCGCGGCGAACTGCGTGTCGTCCAGCGCGTACGGGTTCTTGATCCCCAGATCGGGCTTGGTCGCCATCAGGTACATCGCAGCGTCGGCGATGTAGATCGGCGAGTCGTACGCCGTCACCTTGCCCTTGTACGGCGAGTTCGGGTCGAACACCGCGCCCCACGACGTCGGGGCGGTCTTCACCTTGTCGGTGCGCCACATCAACAGGTTCGCGCCGTAGCCGTGCGGGATCCCGTACATCTGCCCCTTCACCGAGTTCCACGGCCGGTCCTTGAGGAACGGGTAGACGTCGGCGTAGTTCTTGATCAGGTCGGTGTTGATCGGCTCGACGGTCCCGGCCGCGATCAGCCGCAGCGACGCATCACCGGACGCCGACACCACGTCGTACTGGCCGGTCTTCATCAGGGTGACGGCCTCGTCCGACGTACCGAAGGTCTTCACCGTGACCTGGCAGCCAGTCTCCTTCTCGAACGACGAGACCCAGTCGACCTTCGGGTCGTTCGAGCCGTCCTCGGCGTACCCGGGCCAGGCGAGCACGCTGAGCTTGCCCTCGCCGGCGCCGAGCGTGTCGAGTTTCTTCAGGTCCGGCGGGGTGAAGCCACCGGCCGAGTTGTTGCCCGAAGCACCGGAGTCACCTCCGGACGTGCCGCACGAGGCCGCGATCAGGGCGAGCACGGCCAGGCTCACCGCTGCGAGAGACTTCTTCATCGAACGCTCCTTGCCAAAGGGTGGGGGCGGGGGGACTTACTGAGCACCGCCGTCGATCGAGACGGTGTGTTCGCGATGCCAGGTGAGGCGGACCTGGGCACCCCGAAGTTCGAGCTTGTCCTGCACGGAATCGCCTTGGTTCTGTTGCAGGACGAGGAGCGAGCCGCCGGCGTCGAGGTCGACCACGGACTGCGTGGCCGCGCCGAGATAGACGACCTCCCGGACGACGCCGTTCGCCGTACAGCGGCCTGGTTCCGCGGGAGTGTCGACCGGCTGCAGCCTGATCTTCTCCGGCCGCACGGTGAACACTCCCGGCGTACCGAGGATCGCTTCGGCGACCTCGCCGGACAGGAGGTTCGACGTACCGACGAAGCCGGCCACGAAGGCGGTCGCCGGGTGTTCGTACAGCTCGGCCGGTGCGGCCAACTGCTCGATCCGGCCGCCGTTGAAGACGGCGATCCGGTCGCTCATCGTCAGCGCCTCCTCCTGGTCATGCGTGACGAACACGAAGGTGATGCCGACGTCGCGTTGCAGGGCCTTCAGCTCCAGCTGCATCTCACGCCGCAGCTTGAGGTCGAGTGCGCCGAGGGGTTCATCGAGCAGCAGCACCTTCGGCCGGTTCACCAACGCTCTCGCCAACGCGACTCGTTGCCGTTGGCCACCAGACAGCTGACTCGGCTTCCGATCCCCGAACCCGTTCAAGCGCACGGTCTCCAAGGCCTCCGAGGCCTGGGTACGACGCGCGCGACGATCAACGCCCTTGACCCGCAGCCCGTACTCGACGTTCTGCAGCACGCTCATGTGCGGGAACAGCGCGTAGTCCTGGAAGACCGTGTTCACATCCCGCGAGTACGGCGGCCGCCCGGTCACGTCGACGCCGTCGAGCATGATCGTCCCGGCGGTCGGTTCCTCGAAGCCCGCGATCATCCGCAGCACCGTGGTCTTGCCCGACCCGGACGGCCCGAGCATCGAGAAGAACTCGCCCTCGTCCAGATCCAGGTCGACCTCGTCCACGGCGACCACGTCGCCGAAGGTCTTGCGCAGCCCGCGCAGGCTCACCGCGCCCATCAGATCGCCGACATGACGTGCTTGATCCGGGTGTAGTCCTCGACGCCGTACAGCGAGAGGTCCTTGCCGTGCCCGGAATGTTTGAACCCACCATGCGGCATCTCGGCCACCAACGGGATATGGGTGTTCAGCCACACGCACCCGAAGTCGAGTGCGGCCGACATCCGCAGTGCTCGCGAGTGATCCCGCGTGAACACCGACGACGCCAGCCCGTACTCGACGCCGTTCGCCAGCTCCAGCGCCTCGGCCTCGTCCGCGAACGGCTGCACGGTGATCACCGGCCCGAAGATCTCGTCCTGGATCATCTCGTCGTCCTGTCGCAACCCGGTGACGACCGTCGCCTCGAAGAAGTACCCGTCAGCCAAGGCTCCACCCGCTCGTGAGCCACCCAGTACGACGTTCCCGTGCGCGGGCATCCGTGTCAGGAACGCGCGGACCCGGTCGAGTTGCATGCTGCTGTTCAGCGGGCCGAACAACGCGTCCTCATCGTCGGCGAGCCCTGGGCGGGCGTTCTCGCGCGCCCACGACGTCAGCGCTTCGACAAACGCGTCGTGCACCGACGCCTCGACGAGCACCCGGCAGGCCGCCGTACAGTCTTGGCCGGCGTTGAAGTACCCGCCGACTCCAATGGCCTCGGCTGCCGCTGACAGGTCGGCATCGGCGAAGACCACTGCGGGTGCCTTACCGCCCAACTCGAGGTGGGTCCGCTTGAGATCGAGAGCGGCTGTCGATGCGACCTCTGAGCCCGCTCGCGTCGAGCCCGTGATGCTGACCAGCCCCGGCGTCGGATGCGCGACAACTGCTTGCCCGGTCGCGCGATCACCGCAGACCACGTTGAAAACGCCTGCAGGTAAGACCTCTGCGGCAATCTCGGCCATCAGGACCGTGCTCACCGGAGTCGTCTCGGCAGGTTTCAGCACGAGGGTGTTGCCGGCGGCAAGCGCTGGTCCGATCTTCCAGACCGCCATCATCATCGGGTAGTTCCACGGCGTGATCTGTCCGACGACACCGATCGGTTCGCGCCGGATCCACGAGGTGTGACCGGCCAGGTACTCGCCCGCCGCCTTGCCCTCCAACAGGCGCGCGGCGCCGGCGAAGAAGCGCAACTGGTCGACCATGACCGCGAACTCCTCGGTCCGGGTCAGCCCGAGCGGCTTGCCGGTGTTCTCCGACTCGGCCGCGATCAGGTCGTCGGCTCGCGCCTCGATCGCATCCGCGAAGCGGAGCATCATCCGCTGCCGATCGCCCGGCGTCACGCCCGCCCACGCCGGTACGGCGGCGGCCGCGGCCCGGTACGCCGCGTCCACGTCCTCCTCACCGGACAGAGGCGCCGTACCGAAGACCTTGCCGGTGGCGGGATCGACCAGTTCGCTCGTCGCGCCGCTCAGCGCGTCCCGGGACTCGTGACCGATCAGGTTGCGGACAGTTCGCATTGCTCACTCCCAGTGCCGCGGCGACTCGTGGCGGTTAACATATGAAATCAGATGTTAAAGTTCAAGTCATCGGAGAGAATGGCGGGGATCTGTTCCCGAGTCGTTTCCTGAGAGGTGGCCGACGTGGCGGTGCGGTTCTACGGCAGTGGCGCAGCGGCGGTGTTCGCACCGTTGGAGTCACTGAGCCGTTCGGAACTGGTGGCCCGCCGGCTCACCGACGCGATCGCGCTCGGCCTGATCCCGGACTCCGAGCAACTACCCGGCGAGTCCGACCTGGCCGGCATCTTCGGCGTCTCCACGACCACGATCCGCGAGGCGCTCTCCGCGCTGCGCCTGCGCGGGCTGATCGACACCCGGCGCGGCCGCGGTGGCGGCAGCTTCGTCCGGGCCCAGGAGGACATGTCGTCCACGCTGGTCCGGGCCCGGTTGGCCGAGCTGAGCCTGGCGCAGCTGCGCGACCTCGGCGACCACTACGGCGCCATCGCCGGTACGGCGGCCCGCCTCGCCGCCGAGCGTGCGACACCGGACGACGTACGGCGGCTGGTGATGGTGTGCGATGCGCTGGAGAACGCGGAGGGTTCGGGAGCGCGGCGGCGGGCGGATGCGCAGTTCCACATCGAGGTGGCGGCGACAGCGCAGTCCACGCGGTTGTATCGGGCCGAGGTCAGTCTGCAGGCCGAGGTCGGCACGCTGCTCTGGCTGGCCTTCGGTGATGACGACAGCCATCGTCGTACCGTCGCAAGCTGCCGCGACGTGGTGGCGGCCATCGACCGAACCGACGGCGACGCCGCCCGCACCGCTGCCGAAGAGCGGGTCGCGGACTCGACGGCGCGACTGATCGACCTCAGACTGGCCTTGGAGGACTGAGATGAGCACTCACGTTGCGCAGGACACCGCGGCCATCGTCGAACTGGTCAGCGCACTGGCCGGCGAGGCTTTCGGGTTGGCCGATCAGATCGCCGCTACCGCTGCGGCGGCCTTCACCAAGCAGCCTGTCCGGCGTAGTGATCTCAAGGGGATCGCCTCGTTGGTGAAGCCCGCCATCGATGCGCCAGGCAGCCCGATCGCGGGCGCGGGATTCGTCGTCGCGGTCGACGCGCTCGCGGACTCGCGGTGGTGGCTCGAGTGGTTCATGCGCAACAACGGTGCCGCCGAGCGGTTGCTCGTCGACACGGATCCGCGCGGCGACAACTTCTACGACTACGAGTCACTCCCCTGGTACGACGTACCGCGGACGACCGGCCAGCGGCACATCACCGGACCGTACGTCGACTACCTCTGTACCGAGGACTACACCCTGACCTTCACCGTGCCGGTGTTCGCCGGTACGACGTTCGTCGGCGTCGCGGGTGCCGACGTCCGCGTCTTCACCTTCGAGAAGGCCGTACTGCCCTGCCTGCGCGCAATCCACCGCACCGTTGCCGTAGTCAACGACCAGGGTCGCGTCGTGCTCAGCAACAGCGCCCGCCACGTCAGCGGAACCTTGCTCAAGGCACCCGGCCCAGCTCAACCCATCGAAGGCCTACCCCTCAGCCTCGTCGAGATCACCTAGGCAGGTAGGTGTCCAGGTAGTCGTTGCGGAACTTGCCGGTGGGGTCGTAGCGGTTGGCCAGGGCGATGAAGTCTGGGACCTTGGGGTAGCGGGCGGCGAGGGTGGTGGCGTCGGCGGCGAAGACCTTGCCCCAGTGAGGGCGGGCGTCGAGCGGGGCCAGGGCTTCTTCGAGAGCCTCGACGACTGGGCGGACTGCGGTCTCGTCCTGGATCCAGGTGAAGTGCAGGGCTACTGTGTCGCGGCCCTGGCTGGGGCTGAGCCAGAGGTCGGACTTCGCGATGGTGCGGATCTCGGAGACCTGGATGACGTCGGCCAATTGGTTGCCCAGGGCACGGAGGATCTCGACCGCCTCCGGACCGCGCTTGCGCGGGATGAAGTACTCGGACTGCAACTCGTCCCCGTTGCTCGGGGTGAACTCGAGGCGGAAGTGCGGCAGTCGCTCGTTCCACGGTCCCGGTACGCCGCCCTGCTCGGTCGCGTAGTCGGCCGGCATCACCTTGATCGGGTGCCGGGGGCCGTCGGCAACCTTCGCCCCGAGCCACTCACGGTCGAACTGCGGTGACTTCTGCTTGCGCCAGACCATCACGTCGGGATCGACCCAGTCGGTGAACGCGCTGACGCTGTAGGCGCTGCCCATCACCGCGTCGAAGTTCGACTGCAGCCGCTTCACCGGCAAACCGTCGTACACGACCTGGCTGATGTTGTACGTGCGCTGGACGTTGAGGGTCAGGCTGACGATCACTCCGAGCGCGCCGAGCGCGACGACCGAGCCGTTGAAGTCGGGGTCGTCACGCGTCAGCGTGACGAGCGAGCCGGACGAGTCGATGAAGGTGATCGCGTAGACGGCGTCGGCGAGTGGGCCGTTGGTGTCGCCGGATCCGTGTGTCCCGGTGGCACAGGCGCCGGCCACCGAGATGTGCGGGAGCGAGCCGAGGTTGTGCAGCGCGAGGCCGCGCGCCTGCAGGGCCGCGGTGACCTCGCCGTACCGGAGGCCGGCCGAGATCGTGGCGCCCGACGTACCGATCTCGAGCCGCTTCGGCAGGTCCGCGATGGTCAGTAGCGTGCCCGTCGTATCGGCGATCCGGTTGAACGAATGCCCGGTCCCGAGCACCCGCACCTTCTCCGACTTCGCCACCAGCTCCTGCAGTTCGGCCACGGATCGTGGTCGTTCGAGCACGCTGGAGAATTCGACGTTCCCGGCCCAGTTCGCGACCACAGCAAACCCCTTCCGTCGTACCAGTCCCCAACGACTCTTTCACACCCTCGCGCGTTAAGGTCGCAGAATGCGATTTTCGATGACCCGCCGCCGGGTCGCCCTCACCCTCGGACTGGCCGGCCTGCTGGCCGCCGGTACCGCCACCACAGTCGCACTGACCGGCTCCGACGCCTCGCAGGCGGCGACCACGTCGACCGCCGCGGCGACGCGCGCGATCAGCTGCAGCACCGCCGCCGGGGGCAAGCACTTCTACGACGGCCCGTCGGCGTCCAAGGTGTATGACGCCCGGTTCAGCAACAGTGCCGCGCTGCCCAAGCTCGCCTCCTACGTGCCGCAGGGCATCGGCACCTGGTGGAACTGGTCCGGCTCCAAGGACCTGCTGCTGGTGACGATGTACCACACCGGCAAGCAGTCGCTGATCGTCGGCATCGACCCCACCACCAACAAGGTCGTCGGCGACGTCGCGATCGCCGAGACCCACGGCGGCGGCATCACCACGTCGATGGGCTGGGCCTTCGTGCAGGGGAGCACCAACGGCATCCGCAAGTACAAGCTGTCCACGCTCGCGGCCGCGATGAAGAAGGCCGGTACGCCGTACGTCAAAGCCGTCGGCTCCGAGCGCAAGGTGTACGGCGCGTCGTTCCTGACCAGCTACGGCGACTCGCTGTGGTCGGGGAAGTTCAACGACAAGGGCCGCGACAAGATGTACGAGTACAAGATCAAGAGCAACGGGACCCTGGTCACCGTCAACAAGGCCTGGGAGATCCCCACCAAGACGCAGGGTCTGCTCGTCACCAAGACCCACTTCGTCTTCAGCACGTCGTACGGGCGGACCAACCTCGGCAACCTGTACGTCGTCCGTCGCGGCCAGCCGGATCTGGACAAGGCCAAGCTGTCCTGCTTCCGCGCCCCGAGCATGTCCGAGGGCATCACCGAGTACGGCGGCCGCGCGTACCTGGTGTTCGAGTCGGGTTCCTACGCCTACCGCTCGGACCCGAAGACCAAGAACGTGATCACGCACCTGCACAAGGCCACGATTTCGTCACTGACCAGCCTGGCGTGACCCGGTCGGGCGCCGTCCGATGGTTGGATGGCGCCCGATGACCATCTGCTTCTCGATCGCCGGGTTCTGGTTCCTGATCTTCCTGATCAGCTTCCTGTACGACCGGCGGCTGTTCCGCAACAGCGTCTTCCTCGTGATCGCGCTGATGTTCGCCGGGCTCGGCGGGCTGTTCGCGATCGCGGAGGTGAACCGCACGCTGGCCGAACTGGTCGCCTACGGGATCCTCTTCCTGATCCCGGTGACGATCGCCGTCCTGGCGGTCTTCCTGGTGGTCAACGGCGTCACGATGCTGCGCCGTGAGGGCCGCCGCCCGGCCAACCTGCTGTCGCTCGCGGCCGGGCTCGGGATCTTCGGACTGGTGATCTTCGGGATCATCTCCCGGCTGATCGACTCGCGGCCGCTGTCGGCCTTGCTGACCGCGATCGGCGGGGTGCTGACCTACGTCTCGTTCCTGTTCGTGTGTTTCCTGATCTACGCGTTCGTCTACAGCCGGGTCCGGTCGTCGCGCAAGATCGACTTCGTGATCGTGCTCGGCTCGGGACTGCGCGGCTCGCGCGTCCCTCCGCTGCTGGCCAGCCGGCTCGACCGCGGCAAGCTCGTCTACGACCGGGCGATCCGTAAAGGCCGCAGCACGATGGTGATCACCTCGGGCGGCCAGGGGCCGGGCGAGGACATCCCCGAGTCGCACGCGATGGCGACGTACCTGATCGAGCGCGGTGTGCCCGAGACACAGATCCTGCGCGAGGACCGCTCGACCTCGACCACCGAGAACCTGCTGTTCAGCCGGGCCCTGATGGTCGAGCGCGTGCCGAAGTACCGCTGCCTGATCGTCACGAACAACTTCCACGCGTTCCGCGCCGCGCTGACCGCGCGCAAGGTGAAGGTCAACGGCCAGGTGGTCGGCTCACCCACCGCGCGCTACTACTGGCCGACGGCAACCATCCGCGAGTTCGTCGCGATCCTGTTCAGCCACAAATGGATCAACGGCATCATCTGCGGCTTCCTGTTCCTGCTCCCCTTCGTCCAGTTCGTCTAGGTCAGCATCAGTACGGCGGCGACGATGCCCGCGAGGACGATGAGGGCGCGGAGGACGCCGCTCGGGATGCGGCGGCCGATGTGGGAGCCGACGTAGCCGCCGACGAGTGAGCCGGCGGCCAGGAGAGTGGCGGCCGTCCAGTTGATGTCGGTGACGACGACGAAGATCGCGCTGGCGACGACGTTTGCCGCGAGCAACGACAGGGTCTTGAGGCCGTTGACGACGCGGAGTTCGAGGTCCAGGCCGAGGGCGAGCACCGCCATCATCATCACTCCGGCACCGGCGCCGAAGTAACCGCCGTACACGCCGGTCAGCGCGGTGAAGACATACGTTGCCGGGGACATCGACGTACGGAGACCATGGGGGTGGTCGCTCCGGGCGCGCAGCCAGCGCGAGATCCGCGGCTGGACGCCGACGATCAGACAGGTGAACAGGATCAGCCAGGGTGCCGCGGCGGCGAAGACGCCGGGTGGCAGGGCGAGCAGCAGTACGACGCCACCGATCGAACCGACCGCGCAGATCACCACGACCGCGATCGTGATCGGCCGTGGTACGTCCCGGATCTCGCGGCGGTAGCCGAACGAACCGGAGAGGGCGCCGGGCAGCAGGCCGATCGTGTTCGACACGTTCGCGACGACCGGTGGGATGCCCAGGGCAATCAAAACAGGGAAGCTCAGCAACGAAGCAACGCCGACGGTCGAGGTCAGGATGCCCGCGCCGAACCCGGCAGCAATCACCGCAAGATGCTCTGCCCCGCTCATGCCACCACTGTATTGACAGCAGCACCATCGGCCTATTGGCTAGGCCACTCCGCCCCAACAACTGTGAGGTAAGCCACCATGGGACCTGAGTGGGTTGCGATTCTGGCGCTGATCGCGCTGTTCGTCGTGGGCACCGTTCTGCCGATCAACATGGGCGCGCTCGCGTACGTCGCGGCATGGCTGGTCGGCATGTACTCGCTGCACCTGAGCGAGAAGGAGATCCTGGCCGGCCTCAGCGGTGATCTCGTCCTGACGCTGATCGGTGTCACGTTCCTGTTCGCGATAGCGCGGAACAACGGCACCGTCGACCTGATAGTCGCGGGCGCCGTCCGAGCCGTCGGCGGGCGGGTCGCGCTGATCCCGTGGGTGATGTTCACGGTGACCGCCGTCCTGACCGCGATCGGGGCTGTCAGCCCGGCGGCCTGCGCGATCATCGGGCCGATCGCGCTCGGCTTCGCGCAGCGGTACAAGATCAGCCCGCTGATGATGGGCATGCTCGTCGTCCACGGCGCGCAGGCCGGCGGCTTCTCGCCGATCAGCATCTACGGCACGATCACCAACTCGGTGATGGCCGACAACGGCCTCCCGAACAGCGAGCTGACCGTCTTCCTGTCCAGCCTGGCCGTCAACCTGGTGCTGGCGGCGATCCTGTTCGTGGTCCTCGGCGGACGCAAGCTGATGTCGCAGCGCGCCGATGAGGTCGAGCCGGACGACTCCGACGAGAAGCACGGGGCGACCCGCGACCAGATCCTGACGCTCGTCGCGTTCCTCGGGGTCGCGGTCGTCGCGCTGGCCTTCGACAAGAACATCGGGTTCGTCGCGATCACCGCCGCGGTCATCCTGGCGATCCTCTCCCCGCTCAAGAACAAGGACGCCGCCAAGCAGGTCGCCTGGCCGACCGTCCTGCTGGTCGCCGGTGTCAGCACGTACGCCGCGATCCTCACCGAAGCGGGTTCCCCGCAGTTCGTCGGCAAGTGGGCCGCCGGACTCGGTGCGGCCGTGATCGGCGCGCTCGTGCTCTGCTACGTCGGCGGCGTGGTCTCGGCGTTCGCCTCGTCGGCCGCACTTCTGCCAGTGATCATCCCGATCGCACTGCCACTGATCGCGCATGGCCACCTGAGCGCCGGGTTGTTCGTCGCCGCCCTCGCCGTCTCGTCAACCATCGTCGACGTCAGTCCGTTCTCCACGAACGGCGCGCTGATGCTCGCGAACCGGCCGGACACGATCGCGGAACCCGTGTACTACAAGCAGATCCTCACCTACAGCGTGATCGTCGTGCTGGCCGGACCGCTCCTGGTCTGGGCCGCCCTGGTGGCGCCAGGGTGGTGACCGCTACTTGGTGATGATGGCGACCAGTTCTGATGGGCAGGACAGGAACGGCGAGTGGCCTGAGTGCAGCCGCTCGACCGTTCCTGCGCGCTGCGCCATCGCCTCCTGCGCGAACACCGGAATCGCGTTGTCGTCATCACAAACGACGTACGTGCTCGGAGTCGTGTGCCACGCGGCCGCGGTGAGCTCCTCGGTCGCCACCGCATAGCTCTGCGTCTCAAGCCGCCGTACGGCGTCCGCCGGGTTCTCGACGTCGTTGAAGAACACGAGCTCCGGGGTCAGCGGCCGGAACACCTCGCCCTCGATCTGCCACCACGGTGGCGGCGTACCACCGATGGCCTTGAGGAGTGACTCGCCGACATCCAGCAGGAACGCGGTGACATAGATGATCCGTTGCACCTCGGGCAGTCCCGCAGCACCTTCGGTCGCCGGTTCCCCGCCGTACGAATGTGCGACCACGACGACCGGCCCACCGATCGCAGTGATGGCCTCGCGGACGGCCTTGGCGTCATCATGCAGTCCGTACCGAACCTCACCCGCTGGCGCCACGCTGGGCAGGTCAACGGTCTCGACCCGCCACCCCTGGTCGACGAGCAGCGAACGCACCGCTTCCCAGCACCACGAGCCGTGCCAGGCGCCATGCACCAACAGCACCGCAGGACGTCCGGACATCAGGTCCTCCATTCACCAGGTGGCCTCAGTGCACTCCCCCACCACCCCGTCGGCAAGCGCGCCCTTCCACTGAGCGGAAGTGGGTTTGCAGCATCCTGCAGCCGCGTTGATGCTGCTCCCGGCGCAAGGCAGACTGCTCTAGTGACCGGGCAGCTACGCATCGAGATCCTCGGACCGCTGCGCGTCTTCTGGCAGGACGAACCGGTCGCCCTCGAGGCCCAACGACTGCAGACTCTGCTGGCCGTTCTCGCCCTGCGCGCCAACCAGGTCTGTACGGCGGAAGACCTCCTCGACCTGGTCTGGGACGACAAGCCACCAGGCACCGGCCTCAAGATCCTCCCGCCGTACATCTACCGCCTCCGCCGGGTTCTCCCCACCGAAGTCCTGCAGCGCACCACGAACGGCTACATCCTCCGCCTCCCACCCGGCACCCTCGACATCGCCGACTTCGAAGCCGCCGCCGATCACGCCGCCGCATTGCGCGACAACGGCGACCTGGACGGAGCCGCGACTGCCTACACCCAAGCCCTCGACCTCTTCCGCGGCGAACCACTCGCTGGGCTCCCCGGCCAGTTCCTGGCCGCGCAACGCCGCCGCCTCACCGAACGCCGCAACAAGGTCTTCGCCGACCGCGTCGACGTCGACCTGGCCCGCGGCCACACCACCGACCTGATCGCCGAACTCGTCCCGGCCGTAGCCGCCCACCCCTTCGACGAACGCCTCGCCGGCCAACTCATGCAGGCCCTCACCGCCGACGGCCGCCAAGCCGAGGCACTCGACCTCTACACCCGAACCCGCCAAACCCTCATCGACCAACTAGGCATCGAACCCGGCCCCGCCCTCCGCGACCTGCACCAATCCATCCTCCGCAACGAGTCCGCGGCCACCACCACCCGCGACGAACTCCCCTACGCCGGCGCCGTCTTCGTCGGCCGCGAACCCGAGCTCGATCGGCTCACCAGCGCGCTCGAAAGCCGCAGTACGTCGGCGCCACCGGTCGTCGCCATCGACGGCATGGCCGGTTCCGGGAAGACGGCGCTCGCGCTGCATGCCGCGCGACGGCTGGCGGATCAGTACCCCGACGGCCTCCTGTTCGCCGACCTGCACGGTCATACCTCCGGGCGCGGGCCGCGCGACGTGAAGTCGGCACTCGACCACCTGCTCGCCGGTGCCGGAGTCACAGCGACAGCCATCCCGCCCGGTCTGGAGGAAGCACGGGCCTTGTGGCGGACCACCGTGGCGGGCCGGCGCCTGCTGATCGTGCTGGACAACGCCCGGGACAGCAGTGCCGTAACGTCGTTGCTACCCGGCTCGCCGACCTGCGGCGTGGTCATCACCAGCCGCGCTCAACTGACCGGACTGGACGTCCACGAGCGGATGCATCTCGACCTGCTCTCCCCGGTCGATGCGACCGCCCTGCTCAGCCGACTGATCGGCGCCGAGCGAGCTGCCGCCGATGTTGCCGCTAGCAACGGTCTGATCGAGCGCTGCGGCAACCTGCCACTGGCGCTCCGGATCGCCGGCGCCCGGCTTCGCTACCGACCGGCCTGGACCGTTGCCCATATCAACGATCGCCTGGACCGGGTCGGCCGCCGGCTGCCCGAACTCAGCACCGACGGTCTCGCCGTCTCGACGGCGTTCGAACTCTCCTACGAACAACTGCCGGTGGAGCAGCAGCGGTTCTTCCGCCTGCTCGGTCTGGTCCCGGGTGCCGACCTCGACCAGTACGGCGCTGCTGCGCTGACCGGGCTCGACCCGGCCGAGGCGTCGGACCTGGCCGAGTCCCTGGTCGACGCCAACCTGCTGCTCCAGCGCGCGCCCGGCCGGTACGAGTTTCACGACCTCCTGCGCGAGTATGCCCACCGCCTGGCCCTGGACACCGACGCACCCTCGCTACGCAGCGCCGCCAGAGACGGTCTCCTCGAGTACTACCTGCAGGCCTGCTTCCATCCGTTCATCACGGAGGAGGGCCAGCGATACTTCGACCCCGGTCCCCGGCCCCCACACGCAACACCACGGCACGCGACGGCCAAGGGGGCACGGGCCTGGGGAGACGCGGAGGCCGACAACCTTGCCGCCGCGGTCGAGTACGCGGCGACGACCGATGATCCTGTCCGCACGTGGCAGCTCGCGCTGGCCGTCGCGGGCTACCTGGAGCGCCGAGGCAAGGTCCAGCAGCAGGACCGGATCCTGGCGCTCGGGCTGACGGCCGCAGAGGTCGTCGGCGACAAAGAAGTCCAGTCCAGGGTTCTGCTCGCCACCGGCACCCTGAACCGGCAACGGCGCGGCGCTCACTTCGCTGCCGAGAAGCTCCGGCGCGCGCTCGACATCCTGCCCGCGGAAGGCGACCTGCTCCTTCGTGGCCTGCTGCATTCGGCCCTCGGCGCGGCGCTGCGCACCCTGGATCCGCTCGGTGAATCCTTGACGAACCTCCGGGAGGCGACGCGGATCGGCCGTGAGCTGAAGCACGAACCGCTGATCGCGCAGAGCCTCACCTACACCGGAATCATGTACACGAACGTCCCGGACGACGCGGCCGCCGTCGAGGCCTACGTGGAGGCCATCGAGATCCTCAACCGGATCCAGCGCGGCGGCATGATGTCCGAGGCTCTGAGCGGACTGACCAACAGCTACCTGGCGATGGGCCGGGTCGAGGATGCGATCGCGACCGCGACCGCCGCCTACGACCTGTCCGTCGAGATCGGCAACAAGATCAGCCTGCCGTGGGCGCTCGGCTCCCTGGGGAGTGCCTTCCGGGCCAACGGCGAGCTCGAACGCGCTGTCGAGATTCATCGCCAGGCCGTCGCAGCGGCCGAAGAGGTCAACATGGTTCTGACTATCTGGGCCATGCAGCTGTCGCTGGGCGAGAGTCTGCTGGCCATCGGCGACACCGCCGGAGCGCTCGCCTGCTACCAACCCGTCCTGACCGAATCGACGGCCGCGAAGGACTACATCTACGTGGTGGAAACACTGTCGCTCCTGGCGGACCACGCCGTGACCGTCGACGACCGGGAGGCCGCTGTCGGCTACCTCACCCAAGGTCTCGCTGTCGCCGCCGAGCACACCCCGACCCGTTGCCCCGGTCTGCGCGAGAAGCTGGCCAAGCTCACTGGGTGAGGCAGTCGGTGGCGTTGTTGCGCCACTGGTGGTTGTAGCGGCCGGCGACTTTGGTGACGAAATCCTCGATGCGGTTGTTGTCTACGGCATCGAGTTTCTCCAGGCGTTGCCAGGCGGTGAGGGCGATGCCGTTCGGGAGGTCGGGGTAGGGGGCGACGATCACGTCGCGCGGGTGGCGGCGGCCGATGCGTTCCAGGCGGTCGATGTCGGCGGGCGACGTACTGGCGGCGTACTGGAGGAGGACGTGGCCGTGTTCGAGGATGTGGACCTGGAGTTCGGGTGGGATGGGGGCTCGGTAGATGCCGGGGATGACGACGCGGGGTGAGTGCGGTCCGGAGGTGGGCGGAACGGTCTTGTACGGCGCGTGCGGAGCGTTCTGGTAGGCGAGGTGACGGTTACCTTCGAAGGGTTGGGGCGTGCCGGGGACTTCGTTGCAGGGAAGGGCTTTGCGGTCGTTGAACTGGCCGAGGAGGACGCCGAAGGCGAAGCTGGACATGGTGAGGACGCTGAGGGTGGTGACGAGGATGCCGACGACCAGGCCGGTGCGTTTCTTCATGCTGCGGCCCTTCGGCGGTTGCGGATCCAGACGCCCAGCGGCAGGAAGACGTTGAGGGACGTGAAGGCGAGCAGGACCAGGCCTTCGCACCAGTAGAGGCTGAAGGGCGGGGCCTGCAGCAGTACGCCGAACGCCCAGCCGAAGGTGACCTTTGCACTGGGCAACAAGAAGTGGACGGCGAACCAGACCATCCAGATCAGCCCGGTGAGATAGAGCAGGCGATACCAACGGGCTACGCGCAGATCGCGGTCGTGGGCCGTGGCCATCACCGCTTGCTCGGCCGGGGTCAGACGTCGTACCAGGCGTTTGAGAGACAGGCGGGTGACCTGGTGCAGGTTGCCGCAGCCGGTGGCGGTGGCCATCACGAGGTACATGTCGGTGCGGAGGTAGGCCAGGGTTTGGAAGGCGAGTTTGGCGACCTGGCTGAGGACGACCATGGCGAGGATGCGGATGAGCATCGGCGACAGGTCGATCCAGCCGCGCGACCAGGCGTAGCGGGGTGCGACGGCGAAGAACAGAATGACGCTGTCGATCGCCATCCCGGCCAGAAACGGGCCGTAGCGCTTGGCCGGAGGGAGCGCCCACAGGCCGGACAGATCGGTCTCTAGGACAGGGAAGATGCCGCGCCGCTCAAGGCGAAGTCGCGACGGTACGCCGACGGCCGCGCCCGCGAACGCGTGCCAGATCTCGTGCAGGAAGGTCAGTGCGATGACGACCACGTTGGTGACCAGGAGACTCGCGACGATGTCCGGGAAGACGAACGTGTCCTCGTACGTCGGTCGCAGCGACGGCTCGATCACGAACATCACCAGGGTCACGGCCAGGCAAGCGCCGTACAGGGTCCAGGCGGTCGGTCCGAAGAACGGGCGGACGAGCCTGGCCGGGATGCGCGAGATCGACCAGTGCTCGGCGGTTTCAGTGCTGCGGGTGATCCCGGCCTCGTGCAGGACCTCCAGGAAGTCGGCGGCGTCGATCTCTTCACCGGTTTCCTGGTGGAGCTGCGCGGCTGCCTCCTCGGCGGTGCGGCCGGCCATGAACAGTTCGACCAGACGGGCACCTAGCTCGGGTACGACGACGAAGTTGCCGCTGGCCGGATCGCCGACGACATACTCGTCCTCGCCCTCTTTCCGTACGACCACATGGGCGAGGCTCATGTCCACCCGCAGGTCGCGCAGGTGGTGCCGGGCGTCGGGCGGACCGTGTAGTGGTAGGTCAGGTCGGTCAGGCTGAGGTGGAACATCAGGCCGCGCGTCGTCGTCGGAATGCCGCCGAGGTGGTAGACCGCGTCCAGCGCCGCGAGGTGGCCGGTCAGGTTGGCCGTCGGCGCGATCACCGCGTGGCCGGTGAACGGGAACAGATCCTCAGGCTCTTGACCGTACTGGTCGCGCAGCCGATCGCGGACGCTCGGCAGGCAGTCCGGGCAGCACGTCTCGCCCGGGACGAAGAGGCCGACGACCGCCATCGGACCGGCGTACTGGGCAAGCATCCAAGGTGTTCCGGTGCGGAGCGCGGCCTCGTTGGTCCACTCGCGGATCGTGTGCATCGGCTGGTCGGCGCAGAGGATCATCAGGTCGGCCTGGTCCATCAGGTAGGCGACCGCATCGGCCGAATCGACCTTGAGCTCCTCGCCGGTGACGACGGCATGCTGGTTGATCTTGCTCAAACGCTCGACTGCGACCGGGATCTTCGGCTTGCCGAGATCGTCTTCGGTGTAGAGCAGCTGGCGGGTGAGGTTGCCGGCCTCGATCACGTCGAAGTCGGCGCAATGCACGGCTCCCACCCCGGCCGCGACCAGCGAGGCGGCGACTGCAGAACCAGTTCCACCAAGACCCAGTACGACGACCTTGCTCGCCTTCAGCCGGGCCTGTACGTCGTACCGGGAGGGGCGCGGAGTGAGGTCGACCCACGCGTAGTAGGTGAGCGCGCGGTCATAGCGGTCGATCTCCTCCGCGCTCAGACTGTCGGGTGGTGGAGCGGCGGCATCCTCGACGTACCCGGCATCGATGATCGCCTGCATCGCCTCGGTGCCTTCATCCGCCGAGAGGCCGGGATGCTTTACACACAAGGCTTTGACGATCTCCGTACGCGTCCGGCTGCCGTCCATCAGGCCCAGCAGGTGCCAGACCATGCCGTCCTCGTCGTCGATCTCGGCGCCGATCCCCTGCTGCCGGCCGCCGACCGTCACCAGCGTCGGCGTCAGTCGGGTCGGTTTGTGGATGGGTTTCACCCGCGGCCTGTCCATGTCCCTCCCCAGGAAACGAACCGGGACGTGGTTGGCCCCACGCCCCGGTCCTGTTCAGATGCTGGTGACTAGCCGCAGAGCTCGTTGCGGCAGCCGGGGTCGGTCACGATGACCGCGGTGGTCTCCAGCTTCTCGAGCCGGCGCACCATGATCTTGCGCGGTTCCGGCTTGGTCTCGATCTTCTCCATGACGGTTTCCCCTCTTCGTGGGCGGCAACTGCAAGGAAACGGCGGGCCCACCGCGAGCTCAGTAGAACATCGATTTCCGGCGCTCCGGGATGGGGGAAATCCCCACGATTTCGGACCCTTTTCAAACCCTCGACTGAGAATCGGTACCGGTCAGCGACGGCCAGACCGAATGCGTCACTCCGTCCACGGTGGCGCCGGCGAATTGCAGCATCGGCGCCAGCTCGGCATTGTTCTGGGCCGGGAAATTCAGCTTCGGGGTGGAGACCTCGTCCAGCCGCGCGCGGGCGTCGGCCGGGAGCTCCAGCGCGAGCGACTGCAGATTCGCGCGCAACTGTTCGAGGTGGCGGGCGCCGAGGATCGTGGACGTCACGCCCGGCGTCCCGCGCACCCACGCGAGCGCCACTTCGGCGGGCGTCGTACCGAGCTCGTCGGCAGTGGCGCGAACCGCGTCCAGGACCGGGTACGCCGACGTCGGCGGCCGGTTGCCTTGGCTCCGAATCGTGTCTTCGGGCTCGGCGGCGCCGGTGTGGAACTTGCCGGACAGCCAGCCGCCCTTGAGCGGCGACCACGGCAGGACGCCGGCGCCGAGCGACCGGGCCATCGGCAGCAACTCGCCTTCCGCGGTCCGCTCGAGCAGTGAGTACTCGGCCTGGATCGCGATCACCGGCGCCCAGCCGTGCGACCGGGCCAGCACGATCGCCTCGGCCGTGGCCCACGCCGGTACGTCGGAGAATCCGACGTACCGGATCTTGCCGGCACTCACCAGATCGTCCAGCGCGCGCAGGGTCTCCTCGCGCGGGGTGGCCAGGTCGAAGTTGTGCAGCCAGTAGAGGTCCAGGTAGTCGGTGCGGAGCCGGCGCAGCGAGTCCTCGACCTGGTGCAGGATCGCCTTCCGGCCGGCGCCGCCGCCGTTGGGGTCGCCGGGGTGCAGGTTGACGAAGAACTTCGAGCCGAGGACGAGGCGGTCGCGCAGACCGGGGTGCCCGGTCAGCCAGTCGCCGATGATGACTTCGGAGTGGCCGTTGGTGTAGATGTTCGCGGTGTCGATCGAGTTGCCGCCGGCGTCGACGTACTCGTCGAGCATCCGCTCCGAGTCCGCGACCGAGGCACCCCAGCCGTGGTCCTCACCGAACGTCATGGTGCCCAGCGTGGCCGGGCTGATCCGCAGTCCCGAGCCCGGGACGGTGCGATAGGAATCCAAGGTGGTCATGGCTTCGAGTCTTCTTCCGAGGCCTCGGCATTCGTAGCCGGATCCGCCCGGGTTCTTGCCTGATCCGCTCCCTCGCGGTCTCGATCGGGCAAGTCGGGGTTTACTGGAAGCGTGGACCCCTTGACCTCCTTGCGCGACCTGGTGCTGGCGATGACCGGCGCTCCCGACCGGCGGATCGACGTCGACGGGATGACGCTGGTGCAGAACTCGCGGCCGACGATGTCGATGGGTTCGACCACGACGCCGACGGTCGCGTTCGTGCTGCAGGGAGCGAAGCAGTCGACGGTCGGAGACCAGCTCTACGAGTACCGGGCCGGTCAGTTCCTGATCGTGACGGTCGATCTACCGATGATCGGGCGGGTCGTCGAGGCCTCGGACCAGACGCCGTTCGTCGGGTTCGGGATGCCGTTACGGCCGGCGTTGATCGCAGAACTGCTGCTCGAAGGTCCGGCCGAACTCCGCCGGTTGCCGGGGCGCGCCGTACCGGGTCTGGCGGTCAGTACGGCGGATGACCACTTGCTCGATGCGATCACC
Source organism: Kribbella sp. NPDC051587 (assembly GCF_044453945.1). Classification (NCBI taxonomy): domain Bacteria; kingdom Bacillati; phylum Actinomycetota; class Actinomycetes; order Propionibacteriales; family Kribbellaceae; genus Kribbella; species Kribbella sp. NPDC051587. The sequence continues at coordinate 611,235 of NZ_JBITDE010000001.1, forward strand.
CGGCTGCTGCGACTGCATCGTCGACCGGCGGACTACCAGGTCCTGGCGCCCGGGATCATCCGGGAGATTCATTGGTGGTTGCTGACGGGCTCGCAGCAGTCGCTGGTTCGGCCGCTTGGTGACACAGAGTCCGGTACGACGCTCGTCGCGGCGGCCGTGCGGTGGATCCAGCAGAACGTGGATCAGCCGCTGCGGGTTGATGAGTTGGCTGCTGGGGTCGGGGCTGGTGTGTCCACGCTCAATCGGCACTTCCGGGCGGTGACCCGGCTGAGCCCGCTGCAGTACCAGAAGGCGCTCCGGCTGCAGCGTGCCCGGCTCGCGCTGCTGTCGACCCGGACCGAGATCGCGCGGATTGGGCACGACGTCGGGTACCAGTCGCTGTCGCAGTTCAGCCGGGAGTACCGGCGGATGTTCGGCGTACCGCCGTCGGCCGACCGCGCCGCCGGGGCCTGAGCCGCGACTTAGGCGGTTGACCCAACAAAGTCGCGACAAACGCTTCCCAGGAAGCATTCGGAAACCTTAGAGTCCCCACTGCCACGGATAGTCCGCCGTCCATCACCATCCGTGGCGTGAGGAGCTTCCATGCGTCCACGCGTTGGTGTCTGGTTGTTCGGAGCCCGAGGATCGGTCGCGACCACGACCGTGGCCGGCGCGGCCGCGCTCGCCCACGGTGCGCCACCGGCCGGGGTCGTCACCGCCCAACCGGCCTTCGAGAGTGCCGGACTGGTGCCGATCGAGAGCCTGGTCTTCGGCGGTCACGACGTGACCGACACTCCGCTCACGAAACAAGTCGAGCGACTCGTCGCCGGTGGAGTCCTGCCCGCCGGGCTCGACGGGCTGATCGCCGCGGAACTGGCCGCGGCCGAGGGGAACCTGGTGGTCCTCCCGGTCGCATCTACCCAGTCCGAGGTCATCGAACTGATGGCCGCGGACATCCGCGCGTTCCGGGAACGGCATGGGCTGGAACGAGTGGTCGCGATCAACGTCGCCTCGACCGAGCCGCCGTACCAGGTCCCGTACGACGACGTCGCCGTACTGCGGTCCGCCCTTGGCGAAGGCAGTCCGTTGCCGGCAAGCTGCATGGCGGCGCTGGCGGCGTTCGAGGCGGGGGCGTCGTTCATCGACTTCACGCCATCGACGTCGATCCGGCCGCAGGTGATCCGCGACTGGGCGGTCGACCGCGGCCTACCGTTCGGCGGGCAGGACGCGAAGACGGGCGAGACGCTGGTGAAGAGCGTGCTCGCGCCGATGTTCACCGCCCGGGCGCTGCCGGTGCACGCGTGGTCCGGCACCAACCTCCTCGGCGGCGGTGACGGCGCGACCCTCGCCGATCCGCGCGCGGCCGAGTCGAAGAACGTCTCCAAGGAACGCGGCCTCGCCGACATGCTCGGCCCCGACGTCGCCGGCCAGGTCCACATCGACTACGTCGATCCCCTCGGCGACTGGAAGACCGCCTGGGACCACATCCTGTTCTCCGGCTTCCTCGGCGTCCGCATGACCCTCCAATTCACCTGGCAAGGCTGCGACTCCGCCCTAGCCGCACCGCTCGTCCTGGACCTAGCGCGCCTCTCCGCCCTAGCCCTGGACCGCGGCCACACAGGCCCCATGCCCTTCCTAGGCTTCTACTTCAAAGACCCCATCGCCTCCACCGAGCACTCCCTAACCACCCAGTACGACGCCCTACTCACGTGGGCCCAGTCATGACCGCCCCAACCCCCCACCCGAACGGGCAACCCCCCACTCCGCCCGGCAACCCTCCATCCCCCACAGGCAACCCTCCAACTCAGGGGATGCCCACTCGGCTACAGGGTTGCCCCCTGAAAATCTCGATGGGCAACCCTCCAACTGGGTGGATATCCCCTCAGCTGGAGGGTTCGCGCACGGGGGTCGCGGGGACCGCAGGGTGGGTTCCATCAACGGAGGCTGAGTGGGTCCCGCCGACGGATGCACGGTGGGTTCACTCGCGCCGGCACGGTGGGTTCACTCGCGCTGGTGTTGTTGGGCTCGGGCGAGTGGCGCCAGTGTGCGGACACCACTCGAGTGTGCCGACCGTGTCGCCGGATATCGATTTCTGGCGACACACTCCTTCCACTCGCTTGCACAGAGCCCACATTCGCACGGTGGGTTCACTGGCGGGGGCACGGTGGGTTCACTCGCGCCGGCACAGTGGGTTCACTCGCGCGGGCGGGGTGGAGGCGGTTGCGGGGGCGCGGTGGGGGCGGTTGCGGGTGGGCGGTTGGGGGTTGGCGTGTTGAGGGCGTTGGTGGAGTTGGTTCGGGCGCCGGCTGGGTTGACGGTGCCGGGGGATGTGTTGGCGGGGGCTGCGGCGGCTGGGGATTTGCGGGTCGGGCGGTTGGTGGGGTTGTCGGCGTCGTCGGTCTGCATCTATTGGGCTGGGATGGCTTTGAACGACTGGGCCGACCGGGAGCTGGATGCGGTGGAGCGGCCGGAGCGGCCGATTCCTTCGGGGCGGGTGTCGGCGCAGACTGCGTTCACTCTTGCGGCCGGGCTCACTGCGGGCGGGCTGGTGTTGTCCGCAGTCGCGGGTGGGCGATCGGCGTTGGCGACGTCCACGGCACTGGCGGCTACTGCGTGGACGTATGACGTGATGGCGAAGAACACGATTGCTGGGCCGGCGGTGATGGCGACCGCGCGGGCGCTCGACGTACTGGTGGGGGCGGGTGATCAGCGGCGGCGCGCGTTGGGGCCGGCGTTGTCTGTTGGTGCGCACATTCTTGGGGTCACCACGTTGTCGCGGGGTGAGGTGCATGGAGGTACGCCATTGCCCGCGCGAGCGAGCTTGGCGGTGAGTGCGGCGCTGACCGCTGCAACCGCCCAGCGCGCCACGGACTGGAAACAGTTGGTATGGCGGCGGCGAAGCACGGCTGCCGAGGTGACCACGGCTGCGCTCGCGGGGTGGTTCGCGCGGTCCGTCGTACCGGCGCAGGCCGCAGCCGCTCGGGAGCCTGACGCGAAGAACATTCGGAGTGCCGTGGGTGCGGGCATTCATGGGTTGGTGCCGTTGCAGGCGGCTTGGGTTGCGCGCTCGGGAGCGCCGCGGCTCGGCGCCGGGTTGGCGCTGGCGTTTCCATTGGTGAAGGCGTTGGCGAAGAAGGTGTCGTCGACATGAGGCTCGGCTACGGGACCAACGGGTTCGCGAACCATCGGCTGGCCGATGCTCTCGCCGTGATCGCCGACCTCGGGTACGACGGGGTCGCGCTGACCCTCGATCACAACCACCTGGACCCGTTCGAACCCGGGCTGCGTGAGCGGACCGCCGAGGTCGGGCGACTACTGGAACGCCACCAGCTAGCCGTCGTGATCGAGACTGGCGCACGCTATGTGCTGGATCCGTTCCGCAAGCACGCACCGACCCTGCTGCACACCGACGGCGCCGACCGGCGGATCGATCTGCTCAAACGCGCGATCGAGATCTCGGCCGATCTCGGTGCGGAGGCGGTCTCGTTCTGGTCCGGCATCCTCCCGCCCGACGTGGAGCCGACGGTCGGCTGGCAACGCCTCGTCGCCGGGTGCGAACAACTCGCCGGGTACGCCGCCGACCGGGGCGTGCGGCTCGGGTTCGAACCGGAGCCGGGGATGCTGGTCGACGACCTGGCCGGCTATCTCAATCTGCAGGCCGAGGTGGGCAGCGACGCCCTCGGGCTGACGCTCGACATCGGCCATCTGGTCTGCAACGAGTCGCAATCACCACCCGCCTGCATCCGCGCCGGAGCGCCGTACCTGGTGAATGTGCAGATCGACGACATGGTGCGCGGCGTCCACGAGCACCTCGAGTTCGGGACCGGTGAGGTCGACTTCCCGCCGGTCTTCGAAGCCCTTCGCCAGATCCAGTTCACCGGCCTCGTCGCCGTCGAACTCCCCCGCCACTCCCACGCCGCGCCGACCATCGCGCGCGACTCCATCACCTTCCTGCGGGAGGCACAACGATGAAGGCCGCCGACCTTCCCGTCGATGTCTCCGCCCTCCGCGACCGGCCCCTGGCCGAGGTGTTCCCGGCCGTCGGCCGGATCGTCGGTCGCGAACTGCTCGGCAACGGCTGGACCACCGACGAGGCCGCCCGCGCCGTCCTGCTCGGTACGGCGAGCGCCGCCGAGATCGCCGAGATCTACCGGTACGGCGATGCTGCCGAGAAGCGTGCTGTCCTCAAGGCCTTCGCGTTGGACGAGGTCGCCGCCACCATGAGCGCACGTGGTGTCGACCTGCTCGACGATGCCCTGCGCACCAATGATCCGCGGCTGATCACCGCCGCGCTCGGATCGCCGTACGCCACCGAGAAGTTGCCGCCGGCAAGTTTTCGGCAGGCCGTGCTGAAATGCGTCTTCTCCGGGATCCCGCTGGCCGAGGTCGACGGCCTGCCGGACCGGGTGGACGCCGAACTGCTCCGGATGATGACCGACTTCGCGGCCGAGAGGAGGGCCGCCGGCCGCGCCGTCCCCGCCGATCTCACGCCGTACCTCAGCATTTCCGACGAGAGGTGACTCGACCGATGCGCATCTTCGACCCGCACATCCACATGACGTCCCGGACCACCGACGACTACGCGGCGATGGCCGCGCACGGTGTCCAGGCCGTCGTCGAACCGGCCTTCTGGCTGGGTCAGCCGCGGACCAGCGCCGCTTCGTTCGTCGACTACTTCGACGGGCTGATCGGCTGGGAGCCGTTCCGCGCCTCGCAGTACGGGATCAAGCACCACTGCACGATCGCCCTGAATCCCAAGGAGGCCAACGATCCGCGCTGTCGCGAGATCCTCGACGTCCTGCCGCGGTACCTGGCCAAGGACGGGGTGGTCGCCGTCGGCGAGGTCGGGTACGACTCGATGACACCGGCCGAGGATTCCGTGTTCGCGGCGCAGTTGGAGCTCGCGGTCCGGTTCGGGCTGCCCGCGCTGGTGCACACGCCGCATCGCGACAAGGCGACCGGTACGGCGCGAACGCTCGACGTGGTGCGCGAATCGGGGATCTCGCCTTCGTTCGTCGTTGTCGACCACCTGAACGAGGTCACGGTCGAGGAGGTCGCGAACTCGGGCTGCTGGATGGGTTTCTCGATCTACCCGGACACGAAGATGGACCCGGACCGGATGGTCGCGATCCTGCAGCGCTTCGGTCTTGAGCGGGTGCTGGTGAACTCGGCCGCGGACTGGGGGCGCTCCGATCCGTTGCGGACCTATGCGACCGGTCAGGCGATGCTCGCCGCGGGGTTTTCCGATGACGAGGTCGATCGGGTGCTGTGGCGGAATCCGGTGGAGTTCTACGGGCAGTCCGGGCGGCTTGACCTGAGCTCGGGTGAGCCCGCCGAGACCTATGCGGGCAACTCGATTCTGCGGGGAGCCCGGGCATGAGGTTCCGGCATCCCGACGGGTCGCTCGTCCATCTCGCCTACTGCACGAACGTTCATCCGGCCGAGGACCTCGACGGGGTGATCGCGCAGCTCGACGGCTGTTCCGCGTTGGTGCGGAAGGAGCTCGACGTACCGGTTCTGGGGGTCGGGTTGTGGCTCGCTTTCGAACTCGCCGACCAGTTGGCCAACTCACCGGAGGCCTTGCATCGGCTGCGGGTCGCGCTGGCGCGGAACGGGCTGGAGGTCGTGACGTTGAACGGCTTCCCGTACGCCGGGTTCCACGACGAGGTGGTCGGGAAGAAGGTCTATCTACCGGACTGGACTCAGCCGGAGCGACTCCATTACACGCGCAACCTGGTCGACGTACTGGCTCAGTTGCTGCCGCCGGACGCGTCGTACGGGTCGATCTCGACGCTGCCGTTGGCCTGGCGAGACCCGTGGACTGTCGAGCAGGACACGCGAGCGCGGGCCGCGGTGAGTCGGCTTGAGATGCACCTTGCGCGGACCGAGGAGTCAACCGGGCGGCAGATCCGGGTGGCGTTCGAGCCCGAGCCGGGTTGTGTGATTGAGCTGGTGCCGCAGGGTGCGGAGTGGCTCAAGCCGTACGGCGAGGGTGGGCGGATCGGGTTGTGTCTCGACACGTGTCATCTCGCGGTGCAGTTCGAGGAGCCGGCTGAGGCCTTGGCTGTGTTGGATGCGGCCGGGGTTCCGGTTGTGAAGAGTCAGGTGTCGGCGGCGCTGCATGTGGCTGATCCGGGTGATCCAGAGGCGCAGCGGTTGCTGGCGGAGTTTGCCGAGCCGAAGTTCTTGCATCAGACGCGGGAACGCGGTGGGCTCGGGATCGACAATCTGGATACTCGCGATCAACTGGCCGGGCGGGATGCCTGGCGGGTGCACTTCCATGTGCCGGTGCATGCGGCGCCGCGACCGCCGTTGAGCAGCACGACCGACGTACTGGAGGAGTCGCTCGCTCACCTTGTGGGTGGTGCGCATCCGCGGACCCAGCATCTGGAGTCCGAGACCTATACGTGGTCCGTGCTTCCGTCATCGCCGCGGGATACGGCGGAGCTCGCCGAGGGCATCGCCGGTGAGCTCGCCTGGTTGCGTTCGCGGATCACTGCGCTTGGTTTGGAGGCCTTGTGAGTCGGCAAGTGGTGGTCATCGATGTGGTCGGGCTGACGCCGCGGTTGCTGCGGAAGATGCCACGGTTGCGGTCGTTGCCGTTGACAAGGAATCTCGGGACGGTGTTGCCGGCGGTGACGTGTTCGGCGCAGGCGACGTTCCTGACCGGTTCACTGCCGACCGAGCATGGGATCGTGGGGAACGGCTGGTACTTCCGGGACCTCGGTGAGGTGTTCCTGTGGCGGCAGCACAACCGGCTCATCCAGGGCGAGAAGGTGTGGGACATCGCCCGCCGCAGCGAACCGTCGTACAAGGTGGCGAACGTCTGCTGGTGGTACGCGATGGGCGCGGAGACCGACCTGCTGGTGACGCCCCGGCCGATCTACTACGCCGACGGGCGGAAGTCGCCGGACTGCTACACGCGGCCGGTGTCGCTGCACGATCGGTTGACGTCGCGGTTGGGTGACTTCCCGTTGTTCAACTACTGGGGACCGACGGCGAGCATGAAATCGAGCCAGTGGATCATCGACGCGGCTCGGGACATCCTCGCGACGGATTCGCCTGACTTGTTGCTGACTTATGTGCCGCATCTGGACTACGACCTCCAGCGGTACGGCGCTTCATCGGTCGAGGCGACGCGGGCTGCGATCGCGCTGGACGCCGTACTGGCTCCGTTGCTCGACGATGCCGAGGCTCGGGGCGCGACGGTCGTCGTACTGTCGGAGTACGGGATCACGGACGTCAGTCGTCCGGTCGATGTGAACCGGCTGCTGCGTCGCGAGGGCCTGCTCGAGGTGCATACGCAGGACGGGATGGAATACCTCGACCCGTGGGCGTCGCGAGCGTTTGCTGTTGCTGATCATCAGATCGCTCATGTGTATGTGAAGGACCCGGCAGATCTCGATGAGGTTGGGAAGCTGCTGGCCGGGTTGCCCGGGGTCGCCGAGGTATTGGATGCCGAAGGCAAGAAACAGTACGGTCTCGACCACGAGCGGGCCGGTGAGCTGGTGGTGGTCGCCGAGCCCGACGCCTGGTTCACCTACTACTACTGGCTCGATGACGACCGCGCTCCCGACTTCGCGCGCGCCGTCGAGATCCACCGCAAACCCGGCTACGACCCGGCGGAGCTCTTCTTCGATCCCCAGGATCCGTTGGTCAAGCCCCGAGCGGCCTCCTACCTCCTCCGCAAGAAGCTCGGCTTCCGCTACACCATGCAGGTGGTCCCGCTCGACCCCTCCCCCGTCCGCGGCTCCCACGGCCGCCTCCCCGACAACCCCGAAGACGGCCCCGTCTTCCTCAGCACCGATCCCGACCTGGCCGCCGAAGGCCCGATCCCGGCAACCGCCGTACGGGATCTGCTCCTCAAAGCCGCGGGTCTCGCCTGAACCCGGACCTGCCCCACTCACCAAGACCCTCCAGGACCGGTTCCCGGCCGCCCGCTGAGCGTGGCGGCCCGGGCGCTGCGGAGGTTGGTGAGTGGGGGCGGTCCGCCCGACGCCCTGGAATTGTCGCCGGCGGCTGCGATGCTGCCCGGGTGACCAACACCAGCAAGCTCGTCCGCGACCGCATCCCCGAGATCATCCGCTCGCACGGCGAGGACCCCACCTACTACCAGGCCGACCCCGCCGAGTACCGCAACCGCCTCCGCGCCAAGCTCACCGAAGAGGTCACCGAGTTCCTCGCCGCCACCGACGAAGACGCTCCCGAGGAACTCGCCGACGTCCTCGAAGTCGTCTACGCCCTGGCCGCCACCCTCAACACCACACCCGACCAACTGGACAAGATCCGCCACCAGAAGGCCACCACCAACGGCGCCTTCACCGACCGCATCGTGTGGACCGGCACGCGGTAAGCGGGACCCGCGCCGGGCATGGCGTGGGTCCCGCGTCGGTAAGCCGTCAGAGGATGGAGTTGGCGCTGATGGTGAAACCGGTGTTCACCGGGGCACCGGCGTTCGTGAAGCAGTTGACGTCACGGACGACCAGGTCAGGACCGGACGACATGTTGAACCAGAAGGTGTTCATCCCGCAGAAGTTCGAGTTCGAACCGTAGGCCGTGACCTGGACGGTGTTCTGCGGGAAGGCGATCTTCGGGAAGGTCACCAGGGAGAGACCGGTCCCGGCGGCCAGGATGGTGTTGGCGCCGAGGCCGAGGACCGAGTTCAGGTTGGTCGACGGCGGGCCGGCCGGCGGCTGGTTGAGGAAGTAGCCGTAGTACTTCGGCGGGATGGCCGCGCCGTACAGGGAGACCTTGTACTGGTAGGTCAGCGTGAAGCGCGTGTTCAGCAGGGCGCCGACGGCGTTGAAGCAGAGCACGTTGACGTCTTGGCCGCTACCGCTGGAGACCCAGTTGCGAACCTTGCAGCGGGCCCCTTGCTGCGGGTTCACCGCGGTCGCCTGCAGGCTGCCGTCGAGCGTTCCGCCGGCGACCAGGCTCGGGAACTTCACCTGGTACTGCCCGACACCCAGGTTCGTCGAGGTGTTAGGAGCACCGGCCGAGTTGTACTGGCTGATGATCCCGCCGCTTGGAGGTGAGTCGACGTACCCGTAAGGACCGGGGGCAGGCCCGCCAGAGGCCCGGACGAAGAAGACGCTGAAGCTCGACACATCCAGCGCGCCACCGACGCGGTAGCAGGCGATGTTGATGATCTCGTCGGCGCCGGACACACCCCAGTTCTCCGCCTGGCACCAGTGCGGCGCGTTGTTGATCGCCGTCACGTGGACGACGCCCTGCGGTGCGCCCTGGCCGACCAGCTTGACCTGGTAGCGACCGAAGGCGACCGGTACGACGGTGCTGCCGCCCGGCCAGGTGCCGGTCGGCACCACAGCACCGGCGGTCTGGTCCCACAAGGCCCAGCCCTTCCGGTCCGGTACGGCGGCGTCGGCGGCGGGTGCGGCAACGGTGAGGAAACCCGCCAACATCAACAGACTTGCTGCGAAGCGGGCGGGCAAAGACAGTCGTGGCATCGGATTCCCCCCTAAAGGAAAGTAACGAGCAGGAAATTAGTGACCGATTACTGGGGGAATGCAAGCATGCACACTCGGCGATTAGCAAGAGTCTAATGTCAGGAATTGTTTCTGTAGAACGTTTGTTTGCGCATTAAAAGAATGCAGCACACATTAGCCGACCCACCATCGGCTTACTGGTCGGAGTGCCGGACCGGCCGCGCTGATACATCAGCGGCCGGGCAACGGGGTCGCACTGAACACGCTGTGCGGATCCAGGTACTCCTTCAACGCCAGCAGTCGTACGGCGTTCGGTCCGTACGCGACCGCGGTCTGCGTCGCGTCGTCGGGCCCGAGGAGGTTGGGATAACCGCCAGGCAGCGAGTACGGCGCGAGCTCGGCACTCGCCGTACGGGGCCAGACGCCGTCGCCACCGACCTCGATGAGCTCGACCATGAAGTGGAACTGGCGCTCTCCGAAGGCAGCGCTTTCGACCGGAATCCGGGTGGCCGCGCCATGGAAGTGGTGGATGTTGATAAAGGTGCCGGGAGTCGCCCGCGCAGCGTAGGTCTCGAGCAGTGTCGACACGACCGCCGGCGTAAAACCGGTGACGTTGCGGGTCCGGATCGCGTAGCGAACCCCATCCGGAAAGGCGCCGTCGAATTCGCGAAGCTTGGCCAGCGGCGACTTGACGTCGACCGAGGCGTTCAGCGGCGTACCGAGCCGGCCGAAGGCATCCAGCACGACCTTTCCCTGGGCGATGTCGCCGGACCAGGTCGGCGACACGACGACCGCCGGCCCGTCGACGATGGCGATCACCGACGTGAGCTCGTCGGGACCACCGTCGAGGAGTTCGCCGTACCCGCGCAGCACCTGCTCGGCCTGCTCCCACGGGTAGGTGAAAGAGCCGGCAAGCACCTCCCTCAGCGGGTGGACTGCAACCGAAGCGGAGGTGACCACGCCGAAGTTGCCGCCACCGCCACGCAGCGCCCACAGAAGCTCACCATCAGCCTGTACGACGTTGCCGTCGGCAAGCACGACCTCAGCACCGAGCAAGTTGTCAGCTGCCAGCCCGAACCGGCCACTCAAAGGCCCATAGCCGCCACCCAGCGTCAGTCCCAGCAATCCAACCGTGCCCACCGTGCCAGTCGCGACGGCAAGCCCTTCACGATCGGCAGCCTCGGCGGCATCCGCAGCGGTCGCACCCCCACCGACGGTCGCGATCTCCCCGTCGATCGAGACCTGCCGCATCCGAGTCAGATCGATGACCAGACCGCCGGCGCGCAGCGCGCGACCGGCCCAGTCGTGGCCCCCGCCGCGAACCGACAGCGGTAGGCGACGTTCGCGTGCCTCCGCGATCGCCTCCTGGACGTCAGCGGTCGACGTGCACAACGCGACGAGCGCCGGGCGTTGGGTCACGGCGCCGTTCCAGATCGCGACAGCGGCGTCGTACGACGGTCCTTCGGTGACGAGTTCAACCATGTCCGCCAACGTATTGAGCTTCGGACGCCGGCACCCGGTCTCCGGCCGAACCCTGCCCGGGAGACTCCCGATCTTTGCCCGCGATGGCGGGCTCGCCGTTCGATCAGGCGTCGGCGATGCCGACGAGCGCCACCACTCCCACACCCGTCAAGCTCGCCCTACCCGGCGGATCCTGAACGACGTCGAGCGGGCCGAGGCCCACTCCATCCAGCTCGACAGCACCCTCGAGCACCACCAAGAAGTCGGCAGCCCGAACCGCGGCCCGCTCCCCGGCGAGCTGCAGGCAGGTCACCTCGGCCGCAGCGCGCCCCCGGTGCGTCATCACGTTGAAGTTGACCGTGGCAACTGACGTGTCGGCCCAGACCTCGGCCTCACCGGGGAACGCGAACGGCTCGAACGGCCGAAGCACCTGAACGACGCCACCCGGCATCGTCAACGCCAGCTGCTCACCGGCGACCAACGTGATGATCCGGTCGACCTCCGGGAACGTCGAGAACGCTCCCGGACGGTCGACCTCGGCGAAGCTCAGCCGCCAGGCGAAGTCAGGCGAACCCGACTGGACCACTTCGTACGTGACGCCCTGACCGTTCTTCCACGGCACCCGCCGATGGCCGGCCCGCCGAAGCAGGATCAGTGCTGGTCCTGGTTCACCTGCGGGGCCTCCGAACGGCGGGCCATGGCGCCTCGGACGAAGTTCACCACCAGCAGCACCGGCAGGATGAACGCCTGGAAGAACATCATGTAGCTGCCGCCCTGGAAGATGAACGCCAGGTAGACGCCGTAGCCGAGGAACGCCGCGCCCACGACGCCGCTGAAGGTCCTCGCCCCGTTCGACTGCCCGCCGACGTTCGCGAGCGCCATACCCACCATGATCGCGCCGCTGAGACACAGCAGCACGACGTACCACGAGAACGTCGGGTCGAGCCCGAAGTCGATGTTCACAAGTCCCCCACCAAAAGATCGCTGTCGAATGAATCCCCCGGCGGGGACCGTACCCGATCGAGGGGGCCGCGCGACACCGAATTGCAGCAACCTGCAAGGAGCCCACTTGCGAACCGATAGTTAGTCGGCTAAGTTCTTGATATTAGCCGACTAACTATCTCATGGAGTGGGTTCATGGAGCTGGGACTGAACGGTGCCGCGGTGTTGGTGACGGGTGGGTCGTCCGGGATCGGGCGGGCCGCGGCGATCGGGTACGGGCGGGAGGGGGCCCGGGTGGCGATCACCTATGGGTCGCGGAAGGAGGCGGCGGAGGAGGTCGTTGGGGAGGTCGAGGCGGCGGGTGGGCAGGGATTCGCCGTACCGATGGATCTGAACGACGCCGGGTCGATCGAGGCCGCGGTGGCGGCGGTCGTCGAGCGGTGGGGTGGGCTGGATGTCGCGGTGGGGAACGCGGTGAACTGGGGCAACCTGGGGTTCCACGGGCGGCCGGAGAAGATCGAGGACGCGCCCGAGGACTGGTGGACCGAGGTGTTGCGGGCCAACCTCGAAGGCAACTTCCGGTTCGTCCAGCAGGTCGCGCCTTCGTTGCGGCGGTCGGAGGCCGGGCGACTGGTGCTGGTGTCGACCGATGTCACCGCGCGTCCGCTGCCGGGTTCCTGGCCGTACGGCGCCGCCAAGGCGGGGCTGCACGGACTCGTGACCGCGCTGAGTTATGACCTGGGCGCGGACGGCGTACTGGTCAATGTGGTGATGCCGGGAATCACGCTCGAGGACGGCAAGCATCGGGTGATTCCGCAGGAGGCGACCGACGAGATCGCCAAGAGCTTCAGCGCGCGGCGGCTGCCGCACACGACCGAGGTGGCCGACACGATCCTGTTTCTGACCTCACCGCGGACGCCGGCGATTCAGGGCGAGATCATCAGGGTCACCGGAGGTGCGCTGCTGCAGCAGTGACCGGCTGTACCGTGGGGACATGACTCGGGCACTGATCGTGGTGGACGTGCAGAACGACTTCTGCGAGGGCGGAAGCCTGGCCGTGGCCGGCGGCGCCGACGTGGCGTTCCGGATCGGTGAGCTGGTGCACAAGTGGCACGAGGCCGAGCCCGACGAGCGCGAGTACTCGCACGTCGTGGCCACCCGGGATCATCACATCGACCCGGGTGACCACTTCTCCGACGAGCCCGATTTCGTCCACTCCTGGCCGCGGCACTGCGTCGCCGGGACCGACGGGGTCAGCTTCCACCCGAACCTGGATCCGCAGCCGTTCGACGCGATCTTCGACAAGGGTGAGTACGAAGCGGCGTACTCGGGCTTCGAGGGCAAGTCCCACGAGGGCGGGCGCGGCCTTGCCGAGTGGCTGCGCGAGCACGGCATCACCGAGGTCGACGTCTGCGGGATCGCCACTGACTACTGCGTCCGGGCAACCGCCCTGGACGCCCGTGTCGAGGGCTTCGGTACGACGGTCCTCACGGGCCTGACCGCCGGTGTGGCCCCCGGCAGCACAGAGCAGGCCCTGAGCGACCTGCGTGCTGCCGGGGTCAACCTCACCTGACCGGAGCTCCTGGTCCGAGCGGGATCCCCAGCGCCCACCAGAGCAGGAACAACGCGGTCCAGGCGATCGTCATCGCGATCGCCAACGGCACCGTGTACGACGCGAGCGTGCCCACGCCGGCGTCCTTGCGGTACCGCTGCAGGAAACCGAGTGCCATCACGAAGTACGGGCTCATCGGCGTGATCGCGGTCGAGCCCGAGTCGGCGATCCGGAAGAGCGCCTGGGTGGTCTCGGCCGGCACGTTCAGCAGCAGCATCATCGGGACCAGGATCGGCGCGGTCAGCGACCACATCGCCGAACCGCTGGTGACCAGGATGTTGATCAGCGTCAGCAGCACCAGGATGCCGAGGAAGATCACGATCGTCGGCGCGCCGAGATCGCCCAGCCAGCGGGCCGATTCGGCCGACAGCAGGTCGCCGATCTTGCTCCAGCTGAAGTAGGCCAGGAACTGCGCGATCGCGAAGAACAGCACCAGGACCGGTGCCATCTGCTTGATCCCCTCGCCCATCAGCTTCGGTACGTCGGCGGCCTTCTCGATCGCCTTGACCGTCACGCCGTAGGTGATGCCGACCAGCCCGAACAGCACCGCGACCACCATCGCGATCCCGTCCAGGAACGGCGACTCGACGATGCTGCCGTTCTCGCCCCGCAACGGTGAGTTGTGCGGAACCAGTACGGCGATGATCGCGACCGCCGCGATCCCGAAGACGATCGCGGCCCGCCGCAAGCCGGTCCGCTCCACGGCGGACAGCGTCAGCGCGTCCGGATCGTCACCGGGGGCATCCGGGTCGGCCTCCAGGTCGTCCCGCTTGCTCAGCACCAACCGGGTGACGAGCGTGATCACGAGCGCCAGCAGCACCGACGAGGCGATGTTGAAGAACCAGTTCGACAGCGGTGAGATGGAGGCATTCGGATCTATGGTCTTGGCCGCGGCCTCGGTGATGCCGGCGAAGATCGCATCATTCGGTGTCGGGATCGGACTGGCGTCGTACCCGGAGGCGATCGCGGTGTAGGCGACCACGATGCCGAGGATCGGCGACCGGCCGACTGCCCGAAAAGCCAACCCACCAAGGGGAACGAGGATGATGTACGCCGCCGCTGACGCGACGTGGGCCATCGTCCCGGCGAACGCGACCGCGAAGACCACCATCGAGGTCGGCACCCGGGAGACGCTGACCTTCATCAGCGACTGCAGGAATCCGGTCCGCTCGGCGAGCGCGACCCCCATGATGACGACCACGATCGTGGCCATCGGCGGGAACTCGGCGAAGTTCGAGATCGCCGTGGACACAGCCATCTGCAGGCCGTCACCGGACAACAGGTTCTGTACGGCGACCTCCTTGCCGTCCTTCGGCGAGATGACCGAGACGTCCAGCGCGGCCAGGATCGCGCTCACCACGGCGAGGATCGCGGACAGGATCCAGAACAGCCAGAACGGATGCGGCAACGCGTTACCGGCCCGCTCGATGACCGCCATCGCCCGGACGAGACGTGGCAGCTCCTTCGTATCGGTTGCGGTACTCATCGCCTGTGCTCCTTGAAGAACTTCCCGATCAGCTCGTGCGCTTCGAAGGTCTGGGTGACGTAGCCCGGACCAGAGGACGCGTCCGAACCCGGCCAGGTGTGCCCACCATCCGTTACGGCGACGTGGACGACATCAGCATCGCAGCCCTTGTAGGTGAACTTGAGGACGTCGTCACCGACCTGGGTTTCGCGTGGGTCCTGGTCACAGTGGTTGCGCACCGACCAGTCCCGGACCCACGTCTGTACGTCGGGAAGGTCGCGCTGACCGTCGCCGCCGTACGGGATCGTCGTGTCACCCGTGCCGTGGATGTCGAGGACGGGGATCGGCCGGCTCGGCGCGCAGCGACCGCCCTCGATGTAGAACGCCCCGGAGTCCGGCGCGATCGCCGCGAACCGGTCAGCCATCGTGCAGGCGAGGATGCCCGTGAACCCGGCACCGTTGGACTTGCCGGTCGCGTAGACCGCGCGGGTGTCCACGCAGTAGTTGGCCTCGAGTTGGTCGAGCAGGTCGGCGGTGAACTTCACGTCGTCGACGCCCTTGGCCGCGTACGGCGCGCCCTGCCACGCCTGCTTTTCCTCGTCCCCGATCACACCGTTGGGGTAGGCAACGACCGCGTCGAGCTTCGACAGATCGGAGAACGCCTCGGTCTGGGCGCCGGTCTTGCCCCGGCCGTGGAAGACGAGGATGAGCGGATAGGTCTTGGACGGCTTGTAGTTGTCCGGCACATGCAACCGGTACGTGCGCGTCAGACCGCCACTCGCGACGGTGTAGTCACCGGTGGCCGCGGCCTTGCCACAGCCCGCCGTACGGGACACGGTGGATGCAGTTGCTGTCGGCAACGTGGTGGCGGCAGTCACCAGGCCGGCCGCCGCCACGATCGCAGCTAGGGTTTTCGGGCGTGCGAATCTCATCGAGGTGCCTCCTCAGGCAGGACTCCCCCTCACCCCATTCGATGGGGTGAACCCACCGCCTCGCCCCATTTGATGGGTGAACCCACCAGCTTGGGGGTTCCCCACCCTGAATACGGGGTGGGAACCTCCCATTTGGTGGGTGAACCCACCAAATGCGGACAGGGCGGGGGTGCGGGGGTGCGGGGGTGCGGGGGTGAGGGGTGGGGGTTAGGCGGAGAGTAGGTCGGTGGCGAAGGCGGCTATCCGGTCGGCGGCGGTCTCGACGAGGAGACGGCCGGCCTCGGCAGTGGCGGTCCGGGGATCACCCAGAACGCCACGCTTGTGGTACTCGTCGAACCCGACCGAGATCCGCGGCCCCCGACCGCGACGGGCCAGCCGGGCCGGGACGGAGAGCTCGTCGAGCGTGGTGGCGCCCGGCTCCAGGCGGTCGGCCTGAACCAGGTCCGGCGCCAGGTACAGCATCTGCGCGGTCTCGGCCTCCCCAGCGTGGCCGTGCACCTCGCTGACATCGGTGATCAGGTCGGACACCACTTCGGTGACGGGTGTCCAGACGAACGTGAGGTCCGCACGCAGGTACTCCTGCGAGAGCACCGACAGCGCGGCGTTGTTCCCGCCGTGCCCGGTGACCACGAGGAACTGCTTCCAGCCATGGAGATTCAGGCTGGTGATCAGATCCCGGATCACCTGCATGAAGGTTGCCGGCGACAACGACATGGTGCCGGCGAAGGCGAGGTGATGCGGCGAGACGCCGTACGGGACGACGGGGGCGATGACGGCGCGGCCGGCCAGTCGCTCGGCGACCCGCTCGGCGACGCCGACCGCGCGCACGGTGTCGGTGGACATCGCCATCCCGCCGCCGTGCTGCTCCTGCGCACCGACGGGGATGATGACGAGCGGCGACCGGCGAACGGCCGCAGCGGCCTCGTCGGTGGTCATTTCGGCGAGTTTCACGGCTGCCCCCAGGCGTCAGCGGACTCCACGGCAGCCCGGATGTTGTCCAGATGTTCGCGGGTGAGGCGCTCGGCACGCTCGGCGTCCTGCGCCCGTACGGCGTCGACGATCGCCTGGTGCTCCTCGTGATCGCGCGTGCGGTTGTCGTACAGCGCGCGGATCTGCTGCTGCTCGCGCAGGCGCACCTTGAGCAGCGAGGCCAGCACCTCCTGCAGCAGTGGGTTGCCCGACGCGCCGGCGAGCTCGATGTGGAAGTTCAGCGCGAACGACGGTCCGCCCGGCGGGACGAGTGCGTTGGTGACCGCGGCCTCGAGCCGCTCCAGGTTCTCCGGCTGACGCGCGGCGGCGGACTGAGCGGCGATGGCCGGCTCGATCACCAGGCGGGCGCTGATCAACTGCAGCACCGACTCCTTGGTGATCGGCGGCCGGTGCGGATTGGCCAGGACCACGTTGTTGATGGTCGGGCCGACGTACGTCCCGGATCCGTGCCGGAACTCGACCGCGCCGGTCGCCTCCAGCTTCCGCAGCGCCTCCCGGATGGTCGGCGTGGTGATCTCGAACCGTTTGGCCAACTCACGCGCCGACGGGATGGCGTCACCGGGGCCCAGCCCGCCGTCCCGGATGATGCCGAGGATCGACTCGGTCAACCGGTCGGACAGGCTGGGGGGCGCTTCGGACGCTGAGTAAGTCACAAAGTGACTAAATCACTTAGCCTTTCGAGCCGTCAAGACTTCGGACCCACCTTCCAGTCCGGGTGCCCCGGCATCGCGGGGAGCGTCGTGCCGTAGAGCCACGACCGCAGCAGCGGGCCGAGGTCGCGGCCGGCGACCCGTGAGGCGAGCGCGATGAAGTCCTCGGTCCCGGCCGACGCGTTGGCGTACTTGCGGACCCACGCGCGCTCGATCGCCTCGAAGGTCCGCGCTCCGACCGTCTCGTGCAGGGCGAACAGCGCGAGGGCGCCGCCCTGATAGGCACCCGAGCTGTACGGGCGGACGTCCGCCTCGTGGCCGGTCCAGGTCTTCGGGTCCGGTTTGGCGATCGGGCCGTTCACGAGCAGGTTGTTGCCCTGGCTCTCGTAGGTCTCCCGCAGGCTCTCGGCGAAGTCGTGCCCCCATGTGCCCGCGGCGAAGACGCGCTCGTAGTAGACGGCCTGTCCCTCGTTCAGCCACAGGTCGGACCAGTCCTTCGGCGAGACCGAGTTACCGAACCACTCGTGCGCGACCTCGTGCAGGACGACGGCCTCGGTGCCGTTGTTCTCGAACCCCTCCTTGGTCATCACGTCGGCCGCCATCAGCGTCAGACCCTGCGTCTCCAGTTCGCCGCCGAGCGCGGAGACGTACGAGCCGGCCTCCGCCCCGGGGAACCGGCCGAGCCGCTTCTCCAGAAACCGGATCGACCGGTCGAACGAGGCCAGCTGCGGTTCGATGTCCTTCACCTGCGCGGCCGGTACGGCGTACCGCAGCGGCAGCCCGTGCGGCCCGGTCGCGTGCAGGACGGTGAACGGGCCGAGCCCGAACTGCATCAGCTCCGGCGCGATCTTGCGCGACTCGCGGAACACGCGGGTGGTCGAGGCGCCGGACGCGCGGACACTCACCAGCTTGCCGTTGGCGATCGAGTTCACCGTGGACGGCGCGGTGACGGAGAAGGTGGCCGGCGCCTTCTGCGCCGGATGGTCGCTGACGGCAAGGATCCGGCGCGCGCCGGACGGCTGGCTGGTCGTCTGCACCCAGCCGTGGTACCGCTGCAGGCCGGCCGGGAACGGGTCACTCTCCGATGCCTCGGGCAAGTTGTTGCGGACGTCGACCCGCACGGTGAACCGCAGGTGCCGACGAACCGGCTTGACCGGAGTGATGACCAGTTCGCCCTGTGGGGTGGTCTTCCAGGCCGCCGGTACGCCGTTGACCTTGACCGCGGTCACCTTGGGCCCCAGCAGGTCGAGGTCGAACGCGCTCAGGTTCTGCGTGGCGCGCGCGGCCAGGGTCGTGGTCGCCGTGTACGCCGTCAGTCCCTTGCCGAAGCGAAGGTCGAGCCGCTGGTCAAGGACGTCGTACCCTCCGTTGCCGAGCTCGGGCCAGACGCGGTCACCGATCCCGATGGCACCGGCGGCCGGCGGGGGTGCGGCCTGCGCCGGCAGGGTGAACGTGAGTGTGGTCAGCGCAACCGCGGCTGCGACGGATCGTTTCAGCATGCTGAAAAAACTAGGCGCTGCCGGCCCGCCGAACATCGTGCTGCGGGCGGGACCTACCGTCATCCCACGGTCTTAGGCGAGGCCGATGTCGTGCACCAGCAGGGCCAGCTTCGTCCGGTTGGACAGGCCGAGCTTCGCCATGATGTGGGTGATGTGCACCTTCACGGTCGACTCGCTGAGCTGGAGCTTGCCGGCGATCTCCGCGTTGCTGAGCCCCTCGGCGACCTCGATCGCCACCTCGCGCTCGCGCGGGGTGAGCTCCTGCAGCGGGTCGTCGTCGCCGGTGCCGGCCGGACCCGGCGCAGGGTGCGCGGTGTAGGAGCTGATCAGCCGCTTGGTGATCTTCGGCGAGAGCATCGAGTCGCCACGGACCGCCTGCTCGACCGCCTCGACCAAGGCCCGCGGCGCGATGTCCTTGAGCAGGAACCCGGTCGCCCCGGCCTGCAGCGCCTCGTACACGTACTCGTCCAGATCGAACGTGGTCAGTACGACGACCGGCGGCGGATCCGGCAACGCGTTCACTCGCCGAGTCACCTCGATCCCGTTCACCTGCGGCATCTGGATATCGGTGAGTACGACGTCCGGGTGGTGCTTCTCGATCAGCTCGACGACGTTCGCGCCATTGGTGTCCTCGGCAACCACTTCCGCGGTACCGCCGGCCTGCAGGATCAGCCGGATCCCGTTGCGGACCAGCCCTTCGTCGTCGAGCAGGAGCACCTTGATCATTCCGCCGCCTTCACCGGGAGGTTTGCCTTCACCTGGAACACACCGTCATCCCACCCGGTCTGCAGTGTGCCACCCGCCAACGTGACCCGCTCCTGCATCCCCAACAGCCCGTACCCGGATCCGGGCACCTCCGACGGTACGACGGCGCGCGGGTTGCTCACCTCGACGGCCAGATTCTTCTTGTCAGCCTTGATCTTCACGGTCACCACGACACCCGGCGCGTGCTTGGTCGCGTTCGTCAACGCCTCCTGCACCACCCGGTACGCCGCCCGCCCGGCCGCCGGCGAGACCTCGGGAACCGGGTCCGGCAGCTCGAGATTCACCTTCAGCCCGGTCGTTACCGCATCAGCGACGAGCACCGGTACGGCGTCCAGCGCGGGGGCGACGTGTCCCGGCTCACCGGGCAGCTCGTCGCGCAGTACTTGGAGAATCTCGCGCAGCTCCGTGAGCGCCGCCGTACTGGTCTTGCGGATGACTTCGGCGACCTCTTCGGTCTGCTTGTCCGGCGCGGTCATCGTCAGCGCGCCGGACTGCAAGGCGATCGCGCTGACCCGGTGTGCGACGACATCATGCATCTCGCGGGCGATCCGCCGGCGTTCGGCGACGACCACGCGCTCGGAGCGAAGGTCCCGCTCCCGCTCAGCCTGCTCGGCCCGCTCGCGCAACGCGATCAGGAGCGCGCGGCGCTGATAGACCCACAACCCGAGAAGCGTCGGCACCAGCACGAAGAACACGATGTAGCCGATATCCGAACCGACCCCGGATTCCCCCCGCTTGCCCGGCCAGAACACGATCACCGCGCTGCCGTAGACGAACGAGACCGCGGTCTGCCAGTGCAGACCCTTGCGGCTGGCAACGGTGTACGCCGCGATCGTCACCTGCACGCTCGGCCACCACTGCGCGATCGGCGTGACCGCCATGAACACCAGCGGGAACCGCCGCCGTACCAGCATCGCCGCGAACGGAACCGCGACCAGCGCGACGGTGTACCACCGGTACTGCTCGTTCTTGGCGATCTCCAGCACCAGCCCGCACGCGACGAGCACGGCGAACAGGACGTCGAACACCAGGATCCGGAGTTTGCCGTCCCACCAAGCCAGCCGCATACCCCAAACCGTAGCGCCACCGACGAACAGGCGGGCGTCTAACACCTTCGTACTACGGCCGATTGAGCCGGTCGACCGATGCCTCCAGCACCCGTTCCCGAGATGCTGGAGGCATGCTCACCCTCATCGCACACACGACCTCGTCCACCGACAACGGCATGTGGATCTTTGGCGCCGCCGGCATGGCCGTCCTGGCCGCCTACGTCCTGCTGGTGATCGGCGCCTTCTTCAGCGCGCTGTTCTCCCCGGCATCGGGCGGTATGAAGCTGGTCTGGATCATCTTCATCATCGTGGCGCCGTTCATCGGCAGCCTGCTCTGGTTCCTCGTCGGCAAGCGCAACGCCAACGAACTCGCCTACCGCTGACCTCAGCGTTGCCGGTCCGGCCCGACGTCGACGAAGACGTGGTGGTCGGACGAGGCGTTGGCCGAGTACACGAACCAGGTGTCCGGGACCTGCTCGCGAAACACTCCCGTGCTGTTGACGGTCACCCGGTACGTCACCGAGAAACCGCGCTGCTCGATCGCCTTCGCCACCTTGGCGACCGGCTGGTTGAAGATCCTGGTCCCCGCGAGCGCCTCACCCGGCGCGCTGATGTCCGCGGCGGCTCCGTATTCCTCACCGGGTTCGGCCGCCCGGCCGAGGTACAGCTGCGCCTGGCCCTGGAAATCGCGCGCGATCGTGAACTCCGGGACGCAGGGCCGGAGGTTCCGTTCAGCGCACCCCACCGGGTAGGCCGTGGTGGTGATGCGCGCCGCGGTGGCGTCGCCGGAGAAGCCTCGCGCGATCGTCTGGCCGACCTTGGACGGCGACACCGGGACCAGCTTGAGTCCGATGTCGAAACCCTGCGCCTTGAGCTCCTTGGTGAGGCGCTCGGCGTCCGCCCCGGGATCGACGACCCGGATCTTGATCACGTCACCTTGAGCCGTGAAGGACAGCGCCTCCGGGCGGTCGTTGCCGCCCGGCACGCGAACCACGAGCACCGTGATCGCGGCGACCGCGGCTGCGGCGACGAGCACCGGCACCAGACGTCGTCGTACCGGGACTTTGACGGGCACCGGGGTGGCGGTGATGGTGCGGAGCAGGTCGCCTCGGGTCTCGGCAGTCACCTGCGCGGCGGGGTCGTTGGTGGCGACCGGGTCGAGAGAGCGGAGGAGGTCCAGGGAATCGGTCATGACTTTGCTCCAGCCGGGGTGTTGTCCAGGAGGCGCTCGAGGCGGCGGCGAGCGCGGTGCAGGCGGACCATGGCCGCACTGCGTGAACAGCCGAGGGCAGCGGCGAGCTGACCGGAGTCCAGGCCTTCCCAGGCGACCAGGGAGAGGACTTCGCGATCGGTGTCCGACAGCTGCTTGAAGGCCTCGGCGGCCTCGACGGCGGCCGGTTGCGGATCCGGTACGGCGGTTCGTAGATCGTCGCGGAGGCGGTCGGCCAGGCCGTGCCGGCGGGTCTCGCCGCGGCGGTGATTACTCAGCACGCGGCGAGCGACGCCGTACAGCCAGGGCAGGATCTGTGCGTCCGGCACCTCGTCCAGGCGGCGCCAGGAGATCAGGAGCGTCTCCGCCACCAGGTCGGCGGCGTCGGCGCGGATGTCGAGCCGCCGCACGAAGTACCGCAGTACGTCGTCGTGGTGACAGGTGAAGAGTTCTTCGAAGCGGGCCAACCGGGGATCTGGAGGGGACTCGGTCACGCGGGCGGCCTCCCTCGCCAGTAAGTGCGTCATACCCGGTTGATGTCCGGGTATGACGCGTTCTTACCTTTAAGGGTTGATGACGATGGGGGCACCGTTCGAGACGAGGGCCCAGTCGACGGTGTGGAAGGAGGCGGGGTCGACCTCGCCGGTGGCGGTGACGTAGTCGATCATCAGCTGCCGGATCTCGACCTGGCGGTTGTAGACGACGGGTGCCTTGGAGACGTGCGGGAAGTTGCCGCCGCCGGACTGGCGGTAGTTGTTCACCGCGACCACGAACTGCTGGTCGTCGGTCACCGGAGCACCGTCGTACGCGAGATCGAGGATCCGGGAGCCGGCCGCCTTGGCGATGTCGATCTTGTAGGTGAGCGGCTTGGTCAGGCCGCCCATCACGTCGTAGTTGTAGTCCGGCGTCCCGGTCGGCGCGGTCGGCGTCGGTGCGTTGGTGACGTCGGCCGACGCGAACGGGCCGGGGCCGCTGACCTGCTTGTAATACTGCGCGGAGAACTCCAGGTAGGCCTTGATCTGGACGCCCGTCATCGTCACCGCGAGCAGGGTGTTGTCGAAGATGTAGAGCCCGGCCACGTCGCGCACCGAGACGTCACCGGCCGGGATCGCGGCTGCCCGGTTGAACGGCGCGGCGATCGCGAGGACCGGCAGCGCGGCTTGCGGCGTACCGACGAGGGCCTTGGAGACCGCGTCGGCCTGGACGAAGTTGATGAAGTCGAGCGCGGCGGTGTCCTCCCAGGGAGCGGTCGCCGCGGACATCGCCGCCTTGCTGGTGCCGATCTTGGAGTTCACGTAGCCGACGACCTTGTCGTGGTCGGCCTGCAGGACGTCGACGACCTTCGGGTCGGCAGCGACGGTGTTCGCGTTCAGCACCTGGCTGTGCCGGCTGACGACCTTCCAGCATCCGCGGACCTGCTGCAGGTCGAGGTCGATCACGGACAGCCGCATGCCCCACTTGAGCGGCTCGGTCAGCACGACCTGCTCACCGGTGACCTTGTTCGTCACCAGCCGCTCCGGGATCTCCTGGTGCGCGTGCCCGACCAGTACGGCGTCGATGCCGGGCACCGTCTCGGCCATCAGCACCGAGGCGTTCTCCGGGACCGGCAGGGCGTCGCCGTACGAGGAGGAGAGGTCCATGCCGGAGTGCGCGGAGACGATCACGATGTCGGCGCCGGCCTTGCGGACCCGCGGCACCCAGAGCTTGGCCAGCTCGACGATCCCGCCGAACTTGATCTTGTTCTCGACGTTGGCCTTGTCCCAGATCGCGATGCCGGGGTTGGTCAGGCCGAGGATGCCGACCGTGATCGGCGCCCGGCCCGGCACGTGCACGCGCTTCAGCACGTACGGCGGGAAGACCGGCAGGCCCGTCGACCAGTCCTGCGCGTTCGCACCGAGCAGCGGGAACCGCAGCTGGCGCTGGAACCGGCGCAGGATGTCGAGGCCGTAGTTGAACTCGTGGTTGCCGAGCGCGGCGGCGTCGTACCCGATCTTGTTCATCGCGGCGGCCATCGGGTGGATGTGCCCGCCGGTGATGGGCTCGATCTTCGCGAAGTAGTACGCGAGCGGGGTGCCCTGGATGGTGTCGCCGGCGTCGACCAGCAGCGGCCGCGGTGCGTGCCGGTCGGTGGCCACGCGCTCGCGGAAGGCGGTGACGAGCGTGGAGATCTTCGCCAGGCCGATGTCGTTGTGCGCGGCATCGTCGTACTCGGCGTTCTTGAAGTAGTCCCAGTTGAAGACGTTGCCGTGCAGGTCCGTGGTGCCGAGCACGCTCAGCCGCACGGTCTTGTCATGGCCGCCGCCACCGCGCCCGGCGTACGCGGGTGCTGCTGTGAAACCGGCCGCGGCGAGCGCCGCCGCACCACCGATCGCCGTCCGCCTGCTCATCGTCGTCCGCCCGTTGTCGTTCATCAGCCGCCTCACGCGTCGTTGGGTATGGCAATCGACACCTTACGTGCGACCCGATTCGGAATTGGCCCCCTGGCTGTTAGAGGATGCAACTCATGACCGTGCACATTCCGCGCCTCCGGCGCGGCGAGTCACGGGGCTACTCCCGCCCTTCCCTCGTCGTTCCAGTCGCTCCGCTCCCCATGCGCTCCGGGCCAGGGCGGGAGGCTCCGTGACCGGGCCGCCCGGCAAGCTCCTGCCGTTGGTCGCCGCCTTGCTCTGCGGTGCCGTTCTCGCTCAGGCCGCCCAGCCGTCCGACTCCCCCGTCAAGACGTCGTCGCCTGCCGTCCAGACGGTGGCGCACGGGCCGCTGAGCGGCAGTCCGATCCCGCGGAAGCCGTCCGGGCCGGGGCCCAAGCATCAAGGCCCGAAGGCCAAGCCAGCCGTCGACGACTGGAACCTGACCAAGCATGGCAAGGTCCTCTACCTCAGCTTCGACGACGGCCCGCACGCCGTCTGGACGCCGAAGGTGCTGCAGATCCTGCGCAAGCACAACGCGCACGCGACGTTCTTCGTGCTCGGCTCCGAAGCGGCCAAGCGGCCGGAGCTGCTCGACGTCGAGCGCGCCGCCGGGCACCACATCGGCAACCACACCTGGGACCACCCGATGCTGACCAAGCTCCCGGCCGCCAAGATGCGCCAGGAGATCTTCTCCGGCGTGAAGTCCAAGTGCTTCCGCCCGCCGTTCCGCGACACGAACGCGGCCGTCGAGGCGACCGCCAAGGCCAACCACCAGCGCCAGGTCCTCTGGGACGTCGACACCAACGACTGGAAGAAGCCCGGCGCGGCCGCCATCGAGCACGCCATCCTGATCGGCGCCCGCCCCGGCGCCATCGTCCTCATGCACGACGGCGGCGGCAACCGCGCCGAGACCGTCGCCGCCCTCGACCGAGCCCTCACCAAACTCCAGCGCCAGGGCTACACGTTCCACTCCCTGCCCTGCTAGTGCTGTACGGCGGCTGAGCCCTTGGAGTAGTGCTGGAGGGCCTGGTCGATGACGTGGACCGGTTGGTCGAGGGCCTTGACCAGGAACATGCCGATGGGGTGCAGGAGTGGGCTGGGCTTGACGACGGCCCGTACGGCGGGTTGGTCGAGGCCGCGGACTCCGGCGGTGGTGGCGCCGACGCCGGGGGCAATGACGAGCTCGAGCATGTACTGGCCGAAGAGCTTCTTCTGGCGGAAGCCGGTGACGGTTCCCCAGGGGAGCATCACCGGGTAGCCGGCGCCGTCGCAGGCTAGTTCGAGACCGCGCTCGGTCATCCGCATCGCGACGTCCTGGAGCGGGAAGGCGGCGTACCAGCGTTGCCGCTCGGAGTCGAGGCGGAGGGCGAGGACGGTGCTGACGACGAGCGGCAGCATGGCCACGATCAGGAGTACGGCGAACGGCCACAGTCCCGAGTAGCGCATCGTGATCAGCACGTAGAGCGCTCCAAGGATGCCGATGGCACCGATCACCAGCGTCGCCCACGCTCCCCGGCGCAGCACCGTGCTGACCACCTCACGCCGCCGCATCACCGCCTGCCGATCGACCCCGACGACGAACCCCGCCTCCTCGCTCATCCGGTAAGAATCCCATCCCACCGGCCCACCGCCGACATCAGGGCTGAAGGCGGCGGCCTGCCCAGGTCCAGGCGTAGACGCCGTCGTCGACGTTCAGGCCGCCTTCGCCGAGTTCGAGCGGGCGGAAGGTGTCGACCATCACGGCCAGTTCTTCGAAGCGCTCCGCGCCCAGCGACGCCTCGATCGAGGAGGGTTGCGGGCCGTGGGCGTAGCCGCCGGGGTGCAGGGAGATCGACCCGAGGCCGATGCCGGATCCCTTGCGGGCCTCGTAGTCGCCGCCGCAGTAGAACATCACCTCGTCGGAGTCGACGTTCGAGTGGTAGTACGGCACCGGCACGGACAGCGGGTGGTAGTCGACCTTGCGCGGGACGAAGTTGCAGATGACGAAGTTGTAGCCTTCGAACACCTGGTGCACGGGTGGCGGCTGGTGGATCCGGCCGGTGATCGGCTCGTAGTCGCTCACGTTGAACGTGTACGGGTACAGGCAGCCGTCCCAGCCGACCACGTCGAAGGGATGCGTCGCGTACGTCATCCGGCTGCCGACGATCCCGCTCGGACCGTTCCCGCGGTGCTTCACCAGCACCTCGACATCCGTCCCCTCGACCGTGAACGCCTCGGTCGGCCCGTGCAGGTCCCGCTCACAGTACGGCGAGTGCTCCAGGAACTGCCCGTACCGCGACAGGTACCGCTTGGGCGGCGCGATGTGTGAGTTCGCCTCGATGCAGTACGCGAAGACGCCGTCCGGACCGGGCAGCCAGCGGTGCGTGGTCGCCCGCGGAATGATCACGTAGTCGCCTTCGACAGCGCTCAGTACGCCGAAAACCGTCTCGACCGTGGCCGAGCCCTTCTCGATGTACACACACTCGTCGCCGATGGCGTTCCGGTAGTACGGCGAGGGCTGCTCGGCCACGACGTACGAAATCCGTACGTCGCCGTTGCCCAGCACCAACCGCCGATGCTCCACCACGTTGGTCGCCGACGTGTCGGTGAACAGGTCATGGAGTTTCAGGTGCCGCGGCGTGAGCGGGTGGTTCGGGACGGTGGCGAGGTCGGGCAGCTCCCAGATCTGGGAGTCGACGATCGCCGACGGGACCCCGGCGTGGTAGAGCAGCGACGAGTCCGACGAGAACCCCTCCTCGCCCATCAGCTCCTCGTAGTACAACCCGCCGTCGGCGTTCCGGAACTGCGTGTGCCGCTTGGGCGGGATCTGCCCGATCTGCCGGTAGAACGTCATTCTTCAGACTCCCGAGTACGATAATCGAACGCATGCGTCCGCTTACCGAAAGCATCCGTTAGGCTCGGGGCCATGTCAACCGTCCCTGCCCTGTACCGGCACCTGGTCGACGACGCGGCGATGTTTCCTCCGGGCAACCTGCCGCTGACCGAGGCCGTCACTGCCCACCGCGCGCACCGCGCCGCGCCGTACGCCGATCTCGTGGGCACCTTCATCTGTACCGACGAGGACCTGCCGAAGATCGCCGCGGCGGCCGGCGACGAGCCGCTGCGCATCTCGGTCGTGATCACCGGCGGCGCCGGCGGGATCGAGCCGGCCGTCCGCTGGGCCGAGCGCTCCCCCGGCCTCGAACTGACCGGCGTCGAGGTGCGGCTGCGCGACGAAGGCGACCTCACCCGGAACGCGCTGCGCGTCGTACGGGCCGCCGAGGACTGCCTCGACGACCAGGCCGTGTACGTCGAGACCGGGCTGGACGGCGCTTGGGAGCAGGCACTCGGCCCGATCGCCGAGGCCGGGTACGCCGCCAAGCTGCGGACCGGCGGTCTGGACGCTCACCTGTTCCCGTCGGCGGACGAGGTCGCGAGGTTCATCACGCGCTGCCTCGACGTCGAGGTCCCGTTCAAGTGCACGGCCGGCCTGCACAACGCCGTCCGGCACACCGACCCGGCGACCGGCTTCGAGCACCACGGCTTCCTGAACGTCCTGCTCGCCACCCGCGCCTCCCTCGACGGCGCCTCCCACGACGAGCTCGTGCAAATCCTGAGCTGGGACAACGACCTCGAGCTCGCCGAACGAGCCCGCGAGCTGACCGAGGACCGCGCCGCGACCACTCGCCGCTGGTTCACCTCCTTCGGCTCTTGCAGCATCGACGAACCGCGCACCGACCTGAACCACCTGAACCTGCTGGGGGACCTGTGACCACGTTCGGACCTGACACGCTGCCCCTCGGCGTCTTCCGGCACGGCGACGAGGAGCCGCGGATCGGCACGGCGCTCGGTGACGACGTCATCGACCTCACCCCGCTCGGCCTCTCGGACACCTTCGCCCAGCCGACGCTGAACGCGTTCCTCGCCCTCGGCCGACCGGCCTGGACCTCCCTGCGCGCGCAGTTGCTGGAGCTCGTCCAGACCGGTGCCGTCGAATCACACCTGATCCCGCAGTCCGCGGTCACGATGCTGCTGCCCTTCGACGTCGCCGACTACGTCGACTTCTACGCCTCCGAACACCACGCGACCAACGTCGGTCGACTCTTCCGTCCCGATGCCGAACCGCTCCTGCCCAACTGGAAGCACCTTCCCGTCGGCTACCACGGCCGCGCCGGCACAGTCGTTGCCAGTGGCACCGATATCGTCCGGCCGTCCGGTCAGCGCAAGGCCCCGGACGCGGCAGCACCGACGTACGGACCGTCGTTGCGCCTCGACATCGAGGTCGAGCTCGGGTACGTCGTCGGTACGCCGTCCGCGCTCGGCAGCCGGATCTCCGTCGACGACTTCAAGGAGCACGTGTACGGCGTCGTGCTGCTGAACGACTGGTCGGCCCGCGACATCCAGGCCTGGGAGTACGTGCCGCTCGGGCCGTTCCTCGGCAAGTCGTTCGCCACCTCGATCTCCCCCTGGGTGGTGTCCCTGGACGCCCTCGAGCCCGCGGAAGTTGCCCTGGGCACCCAAGAGCCGGCCGTCCTGCCCTACCTGGCCGGCGAGCGGTTGACCAACCTCGACATCACCTTCGAGGTCTACTGGAACGGCGAGCTGGTCAGCCGGCCGCCGTACCGGGAGATGTACTGGTCGCCCGCGCAGATGCTCGCCCACCTCTCGGTGAACGGCGCGGCAGTCCGTACCGGCGACCTGTTCGCCTCCGGAACCGTTTCAGGAGAGGCCAAGGACCAGCGCGGTTCGTTCCTGGAACTGTGCTGGGGCGGTCGCGAGCCGATCACCGTGAAGGGTGAACAGCGCACCTTCCTCGAGGACGGCGACGAGGTCACCATCACCGCACACGCCGGCCCCCTCCACCTGGGCGAGGTCACCGGCCGCATCACCCCCGCCCTCTAACACCACCCGTACGGCGGCTGTCCCGGGCACCGCCGACACGAACGACTGCAGGTAGTCACCCCGTCGCGATGACGCGGGTTCGGCGAGGCACGTCGTACTGGGCAGCGCGACTGAACCCACCGTGCCCTCACGACTGAACCCACCGTGCGAATGGCGCCGGTGGTGCTTCGTGTGTCAGCTGAGCAGGAGGGCCGAGTCCCAGCCGGTCCGCGGCGGGGTGGTGTAGGCAGCGAGGGCCAGTGCGATACCGGCTGCGCCCTCCATCAGGCCTGGCAGATCGAGGGTCAGGTTCGCGATCGGCTGGTGGTAGCGATAGCCGAACGGCGCCGCCGGATCGAACCGGTCGACGAGATCAGCCGCGATCTCGTCGGCGACCTGACCGAAGGCTTCTCCGGGGTGCGCGCGGTCGAACAGCGTGCACAGGTAGAGCATTCCGGCCCAGCCGTGGCAGAGGGCGTCGTCAGTGATCCCCCACTGGGCGCGCGGCCGGCTCAGCAAGGAGCGGAACGCATCCAGTCCCGCGTCCGACCAGTCCGGCCGGTTGAAAGCAGTCGCCGCGAACTCGAGAGCACGCGCGATCGCTGGTGCGCCATAGCACCAGGATGCGCGGGCGGGTTGTGGAGCAGCGGCCGCGTCGCGATCGGCGTAGTACGACAGCGGCACATAGGCGGTCCAATAGTGGCCCCAGGCATCTTTCTCTCGCCACTCCAGCAGCCAATCCGCCATCGCCGCAACGGCTTCTGCTTGTCCGTCGACGCGAATGCCCGCCGTCCAGGCCAGCGACAGCAGCGCCAGCGGACCCGGCGTTCCATGCGCGAGGCCGAAGTTCACTTGACCTTGGGCGAACTCCGGTCCGACGACCGTCTTCGTGGTCCCGTCGAACCACCAGCCCGGTACCTCGATGCCGTCGACAACGATCGGCTCCCGCAACGAGACCAGGCCGGTCAGCACTTCGCGGAGTACGTCGTACTGCTCGCGGGCCAGCAGATACCGACCGACACCGCTCAGGCCGCTCACCACATCGACGACACCCGAACACGTCGGTACGCCGGCCCGTCGCGTCGCGGCCTGAACACTGACGAGCCACCGCGCGTGCTCGATCATCCGGCCGTCGAGGCGCTCCAGCATGCCCGCGTAGTCCCCCGGCTCATGAGCCGCCAGGCGGGTCGCGGTCGCCAGCGCGCCGAGCCCCTCGACCGGGCCCTCGACTGAACTCCCCCGGGTGGCGGCCATTGTCCGCTGCAGGTAGTCATGGGCGACCTCGCGCTCGCCGAGCTCGGAGAACAGCACTGCCAGCGCACCAGGACCCCGGGTCAGCGTGGACGGATCCCACGGCGGAAGGCTCAGGTCAGCGACGTCGACCACCTTGCCGTTGGCTGTCGTGGCCGCGATCACCGCCTCCGGATCGCGCAGGCGATCGGCCAGTACGGCGACGATCGCGGCCGCATCGTTGGTCATCGGCCGTGCCTCCTTCGGTCGAGCCGGCGCCGCAGCGCCACCCGGAGCAGCCCGTACGCACGGCTCTCGGCGGACCGGTCCATTCCGAGCAGACGGTTGGCGTGCAGATGCAGGACGCTCATCACCGCTTGCCTGTTCTGGTCGACAGCCTCGCCGTACGCGGCGGCCGCCGAGGCTCGCTGCTGCCAGCAATCGAGAGGCTGAAAGTCCTTGTACAGTTGGAGAAACGCAGTTCGCTCGGTCGTCGGCAGGACATTGGACAGGTCGATCGGATAGGTGTCCACGAACCACTGTTCGAGATCACCAAGACCACTCAACAGGTCCAGGTGATTCAGGGCAGTCAACGACTCGATCGGCACCTGGAGTTGCCCGCGGGCTCGCTGCTGCAGCTGGTCGACGACCGCTTGGCTGTCGGCGCAGAACAGGTTCTCAGCCGCCTCCAGCACGTCGGGACCGCCGTACCGGACGGTCTCGGGCTCGTACTCGTCCAGGACCATCGTGCGGATCAGACCGGCGTCGGCTGCCTCACGCGCCCAGTCATGCAAGACGGCGGGATCGCCATGATGGAAGCGCAGGCGCAGGTGCGCGTCAGGATCGGCGTACCGCAGGAAGAACCAGCGGTCGACGTTCATCCGTTCGACTAGCCCGCTGACCGGCCCGGCCAGAAAGGCGTCGTGCAAGTCGGACATCAGGTAGACCTTGGCGTAGAGCCACTCCCCACCCGGCAGATGCCTGATCCGCGGCGCGGCGGCAGTCGCCCAGGACGGGTTCGGCGCAACGGCTTCCGGTACGGCGGTCGAGACCACCGGGACCACGAGTTCGTTGGCGTGACCACCGGTCACCCCGAGCCCAGCGCCGTACTCGGCAGGGATCTCACTGACCACCGTCGACGGCTCCTTGCGGAGCTGGTCGCGGAACAATCTTCGGTGCAACGGGACGCGCAGATCGAGGTCCAGATGATGGTCCAGGACGGTGACCCGGACGACATTCGGCAGCCGCCATCGATCCCGCCAACGGTCGAGGTCGGCGTCCCACTCAGCACTCTCAGCCAGCGCGGGATCCGTGCGCCACAAGGCCGGCGCCAGGATCGTGCGGCCGAACCGAACGCGCGGCAACCGCGGGAGAACAGCCAGCCGGCCCCACTGCCACGGCGTCCAGAACCGACGCCCGGCCAGGCCGATCGCGGCCAGGAAGCGGGCCGCGTTGGGAGCCGCCGTGACGACGTTGATCATGTTCGGCCGGATCACCGACAGCTCGCGGCCGAGTTTCGTCGACAGCAGGTAGAGCCGCTCACCGGTGGTGCCGACGGCAACATCGCGGACGTCGATCACCCCGGGGTCGTCGGGATCGGCGAAGGTCCCGACCGAGAGCAGGTGCGGCAGCAGTTGGGGCTCGCGCAGCACATTGCCGAAGCGTGGTTCGAACGGCTGGAACCGCAACTGCACCGGCAGCGGATCCGCGGACCCGCCGAGGAGCTCGGTCAGCTCGTCCTCGAGTCCGAGCATGGTTGCGAACCGGCCGAGCATCGCGCCCGCCGCGATCGACCCACTCGTTGCCGACAGCAAGAAGTCGCCCCGGTCCACCGCCTCGGCCGAGTCGGCGAACAGCTGGGCGCACAGGTCGAGGGAGTCCGGTGGCCTGTCGTCCGTCGTACCGGCGAGCCGGTCGATCAGGGCCTCGTCGAGGACCAGTTCACGCTGGTTGTCGCCGAGCGTGGCCGCCAGGATCTGGTCGCGCAGTTCCGGATGGGTCGTGGCGGGCGCACCCCGCCCGGATCGCTCACCGAAGGGGATGCGGTAGTCGGCCGGCGGGCCGAGGCCGACATGCGGGTCGAGCAGTTCGAGGACCGGTACGACGCGGTCGGTTCCATAGCGATCAAGAAACTCCAGGTGGTACGTCGCGAGGTCGGGCAGCCCATCCCCGGGCGGCGACAACCGCCACAACACCTCGGCCGCCCGGGCCGCCTCGTCGGCGACCTCCTGAGGCAGCTGCAGGTCCACATCCATCCGCAGGTCGACCTGCACCGTTCCGGTGGCTGCCTTCGGCCCGTGCTCAGGGAGCAGGATCTCGCGGTCCAGGAGTTGGCGGAGGATCTGATCGGCGTGCTCGGGCGTCGCCTCTGGATGCGCCTCCAGGAGCTGGCCGCGGAGTACGCCGTACTCGATCGGGCGGCGAGCCGCGGTGCGGATCAGGCGGACGGCCGGCGAGTTCGCGATGGACAGTTGGCGACCGGGCCGTTCGTCGCCGAGCTTGCGCAGGTACTGGAGGACGACGCGATCGCCGCGGACCTCGGCGAGGTTGTTCGCCACCACCCGCTCGGGCAGTTCGGTACGGCGTTCCTCGAACAGCCAGCCGGAGTCGGGGTGTACGACGCGGGTGTGGTCCGTGCCGATCCGGACTTTCGCCGACTCGCCGAACCGCACTGGCGCAACACCGGCCAGCAGCCCGAACGGGGTCGGCCGACCGGTCATCCGCAACAGGTATCGCGTCGAGGCGAGGACCGCCCGCTCCAGCTTGCCCCGGTCAGGCGTCTCCGCTGCGAGCAGCTTGCGGACGGCAGTGGTCAACGACGGGCTGGACAGCTCGATCGCCTCGCGAAGCGGCTCGTCGGCGTACAGGTCGGCGAGGTAGTCGCGGAGCTGCGCAACGGTGGCGGTCTCCGGGTCGGGGGCGGTACGCGTCGGTGCTGCGGCGGCAGCTGGTGCACCTGCCAGCCGCAGCACCGCGAACCCGCCGGGCCGGAACCGGTCCATCGGCGGCACGTCGTCAGTCGAGCGTCAGCAGCAGGGGACGCACGCGGCGATACCGACCGCGTAGGTGTTCCGGGTGCCGGGGGTCAGGCCGCTCTTCTCGTCCACCTCACGCGCGTCCTCCGGCCGGGCGGGCCGGATCAGGGACGGGTCGGTGGCGGGTACGACGTCGATGTCCAGATCGAATGCGGTGGGGCTCATGATGGGTGACCCTTTCGCTCGCGAATTCGTAGCCGGTCGGCTACATATCGCGACAGCTAAGCACCGTCCCGGGAAGCTTTCAACCGTTGCGCAGGTGGACAACAGCAATTTTCTTTCCGAGACCTTTGCGGTCCAGAATGTTCATAACTGTTCGTTTCTCTTGACTCATTAGCGCTTACGTGCGAACTTCTTGCGCATGAAACGTTCAGTGGGGTGTGGAGTGCTGGTGTCAGCGCTCGTCGCCGGGGTCCTGTCGGTGCCGGCGGGCGCGCAGGCTGCGGGCGACCTGACGCTGCGGTCGCGGGAGTTGACGGTCACCGTGGGAGCCGAGTTCCCGCGGGTGATCAAATACGTCGAGAACGCGTCCGGACAGGCCCTCGCCGGGCGGGCCGAGGCGTTGTCAACCGTCACAATCGACGGGGTTGCGCGGACGGCACACCTGGCCGATCCGCCCACGATCAGTGGCGGCAAGGCGTCGTACAAGCTGGCCTTCGATGCGCTGCCGGGCGTGGAACTCGACGCGAGTCTGAGCCTGGCCGGTCGGGTCACGACGTTCCGGGTCGATGCTGTTCGGGACACCGAGACGAGCCGGGTCCACACGATCGACATCCCGGACCACGACCTGGTGTCGGTCGCCAGTACGGACGCCGGGGCGACGACCGCCTTCACCACGCTGGACCCGGACTCGACGCGGACCGCGGACAAGATCACGCCGGTCACCGCGACGACGCCGGCCGATGCCGCGGCGGTCGGAGCGACATACGCGTTCGTGAACACCAGCGGGCTGGCGGCGGGGATCGAGTCGAACTCGACCTACGACAAGCCGGCCGGACAGTCCGTCGACGACGGCGCCCGGTTCTGGCACCGCGCCCGGAAGGGGACCGACGGCAGTACCCGGGTCGGCGTCTGGAGTGGGCAATGGACCTACCGCGCGGACACCTCGCCGTACACGGAGCCGTTGCCCTGGGCAAAGGTTGTGGTGACGCCGGACGCGAACCAGGACGAGACGGTCGACTGGCAGGACGGCGCGATCGCGTTCCGCTCGATCATGACCGAGCCGCAGGGCGGCGACCAGGTCAAGGACCGGGTCATCACGCACATCCCGTTCAACTTCGCCAGCCAGGCGACACACCCGTTCCTGCGCACGCTGGACGACGTCAAGCGGATCTCGCTGGCGACCGACGGGCTCGGGCAGATGGCGATCCTCAAGGGGTACGGCTCCGAGGGGCACGACTCCGCGCACCCGGACTACGGCGGCAACTACAACATCCGCGCGGGCGGGCTCACCGACCTGAACACGCTGCTCAAGCAGGGCAAGAGCTGGAACGCCGGCTTCGGGGTGCACGTGAACGCGACCGAGTCCTACCCGGAGGCGAACGCCTTCAGCGAGGACCTGGTCGACAAGAGCGCCAAGGGCTGGAACTGGCTGAACCAGAGCTACTACATCAAGCAGCGCCCTGACCTTGCCTCGGGCAACATCGTCAAGCGGTTCCAGCAACTGCGCGACGAGACCGACAAGAACCTCCAAGAGCTCTACATCGACGTCTACTACCAGTCCGGCTGGCTGGCCGACGGCCTGACCCGGCAGCTCGGAACGCAGGGCTGGCAGATCGCCACCGAGTGGGCCGACCGGCACGAGCGCACCTCGCTCTGGTCGCACTGGGCCAACGACCTCGACTACGGCGGCCCGACCAACAAGGGCCTGAACTCGCAGATCATCCGGTTCGTCCGCAACCACGAGAAGGACGTCTGGAACAACGATCCGATCCTGGGCCAGGCGAGCCTGGTCGAGTTCGAGGGCTGGACCGGCGAGGTCGACTGGAACAAGTTCTACGCCAACATCTGGCAGAAGAACCTGCCGGCCAAGTTCCTTCAGCAGCAGCAGATCACCGACTGGAACAACGGCGAGATCAGCTTCACCGGCGGCGTCCGCGGTGCGGTCGTCGACGGCAAGCGGACCCTGTCCGTCGGGAGCGCGAAGGTGCTCGACGGCGACAAGTACCTGCTGCCGTGGGACGGGAACAAGAAGCTCTACCACTACAACCCGGCCGGCGGCAGCACGACCTGGCAGATCCCGGCCGCGCTGTCCTGGGCCCCGAAGTTCGGCGTCTACAAGCTGACCGACACCGGTCGCGTCCAGGTCCGCACAGTCCCGGTACGCCGGGGCGCCGTCACCCTGAACGCAGTCGCGGGCCAGCCGTACGTGCTCTACCCGATCGCCGCGCCTCACCCCAAGCCGGCGGAGTGGGGTGCCGGGACGCATCTGCAGGACCCCGGATTCAACGCCGGGAACCTGAAGGCGTGGAACTCCACGGGTGGCGCGACGATCGACACGCTGGCCAACGGGCAACACGTTGCCTCGCTCGGCACCCGCTCTTCCTCGCTGCAGCAGCGGATCACCGGGTTGACCCGCGGCAAGACCTACAGCGCCTCGGCCTGGGTTGAGGTCGAACCGGGGAAGTCCCGCCCGACCACGATCTCGGTGGACGGCGTACGGAACACTGTGGTGCGGTCGACGGCCAAGAACCAGGTGGCCTCAGACGACAAGCAGGGCGCGTATTACCAGCGGAATCGCGTGGTGTTCACCGCGAAGGGCTCGACTGCCTCGTTGAGTATCGGTGCCGCGGCCGGAGCGGCCAAGGTGCGGATCGACGACGTCCGGGTGGTCGGTACGACGAAGGTCGGCACGGAAGGCTTCGAGGACGTCGACCAGGGTTGGGGACCGTTCGTGAAGGGTGACGCCGGTGGCGTGACCGATCCGCGCACCGTGCTCGCGCGCAAGCACGCGCCCTACACGCAAGCCGGGTGGAACGGGAAGCTGGTTGACGACGTACTGGATGGTGAATGGTCGCTCAAATCCCATGAGGAGAACGAGGGACTCGTCTACCGGACCACGCCGACGACAGTGAACTTCCAGCCGGGGCACAAGTACCAGGTCAGGTTCGACTACGAGAGCGGCCGGGCCGGGCAGTACGCCTGGGTGCAGGGAGTGGATCGACCGGAATCGGTGGAGATCAAGTCGACGCCGATTGGTGAACAGCGGACGAAGGCGACGTTCGACCAGGAGTTCGTGGCCGGCTGCGGCGGCGACAACTGGGTCGGGCTGCGCAAGCTGACCGACGGTGGAGACCAGACCGACTTCATCATCGACAACTTCGCGGTCACCGATCTCGGCGCGAGCTCCGAGCCGGCCGACTGCACGTCGGTCGCGATCACCGGGACGAGCGGCCTGGTCTCGGGTGAGGCGAACACGATCACGACGTCGTTCACCAACAACGATGTCGTTGCCGCGGCCGACATCACGCTCGGCCTGACCGGCCCGGCGGGATGGTCCATCACCGCTACCTCACCGGCGACGTACACCTCCGTTGCCGCTGGGGCGACCGTGAAGACAACCTGGGATGTCACTCCGCCGGCCGGCACTGCCGAAGGAAAGTACGGGCTGACGGCAACGGGTGGTCAGTCGGTGGCAACTGCCGAGGCCAGCGTGTTGCCGCCGGGGATCGTGCCGCAGTCCAGGATCAAGGTCGCCGATGTGGACAGCGAGGACGTCGCCACCGGTGGTGCGGCAACGGCCGCGCTGGACGGGAATCCCAGCACCCTCTGGCATTCCGCGTGGTCCGAGGTGAGTACGCCGGCCGGGTTCCCGCATCACCTGACGCTCGACCTCGGATCGACGTACCAGGTGAACGGTCTCAGCTACCTGCCCCGCCAGTCGGGGACCAACGGAATGTTCAAGGGCTACGAGACCTACGTCAGCTCCGATGGCCAAACCTGGGGTTCCCCGGTCGCCACCGGCCAGTTCCCCAACTCCACCGCAGTCCAGCGGGTCGACTTCCCCACCGTCGCCGCCCGCTACGTGAAGTTCGTCGGCACCAGCTCCCTCAACGGAGCCGTCTTCGGCTCCGCCGCCGAACTCAACGTCTACGGCACCCGCTGACACCCAAGCGGCGCCCGGCGCTCCCCCGAGGGGAGCCGGGCGCCGCTGCGGTGGTGCGGGTGTCAGATCACTTGGTGATGGTGACGGAGACCGGGGCGCTGGCGGTGTTCGCGGAGACGACGCGGAACTTGTTGACGCCGGTGCGGCCGCTCTGGACCCAGACCGAGTAGGTGCTCTTCGCGGTGACCTTGGTGGTGGCCGGGAAGTTGACCCACTTGTTGTTCTCGAAGCGCTGGACCTGGACGACCGTGTTCTTGGCGATCCCGGTGGTCTTGCCGCTGAACGAAACCTTGGCCCACGCCTTCGCGGTGGCCTTGTCCGCCTTGATGGTGACCGTCTTGGCCACGGCCGGCTGGGTCGCCGCGACCGGCTTGGTCGTGGCGGCGTTGGCCTGCAGGGCGCCGGCGACACCGAAGCCGGTGGCGGCGAGAGCGAGGCCCGCGACGGTGGCGGCGGTACGACGGACGAACTGCGAACGGTTACGCATGATGTTTGTTTTCCCCTCGTTGCGCGGGCTCGTCGTGAACCCGTCACAAGAGGAGACGCCCTGACCCGGCCAGAGGTTGTGTTGCAGTTCCGTCTCAGCCGAAACCCTTGCTGAGCTAGGAGTCTGACTCGAGCGCCGGAAGGGTGAGCCGGGCCAGCGCGCCGCCGGTGGCCGCGGTACCGAAGGTGAGTTCGGCACCGAGGACCTTGGCGTGGCCGGCGGCGATGGTAAGGCCGAGACCGTGGCCGACGCCGCGCTCGGCCATCCCGGACCGGAACCGGCGGGGGCCTTCGGCAATCAACTCCTCGGGGTAACCGTTGCCGTGGTCAACGACCTCGACGACGCGACCGGTGACCGTGACCTCGATCGGCGGGCGGCCGTGCCGCAGGCCGTTGACGATCAGGTTGGCCAGGATGCGCTCGATCCGGCGGGAGTCGGTCGAGACGGTCTCGTCCTTGCCATTCAACTCGACCACCACGCTGTCCGGCGCCAGTGACTGCTGCATCCGCAACCGCCCGACCGCGGAGCCGACGAAGGCCCCGAGCCCGACGAGCTCCAGATCAGCCTGCTCGACACCAGAGTCGAAGCGAGCGATCTCCAGCAGATCCTCGACCAGGCGGCGCAGCACCTTGGCACGGTCGCGGACCAGCTCACTCGGCCGCCCGGGTGGGAGCAGCTCGGCGGCGGTGGTCAGCCCGGTGACCGGCGTACGGAGATCGTGGGCGACGTCTGCGGTGAAGCGGCGCTCCGCCTCCAGCTGACCGCGTAGTGAGCTGGCCATCGTGTCCAGCGCTGCGGCCAGCGACGCCACCTCGTCCTTGCCCTTGCCGACCGCCTCCTTCGCCGACGCGTCCAGATCACCAGCGGCGATCCGCCGCGCGGTCCCGGCGACGGCGACGATCCGCTTGGACAAGCCGCCGGCCAGGATCACGCTGACCAGCGCAACCAGACCGACAGTGCCCAGACCGCCGAGGATGAGGGCGCGCTGCAGCGCCCGCATCGACTCGTCGGTGGTCTCGTAGTCCTGCACGATCGAGAGGATCTTGCCGTCCTTGACGGTGACCGCGGCCCACATCTTCGCGTTCGGCGAACCGGTCTTGAAGGTGGCCCGCTTGCCCTCCAGCACCGCCGCCCGCAACTGCGGCGGCAGGTCCGGATCGTCCAGCTTCGACCCGAACACCGGGATCGTGGTCTGGTCGTAGCTCTGCGCCGCGAGCTGCACCCGCTCGTCGGCGAAACTCCGCGTCCGGTCCAGGCGCGCCGACTGGGCCTGCGTGTAGACCGCAACACACAGGACCAGAATGGCGAGCGCCGAGACCAGCAGGAAGATGAGCCCGAGTTTTCCCCTCAGGCCCATGTCACGCCCTGAGCTTGTATCCGAATCCGCGGACCGTTTCGATGCGGTCGGCACCGATCTTGGTCCTCAGACGCTGCAGGTGGACGTCGACGAGGCGGCCGTCGCCACCCCATTCGTAGTCCCAGACCCGCTGCAGCAGCGTGGACCGGCTGAGCACCACACCCGGGTTGTTCGCGAACTCGATCAGCAGCTTCAGCTCGGTCGGCGTCAGCTGCACGGTCGCACCACTGCGCCGCACCTCCAGCGCCTCGCGATCCAGCTCCAGGTCGCCGAACGACTCCACGCCGGAGCCGGCCGCCGGAGCCGGGCGCTCCGGGTCGGAGACCGCACGCCGCAGCACGGCCCGCAGTCTGGCCACCAGGACCTGGGTGTCGAACGGCTTGGTGACGTAGTCGTCGGCACCCGCCTCGAGCCCGAGGACGACGTCCAGCGCGTCACCGCGCGCGGACACCATCACGATCGGGACCGTGCTCGTCTCCCGGATCCGGCGGCACACCGAGATCCCGTCCAGCCCGGGCAGCATGATGTCCAGCATCACCACGTCGGGATGGATCTTCTCGAATCGCTCGATCGCCTCCAGGCCGTCCTCGGCCGTGGTGACGTCGTAGCCGTGCCGCTCGAGGGTCAACTGTGTCGCCTCACGGATCACCGCGTCGTCCTCGACCATGAGAATGCGCGCTGCCGGTTCTTCCGGTACCACCGAACTTCAGTCTCCCTTTTGGTCCGTCGAGCTCACCCTGGTCATCTGCCGACCGTCCCAACGGTAGACCTCCACCTTGCGCCCGGAGGGGCAGCAGGGCTTGTCGTCGGGCTCGAACTTCTCGGATTCGACCACCAGGTCACCCTGGGGACTAGCGTTGATCGTCGGCTGGTCCACCTTCAGGCTCCAGATCCGCCGCGGGCCGGCCGGTTCGAGCGCGATCAGGAACACGCCGAACACGAACTTTTCCAGGGCATGGATGTAGACGACCTGCTGAGGAACACCGTTGTGCATAACATCAACGGTCGGACCCTGGCTGAGGCAACGCGAAATCACCGTGCAATTCGTGAGAATCGCCCGCGCGTTCGGATCGAGGCCCTTGTCGACCAGCAAGTTTGTCCTGACCTGAGCCAGGGAGACCGTCGTCGCGGGTCCGGACCGGAACCCGGGAGTCGCCGTCGGAGAGACGGTCGGGGTCGGCGCGGTGGCGGAACCGGAATCGGCCGGCTCGGCGCCTTCGACGCGCAGGCCACTGCCGTTCCCGCAGCCGGCGAGCACGCTCAGTGCCGCCACGGCCGCGACGGCAGGGGCCAGTAGGCGCTGCATACGCATAGGGCGCCTCCTACCCTGCCTCATCGATGGTTCCCCCGGAGATTCAGACAACTACCTTCCATAGTGCTCGGCCGACGTCACATTGGACGGCCATGGACATCGAATGGCCCCGGCAGTTCCGTTGCGGTTGGGTCACAGCGGTCAGCCCGCCACGACTTTGCCGGGATTGAGCAGATTTCCCGGGTCCAGCGCGGTCTTGATCGCGCGGTGCACGTCGATCGCGACCGGGCCGATCTCCTCGGCCAGCCAGGCCCGTTTCAGGACGCCGACCCCGTGCTCACCGGTGATCGTGCCACCGAGCTCAAGGCCCACCTCCATGATTCGGTCGAACGCAAGCTGGGCCCGCTCGGCCTGACCGGGGTCGGTCGGGTCGAAGACCACCGTCGGGTGCATGTTGCCGTCACCAGCATGCCCGAGGACACCGACAGTGATGTCGAGCTCGGTGGCCAGCGCCTCCACGGCACCGATGAAGTCGGCCAGCCGGGACCGCGGGACGCAGACGTCGTCGATCATCGTCGTACCGAGTTGGTCCAGCGCGACCAGCGCGGCCCGCCGGGCCTCCAGCAGCAGCTCGCCCTCGGCCGGGTCGTCCGCCTCGATGCACTCGATCGCACCGTTGTCGCGGCACAGCTTGGCCACCGCGGCGACATCGGCCGCGCCCGCCTCGCCACCGGCATCGGACTGGGCGATCAGCATCGCGGCCGCCTCGGACGGCAGGTCCATCCGCTTGTAGGAGTTCACGGCGGCGATCGTCGTACGGTCCATGATCTCGAGCAGGCTCAGTGAGACGCCGCTGCGGATGATCTCGACGATCGCTTCGCCGGCCGCGACGCCGGAGTCGAACAGGGCCGCCATCGTGCGCGGGCGGGCGGCCTCCGGGCGCAGCGCCAGGGTCGCCTCGGTGATGATGCCGAGCGTGCCTTCGCTGCCGACGATCAGCTTGGTCAGGTCGTAGCCGGCGACACCCTTGACGGTCTTCCGGCCGGTGCGCAGGATGCGGCCGTCGGCCAGCACGACCTCGAGACCGAGCACGTAGTCCGTGGTCACGCCGTACTTGACGCAGCACAGACCGCCGGAGTTCGTCGAGAGGTTGCCGCCGATCGAGCAGAACTCCCAGCTGGACGGATCCGGCGGGTAGAACAGGCCCTGCTCAGCCACGGCACGAGACAGTACGGCGTTGTAGACGCCGGGCTGCGTGACGACGTACCGGTCGACGGGCTCGATCTCGAGGATCTTGTCCATCTTCTCCAGCGAGATGACGATGCAGCCCTCGAGCGCGTTCGCGGCGCCCGACAGCCCGGATCGCGCCCCCTGGGGAACGATCGGTACCCCGGCCGCGGCAGCGACCCGCACCGCGATCTGAACATGTGCGGTCTCCCGCGCCAGTACGACGGCAGCGGGCATCCCGGCCGGGCAGAACATGGCCCGGTCGTACCGGTAACTCTCCATCCGGTCCGGATCGGTCACCAGCGCCTCGGGCGGCAACAGCCGCCGAAGTTCTTCGACTACCTCACCCATACTGCGAGCCTAGTTGCCGAACCGCCTTTTGGCGCTGGTGCCGGTGTCAGCGGATGTACTTGGTGTAGTTCTTGCCGAGCTCCGAATAGCCGGAGCCGAAGTTCTGGTACTCCGCGCCGTAGGCCCGGAAGCTGGCGCCGTTGGCACCCCGCACCTTCGGCGTCCGGCAGGTGCGCTGGCCACGGACGACCTCGTCGTTGCCGCCGGAACTGTTGCAGTTCCACGTCCGGCCGCCGCTCTGGACCAGGAAGGCGTTGGCCTTCGCGTTGGCCGGCAACGGTGAGTCCATCCGGACCTCGGCCCAGAAGCGACCGCAGCTGTCCTTGAAGACGAAGATCCGGCCCCAGCTGGGCGGCTGATTGCCGCGCAGCATCGGTGCGTCGTCCTGGCTCACGACCGAGCAGTTGGCCGTCTCGGCGGCCTGGGCCGGTGCGGCGGCGAGCGCGATGGCGCCCACCCCGGCAAGGCCCGCAGTGCTGAGCAGAATGCCCAGAGTCCTCATGATGAAACCCTTCCTGAGCACACGCCCCGACGCGCACTCAAGAGCGCACATTACGCGAACAACCCCTGCCTTGACAGTCATTCCGGTAATCGGACGGCGACACGCCGCACGTCGCGTGTCGCCGTGACCTGTTGCCACCGGCAAGCGTTAGAGATGGCCGCGACCGGACGTCAGAGGTTGCCGCGGCGCTCCTGCTCGCGCTCGATCGCCTCGAACAGGGCCTTGAAGTTGCCCTTGCCGAAGCCCAGCGAGCCGTGCCGCTCGATCAGTTCGTAGAACACCGTCGGCCGGTCGCCGAGCGGCTTCATGAAGATCTGCAGCAGGTAGCCGTCCTCGTCGCGGTCGACCAGGATCTTGCGCGCCTGCAGCTCCTCGATCGGCGCCCGCACGTGGCCGATCCGCTCCCGCAGCTCCGGGTCCTCGTAGTAGGAGTCCGGCGTGTTCAGGAACTCGACGCCGTTGGCCCGCATGATGTCCACGGTGCGCAGGATGTCGTTGGTGGCCAGGGCGATGTGCTGCGCGCCGGCGCCGTCGTAGAACTCCAGGAACTCGTCGATCTGCGACTTCTTCTTCGCGATCGCCGGCTCGTTCAGCGGGAACTTGACCCGGTGGTTGCCGTTGGCCACCACCTTGCTCATCAGCGCCGAGTAGTCGGTGGCGATGTCGTCGCCGACGAACTCCGCCATGTTCACGAAGCCCATCACCTTGTTGTAGAACGTCACCCACTCGTCCATCAGGCCGAGCTCGACGTTGCCGACGACATGGTCGATGGCCTGGAACAGCCGCTTCGGGTGGCCTTCCGGCCGCTGCACCTGGGTCTCGGCCGCGACGAAGCCGGGCAGGTAGGGACCGTTGTACTTGCTGCGGTCGATCAGCGTGTGCCGCGTGTCGCCGTACGCCGCGATGGCGGCCCGGCGGATGGTGCCGTGCTCGTCGCTGATGTCGTTCGGCTCCTCGAGCACGGTCGCGCCCTGCTCGCGGGCGTGCTTGATGCACTTGTCCACGTCCGGCACCTCGAGCGCGATGTCGGAGACACCGTCACCGTGCTTGCGGTGGTGGTCGTTGAGCGGGCTGTCCGGGGTGACGCCGCCGGTGATGACGAAGCGCCCCGAGCCGGCCTTGAGAACGAAGGCCTTGTGGTCCTTGGTGCCGTGCTCCGGACCGGTGTACGCGACCAGGTCCATCCCGAAGGCGAGCTGGTAGTACTTCGCGGTCTGGGTGGCGTTGCCGACCACGAACACCACGGCGTCCATCGCGGTCACCGGGAACGGGTCGGTGCTCTCGTCGTACGGCACCAGGCCGACGAGCTGCTTGAGCTGGTCGAGGTCGAGATCGGCGTCGAGCTCTGCGGGGGTGAGGTCGGTGCTGGTCATCGGTGGGCTCCTCCAGGATCGGATCAGTAGGCCGATCCTGGGTGGAGGCATGCAGGTTGCGCAACAGTTTGTTGTTTCACTGTGCAGGTTGCGCAGTATGCTGCGAGCACTGCTGGCCGCGTCGGTCAGTCTGACCATTGCGGGAGACGACATGTCGGTCGATGCGCTGGACGCCCAGATCCTCGAACTGTTCGCGGCCGAGCCGCGGGTCGGCGTACTGGAGGCGTCCCGTCGCCTCGGCGTCGCCCGCGGCACCGTCCAGGCCCGCCTCGACCGCCTGCACCGCGAAGGCGTCGTCCGCGGCTGGGGCCCCGACATCGACACCACCGCCATCGGCTACCCCGTGACCGCCTTCGCCACCCTCCAGATCGAGCAAGGCTCCGGCCACACGACAGTCGCCGCCGCCCTCGCCCGCATCCCCGAGGTCCTCGAAGTGCACACCATCACCGGCGCCGAAGACCTCTGGTGCCGCATCGTCGCCCGCTCCAACGCCGACCTCCAACGCGTCATCGACCAGGTAGTCATCGTCCAAGGCATCCAACGAGCCTCAACCGTCATCGCCCTGGCCGAACA
The DNA here is from genome assembly GCF_044453945.1 of Kribbella sp. NPDC051587. Lineage (NCBI taxonomy): Bacteria > Bacillati > Actinomycetota > Actinomycetes > Propionibacteriales > Kribbellaceae > Kribbella > Kribbella sp. NPDC051587. The sequence goes on from NZ_JBITDE010000001.1 coordinate 655,995, forward strand.
AATCCCCCACCGCGTCCTCCCCCTCGTCAACGCCGCCACCCGCCCCACCACCTGACGCACCTCACCGGCTCCCGCCGTACCCTCCTTTCCCTGCCCGGCAATTTGGACGGAGATCCCCTGAATGTGCCCCTTCTCCCCTCGAAATTTCAACGGAGAAGGGACAACTTGAAGGGAGATCCCCTCAAATGCACCACGACGGGACGGGGCCGACGCGGGAGGGGCGAGGCGAGTGGATGGCGACGCGGAGCGAGAGTGGTGAGTGCGCTCGGCGGGCGACGTACCGGGTTGGCGACGCGAGTGGGTGGTGAACCGGAGCGAGGTCGGGCGCGCTCAGCGGGCGACGTACCGGGTCGGCAACACGAGTGGGTGGTGAACCGGAGCGAGGTCGGGCGCGCTCAGCGGGCGACGTACCGAGTGGGTGGGTGACGCGGAGCAGGGGGCGGGCGGGTCAGGCGAGGCGTTTGGCTACTTCTACGGCGGCGCGGGCTACGCGGGGGCCGACGAAGTCGCGGTCCAGTTTGCCGAGGACTACTACGCCGATGGAGGCTTCGACGCCGGGCACGCCCAGGACGGGCGAGGAGACGCCTTGGGCGCCGGCTTGGAGTTCGCCGGAGGTGACGACGAAGGGGCGGCCGGCGGGGTCGGGCTTGCGGCGGCCGGCCAGGATCGCCTTGCCGGCGGCGCCTTGGTCGAGGGCGTGCCGGGAACCCATCCGGTAGGAGACGTGGAAGTCCGTCCAGGAGGGTTCGATGACGGCGATGGCCAGGGCTTCGTCACCGTCTGCGACCGTCAGGTGCGCGGTGGCGCCGGTGTCTTCGGCCAGCGAGCGCAGGACCGGGAGCGCGGCGTCACGCAGCGTGGGCTGGACACGGCGGCTGTAGTGCAGGACGGCGAGGCCCAACCGGGCCCGGCCCTCGCTGTCGCGGCGCACCAGGCGGTGCAGCTCGAGGGTGTTCACCAAGCGGTAGACGACGGTCCGGCTGACACGCAGCGCGGCGGCCAGCTCGGTGATCGAGAGACCGTCCGGTGCGTCCGCCAGCAACTCGAGGACGGTCAGTCCCCGGTCGAGCGTCTGGGAGGTCTCTGCGGGCACGCGGCAAGCGTATCCGCATTTCGTGCAGTACTCACGGGAGTGTCCTGAGTCGAGGGTTCGGTGAGTGCCGGAGGTGTCCAGGTGCGTGCATCGCAAGGCGGAGAAGGGTCCTCGATGCGGGGTTCATCGTGGACGCTTCTCCAACGCCGCGAGGTGCGTGCCTGGGCGCCTCCGGTGCCATCGAACCTCCGACTCAGGACACCAAATTTTCAGGCGCGGCCCGGTGGGCCCGTATCTTGCTGCCGTGCGAAATTACTGGGCGCTTCTCCCCGCGATCGCCGTCATCGTCGGGCTGATCCTGCTCTACGCGATCCCGACCCTGATCAACCCGCAATGGACCAAGACCGTCCTGAACCTGTTCCGCCAGTACCCCGAGGACGAACAGGCCGACGCCGAGACCGGCCGGCCCGCCGGAGTACTCGGTCCGCAGCAGATCAGGTCGCGGCGGATGCTGGCCGGGCTGCTGGTGGTCGGCGCGCTCGCACTGATCGGGTTCAACATCGAGCTGAACCGCGAGTCCAACGCCTGCTATACGGCGGCCCGCGCGTTCGGCGCCGTCGACGGCAAGGCGGCCGACGACCCGTGCATCTCGATGATCTACGGAACGTTCATCGGCGACGGCACCGGTCCGTCGTTCGAGGACAAGCAGCAGCCGGTCCCGTCGTACCAGCTCGTGCACAAGAAGCACCCGACGTACCTGCGCTGGATCCAGAACCCACCGGAGTACGACGACAACAACCTGCTGATCGGTACCTCGCTCGACTGCGCGATGGACCTGCGCGTGATCGAGGAGTCCGACCGGATCACTGTGGTCGTCGACACCGATTCGCCCTGTACGGCGGACGACAGCGTCTCGCTGACCGCGGTCCGGCTCAAGCAGCCGGTGGGCAGCCGCAAGCTCGTCACGGTCGGCGGCAAGGAGATGCAGCAGATCGACCCGGACGTCGCCTCCTGGCCGAAGGTCCTCGGCAAGCTGATGACCGGCGGCTAACTCAGCGCGGTTCAACTCAGCGCACGGACCTCGGAGTCGTAGACGCGGAAGGGCCGGTTCCGGGCCAGCAGGATGAGCAGGCCGGTGATGCAGACCGCGGCACCGCCGAGCAGGGCGATGGTCGGCGTGGTGAGCGAGGCCGTCGTACCGGCGACGAAGTCTCCGAGCCTTGGTCCACCCGCGACGACCACGATGAACACGCCTTGCAGGCGGCCGCGCATCGCGTCCGGGGCCGCTGATTGCAGCACGGTGTTCCGGTAGGCCGAGCTGACCATGTCGGCCGCACCCGACAACGCGAGCAGCGCGACACCGAGCCAGATCGTGCGGGCCAGGCCGAACAACCCCACAGCTGTCGCGTACGCCGTGATTGCCACGACGATCGCGATTCCCTGCCGCCGGACCCGGGTGACCCAGCCGGAGAACAGCACCCCGATCAGCGCGCCGATCGCCGGAGCCGCCTGCAGCAGGCCGACCGTCCGCACTCCGCCGGCGAAGAACGCGCCCGCGACCGCCGGGAACAACGCTCGCGGCTGGGCGAACACCATCGCGAAGATGTCGGCGAGGAACGTCGCCAGCAGCGCCGGCGCGGCCCGCAAGAACGTGAACCCCTCAAGGACCGACCGCAGCCCAGCCCGCCGTACCAGCCCGGTCGGCGGCACCGACGGGAGCCGGAAGAGTGCGTAGAGCGCCGCGGTGAACGTGATCACGTCGACCAGGTACGCCGCTGCGAAGCCGTGCCAGGCGATCACCGCCGCCCCGAGCAGCGGGCCGGCGGTGAAGCCCAGGTTGAACGCGGCCTGGCTGAGCGTGTTCGCGGCCGGAAGGAGTTCCGGCCGGATCAGTCGCGGGATGATCGCTGCCCGCGCAGGGTTGTTGACGGCGAAACACGCCGACTGGCAGGCGACGACGGCGTACAGGACCCAGGTCTGGTTCCACTTCAGCTGGGACTGCACGACCAGGATCATCGAGAGCAGCCAGAGCCCGCTCGACGAGATCAGGGCCAGCATCCGGCGGTCGATCGCGTCGGCCATCGCGCCGCCGTACAGGCCGAAGACGACCAGCGGGACCAGCGAGCACAACCCCACCAGGCCGACCGCGAACGTCGAGTGCGTGAGCGCGTACACCTGGATCGACACGGTCACCGCAGTCATCTGCTGACCGAGCTGCGACACCGTCGACCCGATCCACAACCGGCGGAAATCGGCGGACTCCCGGAGCGGCCGGATATCGGTGAGGAGTGGCACAAATCCTCATGTTAGACCCGCGGGAAGGTGGCGTGCTCCAACGATTGACCCGGCGTCAGGCCGAGACCGTCGGTGACGACGTGGCCGCCGCCGGTGTACTCGGTGTCGGCGTCGATGAAGATCGTGACGTGCGCGATCCGCGGGTCGTCGGTGAGGTTGGGGGTCGCGGAGTGCGCGAGGTAGGCGTTGTGGAAGGTGCAGTCGCCGGCGCGCAGCGGGATGGTCAGCCGCTCTCCCCAGCGCAGATCCGGGGCGACCCGGAACAGGTCGTCGCGGTCGGCCAGGTCCTGGGCGCGCAGCCCCTGGTGGTCGTGCGAACCGGGGATGAAGGTCATGCAGCCGCGCTCGACCGGTACGTCGACCAGCGCCACCCAGGCTGAGAGCGCGTGCCGCGAACCGGCATGCGGCCAGTACGGCGCGTCCTGGTGGAACTCGGTTGCCGCGCCATTGTGCGGCGGTTTGATCAACAGGTGGTCGTGCCAGATCCGCAGCGGTACGCCGGCTAGCGCGGTCGCGGCGGCGGCGAGGTTGGGATGGAGGGTGAGTTCACGCAGTACGTCGTTCTGCTGCCAGACGTTGACGTATTGGTTGAAGATCGTCGACCCGCCGGCGTAGTCGCTCGCGATCCCGCTCTCCGCGATGGCCGCGTCCCGGAACCGGGCCGCCTCCTCGGCCGTAATGATGTTACGTAACCTCGTTACACCATTCCGGCGGTAGGCGGAAATGGTCTCTGCGTCGACGATCGTGGTGGGCGTAGGCTCGGTGGTGGTCATCTGCCGGCTCCTCGGAAGCTGTTGTCAGCAAGGCGTATCCAGCCTCGCCGCTCAGCCCTCCAGGGCACCAGGCGATCCCGCACCATTCCTTGACCAGAAATGACCTCGGATGCACAAGATCCTCAGCAGTGAAGTCTTCCCCGACGAGCGGCTGCCCGTGGCCGAGGAACTGCTGTCGCTGACGGCAGACGTCGCGCCACACAGCCACGCCTTCTTCGAGATCGCAGTCGTCGTCGCAGGCACCGGCGTACATGTGTCTGCGGATGGGTCCCGGCCGTTGGCTACCGGTTCGGTGGTGGTACTGCGCCCGGGGCAGTGGCACGGGTACTCGGAGTGCGCCGGGTTGGTCGTCCGGAATGCCTATCTGGGCACAGACATTTTCGGATTACTCTCCGGCGCCACCGAGCGCGCTGCGGCGCACCCCGCTGTCCAGCATGCGATGCGGTTGCTCGAGACCGATCTCGCCTCCGCCTGGACCCTCGACCGGCTGGCCGCCGCCGTGAACCTCGCCCCCGGCTACCTGGTCCGCCTCTTCGGCCGGAGCGTCTCGGTGTCCCCAATGGCTTACCTGCAGCGGATCCGAGCCGAGCGCGCGGCCGGCCTGCTGATCGAGAGCGAGCTCCCGATCGCCACCATCGGCGCGCTCGTCGGCTGGCCCGACCCCAGCCACGCCACCCGCCGCTTCCGGGCCCATTTCGGTCTGAGTCCAACCCGCTACCGAGAGGCATTTCGGCCCTAGGTCAAGATGTCCCTGTGACTTCTGTGCGCACGCCTGACCCGAACCCCGGCTGGCTGTCCGACCTGGCCCTGCAGGAGACCCGTTCCCGGGTCCCGATCCTCTACGTCGAGGCCGTCCCGGCCCGCGTCGACGCGACCGGTCATATCGAGCACGTCGGTGTCCTGCTCCGCGGCTCGACCCAGACCAACCAGATCGTCCGGACGCTGGTCTCCGGCCGGGTGTTCCACGGCGAGACGATCCGGGACGCCCTGCAGCGCAACATCGAGAAGGACCTCGGCCCGGCCGCGTTCCCGCGCCTCCCGGTCAGCCCGGTGCCCTTCACGGTCGCCGAGTACTTCCCGCTCCCGGGGCTCACGCCGCTGCACGACCCCCGTCAGCATGCGGTCGCGCTGGTGTACGTCGTACCGGTGACCGGCGAGTGCAACCCGCGCCAGGACGCCCTCGAGCTCACCTGGCTGACCCCGGAAGAGGCGCTCTCCCCCTCGCTCCTGGCAGACCTCGAAGGCGGCCGTGGCCAGCTCCTGAAGCAGGCCCTCGCCTGGTCCGGCGTACTGATCTAACGTCCGAAGGTCCGCAGTACCTGGTCGGCGTGTTTTCGGACGTTAGCGAATTACCAGGGGAGTTGACCGGCCTCGTCGTGGACCTGGCCGGTGGGGCCGTCTGCGCCGAGAGTGGCTAGGCGGACGGCTACGGCGGCGCCTTGGGCCGGGGTGCGCGCGGCCTGCCAGCCGCCCATGTCGGTTGCGCAGTTGCCGGGGTCGGCGGCGTTGACCAGGATGCCGGTACCGCGGAGTTCGTTGGCGAGCATGACGGTGACCATGTTCACCGCCGCCTTGGTCGCGTTGTAGGCGAGCGTGCGCCTGGACGCGAACCGCGACTCCGGGTCGCCGACCAGCGTGAACGACGCCAGCGAGGTCGACAGGTTGACCACGCGCGCCTGCTCCGCCTTCCGCAGCAGCGGCAACATCGCCTGCGTCACCGCGACCAGGCCGACCACATTCGTGTCGAACCCATCCCGCAGTACGGCGGCCTCGATCTCCGCCACCCCGGCATCCCCGACCGGGATGATCGCCGCGTTGTTGACCAGTACGTCGAGCCGCCCGTACTCCTGCGCGATCGTGTCCGCCGCAGCCTGCACGGACTCGGGGTCGGTCACCTCGAGCTGGATCGCGACCGCACCCTCCAGCTCCGCGGCCGCCTGCTGACCACGACCGAGGTCCCGCGAGCCGACCAGCACCCGGTACCCGGCCTCGCCGAGCTGCCGCGCGATCTCCTTGCCGATGCCCTTGTTGGCGCCCGTGACGAGCGCAATCTTGTTCTCAGTCATGGCTCTCAGACTGGTGCGAGATTTTCGCGGCCGGCAGAGCGAGCCGACCCTGGGACCGGCAGTCCCTGTTTGGCGTTCGCACCGCCTGCGACCATGGTCAGGTGGATCGAGGACAGCTGGCAGAGTTCCTCCGGGTACGGCGTGAGCGCCTCACCCCGGCCGATGTCGGCCTCCCCGCAGGCCTACGCCGCCGTACGCCGGGCCTGCGCCGCGAGGAGGTCGCCACCCTCGCCACCATGTCCACCGACTACTACACCCGCCTCGAACAGGCCCGCGCCCCACGCCCGTCCCGCCCGGTCCTCACCGGCCTGGCCCGCGCCCTCCGCCTGAACGACGACGAACGCGCCCACCTCTTCCGCCTGGCCGGCGAACAACCCGGCCCACCCCCGGGCCCACCCTCCGACGTCCGCGACGGCATCCTCCGGATGATCGCCCGCCTCGACGTCCCCGGCATCGTCCTCGACGCGAAGTACGACGTACTGGCCTGGAACCGGCAGGCGACCGCCCTCCTCGCCGACTTCTCCGCCCTCCCGGTGAAGGAACGCAACCTGCTCCGGCAACGCTTCCTGCACGGCGAGTCTGCTCGCTTCTCCCCCGAAGCCACCCACGCCTTCGCCCGCGAAGCCGCCGCCGACCTCCGCGCCGCCTCCGCCACCTACCCCGACGACCCCACCATTACGGCGTTGATCGCCGACCTCCTCGCCGGCAGCCCCGAGTTCGCCGACATCTGGTCCCAGCACGAGGTAGCCCGCCAGCAAACCCTCTGCCAAACCATCCTCCACCCCGAAGTCGGCCGCATCGACGTCATCTGCGAGATCCTCCTCGTCCCCGACCGCAACCAACGCGTAGTCCTCTACACCGCCGACCCCGGCTCCCCCTCAGACCAGGCCCTCCGGTTATTGGATGTCATCGGCACCCAGTCGCTGGCGTGATGATCCCCCTCGCGACCTGACTACGCCCGCTCCTTCGTCGCGTGCTGCGCAGGCCGCCCCACCCGCCCCTCGAGGCTCGCAACGCTCGCTGAACTTGCTCGCTCCGCTCGCGCGCGACCGCGGGTGGTCGGCGGGTGCTGTCGATCCGGTGGCTGACCGTGGTGGACGTTCCCGGCCCGCTTACACGGACCGCAGCGCTTCTTCGAGATCTGTCACGAGTCCCTCGGCCGGGAACGCACGGCGCAGCTCCTGGTCCAGCTCGCTCGCAACCATCCGCAGATGTGGTTTGGACTGCCGCCCGTCCTTGAGACCCTGCGTGGCCAAGGTGACGGCACCCTCGAGGTCGCCCTCACGTCCCGCGATGAAGCCGAGGATGATGCGGCTCTCGGCAACCCGCATCGGGCTCAGCTCGGTTCCGTCCGGGGCGATGTTGTCGTGAATGACGGCCGCGGCATACTCCTTGGCCTGCTGGTTGTCGCGTGCGACGCGGTGTACGTCGGCCGCGTAGTAGTCCCACTTGGCGGGGTCGACCTTGAAGTGACTGTCCGGCCGATCCGGGTACGGAAGGCGTGTCAGTAACTCGCGCCCCTTCTCCAGCAGGGGGTCCAAGCCGGATTCGCCCAGCCGCGCCCGCGCCTTCGCCTCCTGCGCGATGAGCTGCACGTGCACACAGGAGTTCTGGGCGACCTCTTGGCCACGCCGTGACGCGTCGGCAGCCTGACGGAACCTCCCCTGGGTGAGGGCGAACCAGGCCGTCATCTCATGGCCCCATCCGACGATCTCGGGGTGGCCGGCCTCAGAACCGAGCTGCATGGCTGCGATCCTGGTCGACTCTGCGGCGGTGCCCATCCCCAAGTCGTACTCGACACACCCCGCAAGGAGCGCGAGCCATCCGCCCGCGACCAACAGATCCTGATGGGCCTTGAGGCCGACGGGCCGCTTCAGCATCCCGTCGACATGCGCCAGCCATTCGTGCGCTTCCTGGCGGAGCTCCAACGCGTCACGGCGGTTGTACTGGCAGCACAGCTCCTCGACAGTGGAGTGCAGGGCATCAATCGTGTGCGCTGTGGTGTCGGACGCCTGCAGACGCTGCACGAGCTCGGCAGTCTGCCAGGGCGTCTCGTTGAGCTTTGCCGCGACATCCTGGCGCGCAGCCGCGATCAACTCGCCCTTGGCCCGTAGCGCGGCGTCACAGGCTCTGGCCAGATCTTCCGTAGGCGGCTTTCGGCCGTTCTCGATGTTCGACAGGTAGCTACGGCTGTAGTGAGTGGACCGCTGCAGGTCCGCGAGCGACCAACCGCGGTGGTCGCGGTACTCCCTCAGGCGGTCTCCGAAGCTCACACCATCAAGTGTCCGTCATCTTTTGTATCCCTGTCTCCTCGTCCCGAGGGATACGCAGGAGTCATCGCTCTACGCCCATGTGACGGCGATGCTTCAGAGCATGAACACGGACACGGGGCCACGGACTGAAGCTGAGTGGGGCGATGATCCCGGCAGGGACAGCGCCTGGCCGGACCTTCGGTCCGCCGATCCCTGCGACGGCCGGAATCCAATGACGCAGCTCCCGTGTGCACTCGGCCGCCACCGCGGCTACCACTGCGATGTCACTGGAGCCGAGTGGCTCGACGACGAGTAGCCGCGCCCCTCATCCGGCGAGGCCGCGTGCCGTCATGCCCCTGAGACCGCGCGGCCTCGCCGTTCCACGTCGTCGCTCGTGCGGGTGAGCTGTGCCGGCGCTTGGAGAACTTCGAGGCGACTCTCCTTGCGTACGACCGAGCCGACAAAAGCGACTTGCCCAAGGATCAGCTCAGCGAGAAGGCGCAAGGAACCGAGCCCGTCGGGGTCATGGGTCTGCGCAGGTCGTACTCGCTGAGGCCCTCGAGCTTGCTGAGGTTCGCTTCGCGTGCGCGCCGCAAGGTGTCGTGGAGTGCAGTCTTCACGTCATCGGTCATCGCACGCTCCAAGTTGCTGTTCGCCTTGGTGGTAAGGATTGCAGCCACCACCGACAGTTCGCGCGGCTCAGCGTTTGAGCGTCAGGACGTAGGGTTTCAAGGCTGTGGCGAGCGCCGCATCGGTGACGGTGTCCGGTACGTCGGGGTAGTAGCCGTCGACTTTGCCGGTGACGTCAGGGCACACACCTTCGGGGACGGATTCGCCTTCGCTGTTGCCGCTCTTCAGCTCGAAGGCTCCCCGCAGTTCGCCCGTCCGGGACTCCCGGACCTCGTAGCGATAGCGAGCCGGCCGGATGTAGAGCATCAGGGGAACACCGCCGGTTTCGTTCAGAGCGCCGTACTGGCCGCACTTCTGCTGCAGAACAGAACCGACCGACACCAAGTACTCGCACACCACAAGCTGCACCGCGGCCGCGTACGTCGGACCGTGATCGCCATCCTGCGGGGCACGAACCACGATCGACCCGTCAGCACTCAGCGGCGGCTCCCATTTGGGCGGCAGCCGCGGTGAACCCGTTCCGGCGCTGAGGGCGTAACTATTAAGCGCCTCCGGGCGATAGTCGGACTTGATCAGCGTCGCGAGATGCGGCGCACGGCCGGCGTAGGGTGCACCAGTTGCGTTGTACGGCGCGATCTTGTGGCTGTTCGACATCACGCAGGGCGCACTCGCCTCTGGCTCGGCCGGCTTGCTTTCGGGCTGGCAGCCGCACAGCACCACAGCCAAAATCACCAACCAGGCAACGCGCTTGGACCACATCAGCGAAGCCTAGGAGCCTGCGAGAGGTCACGACCGCCCCTGGCAAGTTACTGCCAGCCGATCTGCTGGTGCCGGCCGCGACGAACTGACCTTATGCGGTAACAAATGGGCGCCTAGCGCCGAAAAGTCACCGATCAGCGCGTCGCCCCAACACGCTCTTCGATCCGTCGCGCACACACTCCCCAACCACCACGAAGCGTCCGTCGGGCCAACGCTAAGCACCTCGTGTCCTCTCCAACTCAGATGTACGTCGGCCCCTAGCCACCCACACTCGCCGCGAGCGGAGCGAGCAGATCTAGTGAAGGGCGGGTGGGAGCGGACAGCGCAGCATGCGACGAAGGAGCGCGCGTAGTCGACCGCGTGGGGGCGACTACGGATCGGGCGTAGTCGGCCGCGTGGGGCTCACCCACCTCATCCCCCGCACCACGGCACCCGACAACCACCCGCCCTCAACGCGAGCGCCGCGAGCAGGTCGAGCGAGCGCCGCGAGCGTGAGAGGGGCGGCGGGAGCGGACAGCGCAGCACGCGACGAAGGAGCGCGCGTAGTCGGCCGCGTGGGCGCTCACCCACCTCACCCCCCAACACCACCGCACTCGGCGACCATCCGCCCTCAACGCGAGCGCAGCGAGCAGGACGAGCGAGCGCCGCGAGCGTGAGAGGGGTGGTGGGAGCGGACAGCGCAGCACGCGACGAAGGAGCGCGCGTAGTCGGCCGCGTGGGGGTTAACTGCGGGCAGCCAACTCGTTGATTGCTTTGGCGACCTCGACCGGGGCTGAGATAAGGGTTAGGTGGCCTTGGCCGGGGAGGATGGTGGGTGGGGGTGCGCCTACTCGGGTGGCGGTTTGTTCGGCGGAGCCGCCTTGGTTGTCGAGGGCACCGAAGAGAACTGCCTTGGCGATGGGGAGGTTCTTCAGCCGGGCCAGGCGGTCCGGCTGCACCGCGGGGAAGTTGGGCCCGATCATCTGCCACAGCGCTTTCTCGGCGCCGGGGACGCGGAACGGGCGGGTCCAGACCTGGACTTCGTCGTGAGTCAGAGGTGCGCATTTGTCAGCACAGGCGTCGTTGTAGACGCTGCGGATAAGGCTGTCGGAACCCAGGACGAGGCGCAGCGCGGACGTCCGATAAGGGTCGACGACAAGAGTGTTGACGACGGCCCGAGGCGGCCCGCCACCGTTGGGCAGCGGCAACGCGTCGCCGTCCAGGAACATGATGCCGCCGATCTTGGCGGGCTGTTCGAGAGCGGCTTCAGCGACCACGCCGGCGCCCAGTGAGTGACCGACCAGCACAGGCTTGGTGAGTTTCATGGCGTCGAGGAAGCCCAGGAGCTGCGCGGCCAGGTGTTCGATCGTGTACGGCGCTTTGCGCTCGCTGTACCCGTATCCCGTGATGTCGTACGCATACACCCGATGCGTCCGCGCCAGCTCCGGGACCAGCGCCGACCAGGTCTCGACCGACTCGGCCGCCCCGTGGACGAGCACGATCGGGGACCCCGTCGTGCCCCACTCGTCGTACCGGGTCTGCAGGTCGCCGGTCTGGACGAACTTGAGCCCCGGCGGCGGTTCGGCGCGCTCGCGGGTGGCGAAGTTGTAGGTCAGGGACGCTCCGGTGACCACGAGCCAGATCACCACTAGGACGACGAAGATTCGCCGCAACACCCGCACGAGCCGTTTCACGAGGTCAAGTTTGTCGGATGGGTCAAAAGCGGGCCCCCGCGCCCTGGGCAGCGGGCGCGGGGGCTCGGATCACCGGGGAGGGGCTACTGCCCGGTGAAGGTGAAGGTCGAACCGGGCTCCTTCAGTACGTCGCCGTCACGGGAGTTCGTGATGACGACGTTCGTCAGGGTCGCGCTGCCGCGGGCGCCACCCATCGCGAGGATGCCGGAACCGTTGTTCGACTTGTCGATGCGGAGGTTGGTGAGCTGGACGTTCGGCATCTCACCACCGCCGGTCTTGAACTGGATGCCGTCGTACGTCGAGTCGTAGATCTCGGTGTCGCGGATCGTGACACCGGGGATCGGCAGGTTCGACGGGAACAGCGTGATCGCGCCGAACTCCTGATCCTCGTTCCAGAAGGCACCACCACAGCGGTAGAGCGCGTTGTTGGCGATCAGCGTCGTCCCGGAGAACGGGAGCGGGTCGTGGTCGGTCGCCAGCATGATGCCGGGGTAGTTCATCGTGTCGTAGATCAGGTTGTTCTCGATCTTGTTGCCGTACCCGCCGTAGATCGCGATCCCGTTCGCCCGCCACGGCAGCTGCACCGTGTTGTTGGTGAACGCGTTGTCGTGACCGATGTCGACCGACTGGTCCTTGACGTACTTGCTCGCCCAGACCGCCATCGAGTCGTCGCCGGTGGTCCGGAACGACGAGTTGAACACCCTGGAGTTGCGGCTGCCGTTGGCGAAGTTGATGCCGTCGGCGTAGGTGTCGCGGATCCGCATCCCGGAGAACTCCAGCCCGTCGGCCGGGCCCCAGAGCTCGGGGATGTTGTCGTAGTCGCGGCCGACCCAGACCGCGACGTTGGCGTGCTCGATCCAGACGTTGGTGATCTTCGTGCCGGTACCGAACCGGCCGTTCAGGCCGACCCCGCCCTCGGCGTTGCCGTCACCGCCGCGGATCCGGCCGGAGCCGAAGATCGCGATGTCCGAGAGTTGCACGTTCTTGTCGATGTCGAAGCCGAAGTTGCCTTCGTGCGGGTGGTTGATGCCGCCCGCGTTCTGCGGCTCGATGGTCGAGTAGAGCTGGGAGTACCACATGCCGGCACCGCGGATCGTGGTGTTGCTGATCCCGACCTGGTTGTACTGACCGCGGTTCAGCGGGTCGTCGGTGAGGATCTTCTTCTCCTGCCGCCACTGGCCTTCCGGGATCCAGACGCAGCTGATCACGCCGTTCTGGTCGTCGGTGACGGCGCGCTGCAGAGCATCCGCGTCGTCGATCCCATCGTTCGGGACCGCGCCGTATTGGGTGATCGACGTACAGCCGGCCGGCTGTGAGAGCGCCGGAGCGACCTGCTCGAGGTCGATCGAGTCGACGATGTAGTACGACGCCGAGTCGCCGGAGTCGCGCTGCAACTTGAACTTCGTTCCGGCCGGGTACGACGTACCGAGCAGGGCATGTGATTCGTCGAAGAGCCGGCGGGCGTCGCCGCCCGGTGTGTTGGTCAGCGCCTCGGGGCCATCGCTGTTGCCGTAGAGCCAGCTGTAATGCGAGGACAGGTTCAGCTTCTGCTTGAACGTGCCGTTGACGTACAGGCTGATCGTGGCGTCGATGCCCTGGCCGTTGGCCGAGTCCGGGATCGAGTTGCGAACCACGATCGAGTTGGTCTGCACGGTCGAGGTGAACTCGACGTACTGGCCCGTCGTGTTGAGCCGCACCGACGCCCGGCCGGACGACTCGGTCGCGAAGTTGGTGTGCCCGAAGGTGCGCAGCGGGTCGGTGGTCAGCAGTGCACCCGTGTACGCCGCCGCCTCCGCCTCGTACGACGTGTACGGTACGGCGGCGCCGCGGCCGACCACGATCGCCTTCGTGAAGGTGTTGTTGTTCTCGTTGGTCTCGGTCACCGCGTTCGCGGCGTCGGCCGTGGCGACCAGGTTCGCGCCACCGTTGGCCGCGGTCCAGGTGCCCGAGATCGCGACGTTCGCGGTGGCTCCGGCGGCGATCGTGCCGGTGGCACCGTTCAAGGTCGTCGAGCCGATGACGAGTCGGGTCGTGCTGGCTCCGGCGGCCGTCGTACCGCGGTTGTTCACGGCGACGGTGAAGGAGACAGCCGCGCCCGGTGCCGGGTTCGACGGGTTCGGGGTGATGCCGGTGATCAGGAGGTCCGGGCCGGGGGCCTGGGCGACCTGGAGCTGGCTGGTTGCCTGGAGCGTGTTGTTGGTTTCGTTCTGCTCGGTGACCGCGTTACCGGCGTCGGCGACGGCCGCGACGGTGTAGCTGCCTTGCGGCTTGGTTCCCGCGTTGGCCGTGACCGTGGCGGAGGCTCCAGCGGCAAGGGCGCCGACAGACGCCGTACCGGCGACGGAGCCGCCGATCAAGAAGTTCAGGCTGCTGGCGGGAGCGGCCGCCGTACCGGAGTTCTTGACCGTGGCCGAGAGCGTGATCGGCGTGGTCTCGGACGGGTTGGCCGGGGACCAGTCGACCGCGGTGACGACCAGGTCCGGGTTCGGGGCCGCGGCGCCGAAGACCTGGAACTCCGCGACCTGACCACCCGGGGCGCCGGTGTTGGAGAAGACCTGCAGCCGGACGTCGGCGTACCGGCCGGTGACCGGGATCGTGATCGCGTTGCCGCCGCTGTTCGGGCTGAACTGGTAGTCGGCGCGCGCCTTGATCGAGGTGAACGCGGTCGCCGACTGCTCCCGGCCGAGGACCTCGATGCTCTGCGTGCGAGCACCCCAGGCCGAGTCGGGGTTGAGCTTGACGACCACGGAGGTCAGGTCGGCGTTCGAACCGAGCTTGGCGGTCAGGGTCGAGGGGAAGCCGTTCGATTCCCAGTACGTCGCGACGTTGCCGTCGTTCGCGTTGGTCGCGACGAAGTTGAAGACGGCGCTGGACGCCTCGATCGGCTTGTTCGCCGCGAGGTCGGTACCGGTCGGGGGTTCGACGGGCCCGCCACCAGGTCCGGCCAGGTCGAACTCCGACAGTTGCGCGGCCGGCCAGCCGGTGTTCGCGGTGATGTTCAGCCGGACGTAGCGGGCGGCGGTCGTCGGGAGATCGATGGTGACGACGTTGTTCCCGGTGAAGTTGTACGCCGTACCGGTGACGATCGTGCCGAACGTCGTACCGTTCGTGCTGCCCTGGATCGAGAGGGTCTGGGTGCGTGCGCCCCAGCCGGTGGGCAGTTTCAGGGTGATCTGGTTGACGTCCTGGGTGGTGCCGAGATCGGCCTGGATCCACTGCGGGAAGGCGTTGTTGCTGCTCTCCCAGTACGTGCCTTGGTTGCCGTCACCGGCGTTGGTGCTCGGGTATCCCCCGTTCGAACTGCTGGCTGACAAGGTCTTCGCGAGGTTCGCGGTCACGGCCGCGGTCGCAGCGGGCACCAGACCTACTGCGACCACCACCGCCACCAGCACCCCGATCAGGATGCGGCGGACAGGACTTCTCTTTCCCTGCATAAGAGGGCTCCTCCGTCAGAGGGCGGATAGACGGACAGCACCGTGCATCTGAAATTTTCAACACCTTGCCAATTTCTTGCGCGACGGTAGTCGCATGTTGCATGACCCTCCGTCGAAGGTCAACAGCTCGGCGTACGCAAAGCGCCCCACCCGAGCAGTCAGGTGGGGCGTTCTCAGTCCGATTACGCGCGGCGCTGGCTGGCCCAGTGGCGGATCAGCTCGATGCGTTCCTTGAGCTGTTCCGACGACGCCTGCGCGGCGGCCGGGCCGCCTAGTTTGCGCCGGAGGTCGTTGTGGATCACGCCGTGCGGCTGGCCGGTGCGGTGGTGCCAGGCGGCGACCAGACCGTTCAGATCGCGGCGTAGCAGGGCGATCTGCTCGTGCGTGGCGAGCTCGGTGGGAGTCGGGTCCTCGCGCTCGTCGGAGCCGCGTTGCGACCTCTTCTGGGCGGCGATCGACTTCGCCTGCCGCTTGCGTAGCAGGTCGCGCACCTGGTCGGGCTCCAGCAAGCCGGGCAGTCCGAGGAAGTCCAGCTCCTCGTCGGAGGCCTGGTCCCCACCGGTCCCGTAGTCGCCGCCGTCGAACACGACCCGGTCGAAGCTCGCGTCCGAGCCGAGCGCCTCGAACTTCGCGTCCAACTCGTCGCTGGCGCCCTCGGCCTCGTTCGCCTTCTTCAGCAGGTCGTCCTCGAGGGCAAAGATGTCGCCGTCCTCGTTGTTGTTCTTGCGGCCGAGGACGTGGTCACGCTCGACCTCCATCTCGGCGGCGAAGCTCAGCAGCCGGGTCACCGACGGCACGAACACCGACGCCGTCTCACCCCGCTTGCGTGCTCGCACGAACCGGCCGACCGCCTGCGCGAAGAACAGCGGCGTCGAGGTCGGCGTCGCATAGACCCCGACCGCCAGCCGCGGCACGTCGACGCCTTCGGAGACCATCCGGACCGCGACCATCCACCGGGACTCGTCCTCGGAGAACTTCTGGATCTTCTTGCTCGCGGCCTTCTCGTCCGACAGTACGACGGTCGGCGCCTGCCCGGTGATCTCCCGCAGCGTCTTGGCATAGGCCCGCGCCGAGTTCTGATCCCCGGAGATGACCAGCCCACCGGCATCCGGCATGTGCCGCCGCACCTCGGTCAGCCGCTTGTCCGCAGCTCCCAGTACGGCGCCCATCCACTCGCCGGTCGGGTCGAGCGCGGTCCGCAACGCCTGCGCGGTCAGATCCTTCGTCAGCGGCTCACCCAGCCGGGCCGCGACCTCGTCACCGGCCTTGGTCCGCCACCGCATCTCGCCGGAGTACGACATGAAGATCACCGGCCGTACGACGTGGTCGCGCAGCGCGTGCCCGTAGCCGTAGGTGTAGTCCGCCTTGCTCCGCGCATGACCGTCCGGCCCGTGCTCGTACGTGACGAACGGAATCGGGTTGTCGTCGCTCCGGAACGGCGTACCGGTCAGGCACAACCGGCGGGCGGCCGGCTCGAAGGCCTCCCGCACCCCTTCACCCCAGCTGAGCGCGTCACCACCGTGGTGCACCTCGTCGAGGATCACCAGCGTCTTGAACCGCTCGGTCCGGACCCGGAACGCCAGCGGGTTCACCGCGACCCCGGCATACGTCACCGCGACGCCGGTGAAGTCCTGGTTCGTCTTCCCGCGCCGCCCGGCGAAGGCCGGATCGATCGCGATCCCGGCCCGGTCCGCCGCGTCCGCCCACTGCACCTTCAGGTGCTCGGTCGGCGTCACCACCGTGATCCGGTCGATCAGCCGCCGGTGCAGCAGCTCCGCCGCCACGGTCAGCGCGAAGGTCGTCTTCCCGGCCCCCGGCGTCGCGACCGCCAGGAAGTCGCGGGGATTGGTCTCCATGTACTGCGTGAGCGCCTCCGCCTGCCAGGCCCGCAGCTTGCTCGCGGTACCCCAAGCAGCACGATCCGGATAGGCGGGAGGAAGCACGCCCGATCCACCAGGCACGTGCATTTCCACAGGCGGAACTCCCCCGATCGACGACAAGTAAGCCGTACAGAGACGTTACCCGAGATCACCGACAGAACAGATTCGCCGGCACGATCGACACCTCGAACGGACTTGTCAGACGCGCCGTTTCGTCGCCGGTTGCCTTCGCGACCTGCACGTATGCGCCGTCTTGCAGTTCCCACGCAATGAGACTCGGCGTGTCGGGATCCACCACCCAGTACGCCGCACACCCCGCGTCCTGGTACCTCGACCATTTCACCATCAGGTCGAACCGCCGGGTGCTCGGCGATAGCACCTCGACCGCGAGCAACGGCGCGACCGGCAGATCTTGCTCGCTGAAGTCGTCTCGCCGCGCGACCAGCAGATCCGGCTGCATCACCGTGTCGTCGGCGAGGACCACGTCGACCGGCGCCACCAACACGTCGAGCTCCGGTGGACAGTCGGCAAACAACGCTCGATAGATCCCCAGCAACGCACGCTGATGCTGCGGCACCGGCGCGGGGCTCACGAAGAGGGCTCCGTCGATGAGCTCGAACCGACGGCCATCAGTAGGCATCAGTTCGAGATCGGCCCTGGTCAGCGGCGTCGCCGAGTGGCCGTGCTCCGGGAAAGGACTGGGCAAGGTGTTCACGAGACTCATAGTGCCTCCTTGAGTTGGTCACACCAAGAATGTGCAGTCATCTGCCCCGGTCTGCCCCGACGAGTTCCCGGCTGTGGATAAGTGCCGGTCACTGGCGGGGCGGCTTACACTCGGGGCATGAGTACGCAGTTGAGCCCCGGCGCCGACACCGTCATCGATGAGCGGACCCAGCCCCTGGAGGGCGGGGACCATGAGCGGTTCTCGCACTATGTGCCGAAGGACAAGCTCACCGAGGCGATGGTGATGGGGACGCCGGTGGTGGCGTTGTGCGGGAAGGTGTGGGTGCCGAGCCGGGACCCGCAGAAGTTCCCGGTCTGCCCGGAGTGCAAGGAGATCTGGGAGTCGATGAACCCCGGTGACGGCGACGGCGACGAGTAGTCCGTCAGTTGTGCGTGGGGTCGTCCGGGTAGGTGGCCAGGTAGGCCAGCTGGTCGGTCTGGCGGCGCAGGACGCGCCGCCACAGCGTGTCCGGGTCGAGGCTGAACACGTCGTCGGGTTGGGACTCGACGACGTACCAGGCGCCTTCGGTGATCTCGCCTTCGAGCTGGCCTGACGACCAGCCGGCGTACCCGGCGAAGATCCGCATCCGCTGGATGGCGCCCACGAGCAGTTCCGGCGGGACGTCGAGGTCGATCAGACCGATCCGGCCGAAGCACTCGCGCCAGCCGGGCGGGTCGGTCGACTCGATCACCTCTGCGACCGCCAGCGCGCTATCGGTGCCGACCGGTCCGCCCAGGAAGAGGACACCGGGCTCGTTCACGGTGTCCGACCAGTCCGGGAGTACCCGGTCGACGGCCAGGTCGGCGGCGCGGTTGACCACCACGCCCAGCGCTCCGTCGTCGTCGTGATCCAGGAGCAGGATCACCGACCGGCGAAAGGGCGGCTCGTCGAGCAACGGGGTCGCAACCAGCAGCGAACCGGTCAGCGTCTGGGCCGTCATGCACCCATCATGTCGTGCCCGCCAACACGGCCTCTACGGACCACCCAGAAACCCGCCCACGCGCCGGCCGCGACCCCGATCAGATCGGCCAGCGCATCGAACGGATCCCCATCGCGATGCGGCAGCAGATAGTGCTGCACGAACTCGCTCCCGATCGCGTTCACCACGAGCGCGCCGAGCAGCCAGCGCGCCGGTACGCCGACCTTCAGCCCGGTGAACGCGACCGCCGCGAACAGGCAGAAGTGCGCGACCTTGTCGATCCCCGGGATGCCGACCGACGGACCAGCCTCCTCCGGCGCATAGACGCCGTACAGCTGCAGCGCGCAGGCCGCGACGAACGCGACCCGCCACGCCCATACCGAGAACCGCGAGCCGGTCGCCCCCGCCACCGTCGCCGTCATCAGAGCGGAGAGTCGTCCGGGAACAGCTCGGCCGCGGGCGCCTTGCCACCGGCCGCATCCCGTACGGCGTGCGCCACGCGCGTGTGCACCTCGGGATGGAACACGCTCGGCACGATGTACGTCGCGTTCAGCTCGTCGTCCGTGACGACCCCGGCCAGCGCCTTCGCGGCGGCCAGCTCCATCTCGATCGACACCTTCGACGACTGAGCGTCGAGCAGACCGCGGAAGACGCCCGGGAAGACCAGCACGTTGTTGATCTGGTTCGGGTAGTCGGACCGCCCGGTCGCGACCACGGCCGCGTGCTCGCCGGCCTCGCTCGGGTCGACCTCGGGGGTCGGGTTCGCGAGCGCGAACACGATCGCCTTCTCGTTCATCGTCGCGATGTCGGCGCCGTTCAGGATGTTCGGCGCCGAGACCCCGATGAACACGTCAGCACCGGCCAGCGCGCCCTTCAGGTCGCCGCTGTACTGCGCCGCGTTCGTGTTCTCCGCGATCCACCGCAGCTCCGGGGACAGGCCCTCGCGCTCGGTGTGGATGATGCCGCCGATGTCGGCGACGCAGGTGTCCTTGACCCCGGCCGCGATCAGCAGCTTGAGGATCGCCGTACCAGCCGCGCCTGCGCCGGACAGCACCACCTTCACCTCGCTGATGTCCTTCCCGACCACCCGCAGCGCGTTGTAGAGCGCGCCCAGTACGACGACCGCCGTACCGTGCTGGTCGTCGTGGAAGACCGGGATGTCGAGCTCCTCGCGCAGCCGGGCCTCGATCTCGAAGCAGCGCGGCGCGGAGATGTCCTCCAGGTTGATCCCGGCGAAGCCCGGCGCGATCGCCTTCACGATCTCGACGATGGCGTCCGGGTCCTGGGTGTCCAGGCACAGCGGCCAGGCGTCGATCCCGGCGAATCGCTTGAACAGCGCCGCCTTGCCCTCCATCACCGGCAGCGCGGCCTTCGGGCCGATGTTGCCCAGCCCGAGCACGGCCGACCCGTCGGTGACGACGGCGACCGTGTTCCGCTTGATGGTCAGCCGGCGGGCGTCCTCGGGGTTCGCGGCGATCGCCAGGCAGACCCGGGCCACGCCCGGGGTGTAGATCATCGAGAGGTCGTCCCGGTTGCGGATCGGGTGCTTGGCCTCCATCGAGATCTTCCCGCCGAGGTGCATCAGGAAGGTCCGGTCCGAGACCCGGCCGATCTCCACGCCCGGTACGGCGCGCATCGCCTCGACCAGGCGGCCGGCGTGCTCGGTGTCGGCGGCGGCACAGGTCACGTCGATCCGCAGCCGCTCGTGACCGGACGCGGTCACGTCGAGGGCGGTGACCAGACCACCGGCCTGCTCGACCGCGGTCGTCAGCTTGCTCACGGTCGAGCCACCCGCGGGGACCTCGAGGCGAACGGTGATGGAGTACGAAACACTCGGCAAGGCAGTCACGCGGGTGATCCTCTCATGGCACTGGTAGGGGGTGTCTGGGAGCTTCACGCCGTAGCGAGCATGTGCTCGGTGCGGTGCATCGGCGTGCTGGGGCGAAGGGGTCGATGCGGAGCATCGTCACCTTTGCACCAGTGCGTCGAGGTGCCGTGCCGAGTGCAGCGCAGTAGGTGTGATGCTCCCAGACACCCCCTCAGGCCCCGGAGTTCCGTAAGTAAAGTGCATGACCAAGTGCTGGGAAATCCATTACCTGAGCGCTAGGGTGCGGCCTATGCCGACGATCAGTGACGTGGCGGCGCGGGCGGGGGTCTCGACGGCGACGGTGTCCCGGGCACTGAACGGGAAGGCGACGGTCGACCCGGAGCTGGCCGCCCGGGTCCGGCTGGCGGCAACCGAGCTCGGCTACCAGCCGAACGGCCCGGCCCGGAACCTGCGCCGTCAGGAGGCGGCCGTGGTCGCGTTGATCATCTCCGACGTGGAGAACCCGTTCTTCACCGCGATCGCCCGCGGGGTCGAGGACGTCGCGCACCAGGTCGGCTACTCGGTCGTGCTCTGCAACTCCGACGAGAACGCCGAGAAGGAGAGCCGCTACATCGACATCGCGCTCCAGGAACGGGTCGCCGGCGTCATCCTCTCCCCCAGCGGCCCGGCGACCTCGGTCACCAAACTCGCAGCCCGCGGTACGGCGTACGTCGCGGTCGACCGGCCGTTGCCGGATCACGACAGTGACGTCGTACTGGTTGACACCCGTCTCGCCGCAGCGCAGGCGACCGCGCACTTGATTGCCCAGGGCTACGAGCGCATCGGGTGCCTGACCGGGCCTTCTGGCGTTCGGACCGCCGACGACCGCCTGGCCGGCTATCGCGACGCCCTCAAGGCGGCCAAGCACCGCGGCAGCACTCGACTGGTACGGCGGTCCGAGTACAAGGCAGCGGGAGCCCGACGAGCCGCGCTCGAACTGTTGTCCCAGCCCGAACCGCCCGACGCGTTACTCGTCGCCAACAACGCGATGGTCGTCGGCGTCCTGCAAGCGCTTCAGGAGATAGGCCTACGCCCCGGCCGCGACGTGGGTGTGGTCGCATTCGACGACGCCCCCTGGGCAGAACTCCTCGATCCCCCACTCACGGTCGTCGCGCAACCGGCGTACGAGATCGGCACTGAAGCAGCCCGGCTCCTGCTCGCCCGCATCGCCGACAACACCCGCCCGCCGACCGTCACCACCCTCGGCGCCCGCCTCATCGACCGCGCCAGCTCCCACCGCTGACGTCCGAAGAACCGGAGGGCCCGCCTCCGATCCTTCGGACGTTGCGCCCGGGTTGTTCGTAACGTCCGAAGAACCGGAGGGCCCGCCTCCGATCCTTCGGACGTTGTGGAGGGGATCAGCCGGTGGGGTTCTCCTCGGCGTAGATCTTGGCGGCGTTCTCCTTGTCGATCAGGCGGGTCGGGAGGATCTGGGACTTCTCGATGGTTCCGCAGTCGACGAGGATCTTCTTCGCGGCGGCGATGGCTTCCTTGCCGTTGGTCGGGTAGGTGAAGGTGGTGCTCAGGCGGCCCTGCTCGACGGCCTTGATGCCGCCGGACGGGATCGGCAGCGCATCGATGCCGATGAACTTCATCTCCTTCTCCCGGCCGACCGACTTCGCGGCCAGGTACGCACCCTCGGCCATCGGGTCGTTGTGCGCGTAGACCACGTCGATCTTCGGGTTGGCCTTGAGCAGCGCGTCCATCTGCGCCTGCCCCTTCTCGCGCAGCCAGTCACCACTGCCGGAGGCGATGATCTTGATCTTCGGGTTGTCCTTGATCCCGGCCGCGAACCCGTCGTGCCGCTCGGTCTGCGGCGTCGCGCCCGCCAGCCCCTTGAGCTCGACCACGTTGCCGCCGTTCGGGAGCAGCTTCTCGGCGACGTACTTGCCGGCCTCGGTACCGATCTGCACGTTGTCGCCACCGATGAAGCCGGTGTACGCGTCACCGTCGACCTTGCGGTCCAGCACCAGCACCGGGATGCCCTTGTCATAGGCCTTCTTCACCACCGCGGTCAGCGGCGTCGCCTCGTTCGGGCTGATGATCAGCAGGTCGATCTGCTGGGTGATGTAGTTGTCGACGTCCGCGACCTGCTTGGCGTTGTCCTGCGCCGCGTCGGCGAACTTCACATCGAACTGCGGCACCTCCTTGGCCGCCGCCTTGATGTCGTCGTCCATCCGCTGCCGGTACGGCTCGGCGACGTTCGCCTGGCTCATCCCGATCACATACTTGCCGTCGGCCCCCTTGCAGGACTTCGACGAGCCGGCCGACGGGCTGTCCGACGTCCGGTCGCTGGTGGTGCCACAACCCGCCAGCACCAGGGCGGCGACCGCCGCGGCGGCCAGCGGAATCTTCACAGAACGCATGGGGGAACCTTCCTCACGAGGCGGGCCGGAGCCGTTGCAGCGCGGCGGCCGCAACGATCACGAGACCCTTGATCAACAGCTGGATGTTCGAGTCGATGTTGTTCAGGGCAAGGACGTTGTTCAGTACGCCGAGCAGCAGCGCGCCCGCGACCGTCCCGGCGACCGAACCGCGGCCACCGGCCAGGCTGGTCCCGCCGATCACCACGGCGGCGATCGCGTCCAGCTCGTACCCGATGCCGTCGTTCGGGCTGCCCTGATTGAGCTGTACGGCGTGCACGATGCCGGCCAGTGACGCCAGCAGACCGCAGATCGCGAAGACCGCGATCTTGACCCGGACCACCGGTACGCCGGACAGCCGGGCCGCCTTCTCGTTGCCACCAACGGCGTACAGGTGCCGGGAGAACGCGCTGACCCGGAGGAAGATCACGGCCGCGACCGCAACCACGGCGAAGATCAGTACCGGGATCGGAACCAGTCCGCCGAACGTCCGCTCACCCAGGAGAGCGAACGACGCCGGCGCCTCGTGCGGCCCGTCGCCGTACGCGATCGCGACGCCCTGACCGCCGGACCAGATCCGCGCCAGACCCCGCGCGATCTGCAGACCGGCCAGCGTGACGATGAAGGACTGGATGCCGATCATCGCGGTCGCGACACCCTGCAGCGCTCCGAAGATCAGGCCGATCACGAGCACCAGCAGGACGGACGGCAGGAAGCCCCAGTCGTTCTCCACCATCAGTACGGCGGACCCGACCGCCGCGAGCCCGAGGACCGCGCCGACCGAGAGGTCGATGCCGCCGATCAGGATCACGAACGTCATCCCGACCGCGATGATCCCGATCTCGGAGACGGCCCGGACCACGTTCGCGAGGTTGTCCGCGCTGACGAACAGGATCGCGCCGTTCTTGCGGGGCGAGAAGATGATCGCCGCGATGAAGACCGCGAGCAGCCCGAACACACTCTGGAACCGGAAGAGCGTCGCGACCACCGAGGTCTTCTGTCCGTCGGTCACAGGGCTTCTCCGATCACAGCTGTTTCTCCCATTGCCGCAGCCAACAGATCACCTTCGCTGGAGTCCGCCGTACTGAACGACGCCACATCCCGACCATCACGCAGTACGACGACGCGGTCGCAGACGCCGATCAACTCGGGCAGTTCCGAGGACGCGAGCAGTACGCCGAGGCCCTGGCCGGCGAGCTCACCCAGCAGGCGGTAGATCTCGGCCTTGGCGCCGACGTCGACACCACGGGTGGGTTCGTCGAGCAACAGCAACCGCGGCTCGGTCAGCAACATCCGGCCGAACACCACCTTCTGCTGATTGCCGCCGGACAACGTGCCGACCTCGTCCTGCAACCGGCCGAACTTGAGCCGCAGCCGGTCCGCCATCTTCACCGAGGCGACTCGCTCCTGACGCCGGGCGATCACCCCGAGCCGCCCGTACGACGGCAGGCTCGACAGCACGGTGTTCGCCAGAATCGAGTGGAACAGCACGAGTCCCGAAGCGCGCCGGTCCTCGGGGACCAACCCGATGCCGTGGGCAAGCGCCTGGCGTGGACTCCGCGGTCTGATTTCTGAACCCTCTAAGACGATTCGGCCGGACCGCGTGCCGGTGGGCGCGACGCCGTACAGGGTTTCGAGCAGTTCGGTGCGGCCGGCACCGAGGAGACCCGCGAGGCCGACGATCTCGCCGGCGCGGACGGTCAGCGAGATGCCGTCCGGATCGCGGCGGCCCGGTCGTGGGCGGCGGGCGGTCAGCTTCAGGTCCTCGACGCGAAGCAGTTCGCCGCCGGTATCGGTGTCCGGGGTGGTGAACAAGGTCTGCACGGGACGGCCGACCATCGCCTCGACGACCTCCGCCGTACTGAGTTCGCGCGGGTCGAAGCTGGTGACGATCTCACCGTTGCGCAGGACGGTCGCGCGGTCGGCGACCTGCGCGATCTCCTCCATCCGGTGCGAGATGTAGACGATGCCGACGCCCGCGCGGCGGAGTTCGCGGATGACCTCGAAGAGGCGCTCGACCTCGGTCGTCGTCAGCGCTGAGGTCGGCTCGTCCATGATCAGCACGCGAGCGTCGAGTGAGATCGCCTTCGCGATCGTGACGAGCTGCTGCTCACCGACGCGCAGCTCGCCGACCGGGCGCCGCGGATCGATCCGGACCCCGCTGCGTTCGAGCAGAGCGCGGGCCTCGCGATCCATCCGGCGGCGGTCGACGGTCCGCAGCGGGGTGCGCAGTTCACGGCCGAGGAAGATGTTGTCGGCGACGGAGAGTCCGGGGACGAGGTCGAGCTCCTGGTGGATCATCGCGATCCCGGCCGCCTGCGCGTCGGTCGGGCCGCCGAACGACATCTCGGTGCCGTCGATCTCGATCGTCCCGTCGAAGTCGGTGACGTCACCGGACAGGATCTTCATCAGCGTCGACTTGCCCGCGCCGTTCTCGCCGAGCAGAGCGTGCACCTCACCCGCGCCGAGGGTGAAATCCACCTCCCGGCACGCCTGCACGCCGCCGTACCGCTTCCCGATCCGTTGCATCCGGACCAGGGCAGCGTCCTGGCTCATGAGGCCTCCGCCAATCCGGTCAGTAATCGATTTCCCGGACGCTATGCCGCACCGTCGCGACCCGTCAACCCCTCACCGGCCGCACGCCCGAACCGTGACCCAGCTTCGTCCCTGGCCCGGGCCACGCGGCAGCTATTCGATCTGCGTCGAATACGCGGACCGCCAACACTCACCAACTGCGTCAGTGGGCGCTCGGCCGTGCGCCGCTGAGCGTGAATTCGCCCGCGCGGCGTGAGTTAGTGAGTGGGGGCGGTCCGCCTTACTCCGCCAACCACTCCCGGACGGAGTCGTTGTGCTCGCCCAGGCGCGGCGGCGCGAGGTTCTTCTCGCGAGCGCCCGCGAAGAGCTGGTCGTCGAAGCGGAGCGGCGGCCCGGGAAGCTGGATGGTCCCGAGCGTCGGGTGTTCGACGTCGATCAGCAGACCCTGTGACAGCGTCTGCTCCCACTCGTACACCTGCTGGATGTCACGTACCTTGCCGGCCGGAATCCCCTGCTCAGCCAGCGTTTCCAGCCATTTGTCGGCCGACGCCGCCGCGAACGCGGTCTCGATCGCCGCGATCAGCTCGTCGTGGTTCCCGACCCGGTCCGCGTTCGTCGCGAACCGCGGGTCCGCCGGATCCAGCCCGACGATCGGCGCGAACGTCCGCCACTGCCCCTCGCTCCCGACCGCCACCTGCACGCTGTCGTCCGCCGTCCGGAACATCCCGTACGGCGCGATCTGCGCATGGTGGTTACCGATCCGCCCCGGTACCTGACCAGCGACCGTCCATTTCGTCCCGTGGAACGCATGCACCCCGACCATCGCGGCCAGCAGGCTCGTCCGGACGACGCGCCCCTTCCCGGTCACCGACCGCTCGTGCAACGCGGCCAGCGCGCCATAAGCGCCGTACATGCCGGCGAGCAGGTCCGCGATCGGGACCCCGACCTTCGTCGACTCGGCCTCGCCGGTGACGCTCATCAGACCGCCCTCGCCCTGCGCGATCTGGTCGTACCCGGCGCGCCCGCCCTCCGGCCCGTCGTGCCCGAACCCGGTGATCGAGACCACGATCAGTCCCGGATTCAGCTCGTGCAGCCGCTCGACCGAGAACCCGAGCCGGTCGAGCACACCGGGCCGGAAGTTCTCCAGCAGGATGTCGGCCTTCCGAACGAGCTTGGTGAGCAGCTCCTTGCCGTCGTCGGACTTGAGGTCCGCGGTCACCGACTCCTTGTTCCGGTTCGCGGACAGGAAGTAGGTCGACTCCCCCTCGACGAACGGCGGTCCCCACCCACGGCTGTCGTCCCCGCCGGCCGGCGCCTCGACCTTGATCACCCGGGCCCCGAGATCCCCCAGCATCATGCCCGCATGCGGCCCGGCCAACGCCCGGGTCAGGTCCACCACAACGACGTCCGAGAGCAGCTGCATGCGCCCGAGCCTAGGGCTCACCCCACCACCCCGACACCAAGTGAGACTGATCCCTCAGCAGCCCCATTTCCCTGGCTAGGCACCGCGGTTGGGGGTTCAGCACCGTGGTTCACGGTGGAGAACCCCCAATATCAGTGCCTAGCCAGCCAAATTGCGGGCGAGGGAGGCCAGGCGGTGGGTTACATCGCGGGGGCGTTCTTGGGGGAGCATGTGGCCGGCGCCGGGGTACATCCAGACGCGGGCGTTCGGGAGCTCGGCGGCGATGCGATTCGCGTGCCGCGGCGGCAGCAGCCGGTCCCGGGTACCGTGCATGATCTCGACCGGAATCTGGTCCAGGGCCTTGAGCGCCTGTGCGCGATCATGCTGAAGGATCGCCTCGAAGAATCCGCTGTACGACGCTCCGGGTAGCAGCGTGAGTCCCTGCTGGAAGATCGCGATCTCGGCCGGGTCCACCTTCTTCCCGAACACGAGTTGCCGCAACGCCGGCCGCTGCAACAACGCAGCCACGTTGGCACGCGCAGCACGAGCCGCGTCGCGCCCACCGACCACTCGCCCCACGGCTCCACCGGCACCCACCAACACACCTTCCGCCGTACCAGCCGCACGTCCGGCAGCGTCAGCCACCGAAGAGGCTGCCCCCTCAGCGGCGACCATCGCGGCGTCTGCAGCAGCAGCCAGTCGCTCGGCCCGGCGGTCCACTCGAGATCCGACAACATGCGCAACGCGCGGCGCGAACCGCACCGCAGCCGGCTCGAACCGCGGCGGCAGACCCAACGCGCCTCGCGCCACCTGACCGGACGACGTACTCACCAACGCAGCAGCCTTGATCCGCGAACCGAACAACTCCGGCCGCGAATCCGCCAGCTCCATCAGCGTCATCCCGCCCATCGAGTGCCCGGCGTAGACGACCGGCCCGTCACCCACCACGGTGTCGAGCACCGTCACGAGGTCGTCGGCCAACTGTGCGATCCGCAGCGACCCAGCCGGCGCCGCATCGGAGCGCCCGTGGCCGCGGTGGTCGTACGTCACCACTCGCACCGCCTGCGACCCGAGGATCTGCGGCAGCCCCGAGACCTGGTGGTGCCAGGCGCGGGTCGAACACGTCCACCCGTGCACCAACAGCACCGTGACCGGCGCATCGGCCGGTCCGGTGGTCTCGACGTTCAGGTGGATCCCGTCGGTCGTCGTCACGGTCTGGTTCGTCACGCAGTCTCCCGTTCCCGTTCGCCGGCGGCCAGGTGAGCCGCGCGCAGCCGCCCGCCGCGGGCGCCGCGCCCGACCAGCCAGGCGATACCGGCGATCTCCAGTAGACCGACCACGCCCAGCAGGGCATAGCCGCCGTTCCACATCCATCGTGGCACGTCGGTGCGTTCCTCGCGCCGCAGTGTGAGCTGCTCGTTGACGAAGGCAACGGTCTGGCCGTCGGAGACCTGGATCGCAGGCTTCTCGATCGCCGCGTCCTCGGGCGCGTACACCCACATCGCGGTCATGTCGCGCTGACCGGTGTGCAGCCGGATCATCGACTTCCACTTGCCGTACATCGGCAGCGCGTCCGCGGACCGGTAGGTGCCGTCAGCAACCTTCTGCATCGGGTGCAGGACCCGGCCACCACCCTGCCAGGCCAGCGCCTCGAACCAGCGCGCGTCGTCGGCCGCGGTGGCCGGGTCCAGCTTGACCGTGATGTACGCCGTCGGCTCGGCCCCCGTGGCGACCCGCTCCAGCGACACCGTCCCGGTCACACCCGGCTCGGCCGACCGCGGTACGCAGAAGAACACCGTCGCGACCACGGCCAGCAAGCCGATCGCCCCCAGCTGATGAGTCCGTCGGATGACCGCCGGCCGGGTGTTCCGTACGTCGGTCGCCCGCTGCTCGCCGGCGACTTCGGCGTACCGGGTGGCCAGCCAGGCGCCGACCAGACCAGCACCGGCGCCGACCACGACGCCGTACCCGAGGGCGGACGGCAGGATCGACGACGGCCAGGCGATCGGCATCCAGACCTGGCTCCACGCGTACTCCGCGACCACGCCGACGGTCCCGATCAGGGCACCGGCGACCAGGCCGAGGCGGAAGCGGTTCTTGTTGCCGAGGGCAAGGGCCACGGCCTCGACCAGGATCGCCTCGACGATCAGCAGCGGGAAGTGCCCGAGGATCTCACCGAGCGGCTGGTTGACCGCCCAGGCGATGATGCCGCGCACGGCCAGGTAGATCGCGAGCGCGCCGAAGGTGATGCCCGGGCCGCGGCGGGCGCGCAGGATCGTGAAGCCCATCGCCGCGCCGAACGCGATCAGCAGCGGGTGCAGGATCAGCGGAAACTGCGGTACGCCGTAGTTGAACTCGGTACTGAACAGGTCCCACGCGATCAGCAGTGCGCCAACCGACGCGACCTCTTGGAACAGCCGGCGCTTGTTCATCCCCATCAGCTGCTCGACCTCGGCGACCGCCAGCAACCGGGCGAAGATCGAGAAGACCACGCCGCCGATCATCAGCAGGTGGGTCGGCCCCCAGAGCGTGACGTCCTCACCGAAGAGCCGGTGCCAGGTGTCGTCGAGCGGGAAGCCGACCAGCGCGAACGTGCCGCAGACGAGGATCAGCGCCGCGCTGCACGGGATCCGCCAGCTCTTGGTGAGCTTGATCGTCCGGGCCGGCAGCGGCTTCCCGGCGAGCGCGATCGGCAGCACGCCGGTCACGATCACCCCGAGGATGCCGAAGAAGATCGGGTAGTGCGCGGGCGTCCCGAACGGGCCGGTGTCGCGGCCCTTGTCGATGTGCACCGCGATGTCCCACCAGACGCCGAACGCGCAGGCGAGCAGCGAGACGACATGGATGTACGGCGACAGCGCGGCCCATCGGGGGACTCCGTCCAGTCTCCCGATGGTGTCCGCGAGCCTGCCGATGAGGGTGACGCGCCCGGTCCGTTCCCGCCACAGGAAGACGGCCATCGCGACGTACAGCAGTCCCACCACGCCGGTCACGATCGCGATCTGATCGAACGTCGCCGTACCGGTGGTGGCCATCGGGATCGCCATCCGTCGCTCCTTCGGGACAATAAGAATGCGCCATGGCAGATGTTACATACGATATGTAACGTCGTATCTGGAAGACTGTCAAGAGTGGAAGCAGACGAGGAGCTCACCGTCGACCAGCTCGCCGCCAAGGTGGGCATGACTGTGCGCAATGTGCGGGCCTACGCCGGGCGCGGCCTGATCCCGCCGCCGCGGCTGGTCGGCCGCACGGGCTACTACGGCGCCGACCACGTGGCACGGCTCACGCTCGTCCAGGAACTGCTCGGCAAGGGCTACACGCTCTCCGCCGTCGAGCGCATGATGAGCGAGCTCCCCGACGGCGCCCTGGCGCTCGGCGTCTTCCAGACCCTGGTCAACCCCTGGACCCCGTCCGAGCCCGAGGAGCTGGACGAGTTCCAGCTCGCCGAGGCCGCCGGCGTCCCGCACGACCCGGCCGTCATCGACCAGCTCGTCGAGCTCGGCATCGCCGAGCGGATGGACGACGGCCGCCTCCGCATCCCCAACCCCGACCTGCTCCGGATCGGGTTCGAAGTGATCAAACTCGGCGTCCCCCTGGACGCCATCTTCGTGATGCTCCCCAAGCTCTTCACCCAGGCCGACGCCGTCGCCAAGATCTACGTAGAGCTCTTCCGCTCCACCGTCTGGCGCCAGTTCGCCGACGCCGGCCTCCCCGCCCAGGGCTGGCCCGAGATCCAGCGCACCCTCGAAAACATCATCCCGCTCGCCGGCCAGGCCCTGGTCGCCGCCTTCCGCGAAGCCATGGCCCGCGAGATCGAGATCGCCGCCTACGAAGAACTAGGCCTGGACCCCAAAACCCTCCCCTCCACCGGCTGACCCTCAGAGGGCAGACTTCAGATCTGTCTGACTGAAGTCGTTGCCCTTGAAGAGCAAGGGCTCGCCCGAGTCCTGGGCAAGCGCATAGGCGAAGCAGTCTCCGAAATTCAGCCCGGCCGGGTGACCGCTGCCCTTGCCGAAGTCCCGGTAGGCCTCGCGCGCGATGCGCGCATGCGCCTCGGTCACCGGCTCGATCTGGATCTCGGCGGCGCCGACCAACTCGTCGAAGCGGCGGCTCACCACCGGGTTCCGC
This sequence comes from Kribbella sp. NPDC051587, assembly GCF_044453945.1. Taxonomy (NCBI): domain Bacteria; kingdom Bacillati; phylum Actinomycetota; class Actinomycetes; order Propionibacteriales; family Kribbellaceae; genus Kribbella; species Kribbella sp. NPDC051587. The sequence goes on from NZ_JBITDE010000001.1 coordinate 686,731, forward strand.
TGGCTGTCGATCACAACCGCAGCCTCCAGGAAGGTCGCCGCCGACATCCGTCGCGACGGCGCAGCCTCGATCGCCTCGGCGAAATCGGCCGCATCGGGCTCGGCGCGCAAGATGGCGATCAACGCGGAGGTGTCGATGATCATCGGGGCAGTCCGTTCTCGTCGTACAGAAGATCGCCGTGATCGACGGCCAGTGCTTCGTCCGACATCCGGTGCGCCGCGTCGGCCCCGATCGCCAGCAGCCGGTCAGCAAGTCCAGCGCCTCGCAGACGGCGGACCCTTGCCAGCCGCTCCCGCACCGACGTATCGACGGCTGCCGTCTGGGACTCACCCGTCAGGCGCGCCAGCTCGCGGACCAGCTCATGAGTGTCCTCGTTCTTGATGTTCAGACTCATGCTGCCACCTTTCTACCCGTATAACTCTACCAGTCTACCCAGACTGCCAAAACCCAAGCCCGGGGAGCCTGGTGGGTTGCCCGGGCCTTGGGTGGCGATCAGTCGCCGTTGTAGAAGGAGGTGGTGGCGCGGGCCAGGACGGTGCCGAGGAACTTGGCGTTGTTCGGGGAGCCGGCGACGGTGATGGTGTTGGTGGCCCAGGGGTCGCCGTAGGTGCCGAGGAACCGGGTGGCGACCCAGCGGGTGGTCTTGCCGCTCTTGTAGGTGTAGACGATGGTGCTGGCGGTCAGCGGGCCCATGCCGGTGCTCGACCTCAGCTTCGTCGTCGCGGTGCTGACGATGTGCAGGCCCTTGGTGCCCTTGAGCGCCTTCTGCTTGGCCTTGAGCAGGGTCGCGGTCGTCTTCGAGCCGTCGACGATGTTGTCGAACCGGACGAACTGGTTGCCGGTGCCAAGGAACTTCGTCGTGAAGTCGTCGATCTTGACGGTCTTCCAGGTGCTCGGCACCTCGGCGCTCGAGAGGCAGCCCGTCTCGTAGAAGCAGTCGAAGTGCCGGGTCTTGAACTTGACGGCCGCTGCCGCCGACTGCTGCTTGGTGACGGCCGGGGCCGCGTTGCTCTGCAGCGCCGAACCGCCGAGCAGCAGCCCGCCGGCTGCGATCGTTGCTGCGATACCGCTGATCATCTTTCGCATTGGTCTACTCCCCCAAGGTGTTGGTGACTTACGAGGAGACAGACGACTGCACCAGTACGACGGTTGGCGGGTGCCCGGGGGTCGGCACGATCGGGCAGTTAGCCGGCGAGGGCTCGGCCACCCTTGGCGACTGCGGCGGCGATCCGATCCAGTGCGTGCTGGGAGGCGGCGTCCGCGGCTCGGTAGACGACCAGGCGCTGAGTGGGGTCCCCGAGCGGCGTGAGTACGTCGTACTCGATCGCGAAGTTGCCGAACTCCGGATGCCTCAGGTCCTTGCGGCCGTTGCCTTTCACCCGTACGTCGCGGCGCGCCCACAGCTCGCTGAATTCCTTACTCTCGGCACACAGCATCCGGACCAGCTCGGCCAGCTCTTCGTCGTCGGAGTGCGCGGCCCAAGCTGCACGCAGGTCGGCGATCCCCTCGCGGATCACGCGCTGGCGGTCGGTGTAGTAGTCGAAGAAGATCGGCTCCAGGGTGCACAGGATCATCGCGTTCCGGCGCTCCGGTACGACGTTGGCGAAGTCGAGCATCAGCAGCTCGAGCTCGGGATTCCACGCGCAGATGTCGAAGCGGTGGTTGATCAGCATCGCGGGCAACGGCGACACCGCCTGCACGAGCGCGGCCAGCGAGCTCGACGCGGGCTGCCGTCGTACGGCGGTCCATTGCCGGGTGAGGTCGAAGACGTACGCGTGCTCGTCGGGCGACAGCCGCAGGGCCTTGGCCAGCGCCTCGAGCACCTCACCCGACGGCCGCAGGCCGCGTCCCTGCTCGAGCCGGACCACATAGTCCACGCTCACTCCGGCGAGCTCGGCGACCTCCTCCCGCCGCAGTCCCGGCGTACGGCGGGCGCGTCCTGGCCGGTCCACGCCGGCCTCGGCCGGCGCGAGCCGCTCGCGGCAGCCGCGGAGGAAGACGGCCAGTTCCCGAGCCACGTCGACGGTCATGCCACCTATTTTACGAAGGTAGGCCCACCTCTTCGAAGGTAGGAAGGCCAGTCCCAGGATGAACCTTCCCTTAACCCCACTCACCAGCCGCACGAAAGTAGGTGACACCAGACGGAAAGAAGGACTTCAGTGAGCACCACACTTGACACCTATCGCCTGCTCGGACGCTCGGGCCTGCGGGTCTCGCCGCTGTCGCTGGGCACGATGACGTTCGGCGAGGACTGGGGCTGGGGCGCGGACAAGGACGAGGCCCGCCGGATCCTGGACGCCTACACCGAGCGCGGCGGCAACTTCGTCGACACCGCGAGCATGTACACCAACGGCAGCTCCGAGCAGATCCTCGGCGAGCTCACCCAGGGCCGCCGCGACGAGCTCGTCCTCGCGACCAAGTACACGATGCTGACCCGCCCCGGCGACCCGAACTCGGGCGGCAACCACCGCAAGAGCATGGTCCGCTCGGTCGAGCGGAGCCTGCGCAACCTGCAGACCGACTACATCGACCTGCTCTACCTGCACGCCTGGGACTTCACGACGCCGGTCGAGGAGGTCATGCGCGCGATGGACGACCTCGTCCGCCAGGGCAAGGTCCTGTACGTCGGCATCTCCGACGCGCCGGCGTGGCAGGTGGCCCGGATGCAGACGATCGCCGATCTGCGTGGCTGGTCCCCGCTGGTCGCGCTGCAGATCGAGTACAGCCTGGCCGAGCGGACCGTCGAGCGCGACCTGATCCCGATGGCACGCGAGCTCGGCCTCGGCGTCCTGCCGTGGTCCCCGCTGGCCAGTGGTGTCCTGACCGGCAAGTACACCGAAGCCGACCTCGACCACGGCGGCGGTACGGCGGGCGCTGCGGGCACCCGGAAGAACGTCGCGGCCTCGAACAACTCACTGACCCCGCGCACGTTGCAGATTGCCGACGTCGTCAAGAAGGTTGCCGAGCGCAACGACTACACCGCGGCGCAGGTCGCGCTCGCCTGGACGCTGCTCAATCCCGGCGTGACGTCGACGATCATCGGCGCGCGGACACAGCAGCAGCTCGAGCAGAACCTGTCCGCCCTCGACGTCGAGCTGAGCGATCAGGACGTCGCCGAGCTGGAGACGGCCAGCGCGGTCGAGCTCGGCTTCCCGCACGACTTCCTGAACCTGCCGATGACGCGCGAGGTCACCCAGGGCGGCTTGCGGATCGAGTCTCGCTAGCACTGGGCGGGAGATCGCCGAGGTCGGCATCCCAGTCGTCCTCGGCGTCGGGATTCTCGGCCTCGTTGCGGCGGGCGATCCGGAGGAAGGCGATGATCAGCAGGATCGGCCCGAGCACCATCGCGGTCTCCGGAACGCCACCCATGTGCAGCGCGATCATGAGGCCGTCACCAGCGCGATCCCACCGGCGGTGAAGGCGACCATCGCGGCCAGCATCGGGTACTGCGCCTGTCGCAGCTGGCGCCGCCGGAACAGCCCGGCCGCGCGATCGTGCGCAGACACGACCCCTAGTACGTGTCCGAGCACGATCGCACCGATCTGTACGCCGGCGATCACGCCGGTCCCCAGGAACGCGTAGTCGATCCGAGTGCCGCTGGTCCCGAGCAGATCCCAACCGCGACCGAACGGATCAGTTGCCAGCAGCAACCCTTCCTGGCCCTGGAACATCGCGAACGAGAAGTAGTGCGCGACCGCATAGCCGATCGCGATCGGGACCAGCGAATGCACGAACGCCCCCGGCAGACCCGCGCCCCCGACCGCGCCGGGCCGGACCTCCGCCGTACCGGTGGTTCGGGCCGCGAACACGAAGAGCGCGGTCACGATGCCGACGGCAACCATCAGCCCGGCGGTATAGACGAGAACGTGGTTCAGTTCAGCGGTCCGGCTGGTCCAGGCGGACCACTGGGAGATCCCATCGAAGGCTGTTGACCCGAGCAGCAAACACAGCAGGGCAACGATCCCGGGCCGCTGTGGCATCGTGGCCAAACCGGCGAGCGGGTTGCGGACCACCAGTTGCCCGTCAGTGCCGCGCCCCAGTGGGCTCAACCTCGACAACACCTCGGCGTACACCTCGAAGGAGTCGCCGATCGCGAACCAGGCCGGTCCATAAACGATGCCTGCAGCAACATTCACCACGGCGTAGACCGTCACGAACGCCGCGACCACGATCGGCTCGGAGGCATCCGGATAGACGAGTTCCAGCCAGAGGAATCCGGCCAGCCCCGCGACCGCCGGCCAATACGCGATCCCGTCCGGAAGACGCCGGTACGACGTACGCCGTACCAGGCTCGCGATCGTGCGCAACGGGTTCGCGAGCCGCCAGATCGGACCGAAGAGCAGGGACAGCGGGATGATGCCGACCCAGATCCACACGTAGAGCCAGGTCGGCGCCGGGTTCTCCGCAGGAGAGTCACTGCCGAACCAAGCGGCGCCGATCAGCAGCGCGAGAGCAACCAAGCCAGCAGCCTTGAGCAACCAGCGCACCGCCTGCGAGTCGACCACACGGGTCAGGTGAGCGAGCGCCGTACCGCCGGTGGTCTCGAAGCGTGGGCGGGACCAGAAGGCCGCGAGCGCGAAGAACGAGACCGCCACCGCGGCGCCGGCCGAGTAGATCGCCAGCCAGAGCGGTACCGGCAGGTCTCCGCGACCGCCGATCCCGTGCATCGGTACCAGCAGCTCCAGCACGGCGGCGCCCTCCGATCAGCTATCCGACTGATCGAATGTAACACGCAGGATGTCACATAGCGAGGGTCTGGTACTCCGCCGCATCGAACCGGCGGGTGAGCTGCCGGAACCGGAAGGTGAAGGTCGGCCAGAGCGTGGTGTTGCGGCCCTGGGCGTCGAGGTACCAGCTCATGCAGCCGCCGCGGGTCCAGATCGTGTTCTGCATCGAGGACCGGACGCCGTCGACGAACGCGCGCTGCACCTCCGGCCGCACCTCGACCTCGCGCAGACCCTTCGCGTCGATCTCCCGCAGCGCATCGATGATGTAGGCGATCTGGGACTCGATCATGAAGACCATCGAGCTGTGACCGAGGCCGGTGTTGGGGCCGATCAGCAGGAAGAAGTTCGGGAAGCCGGCGACCGCCGTACCGAGGTGGGCCTCCATGCCGTCCGCCCACGCCTCGCGCAGCGATCGGCCGTCGCGGCCGTACACCATGTCCATCACCGGAAGATCGGTGACGCGGAACCCGGTGCCGTAGATGATCGTGTCGACCTCGTGCTTCACACCCTCGTGGGTGACCACGGCATTCGGGGTGACCTCGGCGATCCCGTCGGTGACGACGTTGACATTCGGGCGGGCGAGGGCCGGGTAGTACTCGTCGGAGAGCAGCACGCGCTTGCAGCCGAGGGTGAAGTCGGGCGTCAGTTTCGCGCGCAGGTGCGGGTCGCGAATCTGGTGCTCGAGGTGCTTCTCGGCGACCTTCTGCGCCTGCTTCATGATGCGAGGCAGCTTCGCGAACCCGAGGACCATCGACTCGCGACCCCAGTAGATCGCGGTCCGAACCGCCTTCTGAACAAGGGGAAAGCGACGGTACGCCGCCTTCTCGACCGCGGTGATCTTGCGGTCGGGCCGGGGCATCACCCACGGGGGTGTCCGCTGGAAGAGGTGCAGCTCCTCGACCTCAGGCTGGATCGCCGGCACGAACTGGATCGCCGAGGCACCGGTTCCGACCACCGCGACCTTACGGCCCGCCAGATCGAGATCGTGGTTCCAGCGGGCCGAGTGGAAGACCTCGCCCTCGAACTCCTCGATACCGGGCAGCTTCGGGACCGACGGCTCGGCCAACGGACCCATCCCGGAGAACACGAACTGGGCGACGAAGTCACCTTGGTCGGTCCGGACCCGCCACTGGCCGTCCTCCCACTTCGCGGACTCGACGGTGTGACCGAAGCGGATGTGGCGGCGGACGTCGTACCGGTCGGTGACGTCGCGGAGGTACTGCTCGATCTCGGGCTGCGGGGAGAAGGTCGACGACCACTCCGGATTCGGCGCGAACGAGAACGAGTAGAGATGCGACGGCACATCGCACCGGCAGCCCGGGTAGGTGTTGTCCCGCCAGGTGCCGCCGACATCGTTCGCCCGCTCCAGTACGACGAAGTCGTCGTACCCGGCCTGCTTGAGGCGAACCGCCATCCCGATCCCGGCGAACCCGGTACCGATCACCACGATCCGATGCGTGTTCTCCATTGCGGGACCTCCTCCTGGGCGAACTTACTCCCAGTAAGTTACTCGGAGTCAGTTAAGCTACGCAAGTGACGTCGACCACTGCCCAGCCGACCCCGAAGCGCCGCCGCGACCGGGCCGCCCGCGAGCGCGAGATCCTCGCCGCCGCCGAGCGGATCTTCGGCGAACGCGGCTACCAGGGCACCTCGATGGACGACGTCGCGGCCGCCGTCGGCGTCTCCAAGCCGCTCATCTACCAGTACTACGGCTCCAAGGACGGCCTGTTCCTGGCCTGCCTGGCCCGCCTGCGCGCCAACCTCCTGGAGACCGTCTCCGACGCCGTGCTGGCCGCGACCGACGTCGAGGACGCCCTGTACGCCGGCTTCGTCGCGTGGTTCCAGTTCCTCGACGACCACCCGCAGGCCTGGTCGGTCCTGATCGACGAAGGCATGCTCGCCACCAGCCCCGCCGCCGGCCCGATGGCGGCCGCGACCGACGAGGTCCGGGCCGCCTTCATCGAACTCATCTCCGCGATGGTCCGCCTCAATCTCCCCAAGACCCGTGAGGTCGATCCGGACGAGATCGAGATCCTCGCCCAGTCCATCTCCGGCGCCACCGAGCGACTGGCGGTCTGGCGTACCCGGATCCCCGACCCGCCGTCAGCACAAAAGGTCGCCCGAACCCTCAAAGACCTCCTCTGGCAAGGCCTCGAAACCCTCAGCAACAGTTAGCGTCCGAAAACACGCCGACCACGTACTGCGGTTCTTCGGACATTAGCGGCGGGCAAACGATGTCCCGGGCGTCTGACATCCCGGTACCGCTTTCCCAGCGGGGTTTTCCGGGGCTTCTGAGAATGCGCATTCTCGCTGGTCACGACACCTTGACGTGACTCTGTTCACCCAGGAAACTAACGGCACTTCGGTCAGATCTTTTCTTATCTTCGCCTTCGCAACAACCGCCCCCGGAAGGTGCCGAGTCGACCGTTCGCTGGCTGCTGCCCGGGGGTCCCCTCCGAAAGGACCGCCCCCATGAAGTTTTCCCGAAGTCGCCTTGCGATTGCAGCACTTGCGCTGGTCACCGGCACTGCCGGATTGATCAGCACCACGGCCTCCGCCCCGAAGGCCGAGGCCGCGCCGGCGGCCACCAGCGCCGCCGCGGCGTTGCCGGCCGGATTCAAGAGCGTCGGTTACATGCCCTCCTGGTCGGGCAGCGTGACCGCGATCCAGTACAGCAAGCTCACCCACATCAACTACGCCTTCGCACTGCCGAACTCCAACGGAACGCTGCAGGCGATCGACAACACGGCCAAGCTGTCCCAGCTGGTCAGCCTCGGTCACCAGAACGGCGTCAAGGTCTCCCTGGCCATCGGTGGCTGGAACGACGGCAACGACTCCGCGTTCGAGGCGCTGGCGGGCAACTCAGGTGCCCGCACCACCTTCGTCAACTCGGTGATGAGCGTCGTCAACCAGTACGGCCTGGACGGGATCGACATCGACTGGGAGTACCCGGACCCGGGCACCTCTGGTAACAACTACGCCGCGTTGATGCAGCAACTGAGCACCGCGCTGCACAACAACGGCAAGATCCTCACCGCCGCGGTCGTCTCCGAGGGCGGTACGGCGAACGGCGTCCAGCCCGTCGTCTTCGGCTACGTCGACTGGCTGAACATCATGGCGTACGACGGCGGCAGCCCGCACGCCAACTACGACTGGTCGATCGCGTCGGCCAACTTCTGGAAGGGCCGCGGCCTGCCGAAGGCCAAGACCGTGCTCGGCGTTCCGTTCTACAGCCGTCCCGGCTACCTGACCTACGCGCAGATCGTCGCGCAGAACCCGGCCAACGCGCAGGTCGACTGCATCAACAGCGGCGGACAGCAGTGCTACAACGGCATTCCGACCATCAAGCGCAAGACCCAGTGGGCGGTCGCGAACGGCGGCGGCATCATGAACTGGGAGCTGTCCCAGGACGTCACCGGAAGCCTCTCGCTGGTGAGCGCGATCTTCGACGCGGCCGGCGGCACCGGCACCCCGCCGACCGGGAAGACCGGTCAGATCAAGGGCATCGGCGGCAAGTGCGTCGACGTCGCCGGTAACAACAGCGCGAACGGCACCGCCGTACAGCTCTGGACCTGTGGCAGTGGCACCGGCCAGACCTGGACCGTCGGCACCGACGGCACGATCCGCGCCCTCGGCAAGTGCCTCGACGTCGCCGCGGCCGGCACGGCCAACGGCACCGTCACCCAGCTCTACGACTGCAACGGCACCGGCGCCCAGACCTGGCAAGCCCAAAGCAACGGCAACCTCCGCAACCCGAGCTCCGGCCGCTGCCTGGACGCCACCGGCCCCAGCTCGGCCGACGGCACCCGCCTGCAGATCTGGGACTGCGCCGCCAGCAGCAACCAGATCTGGACCCTCCCCGCCTGATCCCTCCCGACCCGGGGACCACGTCAAGTGCGTCCCCGGCCAGGAGTCGGCTGCAGGAACCGGACCGCCCCCACTCACCAAGTCCCTCCGAGAGCAATTTCCCCCTCCGCCTGAGCGCGACGGACCAGACACCGCGCAGGTTGGTGAGTGTTGGCGGTCCGCATCCGCCAATCAGCGTTGGCGACGAGGTGATCGCCGGGCCGGCCTCGCCGATACCCATGGGTCCAAGGCGCCAACCACTTTGTGAACCCACCAACCACTTTCGTCCCGCTCGATGGTTGAACCGTGCTCAACGTCGTACCGGGTCCGCGCCCTCCCGCGCCATAGCTCCCCAAACCGGTTTGGGGAGAGTTTCCCCCTCGCCAACAGCCATCCGGGGGAGGATTCACGCCCCGAATCGGTCCGACATCCACCCCAAACCGGCCCCGCCCTGGCGCCGATCCTCCCCGAACCGGTTTGGGGAGGACGTCCCGGACGCATCGCAAGGAGAGCCGCGGCAGCGACCGTCCGCGACGCCGGCTCGGCTGGAAGGACGGCTGGGCCGGAGCTGGCCGGCGTCCGAAGAATCGCCGACCACGTGCTCCGATCGTTCGGACGTTGCGGCAGTAGGCACCTGGAGGAACCGCGTCCGGGCGAACCCTGAGAGGTGACCCTGAGGAGCGGCTGACGGATGTCATGGGCGGGTGATGACGGCTGGTCGAGGGCGTGAACGGCCAGTGCCAGCAAGCTTTGGGTATGACGACAACGACTGCGGTCAGCCTGATGGGCGTGACCAAGAAGTATGGGGCGGTGCAGGCTGTCGCTGGGGTGGATCTGAGCATCCGGGCCGGTGAGGTCGTCGCACTGCTGGGCCCGAACGGGGCCGGCAAGTCGACCACGATCGAGATGCTGCTCGGGCTGGTCCGGCCGGACCAGGGCAGCGTGCAGGTGTACGGCGGTACGCCGTCGGAGGCGATCGCCCAGGGGCAGGTCGGGGTGATGCTGCAGAGCGGCGGGATCATCGAGGACGCCAAGGTCGGTGAACTGCTGAACCTCGTGGCCGGCCTGCACAGCAAGCCGATGCCGGTGAAGGAAGCGCTCGACCGGGCCGGGATCGCCGACCTGTACGGCCGAAAGATGAAGGGCCTGTCCGGCGGCCAGAAGCAGCGGGTCCGGTTCGCGATGGCGATCATCCCCGAGCCCGATCTGATCGTGCTGGACGAGCCGACGACCGGGATGGACGTCGAGTCCCGCCGTGACTTCTGGGCGTCGATGCACGCCGAGACCGCCCGCGGCCGCACGGTCCTGTTCGCGACCCACTACCTCGAAGAGGCCGACGCGTACGCCGATCGCGTCGTACTGATGCGCAACGGGAAGATCGTTGCCGACGGCACCGCTGCGCAGATCAAGGCGAGCGTCTCCGGCCGGACCATCCGGGCCACCGTGCCGGGTGCCGACCTGGCCGCACTCGCTTCGCTGCCTGGCGTTCGCAATGTCGAGACCCGCGGAGACGTCGTACTGCTGCAGTGCGCGGACTCCGACGACACCCTGCGCTATCTGCTGAACAACACGCCCGCCCACGACATCGAAGTGACGTCGGCCGACCTCGAGGACGCGGTCCTCGCGATCAGCGCACAAGAGGAGAGCCTGGCATGAACCGCAACTACCTGATGTTCGACATCCGCCGGACGCTGCGCAACCGGCGCGTGATGATCTTCGCGATCCTGATGCCGCTGGTGCTGTTCGCGATCTTCGGCCTCACGATTCCGAAGGACGCGGCCGAGGGCGGGATCTCCGCGATCGCCTACGTGATGGTCAGTATGGCGATGTTCGGCTCGATGTCGGCGGCGATGAGCAGTGGCGGCGTGATCGCGGCCGAACGTGACGGCGGCTGGAACCGGACACTCCGGCTCACCCCGCTGAAGCCCCAGGCCTATGTCGTCAACAAGGTGATCCTGTCCCTGCTGGTGGCGGTTCCCCCGCTCATCGTCGTCTTCCTCTTCGGTATGACGGTCGGCCATGTCCACCTCAGCGCGACCCAGTGGATCACCGTCGCGCTCGTCTCCTGGCTCGGTGCCCTGCCGTTCGCCGCGATCGGGCTCGTCATCGGGTACGTCGCCAAGCCGGACAGCGTGCAGCCGATCACCGGACTCGCGACGATGCTGATCGCCGCCTTCGGCGGACTGTGGCTGCCGGTCGACCAGATGCCCTCGATCATGAAACACATCGCCCAGCTCACCCCGGCGTACTGGACCGGACTGACCTCGCGCAGCGCACTGACGGCGGGTGGCGTCGACACCCAGGCCCTGCTGGTGGTCCTCGGCTGGACCGTCGTCCTCGGCTTCATCGCCCTGCGTCGCTACCGCGCCGACACCGCGCGGGCCTGATCGCCTACCGTGAGCTTCATGAAGCGAACCCTGCCGGCCGCGATGGCCGCCGAGGATCGGCCACCGGGCCGGTGGGGCTGGCTCGCGGTCGGTGTCTGGCTGTTCTACCTGGTTCAGCCGCTGACCGAGATCTGGCAGACCCAGCACGGGGTGACCCGGGTCCTCGGCCTGCTGAACCTGCTCGTCTTCGGCCTCGCCTACATCAGCTTCTTCGGTGTCCTGCGCTGGCAGGAGTTCCGGCAGAACTCCTCCCCGTTGTGGCAGCGGCTCGGATATCTGACCGTGATGCTCGGGCTGGCTCTGCTGCTGACCACGACGGCCGGTCAGACCGCACTGACCTGCATGGTCTACATCGCAGCGACCGCTCTGCTCACGCTGGACGTGCGTGTCGGAGTGCTCGTCGTCCTGCTGCTCCTCGGCGGCGTCGAGCTGGCGATGCGCGTGGTCCCCGGTTGGTCGGACGACGGCAGCTACGGCTTCGCGATCTTTCTCGCCGGCGTCGCCGTCCTCGCCATGCGCCGGGCGATGCAGCGCAGCTCGGAGCTGACCCGGGCCCGGCAGGACATGGCCGACCTCGCCGTCCAGGAGGAGCGCAACCGGTTCGCTCGCGACCTGCACGACATCCTCGGCCACTCGCTGACCGTGATCACGGTGAAGGCCGAGCTGGCCGGCCGATTGATTCAGGTCAACCCCGAGAAGGCCGCCGCCGAGGTTGCGGACGTTGAGAGCCTCGCCCGCGCCGCGCTCGGTGACGTCCGGGCTGCGGTCGCCGGGTACCGCGAGCTGAGTCTGGCCGGAGAGCTGGTTTCGGCGCGGACCGCCCTCCAGGCCGCCGAGATCAAGCCTGATCTTCCGACCACAATGGATGAGGTTCCCGAGGAGAACCGCGAGCTCTTCGCGTGGGTGATCCGCGAGGGCGTCACCAACGTGATCCGGCACTCCGGCGCCAAGCGCTGCACGATCAAACTCGCTGCGCGGCAGATCGAGGTCCTCGACGACGGCAAAGGCCCGACGCCGAACGACGCCACCTCCGGCCACGGCCTGATGGGCCTGCGCGAACGAGCAGACCAGGCCGGCGCCGGCCTCCAGGTCGGCCAGTCCCCCGACGGCGGCTTCCGCCTTGCTGTAAAGGTTGGCACGTGAACGAGCGCAGCGAGAGAACCGAAAGTACAGCGGCCCCTTGTCACGACGTAGCCGAGCGCAGCGAGGTGGAGGCGTGACGATTCGTTTGTTGCTCGCTGATGATCAAGCACTCGTTCGTGGTGCACTGGCTGCCCTGCTGGATCTCGAGCCTGATCTCGAGGTGGTGTCCGAGGTCGGGCGGGGTGACGAGGTGATCGCGGCCGCCAAGGCCAGTACGCCGGACGTCGCGCTGCTGGACGTGGAGATGCCCGGGCTCGACGGCATCGAGGCCGCGGCCGCGTTGCGCACCGCCGTACCGGGGGTTCGGATCCTGATGGTGACCACGTTCGGTCGCCCGGGCTATCTGCGGCGCGCGATGGAGGCCGGGGCTGCTGGGTTCGTCGTGAAGGACACTCCGGCTGCTCAGTTGGCTGACGCCGTACGGCGTGTGCACCAAGGACTGCGCGTGGTCGACCCCTCGCTCGCCGCCGAGACCCTGGTGGCCGGGACGAGCCCGTTGACCGGCCGCGAGTCCGACGTACTGCGGGCGGCCCGCGAAGGCGGCACCGTCGCCGACATCGCCAAGGAACTGCACCTGTCGGAAGGCACGGTCCGCAACCACCTCTCCGCCGCGATCGGCAAGACCGGCGCGCGCACCCGCGCCGAGGCCGCCCGGATCGCCCTCGACAACGGCTGGCTCTGATGCCACTGCTGAACGTGATCGACCTCGAAGCAACCTGCTGGGAAGGCGAACCGCCGCCTGGCATGGACAACGAGATCATCGAGATCGGCCTGACCACGATCGACATCGACAGCTGGCAACGCGTGGAGAAGCACCAGATCCTGGTCCGGCCAGAACGTTCCGAGATCAGCCCGTTCTGCACCGAGCTCACCGGCCTGACCGCCGCTTCCGTCAGCGGCGGAGTCTCGTTCGACGATGCCTGCGCGCTACTGATCAGCCAGTACGGCGCTGCCGAGCGGGCGTGGATGAGTTGGGGCGACTACGACCGCAAGCAGTTCGAGCGTCAGTGCGCGGCGACCGGTGTCGCGTACCCCTTCGGACCGACCCATGTGAACGCGAAGGCTCGTTTCACCGAGGTCCGGGGACTCAAACGGCGGCCGGGGATGTCCCAAGCGTTGGAATTGGCCGGTCTGCCACTCGAGGGACGGCATCATTCGGGGACGGATGACGCGTGGAACATCGCCGCGCTCATCGTCCAACTCTCGGCGGAAAGCTTCCCCGAGGTGTGAGCACGCACTAGCGTGGGTCCTCGGGGAGGAACTATGTCGATCGAGCAGTTCAGCGTGCGGGGGCGGCTGGCGGATACCGGTGAGGGGATCACCGGTGACGAGCTGCAACTGGCGGCGCGCAACCATGGCATTCCGTTGGAGGCCCTGCGGTACGACGTGACGCCGGCCGGCCTCCACTACGTGCTGGTCCATTACGACATTCCGGCGGGGAACGCGGCGACCTGGCGGCTGGAGGTCGATGGGTGCGTCGAGCAACCGATGTCGTTCGGACTGACCGAGCTGCGCGCGATGGGACGCCGTACCGTCCGGGTGACATTGGAGTGCGCGGGCAACGGCCGGGCGTCGCTGCACCCGCGGCCGATCAGCCAGCCGTGGCTGAACGAAGCAGTCGGTACGGCGGAGTGGACCGGGGTGCTGTTGTCCGACCTGCTGCACAACGCGGGGATCCGGAAGGACGCGGTCGATGTCGTCTTCACCGGCGCGGACCACGGGATCGAGCGCGGGGTCGAGCAGGACTATCAGCGGGGACTGTCGCTCGGCGAGGCGATGGAGTCCGGCGCGATCGTCGCCTGGGAGATGAACGGCGATCCGCTGCCGCCGCAACACGGGTACCCGCTGCGCCTCGTCGTGCCGGGCTGGTACGGGATGGCCAGCGTCAAGTGGCTGCGGTCGATCGAGCTGATCGACCACGAGTTCGACGGCTTCCAGAACGCGGTCGCCTACCGGATGCGCCAGGAGGCCGACGAACTGGGGACGGCGATCACGAAGATCGCACCGCGGGCGCTGCTGATCCCGCCGGGCTTCCCGGACTTCATGAGCCGGCACCGGTTCGTTGCCGCCGGCACCGTTGTGCTCGAGGGCAAGGCGTGGTCCGGCTGGGCTCCGATCGAGCGCGTCGAGGTCAGCACCGATGCGGGCGTCACCTGGCACCCCGCCAAACTCGATGCCACTGGCAACGATGAGCTGGCCTGGCGGTCCTTCACCTACGACTGGGACGCGACCCCCGGCGAGCACGTGCTCACCGTCCGCGCCGTCGACGGCAGTGGCCGTGAGCAACCAGTTGAGGCCCCTTGGAACCGCGGTGGTTTCGCGAACAACAGCGCCCAACGGATCACGGTCCTCGTCAGCTGACCGCGTGTCGTTGGGCAGTTCCGCCGTACCGGCGTCACATCCTGGAATTCGGACACAGTTCTCCTCCAGGGGTGACGCGGTGAACGAGGCGGATACGCAACTGCACCTGCACGCACGGATCTTCCGGACGGCGGACGAGTGGTACGCCGACATCGACGACGGGCTGTTCCCGCAGCCCGACAACCCGCTCTGGTGCGGCTCGTACGTCAGCCAGCGGGCCGCCATCGACGCCGCCTGCAGCCGGATCGCCGCTATGCACCGGCGCGAATCCGACCTCCGGGACGACCAGGCCTCCTGAGCCGGGACCCGCCACACTTCTCGGCGTGAGCTATTGCAACACCTCTTTCGAAAGAGTACTTTCGATGCGTGGACGAGAAGAGGCAACGCACGATCAGTGACGCCCGGACGCTGCGCGCCGTCGCACATCCGGTGCGGATCGCGATCCTGGAGCAGGTGACCATCAACGGCGCGATGACCGCGACCCAGCTCGGTGACCGCCTCGACGAGACCCCGGCGAACTGTTCGTGGCACCTGCGCAAGCTCGCGGAGTACGGGTTCGTGGAGGAGGCACCGGGCGGTACCGGCCGGCAGCGGCCCTGGCAGGCCACCCACCTCGGGATGAGCTGGGGCGACGAGGACGGCGGCCCGCTGGAGACGGACTTCCAGCTGGCCGGGCGCGCGCTGACCGAGGTGCTGGTGGCGCGGGAGGTCGACCGGCTGCTCGAGAGCCAGCTCCGTGCCGCCGATGAGCCGGCCGAGTGGCGCACCGCCGCGACGTCCACCCAATCGATGATGTGGCTGACCGCCGAGGAGCTCGAGGTGGCGAACGCCGCTGTCCGCGAGGCGCTGATGAAGCACTTCGACCGGCACCAGGACCCGGCGCTCCGCCCGCCCGGGTCGCGCTTGTGTGCCTTCATGTCCTGGGGCGTCCCGACCTACGGCATCGCCGACCCGACGCCGTCACCCGAGTGAGGTTTCCGATGCGCGCAATGTTCGCCCAGCCCGCCTTCCGGCGGTTGTTCGCCGGGATGACCACGTCGATGTTCGGCGACTCGGTGATGCTGCTCGTGCTGAGCATGTGGGTGAAGAGCCTGACCGACTCGAACGCCAAAGCCGGCCTGACGTTCTTCTGGATGGTGGTGCCGGCGCTGATCGCACCGCTGTTCGGCCTGTACGTCGATCGACTGCCGCCGCGCCGCGTTCTCGCCTGGGGCAGTCTCGCCTCGGCGATCGCCGTCCTCCCGCTCACGCTGGTCCGCGACGCGGGTGACGTGTGGATCGTCTGGGGCGTCGCGTTCCTCTACGGCATCTCGATGATCGTCCTGCCGGCCGCGCTGAACGGGCTGCTCAAGGAGATCGTCAGCGACGCCCAACTGGTGACTGCGAACTCATCGCTGCAGACTGTCAAGGAGGGCTTCCGGCTGATCGGCCCGATCATCGGTGCCGGCCTGTTCGCCCTGATCGGTGGCTGGGCCGTCGCCGTCGTCGACGCCGCGACCTTCCTGGCGGCCGCGATCATCATCGGGACGATGTCGCTGCCTGATCGCAAACCCGAGCGCTCCGACGGCAACTGGCTGACCGAGATGAGCGGCGGGATCAAACACCTCTGGTCCGACCGCATCCTGCGGCACACCCTGGTCGGTCTCGGACTACTCCTGCTCGTCCTCGGCTTCACCGAGGCGTCGATCTACGCGATCATCCACGTCTTCGACAAGCCGGTCGAGTTCGTCAGCGTGATCGTCACCATCCAAGGCGTCGGCGCCCTCGCCGGCGGTCTGACCGCGACCTGGTGGGTCCGTCGCCTCGGCGAGGTCGGCACCTTCGCCGTCGGCGCGCTCGCGATGGCCGCCTCGATCGCGGTCATCGCCGCCACCGAGAGCCTGCCGGTCCTGCTCTTCGACATCCCGTTGCTGGGCTACTCGATCCCCTTGATCATCATCGCCTTCATGACGCTCATCCAGCGGCGCACGCCGCTGCGCCTGATGGGCAGGGTCTCCACGGCCTCCGAGGTCGTGATGGGCAGCCCTCAGGCCGTCAGCCTGGCTCTGGGCGCAACCCTCGTCTCGTTGATCAGCTATCACGTCATCTTCATGATCATGGCGATCGTCATCACCAGCTCGGTCGTCTACCTGGCCGTCACCCTGCGCGGCCAGGTCATCCGCCCGGTCCCCGCAGTGGTGGACGAGGTTCACTCCGGGGTGTTGTGAGTCGTACCGCCGATACGGAACGGCGTTACGTAACCGGCGTACATGAGATGGGTCATCAAACCCTCGGAGGCGTGCGGGAGGTTGTGGCAGTGATCCATCCAGAGGCCCGGGTTGTCGGCGACGAACGCGATCTCGTAGGTCTCGTTGTTGCCGACCTCGACGGTGTCCGTCCACCAGGGTGAGCCGGTCGACGCGACGCCGTTGCGGCTCAGGACGACGGCGTGGTGACCGTGCAGGTGCATCGGATGTGCTTGCCCGCTGGTGTTGCTGATGGTCATCCGGACAATGTCGCCCTCGGCGACCATGAACATCGGGACGTCGGGGAACTTGTGCCCGTTGATCGTCCACCACAGACCCGGTACGCCGTCCAGGAAGCCGATCCTCCGGCCGATCCGGTACTCGAACCGCCGGTCAGCCTTGGCCGGGTCGAACCCGATCGCCTTCGGGGTTCCGTAGGTCAGCAGGTCGACCGTCTCGGCCGGCAGCTCGGCGGTCGGCGGATCAACCGGTCCGATGCCGAGCGTGAGCGCCGCCGTACCGGCGACGAACCTGAGGCCTGTTGGTGGCACGATCGCTTCGAGGTCGACTCGTCCTCCTGCTGCCAGCGCGTAGGCCTTGGTGGTCGGCGTCGGTTTGTTCACCTCGCGCCCGTCGACCGCCACCACCTTGTACGGCGTCCCGGTCAGGCCGATGCGGAGGATCGCGTTGTCGGTGTTGATCACGCGCACGCGCGCCGCCGTACCGGCGGTAAGTTGCTGGCGCTGACTCCCGGTAAGTCCGTTGATCGTCCGCTTGCCGTCGTAGGTGTGGATCGTGGCGAGCACCTCACCAGGCGTCTTCGGCGCAATCACGATCGGCCCGAACAGCCCGCCCTTCACCTCATCGCTCGACACCTGGTGCGAGTGGTACCAATACGTCCCGGCGTCCTTCGCCCGGAAGCGATAGACGTGCTGCCCACCCACCGGTACGGCGTCCTGGGTCACCCCCGCGACCCCGTCCTCGGCATTCGGTACGTCGATCCCGTGCCAGTGCAGGGTTGCGCCATCCGGCACGGACTCGTTGATCAACGTCACCTGGACGAGATCACCGCTCTCGGCCCGGATCAGTGGTCCCGGCGAGCTGCCGTTCAGCGTGTACCCGGCCAGGCCCTTCTTCTCCTTGCGGGCAACGAGTGTGACGGACACATCCGGCGTACCGGTCTTCGGTCCGGTCAGATCCGCGATGTTCATCTCATGGTGCATGTGCTCGTGCCCACCAGCAGGGCCACCGCCATAGTCGGCGTACCCCATGTCTGCTGCGTTGTAGGTGCCCGGGACCAGGCTGGTCGCCCAGAGATACCCCAGCGGCACCAACACCGCCATCAGGATCCCCAGAGCGACCAACCGCCCGCGTCTCTTACGCACTGGTCGCGAGCTGGCGCGGCGCAGCGGCCCGGCCGGCAGCAGTTCCGCCCAGCGCACCGATCGCCAGCCCGTTCAGACCGTGCAGCACACCCAACGCCGGCAACCCGAACGACACCGTCGCCAGCACGAACTGCAGCGCCACCAAGCCAACGATGACGCCGGCCAGCACGCGACCACGCGGCACATCGGTCAGGAACGAGACCACCAGCAGAATCAGCGCCAGCAGCCCGATCACCATCCCCTCCACACTGTGGAAGCTCTGCCCGAAGTTGGTGTAGTCGGCGCCGATCGCCGCGCCGTCGTTCGCATCCTTGGCCACGGTGAAGCCGGACAACGCAATCGACGCCACCTGCAGCCCGACCGCGATCGACAGCAGGACCGCGGTCACCCGATAGACGTTTCTCATGCCGTACGCCGCTTCCGGTAGATGACTACCCCGGCCACGACCGCCGCGATCAGCAACACCGGCGGATGCGGGTGCCCGCCACCCCAGGCCCCCATCTGCTGGTGCGGATGCGGATGCCCCCCAAATACCGCACAAGCAACAGACGCCAGCACCGCGACAACCCCCAGCGCCACCAGCAGCGGCCGCGGAACCTTCCCGAACGGCGAACCTACCGGCCGGCCCTTGCGCGGCGCCTCGGCCTGCTCCTCGAGCGGCAGGTCGGTGAAGACCGCACCCAACTCGCTCTTCGTCTTGGCCCGCAACGCCGCCTCGACGCGCTCCGAGTGCTCGTCGGCAGTCAGCCGGCCGGACTCATAGTGCTCACCCAGCCGCCGGACCGCCTCTTCGCGCTCGGCGTCCCCAATCCGCATGTCGTCCATGACACTCCTCGGTGCTCGCAGTTCTTCGACTGCACCGATCGTGTCGCGACAGCACCCCACACCGCGTCGCCCAGGCGGCGGCACCTCACCTACCCCCGCAGGCGCACCCCACCCCGTACGACGCAGGACGCCGTACTCCCCGTGGAGTACGGCGTCCCTGGGTGAACCCCCAACGTCCGAAGAACCGCAGTACATGGTGGCGTGTTTTCGGACGTTAGTGAGAGGGGTTACGCGCTGGCGGCGAGGATCTTGTTGACGTCGTCGTTCGCCTTGGCCAGTGACGACGGTGGGGAGTCGAAGGACAGCACGGAGTCCATCGCCGGCGTCATGATGGCGCTGACGTCGGCCGCGTTCGGGTTGGCCGGATACGGGAAGACGTCACCTGCCTCGACCGTCTCGAGGAACGGCGTCACGTCCCACCCGTTGGCCGCGAACTTCTCCTTGGCCGCCGGCAGGCTCGCCGACACCGCCGGGAACACCACGCCGGCCTTGGCGACGATGTCCTGCGCGGTCTGCGAGCCCAGGAACTTCACCCAGGCCCAGGACGCCTCGCGCCGGGTGGTCCCGGCCCAGATGGTGTCCGCGAGCCCGTTCATCATCGACATCCGCTTGCCGATCGGGCCGATCGGCAGCCGGGCCAGCTTGGTCTTCACGCCCTTCAGCGTCTGGTAGGTGCCGAGCATCCACGACCCGTTCGGGGTCATCCCGTACTTCCCCGCACCGAACGAGGTCGTCACGTCGACGCCGGACTTCGCCTGCGCGTACGTCGGCATGTACCCCTTGGTGATCAGGCCGCGCCACCACCCGATCGTGTCGGTGAACTTCGGGTCGCCGTAGAAGAACTTGGTTCCCCACGGTTCACCCTCGGAGTACTTCCACCCGTTCGAGGCGGCGTACCAGCTCCAACTGGTCTGACCGTCGGACCCGCCGGCATCGCCGTACCCGAGTCCGAAGACCTTGATGTTGTTCTTGTCGAACCCGGGCTGGTCGCCGCGGCGGCCCTTGGAGTCGACGGTCAGCCGCCGGACGATCTGTTCGAAGGTGCCGCCGTCCTGCGGGTTCCACGTCATCGAGTTGAGCTGCTCGACACTGATCCCGGCCGCCTCGGTGAACGCGCTGTTGTAGAAGTAGACCTCGGAGTCGAAGTCCTTCGGCAGGCCGTACCGCTTGCCATCGGCACCGATCCAGCGATCCGCCAGGCCCTTCTGATAGATGCTCAGGTCAACGTTGTCGCTGGTGACGAACTCGTCGATCGCGAGCACCTGCCCCTTGTCCGCGAACAGCGGGTACTTCGCGGAGTGCGACGTGAAGACATCCGGTGCAGTTTCGGAGATGAACCCGGTGACGAGCTTCGACCAGTAGTCGTTCCAGCCGTACTGCTCGATCGTGACCGTGTACTGCGGGTTCTGTTCGTGGAAGACCTTCGCGGCCTCGGTGTACATCGGCAACTGGGCGGAGTCCCAGAGCCAGTAGATGACCTCGCCCGGTCCGCGGGCCGCCGCGCCATTGTTGCAGGCGGCCAGCGACGGTACGGCGAGCGCCGCGAGCCCGGCCTTGAGCAAGGTCCTGCGGGATACGTTCATCATTTGATCCCCGAGAAGCCGATGGAGTTGGTGATCCGCTTGGCGAAGGCCAGGAACAGGATGATCATCGGCAGCGCCGCGATCAGCGTGGCGGCCATCAGACCGGCCCAGTCGGGTCCGCCTTGGGGGGTCTGCGAGCGGAAGACGCCGAGGGCGACGGTGAGCACGCGGACGTTCTCCTGCTGACCGACGAGCAGCGGCCAGAAGTAGTCGTTCCAGGAGTTGATGTAGGTCAGGATCGCCAGCGTGGTGATCGGCGCGGCGCTCATCGGGATGATCATCCCGAAGAAGATCCGCCGGTGACCGGCCCCGTCGATCATCGCCGCCTCCTCCAGCTCACGGCTGATGCCGAGGAAGAACTGCCGCAGGAAGAAGATCGCGAACGGCGTCATGAACGCGCCCGGCAGGATGATGCCGGCGAAGCTGTTCAGCAGGCCGAGGTTCTTGATCAGCACGAAGTTCGGCAGCGTGGTGAAGATCGGCGGCACCATCAGCGCGGCCAGGAATACCGCGAACACCTTGTCCCGGCCGGGCCAGCGCAACCGGGCGAACGCGTACGCCGCCATCGCGCTGAAGAAGACCTGGCAGACCGTGGTGATCGTTGCCACCACCAACGAGTTGCGCAGGTACAGCCAGAAGTTGACCGAGGCACCGGAACCGCCCTGGGCCTGGGCCTCCTCGATCGTCGACAACCCGAGTACCCGTTTGAAGGCGCCGAGCGTGGTCTCCACCGGGAGCAGCGAATTCGGGTGCGCGGCCAGCTGCGTGTTGTTGGACAGCGCCGTACGGAGCATCCAGTAGAAGGGGAACAGCGTCAGGATCAGCAGGATGATCAGGAACGCCCAGGCAAGGATCCGGCCGATGTTGAGTGGCTTTCTCATGCCAGATCACTCTCCTTGGCGCGGAGCAGCCGCAACTGCAGCAGCGAGACGATCGCCAGGATCGCGAACAGCACCATCGCCATCGCGGACGCGTAGCCGAAGTCGAACCGGGTGAAGGCCCGCTCGAAGATGTAGTAGTAGATGACCCGCGTCGAGTTGATCGGGCCACCCTGCGTGGTGACCGCGACGGTGTCGAAGATCTGGAACGAGCCGATCATGGTGACCACCAGGACCATCACCAGAACGGGCCGCAGCAGCGGCAACGTGATCCGCCAGAACGTCT
This sequence comes from Kribbella sp. NPDC051587, assembly GCF_044453945.1. NCBI lineage: Bacteria > Bacillati > Actinomycetota > Actinomycetes > Propionibacteriales > Kribbellaceae > Kribbella > Kribbella sp. NPDC051587. The sequence goes on from NZ_JBITDE010000001.1 coordinate 708,377, forward strand.
TCAGCTCGCCGGCGCCGTCCACCTCGGCCGCCTCGTAGACGTACGACGGGATCGTCTGCAGGCCCGCGAACACCAGGAGCGCGGTGTAGCCCATGTGCCGCCAGACGTTGATCCCGGCCACCGTCGGGATCGCCCAGTTGGAGTCACCGAAGAAGGCGACCGGGTCGATGCCGATCCAGGTCAGGCCCTGGTTCACGATGCCGACCTGGAAGTCGAGCATCCAGTACCAGACCAGCGCGACCACGACGTTCGCGACCAGGTAGGGCAGCAGAATCGCGGCCCGGACGGTGATCGACTTGGTCAGCCGGTACATCACCATCGCGATGCCGACGGCAAGGACCGTCTGGACACCGATGTTGATCACCACGTACTCGACGGTGACGCCGAGCGCGTTCCAGAAGAAGCTGTCGTGGATCATCCGGTCGTAGTTGTCGAGGCCGTTGAACTTCGGTGCCTCGAGCAAGCTGTACTCGGTGAAGCTCAGGTAGGCGCCGCGCAGGGTGGGCCAGATGTAGAAGACCACGAACCCGAGCGTCGCGGGAGCGAGGAAGATCATCGCGACCTTGAGGTCTCCCAGGCGCCGTCGCTTCTTCGCCGGCGGCGCCTGCTCCCCGTGACTTCGTTTCTCCGGTGGTGCGTTCGTTACGGCAGTCACAGGGGGATCTCCTTTGATAGATCGACTGCGGGGTCAGTCGATCGCGGTCACGTCCAGCAAGAGGGCGTTCTCGGGCCATTGCGCCGGGAGCAGGACGCCGGCCGCGGCGAGCGCGGCACCGTTCAGCTCGACAGGCTCGGTCCAGGTGAGCTGCCAGCGCGACACGGGACCGGGTGTCGCGATCCGGCTGACGCGGTAGGTGCGCTGCGGATCGAGGCCCGGCAGGCGGACCCGGCCGACGGCCGAGGTGACGGATTGCGTCAGCTGGACAGCGGCGTACACGGCGCGGGAGCTGTCCTGGGCAACCACCCCGTGCAGCAGGAAGTCGTCCGGACCACGGTCGGCGCGAACCACCCGGCCAGTGTGCAGCAACGGCCGCAGGTCCTTGTGCAGCGCCACCCATCCGGCGAGTTCGGTGCGCTCCTCCTCGGAGGCGAGCGTGATGTCCCACTCGATGCCGAAGTGGCCGAACAGCGCGGTGATCGCGCGGAACGAGAGCGCCTGGGTGCGGCCGGTGGTGTGTGCCTTCGGCGGACCGACGTGGGATCCGATCAGCTCCGGCGGCAGCAGGAGTTGCGTGTACCGCTGGATCGTCTGCCGCTCGAGCGCGTCGTTGCTGTCGCTGCCCCAGACCCGGTCGGTGCGCTCCAGGATGCCGAGGTCGACCCGGGCGCCACCGGACGAGCAGGACTCGATCTCCAGGCCGGGGTGGCGGCGCTTCAGCTCGTCGATCAGCCGGTAGACGGCCAGCGTCTGCGCGTGAATGCCCGCCGTACCGGTCAGTTGGTTGCCGCCGTCAACGAAGTCGCGGTTGTGGTCCCACTTCAGGTACGCGATGTCGTACTCGGTCAGGATGCTGTCGAGCCGCTCGAGGATGTAGTCGTAAGCAGCCGGTACGCCGAGGTTCAGCCCCTGCTGGTGACGAGCGGTCGGCGGGAAACGGTGGCCGGTGGCAAGGATCCAGTCCGGGTGCTCGCGGGCCAGATCCGAGTCCGGGTTGACCATCTCCGGCTCGACCCACAGACCGAACTGCAGACCGAGACCGCGGACGTGGTCGACCAGCGGGTGCAGGCCCTTCGGCCAGATGCCTTCGTCGACGTACCAGTCGCCGAGGCCGGCGTGGTCGTCACGGCGGCCGCGGAACCAGCCGTCGTCCAGCACGAACCGCTCGGCGCCGACCTCGGCGGCCGCGTTCGCGAGGCTCTTCAGCTTCTCCAGGTCGAGGTCGAAGTAGACAGCTTCCCAGGTGTTCATCACGACCGGCCGGTCGGTCTGCGGGTGGTGCTCGCGGGACCGCAGGTACTCGTGGAAGCGGGTCGACGTCTGGTCGAGACCGACGCCGTACGTGCCGTAGAGCCAGGGGGTGCTGTAGGTGCCCTGCGGGGCCACCCGACCTTCGCCCGGGAGGAGGAGCTCGCCGCCGCCGATGACGGCGTACCCGCTCATGCCGCGCTCGGCGTACGACCGGTGATTGCCGCTCCAGGCGGTGTGCACGCCCCAGATCTCGCCGTCGGTGAAGTTGAAGCCCGGCGTACCCGCGAGCAGCAGCAGGGTCGCGTCGGCACCAGTGCGGCCACGGCGGTTGTCGCGGATGTGCGCGCCCTGCGTGAACGCGTGCCGCTGCGGGTGCCGCTCGCCGATGTGTCGGCCGGTCAGGTCGAGCAGCTCGGTCGCCTCGGTCGGCACCGGCAGCGCGAGGGTGAGGCCGTCGACCGTGTACGTCGTCGCACCGGTGTTGGTCAGATCCGCCTTCGCGCGCACCAGCCCGGAGTCGGTCAGCTCGATGGTCAGGCGAATCGTCAGCCCGGCCTCAGTGTCAGCTGCATCGACAACCACCGAGTTGTCGGCCTGCGCGACATCGACGATCCGGAAGTTCGCCGAGAAGTCCTGCCCGTCGCGGTGTCCGTTCAGGCCCGGCAGCCCGAACCAGCCGGCCGAGTACTCCGGCACGATCGCCACCGGCTGGTTCTCGTCCAGCCCGTTCCCGTCCTGCACCGCGCCCGCGCCACGCCGTAGCTCCAGCAGAGCCCGCTCACCCAGCTCGCCCAGATCCGCACCCCAATGCAGCACGGAAGGCAACGCCGGTCCCGAGCAGTCCAGCACCAAACTGACCCCAGCAGCCCGCAGCTGCAGCACCTCGATGTTCGACACTGTTGATTCACTCTGCTTTCTGATTGATTTCAGGACGAAACTATTTACCTCGCCAGCCCTGTTGTCAATGCTTCACGAAGTTAAGTAAGTACTCTATGGCTCTGCCCGGGTCGCTACAACGCTGCAATCACTGCGAAAGCCGGACCCGGATCAACAGATCGTTCAGCTCAGGCTCCGCAACGGCGCTCTCGGGCAACTGGCTCGCCGCCTCGGCCGCGTCCAGCTCGGCCTGAAGGCGCTCGACATCAGCGGTCAACACCTCGACCGACGGACCCTCCAAGGCGCCGTGCTCGGCCTCCGCCTTCACCGCCATCAACTCCGGCAGGTACGACGGCGCTCCGTCGAGCAACTCCCGGAGGTCCGCCTGAACCACGCCGGTGCGCATCAGGTGGATGCCGGTCAGGAGCACTCGGAAGGTGTAGAGCAGCGGCTTGAGCTCACCGGTCTTCCCGAAGAACTCCCACTGGGTCTTCGCGAACCCGCGGTAGTGATGCGCGTGCCACCTGGTGATGCAGCCGGCCGCCAGGGAGACCAGTTCCTCGTGTTCCGGCGTACTGAGAACGACGAGTGGCAACAGAACCTGCTCGAGGACGTAGCCGTTCCGCCGCAACATCAGCCGGGCGAACTTCGCCAGGTCGTGCGTGACGAGGTCGACCTCGGCCTCGTTCTCGAACCAGGTCCGATCCAAGGTCTCGGGGCCGGACCGCAGCCCAACCACCTCAGCGGCCGGGAGTACATGCACTCCACGTAGGTCGACATCCGAGTCGCGTGAGGGGAAGCCGTACAGGTGAGCGCCGGAGACTGTTGCGAAGAGCAAGGGGTACGGCTGCTCACCCATGATGTCGCGCAGCTCGGCATAGTCGAGCTCTCGCATGTCACGCGTCATTGATGCTCCTCCTCCGGACGGATCGCAGCCAATCGTCCACCCGAGCCACGTCCGGTGTCGCCGGCAATACCGTCCGGCCAAGTGCGTCGTCCAGCTCGGCATGCAGGCTGAGGCGCCACTTCTCCACCTCATCCCAGGGCAGCTCGCCACGCTTCACCTGGAGGAGCCGTTCCCGGTAGGGGCCGACATCAACGACCAACCGGGCCTCGAGCAACAGAGAGCGGGCCGACAGCAACAAGCGGATCAGATGCATGACGTGCTTCCACTTCGGTGCACCATCACGCCGGAAGTCCGCCTCCAGTTTCTTGAACTGGCTCAGCACATAACCGGAGTAGGTCTGATAGGCGAGCTGCGACAAGAAGGCCTCGCGGAGGTCGACGAGCTCCTGGCCGAGTGCGGTCTGCTGGACGACCAGCGGCGAGTGCAGGACCTCGAGCAGGTTCGGATTCGCCTTCAGCGCGAGTTCACAGAATCGCTCGACCTCCCACGAGAACCACTCGGGCTCCGGCCCGTCCACGTGCGCCGGCGGCTTCGCCAGCGACCAGAACGACTCCGTCGGCGCGACATAGACCCCGCGAGTGTCGGTATCCGACGCATCCGTGTCGAGCCCGAACGCCCGCGACCCCACAACCACCGCGTAGATCGTGTGCTCCCGCACCAACAGATCGCCATCCGGCTGGGTCAGCTCTAGCGCCTCATCCTGATACGCGGTCCGCAGGCTCAACTGATCCCGCCGGGCCACCGTCTCGCGCCCATCCACCAACCGGACCACATACCGCCCATCCCCGGTGATCCCGGCTACCCGCCCGGTCGCCCCACGCTGCGCCGTACCGCCCTGGTCGTCCGGCCCTGCAACCCGCAGCACCACCTGAGTCCCCACCGGCAACTGCGGCCCCTCAACAGACATGCCGCCATCCTCCCCCACTCGGGGCCCCGTACCGACGGACTGTGAGTGGTCGCCACCGCAGACCAGCGCCACGCTCAGCGATCGCCTCCGAGCCCTCCAAAACCACACCTCCACCCCTTCGTCGGTACACCACGGCATATTGACAGATTTTCCTGTCAAGTGTCAGATTAGGCCCATGCTGGTCGAGGAGCCGGAGAAGGCGCGGGTGGCGTTGTCGCCGATCCGCCGGCAACTGCTGGAGTTGCTGCGGGAGCCCTCGTCGGCGACCCAGTTGGCCGCGGCGCTCGAGTTGCCGCGCCAGCGGGTGGGCTATCACCTGCGTGAACTGGAGAAGGCCGGGCTGGTGGAGCTGGTCGAAGAGCGGCAGCGCCGTGGGTTCACCGAGCGGATCTTCCGTGCCGCGACCCTGGTGATCGACCCGGCCGTGATGGGCCAGGCGTTCACCGGGATCCAGGACCAGTACGCCGCCGAACATCTGATCGACGTCGCCGCCGGCACCGTGCGGGATGTGGCCCGGATGCAGAGTGCGGCCGACGGCAAGCGACTACTCACGTTCACCCTCGAGGCCGAGGTGCGGTTCGCCGAACCGGGCGACGTGCACCGCTTCACCGATGCATTGACCGAGGCTGTTCGTCAGGTCGTCGAGCAGTTCGACGCCGAGGGCGGACGGCCCTATCGCCTGGTCGCCGGCGGCCACCCGGCACCCCGTCGTACCGAAGGAGAGTCATGACCAAGATCGTGGTGACCGTGGCGGCACCGGTGGAGGCCGTGTGGGACGCGCTGCGGGACAAGGAGAAGATCCGGCACTGGCACGGCTGGGAGTACGCCGGTCCACAGGGCGGCCTGGAGGAGGAGATCGACCAGATCTACTTCACCGAGGTCACCGAGGACGGGACCAGCCTGACCTTGGGGAACGGCGACGAGTTCGTCGTCGAGCCGGTCGAGGGCGGCAGCCGGATCACGTTGACCCGGGCACCGTTCGGCGCGAATCCCGAGTGGGACGCGTACTACGACGACGTCACCGACGGGTGGATCACCTTCCTGCACCAACTGCAGTTCGCGATCGCACACCATCCGGGCGAGCCGCGCCGGACCTTGTTCTACTCCGGCACCGGCACGGTGAACCCGATCACCGAGCTGGGCGTCCCGGCCGACGAACTCGACCTCCCGGACGGGCACGTCAAGGCTTCCATGCTCTACACCTCCGAACACCAGGTCGGCGTCGTAGTAGATGCCTGGGGCAACGGTCTGCTCGTGCTCAGCCACATCCCGCCCGGCGACCGGAAGCCCGAGGGAGCGACGATGGCCGTCCTTTCCCTGTACGGCGACGCCGATCGCGACGAGGTCGACACGCAGTGGCGCACGTGGTGGTCCGAGCGGTACCCGAAGGACCTAGACCTGTTCGCGTGACACGGGGGTGACAGTACGCAAACGTGCCACCACGCCCGGTCTGTTCTTCACCGGTTACCTGTGAGTACATGGGGGTCCCTCCAGCAAGAGAGGTACCCCGGTGAAGAATCCGCCCAGTTCACTCCGGCTCGCCCTGATCCTTGCGCTCTCCATGACCGGGCTCTGCCTGGCCGCCGCCCCCGCTCAGGCCGACGGCCCCGGCACCGGCACCCCGTACGTCGTCACCCTCGGCGACTCCTACATCTCGGGCGAGGCCGGCCGCTGGGCCGGTAGCTCGAACGACTCCGAGACACCAGCCGACGCACTCAGCGCGCACGCCTATCACGACAACGCGAGCGGTACCGCGGAAGCGATCCCGAAGTGCCACCGCAGCCGCTCGGCCGAGGCGTTCATCGGTGGCGGCGTCGGCGGCCTCAACCTCTCGTGCTCCGGTGCGCGCACGACGACCGGTACCGGCGACGACTTCAAGCCCGGTATCGACTTCTACGACGACGGCGCCGGCAAGCTCGGCCAGGCGAAGGCGCTGCAACAGTTCGCCACCACCCACAACGTGCGGCAGGTCGCCGTCTCCATCGGCGGCAACGACTTCAACTTCGCCGCGATCGTCACGCAGTGCGTGCAGGACTTCCTGCTGTCGCCGTCATGGAACCCGGACTACTGCCGGGACGACTCATCGGTCGTCGCGAACTTCACCGCCGCGAACGTGACCACCGTCCGCGGCAAGATCGCGACCGCGCTGCAGAACGTCCGCACGGCAATGCGCGATGCCGGGTACGGCGACACCGCGTGGACACTCGTCGTACAGACCTATCCTTCACCGATCCCGAACGCAAGCGGCTTCCGCTACGGCCAAACCGGCTTCACCCGGCAGAGCGTCGGCGGCTGCGGCTTCTGGAACGCCGACGCCGACTGGGCCAACAGCACCGCACTGGTCACCATCAACAACACCGTCCGCGCCGCCATCACCCAGTCCGGCCTCGCGAACACACGCCTGCTGGAACTCCAGTCCGCGTTCAACGGCCGGCGCCTCTGCGAGAAGACGGTCGGCCTGTACGAAGAGGTCGGCCTCTCGTCCTGGACGCAGCCCACGGCCGTCGACAAGACCGAGTGGGTCAACCAGATCCGAACCGTCACGACGGTCGGCTCGAATTACTTCATCCAGGAATCTCTGCACCCCAACTACTGGGCCCAACTGGCGCTGCGCTCCTGCCTGCGCCAGACCTACACCGCCAACCGCGGCGGCACCTGCACGATCGCAGGCACCGGCCTCGCGAACGGCGAACCCCGCATGACACTCGGTTAATTTCAGACTATCCAGTCTCGGTACGGCGGCCTCCCCCTGGTGCACTAGTGTTTGGAGTCTCATCAGGGTGGGGGCCCTGGACCGGATACCGGTGGGACAGGCAGAATCGCGCCGACGGGGTCGGCTGCCGGGTGGGGTGTTGGTGGAAACGGAATTTGCGCTGTCGCTCGGCACACAGCGCTGGCCCCTGCCCGCACCCGCCGAAGAGATCACCCTCGGCCGCGCAGCCAACGCCGACGTCCGCCTCCCGGCCGACGACCAGATCTCGCGCATCCACGCGCGCCTCACCCGCACCGGCGCCACCTGGACCCTGCACGACGCGTCCCGCAACGGAACGGGCCTCAACGGCCGCCGCCTCACCGAGTCCACTCCCCTCACCGACGGCGACCAGATCCACATCGGCCGCTCCGTCCTGACGTTCCACGCCACTCCAGCCGCGCCTGGGGGTCCCCCGGCAGCCACACCGTCCAGCTCCGTCGGTACGACGCCTCCCGCGTCAGCTCCTGCCAGCTCCACGGCAGCCACGCCGCCCAACTCCGCCGGCACCCCGCCTCCTGCTGGCTCCCCGGCAGCCACGCCGCCCAGTTCCGGCGGTACGCCGCCTGCCACGTCGGCTCCTGCCGCTCCCCCGCCCGCCGCGCCGGCACAATCCACTCCTCCTGCCGCTCCGCCGGTCCCGTCCGCTCCCGCCGCCGCGAGCCCAGCACCGGACGCAGGGGTGCCGCCCACGCCCAGCGCGCCCGCTTCGACGCCGCCCAGCACGACACCACCCTCGCCAGCAGAGGCGGCTCCTTCCGCGCCACCGCCGAACACGGCCCCTTCCGCGGCACCACCGACCGCCGCTCCTGCCGCGCCGGGCCAGGACGACGGGCCGGGGAGCGAGGGCGAGTGGAGGGGCACTGCGAGCTCACCCGAGGATTCGGGCCTACTAACTCCTGCCTCCACCACACCGCCGCCCCCAGCGCCGCCCAGGACGCTCACTCCGCGCCCGGCCCCCACGAACCAACAGCCTCCCAACCCACCCAGCCGCACTCCGGCCGACTCACGTCCGGGGGACGGCGCGCCGGCCGACTCCCCGTTCGCGCCCACTGAGGGCACGCGCCGCAACGAGCCCTACCCGGCCGACCGCGCGAGCGTCAGCCAGCCCAACCCAGCCGACGCGAACAACAGCGCGTCCTGGCCCGGCTACCCCTCCGCGGACTATCTCGAGTCGGCCCGCTCGCCCTGGTCGAACGGCGAGCGCGCCCAGATCGTCCAGCCCGACACCCCGCCACACCCCGCGTGGCCCGACCGCGCGGACTATCCCGAGCCCGACGACCCGACCCCCACTCGGCCCACCCGCCCCGCCTCCAGGCCGGCGAAACGCCCAGAACGCCGTACCAGCGAAACGCCGTCCATCGCCGAGGCCGGCCAGGTCCGCCTCGCCCGGGTGCTCGCGATCGCGGGCGCGATGCTGGCGGTCGGTCTCGTCATCAACATGATCGCGACGTTCCTCGCGGACGGTCCCGGCGGCATGCTCCGCTGGCTGATCGCGCCCACGGTCGCGCTGCTCGGCGCGATGACGTTCGCCGTCCTGGACGCCGTCAGCCCGACCGAACGCGCAGCCAGCCGCCTGGACGTCTCCGTCATCGTCGCCATCGGCGCGGTCCTCCTCGGCGTCGGCGTCGGCGGCTTCGCGATCACGGCCGGCGCCGAGTACGTCGCCGGCTACCTCAGCGGCAACGAGAACGGCGAGGACCAGCTGATCAAACCGGTCGGCAAAACCGTCGAGAACCTCACGATCACGGTCGACAACGTCACGAACACCAGCCACTTCACCCGGATCCGGATCACCGTCACCAACAAGGGCGCGGACGCGGTCAGCCTCCCGCTCGACGGCAATGCGACGTTCACCAGCGCCGAAGGCAACTCGATCCGCGCCGACAACTCCCGCAGTGACTGGCCCGAGCAGTTCGCGGCCGGCCAGGTCGAGAAAGGGACCATCATCTTCAAGGGCCACCTTCCCCAGGGCTTGAAGACCGCGACCCTGATGCTCCGCGGCGGCGACACCCCGATCATCCTCGGCGGCGTTCCCCTCAGCAACTAGGGAAACATCGAGAATCGATCTGGTTGAACTAGATCGATCCTTGATATGTTCGGTCCATGACCGAGGTCGATGCCGAACGCCTGACCCGAGTGATCGTCGACTTCAACACGATCTTCATCCGGCTGCCGTCAGTCCGGCGGTTCAACTTCTCCACACTGTCGGTGCTGCACACGCTGTCCCGCAGCGGCCCGCTGCGGCTCACCGACCTCCTCGCCACCGAGCAGCTCAAACAACCCGCCCTGACGAGCCTGGTCGCGAAGCTCGAGGAAGACGGCCTGGTACGGCGTCGCCCGGATCCGACCGATGGTCGCGCGATGCTGCTCTCGCTGACCCCGGCCGGTCGCCGCGTGGTCCGGTCCCGGCACACCAACCGCGTCACCAAACTGACCGAGCTGGTCGACCAGCTCACCGACGCCGAACGCGCCGTACTGGCTGAATCCGTGGACGTTCTGGCCCGCCTGACCGACATTGCCGCAGAAGAGGCCTGAGGCAACTATGAACCTGGACCCCACTCCGATCCACGTCCCCGACGAGGTGCTCGACGATCTGCGCCGCCGTCTCCGGGCGACCAAGTGGCCACGCGATGCGGGGAACGACGACGGCTTCTACGGCGTACGTCGTACCGACCTGCAGGAGCTGGTCGAGTACTGGGCCGACGGCTACGACTGGCGCGCCGCCGAGCGCGCGATGAATGCCTATGACAACTATCGCGTCGACGTCAGCGGCGTACCGGTGCATTTCCTGCACAAGCCCGGCGTCGGACCCGCGCCGATCCCGCTGATCCTGAGCCACGGCTGGCCGTGGACGTTCTGGCACTGGTCGAAGGTGATCGACCAGCTGGCCGATCCGGCCGCGTACGGCGGTGATCCGGCCGACGCCTTCGACGTGATCGTGCCGTCCCTGCCGGGCTTCGGATTCTCCACCCCGACGAACCCGGACATGAACTTCTGGAAGATCGCCGACGTCTGGCACGAGCTGATGACCGACGTACTCGGCCATCAGAAGTACGCCGCCGGCGGGTGCGACGTCGGCGCGCTGGTCACCGGCCAGCTCGGCCACAAGTTCGCCGACGAGCTGTACGGGATCCACATCGGCTCCGGCCTGAAGCTGTCGTTCTTCACCGGCGACCGCGCCTGGGACCTCACCGGCGGCAATCCCCTGCCCGACAACCTTCCGCCCGACATCTACGACGGCGTCATCGCCTTCGAACGACGGTTCGCCGGTCACCTCGCCGCCCACGTCCTGCACCCGAGCACCCTCGGCTTCGGCCTCGCCGACTCACCCGCCGGCCTGCTCGCCTGGATCCTCGAACGCTGGCAGAGCTGGTCCGACGGCAACCCCTTCACCCCCGACGACATCCTCACCCACGCCACCATCTACTGGGCCGGCAACGCCATCGACACCTCGATCCGCACCTACGCCAACAACAACCGCTACCCCTGGACCCCGTCCCACGACCGCCACCCCGCCGTCGAAGCCCCCACCGGCATCACCTTCGTCGGCTACGAGAACCCACCCGGCATCACCACCCCCGAAGCCCGCATCAACCACTTCCTCACCAGCGACCGAGCCCCCTGGTACAACCACACCAACCTCACCGCCCACCCCACCGGCGGCCATTTCATCCCCTGGGAACTCCCCACCCAATGGACCACCGACCTCCAAACAACCTTCCGGCCCCTCAGGTAACCACCGGGAGAAGATGATGAAGGCCGCCTGGCCGCCCCATCCCCTCAGCGTCAGCGAGTACGTCGCTCTCGGTGAAGACGACCTCGTCAGGACCGAGCTCATCGAGGGCAACCTCGTGGTGTCTCCCAACCGCAGTCCGGATCACAGCGTGGCGGCGGTCCGCATCGCCCTGCAACTGGTACCGCAACTGCCCTCGAATCTTGAGGTCATCACCGACGTGGACATCGACCTCGAGCTCGCTCCGGCCGACCAGCCCGGCTTCTCCCGCCGCCCCGACGTCATCGTCGTACGTCGCTCGGCCCGCCCGCGTGTCCGGGCCGAGGGCGGTCTGATCCGGGCATCCGAGGTGCTCATCGTGGTCGAGATCGTTTCGCCCGGATCACGCCGTACGGACAATGTCGTCAAGCGAGCCGAGTACGCCGACGCCGGGATCCCGCACTACTGGATCGTCGACATCCAGGACCCCGTCTCCCTGCTGGCCTGCCATCTGACCGACAAGTTCGGCTACCTCGACGACCAGGTCGTCGGAGGCACCTTCGCCAGCAGCAGCCCGCTGGCTGTCACGCTCGACCTGACTGATCTCCGCTGACTCGAGGGAGCTAGCCGTTTTTCTTGGCGGCTTCGGCGAGGAAGGCGTTGAGGGGAGCTAGCACGGCGGTGAGGGCGGCGGTGGCTTGTTCGAGGGTCTGGCCGGCGGCGATCGCGTCGTCGAAGGCTTTGTGGGCGGCGGCGCGTTCGTCGACGGTCTGGGTGGCGTAGCGCAGCATCCAGAACGACTGGCCCCGGATCTCCTGGCGGGTCGCGGAGCCTTGGGTCTTGATCTCCTTCATGAGTGCGTCGTACTGGGCCGCGGTGAAGGGCTCGCGCCAGAGCGGGTGGGCCTTCTCCCACTGCTCGAAGGTCACGCCGACCCAGGTGCGCGGTCCGTCGTCCCTGCCGTTCGAGGCGAGGCCGTTGAGGCCGTTCCGGTAATCGGTGACCTGGTCGCGGGCCGACGGCGACAGATCCGGGTCTCCGACGGCGATCGCGTGGGTGTGCCACGGCCAGTCCGCCTGGGACGGATCGCGGATCCAGGCCGCGAATCCGACCTGCCGGGCCGCGTTGCGGATGCGTTCGCGCCGGACCTTCGGGAACAGCTCTCCCGACTTGGCGTCCTTCAGCGAGATGTCCACTGCCCCGCCGCCGTCGTGGGTGCCAGCCGACGCCCCGACTCCGCCCGGGTTGTAGGAACCCTGGGTCAGCACGAACGTGAGGCCGCTGACGAACTCGGCGGCCTCGATCATGTTGATGGTGCGCTGGTTGAGGCGCACCCCTCGATATCTGATGATCGTCTGCATCTGCTGACCTCACTTCTTCGGTATTCCCAGCTAACAGCACGCGGGGATCATCGGCACATCGGGTGTGTCGGCGCCGGCCGTGTCAGGGGCGTGTCAGTACGGCGTCTGCCGGGCTCGCGATCGTTGCTGACATGACCAGTCGAGTGAAAAAGTTCCTCCGGCGTACCGGAGTAGTCGCAGTAGCGGTCGCCCTGCTGGCGGCGCCGAGCACAGCGACCGCCGTACCGAAGGAGCGGCCGGAAGTGGAGGCCGCCATGCAGGCGTTTGTCGATGCCGGGTTCGGTGGGATCCAGGTCCGGGTGCACGACGAGCAGGGCGAGTGGGTCGGCAGCGCCGGCACGCAGAAGGTCGGATCACCCGCGAAGCCGCCGACGAACGGTTCGTTCTGGGTCGGCAGCGTTACCAAGACCTTCACGGCGACCGTCGTCCTGCAGCTCGTCGCCGAAGGCAAGCTCAAACTGGACGACTCGGTCGCCGGCTACCTGCCGCGCCTCGGCCTGGACCGGCGGATCACCACCCGGATGCTGCTGCAGCACACCAGCGGCCTGTTCAACTACACCGGCGAGTACTACGACGACGGCACGACCGCCCCCGGCATCCCCGCAACCGGCCACGCATGGGTCGAGAACCGCTTCCGCAGCTACACCCCGGAAGAGCTGGTCCGCATCGCCCTCTCCAAGCCGCCGCGCTTCGCGCCCGGCACGGACCAGAACTACTCCAACACCAACTACACCGTTGCCCTGCTCCTGATCGAAAAGCTGACCGGCCACTCGTACGCCGACGAGGTACGGCGTCGCATCCTCCGCCCACTCGATCTCCGCGGCACCGTCGTACCGGGTAACCGGACCAACCTCCCCGGCCCGCACTCCCACGGCTACTACCTCGACAACGGCAAGCTCATCGATGTCTCCCGCCAGAACATGTCCCTGCTGGCCGGCGCCGGCGACATGATCTCCACGACCAAAGATCTGCGCACCTTCATCTCCGCCCTCATGAGCGGCAAACTCCTGCCCGCCCCGCTCCTCGCCCAGATGCGCGACCCGCACGGCAAACTGGGCTACGGCTTCGGCCTCTTCGTCCAAGACCTAGGCCCCACCTGCGGCGGCACCATCTACCAACACAACGGCAGCCCACCCGCCGGCTACGGCGCCCTCATGTACAGCTCCCCCGACGGCACCAAAACCCTCACCGCCTCCGTCACCATGGGCGCCCGCGACATCAACCCCGTCACCGAGTTCCCCAAGGCGCTGGGCCCCCTGCTCACCGCAGTCTTCTGCACCAAGTAGCAGGGGAAACCAAAAGGCCGGCCCCGTGGTGGGGCCGGCCTTTTCAAGGGGTGGAGGTGGCGGGAATCGAACCCGCGTCCTTCTATCGGTCGAAATCGGCCTTGATTGTTGCTTCCCACAACCGATTGTTTGGCCTTGCATTCAAGGGATCTCATCGGTTGGCAACGGTTGTCGAGGTTTGTTCTCGATCGTACGTTTCGCGGTCGTTTAGTGGTCTCGACTCCAGCGGGGAGCTCTGCCGGTTGACTACGGGCATATCTTCCAGCATCATTTAGAGCATCAGGTTGAGAGGAGGGCCGATGACCAAGGTGCGCGAGAACCGTCTCCGCCGTATGGCGGATCGGCAGGGGATGCAGCTGGTGAAGTCTCGCCGGCGCGACCCGAAGGCGCACGACTTCGGAACGTTCATGCTCGTCGACCTCCGCACTCAAGCGATCGTCATCGGCGCCCCCAAACTCGGAGAGAACCCGAGCGCGACCATCGACGAGATCGAGGCTTGGCTCACGAAGTCCAGCTGACCCACAACAGAAGACGGCCCCCGCAGCTGCGCCAACAGCATGCGAGGGCCTAGCCAGAACTCCCTATCTAGGAGGGACCTGACATGGAGAACACCCTAGCGGTGGACCACCGCCGCGGCATGACCCTGATCCCCTCGGGTGGCCTGTACCACCCGGCGTGGTGCGAGCAGCTCGTCGACTGCGAGCAGCACGGCCACTCCTCGCCCACGGTCCACGGCGAAACCAAACGGACCCACAGCGACCGTCCCGAGATGCGCTGGTCGCTGCATGTCTCCGAGCGCGACGGCGGCCGCGGCACCCACGTGTGGGGGATGCTCACCGTCGCCAACGACATCCACGACACGCCCAACACCGCGGTCCTGATGTGCGACCCGATCGAGGCGTTCAAGCTCGGCCACGACTTGATCGCGGCCTCGGGCTACGCCTACGCCGAACCGGCACCCGCCGCAGTCGAAGACATCGCGGCCCGGCCGAAGCTGGAGGTCGTGCGATGAGCGCCGTGGCCGAACTGGAGCGGATCTTCGTCTTCGAAGACGGCAAGTTGGTGCTGGTGGATTCGCACTTGCCGCCGATCGGCGTTCCTGCAATGGAGGTACGCGCAGGAGCCGTGGTGCATGACCCGTTCAGCGACCGACGGCTCCTGGTCGACCGGGTGGAGTACGGGACCGACTCGCAGAACCGGCCGCGGGTGTGGTTCCACTACAGCACCAGCATGGGCGCCTGGTCCTCGCCCACGGGCGTGGGCGTGTTCGGGACGAGCCCGGACGCCACGGTGCTCGTCTCAGCTGACTGCGTGGGAGGTGCGTGATGGCCACGGTCGTCTCGTCATCGTCGCCATCTCCGGAATCGTCCTCGTCGTCCAAGTGGGGGCCATCCTCACCGTTCCCGATGCCGCTCACTCCGGACAGGGGCGGTCTCGCCGGAGAGGACGTGCAGAACGGCGTCCGCTGGTTCACCGTCGAGCCCGTCCACGGCTGCTGTGCCCCGTTCTGCGCGAACGATGACGATGCCGGCGCCGACGTCGAGGATCACGGCGTTGCGTGCGCGTCCTGGTCGAGTCTCTGGCTGGAGAACTTGACGACAAGGACGGGCGCGTCAGGCCACATCGACGGAAAGCTCGTCGTTCCATACCTGCACGGCTTGTACTCGTCCTGGGATGTGGCCACGGTCGAGCGCCGTGGATACGTCCAGCTGTCGGTTGACGCGGGAACGGTCGACAGTGAGGTCGACATCTGTCTGACGCCGGAGCAGGCCAGGACGATTGCCGCGGGCCTCTACCGTCTCGCCGCTGAGCTCGAGCGGGCAGGAGGCGGTATCGGCACTCCTCAGAGCTGACCAGGACGAGGACGGCGCGAACACCGTCCTCGTCCTCGTCCTGGTACCGGTACTTCTCCCGGCCGGGTGGTACCGGTACCAGGACGAACAGGTCAGAGCAGGACGAGCGGTACTGGGGACGGAGGCAGGACGAGTGGTCCTCCGGTCGACTCCGCTCATACCAGGACGGCCGGGACGAGTACCGGTACCGATCGGCCGTTCGTCCTGAGTATCGGCAGCCGTCCCGGTACCGGTACTCAGGTGGGACGGCCGACGATCCTGAAGTCTCGCCAGGCCTGGTCCAAGCCCTGGACCCGGAGTTCGTACTGGTCGATCCACCATGGGTCGCCGGAGCCTCGCCGGTCGAGGTCACGCGCCATGGCCTCAAGGTGCTTGAGCAGGGCGTCGTGGTCGTCCGGGTCCTCGGTGACTTCGACCGGTTGGTGTTTCCACTCTCGGTCGTTGTTCCTGTTCCTGAGCGTGAGCCGCAGCCGTTGCCGGTGTGCCATCAGCTTCCCCTCCAATTCGATGGCTCCTGATACTCCGGGCCGAGAGCAACTGCCGCAACGTCTGGGGCGCCGTTGCTCCCCACGGGGGATGCAAGTCCGGTCCGGTGGAGTCCGGTCCGGTCTGCATTGCTCTGAGCTGCTCCAGACGCGGCCGCGCGCGCCCGCGCGTACGCGAGGCAATCTGGAGCTGTCAAGGGCGCAACCGGACTCCGCCGGACCGCGCGTACCGTCACTTCTGCTGCCGCTCCTTTGCCGCCTGTGATCGGACCGCAGGAATTAGTCTTGGCGCTGCGGGGCCTGAGATCGGCGGTGCTGCTGTGGGATATGCCGGTGACTGTCTGGCTCCTGGTTCCTGAGGTTGCCGAGCGGCTCCGCTTGTCTGATGAACAGGTGCGGCGGCTGATTCGTCGAGGCGACCTGGCTGCATCGAACGTCGGTACGTCGAGTCGGCCGGCGTACCGAGTTTCGACGGCCGCCGCCGACCGCTACATGGATGAGCGCCGGACGAGCGCCAGCCGGTAGCGAGGGGCCTGCGGGACGCGGCCCGGCGATACCAAGTACCGCCCAAGGGCAGGACGACGGACCTGGTACTCGGGGAGGACGGAGAGCCGTCCTGAGACGAGTCCTGCCAGGACGAACTGGTACCCGGACTCGGCATTCGACCGGCACTCGTCCTGTCCCGTCCGCGCCCTGCGGGACGAACCGGTACTCAGGACGAAGTCATGGTCCCCGTCCCCGTCCTCGAGTACCGGTCCAGGACGGCGGTACTCAGTCCTAGTTGAGATCGACCTGAAACAGTCTCGTCCCGGCAGTAAGTCGTTGGGACGGCTGTGAGTATCCATCATCAGATCGCGGCCCACGAGTCCTGGGCCAAGACCACCGACCGCGCCGCACGCACCCGAGCCGCCCGCCAGGGCCTCGAGGCCAAGTTCGAGCGCGAAGCCGACCCAGATGGCGTCATGTCACCGGCCGACCGCGCCAAGGCTGTCGCCAACGCCCGCTCCGCCTACTACCTGCGGCTTGCCCGGAGTTCGGCGGAAGCCCGACGCCAGCGGATGTCGACGAAATGAAGAAGCGCCCCGAACCGAACAAGCCGGCTCGGGGCGCCTGTGCAGCGCGCCGATTCAGAGGTTACGAACCGACTCCAGCATGGTCAGTAGCTCCTCGGCGATCTGACGATCCCCGTAGGTCTTGAGCCGAGCTGCGGCCAGCTCGTACACCTCTGAGTCGGCGCGCTTCGCGATCACCCAGACGACGACGACAGTGCCGTCCTCCTGGATGCGGTAGACGATCCGGTAGTCGCGGTTGCCAACCACAAGCTTCCGGAACGTGGTGAGATCCGACCCCGTTTGGGCACCGAGCGGGGCGCCACGCAGTTCGGGGTCGGTCTCCAGCTTTCTCAAGGCCTTCATGACCAACTGACGGGCGGCACCGTCAAGGTCTTTCAGATCCTCTAGGGCATCGCCCGTCAGTTCGACTTTGGCCATGGTTCAGGAACGCTCCAGTTCGGCCTCGACTTCGTCGAGGCTGTATCGACGGCCATCATCGGTGGCTAGGCGCACGATGGTGGCGGCAAGGAGCCGCAGATCGTCGGCGAGTTCGTCGATCCGGTCGAGCCGGTCGGCGGTGTCCATGCCAACGATCACAGCGGCTGGTTCGGAGTTCTTCAGTACGACGGTGGTTTTTCCTTCAGCGGCGCGGTTGATGAGTTGTGAGAGTCCTCGGCGTTGTGCTTCAGAGACGCTGATCAGGTCTTGTGTAGTTGTTCTCATGTGCGGGGTCTGCCTCTCCTCTATACCCAGAATACTACCCAGGATCTATAGTGTTTCTATAGTGGGTTATATCACTCTGTTAGCTACTCGCAGTACCAAGATGGCTACCGGGTGGGATCAAGGAGACTGCTATGTCGTACAAGCACCAAGATGAAGCCCGAGACGCTCTCCTCAAGGCGATCGTGGAACTGGCGCCCAAGATGGGGTCCGCGGGCTCGATTCGTGATCTCGCCGAGGCGTATGCCTGGGCGGTGAGCCCCGGTCAGCCGCACGGCGGGCACACCACAAACAAGTAGAAGCGATGAGGGCTGCTCGCTCTACGAGCGAGCCAGCCCTCATCAAAGTGGCCGCTGAGTATCAGAATCGAGGTCCGGCAGCTCGACTCGCCGGAGCAGCAGCTGGTACTGGATACCGTCGCCGGACGGTGATGGGTGGATACCCCATCCGTCCGGTTCCGGCCCGATGTCCCACAGTCTGGCGAAGCGGACGAGCGCGTAGGCACGCAGCTCCTCGGTATCAAGGTCGATGAACGGGCAAACCCGGTGCAACCGTTCTCCCGCCTCCGACACGTGGACGACCAGCGCCCCGATGTACCCCAGGGCCACTGCATCTCGCTCGTCCATGTCAGGTCCTCGCCATGAACTCGAGCTTCGCCTGAGCGCGCGAAGCGATCAGGTCGGCCTCTGCCATCGATACGCCGTGGTTGTTGATCGTCTGGTGGATCTCGCGCACAACCGTCGGCGCCGAACTGGCAGAGCCACTGCGGTTGCCAGGCAGGGACTGGATGTACCGGGCCGGGTCGACGGCGTGCGGGATGACGTAGCCGTCAATGGGAGCGGTGAAATACTCGGTGCCGTCTTCGTTGACGCGGTACGTCGAGCCGGCCGACACCGGCCCGCCGCCGGCGCGTGCGCCCGTGACCTTGACGCCGTACTGGGCGGTCGCGACACCGGCGCCGATGAGGTTGGCCTGGTCGTCGAGTGCCTTCTCCGCTTTGTTCAGCGCGTCGACCAGCGACAGGCCGCCGGACAGGATCGCCTGGGCGATCTCGCTGCCCTTGCCGGCGCCCTTGCCGATGATCTGGTTGATCAGGTCCTCGTCGAGCTTCTGCTTGCGCAGCTGGTCGATCAGGCCGCGGAACTTCGACAGCTGCGCGCCCTGGTCCTGCAGATCCGCGAGCAGCCCCTTGCCGGTGAGGGACTGGTCGAACAGGTCGCCGAGGTCTGCACTGCCCGTGAGGCCGGACGCAACCTGCTGCGCGAGTTCGACGGCGGCGCGCTGCTGCTCGACGAGCTTCTCCAGCGCATCCTTGTAGTTCTGCGCAGCCGTCTTCGCGGCGTCAGCCTTCTTCTTGTACGCCTCGTCGGCCGCACTCGATGCCTTGGTCGCCGCAGTGACGCGCTGCTTCGCACGGAACAGCTGGTCCTGGAGACCGATCGTCTCCTTCTGCTCCGCCCGGATCTTCGCCTCGGACGCACCCTGCTGCCGCAGCTGCGTAACGTAGCGCTGCTGCAGCGTGATTGCCCGCTGGATGCGTGCGACTTCAGCCTTCGCCGCCGACTCGGCCGCCTCCGCCCGGACCATGGTGGTTCTGGCCGGTGCCGCGGCAGCGTTCGCCTTGTTCAGCGAGGCCAGCGCGCCCGCGTAGTTGACGCCTGCGGTCGGGTTGAACGGGAGCCCGAGCTGCTGCAACAGGTAGGCGATGTCAACGAGTTTGCCGCCTGCGAGCGGACCACCGGCCGCGTAGTGCCCGATCTGGCCGCCGTCGGCGTAGCCCTGTGCCATCTCACGCGGGTACTGCCGCGTCTCTACGGCCTTCATGAACCCGGGTCCGTAGTAGTCGACTGAGGCGTTCGAGTGCACCCACTCGCCGGCGGTCCCCCAGAACAGGATGTTGTCGGCACGTGGGTTCGGGCTTGATCCCGGCAGAGGACCGCCATCAGCACGGCCCGGGGCACGAACACCGACATCAACGTGAGTGACGGTCTCCAGCGTCTGCCGGATCGTCTTGATCGTCACCGTCTTCGACGGGGGCAGCGCACCCAGCAGGCCGAGCAGGTTATCGACCTGGCCGGCAGCGCCCGCTGCGCCAGGGGTCGACACGCTCGTCGACTTCGACGGCGGAGTCAGACCGAGGACCGTGAGGTAGCCCTTCCAGCGTTCCGCCGCGCCGGGCGCGTTGTTGCTGACCACCGTGCTGACCTGCGGCAGTGTCCCGCGCAGGATCTCGGCGTACCGCTCCGCGGCGGTCTTTGGCTGCGCACCAGCGTTGTTCGTGACCACCGTGTGGACCGTCGGCAGCGTGCCGGCCAGGATCTCGGCATAGGACTTCGCGTCCTTGGCCGGCTTCTGGTCCGGGCCAGCGTTGTTGCTGACCTCGGTGGCCTTCTTGTCCGGGACCTTGATGAACTGCTCGGCGTAAGCCCGAGCCTCCTCCCGGCCCATGCCCATCTTTACGGCGAGGTTGACGTAGGCGTCCTGAGCCTCTCTCACCCCAGCGTTGATGGTCTTTTGCGACGCGTCGCTGCGGACATATGCCTCGGACAGCTTGTTGGCCGAGGTCGCGATCGCGTCGAGGGCCTCTTGGTTTGCTCGGCCTTTCTCGGTGCCGATGTTGAGGGTGCGGCCGTTCTCCTTGATCGACGCGGTCGCGTCGTCGATGGCAGCCTGCACGCCACGCTGAGCGTCCCGGACGCCCAGGAGCAGGTTCGGAAGCCCGTACAACGTGGAGATGTAGTCCTGCAGGCGATCCGCGGCAGACTCCGCCTGCTTACCGGTCATGCCGAGCGCCTCTGCATAGGCAGATGTGGGTCCGGCTGCGCCGCCAGCCTTGTCGCCGGCGACCTCCGCGTCGACCGCAGCCGACTTCAGCGCCGCCTGATACTTCGGGAACGCCTGCAGCAGTGTGTCCTGGGTGATGCCGTACTTGGCGTTCTCCTGGGCCAGCTTCGCGACAGCCTTGCCAGCCGAGTCGGCGTTGCCGCCCTCGACCAGGCTGGCGAGGGCCTGGTCGATTTCCTTCACGCGGTCGACGTACTCATGGAACCCGGGCGTCGAGTTCTTGATCTTCTCGATGAACGAGTCGTTGCCCTCGGTTGCCTGCAGCAACGCGGCAGCCAGCGACCGGCCGTTGGAGCCGATGTCGCGGAAGGCACCGTTGAGGTCGTCACCGAAGTTCTTCGCCAGCTCGCCGGTGACCTTGCCGGTCTCACCGAAGCGGAGCAGGTCGGCCGACAGGCCACCGATGTCCATCTGGTGGGTAGCCGCGTTCACCTGCGCGAGCGCATCGGCCAGCTGCTTCAGACCGAGCGCCACCCCGATCGCGATCCCGCCCTTGCCGACCAGCGACAGTGCGGTCGCGGTCCGCTTCGAGTCCGCACCCAACCCGACCATGGCGACACGGGCGGCCGAGATGGAGGTCACCATCTTGACACCCGCGCCGGCAACCAGACCGCCGACCGCGACCACGCCAGCCAGACCTGTGATGACAGACCGGACCGGGCCCGGCAGGTCACCGAACCACTTCGCGAGGTCAGCGACATTCCCGGCGATCCCGGCAATCACGGGCAGCATCTCTGACCCGGCTGTGATCGCGGCGTCCTTGATGTTGTTCCAGGCGATCCGGATCTGGGACTCGGTCGTGGCGTACCGCTTGCTGGCCTCGTCGACCAGCGCGGTGTTCTCCCGCCACCCGTCGGCCGAGACCTTGAGCGAGTCGGCCAGGTTGGTGCCCGACGCCGCGAGCCGCAGCACAGCGTCACGCTGCCGGATCTCGGTGATACCCAGGGTCTCCAGGGTGCCGTTCACGTCCTGGCCGGCGTCGTTGATCGCGCCGATCCCCTGGATGAAGGCGAGGGTCGCCCCGGCCGCGTCCTTCTCGAAGTTCTGCTTGAACTGGGAGCTGGTCTGGCCGGACACGGTCGCGAAGTTGGCCAGGTGCTCGCCGCCCTGCGACACGGCCTGGTCGATCTTGGTGAAGATGGTCGAGATCGCGGAGCCGCCGGCCTCGGCCTCGATGCCGACGTTCGACAGGGCGGCCGCGAAGCCGAGGACCTGGGTCTCGGTGAGGCCGATGATCTTGCCCGAGCCGGAGATCCGCTGCGCCATCGCGACGATGTCGCGCTCGGTCGAGGCGCCGTCGTTGCCCAGCGCCACCACTGCGGCGCCGAGCCGGTTGACGTTCTCCGGGGCGGTGCCCATCACGTTCATGAACTGCGCGAGGCTGGTCGCGGCCTCGTCGCTAGTCAGGTTCGTGGTCTCACCGAGGTCGACCATGACCTTCGTGAACGACGCGATGTCCTCACGGCGCACACCGAGCTGGCCAGCCGCCTCAGCGACCGCCGCGATCTGCTCGTGGGTCTCCGGCAGCGACCGGGCCATGCCGCGCAGTTGGTCCTGGAGCGCGGCCATCTGGGTCGTCGTACCGTCGACGGTCTTCGTGACCCCGGCCCACGCCGACTCCCAGTCGACAGCGGCCTTCGCGGCCAGGCCGATCCCGGCCGCTGCCGTGACGCCCATTCG
Organism: Kribbella sp. NPDC051587; assembly: GCF_044453945.1. Taxonomy (NCBI): domain Bacteria; kingdom Bacillati; phylum Actinomycetota; class Actinomycetes; order Propionibacteriales; family Kribbellaceae; genus Kribbella; species Kribbella sp. NPDC051587. Next base: position 730,721 of record NZ_JBITDE010000001.1, read on the forward strand.
GGTCGCGCCACGGCCGAGCGTTTCGAGGTTGTGGGAGTTCTTGTCGATCCGGGCGGCGAGATCGTCGAACCGCTCGACGCCCCGGCCGATCCCGGCGTTGATCTTCGGGCCGATCCCAGCTGCCCGGTTGCCGAGGTCGTCGACCTTCCGGCCGGCCGATGTCGCGGCGGCTTCGAGCTTGTTGACGGCGGCAACTGCCTGCACGCCTACCTGGGCGATGAAGCCGACGACGTTGGCTTCGAGACGGACGGCGTACGAGCGAGTGGTCATCTACAGCTCCGAGACAGGTAGGGAACGCCCCACAAACCACGGCAGGGAGAGATCGGCCCTGATTCGTGGGGCGTTCAGTCAGACGTCAGCGCAGCACCAGGCAGGAGAACAGAACCTGGTGAGTCACCCGGTCCTCGATAGCCGCGCAGCCCACCGTCGCGTGATCGCTCTCGAGGCCCCACTGACGCCCGAGTCATGGCCGGGTCTAGTGGATCTGCTCTTCGGACGTGGCTGGCGTGGCCGGATCAGGGTCGACGGCTCCAGTTGCCGGGGTCGACCGGGTATACGCCGGCGCAGGCAGGACCGCATTGGAGCCCCAGGTGCTGTCGGTGTAGAAGATCCGCGGATCCGGCCCGTTGACGAGGCCGACGAATCGAGGCCCTTCGAACGGCACTCGCAGCGCCTGGTGCGGATCACGGCCGGCCGCGACCTCCCGCAGCGCCCAGGCAGTACGGCGACAGGTCTCGAGGGCTCGTTCGAGCACCGGCCGCTGCGCGACCGTCGGAGGCATTGCGTTCGGGCTAGACACCGCGAGCTCGACTGTCGACTCCTCGTTGCCGCTGCGAGGAACCCACGACAATCCCGTGAATGCCTCCAGCGCCCCCAGGAGCTTCGCCTGGCGTGCGTCGAACTCGTCCAGCGCCGTTTGTGCTCGCGCCTGCTCGGCCTCGACCTCGACAGCCTCTGCCAGCAGCGCTTCCACCGCGGCCGCGTGAAGCTTCGGCGTGGCCGCATCCACTGCCCGCTGCGCGATATCGACTCTGTCGCGTAGCTCCTGCATTGAGCGGGATAGCCGGCTCGCAGCTGAGGCGTCCGCCAGGACCTCTTCGCCAGCGCGCTCCTGCAGGCTCTCCAGCTCAGCCATCGCGGCAGCTCGTTCGGCCTCCCAGTGAGCAACCATGCCGCGGTGCTGCTCGACCTCGGCCAGGAAACCTGCACGGGGACTCTTCATCAGCGGGTCCCTTCGCTTACATGCCGCGCCCGCCCCGGAGACTGCCGCATCGCCTGCAGATGAGCCTCAAGGTTGGCGACTGCCCCGGCAACACTGTTCGCGGTCTCCCGGCACAGCAGAGCCTGGCTCTGAGCTTCGAGCTTCGCGCGCTCAGGCGACATCCCGTGAACCCGCTCCGCCTCCTTGGCGACCTCACCGATGAGGTCCGTCATCCGATGCTGGGCATCCACACTCTCGGTTTGCGCACCGGAGTTGAGGACCTTCTGGGCCTCAGCAATCCTGCCCTGGTCCGTCTCACTTCCGAAGGCCTCCGCGATCAAGACACTGGTCGCCTCGTACAGCGACATCGACGGCTCTCCGGCCTCGTGCAGCTCAGCGAGCCGCTCCTCAACTGCCCACTTCGGCGGCGTTCGACTGAACGCCTCCGCGATGGCGATCGCCGTGTCGGCTCTGCTCACCTGCTTGGTCATGCGGCCCTCCTGGCGTCGATCAGGTCATCCACCGACGGGCCGTACACACGCCATGCCCTCCCGGACTTTCGCCCAAGCAGCTCGCCGGCGTTGAGCAGCTGACAGACTCGCTCTCGAGTCAGGCCCAGCCGGTCCGCGGCCTCCGCGGTGGATATCTCCGACTCTTCCAGGTCGATGGCGATTTCCGTTTCCGTGCTTCCGTCAGCGGAAACCGCAGCGGCGACGGCGGCGTTCGACAGTTGCGCGGCGGCGGCCCGAAGTTGAGCGAGCGCGATGATGAATTGGCGGGAGACGTCGACCATGCCCCGGCGCGCGTAGGTCTCTGCCGCTGCCCGCATCTCGTCGCCGTGTTTTCCCAGGAGCCAGAGCGCGACCATCGGCGAGACCGGCGCCGGAAGCATCGCGCGCGTCATTGCGATCCCAGCGGGCCATCAGGCCAGGCGCAGCCGCCGTACCCCATCGACACCAGGAGCGGCGCCACATCGGCCACCAGGAGCCCCTGACGCCGGCCAGAGCGGTGCGCGGCGATCGCACGCCAACGGGCGACCTCGCAAGCCGCTGAAGCCGGTACAGCGGCCACCATGACCACGACGTCGGTATCTGACTGCGTCTGGTGCGCGATGGCCGCCTGTAGCCAACTGGCGATCTGGCCCTCGCCGGCCGCACCCGAGGGGCTCCGCGACGATCGCACCGACCACTGCACACCTGGCGTTCCTGCGACCGCGTCGAGATGACGGTTCGACGCGGAGGGACGCCGCTCGGCACACGAGAAGCCGTTCCTCCGCAGGTACTGCACCAGCAGCGAGACTGCCGATGTCTCGACCGCGCGAGCCAGACGGCGTTCGTTGCGAACGGCCAAGCCTGCGACGCGTCGGGCCGCGAACTCTTCGCGGCTCACCGGTCGGCCTCCGGTCTCCAGATCCCGGTCAGGCCGGCCTCGCGGCGGATCTCCAGAAGCCGATCCATCTGGTGCCGCTTCACTCGCGGCCGAGGTCGGAGTCCGTACGTCAGCCGTTTGAGCCAGTCGATCGCGCCCCTCACAGCTGCCACTCATCCATCTTGGGCTGCCAGTGCACGGCGAGGAACAACCGCATCTGCTCGATGTCATCCTGCTTGATCCAGCCCATGAAGTTGGGCCGGGCGAGAACAGCCATAGCCAGAGCGACTCTCGTCATCTCGTACTCGCTGAGAGGCAGGAACAGCCGGGCGAGCTCTCGCTCGACCTCCATGTAGGACGTCTGAAGGGAAACCTCGAACGCCTTGAGCGCCAGGCTGTGGCACTCGTACCAGGTGAGCTCGTGCGTCATCCCCGCGTCGCGGCGGTGATCGCGGTGACGCGCACCTTTACGCCTCCGACACCACCACAGCCGCAGCGCACACCTGATGCGCTGAACGATGGCCGGCTTCATGTTGCCTCCTCGCTGAGTTGCCGGTCCGGCGCCCGCCAGGCGACCTCGAGCCGCAGTTGGTCGACCCAGTCGCGCACAGCGCCCCGCCAGTGGGTTTCCATCAGTCCGGCGTCTCGGTCACGGCCGGACAGGTGGTATGCCAGCACGGTCGGCAGGCGGGACCACACGGCCTCGACCGCGAGGCAGCCGGCGACGCGTCTCAACGCCACTTCGTCGAGCTCGCGGAGGGCGTTGTGTGTGTCGAGGATCGCGTCGTTCTTGCTCGGTGCCTCGACGACCGCCGACAGCAGGTTGAGCGCAACCGCGTAGACGTCCTCTGTTGTCATCTGGTCGCCTCTCACGAGGCATCGCCTCCTTCGATCTCGGCGGCTGCCCTGAGGTGTCGTTGCACCGCTTCTGGCGCCTTCTCCATCTGATCCGGCGTGAGATTGAGCTCGGCCAGCACGCCGTTGATCACCTCTGCAAGCAGCTCGCCCTGCCGTTCAGCGAGGCGCACTTCGCGTTCCGCGATGCCCATGTCGTGCGCGACCTTCGCGTACCTGACGACACGATCCCGCTCTTGGGCTTCCAGGGTGACAAGCGCACGAATAGCCTCTCCCGATGCGAAGATCCCGGCCTGCTTGTCGGCGCTGTACGTGTGCCCAATCAGGCCTTGAACTCCGCCAGGCGCAGGCTGGGCGTCCGCGTAACCCTGGGCCACGCGTGGACGGGTGCCTGCGGACCGCAGGAAGGTCACCCCCGGTTCGCTCTGCATCTGCCGCTCAAGAAGCCGCGAGTAGACGTGTAGCCGCAGCCACGACATGTGCAGCGCAGCCAACACCGCACTGCCAGGCTCGACCGTCGGCCGGCCGGTCATCGCAGACCAGGCCGTGATCTCGGTCTGCGACTCCCACGTGACGATTCGCTCCTGCCGCTTCGCAGCAACACGTGGAGCGCGGCCGCCGTGAACGATGCAGACTCCACCGCCGATCACACGTCGCCGGCACCGATTCCCGGTGGCCTTGCTGGTCGCTGTGCACTGATCGCCGAGCGGGTGCGGGTTGCTCATCACCACACCGCCAATGCGGCCAGAACGCCTGCAGCACAGGAAATCCGGCCGAGTGGAGAGGTGTATTGATACTGTCTGTTATCCGCGATTTTCGCCTGGTTCCAGCAGCGAGCCGCCCGCTGCGCTGACCTTCCTCCCGACCTCGCACCATGTGGTCTCCGCGACCATGAGGTTCCGCCGCTCATCGTTCCTCCGCCAGGTGCTTCTGTAGTGCGGGTGAGTTCGTGCCGGACGCCGCTGAGTGATCCGTGGGGGCAGCAGTCGTCATCGGTGGTTGGGTCGTACTCAACGTCGCTGCGGTGCGGCTTGTCGCTACAGGAGTGCATGGTTGGCGTCCTCTGAGGTGGTTGCTGTCCGGGTGTCGCACCTGTCCGCTCTTATAGAGAGAGAGCGGACCGGACAGGCGCGCCATGACACCGTGTCCGCGGTCTGTCCGAGGGTCTGACGGACAGGTTTTGTGAGGCCTGACCTGCGGTTTCATGGACTTACGCCTTGGCTGTCCGTCGCTGTCCATTCGATGCGCGGACAGGTCCTGTGATCGGCGCCTGTCCGCGCCCATTCCGGACAGGTTTTGCGGTGCTTGATCGCTCGTGCGAGGTCGTTGGTGGGAGCCGCGATCGAGGCTTCCTTGAGTGCTTCCCGCGCCTTGGTCCGGCCGGCGTCCTGGGGGACGCCCAACCGGGCGAGGGCTTCGAGGATCTCGGCGAGGCGGGCGTCTGCAGCGGCCATCCAACCGGCGCCTTCGACCTTGTGCCGGAGGGGGTTCTCGAGCCGGGTGAGGACTAGCTCGTCCTCGGTGATCTGGAAGCGGTGGTCGGTGCATTTGAGCTTGAAGGTGTTGTTGGCTTCCTTCGAGAGCTTCCAGACCGCGTCGACGTCGCCGTACTTGGCTGAGCCGCCGCGCATGCCCTTCGAGTCGTCCTTGCCGGAGTGGTCGAGGCGGATCATCGCGACCTTGGCCTGTTTGAGCGCTTTGCCCGTGGCGCGGTAGAGCCGTAGCCAGGTGTCATTCTCGTTCTCGTCGCCGTTGACGGCTCGCGAGATGGTGTCGATGACGACGAGTTCGCATTGGTAGGCCTCGACGGCCGCGAGGAGCTGCTGGGCGCCTTGTGCGCCGTCGAGACCGTCCATGACGGGGTAGGACAGGTAGCAGAGGTTCCGGAGGTCCTTGAGTCCGTAGCCCATGGCCTCGAGCCGGGTTCGAACGTCGCCGCGGGGGTCGTTCTCGTGGTCGACGTAGAGGACGCGTCGGGGCCGGTCAGGCCGGACTCCGAGAACCTCTGCGCCCTTGGCGACGCCGACCGCGAGCTCGAGCATGAGCAGGGACTTGCCAACCTTCGGTGCGCTGTACAGGGCCACGAGTCGCCGCGCCGGCAGGAGCGGCTCGATGATCCACTCCTCCTCGTCTTCCTGGGCCCAGAGCTCATCCCAGTCGAGGATGGGCAGGCTGGCCGCGGGTGACCGGGGTTCGCTGCCATGAAGCTGTTCTCGCGCGAGTTCGTCGATTGTGTCGACTGCGTGGGTGATCGCGTCGTATGGGTCGGTGGTCGTGCTGAGGTGCGCGAGTTGTTGACCGGCTTGCAGGATCCGCCGGCGCACCGCGTGGTCATGTACGACGCCCGCAAGGAATGCAGCGGCGGTCGGATGTTCGGTGCCTGCGAACTCGACGAGGTTGAAGAGATACGGCCCGCCACCGATCCGCTGGTAGTCGTGCGGGTTCTGCATCAGCAGTGTGGCGTTCACCTTCGTCGGGGTGATCGATTCGCCGTCGCTGTGCAGACGTGCCAGCTTGTCCCAGAGCCACTCATGAGACGGCCGGTAGAAGTCGCTGGGCGCCAGGCGGATCTCGCCGAGCAGCTGTGGGTGCTTGAGGACGAGGCCGAGTACGGCTCGTTCGGCCTGGAGGTCGTGCGGCGGCGATCGGAACGCATCGACAGGCGCCGGTATGGCTTCGGCGGTCACTCGGTGCCGCTTCCCTTCGAGACGGACCCAATCCGCGGTACGAGCGCCTGAAGCTCGGCGAGCAGCGAGCAACGGCGGCCGCGCGGGCAAGAGCAGAACCACTGCTCGCCAGGGAGATATCCAGCGCGATATCGCTTGCCATCGTCGTGCTCGATGACGGCAGAGACGACCTGTCGCCCGCCATGGGTGTCGACGTAGTCGATCGCTAGCCGGGTCATTGGGGTCGCCCCTTCTTGCGGAGGCGCTCCCAGTCCTTACCGAATTCTCCGCCGCGGAGCGCCGTGTCGGCGCCGACCGCCATGAGCGCCGGCATCAGATCGTTCACTCGCGCGGCGTCTACAACTGGGGCGCCAGGAACGAGCGGTTCAGCCTGCCGTCGCTCGTACCGTGTCGTCGTGGGCATCGGGTACCTGTTTCAGGGTCGTCGTTGAGATATCCGCGCACGAGGCCAGTCGGCAACTCAGCAGCCTCGAGCAGAACTTCGCTGGCCAGCCCCAAGTCCCGTCGCCTTCCTCGACCCATTGGGCGCGAGCGCTGGGAGCCATCAGTGCTCACGCTGAGCGCGAGCTATCTGCCATGAACTGCCGCTCGATCCACGCGTCAAGCAGTTCCTCGTCGAACATGCGGCGGCCGGCGATTCTCGCCGACGGCGGAGCAGTTCCGTTGTGAACCATCCAGCGCAGCTGCGACGGGCTGCGACGCAATCGTGCGGCGGCTTCGTCGAGGTGGAGCAGTTTCCGTGCCATTAGGCCTCCATCGTTATGTGTTCGCGTGCGAACACAATTGAGAGTACCCATAGATGTGTTGGATTCATAGTCTGTTTTGTGGCACGGTAGGCATGTGCCGAGAAACGTTGAGTCTGTTGAGCCCGGAACCGACGAAGCGCTGTTCGCGGAGAACATGCGTCGCCGCCGGGAAGAACTGGGCTGGTCTCAGGGCGAGCTGGCGCGGAAGATGCAAGACGCCGGCTGGGAGAACTTCCACCAGACAACGGTGTCTCGAATCGAGAAGGGCGAGCGCCCGATCCGCCTCAACGAGGCTCGCGGACTGGCGGGGGTCATGGATGCTGCCGTGGCCGAGATGCTCCGACCTCCGGCCGAGGCGGAGCTAACTACGCGGCTGCGGAGCCGCACCAACGTGGTCCGGGGTCGCGTTGCTCGAGTACGGCGCGACATGCTGCACCTCGCCGGCTGGGTCGACCGCCTGCAGGAGTCGGTCGACCTGGCGCTGGCGAGCGGTGTCGAACCAACCGAGGGGGCCGAGTTCACGGACTATGCAGAGAACCTTGCCGGGTATCGGCTCCGAGAAGCGATCGACGCCCTGGACTCTGCTCGCTCGACGCTTGAGCTACTGGCCGCCACAAGCCACGGCGAAGGTCCCGAGGGCCAAGATGGCTAGGCCCGCATTGCCGATCGGCACGGCAGGCAAGATCGGCTTCCTGACAATCCGCAAGGGGCGCGTACGTGCTCGCGTTCAGTTTCGCGACTATGACGGTGTGACTCGTGCTGTGACCCGTTACGGGTCAACGCGCGCGGCTGCTGAGCGGCGACTGAAGGAGGCCGTGCGGGATCGCGTTGGCCCCACCGGTGGCGATGTCACGGCGGATACGAAGATCCGCGATCTGGCCGAGGTGTGGCGCTCGGAGCTCATGGCGTCCGGTCTTTCCGATGGCAGCAAGCAAACGTACGAGCGCGACCTGGACCGGAAGATCCTGCCAGCCATGGGCGAGCTCACAGTCCGCGAGGCGCGTGTGCCGCGCTGCGACGCGTTCCTGACATCGGTACGAACCAACAGTGGTCCGGGAAAGGCCAAGACCTGCAAGACGGTTCTCTCATTGCTGATGGGGCTGGCCGTCCGACACGGCGCTATCGACACCAACCCTGTCCGCGAAGTGTCCAAGATCCCCCGCGCCCGCAGCAAGCCCAAGGCGCTCACGACCGACGAGGAATCGGTGATCCTGACCAAGGTCCGCAAAGACGACTTCACTGGGCCTGACGGTGACGACGTCGCCGACCTCATGGAGTTCCTCGACGGCACTGGGATGCGTATCGGCGAGGCGCTAGCAGTGCGAGCCGAGGTGGTCGACATCGAGGCTGGAGTCATCGAGGTGAACGCGACCGTAGTACGGCTCGTGGGCCGCGGCAGTGTGCTGCAACTGCGCCCGAAGACGGCGGCGGGTTGGCGCATCATCGCGGTACCCCCGCACATCGTCGAGCTGTGTACTCGGCGTCTGGCGAGGACCTGGCCGAACAACCCCCACGGCCTGCTCTTCCCACCCCAACTCGGCGAGGCCCGGAACCCGTCAAACGCCAACCGGGACATGAAGGCGGCCCTGATCCGCATCGATCCTGGCTTCTCATGGGTGACCTCGCATACCTGGCGCAAGACCGTCGCAACGCGGCTCGACGAGGCCGGCCTCACGGCGCGTGCGATCGCGGACCACCTGGGTCACGCCAAGCCCAGCATGACCCAGGACGTCTACATGGGCCGCGGTGTAGCGTCCTCCGCGGCGGCCGCGGCTCTCGACCGTAGCGCTGCATAACGTGGTCGTAAACTGGTCACGAAATGACGAAGTGCCTGGTCGATGTTGCTCTGACCAGGCACTTCTCAAGGGGTGGAGGTGGCGGGAATCGAACCCGCGTCCTTCAGCGTTGCCTCAAGGCTTCTCCGAGCGCAGTCTGTTATGGCGCTTTTCTCAGCCCCAGTGCTCTTACAGACACGTCACTGACAGGCTCAGTCACTGTAAATGTCCCGTGTTAACCCCGTGACCGGGCTAACAAAGCAAGCTTCCTAGCTGAGGCCAGGAACCGGGTCGGAAGCACCCCCGGGCTGACCGCTACTTTAAGTTCTCAGGCCGTCAGGCGGCGAGAGAGTAGCTGCTGCGCGCGTTAGCGTTGGCAGTTATTGTTTTCCAGAGATCGTTTACGAGATAACCCTGGATCCTCGGCTCGCTTCACTTGAAACTAACGTCCAAAGTCGAAACCGTTCACCCCCTGTTGAGTTGTCAAACTCCCACCCCGAACCGCAGGTGGAAGGTCCACACTACCAAGTCCAACAAGCTGCCCGCACCTGGGATTCCCCTACTTCACCATGCGGAGGGTGAAGGGGTAGCGGAAGTTGGAGCCGGCCGCGGTCGCGATGCCGCCGATGCCGGTCAGGACGAACCACATGATGCCGAGGATCGGGAACAGGAAGCCGATCCAGCCTCCGACGATGCCGGTCGCGATCCCGACGGCGGCGAAGGCCAGGGCCGCGGTCAGCTGGAAGTTCAGCGCCTCGACGGCATGACGTCGTACGGCGGGGTTCTGCTTGCCGGCGGTCGCGACGACCAGCGCGGGGCCGACGAAGAAGGTGGGGTAGCCGAGCCAGTGGGCGACCGTGCCCATGCCGCGGCCGTCGCTGTTGTAGCGCTGGAGCGGTGCCGGGCGGCTGAAGGCGGCCGGAACGTACGTCGGGACCGGGCTCGCCACGAGGCCGTCGAACGTGCTGTTCAGCTCGGCGCGGGTGCGCGCCTTGAGCGCCAGCTCGACCCGGGTGTCGAACTCGAACTTGTCGACGCGACCGTCGGCGTACATCTCTTGCAGGATCTCGACGGCGCGATCCCGCTGTTCGTGGGTCACCAGCAGCTGTGAAGTGGACATGTACCCACTGTCTCCGCCGAAACCCGCCCACCCCATCGGGTGCGCCCCGGACCCACCCCTGACCCGACCCGGACGCGCGTCCTTGACTTCAAGCGCTTGAAGTTTGTCAGGCTGAGGACATGTTCACCATCCAGGACGTGTCCCGGCGGTCCGGGCTGAGCGAGCCGACGGTCCGGTACTACGAGCAGGTCGGGCTGATCGGCCCGATCCGGCGTGACGAGAGCAGCGGTCACCGCCGGTACGACGATGCCGACCTCCACACGCTCGAATCACTCGCCTGCCTGCGGGCGACCGGGGTCGGGATCGAGGACATGCGCGTCTACGAGGCCAACCGCGCCCGCGGCCGGGCCGCCGCCGCTGAGCAGCGGGATCTGCTGCTGCGGCACGCGGAGCGGATCGAGGCCGAGATCGCGGCTCAGCACGTCCGCCTGGAGTACCTGCGCGCCAAGGCCGCCCTGTGGGAGGCCCGCGACCGTCGCGACGCGGCGGCGGAGGCCGCAGCGGTCGAACGAACCATGGAAGTCGTCACGAGATTGGAAGTTGTCCGATGAGCCCCACCCTGGTCACCGGTGGATCCGGTTACCTCAGCACCCACCTGATCGCGCAGCTGCTCGGTCAGGGCCACGAAGTACGCACTACCGTCCGCGATCTCGAGCGTGAACCCGAGCTCCGAGCCGCGATCCGCCGCGGCGGCGCCGACGACTCAGGCCTGGAGATCGTCACCGCCGACCTGTCCTCGGACGACGGCTGGGACGCCGCGGTGAAGGGTGTCGACGAGATCCACCACGTCGCCTCCCCCATCCCGGTCGTCCAGCCCGACGACCCCGAGGACCTGATCCGCCCCGCCCGCGACGGCGCTGTCCGGGTACTACGCGCCGCCCGCGACGCCGGTGCCCGTCGGGTCGTGCTGACCTCGTCGTTCGCCGCGGTCGGCTACACCCCGAAGCCCGGCGCCGAGTTCACCGAGGACGACTGGACGGACCCCGATACGCCCGGACTGGCGCCGTACCCGAGGTCGAAGACGATCGCCGAGCTCGCCGCATGGGAGGTGCTCCGCAACGAGAGCACTGATCTCGTCGTCATCAACCCCACCGGAATCTTCGGCCCCACCCTGACCACGAAGCTGGGCTCCTCCGCCCAACTGATCAAGGCCATGCTCGACGGAACCATGCCCGTCGCACCCCGCGCCCGCTTCGGCATCGCCGACGTCCGCGACGTCGCCGACCTCCATCTCCGAGCCATGGCCGCACCCCAAGCCGCCGGCAAACGCTACCTCGCCGTCTCGAACGACCCCGCCACGAGCTTCCTCGAGATCGCCACCCTGCTCCGCACCCGCCTAAGCGCAACCCAAGCCCCCACCGAAGAAGCCCCCGGCGCCGAGCCCCCGCGCCCCATCATCCACAACACCCGAGCCCGCACCGAACTCGGCTGGCCCCCCGCCCCGCCGACCAAACAATCCTCGACACCGCCCAGAGCATCCGACGCCTCGCGCTCTGACCCCGGCGAAGCGGACCTGCGTCACCCACCAACTCGCTCATCAGCCGCCCAGACCGCCCGCGCTGAGCGTGAACCAGACGATCCGCGCAGAGTCGGACGGTGATGGCGGTCCGCCCAACGGTGCGAACAGTACAAAGGCCAACACTCGGAGTGTGGCCAAATGGGCCGGCTCGACTGGCGGCTAGTCGCGGCGGCGGGTTCGGTCGGAGAGGGCTCGCTGGGCTTCGCGGCCGGCTTGGCGTTCGGCGAGGGCGTGGCGTTTGTCGTAGTCCTTCTTGCCGCGGCCGGTGGCGAGCTCGACCTTGGCGTAGCCGTCCTTGAAGTAGAGGGACAGCGGGATCAGGGAGACGCCTTGCTGTTCGACGGCCTTGACGAGTTTGGCCATCTCGTCCTTGTGCAGCAGGAGTTTGCGGGTACGGCGGGGCTCGTGGTTGGTCCACGTGCCGTGGGTGTACTCGGGGATGTGCATGCCCTGCAGCCAGAGCTCGTTACCGCGGACCGCGGCGAACGCGTCGACGAGGGAGGCCCGGCCCAGCCGCAGGGACTTCACCTCGGTCCCCGTCAGCACCAGGCCGGCCTCCACGACGTCCTCGATGTGGTAGTCGTGTCGCGCCTTCCGGTTCTGCGCGATCGGCTTCTGCTGGCCGGTCTGTTTCACCATCCGACCAGTATCTCAGACCGCCTACAACCACTTCATCGGATTAACCAGGCGCCCGTCCTGGTAGACCATGAAGTGCAGGTGACAGCCCGTGGAGTACCCCGTGGTGCCGACGTACCCGATGATCTCGCCCCGGGTGACGTGTTCGCCGACGCGGGCCTTGTAGCGGGACAGGTGGTTGTAGACGGTGGTGATGGACGAGCCGTCGATCACTCCGTGTGAGATGAAGAGCCGGTTGCCGTAACCGCCGTTGTAGTACTTGTCGGTCACGCGACCACTCGCCGCCGCGCGGATCGGCGTACCGCAGCCGGCGCCGAAGTCGGTGCCGTCGTGCAGCTTCCAGACGTGCAGGATCGGGTGGAACCGCATCCCGAACGGCGAGGTGATGTAGGTGTCGATCGGCTTGCTCAGCCCGCCGTCACCGTTGTCGGGGTCGTTCGGGACCGGGCGCGGCGGCCTGCCCTCGCGGCGGGCCTTGTCGCGCTCGGCCTTCTCGCGGGCCGCCTTGCGACGGGCAGCCGCGGCCTTCTCGGCGCGAGCGCGGGCGATCAGGATCTGCTCGACCCGGTTACGCTCGGCAAGCAACGAGTTGTACTCGGTCTGCTCGGAGATCTTCTCGCGCTCGGCGCGCTTGTAGAGGATCTGCTTCTGCGTCGTCACCGCTTGCGCTTCGGCCTTGTCGGCCGCGACCTGCTTGGTCAGCTCGGTGACCTGCTTGACCGTCCGGGCCGCCTCCGCGCGTGCCGCCGCGGCGGACTGCTCGGCGGCGGTCAGCTTGGCCTGTTTGCTGGCGAGCTGCGCCTGCGCGTTGTTCAGGTTGGTGATCGCGTTGCTCTGGATGCCGAACACGTTCCGCTGCACCTGCAGCCCGGTGGCGACATCGGTCGGCGCCGCGCCCTGCAGGGCGATGCTCAGGCCGACCAGCGAGTTCTGTTGCTGGTACGCCGATCGCACCGCCTTACCCGCCGCTGCGCGTTTCTCGACGATCTGCTGCTGCCCGGCCTCGACCTCGGACACGGCGTCCCGCAGCGATCGCTCGGCGGCCGCGAGCTTGCCCGCGGCAACGGCATCGGCGGCCTTCGCCGCGGCGAGCCGGCCCTGGGCCGCGGCGTACCGGACCTCGACGACCTTGAGCTTGGCGTCGGCGTCGGTGTACGCGGCGACGGCCGACCCGAGCTGATCGGCGGCCTCGGCCAGTTCGGCCTTCGACTTGCCGATCTTGGTGTCGAGTTCCTTCTTCTTCTGGGCTGGATCGGGCGGATCCGCCTGCGCAGACGGAACCGCCGCCAGGACTCCGGCGGACAGGGACAGGACAAGGCAGCATGCGGCAACGACCGTCTGCCGGCCCTGCGATCTCATGCGGGAACGCGGGCGCGGTACGGCGGAGGTGCCGGTGCTGTCGTCTCGCTGGATGCTCGCCCGCTCACGCGGGTCTGCACCGGGGAAGTGCGGGACCACAGGTCGACCCCTTGCTCTGGGTTGAGTTGTCGTGCAGACGAACCTCGAGAGGTACGCCTATTGCACGATAAGTCACCCAGGTCAGACTTTGAGGTATTTCCGTGTTGTCAGGAATGTCGGGACCACGGCCAGGATGATGCCGACGACAACCATGATGAGCGTGGCGCGGAAGGTTTCACTGGCCCCGACCCATTGCCAGACCTTGAAGGTCTCCTGGGCGCGCCGCATCACGACGAAGTACAGGCCGAGCCACAAGGTGCCGCAGGCAAGCACCGCGCCGATCAGCGCGGCCAGGATCGCCTCCAACAGGAACGGCAGCTGGATATAGAAGTTCGAGGCGCCGACCAGTCGCATGATCCCGATCTCCCGGCGTCTCGCGTACGCCGCCAATCGGATCGTGTTCGAGATCTGCATCAACGCGGCGATCAGCAGCAGCGCGGCACAGATGTAGGCGCCCCACTGCACGCCCTCGAGTGCCTTGAAGAGTGGATCGAGGTACTGCCGCAGGTCCTGCACGTTGTCGACGCCGGGCAGGCCGGCCACCGCGCTGACCAGGTTCTGGTACTGCTTCGGATCCCGGAGCTTGACCCGGAAGGACTGCTGCATCTGGTCCTCGGTGACCGTCGAGATGATCGGCGAGTCCTTGTACAGCTTCTTGAACTGCGCGAACGCTTCCTGCTTCGACTCACCGAACACACCGTCGGCGGCGGTGTCGGGGTTCGACTCGATCACCTGGCGGATCCGGTTCTTCTGGTCCTGCGTCACCTCGGCACCCGAGCAGCCGCGCCCGGTGGTGTCCTTGGTGCACATGAAGACCGAGATCTGGATCTTCCCGTACCAGTTGCCCTTCATCAGCCCGACCTGCTCGTTGGCCAGCAGGGCGCTGCCGAACAGGGCCAGCGAGACCCAGATGGTGACGACGACCGCGATCGTCATCGACAGGTTCCGCTTCAGGCCGATACCGAGGTCGGAGAGGATGTAGTTCAAACGCATTGTTCAGTCAGTCCCTGGATCGATCCCGAGGTTCGGGGCAGTGGTCAGTGCTGGTAGCCGTAGACGCCACGCGACTCGTCGCGGACGACATGACCGTTCTCCAGCTCGATCACGCGCTTGCGCATCTGGTTGACGATCGACACGTCGTGGGTGGCCATCACGACGGTGGTCCCGGTCCGGTTGATCCGGTCGAGCAGCTTCATGATGCCCTCCGACGTGGCCGGGTCCAGGTTTCCGGTCGGCTCGTCGGCGATCAGGATCATCGGCCGGTTCACGAACGCCCGGGCGATCGCGACCCGCTGCTGCTCACCGCCGGACAGCTCGTCGGGCAGCCGGTCCTGCTTGCCCTCCAGGCCGACCAGCTCCAGGACCTCCGGAACGGTCTTGCGGATGTGCGAGCGCGGCTTGCCGATCACCTGCAGCGCGAAGGCGACGTTCTCGGCGACCGTCTTGTTCGGCAGCAGCCGGAAGTCCTGGAAGACCGTCCCGATCTGGCGGCGCATCTGCGGGATCCGCCAGCTCGCCAGCCGGTTCAGGTCCTTGCCGGCCACCATGATGTGGCCCTTGGACGTCCGGTGCTCGCGCAGGACCAGGCGCAGGAACGTCGACTTGCCGGACCCGGAGGTACCGACCAGGAAGACGAACTCGCCTTTCTCGATCTCGACGTTGACGTTCAGCAGAGCGGCCTTGGTCTGGCCCTCGTACGTCTTGGACACATTCTCGAAGCGGATCACGGGTTCATCCGGCCGTGGTCGGGAACAGGGAGCGACGTAGCGGTAACCACGTGGTGCACCGTACGCCACCGAAGCGGCCGCGCTCAGCCTAGCCCGTCCTCGGCGTGCCGCCGACCACCCACACCCGCACGTCCGATACGCGGCGTACCGGCTGCGCCCACGCCGTACGGCGGAGCTGGGACTCCGGACGCGATCAGGCCGGCGCGGGGGCTGCGCCGGAGCCTGGGGCCGGGCGGGCGCCCGCTATCCGGGCCACGGCGGCGTCGGGTTGGCGGCCCGCGCGGCGGGCGGCTTCGACGTGTAGGCGGGCCAGCTCTACGGCTTGGCGGGAGACCTTGACGGTCTTCTTCTCAGCCATGCTCACCGTCTCCCTCGACGACCTCGATCTCGGCGTCTGCAATCTCAGCGTACGCGGCCGGGCCGACGCGGTCGATCGCCACGGCGGCGGTCAGCGCGGCGACCAGGTCGTAGTCCTCCGGTTGTAACAGCTCCGACCGCATCAGTGAGCGGAGCGTGACGACTCCGGCGTCCGTGCCGGCCTCATCGTCGTTGAGGATCTGCTCGACGGCCCATCGGACCATCCGCATCGTCTCCTCGCGGTGCCGCCAGGTGTCGAGCTCGCGCTCGGACTTGCGGGACAGGTAGGCACCGAGCGCGACGCCGCCGAGCGCCAGCAGCGGGCTGAGGGCCGTCACCACCACCCCGACGATCGCCATCCAGTTCGGAATCACCGACACACCCCCCAACCCATCGGGTTGCCTCCCCTGTTTCGCACCGTTGACCGGTCGATGATGTTACGTAGGAGCATTCCACCCCGCACCGACAGAACGCGCGCCCCTCGCAGTCGGACTCAGAATGACAAGGAACGAGGTCACCGTGATCGACGAGCCCGAGGCGTACGACGTGTTCGTCCAGGGCACGGTGTTCCTGGACATCGTGCTCACCGGACTGGAGTCCGCGCCGACCACCGGGACCGAGATCTTCGCCGAGGGGATGGGGTCCTGCCCCGGTGGGGTCGCGAACTTCGCGATCGCCGCCGGCCGGCTCGGGCTGCGCAGCGGCCTGGCCGCGGTCTTCGGCGATGACGTGTACGCCGATTTCTGCTGGCGGACCCTGGCCGATCAGGAGGGTGTGGACCTCTCGCACTCGCGCCGGATCGGTCACTGGCACTCCCCCGTCACCGTGTCGATGTCGATCGACCGGGACCGGGCGATGGTCACGCACGCCCACGAGGCTCCGGGGGATCCGAGCAAGCTGGTCGGTCCCGGGCTCAAGACGCGGTCCGCGATCGTTCCGGTCGCCGATGACCTGCCCGACTGGGTTCAGCAGGCCAAGCAGTCCGGTGCGCTGCTGTTCGGTGACGTCGGCTGGGACCCGACCGACGAGTGGTCTCCGGCAGTGCTCGACGTACTGGATGGTTTTCACGCGTTCACGCCCAATGCGGCCGAGGCGATGGCCTACACCCGCACCGACACCCCGAAGGACGCGCTGCACAAGCTGGCCGAGCGGGTACCTCTGGCCGTGGTCACGAACGGCGCTGACGGCGTACTGGCGATCGACTCCGCGACCGGTGAAGAGGAGCACATCCCGGCGCTGCCGGTTCGTTCGTACGATCCCACGGGCGCCGGTGACGTGTTCCTTGCGTCGCTCGTTCTCGGCACGCTCCGCGGCTGGCCGCTCGCGCACCGGCTCGCGTTCGGCAACCTGTGTGCCGGTCTGTCGGTCCAGCACTTCGGTGGTTCGCTGGCCGCACCGGGCTGGGGCGACATCATCGATTGGGTCCGCGACCACAGCCGGCACCGCCCGGGCGACGTCGATCCCGACATCCTCCGGCACTACACCTTCATCGGCGACGTCCTCCCAGCCGGGCCGGTCCCGATCGTCCGCCGAGCCTCCGCCACGATCGCCCGCCTGTCCGACGCCTGACCGAGCCGTGGAAATCCCCGCCGGACGAGCCTTGATGGTCGTAGGGTCGTCGGGCAACCACAAGCTTCTGGAGGCGGCGTGATGGGTGGGTTCAGTAGGCGGCAGGTGCTGGGGCTTGGTGGCGGGCTGGCGGCGGTCGCCGTGGCCGGCTGCGGGTCCAACTCGGGACGGCCGAACAGTGGCGGCGACGGCTCCAAGCCGGCGCTCTCGCAGTGGTACCACCAGTACGGCGAAGCCGGCACCCAGCAGGCGGTCGAGCGGTACGCGAAGGACTACCCGGATGCGACCGTGACCGTCGAGTGGTCACCGGGCGAGTACGACAAGAAGGTCTCGACCACCCTGCTCACCGACCAGGGGCCGGACGTGTTCGAGTACGGCAACGGGCCGACGATCGACATGATCAAAGCCGGTCAGGTCGCCGACCTCAGCGACGTACCGGGTGATGCCGCGGCCGATTTCACGCCTTCGCTGATCAAGCGCATGTCGTACCAAGGGAAGCTGTACGCGATCCCGCAGGTCGCCGACATGCAGCTGCTCGTCTACCGCAAGAGCCTGCTCAGCGCGGCCGGCGTCCAGCCGCCGCAGACCGTCGACGAGCTGCTCGACGCGGCGAAGAAGCTCACCAACGACAAGGTGAAGGGTCTGTTCGTCGGCAACGACGGCGGCGTCGGCATTCTCGGCGGGCCCGCCCTGTGGTCGGCGGGGCTCGACTACTTGACCGAGGACGGCAAGTTCGGCTTCGACGACCCGCTCGCCGCAGAGTCCCTCAAGAAGCTCCGCGAGCTGTTCACCTCGAAGACACTGCTGCTCGGCGCCCCCACCGACTGGTCCGACCCGTCGGCGTTCACGCAGGGCCTGACCGCGATGCAGTTCACCGGTCTGTGGACCCTGCCGGCCATCGAGAAGGCGTTCAAGGACGACTTCGGCGTCCTCCCCTGGCCCAAGCTCAACGCCACCACCGGTGCCCCGAGCGTCCCGGTCGGCGCCTACGGCTCCTGCGTCAGCACGAAGTCGAAGAACGTCGACGCGGCGAAGAAGTTCGTCAAGTGGCTCTGGGTCGACCAGACCGACAAGCAGCTCGACTTCGCCCAGGCCTACGGCTTCCACATCCCGGCCCGCAAGTCGCTCGTCGACAAGGCCGACAAGCTCAAGTCGGGCCCGGCCGCGGACGCCGCCAAGTTCGTCAACGAGAACGGCCACGCCCAGACCCCGCTGCTGTGGTCCCCCAAATCCGGTACGGCGTACTCCGACGCCCTGAACCGGATCATCCGCACCGGCTCCGACCCGGCCACCGAGATCAAGGCGGTCAAGGCCGTCGTCGAGGCCGAACTGAAGCGGATCGGCGGCTGATGGACCTGCAGCCCCTCACCGCCGACGACCACGAGCTGATCGAGCTGGCCCGCCGTACCGTCGACGCGAACACCGACGGCCCCGACGGCGTCTACACGATGGGCGCCGCGGTCCGCGGCGCCGACGGCCGCCTGTTCGCCGGCATCAACCTCTACCACTTCACCGGCGGCCCCTGCGCCGAACTGGTTGCCCTAGGCCACGCCCGCGCCTCCGGCGCCCGCGACCTGGTGTCAATCGTGGCCGTAGGCAACGAAAACCGCGGCATCTTCGCCCCCTGCGGCCGCGATCGCCAAGTATTGCTGGATTATCACCCGAACATCCGAGTCATCCTCCCCAGCCCCAACGGCCCCGGCTGGGCCCCCATCACCGCCCTACTCCCCGCCGGCTACCACTGGGAGCCGTGAAGTCAGGCTAATCCGGCAGCGAGTTGGGGCGGACCGCCCCCACTCACCAACTCTGTGCGACCCGTCCCGTTCACGCTCAGCGCTCGCCGTCGAAAGAGCCCGGGACCGGGTTGGTGAGTGGCGCAGGTCCGCCTCAGCCAACCTGCGGCCGATCCACTTCATGATGCCCCGATGATGTCCTTGCCGTACGCCGCCAGGGTCTCTTCCTTGGCGTCGTGTTGGAGGTAGAGCGCGAACTGGTCGACGCCTAGCTCTTCCAGCTCGGCGAGGCGGGCGCGGTGGTTTTCGATGGGGCCGAGGATGCAGAAGCGGTCGATCACCTCGTCGGGGACGAAGTCGGTGTGGGTGTTGCCGGCGCGGCCGTGCTGGCTGTAGTCGTAGCCTTTGCGGCCCTCGATGTAGTCGGTCAGCGCCTTCGGTACGCCGCCGCCGTCGCCGTACCGGGCGACGATGTCGGCCACGTGGTTGCCGACCATGCCGCCGAACCAGCGGGTCTGCTCACGCTGGTGCGCGAGGTCATCGCCGACATACGCCGGGGCGGCGACGCAGAACTTGATCGCGTCCGGATCCCGGCCGGCCTCCTCCGCGGCACGCCGTACCGACGTGATCATCCACTTCGCGATGTCCGGGTCGGCCAGCTGCAGGATGTACCCGTCGCCGACCTGGCCGGTCGCCGCCAGCGCCCTTGGCCCGTACGCCGCAACCCACACGTCGAGCGCGCCGTCCTTGACCCAGCCGAGCTTCAGCTCCTGACCGCGATACTTGACCGTCTCCCCGCGGGCGAGCCCGCGCACCACCTCGACGCACTGCTTCATGTCGGCGATCGTGCCGGGCTCAGCCCCGAGCGTGCGCAGCGCCGAGTCCCCACGGCCGATCCCGCAGATCGTGCGGTTGCCGAACATCTCGTTCAGGGTGGCGAACTGGGACGCGATCACACTCCAGTCGCGGGTGCCCGGGTTCGTCACCATCGGGCCGACGATCACTCGCCGGGTCGCCGCCAGGATCTGGCTGTAGATGACGAACGGCTCCTGCCACAGCAGATGCGAGTCGAACGTCCACACGTAGTCGAACCCGGCATCCTCCGCCTTGACCGCCAGCTCCACGACCGCGGACGCCGGCGGATCACACTGGAACACCACTCCGAAGTCCACAGCCCACCCCTTAGACCAAGTACGACGACAGGCCGCGCTTCAGGTACCGGCCGCGACCCTTGCGGCCATGGTAGTTGCCGTCAGCCACGATCACCTCGCCGCGCGAGATCACTGTGCCCACCCGGCCCTGGATCTCGACCCCTTCGTACGCCGAATAGTCCATGTTCATGTGATGCGTCTCGACGCCGATCCGCGTCGTACCGTTCGGGTCGTAGATCACGATGTCAGCATCCGATCCCGGCGCGACGATCCCCTTCTGCGGATACAGCCCGAACATCCGGGCCGGCGTGGTCGCGATCGTCTCCACCCAACGCGCCAGCGACAGCTGCCCGTCGACGACACCTTGGTAGATCAGGTCGACCCGGTGCTCCACCCCGCCGATCCCGTTCGGGATCTTGGAGAAGTCACCGACGCCGAGCTCCTTCTGGTCCTTCATGCAGAACGGGCAATGATCGGTCGACACCATCGCCAGATCGTTGCTCCGCAACCCTTTCCACAGGTCCTTCGCGTGTCCCTCGTGCTTGCTCCGCAAGGGGGTCGAGCACACCCACTTCGCCCCTTCGAACCCGGGCGCACCGAGCTGGTCCTCCAGCGTCAGGTACAGGTACTGCGGGCAGGTCTCGGCGAACACGTTCCGCCCCTGATCGCGCGCCTCGGCAACCTTTGCGAGTGCCTGACTCGCCGACAAATGCACGATGTAGAGCGGGCAGTCCTTCGCGACCTCGGCGAGCATGATCGCCCGATTCGTTGCCTCGGCCTCCAACGCGGCCGGCCGGGTGATCCCGTGATAGATCGGATCGGTCTCGCCGCGAGACAACGCCTGCTGAACCAGTACGTCGATCGCGGGGCCGTTCTCCGCATGCATCATGATCATCGCGCCGTTCTCCCGCGCGGTCTGCATCGCCCGCAGGATCTGGCCGTCATCGGAGTAGAACACCCCCGGATACGCCATGAACAGCTTGAAGCTCGTGATCCCTTCGTCGCTGACGAGTTGATCCATGGCCTTCAGGGCGTCGTTGTCGACCCCACCGAGAATCATGTGGAACGCGTAGTCGATATGACAGTTGCCGTCGGCCTTCTCGTGCCAGGCCGCGAGCCCGTCCTGCACCACCTCACCGGTCCGCTGGATCGCGAAGTCGATGATGGTCGTCGTCCCGCCGTACGCCGCCGCCCGGGTCCCCGTGTCGAACGTGTCACTGGCCGACGTACCGCCGAACGGCATCTCCATATGCGTGTGCGCGTCGATCCCGCCCGGGATCACATACTTGCCGGTGGCATCGATCACCTCGTCCGGTGTGATCGCCGTACTGAACAACGGATCCAGCAGGGCAACGATCTTCTCGCCCTGCACGAGCACATCGGCTTGTTGTGACCCCGACGGCCCGATGACCGTCCCGCCCTTGACCAGCAACGTCATCTCGGCCCCCTACGGCTTCGTCAGATCCCCATAGGCGTCCGGCCGGCGATCCCGGTAGAACTGCCACCGGTCCCGGACCGTGTCGAGGAGATTCAGATCCAGGTCCCGGACGATCAGTTCGGGGTCGTGGTCGTGCCCGACCTCCCCCACGAACTTCCCCTCCGGATCCACGAAGTACGACGTACCGTAGAAGTCGTTGTCCCCGTAGTCGGACTCGATCCCCACCCGGTTGATCGCCCCGATGAAGTACTCGTTGGCCACCGCACTCGCTGGCTGCTCCAGCTGCCACAAGTACGCCGACAGCCCCCGGCTCGTCGCCGACGGGTTGAACACGATCTTCGCCCCTGCCAACCCCAACGCCCGCCACCCCTCCGGGAAGTGCCGGTCATAACAGATGTACACGCCGATCCGCCCCACCGCGGTATCGAACACCGGGTACCCCAGATTGCCGGGCCGGAAGTAGAACTTCTCCCAGAACCCCTTCACCTGCGGAATATGGTTCTTCCGGTACTTCCCCAAGTACTTGCCGTCAGCATCAATGACCGCAGCCGTGTTGTACAACACCCCCGGCTGCTCCTGCTCATACATCGGCAGCACCATCACCATGCCCAGCTCAGCCGCCAACGCCTGAAACCGCTCCGTAGTAGGCCCAGGCACAGCTTCGGCGTACTCGTAAAACTTGGGGTCCTGCAGCTGACAGAAGTAGGGCCCGTAGAACAGCTCCTGAAAACAGATGACCTTGGCCCCGGCCTCCGCGGCCTGCCGCGCATACTCCTCATGCGCCTTGATCATCGACTCCTTGTCACCAGTCCAAGAAGTCTGCACCAACGCCGCCCGCACAACCTCCGCCACCGAAACCTCCCGAGTCGCCGAGGCCCCATCCTCCATCTGCTCCCGGACAGAGTCAACGGATGTCTCCGCCCGACCTCCCGCAGTCAGTACCTATCGCGTACGCCGAGAATCCGCCGGCAGCAACTCACTCCACCGGACTCGCCATAAAAGACCCGAGCCCCACGGCAACAATCTCAGCCAACTCGGCTGGACGTGAGACCCACTCCACGTCCACGGTCAGGAACCCGCCGGCCACCCTCCCTCCGACAACAGACCTGAACCCGCCCATGCATTCCTCACACTCGAGAAACACCCCAGCCGTATCCACCCGCACCATGAACCCAAGCAGCCCGTTGGTGCACATCGTGCAGTCGAGCCAAGAAGTGATCACTGTTCCGGGTCCGTGGATTCAGCCAGCAGGGCGTCGTCCCGCAGCGCGTCGAGAAACGCCCGACATGCCTCCGACTCGTTCGCGAACACCCGCTCGTCGATCCGATGACCCCGTTCGCTGTAGTAGACGTGCCAGTGCTCCTCCTCAGGCACCAGACAGTACGACTCGTTGACGTCCACCCCGATGCTGTAGGCCCCCGCAGGAACCCGCTCCGCCTGCAACCGCGCCGCCAACTCCACTATCGTCATGCCGCCGCCCTCCAGCACCGCGCGCCACTCCGCCGCCTGCTTCGCGTCGAACTCCGTGAACGGGTACCGCATCAACGCCTCCCGCAGCAGCCGCGCCGCCTCCCGATTCCCCAGCGGCCGCAACCCGTCGTACTCAGGCTCGGTGAGGTGGATCGGAAGTCGACCGACGGCAGCATCCCTCAGAAAGACAATCGCGTTACACCGGAGCATGCGCACCGGGTTCGGCCCGTAAGCCACCAGAAGCACCGACTCGATCGACGCCCGATGATCCAAAACCCACTGCGGCCGCCCATCCGTCCCCCGACCATCACTCCCGCGCCTCCGAGCGATCGCCACCAACTCCTCCGCCGGCATCTCCTTCACCGGCCACGGCAACCCCCAGTCATCCGCATCACCCCGCCACAGCCACCTACGCCGGAGCCGCCGCAACGAACGCCTGCTCACCAACTCACCTCCGGGTTCACGAAGGCGAGAGTTTCCGTCAACACCCGCCAGACCTCCCCTGCACCAAAATGCCGGTGGTCCACCATCTCCGATCCGCCGCCTCTCGGCCCACCCTCGCCGCTCACCCAGAACATGAACTGCGCCATCCGCTCGGCGCTGGCCAGGCGGAGTCGGACCGCTGGCTTGTCGGTCCACTCGGACCGATCCACCCGCCCCTCAACCAACCTCGATCAGCGATCGTCGTCGACCAGATGTTTCCGCCCCGCGTTTCGGGACTCTCGGATAGAGCGCAACCGCAGGTGAGGCAGGCCGGCCCGATGCTTGGCGCCCGGCTTACCTCGCGGAGACGCAGTCAGGAGCGGTTCGCGGAGCGATCCAGGGCCTAACTCAGATCGATCCCCGCAATCGCATTCCCGAGACCAGCCTCCCTGGCTTGAGCCCGCAATCTCCCCATGATGTCCCAATAGATCTCGATGTCCATCAGCTCAAGATTCTCCACTTGGTCCTTCCCGCCCAGGAACAGCGGGACCTGATAGCCAACGCATTGGCCAAATTCAAGCGGGCTCGGAGTCTGCGATTGCCACTGCAGGTAGAAGCTCACCGCAAGAGCTTCTTCCGAATAGTCAACCAACTCTTCGTCGTGAAATTTCGAGAACGGCACCGGAACCTCCAACGCCTCGCCGGTCCCAGCCTCGACGATCATCACCTCCGGGTCGAGCGCCTCGCCCCGGGCTCGGTCGGTCGCAAACTGCCGGCCGAGCCAATCGAACCCGAAGACCTCGAAGCGACCCCTGAACTCCGGAAAAGCCGCATCAACCCACGCCTGCCCCGCGGTCGCAGACGCTTTCGTCATGAATTCGGTACAAGCCCTCTCGGAACGTGCATCCCCCGAACCGTCCACGCAGCTCCTGCAACGGCGTCGGCTCCGCATCGCCGGCAAGATCGGAGGCTTGTCCATCAGTAAGATCGAACCCGTTCCTGAACCTATCCAGCAACATAAGCATCACCTTTCAAAAGTCCAGACGCCAGTCACCCTTGACTCGCAAACGCCAACTCCGGATCGAGGCCAACGGCAACCAGACCGAGCCGCACCTTCTCAACGAACGACGTCACGCACGCCTCGACCTCACTCCACGGAACCGGCCTGCTGACGACGCCCGGCTCGAACACCGACCCGAAGACCCACCCAGCCTCCTCGCGGGTGATCCGCACCGACCCGATCTCCTCGTACGACATCGAGTTGAACGAGAAGTCCTCCTCCCGATCCCAGCCGAGCAGACTCCGCGCCAACTCCACCACCGGAAACGCGTCCTCGGCGAACAGCACCCGCTCCCCCTCGACCATCCGAAAGTCAGCATCAACCTGCACCAAGATGTCCGCCTGAGTCTTCTTCTGAAGCTCCGACACATCCAATGCGCCACACGTCAGCACAACACCCCAGCTCACCGCTCCACCCCATCCACAATCCCCAGGACCATTCGAGCCTTCTCTCCCGAGCAACTCAACCAAAGCTCCGTGCCCTCGCCACCCGCCAGAATCGGCGCCGTGCTCCGCAGCCACTTCCTCCGAACGTCGAACCCCTCAGACCGCAACGACCCATCCGCACCGAGCGAGCCCCGTCAATTGCGGCGCCCCATCCGCAGAGGACAGGCCAACTGATCCCCAGAGATCGCCGAGTGCAGCACTGCCGCGAACAAGTGAGAGGTGTCCCCTTGCCTAGAGGAAGGCGGCTCTGAGCACCTCGACGTGGGCCCTGCCTGCAGCCTGGGCCTGATCTCTGAGGGCGGCCAAGTCGACGGACGCGAAATCCGCGGAGAGAGTTTCCATGTCGCGGATCTGGGCCGCGATCTCTTCTTCGTAGCGGCTGGACTCTCCGGTGACCGCATCGTCGATAAAGCCGGCGATGTTGAGATTGTGGTTCGAGGTGTACGTAATGTTCTCCGACTCGCCGGTGGCCAGGTAGGTGTAGGCGTAGTACATCGCTCCGACTGCATCGAATGCGAACGCCAGGATTCCTGGCGGCTCGTCGTCGCTTTCCGTCTGCATTTCTGGAAAGGCGTCGATCTGCTCCTGCCGCGAGGCCCGCTCCTCCAGCGACAGGTTGGGCGCGCCCCAGAGGTCCTCAAGGAGACGCAGGTACGTCTCAACGTCCGCGCCACGGTCTCGTTCAGCTGCTACGGCCAGGAAGAACACGGCTGAGGCGCGCTCCACGCAACTGGCAGCGAAGGCCGCCTGAGCACCCTCCCCTGCTTCCCGAAGGAAGCGGGGGAGAGCGTGGTCGACACCTACCATTCGAAGGTCCTGACCCGGACGACGTCGACCGGGAGCACTCGTCAGAGGACGGCGATGAGCACGACGACGATGACCAGCAGGACTGCGGCCACGGCGACGGCGACGATGCGGCCGTTGAACTTGGGTTCGGCCGCGGGTTGGTTCTCGTTGACGAAGGCCTTGAACATCTGGGTGTTCGCGCCCGGGTCCAACTCGTTCTCGGGGACGTTCTGGTCTGCCATGGCTCCTGACCATACCGGTACGGCGGACCGCGGGCACTCACCAACTCCCGAAATCGCATGTACCATTTGGTACATGCGATTCGATCACGCGGTCACGATCCAGGCGCCGGCCGAGCGGGTGTGGGCGGTGTTCAGCAACGTCGAGCGATGGCCCGAGTGGACACCGACGGTCCAAGAGGTCGAGCGGCTGGACGCGGGGCGGATCCGCCTCGGCGCCCGGACGCGGATCCGGCAGCCGAAGCTTCCGGTGGCGGTGTGGGAGGTGACGGAGCTCGAGGAGGGGCAGTACTTCGCGTGGGTCTCCAAGGCACCCGGCATCAGGACGACCGGCGGTCATCGGGTGGTCAGTACGCCGGAGGGCACGGTCGCGACGGCGACGATCATCCAGGAGGGGCCGCTCGGCTGGCTGTTCGGGAGGCTGTACGGCGGTCTCACGCGCCGCTACATCGCGACCGAGACCGAGAAGCTGAAGGAAGTCGCGGAGCGGTGAGCCGGGACACCCTTCTGCAGGACGCGGTCGAGTACTTCGCGAAGAACGGCATCGGCGAGACCAGCCTGCGCGGAATCGCGACGAGTATCGGAACCAGCCACCGGATGCTGATCTACCACTTCGGCTCGCGCGACGGGCTGCTGGCCGCGGTGGTGCGGACGGTCGAGCAGCAGCAGCGCGACCTCCTCCAGGAGCTGACCGGGCTGCCGATCGCCGAGCAGTCGGAGCAGTTCTGGCGAAAGGTGACCGAGGCAACGTTGATCTACGGGCCCTTGTTTTTCGAGCTTTCCGCGCACGCGATGCAGAACCAGCCGCATACCGCCGAGCTGAAGGCGGACCTGATCAACGTCTGGCTGCCCCCGCTCATCGAGCTCTGCATCAAGGCCGGCATCCCCGAGGCCGAGGCGCCGAGCTACGCGCGACTAGGCCTCGCGGCATCACGCGGATTGCTGTCCGACCTGCTCCTGACCGGCGACGTCCAAGGCGTCGACGAGGCGTCCGCCCTGCTCAACCGCCTGTTCAGCCTGCCTCGGTAGGCGATTCGATCCAGCCCGCGACGATCGGCAGCCGCGACTCCCGCAGTACCGCGGCAAAAGCAAAAGGCTGATCCAGTACGACGTCCAGCCGGCGTTCCTGGCGCGTCACCATCGCGGCCCGCGTCATCGCCATCGACGTCACCGCCGCGGCCTCGAACCCGGTCGCGAAGAACCGCGCGAGCACCTCCTGCTTGGCCTGCCCGATCGCGAGCGGCTCCGGGCTGATCGCGCTGAAATGACCCTGCGAACCAGAGGACACCGCGGACAACCCGAACAACTCCGCAGACTCCAACAGGTCGTGCGATGCCGAGACCTCGAACGACGGCAGCGACAGCCGCACGTCCGGCCGCGAAGCCGTCGTCTTCCCCAGCCGCACACCCGGCGCGACGACATCCGACCCGTCGATCAACTCACTACCCGGTACGCCGTCGCGCGGGCGGGCCGCCGCGTCCAGCAATCCGTCGACGCCACCACCGACCCCCAGCAGTACGTCGACATCCGCGTCGCCGCGCACCGTGATCACGGTCAGATCGTCATACCGGCGTACCGAATCGAGGTCGGTGTCGGTCCGCTCGAGCCAATGCCATGAACCGGCCCACGCACCAGACCCGACATGCTTGACCTGCTCAGTGAACGGGCGGACCCAGGTCGTGCGTAGACAGAGCGCGGACGCGAGCACGAGCATCACGTCCGGGCTGATGTCGACCGGCATCTGCCGGATCAACCCGTCGGTGTGCTCCGCGGCCCACCCGTCCAGCCGAGGCTTGTCGACAGCGGACTGCCCGATCAGCATGCCGACCACCGGAGCCGGTACGACGTCGCTGAACGACTCGGCCAGCTTCAACTGCTCGCTCACCCAGACACCGAGCGCCGCATGCAGATCAGCCGACGAGTCCAGTGCCGAGATGAGCTCCGCTGCAAGCCGCGAACCGTCATCCGCGGAAACACCGGCGGCCGCCGCGAGCTCAGCTCGGCCGGGTTCGTCAGCGGCCGTGGCGAGGATCGCCAGCAACGGCCACAGGCCGAGCCCGGACACGACGGAGTTTCCGGGCGGCAGGCTGCGCACCCAGCGGCCGGTGAGATCGTTCACTGCACGCACGACGTCGGCATCCATACCCTCCAGCCTGCCATGTAAAGCCCAATCCGGCGCAGGACCAGTATTTGCCGTAACGACGCTGATTTTCATTATGCAGGTGCAGTGAGTCCTCGTTCGAACGCGCTGCGTTGTGTCAGGATTCCGCCCATGAGTGCGCCCGCGGACGTCGCCGAAAAGGCCGAGAAGCCGCCGAAAGAACCGGCTGGATCGTCGATCGCGTTCACCGCGACGCTGGTCCTGCTGGTCGGTCTGGCGTTGTTCGGGCGGCGGATCTTCGCCGGTGCCTTCACCGACGAGGGGGTCCGCACCTGGGCGACCATGTTCGTCGGAGTGACGGTGCAGGCACTGCCGTTCCTGGTCCTCGGCGTACTGCTCTCGGCCGCGCTGACAGCGTTCGTGCCGGCCTCGTTCTTCGCGAAGGCGCTCCCCAAGCACCCGGCGTTCGCCGTACCGGTCGCGAGTGCGTCCGGCGTCATCCTGCCCGGCTGTGAGTGCGCCTCGGTGCCGGTGTCGGCCGCGTTGATGGCTCGCGGGGTCACCCCGGCCGCCGCGATCGCGTTCCTGTTGTCGGCGCCGGCGATCAACCCGGTCGTGCTCGCGTCCACCGCGGTCGCGTTCCCCGGACAGCCGAAGGTGGTGGTGGCCCGCGCGGTCACCTCGCTCGCGGTCTCGATGATTCTCGGCTGGCTGTTCTTGCTGACGGGCAAGGGCGCCTCCTGGCTGAAGATGCCGACGAACCGGCACGCCGAGGGCACCCCCAAGTTCGAGGTGTTCCGCTCTTCGATGCTGCACGACTTCCTGCACGCCGGCGGGTTCCTGGTGGTCGGTGCCGCCGCGGCCGCCACGCTGAACGTCGTCGTACCGCGTGCCTGGCTCGACCATGTGGCCGGCAACCTGTTGCTGTCCGTCCTCATCCTCGGTGTGCTGGCCGTCGTACTGGCGATCTGCTCGGAGGCGGACGCGTTCGTCGCCGCGAGCCTCACGCAGTTCTCGCTGACCGCGCGGCTGGCCTTCATGGTGGTCGGGCCGATCGTGGACGTGAAGCTGATCGCGCTGCAGGCCGGAACGTTCGGTCCGAAGTTCGCCGTCCGGTTCGCGCCGGCCACGTTCGTGGTCGCCGTACTGGCCAGTCTCGGAGTGGGGTGGTGGTTGCTGTGAAGCGCAATGTGGCCGGACTCGTGATCGTCTTCGTCGGCGCCGCGGTGGTACAGCTCGCGGTCTCGAACACCTACCTGCGGTACGTGAAGCCCGGCATGCGCTGGATGCTGCTCGCGGCCGGCGTGATCCTGATCGTGCTGGCTGTGGCTGACGTCCTCGCCGATACCCGCAAGGACAACGAACACTCGGACGACGGCCACGGTCATCACGGGCTGCCGCGAGCGGCCTGGCTGCTGCTGATCCCGATCTTCGCGCTGCTGGTCGTCGATCCGCCCGCGCTCGGCGCTGCTGCGGCCCAACGCCAATCACCGGTCGCCTCGAAACCGATCCAGCCCAAGAGCAACTCCTGGCTGGCCGACAACCCACAAGGCGGCCCGGTCAACCTCGCCGTACGGGACTATGCCGTCTGGGCGGTGTGGGAGAAGGAGAGCATGAAGGGTCGCGCCTTCACGCTCACCGGCTTCGTCACCCCGACCAAGGACGGCAAGTGGTACGTCACCCGGATGGGCCTCACGTGCTGCGTCGCCGACGCCACCGCCTTCATGGTCGAGGCCCGCGGCGACCAGGTCGCGCCGCCCAAGAACCAGTGGGTCACGGTCACCGGCGAGTGGGCCGAGCCGGGCAAGCGCGTCGACGGCGATGTCGCCGCTCTCACGGTCGACAGCATCAAGTCGGTCGCCGCGCCCGCCAACCCGTACGAGTAGGTCCCTCACACTTTTGCCGCGTCCGCCGTTCCATGGGCATGAAGCGCACAGTCGAGCCCAAGGTCCTCTACTTCGGTACGCCGGTTGTCCTGATCAGCACGCGTAATCCGGACGGCTCCACCAATCTCGCCCCGATGTCTTCCGCCTGGTGGCTCGGGTACCACGCCATGCTCGGGATGGGCACGAGCGCGCAGACCGTCAAGAACCTCGTCGACCGGCCGGAGATCGCCCTCAACCTGGTCGATCCGGCCATGGTCGCGGCCCTGGACCGGATCGCCCTGCTCACCGGCTCGGAGGAGATGTCGGACGCCAAGCGCGCCCGCGGCTACCGCTACGAACCGGACAAGTTCGCCGCCGCCGGACTCTCCCGTACGACGGGCGCGCTGACCGGGCTGGACCTGGTCGCGGAGAGCCCGATCACGATGGAGGGCCGGATCGAGGCCATCCATCAGATCGGTGCTGCCGACAACCACCTGTGTGCACTGGCGATGAAGGTCGAGCAGGTCCAGGTCGAGGAGGACCTGCTGATGAGCAACGACCGCTACATCGATCCACTCGCCTGGGACCCGCTGATCATGAAGTTCACCGAGTACTTTGCCGGTGGAGTTCCGGCGTACGAGTCGTCATTGGCTCGGGGCTGGGAGATGCCGAAACTGAACGTCGCCGGATAACCGTGCACGCCATCCCGCCGATCACCAGCGCGGCCGCGATCGCCTGCTGGAGCCCGACCGTCTCACCGCGCAGCAGCCACGCCGCGGCCATCCCGACGATCGGTACCAGCAGCGAGAACGGCGCCACGGTGCTCGCGTCGTACTGGCGGAGCAGGTAGCCCCAGATACCGAAGCCGAACAGCGTGGCGACGAAGGCCAGGTACGCCAGCGCACCAACCCCGGTGACGTCGATCCCCCGCAGGGCATCGAGGTCGGCGCGCGGTCCTTCGGTGAGCAGCGACAACAGCGTCAGCGGTACGACGGCGACCGCGCTCACCCAGACCATGAACCGCAGCGTGTCCGGCGGCTTGGCGTACCGGGTGATCGTGTTCGAGACACCCCAGCAAGCGCCTGCCAGGATCACCAACGCGAGCGCACCGAGCGGCGCCGACAGGCCGTGGTCGAACACGATCAGCAGCATCCCGCCACACGCGATCGCGATCCCGGCCACCTGAGCCGGCCGCGGTCGCTCCCGCAGCACGGTGATGGCGAAGATCACGGTGAAGATCACCTGGCTTTGCAGCACCAGGGAGGCCAGCCCGGCCGGAACTCCGCGGTCCATGGCAATGAAGAGCAGCCCGAACTTCGCGACGCCGAGCGCCAGCCCGACCCCGATTACATAACGCCACGCGACCCGAGGCCGGCCGAGAAAGAAAATGGCCGGTACGGCGGCGAAAAGAAAGCGCAAAGCGGAGAACAACAGTGGCGGGAAATCCTCCAGCCCGACCTCGATCACGACGAAGTTGACGCCCCAGGCGACCACGACGGCGAGGGCAAGCAGGAGGTCACGAGGTTTCATGCAGTCAGTCTGGATCCGGACTAGACTTAAGGACCAGCACCGATTGCTACCGCCCTCGATGTAGGAGTGCTACATGATCGATCTGGGCCGTCTCCGCGCCCTGTACGCCGTCGCGCAGTACGGCTCGGTCAACCGGGCGGCCGAGGTCCTTGGCTACACACCGAGTGCGGTGTCGCAGCAACTGGCCAAACTCGAGCGCGAGACCCGGACCACGCTGGTCGAGCGGCGAGGTCGTGGCATTGTCCTCACGGACGCGGCGCTCCAGCTCGCGGCCACGGCGGAACGCATCCTCGAACTGGTCGAGGATGCCGAGCTGACGCTGGAAGAGCAACGTGGGCAGGCGATCGGGACGCTGCAGATCGCCGCGTTCCCGACCGCGGCGCGCGGGTTGTTGCCGACGGCATTGAGCCGGTTGATCGACGAGCACCCGGCGCTCGACGTACGGGTCAGTGAGACCGACCCTTATGAAGCCGTTGCCGCGGTCAACCGTGGCGAGGTCCACGTCGCGGTCGTGCACGACTGGCACAACACACCACTCGCGCTGCCCGAGGGATTGTCCCGGGTGAAACTCGGTTCGGACCCGGCCGACGTACTGGTGCCGGCAGCGCATCGCCTGGCAGGCAAGGAGTCCGTCCGCGCCGAGGATCTGATCGGTGAGCGATGGATCTGCCAGCCGCCGGGATCCATCTGTCACGAGTGGCTGGTCCGCACGATGCGCCGGGCGGGCGCCGAGCCGGACTTCGCCTATTCAGTGGCTGAGTACCAGACCCAGCTCGCGATGCTTGCCCAGGGCATCGGCATCGGCCTGGTCCCGCGGCTGGGCCGGGGTCCGCTGCCCGACGGAGTGGTCGTCGTACCGCTCCAGCCGGAGCTCAGCCGACGGGTCTATGCCGTCTGGCGGAACGTCACTTCGCGCCGGCCGGCGATCGTGGTCACGCTCTCACTTCTCAAGCGGGCTTGGCCGGAACGCGCCACCGCGTGATCGAAATTGATCACATCGCGCGATCCGTTGACAACGCTCCGCGCCGATATTAGGTTCCGTTGAACTATCAGGAAACTTTCCTATTAGTTATGTAACTACCTCCCCGCCCCCATGTATCAGGAGGCAGTCAATGATGCGTTCCCTGACGGCCGGAGTTCTCCTCACCGCGGCCGCCCTGTTCCCCACCCTCCCAACCAGTGCGGCACCAGCAGCCGATACCCCGGTCTCCCGCAACGGACAGCTCCACGTCTGTGGTCTGAAGCTCTGCAACCAGAACAACCAGCCCGTGCAGCTGCGCGGCATGAGCACGCACGGCATCCAGTGGTACGCCAACTGCATCAAGACCGCGTCGCTGGACGCTCTGGCCACCGACTGGAAGGCCGACATCCTCCGGGTCTCGATGTACGTCGCCAAGGGCGAGGACGGCTACGAGACCAATCCGCGCAAATTCACCGACCTCGTGCACGGCTACATCGAGGAAGCCACCACGCGCGGCATGTACGTGCTGGTCGACTGGCACCAGCTCACCCCCGGCGACCCGAACATCTATACGGAGAAGGCGAAAACCTTCTTCGCGGAGATCGCGAGCCGGCACAAGAACAAGAACAACATCATCTACGACATCGCCAACGAGCCGAACGGCGTCAGCTGGGCGCAGATCAAGTCGTACGCCGAGAAGGTCATCCCGACCATCCGCGCCAACGACCCGGACGGCGTCGTCTTCGTCGGCACCAAGGGCTGGTCGTCCCTCGGGGTCTCCGAGGAGAGCGACGAGAAGGACGTGGTGAACAACCCGATCAACGCGTCCAACATCATGTACACGTTCCACTTCTACGCCGCGTCCCACCACCAGGAGTACTTCGACGCGCTCTCCCGGGCGTCGACGAAGATCCCGCTCTTCATCACCGAGTTCGGCACCCAGAACTACGAGGGCGAGGGCGCGAACGACTTCACCTGGTCGAAGAAGTACCTGGACTTCCTGGCCGGCAAGCAGATCGGCTGGACGAACTGGAACTTCTCCGACGACGAGCGCTCCGGCGCCGTCTTCAAGGAAGGGACCTGCGCCGGCAACAACTTCACCGGTACGGCGAACCTCAAGGAGGCCGGCATCTGGATCCGGGACAAGATCCGCAACCGCGGAGTCGCTCCCGAGGCCGAGCCGCAGGCGACCATCAACGTCAGCACCGCCGCCCAACTCAAGACCGCACTGACCGATGCCAAGCCCGGTGACACCATCAAACTTGCCGACGGCACCTATACCGGCAACTTCAAGACGACGGTCAAGGGCACGTCGTCCGCGCCGATCACACTGACGGGCTCGAAGAACGCCGTACTGAAGGCAAGTGGTGGGTACGGCCTGCACCTGAACGGTGCCAGCTACTGGAACGTCAACGGCATCAGCATCACCGGCGGCCAGAAGGGCATCATGATCGACACCGCCACGCGTGTGACGATCGACGGTGTGACCGTCTACGGGCTCGACATGGAAGGTGTGCACTTCCGGAACAGCAGCACGTACGGCGTGATCAAGAACTCGCGCATCTACGACACCGGCAACGACGGCCGGGGCATGGGCGAGGGCGTGTACGTCGGGAGTGCGGGCGGTACGTCGGACAAGTCCGACAACGTGCAGATCCTGGACAACGTCATCGGACCGGATGTCGGCGGCGAGGCGGTCGACCTGAAGGAGGGCACCACCGGCGGCCGGGTCGCCGGGAACTCCTTCGACGGCAAGGGCCTCACCGGCGCGAACTACGACGACAGCTGGATCGATGTCAAGGGCAACAACTATGTCATCGAGAACAACACCGGCAAGAACACCACCAACAACGGGTTCGAGACGCACACCCAGCAGTCCGGCTGGGGCTGCGGGACGGTGTTCCGCGGCAACAAGTCCGACCTCACCGGCGCCACTGGTGACGGCCGGTACGCCTTCAACATCACCAACTACAACGCGTCCAGCTGCAAGGTCACGATCGACCGGAGCAACACCGTCACCGGCGGCCGCGGCCTGACCAACCCGGGCATCCCGGTCAGCTGAACACCTGCTCGCGTGGGCCTTGTCCCGGGCTCACGCGAGCACCCGCCGGCCGCACCGCCCCGCGGCCGGCGGGAACCAGCATCCGGAACTTGGCCTCGGTGTCCTCGTCGGCCGCGGTGTAGACGTTCACCCGGAACTGACCGCCCTGCGTGATCCACAGCAGCGCCGGCTCCACCCGCAGCAGCCCCACCTCGGGATGATCGACAAGCTTCACCCTGGTGCTGGGCGCGGCGACGTCGTACCGCTCCCAGTAGGTCGCGAACTCCGGCGACCGGGCGAGCAGTCCCTGGGTCAGCTCCTGCCACGGAGGTTCGGTGAGGTGGTTGGCCATGGCCGCGCGGTAGGCGGCGACCATGTGCAGCCGGATCGACTCACCGTCGACGAAATGGCAGTGCCACTGGTCGGAGACGAAGTTCAGCCAGAGCATGTTGCGCTCCTCGATCGGGATCTCCCGCAGATCCAGCACCACCTGGCAGTAGGCGTCGTTGAACGCGAGGATGTCCCACCGCTCGTTCATCACGATCGCCGGGTACGGCGAGACCGCGTCCAGCGTTCTCTGTACCGCCGGCGGCAGCGCCGTGCACTCCCCCGTGGCCGGGCCCACGCGCAGACCGGCGAGGGTGAAGAGGTGGTTGCTCTCGAGCCGCTCCAGGTGCAACGCCCTGGCGACCGCCTCGAGCACCTGCGCGGAGACGTTGATGTCCCGGCCCTGCTCGAGCCAGGTGTACCAGGTGACCCCGACCCCGGCCAGCAGTGCCACCTCCTCGCGCCGCAACCCCGGCGTACGGCGTCTGAGTCCCGGAGCGAACCCGACTTCCTCGGGCTGGATCCGCTCCCGCTGGGTACGCAGGAAGAGGCCCAACTCCCGTCGGCGTGCGTCCTGACTGGCTGTCATGGTCTTATGGTGCCTCGCCGCGCAGCCTGGTGCCAGGTGGTGTCGGTAATAGGATAACCAGGCTCTCACCACCAGGATCCAGTCGCGCGCAGCCTGGTACTCATGACTGCCCAACTCACCGCCACCCGGCCGCCGGCGACCTCGCTGGCACCGGCGGCGCTCACTGCACTTCTCTTCGGCTCCCTGCTGCCGATGCTCTCGTTCTTCATGGTCAACGTCTCGCTCCCCGCGATCGGTGCCAACCTGCACGCCAGCGCAGGGTCACTGCAGCTCGTCGTCGGCGCCTACGGCATCGCGGCGGCGACTCTGCTCGTCGTCGGAGGCCGGCTCGGTGACGGCTTCGGCCGCCGCCGTCTGTTGCTGCTCGGTCTCACCGGGTTCGCCATCGCCTCACTGGTCTGCGCGATCGCACCGTCCGTGTCGGTACTGCTGCTCGCCCGGATCGTCCAGGGTGCGTCGGCTGCTGCGGTCACGCCACAGGTGCTTGCGTCCATCACCAGCCTGATGACCGGTGAGCACCGTACTCGCGGGATGGCCCTGTTCGGCGTTGCCAACGGCATCTCGGCTGCACTGGGCCAGATCCTCGGCGGCGTCCTGACCGACGCGAACCCGTTCGGGCTCGGCTGGCGCTCGGTGTTCGTCGTACTGGCGCTCGGTGCGCTCGTTGCGCTGATCGCGGTCGCCGCCACTGTCCCGGACACCAAGGCGGTCGAGGCGCATCGCGTGGACCTCGTGGGGGCCGGACTACTCGCTCTCACCCTCGTACTCCTGCTGCTGCCGCTCACCGAGGGCCGTGCACTGCACTGGCCGCTCTGGACGTGGCTCAGCCTGGCGGCCGTCGTACCGGCTGTAGGTCTGCTCGCACTGCACCAGCACTGGGCTGAGCGGTCAGGTCACGCGCCACTGATCCCGCCTTCGGTACTGCGGCATCGGGCGATGCGGATCGGCCTGTTGATGGCGGTCGGGTTCTTCACCAGCTTCGGCGGCTTCATGTTCGTCTTCGCCATCGCCACCCAGGCAGGCGCTCACATGTCAGCCCTGGAAGGCGGTCTGAGTCTGTTGCCACTGGCCATCGGCTTCCTGATCACCTGCATCTGGGGCCCCGCCCTCCAACGCCGGTACGGCGTCGCCATGGTCATCGTGGGCTGGATCATCAACGCAGCCGGCTACGTACTGCTGGCAATCACGGCCCTCACCCTCTGGCCGGACGTGACCGTCCTCAAACTCGCCCTCCCCATGCTGATCGTCGGCATCGGCAGCGGCCTCGTCATGATCCCCATGATCGGCGTCGTCGTCAGCCAGGTCCCACCAGCCCAAGCAGGCCTGGGCAGCGGCATCCTGCTCACCAGCCAGCAAACCTGCCTAGCCCTAGGCGCCGCCACCGTCGGCACCGTCTTCCTCTCCCTCACCACCACCTCCTGGGGCTTCCGCGGCGCCCTAGCCGCCGTAGCCCTCGGCCTGGCCGTCATCGCCGTTCTGATGGCACCCGTCACCAACCAGCTCCGCCGCACTACCAGTGGGAAGGGCGAGTGACTGCTTGCGGGAGCTTCGTCGCGGTGTCGCCGTGGGCGGCGTTGATTTGGGACTGGGTGAGGAAGAGGGCGCCGGTGAGGTCGGCGCCCCGGAGGTTGGCGTCGCGGAGGTCGGCGCCGATCAGGTCGGCCTGGCGGAGGTTGGCGTTCGTCAGGTCGGCGGCGATCAGGTAGGCGCCGCGGAGGTTGGCGTTGGACAGGTCCGCGCCGCGGAGACGCTTGCCCATCAGGTCGGCGCCGCGGCGTTCCTTGGACTTGGGTTGTTTGCCGCGGACGAGCTTGCTGGTCTTGAGGAGCAGCTCGTTGACGACGGATCGCTCGGCCATCACGTCGACGGCGGCCAGGTCCGTCGTACGGCTGACCTCCTCGACGCGGGCGAACGCCGTACGGAGGTCGGCGTGGAGAGGCGCGGTCGCCTTGTAGGTAAGGGCTTCGGTGAGATACCAGAGCAGCTCGTGCAACTGGCGGAGGATCGGGAGGGCCGCGAACATGTCGGCCCCCGGCTGATCGCGCCAGCTCTTGCCTGCACGGCGGGAGATCTCTTGGCCAGCGCCGAAGCAGTCGTACACCGTGCAGCCCTGGAAGCCCTTCGAGCGCAGCTCGGTGTGGATCCGGCACCGGAACGCGTCATCCAGATTCCGGCACGCCTCGCCCGCCGGCTTGTCGATCGCGAAGTCGGCGGACTTGCTGAACGTCAGCGCGACGCAGCAGAGGCCGAAGCAGCTGCTGCAGTCGG
Organism: Kribbella sp. NPDC051587; assembly: GCF_044453945.1. Lineage (NCBI taxonomy): Bacteria > Bacillati > Actinomycetota > Actinomycetes > Propionibacteriales > Kribbellaceae > Kribbella > Kribbella sp. NPDC051587. The sequence continues at coordinate 768,167 of NZ_JBITDE010000001.1, forward strand.
CTCTAAGCTCAGTTTTGGTCGGCAACCGTCTGGCCGGTACGGCGCCAGCGGATGCCGGCCTCGACGAACTCGTCGATCTCGCCGTCGAAGACGCCCGAGGTGTTGCCGGACTCGTACTGCGTCCGGAGGTCCTTCACCATCTGGTACGGGTGCAGGACGTAGGACCGCATCTGGTCGCCCCACGAACCCTGGACGTCACCGCGCAGCGAGTCGATCTGGGCCCGCTCCTCGGCCTTCTTCAGCGCGAGCAGCTTGGCCTTCAGGATGACCATCGCCGACGCCTTGTTCTGCAGCTGGGACTTCTCGTTCTGACACGTCACGACGGTGCCGGTCGGGATGTGCGTGAGCCGGACCGCGGAGTCGGTCGTGTTGACGCTCTGACCACCCGGACCGGACGACCGGTAGACATCGATCCGGATGTCTTCGTCCGGTACGTCGATCTCGTCGGTCTGCTCGAGCACCGGGACGACCTCGACCGCGGCGAACGACGTCTGCCGGCGGCCCTGGTTGTCGAACGGCGAGATCCGGACCAGCCGGTGCGTCCCGGACTCCACGCTCAGCGTTCCGTACACGTACGGCGCCTTGACGGCGAACGTGGTCGACTTGATCCCGGCCTCTTCCGCGTACGACGTGTCGTAGACCTCGGTCGGGTATCCGTGCCGCTCGGCCCAGCGCAGGTACATCCGCTGCAGCATCTCGGCGAAGTCCGCCGCGTCGACACCACCGGCGCCGGAACGGATCGTGACCAGCGCCTCGCGCTCGTCGTACTCGCCGGAGAGCAGTGTGCGGACCTCGAGCGACTGGATCGCCTTCGCGACCGCGCCGAGCTCCTTCTCCGCTTCGGCGACGCTGTCGGGGTCGTTCTCCTCGCGGGCGAGCTCGATCAGCACGCCGAGGTCCTCGACCCGCGACCGCAGCCCGGTGACGCGCTCCAGATCGGCCTGCAGGCTGGACAGCCGGGACGTCACCTTCTGCGCGTTCGCCTGGTCGTCCCACAGGTCCGGCGCGGCGACCTTCTCGCCCAGGTCGGCGATCTCCGCGCGCAGGGCAGGGAGATCGAGCACCTTCTCGATCGAGGTCAGCGTCGCGTCGAGCTGCTTGAGCTCAGCATCAAAATCCAGTCCAGCCACAACCATGCAGCGTACCCGCTAACCCCTAGCGGCCGTTAAACCGTTTCTGAGGATGCTGAACACCTCGGCCACTACTTGCTCCAGCTGTTCCTGCGCCTGAACCAGCTCGGCGGCCGACGCGTCATCCGGCAGGATCCGCATCAACTCCTCCTCGAACACATCCTGAGCAGCGGCGTACTGACCCGCGAGCAGGCGGTTGCGCAGCCGCTCGTCCGATCGCTCATCGAGAGCTTCCGCCAGCGTCAGCACCAGCTCGTCGATCTGAACCCGCCGCCGGGCCAGCAACGCCGGGCTGCCCTCGATCGTGCGGACGAACTGCTTCCAGGTCGCCAGATGCCCGACCTCGAGCCGCTCCCGGATCGACGCCAGGTAATGCGCCTCGAGCGCCTCCAGCGGATCACCCGCCGACTCCCGCACCGCGCGCGCCGGTCCGCGCCACCAACCCTCCTCGTCGAAGAACAGGTCCTCCTTCGTCGGGAAGTGGTTGAAGACCGTCTGTACGGCGACGTCCGCGGCCCGCGCGACCTCGGCCACGGTCACCGCGTCGAAGCCGCGCTCGAGGAACATCCCGGTCGCGACCTGCGAGATCGCAGCCTTCGTCTGCTGCTTCTTGCGTTCCCGCCGACCAAGCTCCATTGGACAACCGTAGAGCACACTGCTTTACTGAGACCAATCTTGTAGTCACTACATCTTTGGAGCTCTTCCAATGACTATTCTCGTCACCGGCGGTCGCGGCGCGATCGCCCGCGCCGTCACCACCGGCCTGATCGCCGCCGGCCAGGACGTCCGCGTCGGCAGCAAGGACCCGTCCGGCATCCCCGGCGCGGTCGCCTACGACGCCACCAACCCGGCCCCTGCCCTCGAAGGCATCACCCAGGTCTTCCTGTACTCCGACCGCTCCGCCCCGGGCGCCTTCGTCGCCGCCGCCGAAGCGGCCGGCGTGAAGCAGGTCGTACTGCTCTCTTCGCTGTCCGCGCTCGACGGTCCGCAGGACCCGCACGCCAAAGCCGAGCAGGCCGTCACCGTCGGCTCGTACGCAACCACCCGCCTGCAGCCAGGCGCCTTCATGAGCAACGCGAAGTTCTGGTCGTACCAGGTCCGCGCGACCGGCCAGATCCGCCTGCCCTACATCGACGCCGAGGAAGCGCCGATCCACGAGCAGGACATCGCAGACGCCGCCCTTCGCGTCCTGCTCGACGGCCCGGCCAACGGCCACGACGGCCGCGGCTACCCACTCACCGGCCCCGAGTCGATGACCCGGCGCGCTCAAATCGCCCACATCACCGAGAGCACCGGCGTACCGATCGAGGCCGTCGACCTCACCCCTGACGAGGCACGCGCCGAGATGCGCATGCCCGACGAAGGTCAGCGCGAGACCCTGCTTGCTTACTGGGCCTCGCGCGTCGGCTCACCGCACCCGATCGAGCCCGGCGTCGAACTCCTCACAGGTCACACCGCACGCACCTGGCAGACCTGGCTGGCGGACCACCCAGGCCTGTTCGGCTAACGACCCTGGAGCGCCTTGACGTTGTCGCCGAAGGTCCAGTTCTTGGAGCCGTCCCAGTTGATGGACCAGGTCATCAGGCCCTTGAGCTGGCCGTTGAAGCTGTTCCAGGACTGGGAGACGAGGGACGGGGACATGTAGCCGCCGCCAGCGCCGTTCTGGGCGGGGAGGCCGGGGACCTGCTTGTCGTAGGGGACGCGGATGGTGACGCCTTGGATGGTCAGGCCGTTGTTGAGGCAGGTGGTCTGGGCGACGAAGCCTTGGACAGTGCCTGCGGAGTACGAGTCACCGGAGCAGCCGTACATGCTGCCGTTGTAGTACTGCATGTTGAGCCACCACAGCCGGCCGTTGTCGGCGTACTTCTTGATGATGGGTAGGTACGAACCCCAGATCGAGCCGTAGGTCACGCTGCCGCCGGTCACGTACGCCGTCTCGGGAGCCATCGTCAGCCCGAAGTTCGAGGGCATCTGGGCCAGGACTCCGTCGATGATCCGGATCAGGTTGGCCTGTGACGTCGAGAGCTGGTTGATGTTGCCGCTTCCGGTGAGGCCGGTCTCGATGTCGATGTCGATGCCGTCGAAGTTGTACTGCTTCAGGATCGGTACGACGGTCGCTACGAAGCGGTCGGCGACAGCGGACGAGCTCAGGTCGATCCCGGCGGCCGCGCCACCGATCGACATCAGGATGGTTTGGCCGGCCGCCTTCGCCGCGCACATCTCGGCCGGAGTGGCGACCTTCACGGTCGCGTCCATGCCGTCCTCCCACTTCACGGTGCCGTCGGAGAGGATCACCGGGAAGGCTGCGTTGATCACGTTGTAGCCGTGCTGGCTGATCCTGCTGTCCGTGATCGGCGTCCAGCCGAACGGCGGGTGAACGCCGTTCGAGGAGCCGTCCCAGTTCTCCCAGTAGCCGTGCAGCACCTTGCCGGCTGGGCGGGACTTCACCGCGCAGGTCGCACCGCCGGGCGGCGGGGTGGTGGGAGGCGTGGTCGGCGGATCGGTGGGCGGCGCGCTGTCACACGCGCCGAGGTCGAGCCAGAGTGACGGGGCGGCGACCGGGTTCCAGCCGGATCCGGGCGGCGCGGTGTGCGCCGAGCGGGCTTGGTACGTCCGGCTCTGGTAGCTCACCTTCGCGCCCGCAGCGTAGGCAACTCCCTCAGCCCAAGCGGGCGCCGTACAGGCTGCTTGCACCGACGTTCCGCCGGCCTGAGCGACCAGCCCGGCCGTGGCGAAGAGGAGCCCCGCGGCGAAAGCACTCGCGAGAACAACGCCGACCCGTCGTTTCATGGCAGCTCCTCATTCAGATATGTAGCGACCTTTCGTTTACCGTAAGGCGCTACTCCTCGGATCGCCACGACATGTCGGAAACCCGCCACGAAGGTTCAGGGCAGGATCGAGTCGACGTAGCCGCCGTCGACGCGAACGGCGCCGCCGGTGGTGGCCGAGGCCAGGTCGGAGCTGAGGTAGACGACCAGGTTGCCGATCTCCGGCGGCTCGATCAGGCGCTGGATCAAGGAGTACGGGCGGTGCTCGCGCATGAACTGGCGCTGCGCGTCGTCCCACTCCTGGTCGTCGCCGACCAGCTCGTGCACGAAGTCCTCGACGCCGGGCGTGTGGGTCGGGCCCGCGATCACCGAGTTGACCGTGACGCCGGTACCGGCCGCGGCCTTCGCGTAGCCGCGGGTCACCGCCAGCAGCGCCGTCTTCGTCACGCCGTAGTGCACCATCTCGACCGGCGTCACGATCGCCGAGTCGCTCGCGATGTTGAGCACCCGCCCGTGACCGCGCTCGGTCATCCCCGGCAGGTACAGCCGGATCAGGCGGATGGCGGACAGCACGTTCACCTCGAAGTAGTGCCGCCACTCGTCGTCATCCACCTCGAGCACCGGCTTGGCGCCGAAGATCCCGAGATTGTTGACCAGGATGTCCAGGTCCGGAACCTCGGCCTGCAGGTGCTCAGCACCTTCACCCGACGCAAGGTCAGCCGCTACCGCGGTCACCTCAGCACCCGGTACGTCGTTCCGTACCTGATCCGCCGCTGCTTCCGTCTTGTCGGCCGTTCGCCCGTTGACCACGACCGCCGCTCCGGCCCGGGCCAGTTGGGTGGCGATCGCGAGCCCGATCCCCTGACTCGATCCGGAGATCAGGGCCTTCCGTCCACTCAGATCGATCTGCATCTCCCCATGGTGCCCACGCCGTACCGGAGGAACCCGGATGACCGCGCCGACTCAGCGCAGCGGCAGCGTCACAAGCAGACGGAAGCGGTCGCCGTCGACAGGTCGCGCAACGGCCGACCCACCGAGATCGCGGGCCCGATCGCTGAGTCCGGTCAGCCCAGTGCCGCCGCTCGCCGACAGTTGCCGGACTCCGTCGTTGGTCATCTCCAGCGAGACGGACTGAGCATCGCGCCGGACCGTGACTTCGCAGATCGTGGCCTCGCTGTGCCGCAGCAGGTTGGTGGTGCCCTCCCGAACGGTGCGGGCCAGCATCTGCCGGAGCTCGTCCGGGAGCTCCGGTCCGGCCGGGCCGAGGTCGATGAGGGTCCGGACGCCGGCGGCCGCCAGCAACCGCTCGGCCGCGGCGATCTCGTCCGGAAGGCTCACCTGGTGGGCGCCGAAGGTGATCGCCCGGATGTCCCGCCGGGCCGAGCGGGCAAGCTCGGTCAAGCTGGCGATCTCGTCGTACGCCCGGGCCGGGTCGCGGCGCAGCAGCCGAACAGCGAGATCACCCTTCAAGGAGATCGCCGACAAGCTCTGGCCGAGCAGGTCGTGCAGATCCCTGGAGACGGCGATCCTTTCTCGGTCGACGGCGAGTTCGGCAAGCTCGATCCGGGTCCGGTACAGCTCGTCGACGACCTGCACCAGGCGAACGGTTCCGTACAACACACAGGCGAAGATCACGCTCACGGTGGCGTAGTACGCGACCTCAAGCGCCACGTTGAGGTGCGGGGAGTCATGCACGAGGTAGGCGTGCAGCACTATCGTCGTGGCCAGGAGCCCCACGCCGAGGGCCGGGAACCTGCGGTCACGCGCCAGGATCATCGCGCCCGCGGCCACCACGATCTGGCTGCTGCCGACATCGGCCCCCAGCCAGAGCGCGGGCACGAAGGCGATGATCATCTGAACGACAAGGGTCCAGCGCCAGCCGCGCGGCCGTCCTCCGCGCATCGCCGCCCAGATGTGCCGCAGGTGCAGCGCTGCCATCAGCAGACTGGCAACCACCGCGAGGAATCGTTCGGCGGCGGAACGCGGACCGCCACCCTGGGTCAGCACGATGCTTGGCGCGAGAGCGAGCAGGGCGAAATGCAGACCGGCCACCCACCACATCGCACGTTGCACTACCGGTGGGACGGGTTCGTTCATCGGCTCACCTCCGTGCTCTCCTCGACCACGAGCCGGTGGCCGTCGCGCGTAGTCCGCACGGTGATCACGCACGCCGGCATCGGCCTTCGCAGCAGCTCTTCCACCGCTGCACGCAACTCTGACCGCAGTACAGGCTCGCTGTCCGGCAGGTCGCGTGGCAGCACCAAGCGCGCAGACATGCCCGCGGCGGTCAGCAGCGTGACAGCGGTCTCCAGCTCAGCCCGCAGGCCCACATGTTGGTAGCCACGAACCAGCAACCGCGCGTCAGCCAGCGTCCGCCGGGACTGCTCCACCAGGCCGGTCAGTTTCGTCGCGGCGACCTCAGGATCGGTGGCGACCGCCGTACCGGCCTCTGCACCGGCAGCCGCGATCGCCGACAGGGACTCACCGACGGTGCGGGACAGTTCATCGTCGATGCGGCCCCGTTCCCGCAGCACTGCCCGGACTGCAAGCTCCGCACGCGCCGCCCGCAGGCTTCGGAGCGCACCCGCCAGCCAGACCGGTACGACGATGGCACCGGCCCGCTCGACCACCACGATCATCATCCACACCGGGTTGGGCCGCGGCCCCGGTAAGAGGCTTATCGGCACCAGCGCCACCAGGATCACCACGCCCGCGAGCACAGCAGCCCTCCTGGGCAGGACGAGCACGGCCGACGCGAGCAGATAGGCGAACGTCGTGACCCACTGCGGCCCGGCCACCGGTACGCCGACCGCGATGACCACCGCCATCGCACCGAGCGACCACAGCGCCCCGGGCGCATGCAGACCGTGGGCCGCATGCCAGACGTGGTGCAGGGAGATCACCAGGAGGCCCGACATCAGCAAGGCGGAGTGCACGACTGGTCCCGACCGGGTGGCGTTGGCTGCCGTCAGCGCCAACTGTGGACCGGCGAGCGCGAGCACGACCACCACAGGTGCAAATGTGACCAGTCGGAGTGTCCGGTCCGACGCGGCGTCCTGCCCGTCCGGACGGCTAGAGCCAGCCGGCATTGCGAGAGATCCGGATCGCATCGATGCGGTTGTGCGCACCGACCTTGCTGATCGCATTGGACAGGTAGTTGCGCACGGTCGCCGAGGACAGCGAGAGCGTGGCGGCGATCTGCTCGGTGGGCACTCCGGTCTCCGCAACCCGCAGTACGTCGGCCTCGCGCGGGGTGAGCGGGCTGCTACCGGTCTCCAGAGCCGCCGCGACCAGATCCGGATCGATCACCCGCTCGCCTGCATGGACCCGCCGGATCCCGTCGGCCAATGTCTGGGCGGGAGCGTCCTTGACGATGAAACCGCGGACGTGCGCCTGCAGCGCCCGCAACAGATTGCCGGGCTGAGCCAGGCCCGTCAGCACGACCGTGCGGCACTGCGGGACCTGGGTGAGCAGTTGCTCCGCCGCGGACAGACCGTCGAGACCAGGCAGGTCGATGTCGACCACCGCCACATCGGGCTCGGTCCGCAGCGCGGCCGGGACGATCTGGTCGCCACGCTCCAGTTCGGCCACGACGGTCATGTCGTCCTCCAGGGCCAGCAAGGCGACCAGGGCACCGCGGATCATGTGCATGTCCTCGGCGATCAGGACCTTGATCACGCGCACTCCCCCGCTCCGCTCCGGTGTCTGCACAGTATCTCCGGCCGGGAGCGACCCGCTGTAGATCACCACATCACCGGTCCACCGATGACGTTTGTCATCGGCAAGTGACCACATCAGCATCTGTCCCGGACAGCCACGGTCCACGAAGACTGGAACCTGATGTCAAAAGGCCGCGGTCCGCTCCGACCGAGGGGTGACCACAACGAAGGAGAAGCATCATGCGCAAGATCAGCTACTGGGTTCACATTTCGGTCGACGGGTTCATCGACGGCCCGAACGGTGAGTTCGACTGGCCGGTGATGGGGCCCGAACTGTCGGCGTACTCGGAGGGCCTGGACAAGGGCGTGGACACGCTGCTGTTCGGCCGCCCGGTCTGGGAGATGATGGTCGGCTTCTGGCCGAACGCCGAGTCCATGACCGAAGATCCGCACGTCGCGTCGTTCGCTCCGTTCTGGCGGGCGACGCCGAAGATCGTGTTCTCGCACAGCTACCCGGGTGACGACTGGACGAGCCAGGTCGTGAGCGGCGATCTGGCGGCCGAGGTCGGCAAGCTGAAGGCCGCACCAGGCGGTGACCTGCTGCTCACCGGCGGCTCGGCGCTCGCCGGGAAACTGGCCGAGCTCGGACTGATCGACGAGTTCCACATCGCCGTCCATCCGGTCGTTCTCGGCGGCGGCCGCCCGCTCTTCGCCCACCCTGACCAGCGCCGCGGCCTCCGGCTTGTGGACACCGCGGTTCTCGACGGTCAGGTCGTGGTCTCGCAGTACCGACCGGCCTGACCGCCACCTCCTCCAAAAAAAATGCTCCGGGGGATGTCAAAAACCGGGCTACTGATCCGACGCATGGGTGAACACGGAAACGGTCCACCCGAGAGGAAACACCATGACGACCTCCATCACGGAGCCCACCGAACGGCGGGAGCGGACTCGCAGCCCGCGGCTCGCGCTGGCGTTGCTGGCCCTGCCCTCGCTGCTGATCGCGATCGACATCAGCGTGCTCGGTGTGGCGCTGCCCCGGATGTCCGCCGACCTGCAGCCGTCGCCGAGCGAGCTGCTGTGGATGAACGACATCTACGGGTTCATGGTCGGCGGCACGATGATCACGATGGGCGCGATCGGCGACCGGATCGGGCGCCGCCGGCTGATCGTGATCTGTGCGGCCGTGTTCGCGCTGGCCTCGGCCGTCGCGGCGTTCTCGACCGCGCCCTGGATGCTCATCGCGACCCGTGCGGTGATGGGCCTGGCCGGTGCGGCGATCATGCCGGCGTCAATGGCGCTGATCGGCCAGATCTTCCCGGACCCGAAGGCCCGCGTGTCGGCCATGGGTGCCTACATGACCTGCTTCCTCGGCGGGATGGCGGTCGCACCGCTCGTCGGCGGCGTGATGCTGCAGTACTGGTGGTGGGGCTCGGTGTTCCTGCTCGGCGTACCGGTGATGGTGCTGACGCTGATCGCCGCTCCCCGGCTGCTGCCGGAATCGCAGCCGCAGCCGGACACCCCGCTCGATCTGCGCAGTGCCGCGCTCTGCCTGGTCTCGATCCTCAGCCTCGTCGCCACGCTCAAGTGGGCGGTCAACGGCACCGAACTGTGGAAGGTCATCGGTCTCGGCGTGGTCGGCCTCGTCCTCGGCGTCATCTTCGTCCGGCGGCAGCACAGCCTCGAGAACCCGTTGGTCGATCTGTCGCTGCTGCGCCGGCCCGGAGTCGCCCGCGCCATGTGGGTGCTGTTCCTGACGGCACTCCTGATGGGCGGTTCGTCGATCTTCGCCGGCTTCTACCTGCAGTCGGTGCGGGAGCTGGAGCCGCTGACCGCAGCGCTCTGCCTGATCCCCTCGACGATCGCGATGATCGTCGCCTCGAACCTCGGTCCCTGGCTCGGCCACCGGTTCCCGCCGAAGCAGATCGTCATCGGCGGACTGGTGATGATGGCCGCGGGATTCGTACCGTTCGCCTTGATTCCGGAAGGCCCGGCCGGTATCGCGGTGGCCATTCTCGGCGCCGTCCTCACGACGGCCGGAATCGGCGGCGCCTTCCCGTTCCTGATGAACGACATCATTTCGCACGCACCGCAGGAGCGCGCCGGTTCGGCGGCCTCACTGGCGCAGACGGCCAACGAGATCGGCATCGCGACCGGCCTGGTGATCCTCGGCAGTCTCGCCACCGTCGTCTACCGCGCTCAACTGTCCAGCCGCGCCGGCCATGCGGAAGGTTCCTGGGTCGACGGCTTCGAGCAGGCAGCCAACCGATCCGACGGTGTCCTCCTCGGGCAGGTCAAGACCTCCTTCGTCAACGGCTATCACTCGGTCGGGCTCTTCGCCGTCGTTCTCATGCTGGTCGTCCTGGTCCTGTACGTACTTCCCGCACGCCGGACGAAGTAGTCGTTTCGAACGGGACCCGTCAGCGAATCGGTACGACGGCCGACGCTTCCGTAGCGATATCGGCCGAACCCGGGAAGCCGGGCGGCTGGAACGGCAGGTCGACGGACGACGTGAGCTGCACGGTGACCGTCGCACCGGTGACGTCGGCGGACCAGTCGAGACCGTCGAAACGGTTGCTCGCGGCAACCTGATCGAGGTACTCGGCGGTCAGCCGGCGGGCCTGGTCGGGATCGACCTCGGCATTGCCGTCCGCGGCGGGCTGGGTGTAGATCGCGGCCAGCCCGTTGGCGGCGGCCAGGACGGCGCCGTCGGCGGTGGCATCCAGGTCGCGCCGGACCAGGAACACCTTGGAGATGTCGGTCACCACCACGATCATCAGCAGGATCACGAAGGTGAAGCCGATGATGAGCACGGTGATCTGGCCCTGTTCATCACGCTTTCGGCGAGGGCGGCTCATCCGTCGCCCTTCGCCTCGCGGTAGTCGCCGTACGGCTCGGTGTGCGAAGAACTGATCTGTACGGCGGGTGGCTCGCCCCCGAGCGCGTCGGGGATCAGCGGCAGCGGGACGCTCGTGTTCAGCGTGACGGTCACCGTCGAACCGGGCTGCAGGCAAGCAGGATTGCAACTGATCGTGAGCTGGCCGGGCGACAACTCCATCCCCTGGTCCTGCATCGCCAGGCGGGCCGCCTCGAAGGCTCGTTCGCGGGCCTCGTCCTCGGACAGGCCCGCCGGCACGATGATGAACGCTCGCCCGGCCGCCCGGGTCGCCGCGGTCGCGCCGTACGAGGCTCGTTGGACGTCGAAGACGCCGAGCATCACATAGATCAGCGGAACCATTAGCAGCAACGCGAGCCAGGAGAACTCGACGACCGCGCTTCCGCGTTCGTCCTTCGTCATTCGCCGGTCTCCTTGACCGCATGACCGGCGACGCTGAAGTCGACCGACGGTCCCCAGAGCCCGAGCGACGGCATGTGTGCCTGGACGACGACCTCGACCCCCGGCTGGCCGTCGACCTCGGTCGCGCTCGCCTCGACCGAGTCGACCAGTCGCTCGTTCACCACGCCGCTGATCAGCTCCCGCGTCCGCGCCTGCCCGTCGCCGGGCGACCTGTTCAGTACGGCGGCGTAGTGGGCGCCCTCGGAGGCCGCGGCGGTCACGGTGTTGCGGACATACAGGTAGAGGCCGACCTGGAGGATGCCCAGGAACAACGGCACCACAAGCATCGAGACCAGCACGAAGTCCACGACCGCGGATCCACGGTCGCCCCTCGGCCGGCGTACCAGCTTCACTTGTTGGAGACGGAGTCCAGAGCGTTCTTCAGCATCTGGGCCAGCTGCGGACCCGCGACCGCCCAGATCGCGACGACCAGGCCGGCCGTCATCACCGTGATGAGCACCCAGCCCGGGACATCGCCGCGCTCCTTCCGCGCGGGCCGCGGCGTCAGCAACGCCACGTACAGTCTCGTCATCAGTGGGGACATGACCTCTCCTCGATTCATCCGGCGATCAGCCGGATTCCGACAGCGCCCGGGTAGAAGGCGAAAGCGATGGTGACCGGCAGGATCAGGAAGATCACCGGAACCATCATGGCGACCTCACGCCGCGCACCCGACTCGATCAGCTCCCGCCGACCGGCCTCACGAATATCACCGGCCTGCGCCCGCAGTACGTCGGCCAGCGGCGTACCGCGTTCGAGCGCGACCGCCAGTCCGTCGGCGAAGCGGGACAAGGCCAGCAGGCCGGTTCGCTCCGCCAACGCGTCCAGCGCCTTGACCAGGGTGTCGCCGGCCCGGGTCTCGGCGAGCACTCGCTTCAGCTCGTCGGCGAGATCGCCCCGGCACGAGCGTGCGACCCGGTCGAGCGCGGCGGCCGGGCCTTCGCCGGCGGCGACCGACAAGGCCAGCAACTCCGCGACCGTGGGCAGTTCGGTGAGCAACCTGCGCTCGCGGTTGCGGACCTGGGTGCTGAGATAGGTGTCGCGGGCAAGCACTCCGATCACGCCGAGCACCGCGCAGAGAACGAGCAATCCGATCGGGTTACCGATCCCGGCCGCCACCGCGATCAGCGCGCCGACCAGCCCGACGCCGAAGGCCGCGGTCCCCCACAACAACTGCTCGATCCGGAACTCCTCGACCGTCCGCTCCAGCCCGGCGCGGGCCAACCGGCGACGGATCGAGTTCGCCCCGCCGAGGATCCGCTCCAGCCGCCGGGCGCCGGCCCGCAGCGAGGGCCCGAACAGCCTGATGATCGCGTAGAACGGCGAGTTCGACGCGGTCGCCCCGAGGAACACCTCGGAGCCGTCGATATCCCGCAGGTACGGCGCGATCCGGTCGTCCGGCGCGGGTTTGCGCAGGAACGGCATCCGTCGTACGGCGATGAGCAGGCCGGCGCCGAACATCGCACCGAGCAGGCCGCCAAGCATCCAGGGAGTCATCGCAGCACCCGCTCGGGCTCGGGCAGCCGGCCGATCCGCAACATCAGCCGGTAGGCGAAGACGCAGATCACCGCGCCGACGCCGATGACGATCGCACCGACCGGTGAGTTGTAGCGCTGGATCACGTCGCCCTGGAAGGACAGCATCGCCAGCACGAGCCACGGTGCCGCGACCGCGACCCGGGCGCCGTTGACCGCCCACGACTGGCGCGACTCGAGCTCCGACCTGGTCCGGGCGTCGTCGCGCAGGAACGTCGACAGGGAACGCAGCAGCCGGCCGAGGTCACCACCACCGACCTCGCGCGCGATCCGCAACGCCTCCACGACGCGGTCACCGACCGGGTCGGCGAGCCGGGCCTTCAAGCGGTCCAGCGATTCCGCGAACCGTCCGGTCGACGCGTAGTCGGCGCCGAACCGCCGGAACGGTTCGCGCAACGGCAGCGGACCGCGCTCGCCGACTTGGGCCAGTGCCTCCGACAACGACAGACCGGCCCGAACGGCGGACGCGATGTTGTCCACGACATCCGGCCAGAGCTCACGAAACTCGGCCAGCCTTCGCCGGGCGCGACTCCGCACCAACGCGATCGGCGCACCACCAGCCATCACGCCGAACACCACGCCGACCGGCCAGGCACCGGAGACCGCGAACATCACCACGAGCCCGATCAGGCCGGTGATCAAACAGGCACCGATGAACGCTGCCGGGGTCACGCCCTCGACGCCGGCGCTGGCCAGCAAGTCCCGGCTCCGCGTGATCAGGCGGCCGTCCTTCGCTGCGCGGACCTCGGCCGGCGCCACGAACGTCGCGATGATCAGCAGCACGCCGACCCCGAAGAACAGTCCGAGCAGCAGCCCCATCAGCCGGCACCCTGCGGCAACTCGGTGAGCAGACCGGACACGTTGTACCCGGCCTGCTGGAACCGCTCGGGATGCGGCAGATGCCCTTCGGCCCGCCGCAACCGCCCGTCGATGGTGCCGAACAGCGTCTCGGTCTCGATCGCCTGCTCCTCGATCCGCCCGCTCACCGCGAGAATCTCCCGCACCCGACGGCGTCCATCGGCAGCGATCCCCAGGTGGACGACGAGGTCGACACAACCCGCCACTGTCGGCAGCACGAACCGGGAGCCGATGTTCTCGCCGGCCAACAGCGGCAGCGTGCACATCTTGGTCAGCGCTTCGCGCGCCGAGTTCGCGTGGATCGTGCACATGCCAGGCAAGCCAGAGTTCAAAGCCAGCAAGAGATCCAGGCACTCCTCGCCCCGCACCTCGCCGACGATGACCCGGGACGGCCGCATCCGCAGCGACTCCTTGACCAGGTCACGCAGCCGAACCTCGCCGGTACCCTCCAGACCGGACTGCCGGGTCTGCATCGACACCCAGTCGGGGATCGGCAGCTTGATCTCGAAGACCTCTTCACAGCTGATCACGCGTTCGCTGGCGGGGATCGACCCGGCCAGCGCGTTCAGCATCGTGGTCTTGCCGGCCTGGGTTCCGCCCGAGACCAGGATGTTCAGCCCACAAGCCACCGCCGCGTCCAGGACCGCGGCGGCGTGCGGGGTCATCGAACCGAGCTGGACGAGATCGTTCAGCCGGGTCGCGCGGACGGTGAACTTCCGGATGTTGATGGCTGCGTAGCGTTGGGTGATTCCCCCGAGAACGATGTGCACGCGGCTGCCGTCGGGCAGGCGGGCGTCGGTGAACGGCTGCGAGACGTCGACCCGGCGGCCGGTCGTCTTCAGCATCCGCTCGACCAGGTCGCTGACCTCTTCCTCCGTCAGCACCGTCGTGGTCAACTCGTGCCGGCCCTCGCGGGCGATGAACACCCGGCTCGGCTCGTTGATCCAGATCTCCTCGACCGACGGGTCGTCCAGATAGCGCTGCAGCGGCCCGAACCCGGCGACGCGGTCGTGGACCTCGCGGCTGACCGCCTCGACGTCACCGATCGGCGGGACCACGCCGGTCAGGCTGCGCTCGTCGTACTCCCGGACGACCGTGGCGACGATCGCGTTCACGGCGGCCGGGTCGCGGAGCGGGTCGATGCCCTCGCGGCGGACGACGTCGCGGACCTGGGCGTCGATAAGCTCCACAGCGCCGTCCCAGCCCGGCCGGCGCGCGGCAAGTCTGTCGGCTGTCATCGCTCTCCCCGTTGCGTCCCGTCAGGCGACCCCACGGTCACCATCCGCGACCATCCTTTCAACCCGGGGGCACCCGGCGCCACTCGCTCACTGCCGCCTGTGGATAACCGTGCCACGCCAAAGGTTCACTGAGCGTATCCACGCCGCAGCTGGGAGTCCACAAAGTTGCACCTTGTTGCAAGGGGCTCAGCGGTGGATCAGGGTGTGCTCGAAGGAGTAGCGGCTGGCGCGGTAGAGGTGCGACCCGAATTCGACCGGCTGACCGTGGTCGTCGTACGTGATCCGGGTGGTGGCCAGCAGCGGATACCCGGGCTCCTCGGCGAGCAGTCGAGCCTGCTCCGGAGACGCCGGTACGGCGGAGATGGTCTGGTGGGCCACCTTCAGCCGAACGCCCTCGGCGCGCAGCAACTGGTAGAGCCCACGCTCGGCCAGCGTGGTCGGATCGGTCTCCAGCAGGTCCGGCGGCAGCCAGTTACGCATCAGGGCGAGCGGTTCGCCATCTGCCCGGCGCAGGCGCTCCAGGCGCAGGACGCGGTCCCCCACCTCACATTGCAGAGCAGTCGCGACCTCTGGCGTGGCGGGCGCGATTCCCAGCCGCAGCACCTCGGTCTCCGGCTTACGGTGCGCCGCGGCCAGGTCGTCGTACAGGCTGGTGAGCTCGAGGGAACGCCGTACCTGGCCGGAGTTGCCGACCACCTGCGTCCCGACACCGCGCTTGCGGACCAGCAGTCCCTGGTCGACCAGCCGGGCGATCGCCTGCCGCACGGTGGGCCGGCTCAACCCGTAGGCCTCCGCGAGGTCCACCTCGTTGCTCAGCCGGGACCCGACCGGGAGCTCGCCACCCTGGATCGCCGCCTCCAGCTGCTGTGCCAATTGCACATGCAAAGGCGTCCGACTGCTCCGATCAACCTGGACCTGCACGGTACTCATGGGCACATCCTGAAGCCTCCACCCTGATCAGTCGACCCACCACGGTGATTTGATCAGATCCCTTCCGATTACCCAGCGTGTGCACAGCGGCGTGAACGGGAGATGAACGTGCCCGGATCCGGGTCCGGATGGCGGGCTGGGGATGTCTGCCGGAGCGTTCGTGGGGGAGGATGTCGCCTTCTGGATCATCCGCCGGCCCACTCGGGGGCTGCGCTGGCTGCTGTACGGCTGAGATTTTGACGGCTGAGATGAGGAGAAGCATGGAACCCCTGCGTATCGGGATCCTTGGCGCCGCCCGGATCGCCGGGCGGGCGATCGCCGAACCGGCCCGGCTGACCGGCGCCCGGCTGGTCGCCGTCGCCGCCCGGGACCGGGACCGGGCCGAGGCCTTCGCGGCCGAACACGGCGTCGAACGCGTTCATCCGACGTACGACGACGTGCTCGCCGACCCGGAGGTCGAGGCGATCTACAACCCGCTGGCGAACGCGCTTCACGGCCCGTGGAACCTCAAGGCGATTGCCGCCGGCAAGCATGTACTGACGGAGAAACCGTCGGCCAGCAACGCAACCGAGGCAGCGTTGGTGCGCGACGCTGCCGCGGAGCGCGGTGTCACCGTCATGGAAGGCTTCCACTACCTCTTCCACCCGGTGACGCGGCGACTGCACGAACTGCTCGCCAAGGGTGAGCTGGGCGAACTGCAGCACGTGGAGACGACCATGGTGATGCCTCCGCCGGCAGACGACGACCCACGCTGGTCCCTGGCGCTGGCCGGCGGCGCGTTGATGGACGTCGGCTGCTACGCCCTGCACGCCCAGCGCTCGATCGCCCCCTGGGCCGGCGGTGTACCCCGCCTGGTCAGCGCCCGCGCGGGCGAGCGCAAGCGAGTGCCTGGGGTCGACGAGTGGCTGAACGCCGACCTGGAGTTCCCGAGCGGCGCCACCGGCGCAGTGCGGACCAGCATGGGCGCGGAGACTCTCGACTTCAGCATCAAGCTCGTCGGTACCCGCGGCGAGGCCTTCGCGCCGAGCTTCGTGCTCCCCCACAACGACGACCGCGTCATCGTCACCACGAAGGAAGACCACTGGGTCGAGCACCTCGGCCGCAAGTCGTCGTACGCCTATCAGCTCGAAGCCTTCGCAGCCCATCTGCGCAACGGCGCCGCCCTCCCGACCGACGCCGACGACGCGGTCGCCACCATGCAACTCATCGACGAGGCCTACGTCGCCGCCGGCCTCTTACCCCGTCCCACGCTCGAAAGCTGACGGCATCGCTGAGCGCCCCTGACCGCATCGGTCAGGGGCGTTGCCATGTCAGCGTCAGTCGCCGGTGGGGAAGCCGAGGTTGATGCCGCCGTGGCTGGGGTCGAGCCAACGGGAGGTGACGACCTTGGTGCGGGTGAAGAAGTGCACGCCGTCCATGCCGTGGGCGTGGGTGTCGCCGAACAGCGAGTTCTTCCAGCCGCCGAACGAGTAGTACGCCATCGGGACCGGGATCGGGACGTTGATCCCGACCATGCCGACCTCGACCTCGTTCTGGAACCGCCGGGCGGCACCGCCGTCGTTGGTGAAGATCGCCGTACCGTTGCCGTACGGGTTGGAGTTCACCAGGTCGAGGGCCGCGTCGTACGACGGGAGCCGCAGCACCGACAGCACCGGGCCGAAGATCTCGTCGGTGTAGATCGACATCTCCGGGGTGACCTTGTCGAACAGGGTCGGGCCGAGCCAGAACCCGCCGGAACCACCGTCGAAGTCACCCTCGCGACCGTCGACGACAAGCTCCGCGCCCGCGTCGACACCGGCGGCCACATAGCCGGAGACCTTGTCGCGGTGCGGGCCGGTGACCAGCGGGCCCATGTCGGCCGAGCGGGCACCGTCACCGGTCTTGAGCTTGCCCATCCGCTCGGTGATCTTGGCGATCAGCTCGTCGGCGATCGGCTCGACCGCGACCAGCGCCGAGATCGCCATACAGCGCTCACCGGCCGATCCGAAGCCGGCGTTCACCGCGGCATCGGCGGCCAGGTCGAGGTCGGCGTCGGGCAGCACGATCATGTGGTTCTTCGCGCCGCCGAGCGCCTGCACCCGCTTGCCGTTCCTGGTGCCGTTCTCGTAGACGTACTTCGCGATCGGCGTCGAGCCGACGAACGAGACCGACTTGATGTCCGGGTGCTCGAGCAGCCGGTCGACGGCCTCCTTGTCGCCGTGCAGCACGTTGACCACACCGTCCGGCAGGCCGGCCTCCTTCCAGAGCTCGGCCATCGCGTTCGCCGCCGACGGGTCCTTCTCGGACGGCTTGATGACCACACTGTTGCCGCAGGCAACCGCCAGCGGGACGAACCACATCGGCACCATGGCCGGGAAGTTGAACGGCGAGATGACCGCGCTGACGCCGAGCGGCTGGCGGATCGAGTACACGTCGACCTTGGTCGAGACGCCCTCGCTGAAACCGCCCTTGAGCAGATGCGGGATACCGCAGGCGAACTCGATCACCTCGAGACCCCGGGTGACCTCGCCGAGGGCGTCGGACAGCACCTTGCCGTGCTCGGCCGTGATCAGCGCGGCGATCTGCTCCTTGCGCTCGTTCACCAGCTCGCGGTAGGCGAACAGCACCTGCGTGCGCTTGGTGAGTGAGGTCTGCCCCCACGCCTTCGACGCGTCGTGGGCGACCTTCACCACCTCGTCGACGGTCGCGGCCGAGGCCAGGTCGAGCTCTCCGGTGACGTCGCCGGTGGCCGGGTTGTAGACCTTGCTGGTCCGCTCGGCGACGCCGGTCCACGGGCTGCCGCCGACCAGGTGGGTGATGCGCTTGATCTCAGTACTCACAACCAATTCCTTTCAGCCAAGGACCGCGTGGCGGTCGGCAAGGTCGACAGTGACGGGCTGACCGGTGCTCAACGATGCGACCCCGGCTTCACAGACCGCAGCTGCCGCATAGCCGTCCCAAGCGCTCGGACCGTCGATCTCGCCGCGGCCGACCGCCTCGACCCAGCGCTGGACCTCGATGTCGTAGGCGCGGTCGAAACGGACTCGGAAGTCCTCGGGCATCGCACCGCCCCAGTGTCCGGCCGCGCGGGTGAGGACACCAGAGCCGAGCCCGATGGTCGCGCTCCCGCGCTCGGCCACGGCCTCGCAGCGCACCTCATAGCCGACCTGGAAGTTCACGAAGACCTCGACGTCGGCCATCGCCCCGTTCGCCATCTCGAAGACCGCGAACTGCGGGTCCAGCACACCCTCCGGTACGGCGCTCGTCGGCTTCGGCGCGTGCACAGTGATCTTGGTGATCTCGGAGTCGAACAGCCAGCGCGCGACGTCGACCTCGTGCACCATCGAGTCGCGCACGATCATCTCGCTGCGGAACCCGGGGCCGTTGGCCTTGTTGCGGTGCACGTTGTGCAGCAGCAGCGGGCGACCGAGCTCCCCCGAGTCGAGCAGCTGCTTCAGAGCGGCGTACTCGGGGTCGAAGCGCCGCATGAAGCCGACCTGGATGAGCTGCCGGCCAAGCTTGTGCTCGGCCTCGACGACCTGCAACGAGGATGCCGCATCCATGGTCAGCGGCTTCTCACAGAGCACCGGCTTGCCGTGCTCGAGGCAGGCGAACAGCTGCTCCGCATGCGCGAACCCCGGTGACGCCAGGATGACCGCGTCCACCTCGCGGGTACCGATCAACGCCAGCGGGTCCTCGATCACCCGGACCGCGCTCTGGCCGGAAAGCCGAGTGGCCAACTCCTCGGCCCGCGCGGTGTCGGGATCCGACACCGCGACCAACCGCGCACCCGAGGTGTGCCGCACGATCCGCTCGGCGTGGTCGGCGCCCATCGCGCCCACCCCGACGATGCCGATCCGCAGATCACTCATTACTTCTCCTTGTCCTGTACGACGTCGTCCGGCCTCGGATCCGGCGTGAGGTCACGCAGCTCGTGGCTGAGCGCCTCCAGCTCGGACCCGCCGGCCATCTCCGTGGTCAGCTGCTCCAGCGTGATGTCGGCGCGGTGCGTGTCCAGTGCGACCCGGCCGAGCTTGAGCACCACGAAGTGGTTGCCAACCAGGTACGCGTGGTGCGGGTTGTGGGTGATGAAGATGACGCCGATCCCCGCGTCTCGCGCCTTCACGACGTACTTGAGCACGACTCCGGACTGGTTCACTCCCAGCGCCGCGGTCGGCTCGTCCAGGATCAGCACCTTGGCGCCGAAGTGGATGGCGCGCGCGATCGCGACACACTGCCGCTGACCACCCGACAACTTGCCGACCGGCTGCTCCAGGTCGGGGATCGAGATCCCCATCTTGGTCAGCTCTTCCTGGGCGATCCGCTTCATCGCCCGCTCGTCGAGCTGCCGGAACGGTCCGTGGGTGAGCTCGTTGCCGAGGAAGAAGTTCCGCCAGACCGACATCAGCGGCGCCAGTGCGAGGTCCTGGTAGACGGTCGCGATCCCGCTGTCCAGCGACTCCCGCGGCGAGGAGAAGTGCCGCTCCTCGCCGTTCACCGACATCTTGCCCGAGGTGTAGTCGTGCAGACCGGCGATGATCTTGATCAGCGTCGACTTGCCGGCGCCGTTGTCGCCGAGCACACAGGTGATCTCGCCCTGACGCACCGCCAGCGACACCCCGCGCAGCGCGTGGATGTTGCCGTAGCTCTTGCCGACGTCTTCCAACAGGACGATCGGTGTCGTCGGGCTGCTGGCAGCCTCGGACGCGAAGCTCTCGGTCGTGGTCATCGTGCCTCCGCCCGGTTCTTGACGATCAGGTTGACGATCGTGGCCAGTAGCAACATCGTCCCGAGGAAGGCCTTGAACCAGTCCGGGTTCCAGCCGGCGTACACGACGCCGAGCTGCACCATGCCGAAGATCAGCGCACCGACCGCACCACCGACCACCGAGCCGTAGCCACCGGTGAGCAGGCAGCCGCCGACCACCGCGGCGATGATGTAGAGGAACTCCTTGCCGACGCCCTCACCGGACTGCACGACACCGTTCTGCACGAACAGCAGCTGCATCCCGGCGAACCAGGCGAAGAACCCGACCGCCATGAACAGCCCGATCTTCACCTTCTTCACCGGGACGCCGACCGCGCGGGCGGCCGCGGCGTCGCCACCGACCGCGAAGATCCAGTTGCCGATCTGGGTCTTCAGCAGCACCCAGGCGGCGATCGCGACGAACACGATCCACCAGACGACGATGATCTTGATCGTCACGCCGCCCAGCTTGAACTCGGAGGCGAACACCTGCTGGGCGGACTTGAAGCCGTCCATGTCGCTGACCGAGTTCGAGGCGACCGCACCCGACGCGAGCCGGGTGACGGCGATGTTCAGGCCCTGCAGGATGAAGAAGGTGCCCAGCGTCACCAGGAAGCTGGGCAACCCGGTCCGCATCAGCAGCCAGCCGTTGAAGGCACCGACCGCCAGCGAGACGACCAGGGCGAGCAGGATCCCGACCCAGACGTTCAGGCTGAGCTGGTAGGCGAACAGGCCGGCGGTCAGGCCGGAGGTCGTGACCGCGACCCCGGCCGACAGGTCGAACTCGCCGCCGATCATCAGCAGCGCCACCGGCACCGCCATCACGCCGATCAGCGCAGCCTGGTAGAGGATCGTGCCGGTGTTGTTGATGTCGCGGAACGGCGGTGCGGCGATCAGGAAGAACACCAGGATGACCGCTGCGCCGACCAGCGATCCGATCTCGGGCCGGCTGAGCAGCCGCGCCCCGACGGACCGGGCCGAGACCCGGTCGTCGGCCGAGGCCGGTGCGGTGATGGTCGATGCCATGGCGCTACCTCAGCGAGTTCCGGCCGTGGCGTACTTGGCGACGGCCTCGATGTTCGTCTTGTCGATGAAGGCCGGACCGGTCAGGGTCGCCTCGCCACCGCCGATGGTGTCGCCGTTGGTCTTGTTCAGCCAGATCGCATCCACCGCCAGGTAGCCCTGCAGGTACGGCTGCTGGTCGACCGCGAACTGCACGGTGCCGTCCTGGACGGCCTTGGCCATCTCCTTGCTCATGTCGAAGCTGGCGATCTTGGCCGCGGAGCCCGCGGTCTTGGCCGCCGTCACCGCGGTCAGAGCGACTCCGGCGTTCAGCGCGACCACGTAGTCGGCCGTCTTGTCCTGCTGGAGCTTCGCGGTCAGCGTCGCCTGCGTACCCGGCTGGTCGGAGCCCGTCACGTTCACGTTCTCGACGGCGCCGAATTTGTCCTTGATGCCCTGGCAGCGCGCCTCCAGGCTGACGTTGCCCTGCTCGTGGATGACGCAGATGACCTTCTTCGCGCCGAGCTCCTTGAGCTTCTCCCCGGTGGCCTGACCGGCGATCCGCTCGTCCTGGCCGAAGTACCCGATCGCGCCGCTGCTCTTCCAGGTGTCCAGGCCACCGTTCAGCACGGTCACCGGGATCCCGGCCGCGATCGCCTTCTTCACGTTCGGGATCACCGCGTCGGGCTTGTTCAGCGTCACCGCGATGCCGTCGACCTTGGCGTCGATCGCCGTCTGGACCAGGTTGGCCTGGGCCGCGCCGTCCGGGTCGCTGGAGTACTGCAGCTCGATGTTGTCCTTCTGCGCGGCCGCCTCGGCGCCCCGCCGGACGATGTCCCAGAAGGTGTCGCCAGGCCCTGAGTGGGTGATCAGCGCAACCTTCATCCGCGGCGTGTTCGCGACGTTGCCGCTACCGCCGCTCGAGCCCTGCTCCTCCTGCTTGCCCCCGGAGGAACTGCACGCGGCGAGTGCCGCGGCGAGCACGAACGCCGCGCCCGCGGCCACTGCCTTCTTGTGCCACCGAACCATGACTCCAACCAGCCTTTCAGATGTTCCGCGAACCAGCCGCGGAGAAATTGCGTTGGGACCAGCGAGTTTCACACTCTGCTGGCCATCACACCGATACGCCACCCCCGTGGGATCTCAGATAGGCCAACGTCCGGGCCGCGATCGGCAGCGGCACGTCCGGCGGGCAGGGATACATGTCCTGCTCCACGATCGCGAACAGCTCCACGTCCCGCCCGGCCAGCTCCGCCAGCAACGGCGGAAACTCCGGTACGCCGGTGGGCGGCTCGGCCATCACACCACGCTCGATCGCCTGGTCGAAACTGAGCCCCTGGCCGTCGATCGCCGCCAGGACCTCGGGATTCACCTGCTTGAGGTGCAGGTAACCGATGCGGTCGGGGAACTTCCGGACGAGCTCGAGGTTGTCCCCGCCGCAGTAGCTGATGTGGCCGGTGTCGAGACACAGCCCCACATGCTCCGGATCAGTCTCCTCGAGGAAGCGCTCGACGGTGCCTTGGTTGTCGACGTGACCATCGGCATGCGGGTGGTACTGCAACCGGACACCGAACTCCTCCGCGACCCGGCGGCCGAGCTCGGTGACCTCCTTGCCGTGCGCGGCCTGGCCGGCGTGGTCGAGACGCTCCTCGACGATGCTGCCGTCCGCGTCCCGCCACATCGACGGCATCACGACGAGATGCTTGGCGCCCATCGCGGCTGCCAGCTCGGCCGTCGGCGCCACATCACGCCAGGTCGTCTCCCAGCCATCCGGCCGGTGCAACTGCTCGAACGTCGTACCGGCTGTCATGGTCAGGCCACGCTGGTCAAGCTCTGCCTTCAGCTGTGCGGGGTCGGTCGGCAGGTAGCCGTACGGCCCGAGCTCGATCCGGGTGTATCCGGCCTCCACGACCTCGTCGAGGAACCGCGTCCATGGGGTTTGCTGCGGGTCGTTGGCAAACCACACTCCCCACGAGTCCGGCGCCGTACCGACGTTGATCGATGCCATGGATCAGTCGCCTTCGACCGGCGCGAGGTAGGAGTGCTGAGCCTTCTTGCTCTCTTCGTACGACGCCGCGGCGGCCTGCGTGGACTGCAGCTCGGAGACCTCACTCACCGGAACGTCCCACCACGCCTCGCTGTCCGGCGCGCCGATCAGCGGGTCGGTGGTGACGTGGATCGCGATCGGTCCGGTCGCCGCCTTCGCGGTGTGAATCGCCTTCTCCAGCTCGTCGCGGCTGTGCACGTCGAGCACCTCGATGCCGAAGCTACGGACATTCGCCGCGAGGTCGACCGGGAGGTAGTCGCCGTCCAGCCGGCCGTCGCCGGTGCGCTTGCGGTACGCCGTGCCGAAGCGCTGCGAACCGAGTGACTCCGAGAGGGCGCCGATCGAGGCGAAGCCGTGGTTCTGCACGAGGACCACGATGATCTTCAGGTTCTCCTGGACCGCGGTGGCCAGCTCACTCGACATCATCAGGTACGACCCGTCGCCGACCATGACGAAGACGTCGCGCTCGGGTGCGCCGAGGCGGACGCCCAGACCGCCGGCGATCTCGTAACCCATGCAGGAGAAGCCATATTCGACGTGGTATCCCTTCGGGTCGCGGGTCCGCCAGAGTTTGTGCAGGTCGCCCGGCATCGAACCGGCCGCACAGACGACTACATCAGACGGCGCCGACAATTCGTTGACGGCACCGAGGACCTGGCCCTGGGTGAGCAGTCCTTCCGCGAGCTTCCCGGTCACCTCGTCCGAGGGCCGGTAATGTGCCGAGACAATGCCGTCCCAGTTCCTTGAGAGTTCCGTGGCCGCCGCGGTGTACTTGGTGTCGACGGACCAGTCACCGAGCGCGGATCCCAACGAAACAAGGGCTTCCCGCACATCCGCGACGAGAGGAAGGCCGGCATGCTTACCACTGTCGAAGCGCGCCACATTGATGTTCACGAACCGCACCGCCGGGTTGGCGAAGGCGGTCCGGGAGGCGGTCGTGAAGTCGCTGTAGCGAGTGCCGATGCCGATCACCAGGTCGGCCTCGCGCGCCAGCGCGTTCGCTGCCGTCGTACCGGTCGAGCCGACCGCACCCATCGACTGCGGGTGATCGTAGACCAGAGAACCCTTACCTGCCTGGGTTTCTGCCACTGGGATGCCGGTCACCTCCGCGAACGAGCGCAGTGCATCCTCGGCGCCGGAGTAGTGCACGCCACCGCCGGCGACGATCAGCGGTCGCTGCGCGGACCGTAGGAGATCTACCGCTTTGTCGACAATCGATGCCTCCGGCAACGGGCGCGCCACGTACCAGGTGCGCTCGGCGAAGAGCTCCTCGGGCCAGTCGTAGGCCTCGGCCTGCACGTCCTGCGGCAGCGCCAACGTCACCGCGCCGGTCTCGACCGGATCGGTCAGCACGCGCATGGCGTTCAGCAGCGCCGACGGCAGCTGCTCGGGACGCCAGACGCGGTCGAAGTACTTCGAGACCGGACGGAAGGCGTCGTTGACCGACACGTCGCCGGCGCCGAAGTTCTCCAGCTCCTGCAGCACGGGGGTCGCCACCCGGGTTGCGAACACGTCCGAAGGGAGGATCAAGACTGGGAGGCGGTTGATCGTGGCGAGGGCTGCGCCGGTCACCATGTTGGTCGAGCCCGGGCCGACGCTTGCTGTGCAGGCATAGGTCTGCAGCCGGTCCCGGGTCCGGGCGAAGGCCGCCGCCGTGTGCACCATGGCCTGCTCGTTGCGGGACAGGATGTACGGCAGGGCGGTCGGGTCCTGGAGCTCGGCCTGTAGCAGTGCCTGGCCGACGCCGGCGACGTTCCCGTGGCCGAAGATGCCCAGGGTGCCGGCGATGAGCCGCTGCCGGACACCGTCACGCTCCGAGTACTGGACGCTCAGGAATCGCACCAACGCCTGCGCGACCGTGAGACGCACCGTCATGACTCTTCTCCTCCGAGAGATTCTTCCTGCTCGAACGGCAGGCGGGGATCGATCTGCTGCGTGGCCCAGAGCTCACGCACCCAGCCGTGCTGCGGATCGTCGGTGATCAGCCACTCGCGTTCCGTGCCCGGGCCGGCCATCACATTCAGGTAGTACATGTCATAGCCAGGAGGCGCCATTGCCGGACCATGCCAGCCGTGCGGCACCAGGACCAGATCGCCGTCGCGGACCTCCGCGAGCACGTCGATCGGCCGGTCCGCCGTACCGTAGACCCGCTGGTAGCCGATCGGGTCGTTGCCCTTGACACCTTCCGGGGCGGCGTCGGAGAGCTGCAGCTCGAAGTAGTAGATCTCTTCGAGCACGCTTTCCTTACCAGGCTTGTGTTCGTCGTGCTTGTGCGGCGGGTACGACGACCAGTTCCCGGCCGGGGTGAGCACCTCGCAGGCGATGATCGAGTCCGCGTCGAGCACACCCGGCGTACCGAAGTTGCGAACCTGCCGGGAGGAGACTCCCGCACCCCGCAGTTCGGTCTCCACGTTCTCGACACCGATGCGGCGGAACGGGTAGTCGTTCGCGGCCTTCGCATGCGGGAAGGCGATGCGGGCGCCACCGGCGCTGGTGACAGCAACGGCAGTGCCCCGCGGGACGTAGGCGAGGTCGGTCGGTCCGGCGAAGACGTCGGCCCGCCCACCGAGCGGAACGGTCTCACCGTCGACGATCACCTCGGCCGATCCGCTGAGCGGCAGCACGAGGTATTCACAGTCGTTGGTGTCGAACTCGATCGACTGGCCGGGGCGGAGCGTGGCGACGTACAGGCCGCTGTACTCCCAGTCCTTGTCCCCGGGAGTCACCGCGACGTCGAACGCGCCCCGCGCCGTACTGCCTGCCGGCTTGAACCACTCCGTCATGCAACACCTCCGTGGACGAGGGCGGCCGCTTGGTCTACGGCGTAGGCGACGT
This sequence comes from Kribbella sp. NPDC051587, assembly GCF_044453945.1. Taxonomy (NCBI): domain Bacteria; kingdom Bacillati; phylum Actinomycetota; class Actinomycetes; order Propionibacteriales; family Kribbellaceae; genus Kribbella; species Kribbella sp. NPDC051587. The sequence goes on from NZ_JBITDE010000001.1 coordinate 794,228, forward strand.
TGCCGTCCGGTGGGAAGAGAAGCGCTCGTCCAACGACCAGACCACGAACCGAAGGGAGGGCTAGTGCTTTGCCCCAGCGTGCATAGGTTTCTTCGGGGGCGACTGTTGGGTCGCCGCCGAGGAGGAGAGTCGGCAGGGTGGTGGCGTCCATGACGCGTTCGAGGTTGTCGACGACCGGCAGCTTGAGCCAGGTGTAGGCGCTGGTGGCACCAAGGCCGGCGGCGATGTGGACGGACTTGATCACCGAGTCGGCGTCGAGCACGTTCGTGACCCGACCGTCCTTGCGGGTCGACCAGAACGGTTCGACCATCGCCATCAGTTTGTGTTCGGCGAGTTCGGTGACGGCCTTCGCACTCGCCTCCAACGTCGCGACCGTGCCGGGGTCGGCGAGGTCGATCCGAGTCAGCATCTTGCCGCCGTCAAGCCGGCGGGACGCGATGTCCGCCGCGGAGCCGTAGGCGGTGAAGCGATCATCCAGTTCGAAGGAGGAGCCTTGCAGACCACCACGGTTCATCGAGCCGATGACGACCTTGCCCTCGAGCGCGCCGAGCAGCAACAGGTCTTCGAGCACATCCGGAGTGGCCAGTACGCCGTCAACTCCGGGTCGCTCAAGCGCCGTCACCAGTCGCTGGATCAGGCCGGGTCGGCTACCCATCGCGAAATGGTCATCCCGGACGCCGAGTGCACCGCGCGCCGGGTGGTCAGCCGCGACGATCAGCAGTCGACCGTCCGCACCCACCAGCTCGCGAGTCCGCCGGCGCTGCCAGGCCTCAGCGATCCGCTCCGGCTGGCGTACCCGGATCTCCGTCAACTCGTTCAACCGCGTCAAGAGGTCGTCGCGGCCGGGCGCTCCCTCGGACAGCCCCACCGGCTCCACAGCCGGCCGAGGTCGTCCACCTTCTGTCGCCGGATGCCAAGAATCCACCACCGGCACCACCCGAGCCGACCCGTCAACCCCAGCTGCCGGATAGGCAACCCCAGGCGCAGCTGCCACCACACTCGGCAACGGAGGTGCCGCCGGACCGACACCCGACGGTGCATTCGCGGGCACCCCGACAGTCGAATCACCGGCGCCCACCTCCGCGCCAGACACAGCATTCGGCGCGACAACCGTCGGATCATCCGCACCCACGTAACCCGCATTCGCCTGAGCGACGACGGTCGGATCGTCCGCACCCGTGTAAGCCGAGCCATGAGAATCCGCCTGAGCGACGGTGGGATCGTCCGCACCCGCGTGATGCGCGCTGTGGGAATTCGCCTGGGCGACGGCTGTTGGGTCGTTCACGCCTGTGTGGGCGGCGGTCTGAGCGTTTGCCGGGGCGGGGTTGGTTGGGGCGTCGGGGTGGGTCGGGGGCGGAGGTGTTGTTGGGACGACCATGGTTGGGTCGTTGGCGGCTACCACCATGGTGGGCTCGCCGGCGGGGTTCGTCGGGACGACGGTTGTTGGGTCGTCGGCGCCGGGCAGTTCGACGCGCGCCACGATCGTCGGATCGTTCGGCAGGCCGGCCTGCCGTCGCGCCCGTGCCGCCTGGACCGACTGCACCACCGTCGGGTCCGTGGGGCTCACGCCTTGCGAGTGCGCTGGGTCCGGGCGGCGCTGAACCACAGTCGGGTCCGTCGGGCTCACACCTTGCGAGTGCGCTGGGGCGGCACGACGCTGGACGACGGTTGGGTCCGTGGGGCTTACCTCGCGCGGCTGCGTTCCGCGGGACTGTGCAGGGGCCTGGACGGGAGTCGGGTCCGTGAAGCTCACACCTTGCGAGTGCGCAGGGGTGGCACGGCGCTGGACGACGGTTGGGTCCGTGGGGCTTACCTCGCGCGGCTGCGTTCCGCGGGACTGTGCAGGGGCCTGGACGGGAGTCGGGTCCGTGGAGCTCACACCTTGCGAGTGCGCTGGGGCGGCACGACGCTGGACGACGGTTGGGTCCGTGGGGCTTACGTCGCTGGGGTGTGCCGGTGCGGCGTCGGGGCGGCGTTGGACGACAGTGGGGTCGGTGGGGCTTACGTTCCCGGGGTGTGCGGGTGGGGCGTCGGGGCGGCGTTGGACGACGGTGGGGTCGGTGGGGCTTACTTCGTCGTTGGGGACGGGGATGGTGGGGTCCTCGGGGGTGGTTTGACGCAGTGGGATGGGACGGCGGGAGTCGGTCATGCGGGCTCCCCCATCGTGGTCAGGACCTCGGCGGTGGTGGGCATGGCGGTGGAGCACTCGAGGCGGGAGGCGACGATCGCACCGGCCGTGTTGGCGAAGCGGATGATCTTCTCGAGGGGCCAGCCGGCCAGCAGGCCGTGGCAGAGGGCTCCGCCGAAGCCGTCGCCGGCGCCGAGGCCGTTGACGACCTCGACCGGATGCGGTGGGACCTCGACGCGCTCGTCGCGGGTGCGGGCGAGGGTGCCCTTCGGGCCTTGTTTGACGACGGCCAGTTCGAGTCCGCGGTCCAGCAAAGCCTGAGCCGCCTTGTCCGGATCGGTCTCGCCGACCGCGACCTCACACTCCTCACGGTTGCCGACGGCAACTGTGCAGTACTCGAGCGCCCGGCTCACCTGCGAGTGCGCCTCGCTCGGGTCGGCCCAGAACATCGGTCGGTAGTCCAAGTCGAGCACGGTGATCGGACGACGCCCACGCGCTTCCCACGCGGCGAAATGCGCCGACCGAGACGGCTCGGCCGACAGGCCCGTCACGGTCGACCAGTAGATGGAGGCGTTCCGGATCGCGTCGAGGTCGAGTTCGGACGAGTTGATGACGAGATCCGGCGCCTTCGGGAACCGGTAGAAGTACAACGGGAAGTTGTCCGGCGGGAAGATCTCGCAGAACGTGATCGGCGTCGGCAGTCCCTCGACCGGCGTCACGAACCGGTCGTCGACCCCGAGCTCACGCAACGACGAATGGATGAACGTCCCGAACGGATCGTTCCCGGTCCGGCTGATCACCGCCGACTTCCGCCCGTGCCGGGCCGCCGCGACAGCAACGTTCGTAGCGCTCCCACCAAGGAACTTCCCGAACGACGTCACGTCCTCCAGATGCGTCCCGATCTGCAACGGATACAGGTCGACACCGATCCGCCCAATGGTCAGTACGTCGTCCACCATCAAACTCCCCGTCCCGTCCGTCATCGCACGGCTTCGGCGATCGCCTGCAGGTGCGCGATGCTCACCCGTACGTCGACCACCGGGCCCTCGTCGTCCGGGCGGTCGGTGAGGATCGTGTCCTGCTCCAGCACGTACCAGCCGTCGTACCCGGACTGCTCGAGCGTGCTCACGATCGCGCCGAGATCGATGTCGCCGTGACCGAGCGGCCGGTACATCCCGTCCCGAACCGCGTCCGTGTACGTCACCTGACCCGACTGCACCTTCGCGGCCCACGCCGCATCGACGTCCTTCAGATGCGTGTGCTTGATCCGATCGGTGTGCGCCAGCGTCAACGCCACCGGGTCGACCCCACCAATCAGCAGGTGACCAGTGTCGAGCGTCAGCCCGATCGACGAACCAGCCAGCACCCGCTCAACATCAGCAGCGTTCTCGACCATCGTCCCGACGTGCGGGTGGATCGTGGCCAGCACGCCACTGCGAGCAGCGAGCTCCGCGAGCTTGTCCAGGTTCCCGACCAGCGTGCTCCAGCCGGCGTCGTCCAGCACCGGCCGATCGTCGTACCCATCGCTGCCAGTAGCGGCCGCCAGCACGAGCGTAGTCGCGCCAGCAGCAACGAAACCTTCCAGCGCCGCCGCAACCTCAGGCGCTGGGTCGTGCGCCGCATCATGCAGTACGACGGGAACGAATCCACCGACCGCACGAAGTCCCACGTCGGCCAACCGCTTCGCCTTCTCGGCCGGATCCTCGGGCAGGAACCCGTCCGGCCCGAACTCGGTCGCGGCGAGCCCGACGGCTCGCATCTCGGCCAGCACGGTCTCGGCGTCGTACTGATAGCCCCAGCCGGGAACTTCGCAGACACCCCACGAGATCGGAGCACCCGCGATCCGGGCAGCCAGGTCAGTCATCGAGCACAGTCTCCTCTATCGCAACAATGGAAGGTGAATCAGACAGTGACGACACGGTTCTCGTGCCGGGACAACTCACAGGCATCGGCGACCCGGAACGCCGCCAGCGCGTCGCGGACCGTGCACGGCACGTCACGCGTCCCGGCGGCCACCTCGGTGAAGGCAGTCAGCTCAGCCACATACGCCGGCTGGAATCGATCCATGAAGGTCAGATGCGGCGGACCGGCCGGAAAGTTCACTCCGGGTTCGGCCGACCGCAGCGCGGTGTGCTCGTCGAGCCCGACGGCGATCGACCCCAGGCTGCCCTGCAGTTCCATCCGCACGTCGTGACCGGCGCCGTTGTACCGGGTGCCGCTCACCATGGCGAAGGTGCCGTCGTCCAGCGTGAGCAGAGCGGCCGCGGAGTCCACGTCGCCGTACTCGCCGAAGAAGGCCTCGCCGCGGTTGGCGCCCGTCGCATACACGCTGACGATCTCGCGGCCCGTCACGTACCGGATGATGTCGAAGTCGTGCACCGTGCAGTCCCGGAAGAAACCGCCGCTCTGCGGGATGTACTCGCGGTGCGGCGGCGACGCGTCGTTCGTGTTCGCACGGATGTGGTGAACGAACCCCAGCTCACCCGACTCGACCGCGGCCCGAGCAGCCTGATACCCGGCATCGAAGCGACGCTGGAAACCGATGTGCACCGGCACCCCACCAGCCTCGACCAGCTCGACCACCCGCTGCGTCTCCGCCAGGTCGAGCGCGACCGGCTTCTCACAGAACGTCGGTACGCCGGCCGCCACGCCCGCGGCGATCAGCTCCGCGTGCGCACCCGTGGCAGCGGCGATCACAAACCCGTCGAGTCCCGCCGCGAGCAGACCGGGAACATCCGGGGCGAACGAGAGACCAAGCTCCTTGGCGACCGTCTCGGCCCGGCTGGGATCGGCATCGGCGACGACCACCTGATCCACCGCCGGTAACCCCTTGAGCGTCGCGGCGTGGAACGCACCGATCCGCCCGACCCCGACCAACCCGATCCGCATCCGCTGCCCTCTTCCGTCGTCGCACGGCAGCCGGCCGGCACCGGAACCACCGCCGCCAGCTTTCCTGGCCGCGCCGGAGGTGTCAATAGTTTGTCAACACATTCGAACGTGCAGACATGACATGCCCACACCTGTAATATCCCGGGCCATGGCGACCCTCCCGATCAGCATCGATCGGACGAGCCCGGTGCCGCTCTATCACCAGCTCGCCGAGCAGCTCACCGCTGCGATCAGCGGCGGTACGCTGCGCCCCGGCGACCCGTTCGAGAACGAGATCGCCATGTCGGACCGGCTCGGCCTGTCCCGGCCGACCGTGCGCCGGGCGATCTCCGAGCTGGTCAACAAGGGCCTGCTGGTCCGCCGCCGCGGCATCGGCACCACGGTCGCGAACCAGATGGTGCACCGCAAGGCCGAGCTGACCAGCCTGTACGACGACCTCGTCCGCGAGGGCCGTGCCCCGCGGACCGACGTCCTGTCACTCACCACCGACGCGCACGACGACCGCGCCGCCGAGATGCTCGGCCTCCCGGCCGGCACACCCCTGGTCTCGATCGTCCGCCTCCGCTACGCCGGCGACCAGCCACTCGCCATCCTGCGCAACTGGTTGCCCCCGGCCCTCAACGACCTGACCGTCGCCGACCTCGAACGCGACGGCCTGTACGCCGTCCTCCGCGCCCGCGGCATCCGCCCCACCGTCGCCCGTCAACGGATCGGCGCCCGCAACGCCACCGCCGAGGAGCGCCGTACCCTGCACATGTCCAAAGCCGAGCCCCTGGTCACCATGACCCGCTCCGCCTACGACGCCGACGGCGCCCCCGTCGAGTACGGCAGCCACTGCTACCGCGCCGACCAGTACTCCGTCGACGTCCTCGTCTCCGAACGCTAACCGCGGACCTGGTCAGCAACCCCCGGAACGATGCCCCAGTACTGCTGGGTGTCGGCAAGCGACACCGACTGCCCCTTGCGCGGCACCTTCTGCCTGCTCTCGACCAGGACTCCCCGGCCGGCAGAGAAGGTCTCGTCGAACGGCCGCACGCCGAGCGCGGCGGCGTACTCGGCGAGCCAGCCCCTGGCACTTCAGCTGCTCAGCCAGATACCCGACCGTGCTGACCGCATCCGTCCCCTGGAACCCGCAGTCGAAGTACGCCATCCAGCGGTCCCCCGCCGTACCCACGAGCAGCTTCTGCCGCCACGCCCGCAGCCCCTCGGCCGCCACGTCGAACCGGTCGGACAGTAGCGTGATCACTGCAGCATTCTCCTTACCGCCTTGGGACGAGATAACCCATGTGCTGCAGGAGGGTGTGGAGGCGTTGCTTGATTTCGGGGGCGGTGGGTTCGCCCGCATGGAGGAGGACGAAGCTGATCGCGCTGGTGACGGCATCCTGAACCGCGGTCGGGTCGGTGTCGGGGGCGAAGTGGCCGGCTGCGATGGCTTGCCGGGCAATGTCGGCGACGGCGGTCATGCGGGGCTCGAGGTGCCGTTTCGTGTAGGCCTGGACGAGTTCGGGTTGGTCGACCGAGGCGCCGATCACGCGGGCCATCAGGGCGCGGAAGCGGGGCCGGCTCAGTAGTTCGGCGGTTCGGTCGACGAGGTCGTCGATCGTCGAGGGCGGTGTGTCGTCGACTGATTCGCGGGAATGTTCGAGAGCTGCGATCAGGAGTGCTTCTTTGGACTGCCAGCGGCGGTAGACGGTCAGCTTGGCGACGCCGGCTTGGCGGGCGATCGCTTCGATGCTGGCGCCGGCGGCGCCGCGCTCGATGAACAGGTCGAGGGCGGCGTCCAGGATCGCGGCGTCGTTCCCGGGGTTGCGCGGGCGGCCGCGGTCTACGCGGGCCACAGAACCTGGTTCAGCCATGTGGACAGCATCTCCGGTCCGCCGCGACCACGCCAAGCCAGGTGTCCGTCCGGACGGATCAGCAGTACGTCGGGCTGCGTCGTACCGACTGGGGTGAACCCACGAACCAGGTCCGGGCCGAGCGCATCGACGTACGGGGTGGGGTCTTTGGCGAGCACGACCCAGGAGCCACCGATCGCCGCGTGGAGGGTGGTTTCGGTCCCGTCGATTCGTCGGCAGGGCAGGTCGGGGACACGGTCGCCTGGGCGCGGACGACGGCTCCACGGTGTGGATGACGCGGCGAGCGGACCACCTCGGTAGGAGACGGTGAGCTGGGAGGCGGCCAGCCACAGGCGGCGTTGGACGACTCGGAGGCGAAGGATCGGCATCACGACGTGATCGCGGAGGAACCGGCCCCAGCACGTGGTCGGGAGCATGATGTCGATGGCGGAACTGGTTGCCGCCAGCACCCTTTTGGTCAGTGGGCGGCGTTCGGCTTCGTAGGTGTCGAGTAGGCAGGCGTCGGCGCGGCCGTTCGCGACCAGAGCCAGCTTCCAGCCCAGGTTCTCGGCGTCGCCGAGGCCAGTGTTCTGACCCTGGCCGCCTGATGGGCTTTGGATGTGGGCAGCGTCGCCGGCCAGGAAGATACGCCCGCGCCGGTAGGTGTCGGCGAGTCGACGGTGCAGGCGGAACTCGGAGGCCCACCGCACTGAACCCACTGTGTCGAGACTCGTCCCGCTCCGGCGGGAGAACTCCTCGAGTACCCGTGAGGTGATCTCGGCCTCCGACAACACCTCTGGCAGACCTGGCGGCGGTTCACTGAAGACGCGCCAGACGTTGTCCGGCATCGCAGTCACCGAGAGCATGCTGCCGGCCGACATCCACGTCGTACTACCGTTCGCGTCGTACGGCCAGTCGGCCTCGACGTCGACCATCAGCAGCCGCTCGACCAATTTGCGCCCCGGGAAGCCGATGCCCGCCAGCTTCCGCACCACGCTGTGTGCGCCGTCGCAGCCCACCAGCCAGTCCGCGTCCAAGCGTTCCGTCGTACCGTCTGCCAACTGAACGGTCGCACTGACGAGCTCAGTTGTCTGCTCACAACCGACGAGCCGCGTCGACCACTCCACCTTGCCGCCGAGCTCGGCGAACCGTCGTCGCAGCTCACCCTCCACCTCGGCCTGCGACACCAGCAGCGCTTGCTTCTCCAGGCCGACCGCGGCCCGGCCGACCGGCAACTGCAGGCGCAGTCGTTGACCGTCGAGATAGTTGATCGTCAGCATCGCCTTCGAGCGCTGGGGCAACTCCCCTAGCGCCCCGATCCGCTCCAGCACCTCGGCGCCACGCGGCTGCAGCCCCAGCGCGCGCGATGTCGACGACGGCCCCTGCGCGCCGTCGATCACCCGCACCCCCACACCCCGCATCGCCAGACAGACCGCCAGCGCCAACCCCGTCGGCCCAGCTCCCACCACCAGCACAGTCTCCGTCATTTAATAAACGGTACGGTACCGATTACTAACTGCAAAGCACCTTGAACGCGGTTCAACCAGTCTCGGGCTCGGCCGTGCTCAAGGTCGTACCGGCGCACGCAGCGACCGACCCCGCCACGCCCCCACGAATGTGAACGGATATCTGCTGAGGTTGACGGTTCTCCGCTCGAAATTCGGGGGGAGAACCGTCAACTTGGGGGGAGATCCGTTGAAATTGCCGGCTAGCGGGGCGAGGTGGGGTGGGGCGGGGGTCAGGCCTGGTTGGCCAGGAGGGTGCGGACCAGGCGGAGGCCTACCGAGAGGTGGGCAAGCTCAGGGCCTTCGGTGTCGACGATCTCCTCGAGCATGGTGGCGGCTCGGGACAGGGCCGTGGCGTTCTGGTCCTGCCAGGCGATGACCCGGGTCTCGGGGTCTTCGCCGGCGTCCGTGGTGGCGAGGACCTGGCGGGTGAGGCGGGCGTGGACGGCGTGCAGGTCGTCGCGTAGGGCGGCCCGGGCCATCGTCTGCCAGCGGTCGGTGCGCGGGAGGCCGATGATGCGCTCGAGGAAGAGGCCGAGCTGGAGGCGTTCGGCCAGCGCGAAGTGGACCTTGGCGACCTCGAGGATGTCGAGGTCGTCGGCCGAGGCCGTCTCCACGATGCCCAGACCCGCGTACGCCGGGGGCAGGATCGCGATGCTGGTCGCGAAGTCGGCCGAGACGCCCTTCTCGACCAGGGCCTCACGCCGGTGCTCGAACAAGGCCAGCTCGCGACCGCGCAGCAGCTCCGGCAGGGCCGTCGTCAGCTTCGCGATACCCGGTGCGAAGTCGTCGATCAGGTCCTGGATGTCGACCGGCGGCCGGTGGTTGCTCACCAGCCAACGCGTCGCGCGCTCGACGAGCGTGCGGGTCTCCAGCCGCATGTGTGTCTGGGTCGCCGCGTCGACGACGTTGTCCAGCGCGGCGTTGGCCGACAGCAGATCAGGCTGCGCGAAGATCCGCGACGCGGCCAGGTTCGCCCGTACGACGTCCTCCACCGAACCGCCGGTCTCCAGCGAGAGCCGGTGGTACGCCGTGATGCCGGAGGTGTTCACGAACTCGTTCACCACCTGGGTGGTGATGATCTCGCGCCGCAGCTGGTGGGACTGGATCTGGTCGTCGAACCGTTCCTGCATCGCCTTCGGGAAGTACGACGCGAGCTTGTGCTTGAGGAACGTGTCATCGGGCAGCGAGGTCTTCAGCAGCTCCGCCTCCATCACGATCTTCGTGTAGGCGATCAGCACCGACAGCTCCGGCGAGGTCAGCCCACGCCCGTCGGCCTTGCGGCGCTTGAACTCCGCGATGCTCGGCAGGAACTCCAGCTCGCGGTCGAGCAGGCCCTGCTTCTCCAGCCGCCGTACCCAGTCCTGGTGGACGTGCAGCAACGCGGCGGCTTGCGCGGCCGCGTTGGCCAGCGCGATGTTCTGCCGGTAGTTGCTCTTGAGAACCAGGCTCCCGACCTCGTCGGTCATCGACGCGATGATGTCGTTGCGCTGCTTCTCGGTCAGATCGCCGTCGGCGACGACCTTGTCGAGCAGGATCTTGATGTTGACCTCGTGGTCGGAGGTGTCCACGCCGGCCACGTTGTCGATGAAGTCGGTGTTGATCCGCCCGCCGGCCGCGGCGTACTCGATCCGGCCGAGCTGGGTGAAGCCGAGGTTGCCGCCTTCACCGACCGCCTTGGCGCGCAGGTCGGCGCCGTTGATCCGGATCGTGTCGTTCGCCTTGTCGCCGACATCGCCGTGCGACTCCGTGGTCGCCTTCACATACGTGCCGATGCCGCCGTTCCAGAACAGGTCGACCGGCGCCTTCAGGATCGCGTTCATCAGCTCGGCCGGCGTCAGCGTCGGCCGCGAACCCTCGATCCCCAGCGCCTCACGGATCTCGGCCGAGACCGGGATCGCCTTGTCGGTGCGCGGGAAGACACCGCCACCGGCCGAGATCAGCGCCGCGTCGTAGTCCGCCCAGGACGAGCGCGGCAGCTCGAACAGCCGGCGCCGCTCGGCGAACGACGCCGCCGCATCCGGCGTCGGGTCGAGGAAGATGTGCCGGTGGTCGAAGGCCGCGACCAGCTTGATGTGCTCCGACAACAGCATCCCGTTGCCGAACACGTCACCGGACATGTCGCCGACACCGACCACGGTGAACGGCTCGTTCTGGCAGTCGTGGCCCATCTCGCGGAAGTGCCGCTTGACCGATTCCCACGCACCGCGGGCGGTGATGCCCATCGCCTTGTGGTCGTAACCCACCGAACCACCGGACGCGAACGCGTCGCCGAGCCAGAAGCCGTACTCCTTGGCGACCCCGTTCGCGATGTCGGAGAACGTCGCCGTGCCCTTGTCCGCGGCAACGACCAGGTACGCGTCATCGCCGTCGTACCGGACCACGTCGCGCGGCGGAACGATGTCACCGGCAACGATGTTGTCGGTGATGTCGAGCAGTCCGGAGATGAACGTCTTGTACGACGCGATCCCCTCCACCAGCCAGGCATCACGATCGACCGACGGGTCGGGCAGTTGCTTGGCGTAGAACCCGCCCTTCGCGCCGACCGGCACGATCACCGAGTTCTTCACCATCTGCGCCTTGACCAGACCCAGCACCTCGGTCCGGAAGTCCTCACGCCGGTCCGACCAGCGCAGACCACCGCGCGCGACCGCGCCGAACCGCAGGTGCACACCCTCGACCTGCGGCGAGTACACGAAGATCTCGTACGCCGGCCGCGGCTGCGGGAGGTCTGGAATCGCCTTCGGCTCGAGCTTGAGCGAGATGTAGTTCCGCGGCTGCCCGTCGGCGGCCGGCTGGAAGTAGTTCGTCCGCAGCGTCGCCTTCATGACCGTCAGGTACGACCGCAGGATCCGGTCCTCGTCCAGCGACTGCACGGTGTCCAGTGCCGCGAGAATCTCCTTCTCCAGCAGGTCGCACTGCGCGACCCGGTCCGGGTCGTCGGCGTCCCCACGCGAGGGGTCGAAGCTGGTCTCGAACAGCTGGACCAGCAGCCCGGCCACGTCCACGTGGTTCAGGAAGGTGTTCTCGATGTAGGACTGACTGAACGGCGTACCGCCCTGACGGATGTAGCGCTGGTACGCACGCAGGATCGACACCTGCCGCCAGCTCAGCCCACCACGCAGTACCAGCGCGTTGAGGTCGTCGGACTCGGCCTTGCCCTGCCAGACCGCCTGGAAGGTGTCGGAGAACAGCTGCCGGAGCTCCTCGCGCTCCTCGGACTTCGGCGGCGCCTTGAGCCCGAAGTCGTAGACGAAGACGGTGCCGTTGTCACGACGGATCTCGTACGGCCGCTCGTCGATCACCTCGACGCCCATGTGGGTCAGCAGCGGCAGCACCTGCGACAGCGACAGCGCCGAGCCGGTCCGGAACACCTTGAACCGGCGCTCCCCCGCCCACTCCTCGTCGATCGGACTGTAGAGCGACATGGCCAGGCCGTTGTCGGCCGGCAGCCCCTCCAGCACCGCGACGTCGTTCACTGCGACGCGGGCGTCGAAGTCCTCCTTGTAGGCCTCCGGGAACGCATCGCCGTACCGGCGGGCCAGCTGAGCGACCGCGCCGTCGCCACCCTTGGCGTGCAGGGCAGCGCTGAAGTCGTCCTCCCAGGCCCGAGTGGCCTCGATGATGCGCTGCTCGAGCAGATCCTGGTCGAAGTCGCCGACCGTCGTACCGTGCTTCATCCGGACGACGAAGTGGACGCGCGCGAGCACGGACTCGGTCACATACGCCGCGTAGGTGACGGACTCGGCCCCGATGGCGTCCTTGAGGATGTCCTGCATCTTCAGCCGGACCGCGGTGGTGTAGCGGTCACGCGGGAGGTACACCAGGCACGACAGGTAGCGGTTGTACACGTCCCGCCGTACGAAGAGCTTGACCGCGCGGCGCTCCTGCAGGTGCAGCACCGACTGCACGATCGGCAGCAGGTCCTCGACCGGTGCCTGCAGCAGCTCGTCACGCGGGTAGGTCTCGAGTACGTCGAGCAGTCCCTTACCGCTGTGGCTGTTGGGGTCGAAGCCGGTCAGCCGGAACAGCTCCAGCGCCTTGCGCCGCAGTACCGGGACCTGCATGACACTCTCGGTGTACGCCGTCGACGAGAGCAGCCCGATGAACCGGCACTCCCGGATCGGGTCGCCGTTCGCGTCGAACTGCTTGATGCCGACATAGTCCAGGTACGACGAGCGGTGCACGGTGGACCGCGAGTTCGCCTTGGTCAGGATCATCAGCTTGCGCTCACGAGCCTTGGCGCTCACCTCGGGCGGCAGCTTCCCGACGCCGGGCTTCGGGTCCGGCCGCAGGATGCCCAGACCAGTGCCCGGGACGCCGCGCAGGATGCCCTGCTCACCCTCCATGGTGAAGTCGTACTCGCGGTAGCCGAGGAAGGTGAAGTGCTCGTCGGCGAGCCACTCCAGCAGCTCCTTGGCCTCTTCGACCTCGTTCTCCCCGACGGGCAGGTCGGCGGCGTTCAGCGAGTTGGCGATGCTGACAGCCTTCTCGTGCATCTTCGGCCAGTCCTCGACCGCCTCGCGGACGTCGTGCAGCGCCTGCTGCAGGGCCGCCTCCAGGTCGCGGTGCTGCGCCACGTCGGCGATCCGCTCGACCTCGAGGTGCATCCAGCTCTCACGGACCAGGTCGTGCGCATCCGAGGCGGCGGTGTCGTCCAGCACCTCCTCCAGCTGGCCGGTGACGTCGCGGCGGACGACGAACTGCGGGTGGATCAGCAGCTGGATCTCGAGGTCGCGCTGGGTGATGACCATCGAGGCGCTATCGACCAGGAACGGCATGTCGTCGATGACGATCTCCACGACGGTCCGCCCGTTCGCGGTCCAGCCGTGCTCCTCCAGGGTCGGCGTGAAGACGTGCACCTTCGCCGTGCCCTGCGGGCGGGAGACCGCGCTCTTGTAGTGGTGCCGAGCCGCGCCCAGGCAGTCGGCCGGCTGGCGCTCGGCCACGTCCTCGGCGGCGACGTACCGGTAGTAGCGCTCCAGGAAGGTCTTCAGCTTGCCGGGGTCGGCCGACTTGTCGTGACCATGTGTTCCAGCTGCCACCGCCTTGGCGAGCACATCCGCCTTCTGGACGTCCAGCTTGCTCTGCATTCCCCACCGTCTCCACACGTGACTTTCGGTGCTGCCGGCACCGGCCGCACGCCGTTGTGCGGTCTCTCAGAGATTAGTCCACCTTTGTCACTGGTGTGATGTCGGGACGGCCCTGTCCGACGACTGGTCAGTAACGCTTAACAGACTTCTCGAGACGCAGTGCGAGGGCCGGACAGGCCAGTACGGCGCGGCGCGTGTCCGGCAGCTCACCGGCCGTGATCTCACGCCCCTTCAGGACCGGAAAACCCCACTCGTCGAGACTTACGTCACCCCCGAGCAGCGTGGCGCAGAGGCCGTGGCCGTCGCAGCGGGTCCAGTCGATTTCGAGCCTAGCCATGGTTGACCTCCAGTACGCCGAGGACCGGGCGACCGCAGCCACGCGCTTCGCCGAGATGACGCTGTACGTCGTCGCCGAACGCCTCGAGGGCCGAGGCCAGGAACCGGGCCGCTCCGTCCGGATGCGCACACGCGCCGCGCCCCGGGACCAGGCCCAGGTGCCGCTGGGCGTCGTACCAGCCGGAGACGTCACCCCGGACGATCCGGTCGAAGTCGTCGACCAGTCCGGCGAGACCGAAGACGCAGGGTCCGCACTGACCGGCGGACTGGCTCGCGAGCCACTGAGCGACCCGGTGCACCTCTCCGAGCGGGCAGGTCTGGGTGCCGAGTGCGACCACGATGCCCACGCCTTGCAGTGTCACGCCGGTCGGCCGCGGAACCCAGCGGCCGTGATACCCACCAAGCAGTACCGGTCCGGCGTCAGCACCGGCGTACTGGAGCACGGTCTCCAGCGGTACGCCGGTCGGCGTCTCGATCACGCCTGGTCGCCGTACTGCGCCGTCGACGGTCAGCAGTTGCGTCCCGGGCTCGCTGATCAGTCCGGTCGCACTGAACCGCCGTGCGCCGAGTCGAGCCAGTACGGCGAGTTGGGCGAACGTCTCGACATTCGACAGAAACGTCGGGCGCCGGTGGTAACCCTGCCGCGTGGGCAGCACCTTCCGCCCGGGCGGAACGGCCGGACCGCCCTCCAGGACGCTCAGGACTGCACGAGCCTCACCAGCGACGAAGCGCCCAGGGGTCTCGGTCACCTCGATCGCCAGTCGGTCGTCGCGCTCGAGGATCGCTTCCCGGATCGACAGGGCCGCCTCGGCATCGTGGACGGCGATCAGTACGTGCGGAGCGCCCAGTGCATGAGCCAGACCGGTAGCGCCGTCCAGAACCAGATGAGGTGACAGGGTGAGCAGCAGGCGGTCCTTGCGACTGACCGGCTCGCTCTCTGAACCGTTGACGACCACCGCCTCGATTCCGCGCGCCGGAAGGCTGGCCAGCTTGCGGGCGACCGGGAAGGCGGCACCGCCGCGTCCCTTGAGGCCGACCGCTTCACAGAGCTCCAGGTACGCCGCTCGGGTCAGCTCGGGCTGTGCACCGTGCGCCCAGAGATGACCCTGCCGATCCAGTCGGCCATGGTCGAGTCCTGCGAGGAGACGGGCGTCCCCGATCACGCTGGTTGGTTGCAAAGTCTTCATCGGGCTCTCCCGGCACGGACGAGGTTGGGTGGCGCATAGGTGTGCGCGCGGTAGAAGCCGGCGCCGACCACAGCGAGCAGGCAGCTGAGAGTGATGGCGAGCATCCACGGCGTACTGCGGTCGGTCCCGGCCAAGAGCCCATGCCCGACAGACAGCGCCCAGCCGACCGCGGCGGCGATGTGGATCGTCCTCCAGTACCTGCTGAAGGTGGCGAACCGTGCCAGCCGACCACGGGCTGCCCCGGCGACTGTTGCGAGCACGAGGCCGTACAGGGCGAGCACTCCGAGCGTCACTGCGAACGGCCGGTAGCCGGAGCCGAACGGCCAGACCAGGACGGTCGTACTGATCGCCACGTTGCTGTCGGCGATCACTGCGATGACGTGAGCCACCAGAAGGACCAGACCGGTGACGGCCGCTGAGCGGTGCACGTACTGGAACCAGAAACGGCGGTCCGGTCGGCGACTGCCCGAGCTGACGATGCCGAGCGCGGCTGCGAGCGTGAACATGATCATGGCGACCACGCCGGCCGCGCGGGCGACGTACCAGAGAGTCATCAGGCCGCCTGGGTCGATGCGGGCCAGCCGGCCAGTTCGGTGACCTCACCGTCGTTGGCGACCATCCGGGCCGGGTGACCAGCCAGAGTCAGTCGGCCGACAGCCGCCTCGCCGGTGGCGATGAGCGCCGTACTGAAGGTGTTGGCCCGTACGGCGGTCGGCGCCCACACGGATGCGGTTCGCCAAGGACCGTCAGCCGGTCGCCCGGTCCGCGGGTCGATGATGTGGTGCCCGTTCTCCCAGCAGCGCGAAGTCCGCGTTGAGGTCGTCAGACCGCCATGCGCCAGTGTGACAAGCACTCCGGGGTCACCGGCTCGCTCAGCCACCGTGATGACCCAGGGCTCGTCCGGTTGACCAGCTGCGCACAGGTCGCCGCCGATCTCCACCAGTACGGCACAGCCGTAGCGCTTGCTCAGGATGAGGGCAGCACGGTCGGCGGTCCACGCCTTGGCGGTCGCACCGAGGTCGAGCACAGCGCCATCCGGTACGCCGAGCAGCGCGAGCTTGCGGTTGAGCTGCACCTGCTGCCAGCCGGGAACAGTTGCCGTCATTCCGACCGGTTGGGCGAGGCGACGCCGTACCGTCTCGATGTCGTCGTCGTAGCCCGCGGCGATCACCGCCGTACCGACCGTGGGGTCGACTGCGCCACCGCTGATCGAGGCGGCCATCAGGCTGACGTCGACCAGGTCGACGAGCAGCCGGGAGACCGGGACCATCGCGCCGCTGCGCTGGTTGACGATCGACAGCTCCGAGTCCGAGCGGAAGCGGCTGGCGGCCTTGTCGACGCGATCCATCAGCGCCTTCAGCTCACCACAGGCCGCACCGAGCACGGCGGGGTCGTCGACGGTCAGACGGACCGTGCAGCTCCAGGCGGTCCAGGTACGGGACGCGCTCATGATCCGTTGCTCCCGCCCTGCGGAACAGCTTCGGTGGGGGCGGAGCCGAGACCGCTGTCGTCCGACGGGCTGCTGGCGGAACTGCCGCCCGAGTCGTCGGTGGAGGCAGAAGGCGCGGAGCCGGTGGAGCCCGTAGAGCCGCTGGACTCGGTCGAGCCCGTGGAGCCGGCGGCGGGGGTGGCGTGCCGGGCGGAGACGACGGCGACGGAGAGGCCCGCCGTGCCGATGCCCAGTACGGCGGTGGCTGCCGCGGCCACGGAGGCCCGGCGCAACCAGCGCCGCCGCCGGTCGGAGGAATCGTCGAACGCTGCTGTGGTGACCATGACCGACAGCCTGGTCGCGCGCCCCTCAGGCCCACTCCAAGAGACCCTCAAGCGAGCGTCAAGTTCTGCTGAGAACTCCCTGAGTGGAGCCTTCAGGTCAGCAGGTACCGCGGACCTCCGGCGGGCAGTCCGACGCCTCGTGCTTGCGAATGGTGTCGACGACCTCGTCCGAGGCCTCACCCAGCGCGGCCAGCCGGTCCGGGCCGAACACGTCGACGAAGAACTTCCGGATCCGGGCGGCGTGCTCCGGAGCACAGGCCTCGATCGCGGCCCGGCCCTCGTCGGTGATCGCGACCTCGGGATAGCGCGAGTCGCACGACTCACGCCGTACCAGCCCGCGCTTCTCCATCCGGGTCAGGTGGTGCGACATCCGGCTCTTCTCCCACTGCGTCGCCTGCCCGAGCTCGAACGCGCGCATCCGGCCGGTCTCCGCCTCGGACAGGTTCACCAGGATCTCGAAGTCGGACTTGGACAGGCCGAACTCGCGCTGGAGGTGCCGCTCCATATGCGTCTCCAGCGTTTTGTGCATCAGCAGATAGCTCCGCCATGCCTTCTGCTCGTCATCGTCGAGCCACGGTCCGGTACCCACGCTCCCCATCCTACCCGACCGGTTGACACATCAACCCGACGAGCTACGATGGCTTCGAGTTGACACATCAACCTCACCAGGGAGTGAACGAACATGACCGAGCGCAAGCTGATCGCCGTCGTCGGAGCCACCGGCTCACAGGGCGGCGGACTGGTCCGCGCCATCCTCGACGACGCCTCCGGGACCTATGCCGTCCGAGCGCTGACCCGCAGTGCGAAGTCGGCTTCAGCCCAAGCCCTCGCCGCGGCCGGTGCCGAGGTCGTCGAGGCCGATCTCGACGACGAAGCAAGCCTGCGCAAGGCCTTCGAGGGCGCGCACGGCGCCTTCGTCGTGACGAACTACTGGGTGACCCGGACGCCGGCCGAAGAGGCCGCCCGGACCCGCGCCGAGATGGAACTGCAGCAGGCCGAGAACGCCGCCCGCGCCGCCAAGGACGCCGGCGTCGCCCACGTGATCTGGTCGACCCTCGAAGACACCCGCCTGCACTTCGGCGAGACCGACCGGGTGCCGAGCCTCGACGACGGCCGCTACAAGGTCCCGCACTTCGACGCCAAAGGCGAAGCCGACGAGCTCTTCACCAAGTACGGCGTACCGAGCACCTTCCTCCGCACCACCTGGTACTACGACGGCCTGACCCAAGGCCTCGGCCCGGTCCGCGACGAGAGCGGCAAACTCGTCTTCACCCTGCCCCTGGCCGACCAGCCCCTGGCCGGCATCGCCGTCGAGGACATCGGCCGCACCGCCTTCGCCATCTTCCAGCGCGGCGACGAGTTCATCGGCCGCACCGTGAGCATCGCCGGCGACCACCTCACCGGCGTCCAACTCGCCGCCGCCCTCACCAACACCCTCGGCGAAGAGGTCACCTACCAGCCCTACACCTGGGACGAGTACCGCGCCCTCGGCTTCCCGATGGCCGTCGAGATCGCCAACATGTTCCAGTACTACGCCGAGAACGCCGACCAGTTCACCGGCGACCGCGACCTGGCCGCCGTACGCGACCTGAATCCCCGCCTCCAGTCCTTCAAAATGTGGCTTGACCTGCATAAAGACGAACTGAAGGCCGCCGTCCAGTAGCTCCGCCATGGAGACTCGCCCTGATCCGGAACACTCGTCACTGAGCACCAATCACCACCGTTTCGCGCTCTCTCACGGAGCAGTGACGGAGCAGGAACGGAGCACAACCGGGCCATCCGGGCGACCGGAACTGACCACTCGAGGGAATGCGACTGGACTGCCTACTCGGTCTGTCCAACCTCACGAGCAGGACGTTGAACTTAATGAAGGTCGGATCGAAGCAGCGGTCGATGGGCTTCGGCCATGCTCCGTAGCGGTCTCTGGATAGGCGACCCCGTCTAGGACGCGGTGCCCCCAGCCGATCCCGTAGCCGGGGTTGGGGCGTCTGACCTGGAGTTGCGGTGTGGTCAGATCCCTCGTCGCCCACCTGTCGCCGAGGGCTCGCAGCTGAGCCGGCGCCGGCAACGCCTTCAGCAGCTGCGATAGGGGCCTACGAACCAATCTGCTATTGACATCGACAGGCTGTGGGCAGCGACTGAAGTGGTTCGCTGCCCACTCCCGACACGTTCAACTCGGGCACGGCTATCTGACGACCGAAGTTCGCGTCAACTTGCTGCATCGTCTGTCGCAGAAGAAGCTTCAGCCACCGGCTCAGAACTAGATTCAGTCTCCCGGTACAGGATCCAGACAGGCAGCACCACAAGTCTCAGCATGAGCCACCAGCAGTAGACAGCCGAGTAGCTCCAGCTACCGTCATCCGTGATGAGACCGTGCGCGATCTCATTGCGGAGGTTCGCTCCGTCCTTGTCCACCAGCAGGGCGCGAAGTTCCAGGGTGAGGCCGCTGCCAAGCAGATCCTCGACTCCCTCCTGGACAAGTAGAGTCCCGAGTCCCTTCTCCGTCTCAACACCAGTTGCCTCATCGGTGATGATCGTGTTCACGCCGGATGCCTTCAGACGAACGCGTACGGACTGCTCAAGCTGAGGCACGAGAACAGACACAGCTGACGGAAAGTCGTCGTTGAATCCGTGCCAGAGGCCCCTCGCCCAGAGGCGCTCATGCCCAGGTGGGACGAAGGGCGATTCCAGACACAGCGCCTGGAAGAAATCGAGACGGTAGAGATGCTCGATGATCAAGCGTTCGCGGGAAGGCAAGATCAGTCCGCCCGTGACAAGCTCGACTCGATACCGGAAGTTCCTGACTACCTCGGACCACATGAAGCCGTCGTCGTCGATGCCACCGCTTGCCGCGACCTTACGACCATCTCGGCTGAAAGTCGCGCGCGGGAATAACCCCGCGATCGTTCCCGCGGTCTGCTGCCTGACCTGCTCGTAGCTCTCGTCCTTGTCGCTGAGCGAGTAGATGTTGGCGAACCGCCCTAGCGCTTCGAACGGCGTCCTTCCAGAAACCAGCGCCATGGCGCCGGTGGCGTACGGTTCCAGATCAATCGTCTCTCCCTCGATCGTCACCATCGCCTCGACCGTTGCCTGGCGTAGATCGTCCAGACGAGCTCGCAGCTGATCGATCCGCAGATCCAGGCCGTTAGCCTGGCGATACGACCTAGGAAGCTCACGGAGGCTGGAAATCGCCTTCTCAATCTCCAAGCCAGCAACGAGAGCTCCCGAAAGGCCTTCTGCCATTCGGGTATCCGCGGCGACCACATAAGTCTCGACGATCCGCGCGCCACAGGCATTTGCTTCGTTGGCTTGCCCGCTTCGCCCGAACCATGACAATGCCTCTCGCTCGAAGTGTCGAGACAGCCGCTGATCAAGCGGTAACGCCTGCGAGGCCAGCTCGACGAATCGCTCCGCCAGCCGCCCCGCGACTTCGACCGGCAAGCGAGCACTGTTGTTCAACAGCCGCGAGAGCCGAGTGACGAAATAGCCATCAGCTAGTCCGGCAGTCAAGATCCTGTCCCGCATCGCGTCGCACATCGGCTGCACGACCACCGACCGCTCGCGGCCGAGTCGCTTGGCGAGCTGCAGGGCCCTCTGCCACGACTCCTCCCCCACTGTCGCCCAGTCCTCCCGCTCGAGCGGACACGCCCGATAGGCATCGATCGCCATAGTGAGCAACTCGACCGCTCCGCGGTTGCCGTAGAACCAGGCGATGTCCGCGACGCGAGCCCGGAGGGTCGTCGCCTTGATCAGCGGGGCGACCTCACCGAGCACGACGATTTGCTCGGCAGTGAGGTCACTGGGCAGCGCCGATCGCTTGTTATCCCACATCATCATCGGTTTGAAAGGCTCCAGCCAGTTGTCCGGCTGGAGCAGCGCCGATGTAGCAATCGCCAGAGCCTCAAGCACCTGCCTCTCAAGCGCTCCGAGATCCTCCTGCCTCAGCCGCGCTTCGAAGTCCGTCGCCAGCACTTCCGGCTGCTCAAGGTCACGTCCCGACACGCAATCCTCCCACCATGCCGGATCGACCTGTTCCTCTCCGACGGCAGGCGTTGCTTCACTCACTCCCGGCTCCCCTCGACTCGGCGGCTACCAAAGTCCGCTTCCGGTTGCACCCATCGAATCCCTCGTCTCGCACAGCCCCGCCTGTAAAAGACCGTCAGCCGCCATGCCCATGCAGTCGGTACGACCGACGAGCCTTCGCGATGTATCTATGAGAAGAGGACCTCTCGACCGTTCGAAATACAACCCGGCTGCCGTTGAGTTTGGGCGAGCCGTCGCGAAGGACTGTCCGGGATCCGGTCGAGATCGTCCTTCGAGTCAGCGTCGGCGCCGACTCAGCCTCAGAAAGCCGGACCCCGCACACCTCCACCGGTCTGGCAAGTACTCACTAGCTAATCGGACCCGTCAACGCAGTCACTTCCTATTGACGAAGTATGCGGCCACGGCGGTTATCAGCGATGCTAGCGCGACTATTGCGCCTAGCCATATAACTCCATTAAATCCAGCCCACACAAATATTGAAACAATGCCCGTCAGAGCAGAGGCGCCTGCCGCAATCAGGGTGGGCACTCTTTGAGGGTCACGAGGTCCGCGAGGACCCATCGGGTTCTCACCACTCATATACACTCACCCCCGCAGCGACAGCGATAGCGAGCGTCAGCAAACCAAACACATTCGCGCCAATCACCCATCTCCATCTGAGCTTGTTCGCCGAGTCATAGGCCCGCTCGCGCATGACCCACGGGACCGCACTGACACCCAATATAAGAAGAGCACCTGACGCAAGCCATTGACTCATAGTCGGAGAGTGTTCAGTCCGATACGCCTGGAATCCGGACAGCGCAAGTCCGGCCGACGCTGCAATAAACCAGTCCGTCCAGAAGAGCGCGTCATCTCGCGTCAATCTTGGTATCGCTCGATTCGCACCTGGTGGAGTATATTTCTCGCGACTGGTCAACTTGAGATATAGCTGCATTACGGCGATACTGACAGATATAGCCATTGTTATGACCATGGTTTTCAGCTCAGCACCTCCGTATAATTGCGAATCAGCTGAGTCCGACATCGTTCCTTCATGCACCTGCCACATTCGAAGGGAGCCAACTCCACCTAGAAGGAGTCAGTACGGCGCTCGCCTGATACACGCCTGTTCCGATGTCCGATGGCGCCGCGGAGGTGCTGACGCGGCACATCAAGACCAATCGGATGGCCCCGACAGCACGCCGCGAGAGAAGCCTGACAGCGTGCCCATCCCTCTTCCAGTGGCGTGACGACCTACACGTCAAAGCACGGGCGTACACGAGCGGATCTGGAAGCCCGCACTCACGACGGCGACCGCCATCCCGCCATCGATCCGGAACGAGAAAGGTGCACTCGTGTACCTGGCGAGCTGGAAGGACAGCATTCACGGCCGCGACGCTACGTCGCAAGCATCGGGGCGGAATCCGCTCCCGCGACGCTGAACCGGCAAGGCGAACAGGTAGCGGCTGCGCCGCGAGGACAATGCTCGCATGCATGATGCCGCAGGGCTGAGGGCCTTGATCTCCGAGTACGGTCAGCTGCGCGCTGCCGAGGGTGCGCGACAAACACGGGGCCAGCGCTTCAACGGCCTCATCGCCGAGATGCTCCGATGCTGGGGTATCGAGGCCGAGGCATCGACGCTCTCGCCCGGACGTGGTGAGATCGACGTGACCTTCACGCTGAACGGTGAGCGGTACTTAGTGGAGGCGAAGTGGGAGCACGAGAAGACGAACGCTGATCCGCTCTTCAAGTTGCAGGCTCGCCTGAAGCAGCGCCTACGTGGCCCAATCGGCATCTTCGTGTCGATGGCCGGATTCACCGCCGACGCCCTCCGCGGCCTGGACTCCGGCAGCCAACTCGAGGTCTTGCTGTTTGACCGCAGTCATCTCGAGGCGATGCTCAGCGGACTGGTCCCGCCACAGGAGTTGATCGGGCTCGCTCACGATCGAGCAGCGTTCCGCGGAGACGCGTACTCTCCGCTGACACAACTTCTGGCGAGTCGATCCGCAGAACCTCCAGTCTCGTTCGACCCGCCGGCACCTTCTTCGGCTCCATCTGAGCTCAGCCTGGCCACCAAGCCGCTCGTTACCCTCGCCAACTCTAACCAGCTCGGTATCGCGTACGGCAGTTCCGACGAGATCCTCGTCACCCATGCGGATGGGATCGCTGGGGTAGACGCGGTGAAACGACGCGCACGATGGCGGGTGCCGTTGCGCGACTGCCACCGCAACGCCTTGCAAGCCGACGATGGCTCTGTGCTAGTCGTACGGCGGAACGCTGTCGCACGATTCAAGGACGGCGACCTTTCGATCGTGGGGGGCGGGTTCTCCGACAACTCCTGCTTGCTCCAAGCGGTCGACAGTGCAGTCTGGGTTCTGGACGGCGACACAGGCCTCAGTGGCCCACCGTCGATCACAATCACCAGGCTGGGGACGCAGCTCGGAGAAGAGGAGCGCAATCCACTGTCGACGCGCTGGGATTCGTCAGCACGCGCCGCCGTCTGGATGGACGAAAATCGCCTGGCAGTCGTCCACAGCAGTTCTTTCTCCGTGATCCAGAACCTCGATCATCAGACGTTGCGAGGCCTCCACACAGGTACATCGAATGGCGCCGCAATACTTCGGATCGACGACGATCACGTCCTGATCGCGGGTGGCGACGGCTATCTCGAACTGACAGACGTCAACACCGGTCGACATGCTGCCGTCGCAAGACTCGGCCTTGCTCCCTCGGCGGTCGAACTCGTGTCGAACTCCGCAAACAAGATGCTCGCAGCGTCCTACGTCGGAGACGGCTCGATGGACATCGTCGTAGTCGACGTCGAATTCGTTCCGTCGATCGCCGCCGTGGCTGACGAAGCATTCAAGGCAGCCGACTCCGGCCAGGTCGCTGAGTACTTCGAGCAGTACAACCGGATCCCACAGGTCGATGTCCCACAACCAACCGCCGCTGAACCCGATCACAACACCCTCTACAACAAGGTCGTCGAAGCCGCATGGGCCATCGTTTCCCCGCTCGATCAGATAGCCACCAACGCCGGCCTCGCTCCAACGCCCTACAAGCCGCAGGGCACGATGGACGGATGGCCGCCGCCTTCCTACAGCGGCAGTGCGGCTGTACCGCGATGGCGAGCTCCAGGCGTCGTCGACGGGCCGCTAATTGAAGCCATCATCGGCGTTGGCGCGCGCAGATGGCCGACTGAGAACTTCAACGACCTCGTGATCACCCTGCTAGTCGCTCGACGGACTGAGACTGGTCAGCACATGCTGATGACCCGATTCGTCCCCTGCCTCCTCGAAGACCCCTCGCTCCAGCAGAAGATCGAATCCGTCATCTACGACCTTGAGACGATCCTGCCCACCGCGTTCGAGGACTTCTACCGCTCTAGCGCCCATCCGGAGGACAAATGAGTTCCGTCAGTGCGCTGAGGTGCTCGCAGTCGGCGGCAACGTCGGATCTACGGATCAATGCGCTGTCGCTGCCGGTCACCAACTGACGGGCGACGCGCCCGGCGGTGACCCGTGATCCGACCGTCCGCTGACTTCAGGCGCCGTGCTCAGGAGTGGCAAACCAAGCCATGGCCTCAGAGGAGTGAGAGCTCCGATGGCGGCCGACTCCTCCAGTTGGCAGACCGCATCCGCAGGATCGCCAAGGGAACAGGCACGCGTGTGGCACCTTCAATGGGCCGCAACCTGATCGGTGTCTCGGAGCGGCTCGAACTCACACCACTTCGGCATCTCGTCGGACTTCCAACCCGTGACCGGGCGAGCGTCGTTCTCGCTGTGCCTTCACGGCTCAGCGAGCGTCGTTCTCGCTGTGCCTTCACGGCTCGCCGGACGTGGCGCTGAGAGAGTCCGAGGATCTCCGCTGCTACCTCAGCCGACCCGCATACCATCGCCAGGTCCGCGGTTGCCGCCTCTGAGATCTCCTCAGCCATCGCGATCCGCCCATCGCACCGTTCGATCGTCTGGCGCTTTGCATCAACCGCACGCCGTAACCGACGCTGTGCTGCGGCCGCCCGGGCAGACGCAGCCCGAACGCTCGCCTGCCGCTCGCGGGTGCGTCGCAGAGTGCCA
The DNA here is from genome assembly GCF_044453945.1 of Kribbella sp. NPDC051587. NCBI lineage: Bacteria > Bacillati > Actinomycetota > Actinomycetes > Propionibacteriales > Kribbellaceae > Kribbella > Kribbella sp. NPDC051587. The sequence continues at coordinate 819,073 of NZ_JBITDE010000001.1, forward strand.
GTTCGCTCGATTGACCCCATCGTCAAAGCCCTCGGCCGTCAGACTGGAATCCGGCGGAGTCCCAGTCGTCCACGCACCAACGCGGTCGCCGTTCGTGTAAGCGTGCGACCTCATGAGCCAGCCGGGTCAACGCACCAACACGATCAAGATCGTCGAATGTCACAGCACATTCATTGCATTGCCTCCCAGGATCGGTCTCTCTACTCATCTGCGTTCCTCCGCGGACTCTGAGTCGCTTCCTCCAGGTCCGATCGCCTGGTTCACGAAACTCAACGGATGCCGACGACAACTTTTTGCCCAGGCCGCGGAGGGCGGACACCGTCACACTTCTGGCATCTAAGGAGTTTCCGCCCAGCGAAACGAATATCCGAACGCATCACCCGCGCTCCGTTGAAGCCGATATGGACATCACCGACAACCCGTACTTGGCCAAGCTCGAAGCCCGAACCCGACCCTGCGAGCACTGCGCCACGCCCTTCATCGCCAGCAGATCTGACCAACGCTTCTGCACAGACCTCTGCCGCCTCCGCCACTGGCGAAGCCTGAAATCCGCCCCCTCACGCTGCACCGAAACCGGCCAACAACGGCTCGCCGCCCTCGGCTCCAGCATCGACCGTCTCGAAGCCCAACTCACCGAACTCCGCCAAGGCCACAGGGCCCTCTCTGAGGCACTCACACACTGCCGGTGCGCAGGTCTCGACCACGAACCCGACCAGCCCTGACAGCCTGGCGACCACCACTACCCGTGATGATCCCTTCCATCGCCCGCACTCGCCGACGCCGAACCAACCGGGCTCGCACCTCCCGCCCCGACCTACCCGACGGCCTCTAGTTCAAGCGACACATCCTCGGCAGGTCCAAGTCGCGCGATGCTCCGTCGTCGTTGACAACTGCCGGCAGAAACGCCCGGGGTCCGTGACTCCATCGCTGATCGATAGGCGGCGCTTCTAAGCAATTCATCGACGCCGACGAAACCCGCCGCAACTCGCCCGACTGAGGTGAAACCGCGACGCAAAGCCCGTGGCCGGTCTCCAATCCCCGCAGGTACCGGGAACGCCGCCGACAGAATCGATGCCCGACAACGTCGGTCCGCAACGCACAGGACTACCAATAGATGGCTATCACCTCGGCATGTAGATTTGCACCGTCCCCCTTCGAAGCAGGCTTGATTGCTGCCGAGGCCCTCGACACAAGCGAGCCTCCAGGATGAAGACCATTGAGCTCCTGCGCTTGTTGCCTCAGTTCCGCCGCATCCTTTGGCATGAGTGATTTGCCAGAGATCTCTGCCATGTACTGGGAAACGGCCAAGAACCCCTTGCGCGACTCCGGCACCGAGGTCAACTGGTCAGCATGAGCACTCGCAAGTTCACTCACGTGCGCCTTCTGCGCTTCATTCAGCGACAGACTCTGATAATTAGCCACGAGTTCACTGTAGTCAATCAAAGCATTTACACGAGGCTCAAGTGCGCCCTTCTGGCTTTTTGTATACTCTTTCATGAATCCGATCGCATTGTCACCGAAAGATTCGACGATACCTCCGAGTTCGGGTGCCACTTCTCGCAAAACTTCTGCAAGCTTCACTGGGTTCCAGGAGTCCGCGACACCCTCACTGCTCAACCTGCACAACACACGGAATCGACTGCCGGCAAAGAGGACGCGCCGAAGATCCTTCCAGAATAGTTCCTTTTCAAGAACGGCAACCAGGTGAACCTGCCTTGAATCAGGACGACTGACCTCAGGGATGGCCTCGATTGTTTTTCGATTCACAATCAGAGGCGACTCAGTCTCTGCATTGGCAAGAAAATAGTCAGCAATCAAGCACTTGATCGGAACGAGTCCAACCAACAACTTGTCGAGCATGCCGTTGACTTCAAGCACTTGATCGAAACTCTTCTTATCGATCTGCGAGAGAATCTGATCTGACTCGCCAAACAATTCAGACAGGATCGACAGCACCGTGCTGAAGTGAAAGACAGAATCGGCCTGCAGTTCGACTTCGACCTCCATAAGGTCGCCGCGATGCAAGTCATTGACTGGCGCTAGCCAAGTAAGATCCTGCGAGGCGCTCCGGACACCAGCAGCTAAGATCGCCGCCGCGTCGACAGGCGCGATCGGCGCAGAATGTCCAGAAATAGGCCCTAGAGCTAGGGATCCGTCTTCTACTGCTTTGGCATAAAGATTGCGAAAACCTGTCTGAATCGTTGCGCGACTCACTACTTTTGTATCTTGCGCCTGTGAAGACTCGAACCTAGAGCCTACCTTCGACTTGACCACACCCGCATCTGCATCGACGCCGGAAGTAATCTCTACCTTTGATGTATTGCTGACAGATTGCGTGAACTCGCTCGGCACCTGACCTAGCCGTGCCGACAGCAAACTGACAACACTTACCTCGTCCAGGTAAACGAATTCGCGAAACGCAGCCTCGAGCGCTTGAGGCGTTGGCTTCTTCCGACGACGACGATTCCGCCACCATATCCGCGGGCGGCCGAGCTGCTTCTTGAGCCATTTCATGACCGGCCCTCCCCATTTGCACGAGTCGATCCAGGCTGCCGACTCGCGTCAATCGAGACCTTGTGCCTCAGCACGCGCTCATAGCCCCCGTAACAATCCTCTGGAAGGATTGCGTCGCGGTCATCGACAACCGCCAAGAGTGCAGCTTCAGTCCAGATCGCAGTCAGGTCGGCGGCCGACCATCCCTCTGTCTTCTTGGCAATCTCCGCCAATGGCAGATCACCCGCAACTTCAAGCTTCTTAGAAGATGTTCTTAGAATTGCTTGCCGATCAGCCTCCACTGGGAGCATGAAATCAATCTGCCAGTCAAAGCGACCCGGTCGGCGCAGTGCCACGTCGAGATCTTGCGGCCTGTTGGTGGTTGCGATCACCACAATATTTTGCGTCTTGTCGAAGCCGTCCATCTCGGTGAGAAGTTGACCGACGAGTCGACGTGTTGCCTCGTGCGACTCATCTGAACGCTGCGGCGCGAGGCTGTCAAGCTCATCGAAGAAGATAATAGCGCGCTCTTGCTGACGAGCATCCTCGAAGACTTTCCGAATCAACTCCTCGCTGGCACCTAGCCATTTACTGACAATCTCCGGGCCTTTGATTTGGTAAAACTGAGCTTTCGCCTTGTTTGCAATTATCTGCGCAAGCATAGTCTTGCCGGTTCCAGCTGGCCCTGTGAACAGAACCCCTTTGACCGCCCGGGCATTAATCTTTAGAAGTGGCTCGTGATATTTGAGCGGAACCTCGATCAGTTCAGCTGCCCGCTCTACGATGTCAGGTGATCCACCGAAGTCTTCGAATGAGGGCGATGCGCCCGGCGCCGTCTTAAATTGACTGATGTCAATTTGCTCACCTATGGATATCTCATACTGCTTGATTGGGGTTTCACTTAGCAACCGAAACGGGCCATATGCATCGGTGCCCTGCACCGAGTTTCCTACCGCGAACTCCAACGTGGTCGACTTAGGGAAAATTCTGAGTCTATCGCCGATAGCAACAACAATCTCGGCATCGAGAATGGCCCGCACCGTGCCGATCCATTGCACTTCCGGCCATATCTCAATCGGTGCCCTCTCGACCTCTAACGTGCCCGTCCCCACTAAGACGACATCACCAAGGACCAAATCGTCTCCCGCATTCCTGTCACAGCGTATAGATGACCCGTTGATCAGCTCGATATAGACAACACCCGCCTCATCGTCCACATGGCTTACCCGCCCACGCATTCTAAACTCACTGTCATCCATGGCACTCATTTACTTCCAAGTCTGCATTCAAGGGCCGCTGAGGCCAGGGAAATTGTCGATTGGAGCTGACTATGTGAACCCTCATGACCGCGGACTAATAGCGCGGCAAGCTCAGCAAGTTATCGGTGTACCGATTGTCGCTATAGGTGCGCAGATACGGAGGATTCGCCTCCACGACACCGACCTGCACGTCGCCGTACAGATCGCGAACGCGAGCATCTCCACTCTTGTTAGCGATCCAGCCGACCATCGCGGCTTTGCTGGATACTCCGGTTGCCCGGCTCTGAGGGTTCTGCCAACGGACCTCGGCGATATGCTCGTGCGACGAGCCCCAACTCGGTTCCATGTGGACAGCGGTTATGTAGATCATCAGGGCCCCCTTCGAAGCTCGCCGCCCTGGCCCCCCAGCGGCTACTCTGCGTGCTTCGAATCTGCACTATGCACCCGTCACGCTCCGTTGCCAAGGGCTCGGTCGCAGATTGTGACGGCCATACTCGCGAACTGCGACTCGCAGAGTCGACCATCGATCCGGCAAGATCTTCAACATGCGACTCCTCCTGCTCGGTGGCAGCTGGTTCCTCGGCCGAACCCTGATTGGCGACGCCTTGGCTCGTGGCTGGGAGGTCACCGCCTATTCCCGCGGAAAGAGCGGGCAACCGCCCGCCGGAGCAACACATGTCGTGGGTGACAGGAAGAACGACTCCGATCTACTCCACCTGGCCGAGTCGGGCCCGTGGGACGCCGTTATCGACACCAGCGCGTTTGAACCCGTCGACGTTGCGCAGGCCACGGCGGCTCTCAGAAGTCGTGCCGCGCAGTACGTGCTTGTCTCGACTGTCAGCGCCTATCGTGACTGGCCCGAAGTGGTGGTCGACGAATCGTCGCCTCTCTGGCCGTCATCGCCGACGCTCACCGAGAAATCACCCGAACTGGCAGACATGACCATCGGTGGTCGATACGGCACGCTCAAGGCAGGCTGCGAGGTTGCCGCGGTCGAGGGTTCCGCGCACAGCCTGATCGTCCGGCCAGGGGTCATCTTGGGTCCGGGCGAGTACGTCGGCCGCGGGCTGAAGCTATTGGAGCGAGCAGCCCGCGGGGGTCGGTGGCTGCTCCCAGCGCCGCCAGAGCAACCCATTCAACCGGTCGATGTGCGCGACGTGTCGACGTTTCTGCTCGACTCCATCGAGGCGAAGCGGGACGGTGTGTTCAATCTGGTAGCTCGGGTCGGTCACTCGACATTTGGCGACATGATCGAGACCTGCCTCGCACTGACCGGACGCCGCGCTCAACCTGTTTGGGTTGAACCGCACTGGCTGGCTGAGCAAGGCGTCCGGCAGTGGACGGAAATCCCGTTGTGGCGAACCCCAGAAGCGACTTGGCAGGTCGATGGCCGGCGCGCCGCCGAAGCAGGCCTCGTCTGCCGCCCCCTGGTCGACACTCTCTACGACTTCAAAGAGGCGCTCGATCGCGATGGCCTGATCGACCATCCGCGGCAGAATCAGCTCGGGCTGTCGCCCGAGCGCGAGGCGGAGCTCCTCGCCGCTTGGGACAACAGACCTTAGGCGGTCGGAAGCGCCAGGCGGGATACCGCCTCGGCGTTGAACACCTCGATCTGGTCGCGTAGCTCGACAGCTTCCGTACTGTCACGCCAGTCGCGGCCAGTAAGGCGGCGAGACAGCTGTTCCATCCGCCCGGTCACCCCGTGACGCCGACTTGGTGCTGGAATTGTCCAGACAGATTCAAGCGCGTCCACGCTGGCATCAAGACGGCCAGCCAGGAGCTCAGCAGTTGCCAGGTCGACTTGCGCGCGGGCCGGCGCCAAGCCGCCTAGGGGGTCCTCTGGCACCAGGGCTATGGCGTCCTGGATGCGAGCTACCGCCGACTCGCCCTGACCGACCGTCAGCAGGGCGGTACCAGCACACGCCGAATGGCGGCTCTGGCCCCAGCCAAACTCTCCGCCGGTGGCGCTGTACAGCTCGCTGTCCTGCACTTGCTCCATCTCGATGTCGGCCAGCCGGAGAGACTCCTTGACCTGATCAGGTCGACCAAGCTCGGCCCACGCTCGCGCCTCTATTGCTCGGATACGCGCGGTTGAAGCACCTGCCGGAGCAGCATCAACACTGCTGGCGATCAGCTCGACCGCGCGCCGACTCTGCCCACGCCAATTGGCGATGAGCGCCTGCGTGCCTCGAGACCACGCCTCGAGGTGGGCGTCGCCGATCAGTTCGGCGTAGGTACGTGCCGAGCGGGCCTGCTCCTCGGCCGCGTCCCAGCGTGCAAGGTCAAATGAGACGACCGACAGCAGTCCACAGGCTTGTCCAGCGACCTGGTACAGCTCGCTGGTCTGGGCCGGGCGTCTCGTCTTGTCGAGTAGTAGGTAAGCGACATTGCGGATGTGGCGGGCCTCGGTGAGTAACTGCAACGGGGGTTTGGTTTGATAATCACGGGCTAGCTCGAGGACTGACTCCTGGAGCAACGAAATGTCGTCCGAGTCAACAGTGCCGGCGATTCGGGCTGCGTGCTCAAAACTCTCGTGGGCGGCCATGACTGCCGCTGCCTCCAACGATTCGATGTCAACGGAAAGGCCAGACGCGGCCGTTCCGCTGTAGCGCTCGAACTCAAGTGCCTCGTGCGGCGAGCCGAGCAAGACCTCGAAACGATGACCCCAGAACGCTTCAGCTACACGCTGCGCGACTGCTCTTGCTTGAGCAACATCGCCTCGCATCCACCGCGCAAGTTGCCGCGGTGACAGCGTCGCCGACTCTTTCATCTGCTGCGCCCGGGCTTCGAACGCCCGACACGTCTCTTCAACCGTCCATGGTCCTTCGTGGACGATCTGTTCTAACAGCGTTCTGTACTGCGCCGTAGCCACCACTTCACCGTACGTCAGATGAATAGCCAGGACCCCAGATCCGGGCGTCGATGGCAGTCGAACGTCCGCTAAATGGCAGAGAGATGGCAGGACTGCCATCTGGCGCCCCGACGTGATCTGCGCCCTCGGGCCGGATCTGGGCGAAATGGCAGTCCGATGGCAGCCGATCGTCCGGTGTCGTTCATGGTGCAGACCAGTCACTCAGCGTCAAGCTACTCATCCATCGGGGTTCCGCTTCTGGAGTGATGAGGTGACTAACAGTGATCTTCCGCATGTGGCTACTCATCCTCGGTACTGCCGTAGTACCGGTCCTCATGGTTCGGGACATCCTGCGAGGAGTTCGAGGCGAATGATGGTTGACATTGAGCACGAGACGCCGATCAACGAGGTCCGCATCTGGTTCGGCCAACACCTCGTCGTCGACCACCTGGACGATCCGATGAGCACGACCGAGTTCGAACAGCTCATGCACGAGCACTTCGCGAGTCTCCACATGGCCCGTCGGCTGGCGCATACGGCGGTGAGTTCAGATGCTGCTGACTCATGAACGGCCCGCACCGACGCGGCTGGTGGCCCCGGTTGTGGGATCGGCTCATCGTCACCTTCCGCCGGTGGATGGACGAGGAACGATGACCGACTACACGAGGCCACTGCTGCTCGGGTACGCCCGGCATGACCTCCTACCACCCAGACCACGACGTCGATCGCCTGCGTCGGATGTTCGAGGCATTCGCCCATGTCGAGGGCTTTGCAATGGGGTCGGCGTATGCGGAACGGCGATCCACGGCGCCAGCCGCATTCGAGGCGCTGGTCGAGTCCATCAACCGCTACGAACTCACGGCTGTGGACATACAGGGTTGGCAACACCTCGAACTCCTCGGAGAACCAACCGCGGTCAAGCAGCAATTCGAGCGGGTCACGGGGGCTCGCTTCCTCCTCTACGACCCCGGCCCCTGATCCGACGAGATCGGTGGGGAGTCGTCGTAAGCCCCTCCGTGCAGCGGTTCAACCAGCACGCCGACTGATCTCGTCGCCATTGGTCTGCGGCCGAGCCTTCCCCTCCCCTGTGGAGGGCTCGGCCACAGATCTCCACAAGCCGGCTGGCGCGAGGCGCGAAGGCGAGTCCGTCTTGCGCCAGCCGATTCATCACCAACCGAGAGGAATCGAAATGGATCCGAAGCAGTCGCTCACCCAGGAATTCGAACTGGACATCCGCGTGGTCACCGACGTCGTACCGCAGGCCAACTCGGGCTGCGGCACCAATGACGGCTGCGCGCCGTCGTGTGCGTCGAGCTGCACCAGCGACTGACGTAGTTCAAGCGAGGGGCCGGAGCGCTTGCTCTGGCCCCTCTTCCGACCTCATCACCGGAGGACCTGATGGCCAACGACGACAGCAAGCTTCTGTACCGCCACAGCGGTGCAGCACTGCTCCGGGCAACTGCGGCGTCCACGGCCGATGGTCCTGCTCGCTGGCCTGACCTGAGCGATCTCGATGACTGCCGTTCGTGGCTGACGGAAGTCTGGCTCGATCCCCGCCTTGCGGCGGCCATCCGCCATGCCAGCTTCGGGCTGGCAAAGCAAGTCGATGCCATCTGTTCTGGTGAGGATCCGCCAGACAGGCAGATCCGACGAGCTGCGCTGTCTGTCGTTCGCTACTCCCTTCGGTTAACCGGTCGCCAGATTCCGTTTGGCATGTTCGCTGGGGTTGCCCCGGTCAGTTTGAGCGCACAGAGCTCCGCGCGCTGGGGAGCGGAGCACCGAGCCTTCATCCGGGCCGATACGCAGTGGCTCGATGACGTGGTCAGCCGGTTGGAGTGGGAGCCCGGGCTTCTCGATCACCTCGATGTCGTCTTCACGAACCTGGCCGCTCAGCGCGGCGACGACATCGACGTACCTCACGGGACATCGCGGGTTCTGATCCGTTGCACTCGACCCGTCCAAGCTGTTCGGGACCTCTGCCAGTCGCCAGTCAAGTTCGTTGCACTGATCAACAAGCTAAGGGAGCGGTTCGCTGGCGTGGACGAGTCGAAGATCCGGGATCTCGTCACCGGTCTGGTGAAGCAGGGGTTCCTGGTCACGAACCTTCGGGCACCGATGACGATCACCGATCCCCTGAAGTACGTCATCGAGCGGCTGGAGGAGATCGGACCAGAACCGACGGAGGGCCTCGCAACATCCCTCGAGTACCTCGGGGTGATCTCGGCTGGGATCGCACGCCATAACCGTCCGGATACCAGCTACGAGATGAAAGCGGCTATCCGGTCGGAACTGGGCATGCGAATGTGTCGACTGTCGCTGGCGGGCCGGACACCGCTCGCGGTTGATCTTCGCCTGGACTGCGATGTACAGATTCCCGAGCACGTTGCCGTCGAGGCGAGCTACGCAGCAACTGCGCTGATGCGGCTCACTCGTCAACCGACCGGGTCTGCGGTGTGGCGCGACTACTACATAGCTTTCTGCGACCGCTACGGCGTCAACACCTCAGTCCCAATGAGCGACGTCGTCAACCCCGAGACCGGCCTGGGCCTCCCCGCCACCTATCCCGGCAGCACCACGACCACGAACTCCATCGGGCCGACGGAGCACGAAGAACAGCTGCTCGCATTGGCCTGGGGTGCGATGGCCGACCACAGTCCCGAGATCGTCCTGAACGATCAGATCATTCAGAGTCTGGCAGTGGGTGACCCATCAGTCGAGCGGTCCATTCCACCGCATGCCGAGGTCACCGCGCAGATTCGGGCCAGGTCCACCGCTGCACTCGACCGAGGTGATTACACCTTGGTCGTGCGCCCAGGTCGCTCAGCCGGGACGTTCACCTCTCGGTTGGCATACTTGGCGCCAGAGGCCGGCTTGCGAGACGTCTATCGAGGTGTCCCCACCGGGGTCGACGGCGCGCTGCCAGTCCAGTTGTCGTACCCGCCGACGTTCACACACGCGGAGAACATCAGCCGAGTACCTGCCTACCTCCCGCACCTCCTCTCTCTCGGCGAGCACCGCACGGATGACGCCAACACCATTCCGCTCGACGATCTCGCAGTGACTGCCACAAGGGACAACCTGTACCTCGTCAGCATCTCTCGGCGACGAGTCATCGAGCCGCAGTCCTATCACGCGCTGGCGATCGAGAAGCAGTCACCACCGATCGCCCGACTGCTGGCTCATCTGTCCCAGAGCGTCGGCGCAACCTGGCACCGCTTTGATTGGGGCAAGGCCGCTCAGCGACTGCCTTACCTGCCACGGGTGCGTTACCGCCGATCGATCCTCTCGCCAGCCACCTGGCGGTTGGAGGCCGCGGCCTTGTCATCGCCCACTGACGAGACGACGTGGCGGGCATCACTTGAGGAGTGGCGAGCGCGGTGGGCCTGTCCGGTGACGGTTGAGCTGCAGGATGCTGACCGCTCACTCCCCCTGACGCTGACCGAACCAGCCCACCTCGCCATCGTGCGTAGCCAGCTCACGCAGCACGGCTTCGCAGTCCTCACCGAAACCGCCCAGGCCGGCGACTTCGACTGGATCGGCGGCCGCGCACACGACATCGCCATGCCACTGGAGACCACCAGGCCGCCTGTGCCTCCACCTGCGGCAGCAACCAGCGGGATCGTCACGAGTCACCATCACGGGCAACTGGCCGGATCCGCGGACGCGCGGTGGCTGTACCTCAAACTCCACACCCACCCAGAACAGATGAACGCCCTGATCACCACCGAGCTGCCGCGACTACTCGGTGAGATTGACGAACCCGAGTACTGGTTCGCGCGCTACCGAAGCCCTCGCGAGACCGATCATTTGCGACTACGCCTCCGCGTGAAGAACCCCGCCCAGAGCACGAGGTTGCTCGTAGCAATTAGTGCGTCTGCTCAGCGTCTGCGCGACGAGGGCAAGATCGGCCGCCTGGTCGTGGATACCTACTTCCCAGAAACCGGTCGGTACGGCGGCGGGGCCGCGATGCCCTCAGCTGAGGCAGTCTTCGTTGCTGATGCGCAGTTGGTGGCCGCCCAGCTGAAGCAGCTGCCATACACCGCCATCGATCCGAGTGGCTTGGCCGCGGTGAACATGATCGGCATACTTGAAGGCTTCTTCGGCGACATGGCTTCGGCGTGCGCCTGGCTCGTAGACAACCGGCCGCCTGTCGATGCTCTCGCGGATCGAATTCTGACCCACGTCGTCGTCAGGTTGACCCGAAGCGGTCTCCCGCTCAGCATCCCTCGGTGGAACAACGAGCTGAGTAGCGCATGGCAGCAGCGGGCTAACGCGCTCGCCACCTACCGCGAGCAGCTACCAGCTGATACTCACGTCAACGACGTCCTCGAATCTCTCCTGCACATGCATCACAACCGGGCGATCGGCATTGACCGCGAGGGCGAAGCGGTGTGTCGTCGCCTGGCCCGTCAGGCCGCGGTCGCGTGGAGCGCGAATACGGCTGGGGTGACGCAGTGACAACGCGACAGCTCGCGTCTGATTCGGCGAAGCATTCCCTCGCACGCGGCGCAGCTGGGCAAGCACTGCTCTCCATCGAACAAGCGCGGGCTGGCCAAGGCAGCTGGGCCAAAGCACACGAACACGTCATGCGGTTGACCGGGGTACCTGTCGCCGCACACATCGAGAGCAGTCTGTTCGAGGGAGCGACCGCAGTTGCCTACGTGCTCGCGTCATCCGAGCAGACGGCTTACGAACCCGCCCTCGCCACGCTCGACCGCTACATCGACGAGCTCACCAGGGGACGACTCCGACGAGCACACCAACGTATCGATGGCGGCCTATTGCCCGAGCTTCGCGAGTTCGATCTGATCAGCGGACTGACCGGACTCGGCGTGTACCAACTACGCCGGCGCTGTGGTGGCGAGGTCCTTCGTGAAGTCCTTCAGTATCTGGTCCGCCTCTGCCAACCGATGACAAACGACGGTGTACCGGGGTGGTGGACCGCCAACGACACCGCAGACCTTCCCTCAGACCATTGGCCCGGTGGACACGGCAACTTCGGCATCGCACACGGCATCTCGGGACCACTCGCCCTGATGGCCCTTGCCGCGCGACGCGGCGTCCAGGTTCCTGGGCAGCTCGAGGCGATACGGGCGATCTGCTCGTGGCTCGACCGCTGGAAACAAGGCGACGCAGAGGCGGCCTGGTGGCCGGGGACGATCACGAGGCGCGAACACCAAACGGACCTGCTCTCCCAGGCGGGCCCTCAGCGGCCCTCGTGGTGCTACAGCACACCTGGCATCGCCCGAGCTCAGCAGCTGGCAGGACTCGCGCTGAACGACCCGGAGCGCCAGCACCTTGCCGAGTCGGCACTACACGGCTGCATCACCGACGCCGCCCAACTCACCCAACTCCGTGACACGTCCCTGTGCCACGGGTGGGCAGGACTCGTGCAGGCGAGCAGGCGGGCCACCGCAGACGCCGGCCCAGAAAGCCCGCTGGCACCTGCCCTCCCAGAGCTGACTCACCGGCTCAACGAACTCGTACGCACCGACGAGTCGCACGGTTACCCGGAGCTGCTGGAGGGACGTATCGGCGTCGAGCTGGTTCAAATCTCTGCAGCGTCAACCGTTGAGTCCATCTGGGACGTCTGCTTGCTCCTTAGCGGCTAACTGTCGTCTCCAAGAACTGTCCGTCCGCCCAACTACGATCAGCCCGCCGCCCAACAGAGGCCCGGGCTTTCACGAAAGGAAGCGATGACCACCATCACTAACTCGCCAGAGACCTTGCGCGCGGCCATGGTCGATAACGTCAAGGCGGCCGGCCACGCCACGAGCCCGGCAGTCGAACAGGCGATGCGCTCTGTACCGCGGCATGCCTTCGTCCCTGAGGCGAGCGTTGAAGACGCCTACGCGGATATCGCGGTCATCACCAAGAGCGCCAGCGACGGTTCGGCGCTGAGCTGCGCCTCCGTGCCCACGATCGTCGGCATGATGCTCGACCAGCTCCAGGTCCAGCCCGGCAACCGCATCCTGGAGATCGGCGCGGGCACCGGCTACAACGCCGCCCTTCTCGCACGGCTGACCGGCCCCGGCGGATCCGTGACAACGGTCGATATCGATCCCGAGGTCACCGCTGGCGCCCGCCGGGCCTTGGGTGCGACGGGAAACGAGCGCGTAGAGGTCATCACCCGTGACGGGTCACTCGGCGCCCAGGAGAACGCGCCCTACGATCGGATCATTTTTACTGTCGGCGCGTGGGACCTAACGCCGGCGTTCTGGGAGCAGTTGGCTCCCGGAGGGCGCTTAGTCGTGCCGCTGCGGTGGCGCGGGCAGACGCGCAGCGTCGCCTTTGTCCGCGAAGGCGACGCCTTGGTGTCGGACTCAATGGAGCTGTGCGGCTTCGTGCCCATGCTCGGCCAGGAAGGCGAGCGCAGCGCCACGATCGACCGAGGCGATCTCGTCACGCTCTACTGGGACGTCGACCAGGCCATCGACACGGAGAAACTGCAGGATGTCCTCGACCAGCCTAAGCAAACATCGTGGTCTGGAGTAACGGTTGGCCCCTACGACTCTTTCGATGGAATCTGGCTTCGCATGTCCGCGACCGCCTCAGGGACATGCCGTATCGCCGCCGGCAAGGCAGCAGTTGAGTCGGAGCTATGCACACCTGCGATTGCCGTCCGCAGCCCCGCACTCGCCGATCACGACAGCCTCGCATACCTCGCAACTCGCCGGGTCGGCGACAGCGTGCACGAGTTGGGCGCGATCGGCCACGGTACCTACGGGCTGAACCTGGCGGCTCAACTCAGCGACCAGATTGCAGGCTGGAACGAGAATCGTGACGCGCTCCCGGCTCTGCGCGCTTACCGGACCGACGTGCCTAACGCAGCACTCACGTTCGAACCGAACGTCGACCTCGGACAGATCATTGAGAAGACCGAATCTCGACTCATGATCAACCTGACCTGAGAAGTCATCCACAGGATCGCCGTCGCACTCGCGGCGGCGATCGGGCTGAAGCACGCTCGATATCCAGCTGGCTACAGCAGACGAAACAGTGAGAGGTCGTAGCCAGTGCCTGTCACGCTGCTGATCACTTCTTCTCCGTTAGCTCCCTTGAATCGGAGCTCGTCGAGCGCGATGCCGGACAAGAACGCACCCTCGACCGGATACCTTCCTTCCGAACGCTTGATGTTCATCGACAGTTGCTTGGCCAAGTACTGCGCGAGACTTGTTTGCTTGCCGGTACCGATCCCGCCGACAGTCAGGCCGAGACTCTTTTTGAGGTCGGGATGCAGCTCATCGACTTTGATGGCCAGCTGATACGTCGTGATCCATGCCCTGCCGTAGTGATGACCTGCCTCGTTCACTACCGGCACTGTTCCCAGCGCCTTAAGCACCTTCGCCTCAATGTCGTAGTCATTCCAATCACTCATGCGTGGCAGGCTCTCGCCTCGAGGGCGCGTCGTCAATGACTAGGAGTCGCTGCGTTCCTGGATCAATCGGCGTTCTGCTGCGATCACCTCGGCGAACCGCGACCGGAGCTCCGCCAGATCAGCATGGCCGGTGGCGGAGAGGCTTCGAAGTACACGCGGCAGCGTCCAATGAACGAAGTTTCCTTGATACGCGTAGTACACGCCTATGCTCTCGATCGAGAGTTCGTCGTCCTCGTCGGCCAGCGCGTAGGCGAGGACTTGACGCAGGGTCTGGCGTAATGAGTCTTCGGGCCTCTGATGGCACTTGATCTCGATCAATGTGTGACCGGCAAGCAGATCGCCTTCACCGAAGCGCTCGGCAAATGTCGGTTTGGCGATGATGGGTCGGCCGAGGCCGAGCAGGGCGGAACGCGCAGGGCCGACGTACCGCTGCCAAAGCGCAAGGAGCACAGCGATAGCTTCGCTAGACGGTTCAGGCCGCTGATATGTCCAGACCGCACGCAGAAAATCCAAGCTGTTCTGCTCAGTTTTCGAAAGACTGTAGGCAATGGACTCCAAGTAGGCCAACTGCCAGCACAGACGTGCAGCCGCAACTTGGCGATCATGATCATCCGCTTCGTCGTGAGCGACCGGCGCCGTGCGCTTTCGCCACGTCGACAAGTCGGCGTCATCGCTCGCGGGCGGTTCGTAGCCTAGCGAGCTGATCGCGTCCGCACCTGCGGTTAGGGCGACGGTAGTGGCCAGTTCCGCATACGGCAGGGTCTGGGCTAGGTCGAGGCCAATGCGGAACTCGATCGCATCGCCGATCAGAGTGTGCGCCCCAACCGCCGGCATCGGCTTTCCGTGCACCCGACCACGGAGAGCCTTGACCCACGGCCGAGCGAACGGCTCGTGGTGGGGCAGATGCTCGTCGAAGAACCGACTGATCGGGCTCGTCGGATCTTGCAGCGCGATGGTTATGGCCACGTCAGCGAGCCCGCCAGGCGACCAGGAAGACACGAACAGGAACGGGCATAGCTCTCAGCCTTCCAGGCGGACTCACCGCAGGCGCAATGGTCACGTCACGGCAGCTCGCCGTCTAACTCGCCACATTGCACAACAGGTGTATGACGATGGTCAACGTCGATCACCCTGTAACTGTCTTCCCGTCGGTCACGAGCGTCTTTGTCCAACCTTCGGGCGCCACTTTCGACCCACGTCGGGCCTCAGTCCTCATCGGCACGCTCCAGTGGACCTGCGCCGCTTCTTGATGGTCCGCAGAGCAAAGCCTTCCTCGCTCATGCGTTGAGCCCGGGTGTCGGTCAGACGGCGGGAGGTTGGAGCGTGGCGTTCACGAAGGATCAGTGGACTCGGGCAGTGAAACAGCCCGATGGGTCTGTTGTTCGGGAACGAATCGAGCCTCGGTGGGGGCGGGGGAAGCGGTGGTTGGCGGTTTGGCTGGATCCTTCGGGGAAGGAGGTTTCGAAGGCGTTCAGTAGTAAGGCTCGGGCGGACAAATACGGGGCCGAGATGGAGACGGACATCGGGCGTGGGGAGTACGTCGCTCCGCGAGCCGGGAGTATCCGATTCAAGGTCGTGCTGGAGAGGTGGCCGCAGTCGCGGTTCGTTGATCCATCGACGTGGATCACGTACGAGCGGGCGCTGCGGCTTCATGTGTTGCCGACGTTTGGTGAGCGGGAGACGGGTGCGATCAGGCCGTCTGAGTTCTGTCGGTGGCTCGTTGAGCTGGAGACGCGGGTTGGCACGGCTACGGCGCGGACGGCTTTCATCGTCTTGCATGGGAGCTTGGGGCTTGCCTTCGACGATGGTGCGATCAAGCGGAATCCGGCGAAGGCGGGCTCGGGCAAGTTGCCTGTGCCTAAGAGTGGACGGATCGTTGCATGGAGTGATGAGACCGTGCTGCGTGTCGTTGAGGCCCATCCGGCGCCGTACCGGGCGATTCCGGTGCTTGGGGCGGCATCCGGGCTTCGGCAAGGGGAGCTCTTTGGGTTGGGCGAGGAGGACATCGACTTCGATGCGATGGAGATCCACGTACGGCGGCAGATCAAGCGGCTTGGTAGCTCCTATGTGTTCGCCCTGCCGAAGAACGATCAGGAGCGGACTGTTCCGATGTCTGATGGTGCTGCTGAGGTGCTTCGGCGGCATATCGAGATCAGCCGGGTGCGGCCGTACAGCCTGCCTTGGGAGAAGCCCGGCGGTGAGGAGGCCAGCGTGCGGTTGCTGTTCCGGTGGCGGGATGACCGGCATATCCGGGCTCGTGGGTACAACGAGCGGATCTGGAAGCCGGCGCTCGTGGCGGCGGATGTCATCCCGCCGCCGGTCCGGAATGACAAGGGTGCGCTGGTGTACCTCGCTAGTCGCAAGGACGGCATGCATGCTCTTCGGCATTACTACGCGAGCGTGACTCTTGCTGATGGGGTCAACATCCGGGAGTTGTCCGAGTACCTGGGACACGGCGATCCTGGGTTCACACTCCGGCTGTATACCCACATGCTGCCGTCTTCGCATCAGCGCGCACGGTTGGCCATTGATTCTCGTCTTAGCGCAGTGTTCGCGTCCGCGGCTCACGGAGCAGTGACGGAGCAGGCGGCATCTCAAAACCTGAGCGCGCAGGATGTGCTGGAGCTGGATGCTGGCCCCCAACTTGGGCTCTGACCTGCGGAAAGATTGCAACTAAGCGGTCCTCAACCAGTCGCTGGGGACCTGCCCCGGACCGCCTTGGGCAACATGTTCCAGTACTACGCCGAGAACGCCGACCAGTTCCCGTACGGCGACCGCGACCTGGCCGCCGTACGGGAACTGAACCCGCAGTTGCAGTCCTTGGAGACCTGGCTCGGGCTGCACAAGGAGGAACTGAGGGCGGCCGTTCAGTAACCCCGCCCCGCAGAGCCGCAACCTGCTCCGGAACACCCGTCGCTGCACATCGATCACCACGCTTTGCGCTCTCACGGAGCAATGACGGAGCTGCGGCTGAGACTCGGACAGGCAGAGCCTGACCGCTAGGTTGGTCAATAGCAGGCGGAGCGACAGGAGATCTGGCTGGCCTGCTCCGATCCGTCTTGGTGATGTCACATATCTGCTCGGGCTTCACGAGACGCGAACCGAAGGACGGCATCCACGCGCGGCGGGACGCGCTCAACGAACTCCCGATCTCCAGCAGCGCGATATCTCAGGGGCTCAGCAAATTCCTGCCTGGACTCGTTGTCCATCCGGCCTCGGTGAGGTCCTCCAGGTAGCCGCAGATCAGTCACCCGCCCGAGGATCCGACCGTCCGGAGGAGTCCGGGGCACGTGCTGGCGCTCCACCTTGGATGTCGTCCCATAGCGGCTTCCAGTCCATATTGCCCATGACAACCTCCGCCGTTGCCAGGAACTGCTTCTGCAGCAGCGGGTTGGACTCCATCTTCTCGAACACCCGCGCCATGGCGCGGGCGATACGTTCTGCCTTCGATTCCGGCCCGTCGTCAAGGACAAGCTCGCTCAGGATGTGCTCGTCGAAGACGTCCCAGGTCATTTCGGCCATTTGTTCTTGGTGTCGGTCGAGCCACCAGAGGCGCGCGAGCCTGCGGTCGCCGAGGACTTCCCCAAGGTAGGCCATCCGTTGCCGATCGATCGCGAGTTGCAACTGCTCGGAACGCATCGTGTCGTAGAAGATCCGCGTGCGCCGTTCATCCTCAGTACTCAGCCATAGCCGGCACCGAGCCGTCAGCGAGGATGCCGCGAACTCGGCAATCGCTGTTTGTACGCCCAGCCGATCGGAGAGCTTCTGCTGGGCCGCCACCAGATTTCTGGGCGAGCTATTTTCGGTGATCTCACCTGCCACGGCTTCCAGCGTCGTTCTGGCCGCAGCCGCAACTCGCGCCCAGTCGACACGCTCACGTTCTCTGGAAATATCGATGGTCATGCGCCCTGTCGCCCGAAAGACGACACCGTCGATGGTCGACGCGAGTTCAGTGTCGAAGTCGAACGATCGACGGCTCCGACGGAAGCGCGGCATCAACTCTCCGCCGTAAGCCGCCGCTCGACGCGCTTCTCGATCGCCCGAGTCAGGATGCGCCCCCGGAATGAAGCCACGAACTCGTGGCCATCGCCGAAGAGGGTCTCGCTGCCGTCGATCCCTGGTGCGTACACATCCGATAAGAAGTCCAGGACCTGTTCCTCGGGCAGATCACCTCGCGCCACCAGCTCACACCAGCGATCCACGACTCCGCTGAGAAGTCCTCGCGCGTCGGTCCGCGTCAGTAGAGCCTGCCAGGCGACACGGAGCCCCGCACCAACTGCCGACTCGGCGAGCCCCTCGACAAGGAATCGTGCTCCGAGATCGCTGTCGGCGATCGCGATGACCACGCCAAGGGTCTTCGGGTCCTCACCCTTAGCCTTGAACCAGGCCTTCAACGCCTCGAGCGTTACCATCGGCTGGTACGTGACCAAAGACGAGAACGCCCCCACCAACGTTTTGTCCGGCTTCGCCGTCAGCTCCGCGGTCCACCACAAACGGGTCAGAGCGATATCTGGTTTCTCGACTCCGAGCCTCCCCCCACACACCGCAATTACCAGTTGTCTCTGATCTTCGGATGTCGATGTTGCCCAGCGATACAACAGGTTGCGGGTAAAGATGCCGGACTCCGGCGCCAACGCAGCCTCAGTCAGCTTGTCGACAGCCAAGCTCAGCCGAGAGCCTGCTAGTTCGGATCCCAGCTCCCGGATGATTTCGACGTGGCGGTGGCTGACCGCGAGATCGAACAGGGCAGTGGCCGCTCCCTGCGCTTCGCTCTCCGACGCGTCTTTGTCAGCGGCAACGGCCACCGCCCACTTCGTGAGAACATCCCCCTTGGTATGGAAAGTCTCTAGCATGTTCCTCAGGATCGCCTCCGGCAGACCATGTTTGGTCCGGTCGTGCGCGACTACCGAATCCGACTCCTGCAATCCCCCCGCCTTCAACCGTTGCCTCGCGGTCGGACCGCCTAGGATGTCCGCAGGCCGCCGAGACTTGCCGAGCCTCTGCAACAGGTCGTCCGCGGCACGAACAACTGATCTGAGTTGGCAGCCGTTCAGCAGAGCGCCGGCCCAAATCATTGCCCTGGCTTCAAGCACGCCACCCTGCCAGGTCGGATCGTGAGTGACCGTCAGCAACGAGGCAATGTGCTCCGACCAACCCTGATACTCGTCCCTGATCTCTGCAGGGCTGCGATCTCCGGCGGTCGAGATGAGCTGAGCCAGCCGGACCAACTCGGAGGCTCCCGGTTGCGAAGCAAAGATGTTGTCGTAGACGCCGGATCCAAGGTCTGCAAGGCGATCCGGACGTTCTCGCCGGACAAGGCCTTCCACAAGTCGCCGCGCGTCCGGTGGTGATACAGACAGCATGAAGCGGCGTAGCGGCTCCTCGGCGGAACGCACCTGTTCTTGCGGAGTCAGGAGGACTACGACACGTCGTCCTTGATCCTTCTGCTCGGTGCCGTAGGCGACGAGCTTCTTGCAGAAGACAGCTGTCAGCTCGTCTGCGGTGCTATCTGTCAGATCGAGAATGAAACGCCCGTTGTCGGCAGGCAGAGCATCCGTATCCGGCGCCTTCCACTGAGGTTCCAGGTCGTGGACGTCGGGCACCACTTCGGCTCCGTTGGCTCGGCCGAGCAACCGCAGTGCAAGCGTCCGCCGTCCGGTGCCGGCAGATGCCACGAGAACTACCATGCCGTGCTCAGCCAACAAGGTCTCCGCAACCTCGAACTGCGTGTCCTCAGGAACCGTGCCATCAGTCTGACGCTGGAACGGGCCCACAAAGTCGTCGCTCAGTGCAAACGACAGCTCAACCGACGACACGCGCGACAGCTTGACGTATTCACCGGTTCCGTAGCTGACGTGCATGACGTTCGCCTGGAAGGCGGGACCGGATCCCGAAGACCTCTGTTCAAAGCGCAAGCTGACGCCGTCCGGCTCCGAATCCGGTTCGCTCGCAGCCGCCGCTGAACCAGCGTCATCGAGTGGCTTGAGTACGCTGCTGTCCGATGACGCGTCCGAGGGCACTCCATGCGAATCGGAGGCCTCAAGCAAAGCGTCCACCGCCACAGCGAGTACAACGTGTTCCTCCGCTACATGGGCATCAGAAACCAACTCGCGCAGAGACACCGCGTCCGAATCCGCCGACATGTAGACCGAACGCAGCGGCTCCGAATCCACTAGGTCAGGCACCGCTTCCCCGGCCGCGATCTCGTCAGCGGCAGGGTCTGTGGCATTACTCTCACCGACCGAATGTACCGATTGGACTGCCATGTGCTGAATCGGCGCTGGCTCGTTGGGGCCGTGCTCCTGGGGCCGCTGCGGCTCTGATTCTGAGGCTGGCTCAATCATCTCGGCCTCCTGTGACGTGGGCGGTGACCTTGTATCCCTGGAAGAGCGTGCCATCGCCCTGCTGGCTGAAGGTCATGGACGGCTTTTCGGCGGACTTTGGACTAGGCTGTTCAGCTGGCTCGGCCGGGACCGGAGGCTCGAAGAGCTCCGGATCCACCAGCCGCCAGTCCAAGCCCGGGACGTGAATCCACGCCGGCCGCTCGAACGCTTTGACCTTGGCAATCTGCTCGCGATAGTGGCCGGCGACGGTCTGGCCAGTGCGCACGCCACTCCGAAAGACGTCCTCGTAGACCCGATCCGAGATGACGACCGCGACGTTGGTGATCTGAGGATCGGCCCGATCTAACACACGTCGTAGCGAGTTCTCGTCGAGAAGGCGATGGGTGTGCACCATCGGATCTCCGATGCCAGTCTCATCCAGGGGGCCTACGTGGACACTGACACGTAGCTGAACCGGATCCGCGACGTTGCCTCTCGGCTTCCACTGCCGCAATGCCTCCGAAAGCGCCGCCGGGAAGCTGCCGATCAGACCAGGCAGACATGTCGGCACCAACCCGCCGACATATCCGTCGCCGGTGTGCTGCCCGAAGTCGTGCTTCCGCCACTCGGTCGAGAGACCGATGACGTCCAACGCCGAACGGAGAACCTCCCGGATGCCCGAGTTCACCTCTCGCTGCGCCTCGCTGTCCAGCGCGCTGAAGTTCCTCGTATCCACCGCCAGGACCGCCCGGTAGGGCGGCAAATCCTGCCAATCGCGTTCCATCGCAAGTCTTCCTTCCTGAGCTTTGACCTGCTCAAAGACTCCCGTCAGCGACTTATCTCTTCCGTCCGGATCTGAACGGAAGAGCAGTGACCTGGATCACTAACGCCGATCCGGTCTTCTAGCACGGCGCGACAACGCCTTTAGACCAGCGAGATCCACGACGACGAGGTGCTGCCGACCAGTCAGCACCAGACCGTCGTTCTGCAGATGGCCCAACGCGTCGTACACCAGAGTGCGGCTCATCGACGCCATGGATCCGAGGTCCTCTCGCGGCATACCGAGGTCTATTCGCACGCCTTCCGGTACCGGACGCCCGACTTCCTCGGCCATCGCGGCCAGTATCCTGGCAAGCCGTTGTTCCGGCTCGAGGTGAGCCAAGGTGTTGTCGAGCTCCTCGCGCTGCTCGAGTCGCTCCACTGCCAGCCGTAGCACTGTTCCCGCAAGTTCGTGCTGCCGAGCGAACCGTCGGAAGACAGCTGCCGGTACGACGTAGCAAGTGCATCGAGTGGCAGCATCCACCGTGGCCGAACGAGGACGCTCCAGAAGTACGCCGTAGTCCCCAAGAACTTCACCCGGCCCACGAAGCTTGATCGTCAAGCTGTGGCCGTGCTCATCGGTCTGACGCACTCGGACGGTGCCTTCGGTCAGAACGCTCACCGAAGTAGCCGTCGACCCCTGATGCATCAGGATGTGGCCCGGTTGAAAGAGCCGCCTGCGTCCGCAAGCGAGCAGATCCTCCCAGACCTCCACAGCTACGCTGTCCTGGAAGTTGCGGCCCGCACCTCCCACCGACATCAACCGACGACCGCCGCGATGACGAGCAGGGCGGCCCCAGTCAGGCCGAGCAGAAGCGAGCGCCGCACCCAGCGAAACTTTGACCAAGCGATGTCGCTCAAGACGATCAACTGCCCCGAGAGGATGGGTAGCAGGTCGGCGTTCAGCAGCTCTTTGACTAGGCGCTCGCGAGTGTAGGACCGTAAGCCGCCGAAGTATGCGATGCCGGCGTCTCCCTCGATCTTCTTCCGCGAACGCAATACGGGAGAAACAGCCAACGCCGCACATGCAGCAGCGGTCAGCATCAAGCCGACTCCTGCGAGGGCCAACACCTTGGATGCCACCGATCGGTCGGCACCCAGGTCCCTGCCAAAAATGCTGGCGCCTCCCAACAGGCCGAGAACCGTCGACTGCACCAACAATGCCAACGTGGCCTTGCTATCAGCCTTCGCTATCCACTCGACCAACAGCGAATGCAGACGCCACGCAGTCTCCGATGCGTCCTCGGCCATATCCCCCCACATAGTGCGAGCCGACTCGATCCGCCATCACCTACAGTAGGCGAGCCGACACCTCTGGGCGACCAGAATGCGTGTCGCGGGCAGCAGATCACGCTTCGCTAGTCGTGTTTAGCATCCCAAAGCCTGGTCCTCATCCCGTCGGCCGTGGCGTCTGGCACCGTCGCGCTTCGCCACGGCCGAATGCTCCGTCTTGGCATTGGCCACCAGAGCGCACTTGCGTGGGGTGCGTTCGACCGAGAATCACTGCGCAGACACCGTTGGCAGCTGTCGCCGGCTGCGGAACCAGCGCGTAGCCGCACGGGTCGCAGGTTCCTCGATATCGTCAAAGGTTCCATTTCCTCGGGTCCCTTCAGGAAGGCATCTCCCGGGTCGTTCCAGAAGCTGTCCGGTTGGCCGATTGCCTCAGCCCGACTAGACGAGCGACTCTCGGGGCAGAAGGCAGCGCCGAGATGCCACGCTTGCCGGCCACGATTCGCGTAACACTCGGCCCCCAGCTTTCGCCGCCATCCGCTCGCCGTGGTGCTCCATGGCTACGTGCTGGCAGGTGTCGACCACGTGCCGCGCTACGTCATTGGTCGCCCTGGAGCATCGGATACTGAGTTGGTCTGCCTTGTGGGCCCAGCCGCTGCTCCGCAACCGCTCTGGCTCGCCCTGGCCTGCCGATCGCCATGAGCTGAGGGTGCTGGTGCCTTGGGCAACGGTGTCGTAAATCGGCGGTGCCGATCTCGGCCACGACGACGCCTTCCGCTGATGGGCGGGGATCCACAAACTCGGAGCACCCCAAGCGCCTGTCGTTGTTGAGGCCTCCCCCCGGAGGCGGCGGGCGCGCATCAGGTCGGCTGATCGTCGACCCCGCCTAAGGAGCAGTTGTGGATCGAAAGAAGAGCAGGTTGACCGCCGCGGGCGGTCTCCTGGTGGTCGGAGCGGTGGTGTCGTCGGCGCTCGTCGGCGGCGGCGTCAGCCAGGCCTCGGAATCGCTGGTTGCCACTGAGCAGGCGAACGCCCCGGCCAGCGCGTCGGCGTTCGGGCTGGCCGCGGGCGAGACGTTGACGGTCAAGTCGGTCATCGAGGATGCCGACGGTGGGACGCACGTGCGGTACGAGCGCAAGCTGGACGGGCTGCGAGTCATCGGTGGTGACTTCGTTGCCCACAAGGACGCGAAGGGTGGGGTCGAGGACGTCACCTACAACCTCGGCCGGAAGAGCATCGCGCCGGCGTCGCGGACCGCGAAGATCTCCAAGGCGGCGGCCCAGGCCAAGGGAGTCGCCGCGGCCCAGGCCACCAAGGACGAGAAGACCGCCGGCAACGAACTGGTCGTTTTCGTCACCGACCAGGGGCCGAAGCTCGCGTACGACGTACTGACCACCGGTATTCGTGCCAACCAGGTTCCGACCCGCCTGCACACCTACGTCGACGCCACGACGGGCGCCGTACTGTCGAGCGACGACGAGATCAAGACCGGTACCGGCGACGGGCTCTTCTCCGGCAACGTCAGCATCGCCACCTCCGCCAAGTCCGGTGGTGGTTACGAGATGCGGGACGCGACGGGCAACACCGCTACCGACGTGCACAACCAGGGCGACCCCAACACGGGCGAGGGCCCGGACGGCGACATCTTCACCGATTCCGACGACAAGTGGGGCACCGGAACCAACTCCGACCGTGCGTCCGCTGCTGTCGACGCGCTCTACGGCGCGCAGAAGACGTTCGACTACTACAAGACCCAGCTCGGCCGGAACGGCATCTGGAACGACGGCCGCGGCGCCCGCTCGCGGGTTCACTTCGCCAACGCGATGGTGAACGCCTTCTGGGACGGCACCCAGATGTCGTACGGCGACGGCGCGAACAACGCCGCCCCGCTCACCGAGCTCGACGTCGCCGCACACGAGATGAGCCACGGTGTCACCGAGAACACCGCGGGACTCGTGTACACCGGTGAGGCCGGCGGCCTGAACGAGGCCAACTCCGACATCTTCGGTACGGCGGTCGAGTTCTACGTGAACAACCCCAAGGATGTACCGGACTACTTCATCGGCGAGCTGATCAACATCCGTGGCGACGGCGCGCCGCTGCGCTACATGGACAAGCCGAGCAAGGACGGCGCGTCGAAGGACTGCTGGTCCTCGACGCTCGGCAACCTCGACCCGCACTACTCCTCGGGCCCGCTGAACCACTGGTACTACATGCTCTCCGAGGGCTCGGGCGCCAAGACGGTCAACGGGGTCAGCTACAACTCCCCGACGTGTAGCGGCGCCGCGGCCGTCACCGGCATCGGCCACGCGAAGGCCGAGAAGATCTGGTACCGCACGCTGGCGACGTACCTCACGTCGTCGAGCAAGTACAGCAACGCCCGGACCGGTGCGATCAAGTCCGC
The DNA here is from genome assembly GCF_044453945.1 of Kribbella sp. NPDC051587. Taxonomy (NCBI): domain Bacteria; kingdom Bacillati; phylum Actinomycetota; class Actinomycetes; order Propionibacteriales; family Kribbellaceae; genus Kribbella; species Kribbella sp. NPDC051587. Next base: position 843,830 of record NZ_JBITDE010000001.1, read on the forward strand.
CAAGGACCTGTACGGCCAGGGGTCGGCAGAGTGCGCAGCGGTCGAGAAGGCGTTCACGGCCATCGCCGTCGCGGCGACGACCGAGACCTGTGGCACGGGTAACCCCGACCCCGGTACGCCGACGGTCACCAACCCGGGCTCGCAGACGAGCACCGCAGGAACCGCGGACACGCTGCAGCTCGCAGCAACCGGCGGTACGACGCCGTACTCGTGGTCGGCGACGGGTCTCCCGGCGGGTCTCACGCTCAACGCGTCGACCGGTCTGATCTCCGGCACTCCGACCACCGCAGCCACCTCCACGGTGGCGGCGAAGGTCACTGACGCCGCGGGCAAGACGGCCAGCGCGTCGTTCTCGTGGGTCGTCTCCAGCCCCGGCGGCGGTGGAACTTGCACCGGCGACCTCAAGTACAGCGGCACGCTGTCTGCTGGTGGCAGCAAGACGTTCGCCGCCTTCAGTGACAGCGACGCAGGTCAGCTGAAGGTCTGCCTCGACGGGCCGACCGGCGCCGACTTCGACGTCTACCTGCAGAAGCAGTCCGGATTCTCCTGGGTGACCGTTGCCCAAGGCATCACCCCGAACCCGGACGAGTCGTTCAGCTACAACAACACGGCGGGCACCTACCGCCTCGTAGTGAAGGCCGATTCCGGATCCGGCGCCTTCACGGCCACCGTGTCCGAGTGATCGCGGCAGTGGCACCTCCTCGATCCCACGGGGCTCGACGAGGTGCCACTGTGGCTACTCAGATCCAGTCCCGGCGGCTCGCCTGGACTGCCAACTGAAATCGGCTGTGAGCGCCGAGCACCTCTTCGAGCCGGGCGATCCGCCGGCCGACGGTGCGGGCGCTCACACCCAGGTCGCGGGCGATCGCCTCATCGGTGAGGCCGGCGGCCAAGTAGGACAGCAACTGCTGCTCCTCGGGGCCCGGGCGGTCCAGCGCGTCAACCACCTGGGACTCCGCCGACAACGGAACACCCATCTGCCAGAAGACGTCGAAGAGGCTGACCAAAGAGTCGAGGAGGCCGGACTCATGAACGACGATTGCTGACCGCCGGGCACCTTTCTGGCCCGGAACCGTGATGAAGGCACGCTTGTCGTCGAACAGCATCAGGTTCAGCGGCACCTGCGCGAAGACGCGCGCCTGCTCGCCGGCTGCGATGCACTGGTGGACGGCGGCAAGCCCTTCGAAGTCCTCGAGCACCGTCACGCCGTACAGCCCGCGCGCCCGGACGCCGCGTTCCATCGCCTCGAGGAACCCGACCGCCACCCTGGGCCGCGGGATCGTCATCCCGGGTTGCAGTTTCCGCGGCGACACCGGACCGATACACAGACCGTCGACGGTCGAGGCCGTGTCATCCATCAGCTTGGCCTCGACGGCGTTGATCCGCGCCTCGTCGGCGATCACCTCGACGAAGTTCAGCCGGTCGCCGGCCTCACTCCAGATCTCGGCGAAGGACGCGGCGAGCCCGCGAGCGGCATCAGCAGCCTTCGCATGCTCGGCGGCCACCTGCTCCAACGGCATCCGGGGAGCCACCGCTTCGATCCCCCCGTCCCGCACATCGAGCAGACCGATGGCAGCCAGCACCTCAACCTCGTGCGCCGCGACCGTGCGGTCGATACCGGCGTGCTCGGCCAACTCCTCCAGGCTCGTTCTCCCACTCACGACCGCGGCCCGATACAGCGGCTCCGCGGCGGCCGAGAGGATGGGGGCTGAGGACAACTTCATCTGCACGTAGTACCACCTCCAGCCCCCACCGCGCGAGAGTCACACCGCGCAACCTCACCAGGCGAGCAACGCGCTAACCCAAGTCACACACATCGTCACGCCCCGTCGTCCGCCTCGGGATCAGTCGAGGTACGAGATCTTCCACTTCTGTTCGTCGCCGTCACCGCAGGTGTAATTGATCAGGCCGACCCCGTCGTCGGTCCGCGCTCCAGGGACGGCCAGGCAGTCACCGCTGCTGTGGCTCCAGATCCGCTTGCTGCCGGTGATGTAGTAGGTCCAGCGCTGGTTGGTACCGGAGACGCAGGTGTACTGCCAGACCTTCGCCGGGCTGCTCCCCGTCGTCGTCAGGCATTGGCCGGTCTTCACGTTCTGGAATGCGTAACTGCCGTCGGCGAATGGCACCAGGTACCACATCTTGGCCGGGTTGTACGGGTTCGCCGGGTCGTCCGGGTTGAACGGGCCGCACGTCCACTGGACGACTTGCGTCTTCGGAGTGGTCGTCCCCGCCGGAATCGACGCGCATTTGTCACTGTTCACGTTGCGAATCAGCACCTTCTGGTACGCGGTCGGTGCTTTCGCCGACAACGGCTGGGGCGCGGCCGCAGTGGCCGTCGTGGTCACGCCGGCCATCGCGATACACGCTGTGGCCGCAAGGATTCCGGTGCTGAATTGACGCACGCGCATTGTTCGGTGCTCCTTTTCCGGGGTCAATCGGAACCACAGCAGACCCGGCCGGCAAGGGCCCCGTCAATGCGCCGAATTTTATCTGCAGCAACCTGCGATCCATGCAACGAAACCGATGGGCTGGTGCGTTGTTACTGCCCATCCGGGCCTAGGATGCGGACGTGACCGCCGAACTTCTGGACGACTTTCTGCAGGCGAACCGTGACGAAGAGCTGGGTCTGTACGGCATCTGTGTTCATCGGGACGGTTCGCCGCTGATCGAGGCGCGGACGCGGTCCGACGACCGGGTGAATCTGTACTCGGTCTCGAAGACGTTCACGTCGGTCGCGTTGGGGATGGCCGAGGCCGAGGGGCGGTTGAGCCTCGATGATCGGCTACTGGATCACTTCCCCGAGTTGCGGACGATCGCGGCGGACGGGGTCGAGGGCGTGACGTTGCGCGAGCTGACCACGATGACGAGCGGGACGAGTCACGAGTGGTACGCCGATGTGCGGATCGAAGCGGCTGACCTGCTGCACGAGATCGTGGCCGCCCCGCTGAGCGCAGCTCCTGGTACGGCGTTCTCCTACACGGGATCGGGTCCGTACGCCGTGGGTCGTGTCATCGCCCGCGTCACCGGCGCCGATGTGCGCGCCTATTTGATGCCCCGGCTGTTCGCACCGCTCGACCTGCACAACCCGGCCTGGCACACCTGCCCGAACGGATACCCGTTCGCCGAGAGCGACCTTTTCCTGCGGACCCACGAGCTCGCGCGCTTCGCCCAACTCCTACTGCAGAACGGCGAATGGAACGGCCGCCAACTCGTCCCCGCAGACTATGTACGGCGGATGGCCGCCGACCGCGTGGACACCAGCGACCTCGACTACGGCGGCCGCTGGACACACGGCTACGGACTCGGCGTCTGGATCGACGAAGGCGACACCTACCGAATGGACGGCCGCTACGGCCAGTACGCGTTGATCAGCCCTTCGGCCCGTGCCGCCATCACCGTGACAGCGCACGTCGAGGACGACCGCAAACTCCTGGAAGCCCTGCACCGCCTGGTCCTTTCGCGACTCGGCTGGCCAGATGGGTGACAATCGAGCCGTGACGGAAACTCGCGGTCTGGTTCTGGGTGGTGGAGGTCCGGTCGGCCGTGCCTGGCAGACGGGACTCGTTGCGAGCGCGACCGGTAGTGGGCTTGACCTCCGTTCGGCGAACAACATCGTCGGTACGTCGGCCGGTGCCATCGTCGGCGCCGAGATCGCGCTCGGTCGCGACCTGCTGACCACACTCCCCCGCTCCAAGCCGGCCGCTGGATCACCGCGACCCGATCCGAAGCTGATGGCGATGATCGCCGAGGCTGCGACCGCGGCCGACCCCGACGAGGTGCGCCGTCTGATTGGCAGCGCCGCCCTGGCCGCCGAGACGCCTGACGAGGCGACAGCGTTGGGCCGGCCCAACGTCGTACCGATGCATGGGGTTGCGTGGCCGCCGCGATTCGCGGCGACGGCGGTCAGTGTGACCACCGGCAAACTCGTCCTGCTGGACTCGGACTCCGGGGCGTCACTGCAGGAGGCGTTGGCTGCCAGTTCGGCGCTCCCGGGCGTCTGGCCACCGATCACGATCGGGGCGGACCGGTTCATGGACGGCGGCGTCCGAAGCTCGTTGAACGTCGACGCGGTCGCCGGGGCTGATCGCGTACTGATCATCAGCTGTCACCCGGTGCGCGAGGGTGCGCTCGCGGCCGAGATCGAGGCGTTCCGACGGCTGGGCGGCACCGTCGAGGTGGTGGCCCCCAGCAACGAATTCGTCGAGCTCACCGGCGGCGGCCGCGGCCTTCTCGATCCCGAACTCGAGGCTCCCGCCTTCGAGCTCGGCCGCCGTCAGTGGGAAACCGAAGCCGCCAGGATCACGGCGTTCTGGACCGGGTAGCGACGGCCGTGTCGGCGTAGAGCTGGGCGCGGGTGATCCGGCCCTGCACCGCCTGGTTCTGGACCGCCTACAGGGGTAGGACCGTGGTGCGGTGGTGGTGATCGAAGACGATCGAGCTGCGGATGTCGGCGATCTCCTGGCGTTTCGCCAGGTTGAGGACCAGGTCACGAAGGGCCTCGGTGTCCTTGACCGCCACGTGGGCCAGGAAGTCGGAGGCGCCGGAGACCATGAACATGGCCAGCGTCTGCGGGAGTTGCATCACGTAGTCCTGGAAGGCGGTGGCGACGGCCATCGCCTGCGGCCGCAGCTTGATCGAGATGATCGCCTGGGTGGCGCGGTCGATGGCCTTCAGGTCGACGGCGGCGTGGTAGCCGCTGATGACGCCGCGATCGCGGAGCGACCGGACGCGCTCGAGACAGGTCGACGGAGCGATGCCGAGGGCGGCGGCGAGATCGCGGTTCGTTCGGCGCGCGTCTTCCTGCAGCAGTTCGAGGAGCGCCGTATCAAGTTCGTCCATGGACAGTAGTTTCGCAGATTCACCGAACGATGTTCGGTTCCCCATGAAATCGACCGGACGAACGACTAGTTTGCCGCCATGACAGAGAAGCTGGTCGTGGTGATCTCGACCGACACCCCGGTCGGGGTCGCCCTGAACACTGCCGCACTGCTCGGCGTGGCCCTCGGCCGGGCGAACGACGAGATCGTCGGCCCGGACACAGTCGATGCCTCGGGCAACAAACATGCCGGTATGTGCACCCAGCCGATCCCGGTACTGCGGGCATCCGGCGAGCGACTGCACGAGCTACGCGACCAGGCCGCCGCGCGCCCCGACGTCGCCGTCCACGAGATGCACCAGGTCGCCCAGCAGGCACGCACCTACGAGCAGATGGCCGACACCCTCGCTGGCACCAAGCCTGAGGACATCACCTACCTCGGCCTCGGTCTGCACGGACCGAAGAAGGCGATCGACTCCCTGGTCGGCGCCCTCGCCCTCTACCGGTGACAATCGCTGCCGGCACGGCCCCAGGACTCAGTAGGCCTGTTCGTAGAGGTGCCGGAGGTCGGGGTCGCTGGGGCCACTGTGGCCGCAGGTGCTGACCTGGCCGTTGCTCGCGGAGACGAGATAGCTGTCGCCGATCGTGAAGTCGACACCGAGGAGGGTGGCGACGTCTTCGGGCATCGATTGGACCTCGACGGTTTCGCCGGGGCCACCGCGGTACCAGTGGGCCACCTGCAGCGTGATCAGGTCACCCTTGATGGCGGTGACCTGGCCTTCGAAGGCGATCGGCAGTTCCTTGAAGTCGGCAACCTCCGGGGCGCGGCACTTGCCGTTCGCGCCGCCGGCCATGGTCAGTTTCACCGCCGGGGCAGGAGGCGTCGCGGCGGTCGGCGGGTTGTCGCTCGGCGCCAGGCCCCAGACGAGGCCGGCGGCCGCGATCAGAGCGACCGCGGCGGCGGCCGGGATCCAGCGGCGGCGGGTGGTCGTGGTGGGCCGGGTTTCGGTATCGGCGGTCATCGTGGTCTCCAGGAGGCGATCGAGGTCGGGTCGGGGAGCACGCGATGCCGGGTCGGCGGCCTGCAGCCGGGCCAGCAGTTCGTCGTCGTTCACAGTTCACTCCCTCTCTTGACCTGTTCCTGTCCGGCCGTGCCGCCGTTCTTTCGGTCCAGCTCGGCGGCGAGTTTTTTCTTTGCCCGATGCAACCGGATGCTCACCGCGTTCGCGGTCAGGCCGGTCACCTCGGCGATCCCCTGCGGCGCCAGGCCCTCCCATGCCCACAACTGCACGACCTCGCGATCGAGCTCACCGAGGGTGCGCAAGGCGTCGTACAGCTGGTCGTGTTCGGCGGGCGCGGAGGCCGATGGTGTCCGCGCCAGTTTGTCGACCAGTCGCAGCCGCCGCTGCTCGGCCCGGCGAGCGTTCGCGAGGCAGCCGCGGGCGACGCCGTAACACCACGGCAGTACTTCCTCCAGCTGCGGTACGTCGTCGATCCGTCGCCAGAGGACGAGCATGGTCTCGGCCAGTACGTCGTCGACCGCGGCCGGGTCGGCCCGTCGTACCAGATAGCGGTGCAGCGGCTCACCGACCGCACGCACCAGCGCCTCGAAGCGGGCCTCACGCAGGGAAGTCACATCTCCCCCTGTCCGGCACGTCGTCGATTCTTTCAAAGTTTCGCCCCCGGATCGGGAACCTGGTCGCGAATCTCGACACAGAGGGGGCATGGGCAGGCAGGATGGACTGATCATGACGGCGAGCGACCGGGAGTTGTGGGAGCGGGCCGCGGCCGGGAGTTCGGAGGCCTTCGGGCAGCTGTACGACCGGCATGCACGCGCGATCTACAACTTTCTGTACCGGCGCACCGCGTCGTGGAGTGATGCCGAGGACCTGACCTCGGCGGTCTTCCTGCACGCCTGGCGCCGGCGCGCGGACGTCGTACTGGACCGCGAGTCGGCACTGCCCTGGCTACTGCGCGCAGCCGACTACACAGTGCGTAACGAGTGGCGGGCCAAACTCCGCTATCGGCGCGCGCTGGCGGCTGCACACCTGCTGGCTGATCACCAGCGGGACCATGCCGATGACGTCGTCGGCCGGCTGGACAGCGACCACCATCTCGCACGGGCCCGTACGGCGTTGGCTCGGCTGCCGCGTCAGGAGCGAGAGATCGTCGAACTGTGTGTCTGGTCGGGACTCGACCAGCAAGCAGCGGCGATCGCGCTCGACATCCCCCTCGGCACGGTCAAGTCCCGGCTCTCCCGAGCCCGGAAACACCTGCGCGAGCTGGGCATCACCGACACTTTCGTGGAGACCTCATCATGACCGACAGCATCACTCCCCCGCCGGACCACGACCTTCCCGGCACCGTACGCAACCGCCAGCGCGACGAACTGGTCGCCATCGTCGACCACGAGGCCGAGACGCCTCGCCGGCGGCTCGCCGTACCGCTCCTCGCAGCCGCGGCAGTGCTCGCCGTGGTCGCCGGCCTGGCGGTCGCCGTACCGGCTTTGCGGGACAAGGACGAGCCCGCCCCGGCTGCCACCCAGCCAAAGGTTGCGGCGAGCAAGAAACCGCCAGCGCAACCGGCCAAGACTCGTCAGCTCAGCGCCGCCCAGACCGCCGCCTTCCGGAGCGCGTGCATCACCTTCACGCAGTACTCGTCGGACTCGTTCGCAAGCTACGAGGTCATCGAGGCCTTCGAGTATGTCGAGACCGCACGACCGAGCCTGGCCAAAGGCTGGCTGGTCGCTCGCAAGGGGATGGACTACTGGATCTGCGCCCGCGACGGACGCGGATCCGTGGTCGGCGACTCCGGCTTCGGACCTGCCGTGTCGCCAGCCGGCAAGGATGTCCCGTATCTGTTCGCGCCGGTCGACCAGCGCGGCGTCAGCAGCGGCATGTACATCCCGTCGATCACCCGCGTGACGGTGCAGCACACCGGCGAAGCTGTGGTCGAGGCAGTCCTCAAGGACGGCTTCTGGTTCGCGCCGATGGAGGACGCCAAGCTCAGGCGGGACAGCAAGGGCCAGCCGGTGCGGCCTGACAACGGCCTGATCGGCGTGGCGCCGGGCTGGACGATCCGCGGGTACGACGGCGCCAAGCTGGTCTACGACTCCGCGAAGAACGGTCCGCAGGTCGCGAAGTGCTACAGCAACCCGGCCGTGACCGAGGTCTTGGTCATCAACGGCGTGAAGAACCCGACCCCGGCCACCTGCCAGAAGATGTTCGACTGGCGGTGATCAGTGCACCTGGCGGCCTTCGTCGGCCCAGTGGGGTCGGCGAAGATCGCGCTTGAGGACCTTGCCGGTTCCCGAGATCGGCAGGGCTTCGACGAGTTCGAGGCTGCGCGGAGCCTTGTAGCCGGCGATCAGGGTCTTGGTGTGGTCGCGCAGCTCGGCGAGGGTCGGAGCCTCGCCGGGATGCGGTACGACGACAGCGTGCACGCGCTCACCCCAGTCGGGATCGGGGACGCCGATCACCGCGCACTGGGCGACGGCGGGGTGCCGGGCGACCGCGTTCTCGACTTCGGCGGAGTACACGTTCTCGCCGCCGGTGACGATCATGTCCTTGAGCCGGTCGACGACGTACAGGTAGCCCTGGTCGTCGAGATAGCCGGCGTCGCCGGTGTGTAGCCAACCGTCATGGAGAGCGGCGGCGGTCTCGGCCGGCTTGTCCCAGTAGCCGACCATGATGTGGTCACCGCGGACGGTGATCTCACCGATGGTTGCCGCAGGCACCTGGTTGCCGGTGGCATCGATGATGCGCAGCTCGGAGTGCGGGGCGGCTTGACCGGCCGAACGCAGGAGACCGTTCTGATGGTCCGTCGGGGTCAGCAGCGTGACGATGGGCGCAGTCTCCGTCAGGCCGTAGGCCTGGGTGAATGTGACGCCAGGCAGCGCCTTCATCGCTCGCTCCAGTACGGCGGCCGGGATCGGTGAAGCGCCGTACAGGATGGCGTGCAGGCTGGTGAGGTCGTAGTCGCCGATGGTGGGATCGTCCACGAGGAGCTGGATCATCGTCGGCACCACCAGTACGTCGGTGACTCCGTGGGTCGCAATTGCCTCGAAGACGAGTTGCGGCTTGAAGCTCGGCACATAAACGTGCCGACCACCGGCCAGGAGCGCCGCGCCCCAGACCGCCAGCGCGGCCAGGTGAAACATCGGCGCGCAGTGGAGAGCCCACGAATCCTTGGTGGGCATGCAGCCGGTCGCGGATGAGCCGAGCCACGAAGTGGCGAGGTTGGTGTGGGTGAGCATGACGCCCTTGGGGAAGCCCGTCGTACCGCCGGTGTAGAAGATACCGGCCAACTTGTCGCCTCCGCGACAGGCGTCCGAGACGGGTTGTGCGCCCGCGATCAGCGCCTCGTAGCTCAGCATCCCGTCCGGCGTCTCGCCGTCACCGAGGTAGATCACGGTCGCCAGCCCCGGAAGATCAGGGACCATCGCCACGAACGCGTCGTCGACGAAGAGCACGCGAGTGTCGCAATCCGCGAGCGAGTAGGCGATCTCCGCCGGGCTCCAGCGGATGTTGACCGGATTCAGTACGGCGTTCGCCCACGGCACCGCCAGCAGGTATTCGGCGTACCGGTCGGAGTTGAGCGCGAGGATGCCGACGCGGTCCCCCGGACCGACGCCCAGCCCCTGCAGCGCTCCGGCCAGGCGCGCGACCCGCTCGGCCACCTCGCGGAACGTCCGCCGGCGGTCGGCACAGATCGTCGTCACTGCGTCCGGTTGCTGCTGCACAGCGCGATGCAGACCTTGGGTCAGATACATCGGACACCCCCTGGTGAAAGAGTCGGGAAGGCTTTAGAGTGATTGCACTGCACCGCGTAGCGCAATGGAGTGTAACTGTGGCTGGTCGTCCCCGGAACCCCGAACTCGAGAAGCGTTTGCTCCAGGCAACCTGGGAGTTGCTGACCGAGCGCGGGTACGACGCGTTGACGCTGGCCGAGGTGGCCAACCACGCCGGGGCTCATCGCACGGACGTCTATCGGCGCTGGTCGAGCAAGGCCCAGCTGGTGGTCGACACCCTGAGCGAGCATCTGCCGCCGATCGTCACACGCGACACCGGCTCACTGCAGAGCGACCTCCGGTCGATTCTGGCCGCTTTCGCGGAGTCCTGGTCGGCGCCGTGGATCGACGGAGTCGTTGCCCTGTCCGCCGATCTGCAGCACGATGCCGACGCGGAGCTGGCGTTCCGGCGGATGGCCGAAGGCCGTGGCGACGCCTTGCGGAACGCCCTCGACCGGGCCATCGCGCGCGGCGAGATCGCCGCCACCACCGACCGCGGCCTGGTCGGGGATCTCATCGAGGGACCGCTGATGCACCGGCGGATCGCGGGCCGGCAATCGCTCAGCCCGGAGTTCCTCGACACCCTCGCCGCCGTCGTCCATCAGGTTCTGACCGCGGGGTCCTCAGTGAAACGGTGAATATCCATGGAGCTCTACCCAGGCGAAGGACTGACTGAGTCGTACGTCGTCCTGCGCGACGGCCGGCGGTTACGCACGATCGCGGCCGGAGCGGGCCCCGGCCCACTCGTCGTCTTCGAGGCCGGCATGAGCGCCCCGGCCGCCAGCTGGATTCACACCCAGCGCGAACTCAGCGCTCACGCACGCACGCTGTCCTACGACCGCGCCGGGTACGGCGGAAGTGACGTCGACCTGGCCGATCGAACGCTGGAGCGTCTCGCGGACGACCTCACTGCCCTACTGGACGCTCTCGGTGAGTCCGAGCCGGTGATCCTCGTCGGGCACAGCTGGGGCGGGCCGATCCTGCGGCTGTTCGCTGAGCGCTCTCCAGAGCGGGTCGCCGGCCTGGTGTTCATCGATGCGACGCTCGTCGAGGTCATGCCCGAGAGCGACGCGAAGCTGCTGTCACGATCCTTTGCGGTGATGGAGTTTCTCACCCGCATTGGCGGCAAGCGACTGATCGTGAAGCAGACGATCCCGCACTGGTCGCCCGACTTCAGCGACGCTGATCGCGAGATCATGATCCGCGACTACGCGAGCGCGCGGGCGATGCGGGCCGGTCGCCGCGAGGCCCATCAGGTCGTTCCCGCCCTGAAGACGATGCGCAGGTTGCAAGCAGCCGGGACGCCGGATGTGCCCACGATCTGCCTGCAGGCCGGGCGGGTCGACCGCGGCACGAAGGAGCGTCGCCCGGCCTTCAATCAGGCTGCCGAATCGCTGATGGCGGCGGTCCCGAACGGCCGGGTCGAGGTCGTCGAAGGCGCCGGACACCTTGTCCCGCAGGAGAATCCGGCCGCGACCCACGCCGCGATCCTCGAGATCCTGACCGCCGGTCGCAGCTGACCCGAGCGCCGATCTGCGTCGATCCCTTGCATCCTGCGGCGGACAGCTCTACGTTACTTAAACTGCACAGCGTAGCGAAATGAGGTGAGCAGGGTGCACGAGCTGTCGGCGACGGCGCAACTCGCGGCGCTACGCTCCGGTGAGCTGAGCTCACTGGAGCTGACGACGCACTATCTGGAGCGGATCGCGAAGTACGACGACACGCTCGGCGCTTTCGTCACCGTCACCGCGGAGCTCGCGATCGACGAGGCACGGCGGGCCGACGAGCGGATCGCGGCCGGCGAACACCAGCCGCTGCTCGGACTGCCGTTGGGCATCAAAGACCTCTTCCCCACCGCTGGCGTGCGCACCACCTTCGGCTCGGCAGCACTCAGCGACACCGTCCCGGACGCCGACGGCTGGACGACCGGACTGCTTCGACAGGCGGGCGCCGTACTGGTCGGCAAGACGAACACGCCTGAGTTCGGCGCCACCTGCTACACCGAGAACGCGGTGACCACGCGACCCTCGGTCACGCCGTACGACGTGACGCGGTACGCGAGCGGATCGAGTGGTGGCGCGGCCGCGGCCGTTGCGGCCGGTCTCCTGCCGGTCGCGCACGCCAGTGACGGCGCCGGCTCGATCCGCACCCCAGCAGCGACGTGCCATCTGGTCGGTGTGAAGCCGAGCATCGGTCTGGTCACCCCTGCGGTGCCGGCCAGCTCCTTCTTCCCCGCATCCATCGAGGGACCGATCGCGCGGACGGTTGCCGACGCGGCGCTCCTGCTGGACGTGATGGCCCAGCCGTGGACCGGCGACCTCAACGGCTGGCGGCCGGATCGCACGTTCACCAACGCCATCGGTCAACCGCCCCGTCCCTTGCGGATAGCCGTGTGGACCGAGACCGGACTGGACGTCGACCCACATCCCGAGGTGGTCCATGCGGTCGAGCGGACGGCCAAGCTGCTTCAGGCGCTGGGGCACGAGGTCCGTGAGGTCCCGATCCCGGCACGCTGGGACGACGCCGTACGGCGGGCCATGCGGACGCACTTCGGCTACCTTGTCGACCTGGTCGTGGAGTCGATGGTCCCCGACGAGCGCGCGGCCCTGCTCACGCCGTACACGAAGTATCTGAACGAGATCGGCGCCGAGCTCTCCGGTGCGGATGTCCTGACCGCACAGGCGATCCAGGTTCGGTTCGCCAGCGCGTTCCTGGCCACCGACGCCGACGTCGTCCTGACGCCGGTCACGAGCGGCCCTCCGGTCCCGCGCGGGCACTTCGAGACCGCCGGGGTCGAAGGAATCATCGATCTGATGCTGGAGTGGTCGGTCTACACCCCGTGGGCCAACCTGACCGGTCAGCCGGCGGTCGCCCTGCCGTCACATCTCGACCACGAAGGGCTGCCCTACGGCGTGCAGCTCGTCGGACGTCCTCGCCACGACCTCGAGTTGCTCGCGCTGGCCGCGCAGCTCGAGAGTGCCGCCCTGTGGGACGACGTACATCCACCCTGCTGGAGTCAGTAACGCTACGGAGAAACCATGAAGAGAATTGCTGCACCCGCTGCCGTCTGCGCAGCGGTGCTGGTCGCCTCGGGCTGCGGCGGCGCGAGTCCCGCGGCCGAGGACCAAGCGGTGGTCGACGGTGCGACGTTCACGTTCGGCATCGACTCCGATCCCGGCAACCTCGACCCGCAGTCCGGGGCGAACAGCTGGGTCCAGCAGCTCGGCCGGTTCGGCTACGACCCGCTGGTCCACATCGATGCCGACGGCAAGATTCTGCCCGGTCTCGCGACTGCTTGGGCAGTGGACGGCAACCAGGTCGAGCTGACGCTGAAGAAGGGCGTGACCTGCTCGGACGGTACGCCGTTCACTGCGGCGAACGTGGTCTCGAACCTGGCCTGGGTCGCGGAGCCGAAGAACAAGAGTCCGCTGCTCGGCGTCTACCTCCCGGCCGGCACGAAGGCGACCGCGGACGATGCGGCGGGCACCGTGACGATGACAGCCCCGCGCGTCGGTTCGTTCGTCCTCAACGGCTTGGCGAAGCTCTCGATGATCTGCGGCAAGGGCCTGCAGGATCGCAAGGCGCTGGCGCAGGGAATGGTTGGCACCGGCCCCTATACGTTGACCTCGGTAGCGGCGAACGACCAATACACGTTCACCAAACGCGACGGCTACACCTGGGGACCGAACGGCCTCAGTACGACGACGCAGGGGTTGCCGCAGAAGGTTGTCGCCAAGGTGGTCCCGAACCCGACCACGGCCGCGAACCTGCTGCTCTCCGGCGGACTGAATGCGGCCGCGGTGATCGGACCGGATGCCAAACGGCTGCAGAACCTGTTCACCGCGAAGATGCCGTTGCTCGTCGGCGAGATGTGGTTCAACCAGGCGGCCGGTCGCCCGGCCGCCGATCAATTAGTACGTGAAGCCCTCACCAGCGCTGTCGATCTACCGCAACTGGCCAAGGTCCTCACCTCCGGAGCCGGTACGGCGCCGACCACGCTCTCGGCCGTCGTACCGCTGGCGTGTCAGGGTGACTCGGTCACCGCTGCCCTTCCGAAGCACGATCTGGAGAAGGCGAAACAGCTGCTGGACAAGGCGGGCTGGGTTGCCGGAGCAAACGGCGTCCGGTCCAAGGATGCCAAGCCACTCGCGTTGACCTTGTCGTTCAACACGGCCTTCGGCACTGGGATCTCGGCGGCGGCTGAGCTCGCGAGCAAGGCCTGGACCGAGCTGGGCGTGAAGGTCACGTCGAAGCCGCAGGACACGACCGCGATCAACGGTTCGCTGTTCGGCACCGGTGACTGGGACATCGCATGGGTCGGCGTCGGTGCAAGCTCGCCCGACCAACTGGTGCCGTTCGTGTCCGGACCGGTCCCACCGAACGGGACGAACTTCGCGCACATCGAGAACGCGTCGTACGGCGAGGGCGTGGCCGCGGCGGCGAAGCTTCAAGGCGCGGACAGCTGCGAGTCCTGGTTGAAGGCCGAGGCCGAGCTGGTCGGCGATGTCGACGTGGTCCCGTTCGCGAACGACGTCCTCCAGATCTTCGGCAAGGGTGCTCGCTTCGAGAACCTCGGCGGCCTGGTGCCGACGAGTATCCGGATGCTGGCCGGCTGACATGACGACCGTCGAAGCCGTGCCGGTGCTCGACAGCCCGTGGGTGCGGTTCGCGGCCCGCCGGCTGGGCCGGATCGTGGTCTCGGTCTGGGTGCTGATCACGGCGGCGTTCCTGATGATCCATCTCGTGCCTGGCGATCCCGTGCGTACCGTGCTCGGGCCGACCGCCACGGCCGAGGTGGTCGCCGCGAAGCGGGAGGCGCTCGGACTGAACGACCCGCTGTGGGTGCAGTACGGGCACTACCTGCACGGGGTGCTCACCGGGGACCTCGGTACGGCGTTGACCTCGAACCTTCCCGTATCCCAAGTGATCGAGCAGCGGCTGCCGACGACCGCGACCTTGGCGGTGCTGGCGTTCCTGCTCGCGGTTGCGGTCTCCATCCCGCTCGGGGTGTTCATGGGCGTACTGACTCGCGGCGGACGTGCTCGCCGGGCCGAACTGGCCTTCACCGGGACAAGCGTCGTACTGGGTGTGATTCCGGAGTTCCTGCTCGCGGTTGGGCTCGTCTACGTGTTCGGGGTGAAGCTCGGTTGGCTGCCAGTGGCGGGCCGGTCGGGACCAGCGTCGTACGTGCTGCCGGTGGTCGCGCTCGCGATCGGGCCGGCCGCCGTACTGAGTCGCATCGTGCGGGTCGAGATGTTGAACGTGCTGTCGGCGGATTATGTGCGGACGGCTCGGGCCAAGCGGCTTCGAGCCGGAGCCGTGTACTTCAAGCACGCGTTGCCGAACACGTTGACGGCGACACTCACGCTCGGTGGGTTGCTGCTGAGCGTGATGGTGGCGGGGACGGTCCTCGTCGAGAACGTGTTCGCCTGGCCGGGGCTCGGGACCACGATGATCAGCTCCATCCTGGCCCGCGACTATCCGGTCGTCCAGGCGATCGTGCTCGTGTACGGCGTCGGCGTACTGCTCGTGAATCTCGTCGTCGACGTCGCGCTGGCGGTCCTCGACCCGCGATCTGCCATCCGGGAGAGCTGATGAAGAAGAGATGGCTGTCGGTACTGCGGACGCCCGTGGGACTGAGTGCGGGGCTGCTGTTGATGGTGGTGCTGGCGCTGGCGGTGGTCGCGCCGATCCTCTGGTCGGGACGAGCCGATCATGTGGACACGAACGCGATGCTGGAAGGCGCTTCGGCGCGGCACTGGGTCGGCACTGATGATCTCGGGCGCGATCTGTTCTTCCGCGTCCTCGTCGCTACTCGGCTCTCGGTTGAGTTGGCCTTGCTGGCAACGCTGATCGCAGTGGTGGTCGGGCTCATACTCGGAACATTGCCGGCGCTGGTCGGACGTCGGTTGGGGCACTTCGTCGTTGCGATCGTCAACGTGGCGGTCGCCTTTCCGGCGTTGTTGCTGGCTTTGTTCTTCGCGGTGGTCTTCGGTGTCGGTGCGCACGGTGCGGTGCTGGCGATCGGGCTGGCCAGTGCGCCGTCGTTCGCTCGGTTGACGCAGACGCTGGTGGCCGGGGTGATCTCGCTGGACTACGTCGCGGCGGCCCGGGCCGGCGGGGTCGGGCGATTCCGGGTGCTGCTGCGACACGTGCTGCCCAACATCGCGGAGCCGCTCGTCGTCAACGCCACGATCGGCGCTGGTGGTTCGCTGCTCGCCTTTGCCGGGTTGTCGTTCCTCGGCCTCGGTGTCCAGGCGCCGCAGTACGACTGGGGTCGGTTGCTCGGTGACGGGCTCGACGGTATCTACGTGTCACCGGCGGCCGCGCTGGCGCCAGGTGTCGCAGTGGTGATCGCGGGGTTGGCGTTCAACTTGTTCGGCGAGGCGGTGGCCAAGGGGTTCGGGCTGACGTCGCCGGTGGGAAGGTTGCTGCGGGCATCTAATGTTCCGGTGGCGCCCGACGTACCGGAGCTTGATACCGAGAACGTGCTCGATGTCCGCTCGTTGTCTGTCACCCTTCCGAATGGCCTACAGCCCGTGCGGGACGTGAGTCTGCGCATTCGGCGGGGTGAGGCGGTTGGGGTGGTAGGCGAGTCCGGGTCGGGTAAGTCGCTGACTGCGCTGGCGATTGCCCAGCTGATCGAGGAGCCGGTGCGGGTGTCGGCATCGCGGCTGCGGCTCCGCGGCACGGATCTGTTGACGGGATCACATCGGCGGCTGCTGGGGACCTCGTTGGCGATGGTGTTCCAGGACCCGATGACCGCCTTCAATCCGGTACGGCGGATGGGCGCGCAACTGGCTGAGGGAGCTCGCGAACATGACGGGCTGACGCGCAAAGCGGCGTACCGGCGGGCTGTTGATCGACTGCGGTCGGTACGGATCCGCGAACCGGAGCGGCGGGCGGGTCAGTACCCGCACGAGTTCTCCGGCGGGATGCGGCAGCGCGCGCTGATCGGGATGGGGATGATGGGCAACCCGGCGCTCATCATTGCCGACGAACCGACCACGGCCCTTGATGTCACTGTGCAGCAACAGATTCTGCAGCTGCTCGAGGAGATCAGGCTCGCTGACGAGGTAGCGCTGCTACTGATCAGCCACGACGTCAGTGTCGTGAGTGCGGTCTGCGACCGGGTTCTGGTCATGTACGCCGGCCGCATCGTCGAGGACCTACCGACCCTGGAACACGCGCGACACCCCTACACGCGAGCGCTGGTGGCCGCCGTACCGACTATGCAGACGTCGTTGACGGAACCGCTCGCGGTGATCCCGGGCCGGATGCCTGATCTGGGTGATCTGCCGACCGGCTGCGCGTTCGCGCCGCGCTGCCCGCTCGCCGACGATCGATGCCGCCAAACCGAACCGGAGTTGGTGACGTCGTCCGACGGTGCACGCGTCGCCTGCTGGCATGCCAATGACCTAGCTCTGACGACGCGGGGGTCCTGATGTCCGAGCTGAGCTTCGACGGTGTCACCATCCGCTACGGTCACGGCCGACACAGCCTGACCGCGGTCGACGACGTCAGCCTGACCGTGCCTGGCGGCGAGATCGTCGGGCTGGTCGGCGAGTCCGGTTCCGGCAAGTCCACGCTGGCACGCGCTGCAGTGGGACTCACCCCGGTCACGTCCGGCCGCATCACGGTTGGCGGCCAACCGGTCCCGACCCGGGGCCGACGGCCGTTGCAGATGGTGTTTCAGGATCCCTATCTGTCGCTGAATCCACGGATGTCGATCGGCCAGTCGATCGCGGAACTGCTGCCGCCGAGCTCACGCGCCGACCGAGCCGCCGAGGCCCGGCGGCTGCTCGAACTCGTCGACCTCGCCCCGAACCGCGCCCAGCAGTTCCCGTCCCAACTGTCCGGCGGCCAACGCCAACGCGTCGCCCTGGCGCGCGCCCTCGCCGCCCGCCCCGAGGTGATCATCGCCGACGAGATCACCTCCGCCCTCGACGTCTCCGTCCAAGGCACCGTCCTCAACCTGATCCGCGACCTCCAGTCCCAGCTCGGCCTGTCGATGCTCTTCATCTCCCACAACCTGGCCGTCGTCCGGTACGTCGCCACCCGCGTCGTGGTCATGTACCGCGGCCGCATCGTCGAGCACGGCGCGGCCGCCGACGTGCTGGAAGAACCTCAGCACCCGTACACCCGGGAGTTGCTGAGCTCGGTGAACGGGCGAACGCCGGGAGCAGCGTGAGGTCTGTTCCCGGCGTTCGCCGGTGGGGTTACTTGATCGTGTAGGTGAAGGTGTCGTGGCGGAGGGCTTCGCCGGAGACCTTCACGATCTTGAGGGTGTGCTGGGCGTTCCTCAGGTTGGTGGCGGTGAAGACCTGGCGGTTGGTGACCCGGGCGTCGTTGTGCAGGTTGACGCGGCGGACGACCTTCCCGTCGAGGTAGACGTCGGCTTCACCTTGGTCGGGGGCCAGGGCGGTGGACCAGTCGACCGACGTACCGGTAAAGGTGAAGGAGGCTGAGGCGCCGTTCGCCGTGGTGGCGTGGACGTCGTTCAGGTAGTCGCCGCGGAAGCGGAAGTCGAGGGCGAGAGCGCCGACGGCCTGCTTCGCGAGGTACTCCTTCTTGATGGTGACGGTGCGGCCGGTGACGGTGTAGTCGGTCCCCTTGACGAGGTCGGTGCCGCCGTTGGCGAGGCCTGCGAGTTCGCCCGGGTCGCGGCTGATCTCGATGCTGACGTCGGCCGGCGCGGCCTTGTTGAAGGTGGCCTTGTCGGGGTTGAGCAGGCTTTCCTGCCGGATGTTGAGCTTGTCGACCAGCATGAACTGGCCGCTCTTCTTCACGCCACGGATGGTGTGGGCACCGTTCGGCAGGTCGGAGATGCTGTAGACGACCTGCTGCGCACCACGGCCGTCGGCCTGGTAGGTGTTGACGGTCTGCTTGAGCTGGCCGTCGATGTAGATGTCCACCTCGCCTTGCGAGTTGTGTGTCTCGGTGACGTAGTCGACGCCGTTCCCGACGAAGCTGTAGGAGAACGAGTCACCGTTGGTCTCGGAGTACTGGACGTCGTCCTGGTAGTCACCGAGCCCGCGACCCGAACTGCGGCTCCACGAACCCGTGTAGACGATCTGCGAGTTGTCGTTGTTGACCTCGAGCGTCCGAGTGCCCGCGTTGGCCGCACCCGCGGCGCTGGTACCGGCCGAGTCGGAGATGGTGACGTTCAGCGGCTCGGTGGTGGCCGGCACCTCGTAGTTGCCGTTGCGCTGCCAGGCGCCGTCGTACGAGACGCGCAGGTCGTCGTCGTTCACCTTGATCGTGGAGTTCTTCTGCGGTGTCACCTTGAACAGCCGCGTGCCATGGATCGGTACGTCGTTCGCCGTGAAGCTGCCGTTGAACGTACCGAGGTCCTTCTTGGCCCACAGGTCCCGGACCTTCGCGGAACCGGTCAGCCCGAGGTCGGCGAACGTCGCGGTCATGTTCGCGTCGGTCTGACCGAGGTTGAACAGTGCCACGGTGTAGCTGTTGTCGGCGTTCAGCGCGTACCAGACCTGCCGGTTCGACGTGGTGGCCACCGGGTGCGCCGGACGGCCGGCCTGGTTGACCGCGATGACTTCGCGGTTGGTCAGCAGGTCGAGGCCGTACTGGTCGAGGCGCGTCAGGTCGTTGCCCGTGTACATCGGGGCGGCCGACACGGCCCACAGCGTCGCCGCCGTACGGCGCTCGTCCTTCGTCATGCCGTCCATCTGGCCGTTACCGACGTCGAGGGAGTCGAGGTCGTTCCAGCCACCGGGACCGGCGTGCCGCCACCAGTCGGCGAGCTTCGGGAAGAGCCGGCTGATGTTCGGCCAGGCGGTCAGCGCGACGCCTTCGCAGTAGCACTCGACGTCCCAGTCGATCCGCCAGCCGTTCGCGTACTGCTTCCAGTAGTCGGCATAGTTGATGTCGAGCGCCCAGGACAGCTCGAGCCAGATCTTGTGCTTGGCGAGCGCGGTCGACCAGGCCTTGACGTCGTCGCGCGCGTCCAGCGTGAGGTTGCTGACGCCCGACCCCGGCGTCACGCTGTCGAACTTGAGGAAGTCGATCCCCCAGGAGGCGAACAGGTCCGCGATCGAGTCGATGTACTTCTGTCCACAGGGCTTGGAGAAGTCGATCTTGTAGCCGATCCCCCAGTAGTCGGCCTGCTGCAACGGCCGGACCGGCAGGTCACCGGTCTTGCACTCGGGCGCGCCGTACACGGGCAGGTTCGCGTCGATCACCTGCTGGCCGATGCCGGGGATCGCGTAGATGCCGATCTTCTGGCCCTGCTGGTGGATGTACTTGATCAGGGTCTGGAAGCCGCTCGGGAAGTTCTTCGCGCTCGGCGTCGGGCGGCCGTAGGCGTCGATCCCGTCGTTCCACGCGGCGTCGATGTTGATCCGGTTGTAGCCGTACGGCTGCAGCTTCGCGTGCATCGCGTCGGACTGCGCCTTGATCTGCTTCTCGTTGATCCAGCTGCCACCGTTCCCGGCGTACACCTGCATGCTGTAGCTGCTCCAGCCCATGTAGGGCTTGTCCGCCTGCGCGCCCGCCGGCCCACCAGGAACCACCGTGACGTTGGACGGAAGCGGAGCCTGCGGTACGGCGCCCTGCTGCGAAGCGGCCTTGAGCACCGCCCCGGGGCCTGGCAGCGGAGCCGCGGACGACATCGCCGCCGAACCGGTGGGAATGAGTGCGGCGATGACGAGCGTGGCGACCACGCCTCGCAATGCCTTGGCGCGTATGGATCTGGTCATCAGCGGCGACCTTCTGCCTGGCGGATCGGATAGGATATGGGAATCTTGATCGGGTTAAGTAAGTCCGTCAAGATCCGATAGGCCAAATCCGATAGAAGGGCCGAAGCCCTCAGTTTCTCAGGCGAGGTACGGCGTGACGTTCCGCAGTGCCCTGATCACGTAGTCGTCCTTTTCGCCCACCGGGGCCACATAGTCCATCGCTTCCGTGGCCGCCTCCAGGCCGTAGAGCCGGGCGATCGTCCAGGTGGCCAGATAGGTCGATGCCAGACAACCGCCCGCGGTCGCCAGGTTGCCGCGCGCGAAGAACGGCTGATTGAGAACCTCAACCCCTGCCGCGACGACCCAGGGCTTGGTGGTCACGTCGGTACACGCCGGTACGTCGTCCAGCAGGCCGAGCTTGGCCAGGACGAGCGCGCCGGAGCACTGCGCGGCCAGCAGGTGTTGCTCAGGGTCGAGCCCCTTCAGGACGGCCATGATCTCCGGGTCCTCGACCACCTCGCGGGTCTTGCGACCACTCCCGATGATCACGGCGTCCGCCGTACAGGCTTCTTCGAGGTTGATCGCGGCCTCGATCGTGACGCCGTTCATCGAGGTCACCCGTGGGGTCGGGCTCGCGATCGAGACGCGCGCGCCGGGGACGCGGTTCAGAACGCCCAGTGCGATCAGGGAGTCGAGTTCGTTGTAGCCGTCGAAGGTCAGGATCGCGGTGTGCATGGCTCGGACGGTACGCCGGTCGATCCATGACGATCCACAAATTGTCCTGCATACAATGCGGGGATGCGGACACCGAAGTACAAGGGACTGGTCGACGCGCTGGCGGCCGAGATCCGCGGCGGACGCCGGCCCGCCGGATCGCGGCTGCCCACGCATCGGGAGTTGGCCGCGGCCGAGGGGATCGCGTTGGTGACCGCGTCCCGCGTGTACGCCGAGTTGGCCGCGATGGGTCTCGTGAGCAATGAGCAGGGCCGGGGCACGTTCGTACGTGATCTGGCGACCGTCGATGAGTTCGACCAACGGTCGGTGGCTGTCGATGCGATCGATCTGAGCTTCAACTCCCCCTCCGTGCCGGGTCAGGCGGATCTGCTGCGGCAGGCGTTGCGAGAGCTGGCCGCTGCCGGGGATCTCGATGCGCTGCTGCGGTACCAACCGCATCGAGGGCGCGCGCAGGATCGGGAGGCGGTGGCACAGCATGTACGACGGCGTGGGCTGACCGTCGGTCGGGAGCGGGTCCTGATCGTGAACGGCGCTCAGCACGGGCTGGCGGTCTCGGCGATGGCGATGTTCCAGCCGGGCGATGTGATCGCGGTCGATGCGATCTCCTATCCGGGGTTCATCGTGCTGGCCCGGACGCTCGGGCTGGAGCTTGCGCCGCTGCCCGCTTCGACGAGCGGGATCGATCTCGATGCGCTCGACGAGTTGTGCCGGCGGCGACGCGTGCGCGGTCTGTACGCGATGCCCACGCTGCACAACCCACTCGGTTGGGTGCTCCCCGGCGAAGCACGCGAACGACTGGTCGCAATCGCTCGGCGCTATGAGTTGGCCGTGATCGAGGACGCGTCGTACGCGTATCTGGCCGAGGAAGCGCCGCCACCGCTGGCGATGCTCGCGCCCGAACTGACGGTCTATGTGTCGGGGTTGTCGAAGAGCGTCGCGACCGGACTGCGGATCGGGTACGTCGTTGCGCCGGATGGACTCGTGCCGTCGATCGAACGCGTGATCATGGCGACGACCTGGCAGACGCCCGGCGTGACCGCGGCCATTGCGTGCCGGTGGTTGGAGGACGGCACGGTCGATCGGCTTGAGGTCCAGAAGCGTGCGGACGCTCGGGAGCGGCAGGCGATCACCTTGGCGGCGCTGGACGACCTGCCGTCGATCGGGCACTCGTCGTCGTACGTCCGATGGTTGCCCTTGCCACCTAATACCCGGCCCGACCGCATCGTGGCCGCACTGGCCGGGCGCCGGGTCGCGGTCTCCACGGCAGCACCGTTCGCGACCACGGCCGTCGTACCGCAGGCACTCCGGTTGGCGATCGGATCGGTCCCGCTCGACCAGCTGGCGCACGCCGTACGAGCGGTTCGGGAAGAAGTCTTGAAAGATGCTGCGAATTGACACCCATCCGGGTCCTGAGCAGGACCGAAGAGCAGATGTGAGCGGCACCGCTCACACTCCCTCAGCTCAGGAAAGAGATCGTCATGTCTCGTAAGATCGTCCGCGCCGGCCTCGCCGCGACTGCTCTGGCCCTTGTTCTGGCGACCGCTGCGTGTGGCAGTGACGACAACAAGGCCGACACCCCCGCTGCCTCGCAGCCGACCTCGGCCCCGACCAGCGCGCCCTCGAGCGAGCCCTCGATGGACAACGCCTCCGGCCTCGTCGGCCCAGGCTGCGAGGCCTACGCCAAGGCCAACCCCACCGGCGCCGGCTCCGTCGACGGCATGGCCGCCGCACCGGTCGCCAACGCCGCCTCGGCCAACCCGCTGCTGACCACCCTCGTGGCCGCCGTGTCCGGCAAGCTCAACCCGAAGGTCAACCTGGTCTCGACCCTGAACGGCGGCGAGTTCACCGTCTTCGCACCCGTCGACGACGCCTTCAAGAAGATCGACGCCAAGACCATCAACACCCTCAAGACCAACGACGCACTGCTCACCAAGATCCTGACCTACCACGTCGTGGCCGGCCAGCTCGACCCGACCGCGGTCGTCGGCAAGCACGCCACCGTCGAGAAGCAAGAGGTCGACGTCACCGGTTCGGGCCAGGCCCTCAAGGTCAACAACGCCAACGTCATCTGCGGCGGCGTCAAGACCGCCAACGCGACCGTGTACCTGATCGACTCGGTCCTGATGCCCCCGGCCGCCTGACCAGCAACCCCCGCAGTACGCCGGACCGGTGCCCCGTGCAGTTGCCGTGGGCACCGGTCCGGGACCACCATGAGGGTCGAACAGAGGAACAACAGCGTGAACGAACCGACCGCACTCCCCTGGCCGGGCAACGGGTCCCGGCCAGGCGTCACCGATGCCGAACTGCTGGCCCGCACCGCCGGTGGTGACACCGCGGCGTTCAGCACGCTCTACGACCGGATCAGCCCTTGGGTCTACGGACTCGTCCGGCGGGTCCTGCGCAACCCGGCCCAGTCGGAGGAGGTGACCCAGGAAGTGATGATCGACATCTGGCGGACCGCCAGCCGGTTCGACGCCGCCCGCGGTTCGGCGCATTCCTGGATCCTCACCATCGCCCATCGCCGGGCGGTCGACCGGGTCCGCTCCGAACAGGCCGCGAGCGATCGCACCGAACTGGTCGGGGCCCGTAGTGTGGAGGTCGACTTCGACCAGGTCTCCGACACCGTCACCACCCGGCTCGAGGCCCAGCAGGTGCGGCGCTGTCTGGGCACCCTGACCGAGCTGCAACGGGAATCGATCGAGCTCGCCTACTACAACGGCTACACCTATCTTGAGGTAGCCCAGCAACTCGACGCCAAACTGCCAACCGTCAAAGCCCGAATGCGCGACGGTCTGATCCGGCTCCGTGACTGCCTCGGAACCACCAAGGGGGGTACGCCATGACCGAACCAGACGTGCACACTCTCACCGGCCCCTACGTCCTGGACGCACTGCCCGAGGACGAGCGGGTCCGCTTCGAGGCTCACCTGGCCGAGTGCCAGTTCTGCACCGCCGAGGTGTCCGAGCTGCGCGAGACCGCGATCAAACTCGCCACCCAGGTCGAAACGGCCCCGCCGCCGCAGCTGAAGGTCAACGTGATGCAGGCGATCGAGAACGTCCGCCAGCTGCCCCCAGTGGTCGCCGGTACGACGGATCTCGTCGCAGCCAAGCGCTACAGCCGCCGGTCGGTGTTCGCTCTGGCCGCGGCAGCGCTGGTGATCGCGGGGGCCGGCGGAGTTGCTGTCGACCAGTACCGGGACAAGAACGCAGCCGTTCAGGCCACCAACCAGATGGCGGCGGTTCTCGCCCAGCCGGATGCGAAGACCTCGCACGGCTCGGTCACCGGCGGTGGAGAAGCCACCGTGGTGATGTCCGCCCGCGCCGACGCGGTCGTCGTCGTACTGCACGAACTGCACAAGCCGCCCAGCGGCAAGGTATGGCAGATGTGGCTGATGGACGCCGCGCAGAACGCTCGCTCGATCGGGCTCACCTCGGGTGATGTCGCGACCGTGATCCAGGGCGGTGTCGTCGGGCAGACCACGTTCGGTCTGACCGAGGAACCGACCGGTGGTTCCGCCAAGCCGACGACGACTCCGGTGGCCGCGGTCGAGATGACCTGATCCTGACAGTGCCCGACCGAACCGTCTCTGCTGGGAGAATATATCGATTTCCCGTGCCGTCGCCCACGGCATGGTTGCTCTCTGCAGAGACGGAGTCGGTCATGACAAACGCCCACCCCCGACGCTGGGTCGTCGCGCTCGCGACGCTCACGCTGCTGGGGTCCACTGTCGGCTCGGCTGAGGCCGCCGACAACCTCGCTCCAAATCCCGTTCTCGCCAGCACCGCGACTGGCTGGGGAACCATGTCAGGCGGTACCGGCGCTCGGGTCGCGATCAGCGGTCACCCGATCGCGTCGTACGCGTATCAAGTCACGCTCTCCAGCGGGACCGCCGGGATCTACCTGCCGCAACTGCCGGTCGCCGGCGGGACGAAGTACACGGTCGCCGTCGACGCCAAGACCAGCGGTTCGGCCCGGATGCAGATGGACTGGTACGGCGCCAATGGCAGCTACCTCGGGAGTACCGAGGGACCGTCGGTCGCGACGAACGCTACGGGCTGGACGAAGGTCTCGGCCCAATTCACTGCACCTGCTGGAGCGACGAACTCACATCCGCTGACTTACATCGCCGGTGGTTCAGGCCAGTGGCAGACGACCGCGGCCGACTATCGCGTGGCTGGGGACGACCCGCCGCCGACCGGTTCCACGGCAGCTGAGAACTTCCACTGGGGTACGCCGCTGCCGGCGAGCGACGAGTTCAACTACACAGGCGCTCCGGACCAGAGCAAGTGGGGCATCTACGGCGGGGCCAACGGGTGTGGGCCGGGGCATGCGGGCAACGGCCAGCGCTGCGGCTACACGAATACGGTGCAGAGCGGTTATCTGCGGCAGACCGGTTACGCCAATGGGGATTCCGCTGGACTCGCGTCGCAGTTCGGTCAGAAGTACGGGCGGTGGGAGGTGCGGGCTCGCGTCCAGTCGGCCGGCGGTAGCGGAGCGCCGTACCACCCGGTCTTGATCACTTGGCCCGACTCGGATCAGTGGCCGCAGGGCGGTGAGTACGACTACTTCGAGGTGAACGTCGGCGAGACGCGGGCGACCGCGTTCATGCATCACCCGACGAACGGGCCCGTGGTGCAGGACGAGTACCACTCGGGTGGGCTGGATCTGGCGCAGTGGCACAACTACGGCTTCGAGTGGGCGCCGGACGGGCTGACCGGATACATCGACGGGCAGCCGTGGTTCCACGACACCGATCCCGCCGTCCAGGCGCCCGGCCCGATGCACCAAACGATCCAGTTGGACAACTTCTGCGGATGCTCGATGCAGAAGGCGTACTTCGACGTCGACTGGGCCCGGGTCTACAGCCGTTAGGGAACGGCCAAGGTCAGGACCACCTCATTGCGGCGGATCGTGAGGTGGCCCCCGGTGGCCTCGGCATAGCGACGAGCTATGTCGAGGCCGAGACCGGACGAACCGCGGTCGCTGCGACCACGCTCCCCCGCACCCAGCGGGATCCCCGGTCCCTCGTCCGCGATAGTGATCCGTACGGCGTTCTCTATGCGCAGCAAGGTGATCCGGGCCGGTGTGCCGTCGGGAGTGTGTGCGACGACGTTCTCGACGAGGGCATCCAGAGCTGCGGCCAGGTCCTCAGGTGCGGACCGGACCATCGCGGGTGGGTCCGGGAGATTGAGGGTGAGGTCGCGGCCTTGGTCCTCGAACAGCGGTTCCCAGAACGCGGCGCGGTCGCGGGTCACCTGGACTGCGTCGCACTGCGGGACGCGACCTTCACGTTGCGGCCGTCGCGCCGCGCTGATGACTGCGGTCAGGGTGCGTTCGAGGCTGGTGACCTGGGTGTTGAGCTCCTCGGCTCTTTCGCGATCCGGGAGTGCCTCGACCTGAAGTCTGAGCGCGGTCAAGGGTGTGCGGAGTCGGTGGGAGAGGTCGGCCACGGATTCGCGTTCGACGGCGATGACCTCGTCGATGCGATCCGCAAGGCGATTGAGGGCAGCACCTACCTTGGCCACTTCCGCCGGCCCGGTGACCGGGGCTCGCGCCTCGAGATCACCACCGGCCAGGCGCTCCGCCGTACCGGCTGTCTCTTCCAGCGGGCGGGCGAGACGGCGGGAGACAAGCTCGGCGCCGACGATGCTGAGGAGTAGGACGAGTAGGCCGGCTCCGGCCACGACGAGTACGCGCGGCATCAGGCCGGCGTGGAGTTGGTCGCCGGTGAGGTACAGGCAGACGGAGGCTGGGCCTTGCCGGGTACCGACGTCGATCTCGACGGCCAGGCCGCCGTTGATGGTGCGGTAGTCGGCGTCCCCGATCTTCGGTGGGCCCTTGTGGTCGTCGTCATCGCCGTCGCCGACCGGTGCGTTCTTGGGTGGCGAGACGCCGCCGGGCGGGGCCTGGCCGAGCGTCGTACCGTCGTTGAGGCGCACCGAGATCCGGCCGGGACCGTCGTTGGCGACCCCTTGGATGTAGGCCGCGATGTCGTCCTTGGTGTGGTCCTTGTCGCCGACGTAGTACGCCACCGCCTCGGCGCGGTAGCGGGCCTTCTCCTTGGACTCGGTCGCCGTCGTACTGCGCAGGAGCAGGATCAGCGGTACGGCGAACCCGATGACGACGAGCGTGGTCAGCCCGACCGAGAGCAGAAGGATCCGGCGGCGCACTTCAGCTCTCCAGTACGGCGAGCTTCACGCCGACGCCGCGGACACTGTGCAGGAGTCGCGGCGCTGCGGCGGTCTCGCCAAGCTTGCGCCGCAACCAGGAGAGATGGACGTCGACGGTTCGGTCTCCGCCGCCCCACGGGAGCCCCCAGACCTCGGCCAGCAACTCACGCTTGCTGACGACCGCTCCTGGTCTCCTCGAGAGCGCCAGCAGGAGGTCGAACTCCTTGCGCGTCAGGTCAACCGGCTGCCCGTCAAGCGTGACCTCGCGGCTGCGCGGGTCGATCTTCAGCGGACCGACATCCACCGTCACGTCCTGCTGGTCGGTGCCGAGCCGTCTCAAGACCGCTCTGATGCGGGCGTCGATCTGGGCGGAACTGTAGGGCTTGATCACATAGTCGTCGGCACCGGCGTCCAGGAGCTTCACCACGCTCGCGTCATCATCCCGAGCGGTCGCAACAATCACCGGCACATCACTCACCGACCGAACCATCGCCAGCACGTCACGCCCATCGAGGTCGGGCAACCCCAGATCCAGCAGAACCACCTCAGGCCGCTCCCGCGCCACCCCCGCCACACCCTCGGCCCCACCCGCCACCGCCGTCACCACATGGCCCACCGCAGTCAGAGACTTCGTGAGCGACGTACGAATCGCATCGTCGTCCTCCACCAACAACACCCGAGCCATGCCAACGAGAGTAGCCACTCACCCCCCGCGCCCGCTCCCGCCTCGCTACCGCTCGCCCCGCCACCTAACCCACCCACCGGGTCGGGGGGTGGGTTAGGTGGGTGGGGGTGGTTTGAGGCCGGTGGTGCGGAGTTCGAGGGTGGCTAGTTGGCGGATGACTGCTGGGTCTCCTTCGCGCCAGGCGGTGACGGGGTCGTCGGAGATGCGGGCGAGTTTGTGCATGGGCTGGTTGGCCATGGCGCGGAGGGCGAAGAGGTCGAGGTCGGCGGCGTTGTCGATGAAGCGTTGGGCGGCGTTGGCACGGCGGATGAAGCGGAGGCGGCGCGGGAGCCAGATCAGGAGGGCGAACAGGATCGGCAGGGTGATGGTGACGGCGGCCAGGACGTAGGCGAGTTGTTCGACGGCGTGGGCCTGGTCGCGGCCGGCTTGGGCCATCCGGGCGGCTGCCGCGGCCGCGCCGTCGACCGGAGAGCGGAGGTCGTCGCCGACGATGGGGACCTTGCCGATCGGGTCGGAGAGGCGGTGGAGATCTTCGGCGAGGCCGTCGCCGGCTTCGGCGGTTTTGCGGCCGGGCGTACCGAGGGCGTTGGTGATGCGGAAGACCAGCAGGCCGACCTTCACGCACACGTAGATCCAGCCGACCAGCAGCAGGTCGCCGAAGAGCTGCCAGAACCGCTGTCCGCCGACTTGCGAGTAGAGCCTCATGGGCCCCGAGGCTAGAGGCTGGAGCGGAGATCCCACAGCAACGGGTAGTAACGAAGATCGAGACGGCTGCGCAGGTACGTCGCTCCGGACGACCCACCGGTTCCCGGCTTGGTACCGATCATCCGTTCGACCATGACGACGTGCCGCGCGCGCCAGGCGGCCGCGAGCTCGTCGTGCTGGAGGAGTGCCTCGGCGAGCTCCCAGACAGCGCCGTAGTGGGCACGGTCGCCGGCCACCTTCCGCAGCGCGTCGCTGATCGACTCATCGGAGTCCGTGGCGAAACCGGCTTTCTCCAGTACGACGAGGAACGCGTCCCAGAGAGTTGGTTCGTCGAGCCGGAGTTCCAGGCGGGCGGTTTCAGCCTCGGTCAGCCCGCGGAAACGCCGTACGAAGGAAGGATCCTTGGCCGCGGACAGGAACTCGATCTCGCGGAACTGCACCGACTGGAATCCGCTCGCCGGGGAGAGCCGGTGCCGGAACTCACCGAAGTCCTGGGGGGTCATCGTCTCGAGGATGTCGACCTGCTGGGTGAGGGTTCGCTCGATGGTGTGCACGCGGCGGAGGAGGTGCTGGGCGAGCCACAGTTCGTCGTTCAGCATCGCGTTCCGGGAGGCGGTCAGCTCGTGCAGGACCTGCTTGAACCAGAGCTCGTAGACCTGGTGGATCGTGATGAACAGCAGCTCGTCATGAGCCGGTGGGTTCGACTCGAGCCGTTGCTGGTCGAGCAGCTGCGGCAACCGTAGGTAACTGCCGTAGGTCAGTCGGCCACCCTCCTCGCCGAAGTTGACCTCGACCCCGCCCCAACGCCCCGCAACCACCTCATCAGCCATGGCGCGAGGCTATCTCAGGCTGTTCGTGACCGGTCAGGGATTGGCTCGTTGGACCTGGGGTACGCCGAAACGAGGAGTTGCATTGACCGCGACGGTTGAGACACCACTGGTCCCCGGACCCGTCCAGGGCCCGACGCGGGAAGAGCCGATGGTCGAGGCGCTGCTGCTGGACGACTACCGGTCGCTGGCCCGTCTGGCCTATCTGATCCTGCCGCCGTCGATCAGCCGGGCACGGCGGATCGCGGCCGCGCACCGCGTCGTACAGAGTGCTTTGCCGCCCGGCCTGCCGCTGCCGGAGCACGACCCGCGCGGGTTCCTACGGCGGCGCGTCGTCCAGGAGGCCAGCCGGCAGGCGGCCGACCGGTCGGTTCTTGAGCGACTGGGCAGTGTGTTCGCTCCCGCTGACCCCGCCGACTTCGACCCGTGCGCGATCGACCTCGACCGTACGGCGATTGTCCGGCGCTGCCGGCGTGGTCGCTGGGTCGCCCTGACCGGTACCGGGGTGCTCACCCTGTGCGTGCTGGCGGCCTTGCTGCTGCTGTCCTGACCACAGTCGTGGCGTCCTGATCTTGACGCCACGAGAGCGGCCACTTACTTTCGGTTCACCGCACACCTCCTACCGCCCCAGGGAGTTTCGTGATGTTGGTTGGAATCGTTTCCAGTATCAGTCTGCTCATCAGCCCACTCGGTGCACCACTGCCCGCGCCCGCGACCCCGGAGGTCCCCTTGGCGCCGCAAGCGACGATCTGCAACAAGTACTGCGATGCTCGCGACCCGGCGCTGTCCCCCGGCGACCGCTCCCCGGTGACGTCGACCCTGTTCGGCCGCACCTTCCGGCTGCACTTCGACGACGACGACGCGATGGGCTGGGGGTCGATCGAGAACGGCAGCCCCGGTGACGAGGTCTGGCTGGACCGCTCGATGGACGGCGGCCGCAGCTGGAACGGCGGGAGCAAGCTCGGCGCCACCGCGATCCCGAGCGGCCGGACCAGTTGGCGGACGCAGATGTACAACGTCGACGACTGGGGTGCTCTCGGTGTCGGCGCACTCCGTGTCTGCGGCAAGGCCGGAGACCGCGCCGACATCACTTGCTCGCCCTGGGCCCGGACGACATGGAACGCATGGGATCGCCGTACGGCGGCCGCGACCGCGCTGATGCAGGACTACAACCTGTCGACCGGGCTGTTCAGCACGACCGGTTGGTGGAACAACGCCAACGCCTTGAACGCGCTGATCGACAACATCCGCGTCAGCGGGATGAACAGCTACCGGTACGCGATCGGCAAGACCTACGACCTCAACCTCAACGCCCAGCAAGGCCAGTTCCGCAACGACTACATCGACGACACCGGCTGGTGGGGTCTGACCTGGATCGCGGCGTACGACCTGACCGGTGAAGCGCGCTACCTGCAGACGGCGCGGGCCGACGCCGACCACATGGCGGCGTACTGGGACAACGTCTGTGGTGGTGGCGTGTGGTGGAGCCAGGCCAAGACCTACAAGAACGCGATCACCAACGCGCTCTACATCCACCTCAGTGCGGCTCTGCACAACCGGATCGCGGGTGACACGACGTACCTGCAGCGAGCGCAGAGCGGCTGGACGTGGTTCCAGCAGACCGGGATGATCAACAGCTCCAACCTGGTCAACGACGGCATCAACCTGTCCACCTGCAAGAACAACGGCGACACCACCTGGACCTACAACCAGGGCGTGCCGATAGCGGCGCTGGTCGAGTTGTCCAAGGCAACGAACAACTCGGCGTACCTGACGACTGCGCGTCAGCTCGCGAACGCGTCGACGACGGCGGCCGGCCTGCACACCGCGGACGGCATCCTGCGCGAGCCCTGTGAGAGTGGCGACTGCGGTGGGGACGGACCGTCGTTCAAGGGCATCTACGCGCGGTCGCTGACCAAACTGAACGCGGCGTTGTCCGATCACCCGTACTCGGCGTATCTGAAGCGGCAGGCGGATCGCGCGTACGCCGCCGACCGGACACCGATGGATCACTACGGACTGCGCTGGTACGGACCGGTCGACAAGCTGGACGGAGCGCGCCAGCAGTCGGCCCTGGATCTGCTCAATGCTCCGGTCTGACAGCATTCGCCCGGTGAAGATCGAGCAATACGGCTCGCAGTGGCAGGCAACGCTGCTGCGAGTCCACCGGGAGTCCGACTGCATCTTCAAGCTGACGCTGACGATCGACCCGGAGCGAGGAGCGAAGGGGATCGTCTTCACCGAGTTCTACGACTACGGTCCGCTCGGTGACGACCCAGGCCGGGAGTACGGCTACAGCGTGCTAGCCCCGTACGCCGTCCTCGACGTACTGGCCGACGCCTACTCCCCAGGGATTGCCGGGCCGGCGCGGGAGCGACTGGCCGGTGGACTGGCGACACTCGTCGATGAGGGCGTGCTGGGTGATGGGCTGGCGCTGAAGGGGAATCAGGAGAAGGTGCTGGCCGGGTTCCTGGCTGCTGGGGTGCCGGCGACGACGGATATCTGGTTCTGGATGAACTCCGACTGATTTGAGCCGGTCTCCGGCATAATTCGGCAGCATGAGTGCCGGGACAGATCTGGGCGGGCTGCGGCGGATCAATGAACTCGCGATCCTGACCGCGGTCCGCGCCGGTGCGGACACGTTGGCCGAGGTCGTCCGGGAGACCGGGCTGGCGCGCGCGTCGGTCGGCGAGGTGACGCGTGATCTGGTCGCCAGCGGCTGGCTGAGCGAGGCGGCACCAGTGGTCCGCGGGCGCGGTCGACCGGCCGTGCGGTACGAGTACCGGGCCGGGGCCGGCGTGCTGATCGGCGCGGACATCGGCGCCTTCAATCTGCGGGTCGCACTCTCCGACTTGGACGGTCGACCGTTGGCGCAGAGCCGGCGGTTCACCACCCCCGAACTCGACGCCCGTCGTCGGCTGCGGATCCTGGACGCGGCGATCGACGAGTGCCTGCGCGATGCCGGTCGCCACGAACACGAGATCTGGGGTGCCGTCCTCGGCACGACCGGCCGGGTCGGCGGCGGTCGCGTGTTGCTGTCTGCCGCGATCCCGGACTGGACAGGTGTAGACCTGTCCGGTCACCTGAGCAAACGCCTGCCCGCCTGCCTGATCGGGGTCGAGAACGACAGCCGCCTAGCCGCGATCGCCGAACAAAAACTAGGCGGCACCGCTGCAGCGACAGGCAGTGCTGCGGCGGGTGGTGGTCTAGCGGCGGGCAATGACTCGGCAGGCGGAGGTGCGGCGGCACGCGGGGGTGCGGCGGCACGCGGGGGTGCGGCGGCACGCGGGGGTGCGGCGGCAGGCGGGGATGGTGCTGCGGCCGGAGCACCGAGCGCCGGGGCTGCGGCAGGCGGGGATGGTGCTGCGGCGGGAGGAGCGAGCGCCGGGGCTGCGGCGGGCGGCGGGGGTGCGGCGCGGAGAGTGGTTTGGCCTTCGGCTTTGGCGGGTGGGCGGCCGCAGAGTTTGGTGTTGTTGCAGGCGGGGCGGCGGACGGGGTTGGGGCTGATTGTGAATGGGCGGCCGCATGCGGGGTTTGGTGGGGTTGCGGGTGACCTCAGTCGGTTTCCCGCGCTGAAGTGGGAAGGGGCGATGGAGTACCTGCAGCAGAGCGGGGTCGCGCCTGCCTCCGGTGCGACCTCGGATCCGGTGGCTGACACGCTGGATGCCGCGATCGAGGGCTCCCCCGCGGCGCTCGCCGCCGTTCGGCGCTACATCCGGATGCTCGCGACCACGGCGGGCGCGGTCGTCTCGATCCTCGATCCGGAGGTGCTCGTGCTCGGCGGTTCACTGGCAGCGTACGGCGATCTGCTCCTGCCGTTGCTCGCCTCGGAGCTCGAACTGCTCTGCCTGCGGACCCCGCGACTGGAGGCGTCCACGCTCGGCGCGGAGGGCGCCGTACTGGGTGCTCTGTGTGCGGCGGCTGAGCTGGTCGACGACGCTCTGATCGGCTCCGGTCCGGGCCCGCTGCCGGTCCATGCCCGGCCGAGGGTTTCCACCTGAATCGAAGGGTGGTTGCCAGGCTGCGACGAACCCCTTATATCTAAGGAGTCCGTCATAAATAAGGAGCCTTGATGTCCGACACCGCCCCACGTCGTACCACCTCCGCTCGCTCCGGCCTGGTCGGCAGGCGCCAACTCCTCGGCTGGATGGGAGCGGGTGCGGTCGTCGCCGGAGTTCCCCTGGCCTCCCAGACCGCGGCCGCGACCGGCCTCGGTACCGCGGCAGCGCCACTGACCGTCTGGCTGCCGTCGCCCACGGACAAGGTCAAGCGCGACCGGCGCTTCGGGCCGTCGACGGACACCATCCGCCTCCAGGCCGCCCGGAACGAGTACGAGTCCGGCCAGGTGATCATCCGGACCACGAGTGGCAGCACCGGCATCAACGTCACCGCGGGCGAACTCACCGGCCCCAACGGCGCCAAGCTGACCGGGATCGAGGTCTTCGAGCAGTCCTACATCTTCGTCAATCAGTCCGACACCGGCCCCTGGGGGCCCGGCACCTACCCGGACGCGCTCATCCCGCTCGCACCCACCCGCACGCTCACCGCGAGCAGCGACGCCAACCTCGGCGTCTGGTTCACCGTGAACATCCCCAAGGACGCCCCCGCCGGCCACTACACCGGCTCGCTCACCATCACCGGCGGTACGGCGCCCGTCGTCGTACCGATCGATCTCGAGGTCTGGAACTTCGAACTCCCCGACACCTGGAGCACCGCGACCGCCGTGTCGATCTGGTACCAGCAGGTCGCCCGCGCGCACAACGTCCCGTACGGCGATCCGCGGCACGAGCCGTTGATGCGCAAGTACTACGAGTTCCAGCTGAAGAACAAGATGTTCTCGTGCGACATCCCCGTCCCGATGAAGCCGAAACTCCAGCACCCCAACACTTCTGACGGCCTACTCGCGCCAGGCCCGGGCCAGGATCCCGAGCCGGCCGAGTTCCTCGCCCGCGCGGACCAGTACCTGAACGATCCGCGAGTGAACAAGTTCCGGATCCCGCTCTACACCACCGGCGAGAACGGCACCGGATTCACCACCGACACCGTGAAGCTCCGGCAGGTCGTCGAGGGCCTGCGCGCAAAGGGTCTGATCGACCGCGGCTACTTCTACTACGCCGACGAGCCGCAAGGCGACGTAGCCTACGCGAATGTGCGCAAGCTCTTCGACACCGTCAAGGCGATCGCACCCGAGGTACCGCATGTGCTGACGTTGGAGCACCTGCCCGAGCAGAAGCTGCTCGACTTCGTCCACGCCTGGTGTTTCGTGATCACCGTACCCAAGCCGGAGCTGCCGGGAATCGTTGCCCAGCTCAAGGAACGCGGCGACCTGGTCTGGTGGTACACCGCCGTCAGCCACCACTATCCGTTGCCTGGCGTCTTCATCGCCGACAGCGGCGTCGGGCACCGCCTGCTCCCCTGGATCCAGTA
Source organism: Kribbella sp. NPDC051587 (assembly GCF_044453945.1). Classification (NCBI taxonomy): domain Bacteria; kingdom Bacillati; phylum Actinomycetota; class Actinomycetes; order Propionibacteriales; family Kribbellaceae; genus Kribbella; species Kribbella sp. NPDC051587. The sequence goes on from NZ_JBITDE010000001.1 coordinate 878,681, forward strand.
CGACCTCGGCGTCGAGGGCTACCTGTTCTGGTCGAGCACGGTCTTCGGTCACTGGACCAACGACGGCTACGAACCCAGCAACCGCTGGAGCGACCCTTGGGCGCTGGGAACCGAGGCCGGCGACGGCTTCCTGATGTACCCCGGCAACGCGGTCGGCATCGACGGCCCGGTCGGGACCGTCCGCCTGGAGTGGATGCGCGAAGGCTTCGAGGATCTCGAGTACCTCGCCCTGTACGACCGACAGGCGGCCGCGCTGGCGGCAAGCTGGGGCGTGCCGAAACCCGAGCGTGGACTGGGTTCCCACCACGACGTCCTGCACGACTGGCTGGCGCCGTACCGGGATGATCCGGCCTTGTTCCACAAGGTTCGCGCCCAGGTCGGCGCCGAGGTCGCACAACTCTTCGGTACGACGCCCGCCCTCGTCCGGATCGACCAGCCGACCGCCGGACATGGCGTGGTCGAGCTGATCACCCTGAAGGACGCGGCCGTGCGGATCAACGGCATCACCAGTACGGCGGTCTCCGTGCAAGGCCCGTCGGCAACGCATCGCGTGGTGCTCAACCTCCCGGCCGGTGAGCAGACCGTCACCATCAATGTTGCCAACAGCAACTTCACGCGGACCGTCAAGGTCGCGGGCGTCGCCACCCCGCACGAGATCGTCATCAACTCTTTCGAGACCGAGGCGGACGTCGCGCGGCTGACCACCCAAGAGGCCAGTGCCACCTGGAGCGACCAGCACCCGACCACCGGCGGCCACACCGCGAAGCTCGTCTTCAACGCGAACGTCGCCGACCCGAAATGGGCCGGTGTCTACCTGTACACGCTCAAGGAGAACCACCCCGAGCAGTCGATCGGACGCAACGACTGGTCCCAGCTCGATGCGGTCGCCTTCGACCTCTACAACGACTCCGACGACCTGATCGCGATGTACTGCGACTTCCACGACCCGGTCAACCTGGACGCCGGCAACCCGTTCTATCTCGCGCCACGCAAGCAGCAGCGCGTCGTCGTACCGCTGACGAACCTGATCAGCGACCTACCGCGGATCACGTCGATCCACCTGCGCGTCGACAGGCGCTCCAACCCGCTGACCGTCTACCTCGACAACGTGCGGTTCCTGCGCAGCAAGACCGGACTGCCGACACCAGGCACGTGGTCGCGCCAGGACGCCGATCGGCGAGTGACAGTTCAAACGGTGCGCGAGGACGGGACGATCGGCTACGTCCGGGAGAACGGCGCTGCCTGGGAGGTGACGAGCGTCGCGGCCGGTGTGACCGGCACCGTCGCCGGTGCGGTCGACCCGGCCGCCCGGATGAACCTGATCGGCCTCACCACAAGCGGCCAGCTCAAGTGGAGCCGGCTGGACGGCACGTGGACGCACACTGTCGTTGACGCCCAGCCAACGCTGACCGGTACGCCGACCGCCGTACTGGATGCTCTTGGCCGCCTGACGTATTTCGCCCGCACCACTGACGGCAACCTGGTCCGTGGGCGGCAGACCGCGCCTGGGGCAACCACCTGGACGACGGCGTACGTGCTCGACGGTGGCGGTGCGAAGCTGCGCATCGGCGGCGATCCGGCCAGTGTGCAAGACCCCTCCGGCAAGCTGACCTACTTCGTGCGCAGTGTGACCGGAGAGCTCGTCCATGGCTGGGAAAACGCGCCTGGCAACGACCAGTGGAGCATCGACCTCATCCGCTACAACGGAGGCGGTGCTGTTGCCGTCATCGAAGGACGTCCGGCAGTGTCACAGGACATCTCCGGGCGCCTCACCTTCCACGCCCGTACGACGGCCGGCGGCGTCATCACCGGCTGGCAGGACACTCCCGGCAACGGGCCGTGGCGCTTTGACACACTGCCCACGACAGTCACCCTCGCTGGGGACCCCGTCAGCGCACTGGATGCCTCCGGCAAGCTGGTGTACTTCGCACGCACCACTGACAACCGCCTCCTCCACGGCTGGCAACGGACCCCTGGCAACGGCCCATGGGACAGCACAGTGATCGACGGCGTCGCTGCGGACGGCACGGTGACACAGTCCGCCGACGGACGGCTGCACTACTTCGCGCGCCTGACCTCAGGCCGCCTCGGGCACTGGTGGCAGGACGCCCCAGGTGTCGGCCCGTGGCACAGCGCCGAGATCGTGGGCGGGTGATCCGGTCATGCCCGCAGCTAGTTGGTGACCGATGCGTAATGCCATGATGGCCCGATGGAACTGAAGCTGTCCGCGTCGTACGACGCCACGCCCGAGGAAGTGTTCGCAGTCGTCACGGACAAGACGTTTCGTGAGCAGGCCTGCGAGAAGACCAACGCGTTGTCGTACGACGTCCAGGTGACCGAGTCCGGCGCCGACACGATCGTCAAGGTGACCCGCGAGATGGCGTCGGACGACGTACCGGATATCGCACGCAAGTTCGTCGGCCAGACCCTGACCGTCGTCCAGACCGAGACCTGGCATGCCGCGGCCGCCGACGGCTCGCGGAAGGCCGACGTGGCCGGGGAGATCACCAACACCCCGGTCACACTGAAGGGCACCGCCGACATCACCCCGGGCGGAGCTCAGACCACCCAGGGCATCACGCTCGACGTGAAGGTCGCCGTACCGCTGATCGGCAAGAAGATCGAGCCGTTCGTGGTCGACGCCGTCCGCAAGGGCCTGGTGAAGGAGCACGAGCTCGGCCAGGACTGGACCAACTGACGCCACCCCGTCGAGCCGTGTCGCTGCCGGGTCACCCGATCCGGCAGTGGCACGCTGTGGAGTGAGTGCTCCCTGGAGGTGAGCCTGGATGCGGAAGTTACAGCTGTACGCCGACACCGCCCAGTACTGCGTGATCTGCGCGGGCACGATGCCGTTCGAGCGCGTCGACGCCGTTGATCACGACCACGACGAAACGGCCGAGCTGATCTGCGTGGCCTGCGGGTACGCACTGCTCGTCGACCCACCACTGCAGGAGCTCAGCCGCTCCGCCTAGACCGTCAGAGTGGCGGACCGAAGGCGCACACGACGCTCTTGGCGTGTGCGGGGTCGAGTGCGTTCGCCACCAGTTGGGCGACCGTCGGGTCAAAGGCCAGTCCGACGTGCCCGACCGGGTCGAGCGCGCAGGTGTCCTGGACGAACTTGTTGGTGACACCGGGCTCACGGATGAACGACGTCTCGTGCGGCGTCACCAGAGCGTCGAACCGGCTGGCGATCACCGTGTACTTGACGCCGGGCTGAGCGATCGGGCCGGCCGTCAGCTTCGCGATGGCGGAGCCACCGACGATCAGCTCGTCACACGCCGGGCAGCCGAACTCCCGCAGTACCTGATCGACCGCCGTCCGCAGGCCCAGGTAATCTCCGACGCTCACCAGACCGCCGAAGGTCGTGCCGTGGGTCGGCGGTGCCAAGGCGACCACCTTGCCCACCTGACCGGCGTACCCGAGGATCTTGGGGCCGTAGATGCTCTGCAGCGCGCCTTCGGAGTGGCCGACGATGTCGACCTTGGCGGCGCCGGTGGCCGTCAGGACGCGCTGCACGAAGGCCTTGATCTGGGCGGCCGACTCGTCGATCGGAATGGTGCCGCCGACCGGGATGACCGGGCTGGCCTGGCCATAGGTCAAGGTGAACGCGCAGTAGCCCTTCCCAGCCAGGTACGGACCGAGGTAGGAGTAGTTCCCAGGACCGTTGCCGCCCAGACCGTGCAGCAGGACCAGCGGGTTGGGATGCGCGGCCGACGGCTTGCAGGACCAGTTGTCGAACCCTGCGGCCGGTGCAGCGTTGGCGGGCGTCGTGGTAACCAGGGCGGTTGTCACCACAGCGCCCGCCAGAAGAGCCGTCAGAGCTCTTCGAAGGCGATTGGACATTGGAGGCTCCCCGTGACGTATCGTTCGGTAACCGGCGGGTAACCCAGAGTTGAGCATGAACTCGGGTTATTAACAAGAGCTCGTATTCAAAACCGGTTCACCTGGTTACCAAACCTGGAGCGGGGGTAACGTCCAGCGCATGAGTCGGACCATTCGGGGACTGGACGCCGAGCAGCGGCGCGCCGAGCGGCGCGAGCAGCTGCTCGACGCCGCGCTCAAGCTGTTCGCGGCCAACGGGTATCTCGCGACGTCGATCGAGCAGATCTGCACGACGGCGTACATCGGCACCAAGAGCTTCTACGAGCTGTTCACGAGCCGCGAGGAGTGCTACGTCGCCGTCCTGCGGCGGACCTCGGACCGCCTCGAGGAGCGGATGGTGGAGGCCGCCCGGCAGGCCACGGGCAACGAGCGGCAGGAGGCGCCGCGACTGCTCGCGACCTTCGTGCACGCCCTGGTCGACGATCCGCGGGTCACCCGCGTCACCTTCGGGATGGCGTCCGGGATCTCGGAGAGCGTCGAGCGCGAACGCCGCTCCAACCGCCGCTGGGCGGCCGGCTTCCTCGAGAAGCTCTGGGACGCGTACGACGGACCGCCGACCGAGGAGCTGCGCGTCGTCCGGCACGGGGTGGCGATCGGCCTGGTCGGCGGCATGTTCGACCTGATCTCCGACTGGCTGCTGGACGCCGACCTCGACAACCAGCAGCAGATCGAGTCCCTCATCGACGACCTGACCACCTTCTACATCACCGTCCGCCGCGGCCTCACCAAATAGCGTCCGAAGAACCGCAGTACGTGGTCGGCGTGTTTTCGGACGTTACTCGAAGACGAGGGTGCGGAGGGCTACGTGGCCTTCCTCGTCGATGACGTAGTGGGCGTGGCCCTCGTGGTCGACCGCGACGCCTTCGACCCGGCGGATGTCGCCGAAGTGGTGCAGGGTCTTGGTACCGACCGGGCCCGAGTCGCCGGAGAGCTCGAAGCGGATGTGCTCGGAGTCGGCGACCGCGCCTTCGGGTTGATCGGCGAGCACGGTGGCAGACTTGCCGATCGCGTCCAGGTCACCGATGATCGCGTCGAACTCCACCCCGTCGCGGGTGTCGAGTGCGCGCAGACCGGCCGGGGCATCCGCCGTACCGACGTCGTTGAGGACCCAGACTCGTCGGCATCGCGGTACGGCGTTCGGGTCGGCGAACAGTTCGTCGACGTTCTCGAGCTCGACCACGATCGGGTGGCCGTCCGCGGTGACCGGGTAGCGCAGGCCGAGCAGCAGTTTGCCGTCGGCCGCGAACTCGGCGGCCTCGATGTTGACCGGATGATCCGTCGGGGCGACACTCCCCCGCCAGCTCTTGGTCTCCCCCTTGGTGATCGTGGCATCGACGTACGACGCCTGACCGAGCGGGCCGAGTGGGATCAGATCGAGGCCCTCGAGCGCGTCGTTGATCGCGCGGTGCAGGCCGAACCGCATCCGGACCACCTCGAGCTCGGCCGGCGTACCGTCGTCGAGCGCTTTCGCGATGGACGCCTCACTGACGCGGGCGATCCAGGATCGCTTCGCGGAGAGCGGGCCGCGCTTCTTCCCGAACTGGGAGCCGACCAGATACACGTACCCGTCGCGGGACGCGCAAGCCTCAGCGTCCTCGGTCCGGCCGTTGTGCACTCCGGCATCGGCCGGTATCCGAACCGCCGTCCAGCCCTCGTCGAGCGGCGCACCCGCGGCGTGCGCGAGCAGAGCGATCGCGTTCTCCGCGGTCGCCTCGTCCAGGACGGTCACGAAGGCTCGCTCCCAACCCCGCCGTACCAGCTCGTCGGGGCCGAAGACGCGGCACAGGTCAGAGGCTTCGTTGGGATCGAGGTGCAGATCGGTCTCATGCATACCGGTGAAACGCTACAGCGGGCCGGACCGCTCCCGCTGCAGCGTCAATCCCGGGTGATCCCTGAGGGGATCCAGGGTCAGCCCTGGTGCGGGTAGCGGTAGTCGGTCGGCGGGGCGAAGGTCTCCTTCATCGACCGCGGAGAGGCCCAGCGGATCAGGTTCCACATCGAGCCGGCCTTGTCGTTGGTGCCCGAGGCGCGAGCGCCACCGAACGGCTGCTGACCGACGACCGCGCCGGTCGGCTTGTCGTTGACGTAGAAGTTGCCCGCCGCGAACCGCAGGTAGTCGGCCGCCTCGGCGACCGCGTGCCGGTCCTGCGCGATGATCGCACCGGTCAGCCCGTACGGCGCGGAGTTCTCCATGCCCTTCATCACCGCGGCGTAGTCGGCGTCGTCGTACACGTGCACGCCGAGGATCGGGCCGAAGTACTCGGTCGTGAAGATCTCGTCGGTCGGGTCGTCGGAGACGACCAGTGTCGGCCGGACGAAGTAGCCCTCGGAGTCGTCATAGGTGCCACCGGCAACGACCTGCAGTGCGTCGGTCGCCGCGGCCCGGTCCAGCGCGGCCTTGTGCTTGGCGAACGCGCGGTCGTCGATCACGGCACCGATGAAGTTCGACAGGTCGCTGACGTCACCCATGGTCAAGGACTCGGTCTCGGCGACGATGTCGTCCTTGATCAGGTTCCAGACCGAGCGCGGCACGTAGGACCGGCTGGCCGCCGAGCACTTCTGGCCCTGGTACTCGAAGGCACCGCGCACCATCGCGGTCTTCAGTACGGCGGGGTCGGCCGACGGGTGCGCGAGGATGAAGTCCTTACCGCCGGTCTCACCGACGAGCCGCGGGTAGGTCTTGTACGACGCGATGTTCGTGCCGACCGTCCCCCACAGCGACTGGAACGTCTTGGTCGACCCGGTGAAGTGGATCCCGGCCAGGTCCGGGTGGGTCAGCGCGGCCTTGCTGACCTCGATGCCGTCACCGGTGACCAGGTTGATCACACCGGCCGGCAGGCCCGCGGCCTCGAACAGCCGCATCGTCCAGTGCGCCGCGAACTGCTGCGTCGGCGACGGCTTCCACACGACCGTGTTGCCCATCAGCGCCGGCGCGGTCGGCAGGTTGCCGGCGATCGCGGTGAAGTTGAACGGCGTGATCGCGTAGACGAAGCCCTCGAGCGGCCGGTAGTCGACCCGGTTCCAGATCCCCGGGCTCGAGATCGGCTGGTCGTTGATGATGTTGCGCGCGAACGCCACGTTGAAGCGCAGGAAGTCGATGAACTCACACGCCGCATCGATCTCGGCCTGCTGCACCGTCTTGCTCTGCCCCAGCATGGTCGCCGCGTTCAGCGTGTCCCGCCACGGCCCGGCCAGCAGGTCGGCCGCCTTCAGGAAGATCGCCGCCCGGTCGTCGAAGCTCAGTGCCCGCCAGCTCGGCGCCGCCGCCAGCGCCGCGTCCACCGCGGCCTCGCCGTCGGCCTCGGTCGCGTTGCCCAGGTTGCCAAGAACATGGGCATGCTTGTGCGGCTGAACGACCTCGATCGAGGCGCCACCGCCGAGCCGCTGCTCGCCACCGATCGTGCAGGTCAGATCGATCGCGCCCGCGGCGTTGAACTCCTTGAGCTTCGCCTCCAGGCTCACCCGCTCCGCCGAACCGGGCGCATAGCCCTTCACCGGCTCGTTCACAGGGGTCGGGACTGCGGTGACGGCATCCATCGGGTACGGCGCTCCTCGGTCGGCTCTACTGGATCACAGCTGGCCACTTCATGGTGCCATGTCCAACCGAGTACCACGAACCTGACAGGTATGACGTCGCGTACGTTCTTTTACGTGACCGGCATAGGACATTTCACAAGTGCGCAAGCCCAGTAGTCGTACCTCTCGCTGCGCAAAGACATCAATCGAAAGCTGCGCATCCCGCACCATGAGCCCCGGAGTCAACCCACCCAAAACGTCCTCTGCCAAACCCAGACCGCCATAGCCTCCTGGGCCCCCGCAAGCCCCATCCCCAACATGAGGGGCCCCAAACCCCGAGCGGATCTAATTCGAAGCGCGTCACGACCCTCGGCATCCCCGATATCAGTCAGGACGGCCCCACTGCCTTCGAGCAGTGCAGCCGCGCGGCCACCTCGCCGTACTTCCGTGGACGGAACGTGGATCCATCCCCACGCCTCGAATCGTGCCGCTTGGTCCCGTGGCTGCAACTGGCACACCGAGCAGTCCCCTGATGGATCGCGTTAGCCGACGCGCCATCCAAGCGTAGGTTGGGGTACTCGAGTTCCCACCGGACCGCGAACGCCCGCCACAAGTGGAGGTAACAGCGGTCGCTTCCTGTGTCCACCGATTGTGCCATCACGGCCTGCGCAACCAGAAGCCTTTATAGCCTCTCATCGGACAACTACGGCGATCCCCTCAGTGGCGGGCCACCAACAACCATGGCACGCCCGGGGCACGAGCACCCGCACTCCGTCAATAGCTCACTAACGTCTCTTCGGCCCTATATACCCACCAGACAGGTTAGATTCGCGGCTCCGGATTGCGGCCCGGGTTCCAGAACGGCACCAGACTCCTTTCCCAGAGATCCATCAGAGAATCCAGTCCGTGCGCAATCTTGAATTTGCGCTCCGCTTCAAATATCGGCACAGCCTGCAAGAATTCGACGTGAATCCCGTCGGCCAGATAGATGACCGGAAGAGTCGCCTCTTCCGGGCGTAAAATCAACCACGTATCCATGTCGGTTCCGGGCCACAGGGGTCCGTCAGACGGAATCGTGTGGCCGTGATCGATACTTTCACCCGTCTGAGCTCCGTACAGACCGAGCGCTGCAAGCGAGGAGGCCACCGCGTCGCATCCAGGATTGAATCCAACATAATATTCCACCCGATGCCCCTCATTACCGAGGGGCATATCGAACGCACTTCCTCCGATTGTCGTATAGAAATCCACTTCCTCCGAATTGGAGGCGGCGTCCCACTTGTAGATTTCGATAGTTCCGGCGGCAGCACGAAATACGGCGCGCCGCGAAGGCTCTCCCCATCGCGCCTCATGAGCCTCGCGAACCGCATCCACCACATCCATTACGGACCTCCAAAGGGCCACCAGACACCAGCAGGCCATCCCGACGGCCACCACTGGCCTTCACCAGGACCAATCACCTTCGACGACTTGCTGCCGTTACATGGCTGGCAAGCACCAATCAGGTTATCGGGACTGTTGACCCGCGTCGAACGGACCACCCTACTGTCCTCCCACCCGCCACTCTCCCAGTCCGTCTTGAGCGACGTGATGTGATCGGCCTGCGTGGAGTCGGCCTTTCCACAGTAGGGACACGTGGGTGCCTTCGCCAGCGCATCAGTGCGCGCCTTCGGGGTGAATCGGGTATATAATTTGCGAGCGTACTTGGGAATTTCTGCCGCTGCTTCCGATGCCGCAGGTTCAGGGCTGGCCGCGGCCTTACCCGTTAGCATCTTTCCGACGGCCCCGACGACTTTGGGTACCGCAACGCTCAGCCCGACTCCCGCGGCACCAGTAGCTGCGCCAGTCGCCCCGCCAACGACGACTTCCTTGGCATAGGTTGCTGTGTCGAATGACTCGGACTCACTAAGCGCTATCCGCGTGCTGTACCCCAGACTTGCACCTGCCGCACCCATCACAGCACCGGCAACAATGACACATCCGACCCCTGCGGTACCGGCACAGAATGCGACAGTACCGACGACCGCGACACCAATCGCAATACCATTGCCAATATCCGCGGCATGTTCATCGGCCCACTGACGCGCGTGATCAGTGGCCTTCTGCCACCAGTGCTTTTTCTTCTGCGGGTGGTTGCTGCCGCCGTCGTCGTTACCGCCGCCGTGACCGCCGCCGTAACCACCGTTGGGACCCAAGGGGTTGGGGTTGTCGTTCGCTCCACCGGAGGGGTAAAGGACATCTACATCGTCGTCGGTGTAGCCGCCGCCACCGTCGCCGTCCGAGGCGTTGATCAGGCCCGTGGGGTCTGAGCCGGAGACGGGGTTGTCGTTGGCGTAGGTGTAGCCGAGCATCTGCTGAGGGTCGTTGGGGTCCAGCACGGGGTCGAGGCTGACGAAACGGCCGATAGCGCGCAAGCCCAGTCGTCGTACCTCTCGCTGTACGACGAAGCGATGGCCGCGATCCCGGGTGAACGCGAGACGCGCGACGTGGCAACGACGTACGGGCAGGTCCGCGTCTACCGCTTCGGCTCAGCGTCCGGCACGCCCTTCGTGCTGCTGCACGGCCGCGGCGCGACCTCCGCCATGTGGGAACCCAACATCCCCGCCCTAGCGGCCCACCACACCGTCTACGCCATCGACTCCCTCGGCGAACCCGGCCGCAGCATCCAAACGCTACCTATCAAGACCTCCGCCGACCAAGCTCTATGGCTGACCGCGGTACTGGATGCTCTCGGTGTGGAGCGCGCCCACCTCGCCGGCGTCTCCGGCGGCGGCTGGCTCACCTTCAACCAAGCCCTCCACACCCCCACCCGCGTAGCCACCGCCGCCCTCATCGAACCGGCCCACGTCCTGGCCCGCTTCTCCAAAAAGTTCCTCCTCGGCGGCTTCTCCCTCCTCCCCGGCCTGCCCGACACCCTCGGCAACCGCTTCCTGGGCTGGGTCTCCGGCGACCCCGACATGACCCAACCCATCGCCCGCCTCCTCACCACCGGCATGCGCACCTACCGCATGGCCCTCCCCATGCCCGAATACGGCCGCGACGACCTACTCCGCAGCCTCCAGGTCCCCGTCCTAGCCCTCCTAGGCGGCCGAAGCGTCGTCCATAACCCCCTCGAAGCCGCCCGCCGAACCCAACCCTTAATCCCCACAACGAAACCGAACTCTGGCCCGAAGCAACCCACGCTCTCTCCGGCGAGTATCCAGCCCCAGCGAAACGCCCGCCTACTGAAGTCTGCCGAGCGGGCTTCGTAGCCCGAACTTGGCGCCCAGGATCTCCACCCTCGTCGTCGTCACCCGGGACTGGACGGCGGATCCGGAACGGCCGCTGAACAGGAAGCGCCACCGCCCACCGCCGGTACGCCGAAACCCCAACCTCACCCATATTCAACGTCCGCGTTACCGACCCGGCAACCGCCCACTCAATCTCTCCGCGAGAACAGACCCGCAGACCGCAGTATCCCATCAGGGATTCATTACGCGTTCGTCAGCACCTGCGCAGCTACATGCACCAGATCGGGAATATCTACAGACAGTGGATCTTCCGCGACCGCTATAAATACACCCTCCACCATATCTTCGACGCTAACTTTTTTGCCCGCCACGGTCATCAACGGTTCGTCGACCGGCCCCCGAAGATAGGTCAACGGACCAAGGATCGGCCGACCAGGAGTCGCCGACTGCGCACTGGAAATCGCGTAATTCGTTAGCGACGCCCAGTCCGGGCGCCAGGCCTCTACAATTACTTGCAGTATCTCACGTAGGACCGCAGGCCGATGCAGCCTAATTCCGTCCTCGCTTCCGACGGCCGGGAGATTGAGCACGAAGCTATTCATCAACGTTCGAGATGCCGGTTTCGCACCGCAGGTGGTGCTCCACGACGCGGAATCACGACGAGCATTCCACAGTGCCGCATTGAAGCCAAGCTCCGGGATCTCCTCATCATCGCCGCCGTTGCGATTAGCTCCACGAGCCAGCAGGCGTTCAAGGGATGTCTGATCAATGGCCGCAGGGACGCCGGCGGACTTTTTTGACTTCCCTTTCGCAAACCACGAAGAGAATGCCTCGTCTACCGCCGCTAGACCCCGGAGACAACTCGAAAGACGGCTCGCGCAATCGCCTACCGTCTCCGGCCGACTTCCCCAGTAGGACCCCACCAAGAAGCGTTCCGCCACTTCAATTCCTCCGCTCATCAAGGAACGACAACAATATTGATGCCAGAGATTCCACGATTAGAGAAGAGCCTTTGCATCGCCTCTGCTGCCTTCTCCTCGGCAACATTCCATGTAATCGGAGTGCCACCGGCAGCGTTTATCTGCCGCTGCGCCTGCGCAACGAGATCATCCGCCCCAGAATACCAGTCCCGAAATTCACCGTTCTTGACAAATTTTGCGTAGCCGGGCCCCTTGGCATCCAGAAGGGTCCCATTCTTGTACCCGTCGAACTTTACACCCCGGACATTATATCCCGAACCCCGAGGAACGCCGGTAACACGTTCCTGATAGGCCGCGGCCCGATCGGACATAGATTCTTTGACGTCCTCCCAGCTACCAGGGCCACCCTGCTCCTCATGGCACTTCAGCTCCTCGGGGCAGCGGTCATTCGGAGGCTGTGCTGTTCCACCCCCGCCGGTCAGCAGATCGTCGTAGAAGTTTCCGCCGCCGGTTTGGTCTTGGGAGAGAAGGACGCCGATGCCTGCGGCGCCACCGATCGCGATGCCACCGCCGATACCGATGCCGCCGCCAGTGCCTAGCGGGATGCCGGTGCCACTCGGAGCCGGGCCGAATCCGCCACCGCCACCATGTTCGAGGCCCAACGGGTTGCTCCCGGGGAGCATGCCCATGCTGAACCAGTTGTAGGAACCGGTGCTGGCGACGGTACCGACCACAGAGCCGGTACGGCTGAGCGTTTGCTGGTAGAGGGCATTTGCGTAATCGCCGGTCTCACCGGTGAGGTCGTCCTTGTGCCCGATGACCGTGGTGGGCTGGTTTGTGGCGCGCGGACAGAGGGACGTGTTGCCGTTGGTACAGGCGGGATTCCCGGGGGGATCCTTCGGGTCTTCCTTGGCGTCGCGCTCGATCTTGTCGCGCGCTTTCTGTGCTAGGCAGGCCGGGGTGTTGCAGGTTTTTTGCGGCTTACGGCCACCTCCGCCGTCGCCCCTACCGCCATCACCATCACCATCACCATCACCGCCGTCACCGCCGTCGCCGCCGTCGCCGTCGTCACCCTTGCCCTTGTCCTTTCCCTTGCCCTTGCCATCGCCGGGGTCTTTGCCCTCGTAGTGACAGTGGAAGACCCACTGGTGGCCGTCTCCGACTACCTCCCACTTCCAGTTACAGACTCGCTTGAGCTCTCCGCCTTCTGGATCGGTTGGGCGGTGGCCGTCGGGGTCGTTGAGGGTTAGGGGGTTTGCGGAGGCGTAGGCGTAGAGGTTGGGGAGGGAGGAGGCTACGCCGGCGGCGTAGGAGGTGGTGTCTCGGGAGTTGAAGGTGGCGGTGCTGGGGTCGTACCAGCGGGCGCCTTGGTTTACGTCGCCGGAGCGGGGGTCGGTCCAGTCGCCTTGGTAGCCGATGCGGTATTTGAGGCCGGTGGCGCTGGTGGAGTTGCCGAAGGGGTCGTAGGTGCGGGTGTCGGGGAGGCCGGCGGACAGGGTTGTGTCGGTGGGGTCGAAGCCGGCTATGGCGTCGCCGTGGCGGTCGGAGATGACTAGGCGTTTGGTGGTTTCGTAGCCGACAGAGAGGAGTCCGTCGGAAGCTGAGCGGCCGAAGGACTGGGTGCCGTCGGTGACTACCTCGTCGGAGAAGCCGGCATAGCGCATGCGGGCGGTTCCCGCCTGCACCGGGCGGTCCAGGGCGTCGTAGGTGAAGTCTCGGTCGGCGGTGCGGATCATGCGGTCGAAGGCGTCGAAGGTGAAGGCTTCGGTGGTTGTGGTGCCGCCTTCGGTGGTGGCCTTGGAGAGCAGGGCGCCGCGGGGCGAGTAGGTGTACGTCGAGGTGCCGTCGTTCAGGAGGCGGTTGCGTTCGTCGTACGTCGCCAGCTTGGTGCCCGCCTTGACCCGGTTACTGGCGGCGTCCCAGCTGTACGGCGTGGTGGTGGTGCCCTTGGTCCAGGTGGTCAGGCGGCCCAGTTGGTCGTAGGTGTAGGTGTTGTCGCCTGCGCCGGCTACGCCGGTGGTCTTCTTCGACGTGACGTTGTTGTCGGGGTCGTAGCCGTAGAGGATCGACGAGACCGACGTCGTACCGGCTTTCAGGACGTCTGAGTTCATCCGGCCGTAGGCGTCGTAGTCGATGGTGCGGATGCGGGAGGAGCCGTAGTCGATGGTGGAGAGTTGGCCGGCGGCGTTGTAGCCGAGGGTCTGCGCCGTGCGCGTGACAGGGTCGGTCACGGTGGCCGGGCGGCCGTTGGTGTAGGTGAAGTCGGCGGTGCCCGCGGCGTCGATGCGTTGGGTGAGCTGGCCGTCTGGGTTGTAGCCGTGGGTTGAGGTACCGGAGGGGCCGTCGGCGCGCAGGAGCATGCCGCGGTCGTTGTAGGTGTAGGTGTTGACGCCGTCGAGGGCGCTGGTGGTCGCTACTCGGCCGACGAGGTCGTAGGTCAGGTCGCGGGTAGCGGTTGAGGCCTCGGCGCCGGTGCCTTCTTCCTTGGCGAGGCGGCCGGCGGCATCGAAAGTCCGATTCCGTACGACGCCACCGGGCGACAGCAGTGAGACCGCGTTACCGGCCGCGTCGTACGACGCCGTCCAGGTGCGATCGGCCACTGCCGGATGAGCGGTCGTCGACGGCTCGATGACCTTCTCGGGCAGACCGAGGGTGTTGAGGGTGTAGACGGTCGAGTTGCCCCGCCCGTCGGTGTAGCGGGTGCGGTTGCCGGCGGCGTCGTACCCGTAGGAGATGTTGATGGAGTCGGTCGCGTTGACCGGGTCGGCCTGAGCCGTCAGCCGACCCAGAGCGTCATACGTGTAGGTCGTTGGCCGGTTCCCCGAGGCCGGTGTCGACGACTTCAGGTTGCCGTCGGCGTCGTACGCGAGCGTCGTCGTACCGAGTGCTGCGTTCGAAGCGTTCAGCGTCTTGGACGTGATCAGTTGGCCGGCCTTGTCGTAGGCGGCGACGCTGCTGCGTCCCAGGGCGTCCGACGACCGGACCTGGCGACCCGCGTAGTCGTAGCCGTAGCGGGTGACGACGTTGTTCGGGTCGGTCGTCTGGGTGAGCTGGCCCAGGGTGTCGTAGGCGCTGATCGCAGTGGCGCCGGACGGCGTCTGCGCCTTCACCACGTTGTCCATGTCGTCGTACGTCAGCCGCGTGACGAAGTTCGCCACGGTCGGCTTCCGCTCGACGGCGGTCGACGTCACCACTCGGTCGAGGTCGTCGTACGTCAAACGAGTCACTGCGCCGAGCGGGTCGGTCGTCGACTCGACATCACCGTTCGGTGTGTAGGTCATCTTGCTGATGACGCGCTCGTCATTCGTCTTGCCTGGCGCATCGACCTGGACCTGCTGGTTCAGTGCGTTGTACGTGAAGCGGGTGGCGTTGCCGCGTTCGTCGATCTGCTGCAGCACGTTGCCGACGGCGTCATAGCTGAACGTCGTCTTCGGAGTCAGCGCCGATCCTCCCGGAGGCGTGTACGACGGCGCCGAGACCTCGATCTGTCGTCCGAGCTTGTCGAACGATGACTTCACCACGTTGCCCAGGGCATCCTTCGACGACGTGGCCTGCCCGAAGGCGCCGTACCCGACCGTTGCGGTCGGCTGGACGTCAGCGGGCGCTCCGCCGTTGGACTCGGCCTTGACCTTCGGCGCAACCGTCTTGACCAGCCGCCCGAGCTCGTCGTAGCTGGAGACACTCGTGAAGTCCGCCTTCACCGCGCCGGAGACGTTGCCTCGAGGCGAGGTCGTCGAAGTCGCCAGCCCGCGCTGGTCATAGGTCCAGGAGGTTTGCAAGTTCCCGCTGGCGTTCTCGACGGTCTGCGAGACCCGGCGGCCCGCCGCGTCGAAGACGAACGAGGTCGCCTCGGTCACGGCCGTCGGGCCGGCGATGTCCGCGTTCGACCATTCACCGGTGGTCTCTTGACGAGTTACGTTGCCCGCGAGGTCGTAGGTGGAGGTGGACTTCCGCTTCAGCCCGGTCGGGTCGGTGATCTCGGCCGACACCCGCCCAACGGCATTGATCGTGTACGTCGTGGTCGTCTTGCCGTTGTCGGTGACGGACTTGGTCCGGTTCCCGGCGTTGTCGTAGGTGTTGTCCTCGAGGACGACGTCGCGCGTCGTTCCATCCGGGTCGTGGAAGCCGACCAGCTTCCGGTTCTTCAGCGAGTCGTCCGCGTTGTAGGTGTACGACACCACGCGACCCATCGCATCGACGTCGGCGACCTTGCGCCCGGCGGTGTCGTACTGCGTCTTGGAGCGGACCTTGTAGTCCACTCCCTCGCGCGGCTCATCCACCGGCGGATTGTTCGGGTCGACCGGCTGGTTCATGTCCCAGACCTCGGTCGGCATGTTCAGATCGCTGAACTTGTACTCGAACCGGTTGCCGTTGGCATCTTCGGACCAGGTCCGGTTACCCGACGCGTCGTATCCCTGCTGCGATTCCTTGCCGTCAGCATCGATCGTGCGAGAGACCCGGTTCCGGTCGTCGTACTCGAGCGTCGCGACGCGGGGCTCGTCCGCCGTCTTCAGATCCCGTGCAGTCGTCTGCACGACGTTGCCGTCATCGTCGTACGACAGCTCGGCCTTCTGCTGATGCTGCTCACCGGTCACGGCATCCGTGGTGACCGGGCCGGTCACCGAGGTGATCCGCGACATCTTGTCGTACGTGTACGTCGTGGTGACGCCGGCCGGATAGGTGTCTGACACCTGCGTCTCGGTCTTCTTGCGGCCGATCTCGTCATAGGTGTACTTCGTGACGAGCCCCGAAGGGGCGGTCAACTGAGCCAGCTGGCCGTTACCGTCGTACGCGTACTGAGTATCGGAGTTCAGGGTGCTGCTGACCTTGACCCGCACCAGCTTCAGCAACCCCGGCGGCATCGTCTTACCGTCCGGACTGGCCTCGGTGCCGTCGGTGTAGGTGTAGTCCGTCTGGCCGCCGTCCGGCCTGACCTCGCGCGTCACGTCGCCGTTGACTGTCAACGTCTGGGTGCGCACGTAGGTGTTGTCCGTTGCACTCGCCGAACGCCCGTCGCGGAACTGGTACAGCTTGTCCCAGCGCGGATCGAGTGGGGGCCACGTGGCGAGCGAGTGGTAGGCGCTGTACTCCGTCCGGCAGTCCGTCCCGCCGAGACCACGGCAGGTCTTCGTCGACGCCACGTTGCCGCGCGCGTCGTACGTCATCGAGACCTCACCACCGGACTCGCTGGTGACCTTCGTCAGCTGGCCGGTCTTGTCGTGGGTGTAGCTACGAATGCCGTAACCGCTGCCGTCGGCCCAGTCGGGCGTGCTGTCCGCGTCCCACGGTTTGTGTGTGGTCTCACCCAGCGGCCTTCCGGTCCTCAGCAGCCAGCCACCGAGCGCGTCGTACTCGTACATGTACGACGTCCTGCCCGGGCCGACGACCTCAACCGTCCGACGCAGGTCCTTGTCGGTGCCGATGACCGCGGGATCGCTGATCGTCCAGTCGCCACCGTCCTGGTCGATGTACTTCTGGACGCGATCCGACGCCGGGTTGTACTCGACCTCCGCGGTCGTCCGCCCACCGGCAGAAGTGATCGACGTCAGCTGGTCAGCCGTGCTCCGACCCTGCTGGTAGTGGGTCTGCACGTCCCTGAAGCTCAATGGGTGCGAGTAGATCGCGACCTCGTCGATCTGACCGTTGAACTTCGTCGCAGCAGTACTCCCGTAGCCCGGCCACGAACCCGGTGCCGCAGCTACGGCCGCACCGATCTGGTTCACCGGCATCCGGGAGTGATCGACGATGCTCTGCGTCAGCGTCTGCTGGGCCACCCCGTCCAGGTACAGGTTCTGCTTGCTCCCCATCGCACTCAGTACGACGTGGTGCCACTGGTTGTCGTTGACCGTGGTGGTCGAGCTCATTGGTGCGGCGGACCCGTGCCAGAACTGACCACGCAGCTTGCCGTCGCTCCCGACGTACAGGACCGGCATGCCACCCGTGGTCGACGTACCGAGCTTGCCAACCTGGTAACCGATCAGCGGCTGCCCCGTCGTACCGCCTGGGGTCTTGAACCACATCTCGATGGTCTCGTCCCGGCTCTTGGTGGCCAGGCCGTTCGGCAGGCCCACGCTCGCTGTGCCGTTGAACTTGACCGACTTGTCCGCAGCGCCGACACCCGCCAGCGGGCTGTCCTGGCTGAACTCGACACCCGCGTAGGTGCCGAAATCGCCCTTGCCGGTCATGTCGATTTCATTGGTCGCGTTGTTGTCACCGCCGTCGTCTGCGAGGCGGAAGTAGCCATCCGGGTTGCTGTCCATCACCGTGCTTCGGTAATGCGAGCCGGTCTGCGATCCGTACGTCGTGCATTTCTGCTCGGCGTTGCACGACTTCGTCAGCACGTCACCGGCATACTCGTAGGTCCAGGTCAGCGGCGTGCCGCCGACCGGCTGCGTGCTCACCGACGCGACGTGCTTGTTGTCGCTGGTCCAGGTGAACGTCAGCTTCCGGCCGGCGCCGTCCTGGCTGGCCGCCGTCTCCAGCGTGCCGTTGGCGCGGTAAGTCAGGGTCAGCGGCTTGCCCAGCGTCTTGTAGATCTTGCTCAGCTTGCCGGTACCGGCCGCGAACTCGTACTTCATGCCGGCCGCGATCTGCAGCGTCCACGGACCGGTCGCCGAGGTCGCGGTCAGGATTGTCTTGGTTCCCCGCGGGGCGGCGTACGTGCCATCGGCGTTCTTGCCGAACCGAACCTGCCGTCCGTCCGGATAGGTGATCAACACGTTCTGCGTGTCCTCGTTCACCAACCGCATGTCGTAACGGCTCGACCACCCCGCGCCGAACGCCCCGTCCCGCCGCGGGTCCAAGCTGTTGTATGTCCGGGCTACGTTGAGCTCGGGACCAGCCACCGGTACGACGATGTCCAGCGCGGATGCGGTGTAGTTGCCGACGGCCGGGTCGTACGGCTTGTCCTGCGACTTCCCGTCGTTGCTCGCGATGTGCGAGGTGATCGACGGCTGCGGAACGTCGGTGAACAGCGTGACGGGCGGCCCGGTCGTGACGGCGCCGTCGTTGTCCTGGACCGAAACCGTCCACTGGTACTCACGATTCCAGCCCAGCTTGCCCGCTGGGACGACCCAGCCCTTCATCGTCGTGTAGGCACCACTGTCGAAACAGCCGACCTGGGTGTTCGTGCCGACGACCTCACACACGCGGAACTTGTACTTCAACGTGGTCTCGGGCTGGTCCGGGTCGATGCCTCCGGCCCACAACGGCGGAGTCAGGGTGTAGGCCTGTGCTCCGTTGAGCGGCCAGACCTGGTCGACGTCGACCACCGGCCGGACGTTCTTCACTGTGATCAGCCGTGCAGCGGGGCGAACGCCCCAGTCGGTGTACCAGCGCCGTACGGTCGTATCTCGGTGCACCATCGAGAACTCGATCTGATAGTCGACACCGGCCTGGGTACCGGCCAGCCGCCCGACGTTCACATCCAGATTGATCTTGCCGCCGTGCGGAACGCTTGCCGTGACCGGAGTCTGGAGTTGGTTCACGCTCACGGCCTGACCGTTCTTGAAGACCCGGTAGCTCATGTAGTCGTCGCTGGGGATCCAGGTGCGACCACCAAGGTTGGTGATCGTCATCGGGAACTTGCCGTCCTCGTCCTGCGTGACGTAGTCAGCCGGCTTCTGCGCCCGGAACGCGTACGCCGCGTGGTACGGCGAGTGCGTGATCGCCAACTTCGGCGGGTTGGCCTTGTCGATGCCGACGAGCTTCTTCCAGGAGTACTTGTCGGCTCGTTGCCGGGCGAACAACGCGAACCCGTAGTTCGAGATCCGGTCATCCACGATGCCCTGCAGCCAGGAGACACCGGACGCGTTGAACGGGAGCGCCTCGTAGCGCGGCGCACAGGCCGTCGTACCGGTGGTTCCCGAGACATATCCACGGGAGAATCCCTTGGCGGCGAGGACCGACTTGCCAGTCGCCGGGCCCGGGTACTTGAGGTCCGGCAGCGGCGTCGTCCGCCAGTTCTCGGTCACGCCGTACACATCGAGATCACGAGCCGCACAGGTGTCGGCCTGGTAGTTGTAGACCTCGAGCGAGGCAGCCACGATCGTGTCGTACATGAACGGCGTCTTCTCGAGGATCGGGAAGTCCAGGAGCGCGCTGTACGCGTTCCAGCCTGAGGTCGAGGAGCAGTTCGCGCCACCAGCCGGCGGACGGCAGCCGATCTGTAGCTCGTCCGAGCCGCTGACCGCACCGTTCAGCCCAACGCTCACCGCCCTACCCGCCTCGGCGCGATCGGTCGGGATCACGGTCGGGTCGATGCGGACCGGGTACACGCGGGCCGGGTCGTCGAGCCAGGCATCGTCAGCGGTCACCTTGAGCGCCTGGCGGCCGTTCACCTGAACGAGTTCGAAGGTCACAGCGTTCGAGGTCGCCCGAACCTCAGTCGTGTTCGAGTCCTCCATGGTGCCCGCCGGAATTCGAGCGCGCTCGACGCCGTCCGCGTCGGACAGGACGATCTCGTGGCCTTGCAGCTTGGCGGTCAGATTGGTCAGGGTCAGCGGGAAGGTGAACGACCTCGCGGCAGCAGCCGACGTGAGGACCACGGTCTCCTTGATCCCCCGCGGCTGCGACTCCAGCTCGAGGTCGGCGTTCGGCATGAACCCCGGGTAGGTCACCTTGTTGCCGGACATCTGGCCCGGTACGCCGGTCGCTCCGGAGACGCCCCATCCGATGCTGCGGTCCCCACCCAGGTCGATGCGCGCGACCGGATCAGCGTCAGCCTGGGGTGCCAGCCACGAATAGACCTCGGTCGAGATCGTCTCCCAGCCGCCCGGATCCGCCGGCTGCAGGTTCGCGTTGATCTGCGCCCAACTGCCGTCCGCCTTCTGGAAGTTCAGCGGCGCCGGTGACGTGACGGTCGTTTCGGTGCTGTCCGCATTCGCGAAGGTCTGCGTGAAGCGGTCGCGCTTGTTCGTTAGCTCATGGCTGGTCTTTGCGTCGAAGCCCTTGACTGGCGCCTGCTGCTGCGGCGGAAGGGCAGCTACGGCCCTCGGTGCCGGCTGGGCGCTCGCCGCGTCCGTCGGCTTCTCCTCCACCGTCGGGAACATCGATCGCAACGACGGCGGCTTCACCTTGTTCGCCCCCGGCACCACCGGTGGCAGCTTTCCCGTCCCGACTTGCTGCTTGGGTGCCGAAGCCTCGCCCTTGCCCGACATGGCAGCCGGCGGAACCGGCGGCTCAGCCGCTGCGGCTACCGTGATCGGCGCGGCCGGCCCGATCCCCGCCAACGGCACCGCCAGCGCGACACCGATCGCCACAGCCTGTGCAATCCGGAGACGCCGCTTGCGAACACGCCGAGAGCGATTCAGGACAGACATAGGACAACCCCGCCTCACGCCGGCCAGGGACGGAACAACCTTGGCGACGGGACATTCACCGAGGGCGGCCAGCACCCCCGACATCGCGACGCGAACGAGTCGCGTTACAGAAATTGCAGCAAGCTGCAGAGACTCTTGACAAGATCGCTGCGATCTGATCGCTCTTGGTGACTGACCGGGTTTGTGATGGCGAGTCTGGGTTGTGGGTCGGATAGGCTCCCGGCGTCCGCGAGCGGTCGCGGTATTTGAGAAGGGCAACGGAGATGCACGCACACGCCGCGACGGCGCCGACGGGCCGGGGGTGGGCGGTCGCTGCGCGGGTGGCTTGGCCGGCGGTTGCTTTGTACGCCGCGACGCGGGTGCTGACGTTTGTGGTGCTGGCGATCTGGAGTCGGAGTACGCCGGAGAGCCTGGGCAAGGTGCTGGGGGATTTCGACGGTGCGCACTATGTGCTGATCGCCGACAAGGGGTACGACGCTGTTGCCGGTGGGAAGGAGATGGCGCTCTTTCCGCTGTATCCGATGCTGGTGCGGGGGCTCGGGTGGGTGTCACCGTTTTCTACGGCGCAGAACGCGATTCTGATCAGTGTTGTGGCCTCGCTGGTCGCGGCCTGGGGGATCTTCGCCGTCGGCAACCACCTGGCGGATCGGCGTACCGGAATCTTGCTCGCTGGGTTGTGGGGCGTCGTACCGCATGCACTGGTCGAGTCGATGGCGTACACCGAGTCGCTGTTCACTGCGTTGAGCGCCTTTGCCTTGCTGGCGTTGCTGCGTCGCAACTGGGTGACGGCGGGCGTGCTGACGGCGGTGGCGGGGCTGACTCGGCCGTCTGCGATCGCGCTGGTTGGTGTGGTCGGGCTGGTGGCACTGATTGCGGTTGTACGGCGTGAGGACGGGTGGCGACCGTGGGTTGGCGGGCTGCTCACTCCCCTGGGGTGGCTGGGTTACATCCTCTGGGTCGGTCAGAAGATGGGACGGGTTGACGGCTGGTTCCACATCCAGAAGACGATCTGGCGATCTTCGTTCGACTACGGCACTTCGGCGTACCGAGTGGCGAAGAAGACGCTCACCACGGCGTCCGCCTTGGACTACACGGTGGTCACGTTCGTCCTGGTGGCCGCGATTCTGCTGCTGGCGCTGAATGCCGTGGACCGGCTTCCTTGGCCCCTGCTTCTCTACAGCGCGCTCATCCTGATCTCGTCGATCGGCGCCGCGAACTACTACAACTCCAAAGGCCGCCTGATCCTCCCGGCCTTCCTGTTGCTCCTCCCGGCAGCCCGCGCTCTGGCGCGAACACAGCTCCCCAAGGCCGCGCTGATCTTCACGTTCCTCGCTGCCACCTCAGTGACCTTCGCGGGCTACCTCGCCTTCATCTGGACCCTCTCGCCCTAAGGGCGCCAGGGCATGTGTTGGAGGGCCCAGGTGTTGCCGTCGGGGTCGGCGAACCAGGCGTAGAAGACGCCGCCCAGGTCTTCGATGGGGCTGACCTCGACGCCGCGGTCGATTAGTTGCTGGCGGGCTGCTTCTAGGTCTTTGACGACCAGGTGGAGGCCGCGTTGGGAGCCGACGGGCATTTCCATCTGGGGTAGGCCGGTGGTGAGGACGATCGAGCAGTACGAGCCCGGCGGGGTGAATTGGACGATGCGAACGCCGTCGGCGGGGGTGATGTCCACGTCGCAGGTGAAGCCGAGCTGGTCGGCGTAGAACGCCTTGGCTCGGTCGACGTCGGAGACGGGCATCGGGAGGAGCTCCAGCAGGAAGGCGCCCGGCGCGACGAGCGGGTGCGCCGGATCCACCGGAATCTCCGAGATGTCCTTCGGAATCTCAGTCCGTTCAGTCATGGCCATGCCTTTCGGTTGAACCCAGACGTCCAGGGCACCCCGATCGGCAGCACCTGAAGACGCTCTCCCACAGCGTTCGAAGTATCACGAAAGACCGCCCGAATCCCAAGCTCTGAGGGAGTCCCCTCCGCCCGAAATCCAGTGTGGGGAGGATGTACCGCCGGATCCGGGCCTAGATCCTCCCCGCATCGGCTCCGAGCCTGCCGGAATCCTCCCCGAACCGGTTTGGGGAGCCGTCCAGCGGAGGTCCGCGCGGGATGGGGAGCGCTAGCTACCGGAATCGGCGGGTAGCGCTCCCCAGCGCGGACGGCGTCCGCGACGGGAGCCGCTGAAGGGGCGGGACTGGTCAGGCAGACTTCTTGGCCGCTTTTTTGGCGGTTTTCTTGGTTGTTGTCTTCTTGGCTGCGGTCTTTTTGGCGGGGGATTTGGCTTCCGCGGTCTTCTTGGCGGGGGCCTTCTTGGCGGGGGCGTCGCCGGCGCCGGCGCGGCGGGCCTTGGCGGCCTCGACGGAGGCTCGGAGGGCGGCGACCAGGTCGACGACCTCGGCGCCTTCGGTCTCTTCCTCTTCGGAGTCGGCGGGGAGCGGGACGCCGGCGGCCTTGGCTTCGACGACCTGTTCGAGGGCCTGGCGGTACTCGTCGTGGTACTGCTCGGGGTCGAATTCGCCGCGCAGGGTGTCGATGTACGACGAGGCCATCGCCTTCTCCTGGGAGCGGATCTCGACGTCCTCGGGTGGGGCGGCGAAGGCGGCGTCACGGATCTCGTCGGGCCAGAGCATGACCTGGAGGATCAGGATGTTGTCGACGGTGCGGAGCAGGCCGAGGCTCTCGCGGGAGCGGAGGGCGACCTTGACCAGGGCGTAGAGCTCGGAGCCCTCGAGGGCGTCGCGGAGCAGCACGTAGGGCTTGGCGCCGGGGCCGCCGTCGGCCTGCAGGTAGTAGGACTTGCCCAGGTAGAGCGGGTCGACCTGGTCGGCGGGGACGAACTCGAGGACGTCGATGACCTTCTTGCTGGTCAGCGGCAGGTCGGCGAAGTCGTCCGGCTCGAGCACGATCATCCGGCCGTCGGGCATCTCGTAGCCCTTGCCGATGTCGGAGTACGGCACCTCTTCACCGTCGATCGAGCAGATCCGCTTGTACCGGATCCGGCCGCCGTCGGCCACGTGCACCTGGCGGAACGAGATGTCCTTCTCCTCGGTCGCCGAGAACACCTTGATCGGGATCGTCACCATTCCGAAGGAGATGGCACCCTTCCAGATGGCCTGCATGAACACCAGCTCCCTAGAGTTTGCCGCGCGGACCTTCCGCGGCCAGCAGATCGGGGATCTCCTGGGTCGCGTACCACATCAGATCCTCACCCTCGCACGAGTCGAGGGCAAAGATCGCGTCGTCGTCGCCGTTCTGCGCCGCCGCCCACAATTCTGCGGCTTTTCCGACCGTTGTGGCAGCGTCGGCGGCATCGAGATGAGCCGCGGCGACAGCGCGCCACGGCACGACTACGTGCAGCTCCAGCCGGGCGTCACCCAGCTCGGCGGCACCGTCGGCCGGCGGGACCGCGCTGACCTCGGCGGAGACGACCACGCGGCGGCGCGGCGTACCGGGGTCGTCGGCGAGCAGGCCGACCGAGGCGCGGGCCGCCTGCGCCATCGCGGCGTACTCGAGCTCCTCGTCGTCGCCCTCGGTGTACCACTCGCGCAGCGCGGGGGTGACGGCGTACACGGTGAGCGGTTGCGGGCCGAACTCGCCGGCGTGGCAGGCGTCGTCGAGCAGCCGCAGCGTGGATGGGATGTAGACCCTCATGAACCTGCCTTCTTGGTCGTGCCGCGTGGCTTCTTCCGCCCCCGCGACGCCCGGTTCCGGCTGCCCTTGGTGGTGTCGACCAGTTCGTCGAGGGCATCGGTCACGCATTGGGCGAAAACGGCCAGGTCGGGCATCGCGGTGCGGTCCGCGTTCAGCCCGTAGAACACCTTCCCGTCGTACGACGTGACGCCGACCGACAGGCCCTGACCCGGCATCAACGGCACGACCGGGTACGACGCGAGCATCGGCGCGCCCTGTGCGTAGAGCGGGAACTGCGGTCCGGGCACGTTCGTGATCACGACGTCGTCGATCGGGCGGACCGTCGCTGTCGCCACCCGGGCGGCGAGCGCGTGCAGCGTGGTCGGCGCGAACCCGGCGATCCCGACCAGCGAGCGGGCGCTGACCGCGCGGCCGGTGTCCTTGTGCACCTTGGTCTGGTACGAGATCTGGTGCAGCCGCATCACCGGGGAGTTCTCCCCCACCGGGAGCGAGACCGCCGAGGCGATCACCCGCGAACCGAGCGAGGTCGGCTCCTCGTCATCGTCGTCCCGGATGCTGACCGGGACCACAGCACGCACGTGCCGGGTCGGGCCGACGCCTTCACCACGCGTCATCATCCAGGCCCGTACGGCGCCTGCGACCACCGCGAGAACGACGTCGTTGACTGTGCCTCCGTGCATCGCGCGGACGGTCCGGTAGTCCTCGAGGTTGGTCTCGACCGTGGTGAACCGGCGCTGCCCGGAGGTCTTGACGTGCAGCGAGCTCTCCTGCGCGTGCTGCCGCGCGGCCAGCGAGCCGACCACGTTGCCGAGGACCTCGCGGACCGAGGTCGAGCCGGTCAGGCTCGCCATCTCGGCCCGCGCCAGCTCCAGGGCCGCCGTCGGGGTCTTCGTCGCGTCGGTGAACACGCCGGCCAGCAGCTCGAGCGCGGACGGCGGATGCTCCGGCTGCCAGGTGTCGGTCGGGGTCTCCTTCGGCTGTGCGGTCGCGTCGAGCACGACCTGGCCGATGTCGACCGTGCTGTTGCCGTCGACAAGCGCTTGGTGCGACTTGGCGATGATCGCGAACCGGTCGCCCTGCAGCCCCTCGACCAGATACATCTCCCACAGCGGCCGCGCCCGGTCGAGCCGGCGGGACATGATCCGGGCGACCAGCTCCAGGAGCTGGGCGTGCGTCCCCGGCCGGGGCAGGGCCGAGCGCCGTACGTGGAAGGTGATGTCGAAGTCTTCGTCGTCCACCCAGACCGGCCCGGCGAACCGGCCGGGCACCTGCTGCACGCGCTGCCGGTACCGCGGCACGAACGCGATCCGGTCCCGGATCAGCGCGACCAGACTCTCGTAGTCGAACTCGTCGTCACCGTGCACCGGCGGCTCGAAGATGTCGACCGTGCCGACATGCATCGGGGTGGCCGGCGACTCGGTCCGGAGAAAGGTGAGATCCAGCGATGACAGCCGGTCGGGCATTCGAGTCACCTTCCTCTCTGGCGGGTTAGCTTTCCGTCACCCTAGCCGCCTCCACGGACAGTGGGCTGCGACACTGGCTGCCTTGGGAACACTGAGTCTCCCGTGTTCGTCAGGCAAGAGGGCGCGTCCCGCGCTCCGAGAACTGAACAGACCCTTTGAAAGGCCCCTCGACCCATGCGTTCGAAGATCGCTCGCGGCACCGCCACCGCTCTCCTGCCCGCTCTGGCCGTGTTCGTCCTGGCCGCCTGTGGCAACGACTCCAGCACCTCCGGCGGTTCGCCCAGCACTCCGACGACCGCCCCGACCACGGTCCCGTCCGACGTACCGACGAACACGCCGACCCCGGGCAAGCCGAACTCCTCGACGCCGTCGAACACCACCGACCCGTCCGGTGACCAGGCCGACGTGACGCTCGCCGTCACCGTTGCCAACGGCAAGGTGAACCCGAGCGGCGCGACCGTCAAGGTCAAGGCCGGCCAGACCGTCCTGGTCACCGCGGTCAGCGACGCCGCCGAGGAGCTGCACATCCACGGCTACGACAAGGAGCTGGAACTCACCCCGGGCAAGACCGCCCAGGTGACGTTCAAGGCCGACATGAAGGGCACCTTCGAGGTCGAGACGCACAAGAGCGGCAAGCTGGTCGCGAAGCTCGTAGTCTCTTGATCGGGCTGCTGCTCCCCCTGCACGGGATCGGCGGCAGACAGGACCTTCCCGTACCGTTCGGCCTCGCGGTCGGCGGTGCGGCGGTCGCTGTCGCGGTCTCGTTCGTCGTGCTCGGGCTCGCCTGGCGGACACCGAAGTACCGGGGCAACGAGTCCGGGAAGCCGTTGCCGAGCGCAATCACCCGGACGGTCGACGCGGGCTGGTTCCGCTGGCTGGTCCGGCTGATCGGGCTGGCCATCTTCGGCTACGCGATGGTCTCGCTGGTCTTCGGCGTGGATCGGCTGACGAACCCGATCTTCGGCTTCATCTACATCCTGCTCTGGGTCGGCCTGGTCCCGATCTCGATCTTCCTCGGCCCGGTCTGGCGGACGCTGAACCCGCTGCGCACGCTGCACCTGCTGCTCAGCAAGCTGCTGCGTCAGCCACCGTCGAAGGGGCTGCTCCAGCTGTCCCCGCGGCTCGGGCTCTGGCCGGCCGCACTGGGCATCTTCGCGTTCACCTGGCTGGAGCTGGTCGCCCCCGACCGGGCCACCATCCCGGTGCTGCAGGCGTGGATCGCGCTCTACGTGGTGATCACGATGTTCGGGGCGATCCTGTTCGGCGACCGCTGGTTCGCCTCCGGGGATCCGTTCGAGGTCTACGCGTCGCTGATGTCCCGCCTGTCACCGTGGGGCCGCCGTACCGACGGCGCTCTGGTGGTACGGCGGCCGCTGGAGAACCTGGATGGTCTGAAGGCGCAGCCGGGACTCGTGGGCATGGTCGCCGCGCTCCTGGGCTCGACGGCGTACGACGGCTTCTCGAACTCGTCGGCATGGGTCGGCTGGGCGCAGAACCAGGACATCTCGATGACCTGGCTCGGTACGGCGGCCCTGATCGTATTCATCCTCTTCGTGCTCGTCACGTACTCCGGCGCCACGCTCCTGGCAGGCAGACTGTCAGACAGCTCCCGTACGACGCTGCCGGGGCTGTTCGCGCATTCCGTCGTACCGATCGCCCTGGGCTACGTGATCGCGCACTACCTGACGCTGTTCATCCTGGAGGGGCAGCGGACGCTCATCTACCTGAGTGACCCGCTCAGCAACGGCGCCAACGTGTTCGGCACCGGGCTGCTCGCAGTGAACACCGGAATCACCAACCACAGCACGGCGATCTCGGTCATCCAGGTGCTGGCGGTCGTCGGCGGCCACCTGCTCGGTGTCATCTCCGCCCACGACCGCGCTGTCGCCCTCTTCCCCCGCCACAAGGCCCTGGCCGGTCAGCTCCCCCTGCTGATCGTCATGGTCGGCTACACCGCCGGCGGGCTGCTCCTGCTCTTCTCGTCCTAGCTGTAGGCGACTGTCGACCAGAAGCCGCAGTTGTGAACGTCTGACAGGTTGATCGTCCGTACGGCGTGCTGTCCCAGCTCCTGGGCCTGTGCGCCGTGCGGCGTCACCCGCGGCCACTTCACGCCGCCAGGGTGGTTCGGGCTCGCCGTGTGCGCGAACTGCGTCCAGTAGTCGACCATCTGGTCGGACAGCTTGGTCTGCTCGGCATTGAGGTCGGCCATGTGGAACAGGTAAGACAGCTCCGAGCCGTGGGGAGCTCCGAACGGGAAGGCCGGGTTCTCCGGCAGCCCCGTGCTGTTGGGAGCAGACCGGTCCGCGAAATCGAACGCATAGACCGGGACGTGCTTGGCCAGCGTCCGGTCGGCGTTGAGCGCCTGACAGCTCCAGCCCGCGTCAGTGAGGGCGGCTGCCCACGCCAGCGCCGCAGTGCCGTACTTGCTCGCCGGATAGACCTGCGCGACGCGGTCCGCGTTCGCACCGAACGAGTCCTTCAGCAGGCGCGTGTACTCGGCCGGGGTGTACTCATGACCGCCGGCCAGCGCATAGCCGACGTACAGGCGCATCTCGTCCTTGTTGGTGCCCTGGATGACCGGGACCCGGTTGAACCTTCCGGACTCGAGTGCCGCCGACGGCTTCACCGGCAACGTCTTGGTGCCATAGGCAACGAAGGAGAAGGTGTTCATCAGTCCGGCCGTGGCGAGCTGGGCGGTCGGCTTCTTCCGCAGACAAGCCAGTACGTCGGTTGCGCAGCCCAGCTCCTTGGCCGCGTTGACGCCGTTGGCCTCGACCGTGGCAGTCGACCACCACGGGTCGTACGCCGGGACTCCGGGCGCGATGCCGTTCTTCGGGAACAGCGTCCGGCATGAACCGCTCTCGATGATCGCCTTGTCAAAGAGCCCGCGTGCGGCCGGCGCGGCCAGCTGTGAGCAGGTGCTCATCCCGCCGGCGGACTCACCGAACAAGGTGACGTTGCCCGGATCGCCGCCGAAGAACGCGGCATTGTGCTTGACCCAGCGCAGCGCGGCCTGCTGGTCCTGAAGCCCGAAATCGCCCTCGCCCTGGAGCGCCGGGTGACCGAAGAATCCGAAGACACCCAGCCGGTAGTTGACCGTCACCACGACCACGTCGCCACGCGTCGCGAGCTTGGCGGCGTCGTAATCGGACCCTGCCCCCATCGTGAACGCCCCACCGTGCACCCAGACCATCACCGGACGCGGCCGCGCCGGCTTCGTCGGCGCCGTGACGTTCAGGAACAGACAGTCCTCGGACCCGGTCCCATCGAGCTGCACGCACTTCGACCCAGGCTCGGAAGCATCCCGTACGCCGGTCCACGCGGCGGCCCGCTGGGGAGACTTCCACCGCAACGCGCCGACCGGCGGAGCGGCGTACGGAATGCCCTCGAAGGTTTTGTACCCGTCGTGGCCGACCCCACGAACAGCACCACGATCCGTCAACGCGACCGGATCGGCTGACGACGTACCGGTCGCTGCGACGGTCAGGGCCGCGACGGCGGCCAGAACAAGTCCTCCAGCAAGCAATCCGCGCTTCACTGCTCAGACGGTATCGGCGGAGCGGGTCAGGCCTCGGCTGGTGATGGCGAGGACGACGAAGGCGATCAGGCCGAGGATCAGGTGCGAGTTGCCGGGGATCGACTGCCAGAAGGTCCAGTCGAGCTCGCGGTCGTCGCGGTACGGGACCCACCAGATCGAGCGCAGCACGAACAGGCCGTACCAGAGCACGCCGGTCACGACGGCCGGGTTCAGGCCCCAGACACGGTTCACGCTGCGGATCAGGCTGATGCCGAGCGGAACGATCCAGACCCAGTGGTGGCTCCACGAGATCGGCGAGGCGAAGAGAACGGCCAGCGCCATCACGGCGATCGCGGTGACGCGCTCGTCGGCCAGCCAGTACTTGCGGGCCAGCCAGAGCACGGCCAGGCCGACGACGACCGAGGCGACGAACCACGTCGGCTGGACCCAGCTCGCGGTGTTGCCGAGGCGGTGCAGGAAACCGTTCAGGGACTGGTTGCCCGAGTAGGCGATGCCGCCGACCCGGTTGGCGTCGAAGACGACCTCGGTCCAGTACCGCCAGGACTGCTTCGGCGCGAACGCGAAGCCGACGGCGATCGTGGCGAGCAGGCCGAAGATCGCGTTCCGCAGGGCCTTCCACTGCTTGGTGACCACGAGCAGGGCGAGGAACGGCACCGGGGTCAGCTTGATGCCGATCGTGACGCCCAGCCAGAAACCGCGCAGCCGCGCGTCGTTCGGCCGGATCAGGTCCAGCAGGATCATTGCCACCAGCATCAAGTTGATCTGGCCGAAGTCGATCGTGGCCCAGACCGGCTCGAGCACCAGCGACAGGATGGTCAGCGCGACCAGCACCACGGTTCGCTTGCGCAGGGTGACGAAGGACCAGAAGGTCTTCGGCAGGCTCGCGCGCCAGATCAGCGTGAGGCAGAGCACGGACGCCGTGGTCCAGACGACCAGCGCGACCCCCCACGGCACGATCGCCAGCGGCACCATCGCGATCGCCGCGAACGGCGGGTAGGTGAACGGGAGCCCGATCCCCGGCAGCTTCGCGTCGTACAGGGCGGGTCCGTGCAGCAGGGCGTCGCCGCCGAGCCGGTAGACCCGCAGGTCGATCATGCCGTGGTACTTGCCACCGATCCACGCGCCGAGCGCGACCAGGGCCGCGGCGGCGAGGATCCAGAGCAGGGTCCGGCGCCGATCGAGCGGCCGGGATGCGGGGGTGCTGGTGGTCGTCGTGCTCACGTCAGGTCTACTCCGAACAGGGACTCCAGCTCGCGCCGGGTCTCGTCGTACGAGGTGTGCAGGATGCCGGTCATGCCGAGGGCGCGGGCGCCGTCGACGTTCACTTCGAGGTCGTCAACAAAGACGCACTCCGCGGGCCGAAGGTTCACCCGGCGCGCCGCCAGCAGGAAGATCTCGGGCTCGGGTTTGCGCAGTCCGACCTCACCGGAGATGACGATGTCGTCGAACATGCCGTCCCAGGTGTCACGCGGGTAGGTGTTGCCCCACGAGTTCGACAGCAGGGCGGTGCGGATGCCGTGCCCCTTGGCCCGGCGGACCAGCGCGTTCATCGCCGGGACGTGCTCGAAGTGCGCGAACATCCGCTCGATCAGGCCCTCGGCCGGCACCTGGGTACCGTCCGGCCGGACCAGGATCGTGGCCAGCTTGCGCTCGAAATCCGGTACGGCGATCTGTCCGCGCTCGAGCGCATGAACCGGGTTGATCTCGGCCTCGGCCGCGGTCTCGACCGGCAGCCAGGCCATCACAGCCTTGACGTACGCGTCGAAGTCGAACCCGTCCAGCTCGGCCCAGCGCCGCAACGCGGTATCCAGACCCGAGGTCAGCACGCCACCCCAGTCCACCAGCAACCCACGGGGTACCGCGTCGACCTCTGCCATGCCGGTCAGCCTACTCAGGACAAGGTTGGGCTCACTGACGTGGTCCCGGTGGTCACCGTCAGTGGTCGTAGCCGACGCTGACGTCGCCGGAGGAGGTTTTCACCGTGATGCTGCGGGTCGAGGCAGGGTCGAGCTTCACATTCCGCTCGTTGTCACCCGACGAGGTCTCGGCCTCGACCTTGTAGGTCTCGTCACCCGTGGGCAGGGCGATCGCCACGTCGCCCGAGCTGGCCTTGGAGTCCACCGACTGCGGTGCCATCGAGAACTCCAGATCCGTGTCGCCGGAGCTGCTCTTGGTGGTCACGGCGCTGGTACTGAGCCCGCTGGCCTCGATGCTGCCGGAGCTGGACTCCATCCGGAGCGATCCGCCCAGGCCCTGCACGGCGATGTCACCCGAGTTCGTCTTCAGCTCGGTCTCGCCGGTCATCCCGGAGACCTTGATCGGGCCGCTGTTGTTCTTCACCGTCAGCTTCACGTCGCGCGGCACGGTCAGCACATACAGCGTCTTGCAGTTGAAGGAGAGGAATCCGCAGTTGGTGTCCTTGAGCTCGAGCTTGCCGTCCTTGAACGTGTCGGTCGGGTCGGAGCCGAACGCGTTGCGCTCGAACTGCCGGTCCACCTTCAGCTCGGTGCCGTCGCCCGGCCGGATCTCGACGCTGGTCGAGCCACCCTCGACGACCAGCGAGTCACCGTCCAGCTTGTACGACGTCTGGCCGCTGTGGTCGCCCTCGGTCAGTCCGGTCAGCGCCCAGTAGAGCCCACCCAGGATGAGCGCGATCGAGATCGCGATCCCGTAGCGGCGCTCGGCGCTCATGGTGCTGGCCATGGGTCTCCTCTCCTCCACCTCAGCAGCCTGACAGATCCGCGGGCCGCTGTCGGTGGGGTTAACCCCCATATCCCCCTGGCCTGAACCCTGGCTGCCGAACCTTGGGCCTACCTGACGAAAGTCTGGTCGATCGAGGTCGCGAGCTGCTGCAGGGATTTGCGCAGCTTGCTGGACTTCGCGGCCTCGGCCAGGCTGCGGCCGTGCGCCATCGCCGCGTCCACCGCGTTCAGGTCGTAGGGAAGCAGGGCCGACGGCTGGATCCCGGCGTACTGACCGAGCGCGTCAGCGACGGCGTCGGACGGCGAAGTGCCGAGCGAACCCGAGCGGATCCGGTTCACCACGACCCGGAGGGTGACCGAGGGGACGAGCCCACGCACCTCGTGGATCGCGCGGATCAACCGGGTCAGGCCGACCGGGTCGGCCGAGCCGACGACGATCACCTCGTCGGCCTCCTCGAGGGTCGCCACCGTCGCGCCGTTGCGGCGCGGGGCGAGCGAGTCGAACGAGATCTCCTCGTCGGTCTCGATGCAGAACCCGAGATCGACGATCGTGCACGGTGACAGCAGCCGCGCCGACGACCAGATCGACTCGACCGCAGCCGGGCGCAGCTCCGTCCATCGGTCAGCCCGGCTGAGCCCGGTCAGCACCATCAGATGCTTCTCGACCTGACGGGCGTGCTTGGCCAGCGTCATCATGTCCAGCGTCCCGCTCGACGCGGAGCGTGCCGCGGCGGCCAGGCCGGAGGTCTCGTCGAGCATCCCGAGCAGCTGTGCGACAGTGCCGCCGTACACATCGCAGTCGGCGAGCAGGGTGGGCATGCCGCGGGCTGCGAGCTCGGAGGCGAGGCCGACCGCGACCGTCGTCCGCCCGGGTGCGCCCGTCGGGCCCCAGACGGCGTAGATCCGGCCGGTGCCGGCGGCGTACTCGGGTGGTTCCGTCCGCAGGTCGGGCTCCCCCGGCCTCGGTACGAAACCGCCGGCGAAGTGCGACAACGCGATCGGCGGGCCGGCATCGACCGCGTCACTGATCGCACGGCCGAGGTCCTCCGGGCTCACGTCGGCCGGCAGGATCCGCTCGATCCCCATCCGGCTGAGCCGGTCCTCAGGCCCGAACGCTTCACCAGTCTCGCTCGGATCAACCAGAGCCAGTACGGCGATGCCGCGCGCGTGCAGCGCGGACACGGCATCGGAGGTCAGCCGGGACAGGTCATCGGCGAGTAGCACGGCACGGGCCTGACCACTGGCGGCAGCTGCCATCACGTCGGCGATGTCCACACACCGCCGTACGACGCGGATACCGGGTGCCCGCTCGGTCCGCCGTACGACGTCTGCCTCCCACGGTGCCCCGGTCACCGCGAGCAGGACCGGAATCGCCATCAGGCCGCCCGCCGGACCAGAGTCGGCTCACCCTGACTCATGGCAGTCAGCGCGGCCGGGAGCTTCTGCAGGTCCTTCGGCGTGAGCGCGACCAGCACCTGCCGGCGAGCCGAGCCACCGGCGACGCCCTTGACCGCATCGATCTGCAGAACGCGGATGTTGCTCCAGAGCAGCTTGGCCGCTTGGCCCTCGTCCTTCGGGACCACCCAGATGTCGACCTTGTCGCCGTCCGCGGTGTCGGAGGGCAGCCTGCCGGTCGCCACCGAGAGCGGGAGCTCGGTGCGGTCGTTCTGAGCCTGCGGTACGGCGGCGTCGCGCGGAACGAACTCACCGGCGTCGACCGCGCGGGCCACGACCAGTCCCTTGAGCTCCGCGTCGGCAGCGACGTACTGCTCGGCGTCCTGGCCGCTCGTGAAGCGGACGCGGACCGTGGTGAGGTCGTCGCCGGTCAGCTTGGTCCCCGCGGGCAGGTCGCGTTTGGCCGCCCAGATCGTGGTGGTGTCGTCGGCGGACGACAGCAGCTTCGCACCGGCCAGAGCGGTGATGGCAACCAGCAGCACGCCCAGCACGAGCCGGCCGTCCTTCCAGCGCGCCCGCCGGTTGCGCTGCGCCGGGATCGAGGGCGCCCCGAACCCACCTCGCCCTGCTG
Source organism: Kribbella sp. NPDC051587 (assembly GCF_044453945.1). Taxonomy (NCBI): domain Bacteria; kingdom Bacillati; phylum Actinomycetota; class Actinomycetes; order Propionibacteriales; family Kribbellaceae; genus Kribbella; species Kribbella sp. NPDC051587. The sequence goes on from NZ_JBITDE010000001.1 coordinate 912,917, forward strand.
TGTCCACCACGTCGGCTCCCCAGTCACTCGATCGTTGCTGCCAGCATTCTGCCGTGCCGCCCAGTCCCCCGTGAGCAGATATCCACAGGCTGTCACAGGCTGGGGACAAACTTGATCATCCTCGGGTGAACCGTGGCAAACTGAAGAAACCCGCTACCAGCCGAAGGAGTCCGAACGATGCCGGCACCGCGTTTCCTCCAGCTCGCCGACGTCGCCGAGGTCCTGAACATCTCTGCCAACCAGGTCTACGCGATGGTCCGCCGTGGTGACATTCCGGCGGTCAAGATCGGCGGCCGCGGTCAGTGGCGGGTCGAGTCAACCGAGCTCGAGAAGTACATCGAGCGGCTCTACACCGAGACCAAGCAGTTCATCGACACGCACCCGTTCGGCGAAGAAGCGGACGCGACGGAAGACGCTCAGCTCTAGCGGCGTCGTACTGCCTGGAGGGCTTGGGTGGGGATCAGCCTGACGTTGTAGACCTCTGAGCGGCGGCGGGGCGCGTCCAGCGGGTGCTCGGCGACCTCGAGGAAGTCCGCTCCGACCCGGTCGATCGTGCCGGTGACGGGGATCCCGCCGCAGAAGACCGTGACCGGTGAGCGGTCCCGGGCGATGCCACGGAGCAGGTGCGCGAGGCCGAGCTTCCCCGCGACCGCGCCCACGGCGGGCTCCGCCCACGGGCCGAGCCGGTGTACGGCAACCAGCGCGCCGACCGGAATCAACCACTCCTCGCGACCGGCCTCGATCAGCAGGCAGTCCTTGCCGACGCGGGTGAGCAGCCCCTGAAGCGGTTCGGTGCCGGCCAGCTCGATCCGGACGACTGTGTCCACGGCGCCGCGCAGGCGGTCGAGCACCGTGATCTTCCCGACCTCGGTCCGGATCCGGTCGGCGACCTCGCCGTACAGATCGCCCTCCTGGAGCGCCTCGAACTGCGACTCCAGGTCCTCGAACAGCGCATCCCACTGCATACCGGTCAACCTACCGCGCACGTTGGGTGACGTATCCACTTGCAAACTGGCAGTAGTTCCGGTCTATAGTGGTCAAGCCAACGCAAACTAAAGCAAACTCATAGGTCGGAGGCGAAGTGAGGTGAACGGGATGATTCGAGCAGTCAAGAGCCTGCTGTCGGTCGGAGCCTTGGTGGGCGTCGGGCTGGCGCTGCGCTGGATGACGACGGGCACGCTCACCGCGATGAACACCCACGACCTGGACTCGCTGACCGTGCTCGCCGTCGGAGCGGTCGCCTGGGTCGCCTACGCCTGGCTGGTGCTCGCAGTCCTCGCGACTGCGCTCGAGCAGCTCCCCGGTGCGATCGGTACCGCGGCCGGTGTGGTCGCCACCCGGATCACCTCGACCACCTCCCGCGCCCTGCTCCGCTCCGCCCTCGGCGTCGCGGCAGTCACCCCGCTCACGGTCGGCGTCGCCCACGCCGCGTCTCCGCACACCTGGACGGCACCCCAGTCCACTACGAAACAGTCTGGTACGACGCAGTCCGGCGCCGCGTGGCGCGCAACCGAGCCGCGCTCCACCGTGCAGCTCTCCGGCGACACCTGGCGCGCCACCGAACCGCAGTCCTCGGCCAAGATCGGCGCCGAGCCCCAGACCGGCTGGCGCTCCACCGAACCGCAGTCCTCCGTCAAGCTCAGCGGCAACGACTGGCGCGCTACCGAACCGCGGTCGACCGTCCAGCCCGGTGCGGAGCGTGTGCAGGACCTGCCGCCGCGGAACGCCGTACGGACTGGTCTTCCGAAGGCTCGGCCGGCACAGGCGGCCACTGGTGACATCAAGGTGCCGGACCGGCCGGAGAGCGGTGCTGCGACGCGCTACACGGACCTGCACTCCGGACGTGGTGTGCAGGTGACGGTCAAGGCCGGCGACACCCTCTGGGACCTAGCGGCCCGAGAGCTCGGCCCACATGCGACGAACGAGCAGATCGCCGAGCGGTGGCCGCACTGGTACGCCGCGAACCGACAGGTGATCGGCACTGACCCGAACCTCATTCTTCCCGGCCAGGTACTGCGAGCCCCGGCTCAGGCCACGCCGCCCACGAAGCAGGAGCAGTGACATGACCAGTGCGTACCAGGAGATCAGCGAGTCGATTCAGCAACAGCGCGTCCGGCTGGGCGTCGTACCGGCCATCGCAGTGACCCGGCCGGGTCTGCCGGAGGCACGGGCCTGGGGTGGCCGGCTGGCGCAGGCGGTATCGGAAGTTTTGGCGGGAGATCGTCCGGTAGCGCAGTTGGTCCGGTTCACCGACGAGGAGGTGTTCGTCGAGCTCAACCGGCGCGTGCGCCTGCTGGGGCTGACCACGACGGCCAACGGTCGCGGTACGCACGAGCGGTGCGCACTGCGCTCGGTGCGGGTCTGCCGGCCGAGCTCGGGCGTCGCAGAGGTCGCGGCACACGTCCGCCACGGCGGCCGGTCGCGGGCGATCGCCCTGCGGATGGAGGTCCGCCGCAACCGCTGGGTGTGCACCGCACTCGAGGTCGGCTGAAATTACTTCGGGTTCCGATCGAACAAACTGCGCACCTACGGAGTCCCTAGAGCGCAACGTGATCGTGTGGTTGTCGTCATGTGACCGGTGGGAGCTCGCCAATAGAGTTGCCGGGCGGTCGCCAGGCCGAAGTCGTTCGGGGGAACGAAAATGCAGGAGAGCAGTATCAAGGTGGGGCAGGTTGCACGGCCGACGTCCACTGGGGTGATGCCGGTCGGTGAACCTGCCGACCCCGGTGAGGTGGCCTTCGCCTGGCGAATCGGGCTCGACGAGCTGAGCGCGGCAGAGCGCGCCCGGGTCGCTCCGGGAGTGCGACGGCGCCGCTGGTCCGAGCGCGTGCCCGCGCTGTACCCGCTGGCGATCCGCTATCACCGCGCCCGCAAACGCATCGAGTGGCTCCGAGCCAGTACGGCGTACGCACGGGAGCGGCAGCCTGCTGACCTGCCTGTGCGCGTCAAGCGGCACAAGTCGCTGCTGCTGCGTCAGCTCGGTGAGACCGAGATGTGGATGCAACACAACAAGGTGACCAACCTGCGGCTCGCCTGCGAGCAGGTCGACGGCCTGATCATCCGGCCGGGAGAGACCTTCTCCTTCAACCAGGTGGTCGGAAACGCGACGCGCCGCAAGGGCTACCTCAAAGGCATGCGGCTGTCGAACGGCCAGGCACGCCCCGGGATCGGCGGCGGGATCTGCCAGCTCGCGAACCTGCTGCACTGGATGGTGCTGCACTCACCGATGACGGTGACGCAGCGGTCGACCCACAGCTTCGACCCGTTCCCGGACAACGGCCGCGTGCTGCCGTGGGGCGTCGGCTGCAGCATCGTCTACAACTACGTGGACCTGCAGTTCCGCAACGACACCGACCAGACGTTCCAGCTCCGGGTCGGGGTCAGCGATCGGTACCTCGAGGGTGAGATCCTCGCCGACGTACCGGCCGCGACGTCGTACCGGGTCTTCGCCCAGGGCGAGCGGTTCCTGCGGGCCGGCACGGATTACTTCCGGCGCAACGAGATCTGGCGATCGGTGATCGACCGCCGGACCGGACGGACCACCGCCGAGGAACTCGTCCGCGAGAACGTTGCCTTGGTCAAATATGTGCCGACGGGCGTGACCGTGTACGACGTGATGGACTGACACCGCGAAGCGATAAGTTTGGACTCATGTCGTCGTACGGTCCGCCAGGTGGCCAGCAGTACCCGCAGCAGCCCCAGCAGTACCCGCAACCGCAGTACGAGACGCTCCAGTACGGCGGCCCGCCGCCTCCCCCGCGGCGTGGACCGTCGCCGTGGCTGATCGGCGGGATCGTCGGCGGCGTGGTGGTGGCGGTGGTGGTCGCCGGCCTCGTGGTCAACAGCCTCGTGCGCAGCGAACCGTCGCAGGAAGACCGGCGGCCGCTCACCATCGGCTCCCCGGCGGACGGCGGCCAGGTGAAGCAACTCACCAGCGCGCTGACCGCAGCGAAGATGGAGTGCTCGACCCGGTTCACCACCGCGGGCAGCGGTCAGGCCGGATGCTTCCAGTGGACCGATCGCGGCCGCACCCAGAGCGCCATCCGGTTCCAGTACGACGACACCGGCGCCGTGACGGCGATCAACGCCCAGTCGGACAAGGCGGCCGCACTCAAGCCGCTGATCGCGGCGACGGCCGGAGTGGTGTTCGCGGCTGACCAGGACGCGGTGAACCAAGCGGTGGGAACTGACCGCGGCAAGTTCGACGGCAGCTGGGGCAGTTACAACGCTGGCACCGGCAGCATCACGCGGTTCGTCGCCGGCAAGTCCGGTACGTCGCCGCTGCTCCCGCCGACGCTCAACGCGACCACCACCTCGAGTGAGGTCGCCACCGCCCTTGAAGGCAAGGGCTTCACCTGCGATGACGCCAAGGAAGACTGCAAGAGCACCTTCACCGGCTACAACAACCACAAGGGTGACCTCGCGGTCCGCACCAGCGGCATCGGCTCAGGCGGCATCTCCTACCTCTTGGTCTCGGTCGCCGACACGTCGAAGGACGCCACCGAGCAGGGCAACTACGACGCCTTCGCCGGCGTCATCAAGACGGCCTTCGAAGTCGTGCAGGGCCCCGGTACAGCCGAGGTCCAGAACTGGCTCACCAAACACACCGATGGCGAGTCGCACACGGCGTACGTCGCCGGCTGGCGCGTCGAGATCATCACCAACTACGGCTCCCCCAGCGAGCCCAACCTCCCGGGCTACCTGCGCGCCACCATGTTCACCGACGGGCTGTGGACCACCCCCGACCAGTAGCCGGACTGTCGGTGGGGCGGACCTGCATCACCCACTAACTTCGCTCTCACGCTGTTGGGAGGGCGCCCTGAGCGTGCGCCCAGACGTGCCGCGCAAGGTTGGACGGTGATGGAGGTCCGCCACCCGGAATGTCGGTGGGTGGTTGCAGACTGGTGGGGTGACTGTCGAGGCCTACCGGGAACGTCCCGCACTGCTGCCTGGAGCCACGGTGTGGACGCGGACCGCGCCGGGCGGGGACTACCTGATCCTGCCGGACGGCTGCATGGACCTGCTGCTGATGGACGACGACCTGGTGGTTGCCGGCCCGGACTCCCGTGCGTGGACCGGCACCTCGGCGGCCGGCGGCCGGTACGTCGGATTACGGTTCGCGCCGGGTGATGCGCCGACGTTCCTCGGCGTACCGGCTCATGCGCTTCTGAACGACCGGGTGCCCTTGAGTGAGCTGTGGTCGCGGAGCAGGAGCCGCAAGCTGTTCGACCGGGTCAGAGCCGCGGCCGATCCGGCTGGAGGGCTAGATCGAGCTGTGGCCGAGCTGCTGGACGCACCGGCGGATCGCCTGGCTCAGGAGGTCTTTCGCCGCGTCCGCTCCGACACGCTGCGCACTCCGGGTGGGATGGTGGGTCTGGCTCGGGCGCTCGGCTTGTCTGAGCGGCAGCTGCATCGGCGGTGCTTGGGAGCCTTCGGGTACGGCGCGAAGACGCTGGACCGGGTGCTGCGGATGAACGCGGCGCTGGACCGGGCTCGCACCGGCCAGGGACTGGCGGAGGTAGCTGTGGTGAGCGGGTACGCGGACCAGGCGCATCTGAGCCGCGAGGTGAAGGCGCTGACCGGGGTCCCACCGACGACACTGTTGCGGTGACGGTTCCTGAGGTCCTTCGGCACAATCCACTGAACGCGGTAACGGAGACGGTAGAGCGCCTGACCTCTGCCGACGGGCGGACTGTTGTCCGGAAGCGGCTTCGACGGCCGGTAGAGGTGAGTGCGGATCCGTGGGCGGCCTCGGTCGATCCGCGGCACTGGAACTACTGGCGGCGCGAGGTCGAGGTCTACCGCGACGACGAGCTGCGCTCGGAGCTCGCGGCTGCTGGACTGGTGTTGCCAGGCGCTGAGGTGATTGAGGACGACGGCGGGGCGGAGTTGGTGATGGAGGATGTCACTGGCCTGGCTGGGACGGACTTCGGGCTGGCGGAGCATGGGGAGCTGGCGCGGGCCTGTGGGCGGTGGCAAGCGCGGCCAGGTCAGGACCGGGAGTGGACGTCGCGCGGGTTCCTGCGGGACTACTCGACGACGCGTGTGGTGCCGTGGGACCTGGTGGACGATGACGACGCATGGCGGCAGCCGTTGATCGCAGAGACGTGGCCGACAGGTCTGCAGGCAGCTTGGCGCGAGCTGCTGGCCCACCGGGAGGAGCTGCTGCGCCTGGTGGAGACTGCGCCGCGTGCGCGGTGTCATCTCGACCTGTGGGTCTCCAACATCATCCAGCGCCCCACTGGCGAATTCGCCTTACTGGACTGGGCCTTCACCGGCGACGGTGCCCGCGGCGAGGACATCGGCAACCACATCCCGGACGCCGTCTTCGACCTGTTCTGGCCGGCTGAGCAGCACGCCGAACTGGCCGACACCTGCCTGACCGGCTACCTCGCCGGGCTCGACGAAGCGGGCTGGCGCGGCGACAGCGACGTCGTACGGCGGGCTGTGCTGGCGTCCGGCGTCAAGTACGCGTGGCTACTGCCGCACCTCCTCGGCCGCGCCTCACTCGAAACCCATCAGGCCTACCACCAGGCAGCAGACAGCCGGCACCTGTACCACCAGCGCGGCCAGGCCCTCGCCTTCGTCGCCAACTGGTGCGGTGAAGCCCTCAGCTGAATCCGAACCTTTGCGCAATACCGCAATCTGTGGAGACTTCCGCGCACTCTTTTGCATTCGATCCCTTGACGGCGGGCGGGCACTCTGGCTTAACTTGGTCGGCAGTGACGCACCCAGCCGGTAGCGGATCGATGATCCGGAGTCCGGTTTTCAGGCGCCAGGGCGGCCAGGACTGTGGCCCACCCGAGGCGGGGTAGCGTCCCCGGGACCGATGGAGCAATCGTGTCCGAATCTCGCTCAGTCATCCACCGCGTGCTCCTGGCCACTCTGGCCTCCGCCCTCGCGGTGACCGCCGTCTACTCCGCCCTCAACCTCAGCCCCGAAGCCGAGGCGGCCGCGACGCTGCCGCCCACCCACGCGAAGTTCGACTACCAGATCGGCGGGGCCTACACACCGCCGGCCGGCGTCCAGGTCGTCACCCGGGACCGGACCGCCTCCCCCGCGGCCGGGCTCTACAACATCTGTTACGTCAACGCGTTCCAGGTACAGCCGGGCGAGCAGGGCTCCTGGGCCTCCGACCTGCTGCTGCGCGATGCCAAGGGCAACCTCGTCATCGACGAGGACTGGGGCGAGCCGCTGCTCGACCTGCGCACCGCCGACAAGCGCACCCGGGTCGCCGCCAAGGTGAACGGCTGGATCGACGACTGCGCGGCCAAGGGCTACAAGGCGATCGAACCCGACAACTACGACAGCTACGAGCGGTCCAAGGGTCTGCTCACCACCACGCAGGCCAAGGCCTACCTGACGTTGCTGGCAACGCATGCCCACGGCAAGAACCTCGCCATCGCACAGAAGAACACCGTCGACCTGGCCGGTTCGCGGACCTCGGTCGGCCTCGACTTCGCGGTCGCCGAGGAGTGCGGTCAGTACGACGAGTGCGGTGACTATGTCGCTGCCTTCGGCAACAACGTGATCGTGATCGAGTACACGAACGCCGGCCGCACGAAGGCCTGTTCGGCGTACGGAACCAAGCTCACGATCGTGCAGCGCGACGTGGACGTCTCGACGCCGGGGTCCTCCGGCTACGTCCGCAAGACCTGCTGACACCCCCCTCATTTCCCCCCGTTACTGGAGACCGCTATGTCTCAGCATGGTCCTGTCCTGTCCCGCCGCGGCGTCCTGCGCGCCGCCGCGGCCGTCACCGCCACCGGTGCCCTCGCGTCCTGTGGCAAGAACGACGATCAGGCCGCCGGCGGCGTCGTCGAGGTCGAGCTCTGGCACGGCCAGGTCGACACCGGCAAAGCCGCGATCGATGCCCTGATCAACGAGTTCAACCGCACGCACCCGGCGATCCGGGTGAACGGCGGTGGCGGCGGGGTCACGGCGGACAGCATGCTGCAGAAGGTCACCGCCGGTCTGGCGGCGGGGTCCTACCCGGATATCGCGTATGTCTTCGGGTCGGACCTCGCCAGCCTGACCCGCAGCCCGAAGGTCGCCGACCTGTCCGGCACTCTGCACCTCGACGACTACTGGCCGGCCGCCCGCGAGGCCGTCACCGTGAAGGACAAGGTCCGGGCTGCGCCCGCCTTGCTCGATTCACTCTGCCTTGTCTACAACAAGAAACTGTTCGCCGCTGCCGGACTGCCAGCACCCAAACCGGGCTGGACCTGGGACGACTTCATCGGTACGGCGAAAGCGCTGACCAACCCAGGCAAGGGTGTCTTCGGTACCGGGTGGCCGGGCGTCGGCGACGAGGACACGGTCTGGCGGCTCTGGCCGATGATCTGGGACCTCGGTGGCGACGTCGCGTCCGCCGACGGCAAGAAGGTCGCGTTCGATCAGGTCGGCGCCCAAGCACTCGGCACCCTCGACCGCCTGCGCACGAACAAGTCCCTGTACGTCGACCCCAAGCCTGGCAGCGAGCAGCTCTACCAGGTGTTCCTGGGCGGGCGGATGGGAATGGTTGCCACCGGCCCCTGGCAGCTCCCCGACCTCGCCGCCAAGGGACTCGAGTACGGCGTCGTCCCGCTCCCGTCGTACTCGGGGAAGCCGGTGACGATCTCGGGGCCGGACACCTGGACGGTCTTCGACAACGGCAAGGCCAAGGTCAAGGCCGCGAGTGAGTTCGTGAACTGGCTGATCCAGCCGCAGCAGGACATCAAGTGGGATGTGCAGGGCGGGAGTCTGCCGCTCAGCAAGGGAACCGCCGCGACCCCGGCCTGGACGAAGCACGCGACCGAGACGGCCGGGCTCAAGGTGTTCGTCGACGCGCTGGACTCGGCTCGGGTGCGTCCCACCATCACGGCGTACCCGAAGATCTCGCAGTTCCTCGGCGAGGCGATCGTGTCGGTCCTGCTCGGCAAGAAGAGCCCGGAGGACGCGATCAAGCAGGCCGTCGACGCATCGAACGCCGTACTGGCGGTGCCGAACTGATGGCCAGCGTCGTCGGAACGTTCACGCTCGATCCACGGGCGAAGAAGGCCGCCAAGCGCCGGATGCGCGGCGAAGGTGCGACCGGGTGGGCGTTCGTCAGCCCGTCGGTGGTGATCATCCTCGGGCTCAGCGTCGTACCGGTCGTATGGTCGTTGCTGCTGTCGTTCCAGGTGAACGACCTGGTGTCGCCGAGCGAATGGGTCGGGCTGGCCAACTACAAGGCGCTGATCGCGGACCCCACCTTCGGCGCGGCGGTCAAGCACACCCTCATCTACACCGTGCTCTATGTGCCGCTGAGTGTGGTGGGCGGTCTCGCGATCGCGATCGCGCTGGACCGGAAGATCAAGTTCATCGGGCTCTACCGGACGCTCGTCTTCGTGCCGTTCGTGGTCTCCGCGGCGGCCCAGGGCGTGCTGTTCTCGTTCGTGCTCGATCCCGAGTTCGGGGTCGCGAACTCCCTGCTGCACAAGGTCGGGCTGCCGACCCAGGGCTTCTTCAGTGATCCCGGTCAGGCGTTGCCGCTACTCGTCGTGATCTCGCTCTGGAGCGGTACGGGGTTCTGCGTGATCGTCTACCTGGCCGGCCTGCAAGGGGTTTCGGCCGAGCTGGTCGAGGCCGCGCGGATCGACGGTGCGGGACGGTTCGGCGTACTGCGGCATGTCATCCTGCCGGCGCTGTCACCGGTGACCGTGTTCCTGTTGCTGTTCCAGACGATCGGCGCGTTGCAGCTGTTCGACCTCGTCTTCGTCACCACCAAAGGCGGGCCGCTCGGATCGACGACGGTGATCGTCTACTTCATCTGGGAGAAGGCGTTCAAGAACTTCACCGCCGGCTACAGCGCAGCGGCGGCGTACGCGCTGGCCGTTGCCTTGCTGGTGGTCGGCATCGGTCTGCAGATCTCGCGGCGGAGGGCAGCCCGATGAAGCGGCCGAGTGCCTGGCATCTGGTGCTGGCGCCGATGGCGTTGCTGTTCGCGCTGCCACTGTTGTGGCTGCTGGTCAGCTCTGTGATGAGCAACGCGGAGATCAACCGCTTTCCGCCGGCGCTGATCCCTTCACATATCGATCTCGGCGGCTACCGGTACGTCCTCGGCAACGCGCTGTTCCCGCGATGGTTCGTGAACTCGATGATCGTCTCGGCGGTCGCGGTGACGGCGAACCTGGTCTTCGGCACGCTCGGCGGGTACGCGTTCGCGCGGATCCGGTTCACCGGGTCGAAGGTCGTCCTCGGGCTGATGCTGGCCACGATGGTGATCCCGTTCCAGCTGACGATGATCCCGACCTTCCTGGTGATGAAGAGCCTCGGCCTGATCGACACCCTCGGTGCGCTGATCATCCCCTCGCTGGTGACGCCGCTGGCGGTCTTCCTGTTCCGCCAGTTCTTCGTCAGCCTGCCGCGGGAGCTCGAGGAGGCAGCCTGGATCGACGGCTGCGGGCGGCTGCGGATCCTGGTGTCGATCGTGCTGCCGCTGGCTCGGCCCGCGCTGAGTACCGTCGCCGTACTGACTTTTCTGAGCACGTGGAACGACCTGACCTGGCCGCTGATCGCGATCAACAGCGACTCCAACTACACCCTTCAGCTCGGACTGACCACCTTCCAAGGCCAGCATCACACCCAGTGGGCCGCTGTGATGGCGGGCAACGTCATCACCGTGCTGCCGGTGCTACTCGGGTTCCTCCTTGCCCAGAAGGCGTTCATCCGCTCGCTGGCTTCTACCGGACTCAAAGGCTGACTCTGATGACATATGACCTCTTGGTGATCGGCGACGCGAATCCCGACGTGGTCGTCGGACCCGTTGAGCAACCGATCCTCTTCGGCCAACGCGAACGCCTGGTTCCCTCAGGCGCCTTGCTGCTCGGCGGTTCAGCCGCGATCATGGCGTGTGGTGCGGCCCGGCTCGGGCTGCGCGTCGCCTTCGCCGGGCGCGTCGGCGACGATGCCGCCGGCAACTTCGTCCGTACGGCGCTCGCCGAGCGCGGAGTGGATGTGTCCGCGATGACCGTGGACCCTTCGTTGCCGACGGCACTCACCACGGTCCTGACGTCGGGTGACGATCGCGCGATGATCACGTCACCCGGTTGTCTCCCGGTCACCAGCGCGAACGACGTACCGACTGCTTTGTTGCGATCGGTACGGCATGTGCATGCATCGTCGTTCTACCTGATGCCTGAACTGGCCGCGGGAATTGCTGGGTTGTTCAAGGAGGCCAAGGCGTCGAAGGCGACCACGTCGCTGGACCCGAACGACGATCCGTCGGGACGTTGGGATCGGATGATCCTCGACCCGGTGCTGCGCGTGACCGACTACTTCCTGCCGAACGCTTCCGAGGCCCAGTCGCTGACCGGGCATCCGTCGACGCAGGACGCCGCCGGCATCTTGGCTCGGCGTGGTCCGCTTGTTGTCGTGAAGGATGGCGCGGCCGGTGCGCTCGCGCATGACGGCAGCAAGGTGGTGAGCGCGCCCGCGTTGAAGGTGACGCCGGTGGATGCGGTCGGGGCCGGCGACAGTTTCGACGCCGGGTTCGTGGCCGCCCGGCTGAACGGATTCAGCCGGGTACGCGCATTGACGATCGCCGCCGCCTGCGGTTCGTTGTCGACGCGCGCCGCTGGGGGCACCGCCGCCCAGGCCGATTGGGATCTAGCGCTGGGGAGCGTGACCGCATGACTCTGACGAAGATTGCTTTCGTAGGCGCCGGCAGTGTGGTGTTCACGCAGGGACTGCTGGCGGACCTGTTCGCGCTCGACCTCGGGCCGGTGCACATCGCCTTGCACGACATCGATCCGGAGCGGCTCGACACGGCGGCCGGAGCGGCGGCGTACATCGCTCGTGAGCGTGGCGTGACGCCGCAGATCACCGCACACCTCGATCGGCAGGCGGCGCTCGAGGGCGCCGACTTCGTGATCAACATCGTCCAGGTCGGAATGAACGCGGCGACGCGCATCGACTTCGAGATCCCGGCCCGGTACGGCGTGCGGCAGACGATCGGGGACACCCTCGGAGTCGGTGGGGTGTTCCGGGCGCTGCGGACGTTCCCGGTGCTGAAGGCGTTGGCTGCCGATATCGCCGAGGTCTGCCCGGATGCGTGGCTGCTCAACTACACGAACCCGATGGTGATGAACGTCTGGTACCTGCAGGCGCTGGGTCTGCGGAAGGTTGTCGGGCTGTGCCACTCGGTGTACTGGACGATCCACGATCTGTCGGCGTTGATCGGCGTACCGTTCGACGAGGTCAGCTACCTCGCGGCCGGGGTGAACCACCAGGCGTGGGTGCTGCGGTTCGAGCACCAGGGTGTGAATCTGTACGACCGACTGGACGCTGCCATCGATGCGGATCCGGAGCTGCTTCGGCGCGTGCGGGTGGATATGTACAAGCGTCTCGGGTTCTATCCGACCGAGACGAGTGAGCACTCGTCCGAGTATGTGCCGTGGTATCTCCAGCATGAATCCGAGATTGAGCGGCTGCGGCTGCCGGTGGGTGATTACCTCGGGATCGTCGAGGAGAACCTGGCGGCGTACGAGAGGACTCGCGATGCGCTGAAGGCCGGTACGCCGTTGGCCGTCGAGGGGACGATGGAGTACGCGCCGCAGGTGATCCACAGCATCGTCACCGGGACACCACGGACGATCTACGGGAACGTGCCGAACACCGGGCTGATCAGCAACCTGCCAGCTGGCGCTGTGGTCGAAGTGCCTTGCCTGGTTGACAGTTTGGGCGTGCAGCCGACGGCGGTTGGCGCGTTGCCTGCTCAGTTGGCTGCCTTGAACCGGTCGTACTTGAATGTGGCTGAGCTAGTGGTGCGGGCGGCGATCGAGGAGGATCCGCGGTCGATCCGGCAGGCAGTGATGGCCGACCCGGCGACCGCGGCGGCGCTACCGGTGGAACAGATCTGGGCGCTGTGCGATGAGCTGGTCGATGCTCACAGCAACTACTTGGCGCCGCCGTTGAGGGCTGCGCTCAGGTAGGTTCGGTAGGTCGCGAAGCCGTCGAGGACCTCGGCGGCTGTCGGCCTTCCGGTGATCGCGCCGACACCTTGGCCGGCGTAGACCGAAGCGCGGGTGGTGTCGGCGGCCTTCGTGCCTTCGACGTACTCGGTGTGGGCGGTTTCGTCGGTCTTGAGTTCTTGCTCGCGGCCTTCCCACTGGTCGAAGTAGGCGTTGCGGAGCGCGCGGCCGCCGAACTCGTCGGGCCACCCTGCCCTCGATGCTGCGTCGAAGACGGTGCCGTAGACGGTGTCGGTTTCGTCGGCCTCGATCACGCGCTGGGCGATTGCTTCCTTGGTGAGGCCTTCGACGCAGGTGATGAACGCCGTACCGATCCAGCCGCCGGCGGCACCTGCAGCTAGTACGGCGGCCAGCCCGCGTGCACCGGAGATGCCGCCGCCCGCGAGTACCGGGCGGTCGGTCAGGTCGAGGATCGCCTGGAGGAGTGGCAGCGTGCCGACGGCGTTGCGACCGTGGCCGCCTGCTTCAGCTCCGCGGGCGACGATGATGTCCACGTTGGCGTCGATCGCCTCGCGGGCGTCCGCGACGGTGCCGGCTTGGGTGGCGACCGCGATGCCGGCGGCTTGCAGCGGGGCGACGTACGGGGCGTAGTTGCCGAAGCTGAGCGAGACGAGGGCAGGCTTGAGCTCCAGCACCGCTTCGAGGTGCTCTGGGCGCTCGTCGACCGACCACGCCATCAGGCCGACGCCGTACGGCTTGCCTCCGGCAGCCGCGATCGCGCCCTCGGTGCGGATCCAGTCGGCGGTAACGGCGGAGCCAGCGCCAAGCATGCCGAGCCCGCCAGCCGCCGAAATCGCGGCGGTGAGCCTGCCTCCGGTCACGTTGGCCATCGGTGCGCCGATCACCGGAACTGTCAGTCCGAACTTCTCCTGCAGCCACATACCGCTAGCGCACCACATCACCCTCCCCGCCGCCATGTCCCACACCACAACGACGAAAGGCCGGCCCCGCTCGGGGACCGGCCTTTCGGTTGGTGCTTAGAACTTGTAGGCGTCTGAGGCGGCGTCGCCGTGACAGCGCTTGTACTTCTTGCCGGATCCACAGGGGCATGCGACGTTGCGCGGCGTACCGGCGTACATGAGGGAGCCCTCGTCGACTGCGTCGCCCATCACGGAGACCTCGTCGTCGCCGTCGATCGTCGGCGCCGAGTAGGTGAGGCGTTGGGGCTTCTTGTCGCCGGTGAGGCCCTTGGCGCGCAGGCGCGGGGTGTCGCGCGGGCGCTCCTCGTCCTGGACGCGGCCGGGGAACTCCGCCACCGGGGCACCGGGGGTGAGGATGTCCTCGACGCGGCGGCCTTCGAGGCCGGCGCCGTTGAGGTCGAGGTTGACGCCCGCGGCCTCGGCCTGGGCGGCGGACTCCATCTCGGCGCGCATGGCCTCGATGTCGACCTCGACGTTGAAGATGAAGGCGACCGACTCTTCCTTGATCGACTCCATCATCGCGGCGAACATGTCGTAGCCCTCGCGCTGGTACTCGACCAGCGGGTCGCGCTGCGCCATCGCGCGCAGGCCGATGCCCTCGCGCAGGTAGTCCATCTCGTAGAGGTGCTCGCGCCACTTGCGGTCGAGGACGCTCAGTACGACGCGACGCTCGAGCTCACGCATCGCGTCCTCGCCGAGCAGCTCCTCGCGGCGCTCGTAGGCCTCGTGGGCGTCACCGATGAAGCGCTCGACCAGGAAGTCCTGGGTCAGGCCGGACTTGTCGCCGCCGGCCTCCTCGATCAGCTCCTCCTCGGTCAGCTCGGTCGAGTACAGCGTCTTCATCGCGGTGAACAGCGCGTCCAGGTCCCAGTCCTCGGCGAAGCCGTCGGCGGTGGCGCCCTGGACGTACCCGGTGACGGTCTCCTCGAGCATGTCCGAGACCTGCTCGCGCAGGTCGGCACCCTCGAGCACGCGGCGGCGCTCGTCGTACACGACGTGCCGCTGGCGGTTCATCACGTCGTCGTACTTGAGGATGTTCTTCCGGGTCTCGAAGTTCTGCGACTCGACCTGGGACTGCGCCGACGCGATCGCCTTGGTGACGATCTTGTTCTCCAGCGGCTGGCTGTCGTCGTCGTTGCGCGACATCGCCCAGTCGACCATCTCGCGCTTGAACAGGCGCATCAGGTCGTCCTCGAGGGACAGGTAGAACCGGGACTTGCCCGGGTCGCCCTGCCGGCCGGCGCGACCGCGCAGCTGGTTGTCGATCCGGCGGGACTCGTGCCGCTCGGTGCCCAGCACGTACAGACCGCCGGCCTCGCGGACCTCGACCTGCTCGTCCTTGACCTGCTTCTCGAACTGCTCGAGAACCTTCGGGTACTCCTCCTCGTACTGCTCCGGGAACTCGGCCGGGTCGATCCCGCGGGCCCGCAGGTCCTTGTCGGCCAGGTGCTCGGGGTTGCCGCCGAGGATGATGTCGGTACCACGGCCAGCCATGTTGGTGGCCACCGTGACGGCGCCCTTGCGGCCCGCCTCGGCGACGATCGCGGCCTCGCGCGCGTGCTGCTTCGCGTTCAGCACCTCGTGCGCGATGTTCTCCTTGCGGAGCTGCGCGGACAGCCGCTCGGACTTCTCGACGCTGGTCGTACCGACCAGGATCGGCTGCCCGGTCTCGTGCACCTCGACGATGTCCTTGACGACGGCCTCGAACTTGGCGTCCTCGGTGCGGTAGATCAGGTCCCGCTCCTCGACCCGGATCATCGGCTTGTTGGTCGGGATCGGGACGACGCCGAGCTTGTAGACCTTGGAGAACTCGGCCGCCTCCGTCATCGCCGTACCGGTCATGCCGGCCAGCTTGTCGTAGAGGCGGAAGTAGTTCTGCAGCGTGATCGTCGCGAGGGTCTGGTACTCCTCCTTGATCTCGACGTTCTCCTTGGCCTCGATCGCCTGGTGCAGACCCTCGTTGTAGCGACGGCCGTGCAGCGTGCGGCCGGTGTGCTCGTCGACGATCAGCACCTCGTTGTCGACGACCACGTAGTCCTTGTCCTTGCGGAACAGGTCCTTGGCCTTCAGCGCGTTGTTCAGGTAGCTGATCAGCGGGGTGTTGGCCGACTCGTACAGGTTGTCGATGCCGAGCCGGTCCTCGACCTTCTCGATGCCGCGCTCGAGGATGGCCACGGTGCGCTTCTTCTCGTCGACCTCGTAGTCGGCGACCGGGCGCTGCTCCTCGGGGATCTTGTCGTCGGCGACCCGCGGCTTCAGCACGCCGGCGATCTTGGCCATCTCGACGTACCAGCGCTGGGAGTCCTCGGCCGGTCCGGAGATGATCAGCGGGGTCCGGGCCTCGTCGACCAGGATCGAGTCCACCTCGTCCACGATCGCGTAGTTGTGCTCGCGCTGGACGCAGTCCTCGATGCTGGAGGCCATGTTGTCGCGCAGGTAGTCGAAGCCGAACTCGTTGTTCGTGCCATAGGTGATGTCCTTGGAGTAGGCCACCCGGCGCTCGGCCGGCGACATGTCCGGGAGGATCACGCCGTAGTCGAGGCCGAGGAAGTGGTACACCCGGCCCATCCACTCCGCCTGGTACTTGGCCAGGTAGTCGTTCACCGTGACCACGTGCACGCCGCGGCCGGACAGCGCGTTCAGGTACGTCGGCAGGGTGCCGACCAGCGTCTTGCCCTCACCGGTCTTCATCTCGGCGATGTTGCCCAGGTGCAGCGCGGCGCCGCCCATGATCTGGACGTCGTAGTGGCGCTGGTGCAGGGTCCGCTTGGCGGCCTCCCGGACCACGGCGAAGGCCTCCGGGAGCAGCGCGTCGAGTGACTCGCCGTTCTGGTGGCGTTCCTTGAACTCCGCGGTCTGACCCCGCAACTCCTCGTCCGTCATGTTGACGAAGTCGTCCTCGATGGAGTTGACCACTTTCGCGATGCCCTGGAGCTGACGCAGGATCTTGCCTTCGCCGATCCGCAGGACCTTGTCGATCACCTTCATGGTGGGGAGTTCTCTCCTTGCTGCTGTCGCCTGGTTGCGGCCGATCGATACAGTCGGGCACGGCCCGCTGGAACGGCGTGCGCCCCCCATCGTACGGGGCGGAGTGTGCCAAGCCACGCCCGCAGCGTGCCCTGACCTGTAACACACCCACGCTCAGGCGTGCCCGAAAGTTCCCGTTGCCCCGTCAGGAACCTCGCAGGGCGTCACTGAGCGCTGGCGCGAGGTCACCGCCACCGGCCATCCGGACCTGGTCCAGACCCAGCCAGCCGGCCAGCTGGACGAGCTCGGCAGCCAGCTCCGCGGCGGTCTCGGCAGGCGCCTTCGGCTCGGAGTGCGCCGACTGGACCAGCAGGACGCCGGCCGCCCGGTCCGCCTTCAGATCGACCCGGGCCACCAGCTTGTCCCCGAGCAGGAACGGCAGCACGTAGTACCCGTGGATGCGTTTCTCGGCCGGGACGTAGATCTCGATCCGGTAGTGGAAGCCGAACAGGACCTCGGTCCGGGTCCGCTCGAACACCAGCGAGTCGAACGGGCTGACCAGCGCCCGCGTGTTCACCCGCCGCGGCAGCCGCGCGTCCCGGTGCAGGTACGCCGGGCGCTTCCACCCCTCGATCTGAACCGGCAGCAGCTCCCCCTCCTCCACCAGCTCCGCAATCGCCTGCGCGGTCGGAGCGGGCGACGTACGGAAGTAGTCCCTGAGGCATTGTGCGGTCGCCACCCCATGCGCCCGCGCAGCGATCGACACGAGCCCACGGTGCGCCTCGTCCAGCGTCGGCGTCGGGGTGTCAACGACCTCGCGCGGCAGAACACGCTCCGGTACGTCGTACTCCCGCTCGAACTGCTGGTTCCGCCGAGCGACGGTGACCTCGCCGGCGAAGAACAGGAACTCCAGTGCCCGTTTCACGTCCGACCAGTTCCAGCCCCAGTTCTCCTTCGACCGCTCCACGTCGTCATCGATCTGCCGCGCCGTCAGCGGACCGTGCTCCCGGACATCCGCCAGCACCTGTTTGACCAGATCCGGACGCTCCTGAGCGATCGACCGCGGACCGCCCCACGCCTCGGTGGTCGCGCGCGCCATCCGCCACCGCATCAGCGGATGCGTCTCGACCGGGATCAGCGACGCCTCGTGCGCCCAGTACTCCACCAGCCGCCGCGGCGACTTGCCGGACGCCTTGTCGAGCAGAGTCCGGGGATACGGGCCGAGCCGTGAATACAGCGGCAGGTACTGCGCGCGGCTCAGCACATTCACCGAGTCGATCTGGATCAGCCCGATCCGGCTCAGCACCCGACCCAGCGCCCGAGCGTCGGGAACGCCCTTCGGACGGGGGTCCATGAACCCCTGGGCAGCCAGCGCCACCCGCCTGGCTTGGGCCGTCGACATCACCTGGGTACTCACGGCACGGATTCTGCCTGGACCCACCGACAGAAATTGTTGACCGGGCGCTATGCGGGCGGAAGAAGTACCAGGTACGTCGCGACGGCGGGAGGCAGCGGTGCTGGGAAGAGCCCACGGTCGGTGAGGTCGTTGAGGGTTTCGAAGCGGCCGTGGTGTTCGCGGCTGCTGACGATCAGGGCTGCGTGCTGGGCAGTGACGCCGGGGATGCGGGTCAGGACACCGGCGGGAACCTCGTTCGGGTCGATCAGGCCGCCGTCTTCGTACTCGCGCTGCAGGTGCGGGCGGCCGATGCCGAGAGTGCGGGCGAACCCGGGGTCGCGCTCGAGCACCTGGCGGGACCGGTTGCGCTGGTCCAGCGCGGCCAGCCCGCGGATCCGCCGTACCGAGACCGGGGCGATGGTGATGCCGACGTGGATCGCACTGGCGACGAGGACGAGGAGCAGCAGGAAGAGACCGAGGTAGTTGGCAACGCTGATGCGCTCAGCCTCGCCGGTGATCGCGAGCACCGCACCGGCCAGCCACGCGACCAGGTAGGCCGCAGCAACCCGGGCGAGGAAGCGACTGTGGCGGAGGTAGGCGACAACGGCGAGCAGTACGCCACCGCCGAAGCCGAAGGTGACCACAGTGATCAGTACGGCGACAGTCTTCATCACCGCGCGACCGAACAGCGGGCGTTGTGGCGGGATCAGGTCGGTCATGCTGACCGGCCAGCCACGTCCCAGCGACCAGTCCCGTCCGCCGCGGCGCAGAACCTGGGTAGTCGTCGCCGCCCGCTGCTCTCCCGGGATCAGCGACGGGTCGTTGCTCGAGATGCGCGCTTGCAGCTGCTGCAGGTCGGGTCCGGGCTCTACCCCGTACTCCTCGACCAGGCGTTCCTGCAGATCCCGGTACGCCGCCAGTGCGTCGTCGGACCGCCCGGAGCGATGCAAGGCCAGCATCTGTACGCCGCGCAGTCGCTCGCGCAGCGGGAAGGTTTGAGCCAGCGCAGGGAGCTCATGGGTCAGCGGGAGATAGTTCCCGAGCTCCAGCTCGATCTCAGCCCGGTCCTCGATCGCACCGGCACGCAGCTCGGTCAGGTGCCGGCGGGCTTCATCGAAGACCGGACCGGTGAGTCCCTCGAACGGTTCACCACGCCAGAGGCTCAAGGCGTGCTGGAATTGATGTGAAGCCTCCGCCAGCTGACCGGACTGCCGGAGCGCTCGAGCCGACTGGACCTGTGCCTCGAAGTCGTCGGCATCTGAACCACTGGTGCCCACAGCCACTCGGTAGCCACCTGGCTCCAGCACCAGCAGCTCACCGGAGCTCCGGGGTGCCCGGTCCGGTTCCAGCACGCGGCGCAGTCCGGCGACGTACTTCTGTACGACGTTGGTCCCGTTGACGGGTGGCTCGTCGGCCCAGACCGCGGCGATGATCCGCGCGGTGGGCACCACCTGGTTCGGTGCGGCCAGCAGGGTCGCGAGCACCGCCTGCTGTTTGGCGGGACCCAGCGGCAGCTCTTCCTGCTCACGGGTCACTCGCAAAGGTCCGAGAATCTCGAACCGGACTGCACTCACCGGCGCTCCTCCTTGGGGGCGTCCTGGACTGGGATCACCAGGACGACGTCAGCGATCTGCCGCGGCACCGGCGAGGGGAACATACCGCGTGCGACCGCATCCTCCAGCGACCGGAACGGTCCCCGCGCGTTGCGCTCGGCAATGATCAGTACGGCGTGCATCGGCTCGATCCCTGGCAGGGTACGCAGCACCTGCTCCGGAGCACTGTTCAGATCGACCATCACCCGCGGCGCCGCCGCACGGGTTCGAGGGGCGATCAGCCAGGCCGCCTGGATGCCTGCCACCACTGTGCTCAGCAGCAACCCGGTCATCGCCACGCCGTCGATCAGCACGAAGTCCTCCGAGTCCACCCGCTTGTTGGCGATGGTGAAGAACGCGATGGACGAAACGAGATAGCCCAACGCCGCCAGGCCCAGCTTCCAGCTGCGACGCCGGATGGCGAGCCCACCAATGAGCGGCGCAGCGGCGATGCTCAGGGTGACCGAGGGCAGCAGCGCCGCGGCCACCTTGAGAGTCCAGCCCTTCCAGCCCAGCGGGCCACGCACCGGCTCCGGCCAGTAATGGGTCAGCATCGGTTCGGCTTCGACGCTGGGCACGGGCGGCGGCCGATCGCTCTGCAGTACCTGACGGTGAGCAGCTTGCAGCTCAGGACTCGGCCGACCGCCAACGAGCTGCAGTGCCTGCTGGTACGACGTGAGCGCATCCGCCTGGCGGCCGGTCCGGTAGAGCGCGAGCACGTGCACAGCCCGGAGTCGCTGGCGTCGTGGGTACTCGGCGATCAGTCGGGAGAGCTCGGGAAGCAGCGCCTGTTCCCTGCCCTGCTCGAGCTCCAGCTCGGCCCACTCCTCCAGAGCCGCAGCACGGTCACCGGCCAACTGAGCGCGGGTCGCGTCGAAGTAACCACCTGTCAGACCGGCCAGCGGCTCGGACCGCCACAGCAGCAGCCCAGTCCGGAGCTCAGCGGTCGCTTCAGCGCGGCAACCAAGTGCACGGAGCCGACGGGCCTCATCCACATGGGCGGTGAACACATCCAGGTCTGAGCCGCCCGGTGGCACTGACAGCCGATAACCCGCCGGAGTGGACGTGAGCAGTTGCCCGGCCGCGCGCGGGAGCCGGTCCGGCTCCAGAACCCGCCGCAGCCCGGCGACGTACTTCTGTACGACGTTAGCGCCGTTCGCCGGCGGCTCGTCACCCCAGACCTGATCGACGATCTCACTCGCCGGTACGGCGTGGTTCGCGGCGAGCAGCAGTGTCGCCAGGACCGCCTGCTGCCGGGCTGGTCCCAGCTCAAGCTCCTGGAGGCCGCGATACGCCCGCAGCGGTCCGAGCAGCTCGAACCGGACGGAGTCCTCCACCGGCGCATTCTATCCAGGCAGCAGGGGCCGAGCAGACCGGAATCAGGGGCCTCTGCGGTACGACGGCAGTACGAGCGCAGTGGAACGGCAGCGCTGCGCAGTGAAACCGCAGCAGCCCGGAGACCGCCGTACCTCATAGTTCGTACCAGACGCCGGCCGATCGGGCCGCCGTACAGAGAGAAAGCGCACCGCCATCATGTCCTTCCCCTGGATCCGCACCATCGCTACGACCGCCGTGCTCGCCGCGGCCACGACCGCCTGTGGCCCGGCCAAGGAGCCGGTCAGCCAGCCCTCGTCGACGCCGCTCACCACCACCAAGGCCGACGTGACCACGCCGACCCCGACCCCGACGCCCACCGGCCTCGCCGGCCTGGACGCCAAGGCGCTGTTCGCCAAGTCCAAGGCGGCCATCCTCGCTGCCGACAGCGTCCGGCTGCGCGGCTCGTTCGTGGACGAGGGCGAGAAGACCGCCATCGACGTGCACATGACCAAGACCGGCGGGCAGGGCACCTTCACCGTCGACGGCAGTCCGATCGGGATCACCGTCATCGGCAAGACCGCCTACCTGCAGCTCAGCGAGAAGTACCTCCGCGCCCAGGGCAAGGCCGAGAAGGACAAGCCGGCCGAGATCAACGCGACCGTCGCGATCCTCAAGGGCCGCTGGATCAAGCTGACCAAGAAGGACAGCGACTTCCAGGACATGATCGACCTGGTCACCCGGGACACCTTCGTCGCCGGCACCTTCCAGCCGTCCGGAGCACTGACCAAGAAGCCGCAGAAGACCGTCGACGGCGTCCCGTCGATCGGGCTGAACGACGGCGAGGGCACGCTCTGGGTGGACAGCACCACCGCCCGGCCGGTCCGGATGGAGCTGGGCACCGACGGCGAGTCCTTCGGGTTCAGCGACTACAACAAGATCAAGGCCCCGACGGCACCGTCGAAGGACAGCGTGATCGACGGGAAGCAGATGGGCCTCTGAGAGGTCATAACTCCAGTGTTACCGCAAGTGAGAGGTATGCTACCTCGGGTAATCGGGAGAGGGTCGTCGAGGAAGCCGTGCCGCCCGCACGGCTCCTGACCCCTGGAGTGTGAGGCATGACAGCACGACTGCAGCTGGTACGCGCCCTTCTCGCCGCCGGCGCCCTGACGGCGGCGTCCGTCGGTGCGGTGGCCACAGCGAGTGCAGCACCTGCGCCGGACGGCCCGAAGACCCGCATCGTCGGCGGCGCGATCGCCCACACCGCGGACACCCCGTGGGCGATCGCACTGAACAACAGCGGCTCTCCGGTACCGAGCGGCCAGTGGTGCGGTTCCACACTCGTCGCGGCGAACAAGATCGTCACCGCAGCGCACTGCGCGGACCAGGAGCCCGGGACCTACACCGCGATCCAGGGCCGGGACAAGCTCAGCGAGACCGCCACCGGCAAGGAGTCGAAGGTCAGCAGCATCTGGGTCGACCCGAAGTACGGGCAGGAGCCAGGGCACGATGTGGCGGTCATGACGTTGGCGACGCCGTTCGACGGCGTACCGACCCTGGCGCTGGAGACCAGCCAGGCGGCCGACACCGTCGGCGCCGCCTCGGTCGTCTACGGCTGGGGCTCGACCGGCGGCACCGGTCCGGCGGACACCTTCCAGACAGTGGCCGTCCCCGTGCTCGGCGACGACTACTGCGCCGACGCCTACAAGGCCGAGGGCTACTCCGCGGCGGGTGAGATCTGCGCCGGCTACAAGGACGGCGGCAAGGACTCGTGCCAGGGCGACTCGGGCGGTCCGCTGGTGCTGAACGGCCGCCTCTTCGGTGTCGTCTCCTGGGGCATCGGCTGCGCCGAGGCGGGTCACCCGGGCGTCTACGCCGAGGTCGCGACCTACGCCACCGAACTGCAGGACCAGATCGGCTAACCACAGAGACCTTCACAGGGGAAGGCGAAAGGGCCCGGATTCCGCGAGGAACCCGGGCCCTTTCTGTGAACTCGGAAACGACAGCCTGTGGGCCTTAGACCGCCAGGCGGATCACGCCGTAGTCGTAGCCGCGCCGCCGGTAGACGACGCTGGGCTGGTTGTCGTCGGCGTCGACGAACAGGTAGAAGTCGTGCCCGACCAGTTCCAGCTCGTAGAGGGCCTGGTCCAGGGACATCGGCTTGGCGGTGTGCGTCTTCTCGCGCATCACCAGGGGACCGTCCCCGGTGACGGTCAGCGAGCCGACCTTGTAGGTCGCTACCTCGTCCTCGGCGGTTGTCTCTTCCACCACGGGGTCGTTGCCGGTCACCGGCTGCTTGGCGTTCAGGTGCCGCAGGCCCTCGGGTGTGCGCCCGCCGTGCACGCGGCGACGGTCGGCCGCCTTGCGGACCTGGGAACTGAGCCTGTCCAGGCAGACGTCGAACGCTGCCTGCTTGGTCTCACCGCACGCTTCGGCGCGGACCACCGGACCCTTGGTGTACATGGTGAGCTCGACACGCATCGCCCGGTCGTGCTGTCGCGGGTTCTTCTCCTGGCTGACTTCCACCTCGCACCGCAGTACCCGGTGGTCGACCTTCTCGATTCGCTCGAGTTTTTCCTCGACGTACTGCCGGAAGCGGTCACTGACCTCGCAGTGATGACCCTTGACAACGACGTCCACGGAAACCTCCATCGATCGGCGACTTCTTCTTACGTCTCCGGACCCCCGACGGTTCGGAACTCTTCTCCTTGGTGAGGACTACAGGTGCTGGGGAGCCCGAAACGAAAGACACCCGTCGTGGCGCCGGTCGGAGCCCGCGGCCAGGAATCCGGCTGATCCGGTCCTGCGCCACTCGACTGCTCGACAAGCCCAAGCGGGTGTCATGCACCAACGCTAGTCGGCTTCGGCGAAAACCGGTAGAGAAGTTCTCATGAACCAGACGGTAAACGTCTCGGGGTCGCGGCGACCACGGCACAGCCGAGCACCGGAATTCCCTGTGATTCCAGGGCTCGGCACGCCTCGGCGAGCGTGGAGCCGGTGGTGATCACGTCGTCGACGACGACGATCGGTTGATCCGTCAGCAGTTCAGCCCAGCGCGAACGGAGGCCGAAAGCCCCGGCCAGGTTGGTGGTACGGCGTTGTGCGGACAGGCCCGCCTGGTCGTCAGGACGCCGTACCAGCCGTAGTGCCGGAGCGAGCCGGGCCTCGATCCCCTGTGCACGCAGGGCCCGTACGGCGGCCCGGGTGATCCGCCGCAGCGGGTCGTGGCCGCGCTGGCGCACCGTCGCCCTCGCTGACGGAACCGGCACCAGCCACCCGCCCCGATGCTCCCCAAGCGCAGCCTGTACGGCGGTCGCCAGCGCTGCCCCGAGCGGTTGAGCCAACGGGTACCGGGCGTTCTCCTTGTGCGCGATGACGAGCCGGCGGATCTCTTCGCCGTACGGCGCGGCCGCGGTCGGCGGTGCCAGTCCGCTCGGCGGCGGATCTGGCCAGGCACGGAACGGAGTCAACCGGCTCAGGAGCCCCCGGCAACCATCACACAACGTCACGCCCGGACGTCCACAGCCGGCGCAGTCGCCTCCGAGCAGCAGGTCGACCGCGGCACCCCACACCCCACCACCTTGGCCACTCCGGCAGGCGTCCACAAGCGCCTTCGGGCGACCTGTGGAAAACCCTGGGATTCAGCCGGGGTAGGTGGGCACCACGTCGGCGAGTTTGTCGTCCCCGACCGGAGTCACCCACTCGAGGTCGCGCGTCTGCCAGTGCACGTGTCCCTGCGGGTCCTCGAAGACCGGCAGGATGTTCGGGTTCGCGTTGGAGGCGATGGTCTCGATCCCGAAGGGTGGCGTACTGCCGGGCAGTACCTGCGGGTTCGAGCCGTCCGCGTTCACGAACCAGGGCTGCGCGAGGGTACCGGAGGCCGACCGGCCGGCGACCAGGATGCCCTTCTTGGACCAGGCCGCATCCGTGATCGCGACCAGCGGCACCTGGAGGTCGCGGAGCTGACCGAGCATCAGACCCTTGCCGTTCGGGGCGGGCTGCACGGTCGCGGTCTGCACGGTGTTCTGGTGCGTCTTGGCGGACTTCAGCACCAGCAGCGCGCGGACCCCGTCCGGCGCCATCCGCAGCACCCGCGGCACGTCGCCGTGGAAGTCCACCGACAAGGTTTCCAGAACGCCGTCGCGGGTGCGGACGCGGAGTCGCGGCGACGAGCTGTCGGCCCGGTCCAGCACCCACAGGTTGTCCAGGTTGTCGAAGGACGGCCGCAGCACCCGGCCGTCGACGCCGAACGTCTTGGGCTTGGGCTCGTCCTTGGCGTTCTCGCCGGGGTCGAGTTTCGCGACCGCGACCACCTTCTTGCCCTGGTCCATGGTGACGATGGCACCCGAGTCACCGCGCAGGCTCACCGCGAACGACTCCGCGTCGTACGGGTAGAGCTGGCTCGAGTTGAGTCCACGGACGGTCTGTTCGGAGGCGCCGTCGAGTCCGTCGACGCGTTGCACCTTGCCGCTCAGCAGGCCGTACAGGACGGTCGACGCGGCGGTGGGGGCGGCCGGATCGTTGTCGGGGAACGACGAGAACGGGATCACGCCCGGGTCCTCCGGCAGCAGCGGTGCGCCGTTCACGGTGATCTTGACCTTCAGGCTGATCTGGTTCAGGGTCCAGACGATCTGGGCCGCCAACCGGTGTCTGTCGTCGTCCAGCAGCTGCCCGGCGACGTCGTTGAGCGCCACGGTCGCCTCACCGAGCTCGACCGGAACCGACACCTGGATGGCCGTTCCCGGGGGCGCGATCGAGATGGCGCCGTTGCCGAGCCGCTTGGTCGGGCCTCGCAGCAGCTCCTGGACCAGTTGGGTCGCGGCTTGCCCCGGGGACAGGTTGTTCTGCGCCAGGTAGACGGTGTCCGGGACCAGCGTCCGGCGGTCCCGGGAGAAGAAGTACAGGTCGCGCGGCGCGAGCTTGATCGCGACCTGGTTGCTGCCCAGCAGCGCGCCCGACGGGACCGAATCCACCCGCCACTGCCCGTTCACCTTGACCATCTTGAAGGTGAACTTGATGTGCTTGTCCGCCGGCGCGGCCGGCGACCACTCGCCGCGGTCGTCGATGGTGGAGATCCTGGTCGCGGTCAGCACGAAGTTGTCGTCGGCCGGATTCACCTGGTCGTCGCCCTGGTCGTACACGATCGTGCGGACCTCGGGCTTCCACTTCGCCGCGGCCTGCGGGGTCATGTAGAGCCGGGCCTGCTCGAAGCCGTTCCTGGAGTCCGACATGGCCTCCAGGAACCCGGCCACGATCGCGTCCGGCTTGGCATCCGCGCGCGGCGGTTTCGCCTCGACACCGACACCACCGGCGTCCAGGGCCAGGCCCTCCCGGTTGCTGTTCCGGATCGCGCCCTTGGTCGGCACCGTCGCGCACCCCGACAGCAAGACGAGCCCGGCCAGCAGCACCACGAGCAGGCGGCGCCTCACAGCTCCTCACCACCCGTCAGCTTCTGGTACGGCGCTCCGACGTCGACCAGCGACTTCTCAGTGATCACCCGTACGGCGTCCGCCGGGCGGGCCGGTAGCGGTGATCCGGCCAGCGCCACATCAGGCCGGCGCGGCAGCGTGAGCCGGAAGTACGCGCCCTCGCCCGGTGAACCCCAGGCGTCGAGCCGGCCGCCGTGCAGGCGAGCGTCCTCCAGGGCGATCGACAAACCGAGACCCGTGCCACCGGTGGTTCGCGCCCGGGCCGGGTCGGCCCGCCAGAACCGGCTGAACACCATCTCGGCCTCCTCGGCCCGGAAGCCCACACCGTGGTCCCGGACCGCGACCGCCGCCGCGTCGTCGTCGTTCGCCGTACTGATCAGGATCGGCAGGCCCTCGCTGTGCTCGATCGCGTTGCCGATCAGGTTCCGGAGGATGCGCTCGATCCGGCGGGCGTCGACCTGGGCGCGGCACTGCTCCGGCATGTTGAGCTGCACCTCGCAGCCCTTGGCCTGCAGCAGCGTCTCGTAGTTCTCCAGCACCCGGTTGACGATGTCGCGCAGGTCCACGTCCTCCAGGTCGAGCGCGGCCGCACCGGCGTCGAACCTGCTGATCTCCAGCAGGTCGGCGAGCAGCTCCTCGAACCGGTTGAGCTCGTTCTGCAGGAGCTCGACCGAGCGGCGGCTCATCGGGTCGAACTCGTCGCGGGTCTCGTGCAGCAGGTCGGCAGCCATCCGGACCGTGGTCAGCGGGGTGCGCAGCTCGTGGGACACGTCGGAGACGAACCGGCGCTGCAGCCGGGAGAGGTCCTCCAGCCGGCGGATCTGGCGCTGCAGGTTGCTCGCCATCTTGTTGAACGAGACCGCCAGCCGGGCCAGGTCGTCGGTACCACGGACCTGCATCCGCTCCTCGAGCTTGCCGGCCGCGAGCCGCTCCGCGATCCGGCGTGCCATCCGCACGGGCGTGACCACCTGCCGGGTGACCAGCCAGGCCACTGCGCCGAGCAGGACGACCAGCAGCAGCCCGGCAGTGATCAGAGCCTGCTGTACGACGTCCAGGGTGACCTGCTGCGCATTGAGCGGGAACAGGAAGTAGACGGCGTACCGGTCCTGGGTGCTGGTGATGCGCAGCTGGGAGCCGATGACCAGACCGGGTGCACTGGTGTTGTCGCTGTACTTGATGACCGTGTACGTGTCCCACAGCTTGGTGTCGTTGCTGTTCACCGACGAGACCAGTGCCTGCGGGAGCGAGTCGCTGTCGACCAGTCCGGTGTAGCGGATCGCGTTCGAGCCGGTGTTGCCGATCGGGACGAGCAGCACGTCGTACAGGCCGGGGCGGTTGGCGCCGAGGACCAGCTCGGAGAGCCGCTGGTTGATCGTGGTCGGGTCGGCCGCGTTCAGCTGGGAGCTCAGTGACGTCAGCTGTGCGACCGCCTCGGCCTGGGCACTGTCACGACGGGACTCCAGCACACCGTCGGTGACCTGGCTCATCATCACCCAGCCGACCAGCAGCAGAACCACGGTCGACATCAGCAGGGTGCCGGTGACGATCCGGGCCTGGATGGAACGCCGCCAGATGTCCGGCCAGTACTTCGGGTGCGTGCGCCAGAGCGGCTGTGGGTAGGCATGCCACTCAGCCGCCGCGGACGTCAGCTCCAGCTCGGTACCGCGCGGCTCGGCCACCTCCTGCTCGGGCGGGGCCGACTGATCCGGCCCCACCGGTGCGGCGGGGTCGGAGACAGTCTGCGACTCGTGGTCGCGTCCGTACTCGATCAGTCCGCACCAGCCTTGTAACCGACACCGCGGACCGTCACGACGATCTCCGGGTGCTCAGGGTCCTTCTCGATCTTGGAGCGCAGCCGCTGGACGTGCACGTTGACCAGGCGGGTGTCGGCGGCGTGCCGGTAACCCCAGACCTGCTCCAGCAGCACCTCGCGGGTGAACACCTGCCAGGGCTTGGAGGCCAGGCAGACCAGCAGGTCGAACTCCAGCGGCGTCAGCTGAATGGTCTCGCCGGCCCGCTTCACCGAGTGGCCGGCCACGTCGATGGTCAGGTCGCCGATCGTCAGCGACTCCGGGCCGGGCTCGTCCATCCGGCGCAGGCGGGCCCGGATCCGGGCCACCAGCTCCTTCGGCTTGAACGGCTTGACCACGTAGTCGTCGGCCCCGGACTCCAGGCCGAGCACCACGTCCACGGTGTCGCTCTTCGCGGTCAGCATCACGATCGGTACGCCGGACTCGGCCCGGATCGCCCGGCAGACGTCGATCCCGTCCATCCCGGGCAGCATCAGGTCGAGCAGCAACAGGTCCGGCTTGAACTCCCGGAACGCCGGTACCGCCTTGTCACCGGTCGCGCACAGATACGTGTCGTACCCCTCGTTGCGCAGCACGATGCTGAGCATCTCCGACAACGCGGTGTCGTCGTCGACGATGAGAATGCGACCCCGCATCGTCCGGTTACCATCTGCCACGCGCTGCTCCTTGCCGTCCGACTCGTCGTGCGCCCGGTGCATGCCGTCCGTCCGCACTACGGATAGTGTCCCATTCCCTGGGTAGTGCACACGCCGGATCGCCGATTGACCCCGGTTTGGGCTGTGATCATGGTGCACGGCCCGGCGAGGCGACAACTCGGGGTGCACCCACAGGCGGAGGGGAGGCGGACATGAGCGACGACATCAGGCTGCATGAGGACCCTGCGGCCGAGCCGCTGCGCCCCTGGCTGCCGGCCGATCTGCTCGACAACGCGGCCCGGACGATCTCGGACAACAAGACGATCATGCTGGGTCTCCCGGTGCTCGCCGCGGTCGCGCTGCTGGCGGTCCAGGCCGTGCTGACGGAGGTCGCCGTACCGGGTGGGCTCAGTGGGTTCTTCGGTGCCGATGACCCGTTCGAGCAGGCCGGTGGGGCTTTGCTGCTCACGTACGGCGTTCAGCTGGTGCTGTTCGCGGTGGTGTCCAGCACGCTGGCCGGGATCATCGCTCTGGCCGCAGTGCGCAGCCAGCTGGGTCATCAGGTCAGCGCCCGCGAGCTACTCCGGCTGGTGCGGCCGGCGCTGCCTGCGCTGGCCGCTGTGGGGCTTCTGCAGTCCCTGTCGTTCCTGGTCCTGATCGGCGGCTGGATGCTGGCCGTGTTCGGCATCGGGGCCGGAGCGGAGTCGGCGATCTCAGGTGCGGTGGCCGGCGCGGTCGCCGTCGTACTGATGATGCTCGGCGGACTGCTGGTGCTGATCTTCGGTGTGCGGCTGGTACTCGCCGGAACCGTCGTCCTGATGGAGGGCAAGCACGCGCCGGACATCGGGCTGCACATCCCGGCCCGGGTCGGCATCTGGGGTTCGCTGCGGCGCTCGTGGCAGTTGGTGAAGGGCAAGTTCTGGCGGGTGTTCGGCATCCTGATCTTCGGCAGCGTGGTGGTCAACATCGTCAGCTACGCCCTGCAGTTCGGTGTCACGACGCTGGTGATCACGGTCGGCTCCTGGGCCGACTCCAGTGACAGCACCGGCGGCATGGTGATCGCCATCGCGGTCGGAGCCGCGGCCGGTATCGCGACGGTGCTGACCCTGATCGCCAGCCTGGCCTTCATGTCCGCCGTACAGGCTCTGGTCTATCTGGACCTGCGGATCCGGCGTGAGGGCCTCGATCTGTGGATGCGTCCGTCCCTGCGCTCGGGAGGTACCGCGTGATCTTCGCCGAACCGCCGGTCGACGTCCTGCGTGACCAGGCTGCCCGTGAGGCCGCGGAGGAGCTGTCGAAGTCCGCCTACCGGCAGTCGGGTGGTTCGCTGATCGAGCGCGCCCTCAACAAGCTGATCGAGTGGATCGCCGACCTGTTGAACAACGTCACCGGCACCTCCCCCAACGGCCATCTCGGACTGATCCTGCTGGTCGCACTGATCGCGCTGATCATCGTGGTGGTGCTCTGGCGAGCCGGGGTGCTGCGGACTTCGAAGAGCAGCAAGAAGCAGGCTGTGTTCGACACGGCCAAGCCACGGAACGCAGCGGAGTACCGGGCCCAGGCCGAGCGGGAGGCCTCGTCGGGTGACTACACGCACGCGATCCGCAGCCGGTTCCGGGCGTGTGTGGCCGAGTTGGTCGAGCGGACTGTCCTCGACGACCGCGCTGGCCGGACGGCGTACGAGGTGGTGGCGGATGCGGGCCGTGCGGTGCCGACGCTGCGCGACTCCCTGCAGCCGGCTGCGCTGGCCTTCACTGAGGTTGTCTACGGCAACCGTCCGGGAACGGCCGAGCGGTACGCCGTGGTCGTGACCGCCGACAACGCGGCCCGGAGCGCTCGGTTGACGGTGAGCCGATGAGCACGAGCGTTCCGGTCGGACGGGGAGCCGCTGAGAGCTGGCGTGCGCTCCGGAAGCCGATGCTGATCACCGGGATCATCGTGCTGGTGTCGATCGTCGTACTGATCGCCACGACTGCCAGTACGTCGGGACCGTTCAGCCCGGACTCGACCGAGCGGGACGGCGCACGGGCGCTGGCGAACCTGCTGAAGAAGCACGGCGTCAACGTGCAGGGGACGGAGTTCCTGAGCGACGCCACGGCATCTGGTGCGGGCAAGGCCCTGCTGATCGGGCCGAATGGCGCACTGGACCGCGACGACTGGCAGCGGATCGACGACGCCGGCTGGAGCCACCTGATTCTGATCCGGCCTAGCTCTCGTGAGCTGGCAGTGCTCGCACCTGGGGTGAAGGACGCCAGCCAGGTGCTCAGCTCGGCCAGCCGCGAGCCAGGATGCGACCTGCCTGCCGCGGTGAAGGCCGGCACCGTCACAGTCGGCGGTACGACGTACTCCGCGCCGGCGGGTGCCCAGACTTGCTACGGCGACGGAATCAACCACACCGTGGTCCGGATCGTCGCCAGTGGCCGCACGGTCGACGTCGTCGGCTCGTCGCGTTCTTTCACCAACGACGAGCTTGCGGACGACGGCAACGCCGCATTGGCACTCAACCTGATCGGCACGCACAAAGACCTCACCTGGTACCTCCCCCAGTTCGAGAGCGACGGTGTGGACGACGCCGGCGACGACGGTCCCCCGTTGGTCCCGCCGGATGTTCGCTACATCGGCTGGGCGCTCGCGTTCGCCGTACTGGTGGTTGCGGTGTGGCGGGGGCGGCGGCTCGGACCTGTGGTCGTGGAGCGGCTGCCGGTGATCGTGCACGCGGCCGAGACCACCGAGGGCCGTGCGCGGCTCTACCGGCGGTCACGGGCTCGCGACCGGGCTGCGGCGGCGCTCCGCGAGTCAGCGCTCGCCCAGCTCTACAAGGCACATGGCATTCCGCGGCGTGCCGAGCCGAGTGCAGTGGTTGCCACCCTGGCGGCCCGCACCGGCTGGGACCCGATCACTCTGTACGAGGCCCTCTACGGCATGCCCCCGCTCGACGACGCCGCTCTGTTGAACTTGTCCGACGTACTAGACGTACTCATGCAGGAGGTACGACACCCGTGACCACTACAGAGGTCAGCGCCGACCAGGCCAGGCAGGCGCTGGTGGCGCTGCGGACCGAGATCGGCAAGGCGGTCGTCGGGCAGGAGACTGCGGTCACCGCGCTGGTGCTGGCGCTGCTCTGCCGTGGCCACGTGCTGCTGGAAGGCGTGCCGGGTACGGCGAAGACGCTGATGGTGCGGGCGCTGTCGATGGCGATGCGGCTGGAGACCAAGCGGGTGCAGTTCACTCCGGACCTGATGCCGGGTGACGTGACCGGTTCGCTCGTGTACGACGCGAAGACGAGCGAGTTCGAGTTCCGGCCGGGTCCCGTGTTCACCAACATCATGCTGGCGGACGAGATCAACCGGACGCCCCCGAAGACGCAGGCGGCGTTGCTGGAGGCGATGGAGGAGCGGCAGGTCACCGTCGACGGTGTCTCCCGCAAGCTGCCCGTGCCGTTCGTAGTCGCCGCGACACAGAACCCGATCGAGTATGAGGGCACCTACCCGCTGCCGGAGGCGCAGCTGGACCGGTTCCTGCTCAAGGTGACGCTGGACATGCCGCCGCGAGACGCCGAGATCGCCGTACTGGCTCGGCACGCACAGGGCTTCGACCCGCGTGACCTCGAGGCTGCCGGACTGCGGCCAGTGGCCGGGCCGGAAGACCTGCTGGCCGGACAGAACGCCGTACGGCGGGTGGCGGTGCGAGAGGACGTTCTGGCCTACGTCGTGGACCTGTGTCGGGCGACCCGGCAGTCGCCGTCGTTGCAGCTCGGAGTGTCGCCGCGTGGTGCGACTGCGCTGCTGGCGGTGTCGAGAGCGTGGGCCTGGCTGTCTGGTCGCGACTACGTCATCCCGGATGATGTGAAGGCCATGGCACGTCCTTGCCTGCGGCATCGAGTGCAGGTGCGTCCGGAGGCCGAGCTCGAAGGCGTCAGCGCGGATGCGGTGCTGGAGAGCGTCCTCGCGACCGTGCCCGTCCCACGCTGATGGTTCTCACTGGCAGGGCCGGACTGCTGGCTGGTCTTGGGGTGGTGTTCGTCGCCCTGGTGATGCCGAGCTGGTCCGGCGTCGGACTGGTCATCGGTGTGGTCTTTTTGGTCTGCCTGGTCGATCTGTTGCTGGCCGGGTCTCCGCGGCGGCTGCAGTTCACCCGTGAGGGCGACACCGCCGTACGGCTGGGTGAACAGGCTGCCGTGCAGCTGCTGGTGACCAACCCAGGTCGGCGAGTGCGCGGGCTGCTGCGAGACGCGTGGCCGCCGTCGGCCGGCGTACTGGATCCTCCGCACAAGCTGGACTTGCCCAACGGTGAGCGACGGCGGTTGACGACGCACCTGCTACCGACCCGGCGTGGGGATCGGCATGCGGACCGGGTGACCGTCCGCTCGATCGGTCCGCTCGGTTTTGCTGGCCGACAGGGCGGGCATCAGGTGGCGTGGACTGTGCGTGCGCTGCCGCCGTTCAACAGCCGCAAGCACCTGCCGTCGCGGCTGGCGCGACTGCGTGAGCTGGACGGTCGTACGGCGCTCCTGGTGCGTGGGCAGGGGACGGAGTTCGACTCGCTGCGGGACTACGTGCCTGGTGACGACGTACGGAGCATCGACTGGCGTGCGACGGCTCGGCGCGGCAACGTCGTACTGCGGACTTGGCGGCCCGAGCGCGATCGCCAGGTCGCCATCGTCATCGACTCCGGGCGCATGTCCGCCGGCCGCGTCGGCGACGCCCCACGGCTCGACCACGCCATGGACGCCGCCCTCCTGCTGGCGGCGCTCGCCACTCGCGCCGGTGACCGAGTCTCCTTGCTGGCTTGCGATTCCGCGGTGCGGGCCGACGTACGACGTCCTGCGCCCGAGGACGTCCTGCCGTCGTTCGTGAACGCACTGGCCAACGTAGACGCAGAGCTGGTGCAGACCGACTTCCGAGTCGTCGTCTCCCAGGTCCTGGAACGCCTCGGCCAACGCTCCCTGGTAGTCCTCCTCACTGGCCTGGACCCAGCCGTCATCGAGGAGTCCCTCCTCCCCGTCATCGGCCCCCTCCTGAAGCGCCACGTCATCGTGCTGGCCTCCGTGGCCGACCCGCGCCTCACCGAGCTCGAGTCCACCCGCACCGACCTCATCGACGTCTACAACGCCGCTTCCGCCGCCCGAACCCGCCTCGACCGTGACCGCGTCACAGCAGTCCTCACCCGAGCCGGCGTCACCGTAGTAGACGAGAACCCGGACCAGATCGCCCCAGCCCTGGCCGACACCTACCTAGCCCTCAAGAAGGCCGGACGGCTCTAGCAGCCAAGCCCAACAGAGCCAGGGCGTCGGCGCTCGGTGTTCCTGGTTCAGCCTGGTAGACGACCAACTGCTGGCCGGGTGCGCTGCGGACGTCGAACGCCTGGTAGGTCAGTGTGAGCGCGCCGACCGCCGGGTGGACGAACTGCTTCGGCTCGCTCGTCTTCCCACGGACCTGGTACCGGTCCCACAGGTCGCGGAACTGCTGGCTGTCCGCGCGGAGCTCAGCGATCAGGCTGCGCAGACCAGGGTCCTGCGGATCGACGCCGGAGGCGGCCCGGAGGTTCGCCACGGTCGCCTGTGCGGTCCAGTCCCACCGCGCGTGGAAGCTCGGCCCGGCCGGGTCGAGGAACGCCATCCGAGCCAGGTTCCACGGTGGCCGGAACGGAGCGAACAGGGCCTGAGCCATCGAGTTGGTGGCCAACAGGTCCAGCGAGCGGTTGAGGACGAACGCCGGTACGTCGGCATATCCGTCCAGCAGCCGGTAGAGGTCGGGGCTCACGTGCTGCGGCGCCGGAGCCGGTGCGGGCGGCAGCACGCCGGCCAGCCGGTACAAGTGGGCGCGCAGGTCGTCGTCGAGGTCGAACGCACGGCACAACGCGTCGAGGACCTGCGCCGACGGGTTCGTCTCCCGGCCCTGCTCCAGCCGCGCGTAGTAGTCGACGTTCACGCCCGCGAGCACCGCGACCTCCTCGCGCCGTAACCCAGGCACGCTCCGGCGCCCGGAGTACGCCAGGCCGGCCGCCTCCGGTGAGCGCTGTCCCCGGCGGGCCCTGAGGAAGTCACCCAGCTCGTTGCTCATGCCTCCCAGCCTAGGTCCGCAGCGAACACGTCACCTGGGTGTGTCACACCCAGCTGAATCACGCCCTCCCGGAGGTCGCCGTACGGCGGAAGGCTGGACGCCATGACCTCATCACTTGAAGGAAAGGTCGCACTCGTCACCGGCGCGGCCCGTGGCATCGGAGCCGCTACCGTGGCCTGGCTGCACGCACGTGGCGTAGCCGTCGTCGCAGCCGACCTGCGACCGGATGTCGCCGACCTGCCGTTCCCGGGCCTTGCCACGGTCGTCGGAGACGTGTCCCGCGAGGACACCGCGATCCGGTCCGTGGAGACCGCGGTCGAGCGCTTCGGCGGTCTGGACATCCTGGTAGCGAATGCGGGCCGGTCGGTGAACAAGCCGATCACCCAGACGACAGCCGCGGACTGGGACGAGTTGCTGGCGGTCAACGCGCGCGGCGTCTTCCTGCACGCCCGTGAGGCGTTCCGGGTGATGAGTGAGCACGGCGGTGGATCGATCGTGACGGTCGGCTCGTTCGCCTGCACGGTCGGGTTGCCCGACGCGTCGGCGTACAGCGCCTCGAAGGGTGCGCTGGCCCAGCTGACCAAGGTGCTCGCCCTGGAGGGCGGCCCGCACGGCATCCGCGCCAACGTGGTCGCGCCCGGCGTCGTCGAGACCGATCTGCTGGACACCTTCCGGCCGGACAGCCGTGAGTACCTGCGGTCGTTCGGCAGCGCCCACCCGCTCGGACGGGTGGCACAGCCCGCCGAGATCGCCGAGGTGATCGGCTTCCTCGCCTCACCGGCGGCCGCGTTCGTCACCGGGGCTGTCGTCGCCGCCGACGGTGGCTACACCGCGGCCTGAGAAAGGACACCAACATCATGGCAGGACGACTCGTAGGCAAGGTCGCGTTGATCACCGGCGCGGCCGGTGGGATCGGGCGTGCGACAGCCGAGCTGTTCGCCCGTGAAGGCGCGCAGCTGGTACTCGCCGATCTCGGCTCCCCGCAGGACAGCACCGCCGATGTCCTGAGACTCCCGCTCGATGTCTCCTCGGAGAGCCAGTGGGAGGCCGTCGCCGAGGCGACACGCGAGCGGTTCGGGAGGCTCGACGTACTGGTCAATCTGGCCGGCATCGTCGACTGGCCTGGCATCGAGGGCACCACGCAGGCGGACTGGGACCGGGTGATCGCCGTCAACCAAACCGGCACCTGGCTCGGTATGAAGGCGATGCTGCCGTTGCTGCGGGCATCCGGTGCGGGCTCGATCGTCAATACCTCGTCGGTGCTCGGACTGATCGGCAGTGGCGCGGCCGCGGCGTACCAGGCCTCGAAGGGCGCCGTCCGTCTGCTCACGAAGACCGCCGCCGTCGAGTACGCGACCCGCGGCGTCCGGGTCAACTCCGTGCATCCCGGCGTCATCGCCACCCCGATGATCCAGGAGATCCTCGACGAGCAAGGCGACCAGCAACCCGACATCGTCCGTACGCCGATGCGCCGCGCCGGCCAGCCGCACGAGGTCGCCACTCTCTATCTGTTCCTCGCGAGCGACGAGTCGTCGTACGTGACCGGCGCCGAGTTCGTCGTCGACGGCGGCCTCACCGCGCACTAGCCGAGGCAGGCCTCGAAGGTGGGGCGGTGGCGGGTGGTGAAGTCGTGTTCGCGTCGGGACCAGGCGATGCGGTCGGCGCGTTGCTGGGGTGTCACCTCGGCTTGGGTCTCGGTCCAGAAGCGGACGTTGCGGGACTGGCGTTCGAGGATGGCGTCGACCAGCACTGCGCGTTGGGGCTCGGTCGCTGCGTAGCCGTCGGCGAGGACTCGGACCTGCGCGGCTTGGCGGTCGGGGTCGTCGTGTTTGGAGGCGATGCACCAGGTCCAAGCGGCGTAGCCGAGGTCTTCCAGCGGGCTGCCTACGGCTGCGGTGTCGAAGTCGATGAGGGCGACCGGGCGGTCGCCTCGGAAGATCGTGTTGTTGGGGCCTGGGTCGTGGTGACAGATGACCTCGTGCGGGGCGGTGCGGGTCGCGTCGTGGAAGGCGCGGAGGAGTACGCCGAACGCAGCCACCTGCTCGTCCTGCCAGCGCTGGAAGGGGCCGACGGCACCTTCCAGGTAGGTGAGGATGTCGCGGCCCTCGTCGTCCCGGCCTAGGTAGCGCGGGGCTCCGGCGAAGCCGCGGGACTCGAGCAGCCGGAGCAGGTCGGGAGTCCCGGGGGACGCGGGGCGTCGTACGGTGTCACCGATCCGTACGACGCCTGGGGTGATGCGGCCGGGCTGCATCTACTGGGTGGGCCGGGCCTGGGCGAAGGTCCAGTGGTGGCCTTCCAGGTCTTCGGTCTCGTACCGGCGGTAGCCGTACTGATGGATCTCGCTGAGGATCTTGGCGCCGGACTCCTGCGTGTGGGCGAAGTGGGCGTCGAGGTCGTCGACGTAGATCCAGGTGCTGTGGTCGTGCTGGGGTGCGCGGTCGCCGGTACGGCGGAAGAGCATGACGCTGCGGTCGCCGACGTTCAGCTCGACCCAGGACGGGGCGGTGCCTTCGGCGGGAATGCTCGTCCACGAATCGAGGCCGAAGACGGTGTGCAGCCAACGAGCCGCGGCGGCCGGATCCTCGTAGTACAAGCCGATGGCGAGCCGGTCGAGTTCGCGCGGCGTACTGGGTGCGTCATCGCGCCGGGCGACCCACTGCGGCACCCACTTGATGACGTTCTTCCAGAAGTAGAAGGCCTTCTCGCCACCGGCGATCAGAGCCTGTACGACGGTGACGCGAGTACCGTCGCTGGCCGGCTCGAAGGTGATGCGGGTCTCGGTGTCGTCGACCGAACTGCGGTAGGCGAAGAGTTCACCCGGCTCCCAGTCGGTGATCCGGCCGAGCTCGAGCACGTCGTCCGGTGGCGTGTAGACCTCGAGGATGCGGCCGCCGACGCCTGGCTCGATCTGCATCGCGGTGGCACGGGCGGCGTCGAAGAAGTTGATCGGGCCGCGCACCCACCACAGGTCGATCTCTTCGGTGAAGATCCGGAAGGCAGTCGCCGGATCGGCCGCGACCTCCACGGACGCTGTCGCTGATTGTTCGGTCATGACTTCTCCACGTGTCGTTTGAAGGCGCCCAACTGCTCGCGCCAATGCGCCTGCACTTGGTCGAGCCAGGCCTGTACGGCGACCACGGGCTCAGGGTTCAGCCGGAAGAGGCGGACGCGGGCGTCATCGGGCACCCGCTCGTCGGCGACCAGTCCTGCCTCGAGCAGGATCCGGAGATGCCGGCTCATCGCCGGTGACGACGAACCGGTCGCCACCGCGAGCTGACCGGCCCGCTGCGGACCCTCACCCAGCAGCTGCACCACCTGCCGCCGGGTCGGATCGGCGAGTACCTCGAAGAACCGATCGACCTGATCTTCCACCATGCCGCAATAGTTCTACCAGATGTGAACTATTGTCAACCGCTCGAAGGACCCCTGAGTTGGTTGGATGGTGCCCATGAGTGAGAGAGATGTCGAGAAGGACTACACCGTCGCCGAGTTCGCCGCCAAGCTCCGTCGGCTGGCCGATGCCCTGGAGGCGGGCAAGCCGTTCCGGATCCAGATCGCCGGCGAGCGCTTCACCGTTCCGCAGAACGCGCGGATCAGCGTCGAGCACGAGCGCTCCGAGGACGAGGAAGAGGTCGAGTTCCAGCTGAAGTGGTCCCACGCCGACGCCGACGAGGACCCCGAGGACGACGACGCGGTCTGAGCCATTTGACCGGATATCCCCTGAAATGCGCGGCCGGTACGGCGGGCGCTGGCTGGCGTTGGCGGTCTCGGTTAGCGGTCGGCTGGTACGGCGGTTGTCAGGTGGCAGGAGACTTGCGGGGCTGTCGTGGCCGGGAGGATGGGGAGCGGGGTTGTCCGGCAGGCGTCCACTCCGTTGCCGGCGGCTACCAACTGGCAGCGTGGGTGGAAGCGGCAGCCGCTCGGGATGTGGGTCGGGTCCGGGGGTTCGCCGGTGAGGATGATCCGGGACGGCGATTCGGGGAGTACCGAGAGCAGGGCTTGGGTGTAGGGGTGCTGCGGATTGGTGAGCACGTCTTCGGTGGGGCCGGACTCGACGATCCGGCCGAGGTACATCACCGCGACCCGGTCGGCGATGTTCCAGGCGAGGCCCAGGTCATGGGTGACCACGAGAGCGCCGAGGCCGAGGTCGTCGCGCAGCCGCAGGAGCAGGGCGAGGATCTCACCGCGGATCGAGGCGTCCAGGGATGCGACGGGCTCGTCGGCGATCAGGATCTTCGGGTCGAGCGCGAGCGCACCGGCGATGACCACGCGCTGACGCTGGCCGCCGGAGAGTTCGTGCGGGTAGCGGAGGAAGAAGCGTTCAGGCGGTCGCAGACCAGCCCGCGCGAGCGCTGACGCGACGATTGCCTCTTCATCGGGCAGCTTGTGGATTCGCGGGCCCTCGGCAACAGCCTCGTAGACGGTCTGCCGGGGATTCAGCGCACCAGTGGGGTCCTGAAGGACAAGCTGGACCTGACGTCGGAAGGTGCGGAGCGCGCGGCCGGAGTAGCCGAGCGGACTACCTTCGTAGGACACGGTCCCGCCTGCCGGGCGCACGAGGCCGAGGAGGGTTCGAGCGAGGGTGGTCTTGCCGCACCCGGACTCGCCGACCAGCGCGACGATCTCGCCGGGAGCGATGGACAGGTTGACGCCGTCGACGGCGCGCGCCCGGCCGAACTCGACCATCACATTGGTTGCCTCTAGCACTTTTCCTCCACCAGGACACAGGCAGCCAGCCGGTCGTCCCCAGCGGGCCGGAGCTCGACCGGCGACGTCGCGCACGATTCCAGCGCCACGGGGCACCGCGGATGGAACGAGCAACCTCCCGGCAACTCGGCCGGATCCGGTGGATCACCGGCCAGCCCACGCGGAGCCAATCGCGACGCCGGGTCGCCGACCGTCGGGAAGGCCGCAGACAGCGCCTGGCTGTAGGGATGCTTGAAGCCCGACGCGGCCGGCCCGGTCTCGACGAGCCGACCGGCATACATGACGGCAAGGCGATCGCAGACGTCCGCCAGCACCGACAGGTCATGCGAAATCATCAGCAGGGCAATGTCTTCCGAGGCGATCAGGTGCCTGATCAGGGTCAGCACCTGCGCCTGCACCATCAGGTCGAGCGCGGTCGTCGGCTCATCGGCGATGATCAGCTGCGGCGAACAGGCCAGCGCCATCGCGATCATCACTCGTTGCCGTTGGCCACCACTCAGTTCATGCGGATAGCTCCGTGCTCTCCAGGCTGGCAACCCGACCTGCTCGAGCAGTTCCCGGACCCGGACCGCTGCCTGGGAAGCCGAGGCCAGCCGGTGCACCAGCAACGGCTCCGCGATCTGGTCGCCAAT
Organism: Kribbella sp. NPDC051587; assembly: GCF_044453945.1. Taxonomy (NCBI): domain Bacteria; kingdom Bacillati; phylum Actinomycetota; class Actinomycetes; order Propionibacteriales; family Kribbellaceae; genus Kribbella; species Kribbella sp. NPDC051587. The sequence continues at coordinate 953,374 of NZ_JBITDE010000001.1, forward strand.
TCGCCGTACCGGATTGAGTCCGTGCTGCGCACCCTGGAAGACGATCGACGCCCCCGACCACCGCACGGCTCGCAACCGGCCCCAGTTCATCGCGACGACGTCCTCGCCATCCAGGAGGATCCGTCCATCGATCCGAGCCGTCCTTGGCAGCAGGCGAAGGATCGAGAGCGCGACCGTCGACTTGCCGGACCCCGACTCCCCCGCCAGCCCGACAGCCTCACCGGCCGCGATCGACAACGACACACCCCGTACGGCGGGGACGTCGCCACTCGCCAGCCGGTACGTCACCGACAACCCATCGAGTTCCAGCATCAGGCCGCCCGGGTTCGCAGTCGCGGATTGAGCACAGTCTCCAAAGCCCTTCCACACAAGGTGAAAGCCATCACCACGATCACGATGCACAGACCCGGGACGAGGATGTACCACCAGGCGCCGGCGGTGGCCGCACCCCAGTCGTACGAACCGCGCAGCATCGTTCCCCACGAGGTCTTGTTCGCGCTCACGCCGAGGAACGCCAGTGTCGACTCGGTGACAATCGCGCTCGCTACCTCCAGCGTCGTACTTGCCAGCAGCAACGGTGCGACGTTCGGCAACACGTGCCGCGTGGTGATGTGCCAGTGCCCGGCGCCCAACGCCAGGGATCGTTCGATGTACGGACGAGCTTCCACAGCCAGCGTTTGCGCGCGGATCAGCCGAGCGGTCGACGGCCAGGAGGTGACACCGATCGCGACGACGATGGTCGCCGTACTGCCACCGAGGATCGCCGCGAGCACCAGCGCGGTCACCAGCGACGGCAGCACCAGGAACCAGTCGGTCACCCGCAGCACGATCGCGCCGGCCCAGCCGCGGAAGTGACCGGCCGCAATCCCGAGCACGGTCCCGATCACCATGCTCAGCAGGGCGGCGAGGAATCCGATCAGCAACGAGGTTCGCGAGCCCCACCAGATCATCAGCAGCACGGACCGCCCGGACTCATCGGTACCCAGCGGGTAGTCCAGACTCGGCGGCGCCATCTTCGCGCCCGTCCCGCCGACTACGTTCGTGACGCCCGCATCGATGAACAGCGGCGCGATCAGCGCGAGCACGACCGCCACCACCAGGACGCCGAGCCCGGCCATACCGGCCCGGTGCGTCCGGAAATCTCGCCAAAACCTTTGCACAGAACGCTGCCGCCGTACCCAGGTCACATTGCTCATACCGACCTCACCCGCGGGTCGAGGACGTGGTAGATCACGTCGGCCAGCGTGTTCATCAGGATCACCGACACCGTGATCAGCAGGAACGTGCCTTGCATGAGGGTGAAGTCCGGCACCCTGATCGCCTGGTAGAACAGCTGCCCGAGCCCCGGCCAACTGAAGATCGCCTCGACCGTCACCGCACCTCCGACGACGAACCCGATCCGCATGAACACGAGCGTCACCGTCGGCAGCAAAGCATTCGGTACGGCGTGCTTGCGGCGAATGTCGTCGTCCTTCAGCCCCTTGGCCCGGGCGGTCGTGATGTAGTCCTGCTCGACCTCGTCCAGGACCGACGACCGCATCACCAGCAGGTACTGGGCGTAGACCACGGCAACCAACGTCAAGCACGGCAACACCATGTGCTGCGCCACATCAAGCACATAACCAAAGCCATCAGGAGCATCGACACTGGAGATCCCGCGCGTCGGGAAGAGCCCCGGGATCGGACCGATGCCGGCGGCAAACACCATCAGCAGCAACAGTCCGAGCCAGAACGTCGGCACCGACCACAGCACCAACGACACCGCGGTGGAGAACCGGTCGAACCGCGACCCCGGCTTCCACCCGGCCCGCGCGCCCTGCCAGATCCCCAGGCTGACCGCCATCACCAACCCAGTACCGGTGAGCAACAGTGTCGGCCCGATCCGCTCACCGATCAGATCGAGCACCGGCCGCTTGTACTCGTACGACGTACCCAGGTCGAACCGCAGTGTCTGCCCGACGAAGTGCACGAACTGCTCGGGGATCGACCTGTCCAACCCGAGCCGCGCACGCTCCAGATCGAGCTGTTCCGGCGTCATGTTGCGCCCCTGCGCCAGCGCGCGGACCGGGTCGCCCGGCAGCATCCGGAACAGGAAGAACGTCGCCACGACCACCATCGCGATGCTCAGCAGCGCCCCGCCCACCTTGGTCGCCGCATAGCGCAGCAACCCATGGCGGGCGGGAGCCGCCTCAACCTCGGCGACGACCGTCATTCGCGCTCGTCGGCAACGCCGCGCCGCCGCCGCGCCAGGAAGAACCCGCCCAGCGCCAGTACGACGACCGCTCCCGCGACCCCCGCGATGAGTCCGGTGTTCGAGCCGCCGCTGTCCGTCGTACCGGTGTTCGTCACCGCGTCGACGGTGTAGAACGGCCAGTAGCCGCTGCCGCCGTACAGGATGCCCTTGTCCTCGGGGATCGGCGTGATGCTCGCGATCCGGTCCTTGCGGTACCCCTCGAGGTCGTTCGGGTAGTAGAGGGCGATCACCGGCGCGTCGACGTACAGGCGCTCTTCCATCTTCTTGATCAGCTCGGCGCGCTTCGGCCGGTCGAGTTCCTTCTGCTGCTGCTTGTAGAGCGCCTCGTACTGCGGGTCGCAGTAGAACGACTCGGTGCCGCCGCCCTCGCCGGACGCGGTCGGGCGCCGGCTGCACAGGTGCGTGCCGAGGACCTCTTCGGGATCGGGGTTGACCGACCAGCCGCTGATCGCGATGTCGAACAGCGCCGTCGTACCGGTCTCCTCGGTGAACTTGCTGGAGTCGAGCCGGCGCGCGGTCAGCCCGATGCCGATCTCCTTGAACCAGCCGGTCAGGTACTCGGCCAGCTTCTCCTCGCTCGGCGCATCGGTGTGAATGCTGAAGCGGAACTGGAGTTTCTTCGATCCGTCCGGCATGGTCCGGATGCCGTCGGCACCCTTCTTGTAGCCGGCGTCGTCGAGGATCTTGTTGGCCTTGGCAACGTCATAGGTGATCTTCTCCGCGCCCGAGGCCTGCCAGAAGAAGTCCTTGTACAGCGGTGGCACGATCGAGCCGTCGGCGACCCGGGCCAGCCCGCTCTGCGTCTCGTCGACCAGCTTCTGCTTGTCGATCGCGTAGTGCAGCGCCTGCCGCACCCGCGGATCCTTGAGCGCCGGGTGACCGTCACCGATCGGCTTGTTGTCGCTGGTCGTCGCACCGTGATTGATCTGCAGGTACGTCGCCCGCCGGCCCTCGGCGTTCCACTGGACGATGTTGTCGTCACCCTTCAGCGACTCGAAGTCCGGCGGTGCGAGCCGGCCGATCAGGTCGATGTCGCCCTTCTTCAGCCCGACGATCGAGGCGGCCGGGTTGTCGTAGAAGATCATCTGCAGCTCGTCGATCTTCGGCGCCCCACGCCAGTAGTCCTTGTTGGCCTCGAGCCGGACGAACTGGTCCTTCTTGTACTCGACCGCGACGTACGGACCGCTGCCCACGGTCGGGTACTGGTCGGCCTCGTACTTGCCGATGTCGGTGACCTTCTCCCAGACGTGCTTGGGCAGGATCGGCACCGGGTTGTCGAGCATCGACGCCTGCGGTGCCTTCAGCTTGATGGTCAGGTCCTGGCCGCTCGCGGTGACGCTGGCGAAGTTCTCGACCGCCGGGCCGTTGCCGGCCTTGGCCGCGTCGTCGGTGATCATCTTGTTGAAGGTCCAGGCCGCGTCGTCGGCGGTGATCGGCTGGCCGTCGGACCACTTGGCCGTCCGGATCTTGAAGGTCCATGTCAGGCCGTCGGGTGACGTCGTCCAGGACTCCGCCAGGTCCGGGCTGGGCTGCAGGGTCTTGGAGTCGGGCACGGTCAGGAAGCTGTACATCCAGCGCTGCAACGAGCCCGACACCAGCCGGACGGCCAGGAACGGGTTCATCGAGTCGACCGCCTGGGTCACCCCGACCTTGATCACCTTGCGTCCCGGCTCAGCGGCAGACGCCGTACCGGGCAGGCACAGCAACGCGATCGCTCCGAGCATCGCGAGACATTTCCTGATCATCCCCACGCACCTTCCGCCCTCAGTGGTGTTTGGGAAGACACCACACCAGCAAGCGCTGCCCTGGTCAATGAAGTACCAATCTTTGTCACACATACGTCATCAACTTTCGACTTGACTACACGACCGTGTAGCTGTCTACTCGACTGTGTAGTCAAGGAGGATTTCCCATGAACGACGATCTGACCGCCCGGGCCCGGATCCGGGACGCGGCGATCAAGCTCTTCACCGAGCGCGGGATCGAGGGCGCCTCGATCCGCGACATCGCCACCGAGGCCGGCGTCTCGTCCGGCCTGGTCCGGCACCACTTCGGGTCCAAGGAGGCGCTCCGCGACGCCTGCGACGAGTACGCGCTCGGCCGGATGTTCGAGCTCGGCCGCGAACTCGTCGACGAGCAGGGCCTGGAGAACGTCAGCGTCGCAACGGTGCAACCCGTCGCATTCCCACTGCAGACGTACCTGGTCCGCTCGATGATGGACGGCTCCGAGACCGCTTCCGCGATGTTCCTGCAGACGGTCGAGTACGGCGAGCAGTGGGCCAGAACGCACGGCGTGAAGACCGACGACTACCGGGCCTGGTCCGCCGTGATCACGGTGATGAAACTCGGCGTCTACGTGCTCCGCGAGCAGCTCGAACTCGCGCTCGGCGAGGACATCGCGTCCGCGTCCGGCTACGCCCGGATGAACCGGGCCTTCGTCGACATCTTCTCCGAACCCATGCTCACCCCCGAGCAGGCGGCCAACCTTCGAAAGGACAACCACTGATGTCCGCTGCGGCGATCCACACGGAGGGTCTGGTCAAGACCTTCGGCCGCACCCGCGCGCTGGACGGTCTCGATCTGACCGTCCGCACCGGCGAGGTGCACGGCTTCCTCGGCCCGAACGGCGCCGGGAAGACCACCACGATCCGGATCCTGCTCGGGATGACCCGGCGCTCCGACGGGACCGCGCGCCTGCTCGGCGGCGACCCGTGGTCGGACGCGACCGCTCTCCACCGGCGGCTCGCGTATGTCCCCGGCGACGTGACGTTGTGGCCGAACCTGTCCGGTGGCGAGGCGATCGATCTGCTCGGCCGGATGCGCGGTGGTCTCGACAAGAAACGCAAGGCCGAACTGCTGGAGCGCTTCGATCTCGACCCGCGGAAGAAGGCCCGGACGTACTCGAAGGGCAACCGGCAGAAGGTCGCCCTGGTCGCGGCCTTCGCCTCGGATGTCGAACTCCTCCTGCTCGACGAGCCCACCTCGGGATTGGACCCGCTGATGGAGGAGGTCTTCCGCGAGGTCGTCCAGGAGATCAGCTCCGGCGAAGGCAAGACCGTGCTGCTGTCCAGCCACATCCTGTCCGAGGTCGAGGCGTTGTGTGAGCGCGTCACGATCATCCGGGCCGGTCGCGCGGTCGAGAGCGGCACGCTGTCCAGCCTGCGGCACCTGACCCGGACGTCGATCACGGCCGAGCTGGCCGGGGCGCCGAACGGCCTGGCTTCGCTGAACGGCGTACACGATCTGCGCGTCGAAGACGGACTGGTTCGCTTCGACGTCGACACGGAGGAGATCAACGCCGTACTGCGACAGCTGGTCGAGGTCGGCGTCCACAGCCTGATCAGCCAGCCGCCGACGCTCGAGGAGCTCTTCCTGCGCCTGTACGAACCGGAGGCCGCGCGATGACCGGCGTCCTTGGTTTGGTGCGGCTCATCCTGCGCCGGGACCGCATCGTGCTACCGCTGTGGATCGTGTTCCTGGCCGTCATCCCGATCAGCTTCGTCTCGTCGTACGGCGACCTGTTCCCGACGCCGGAATCACGGCTGAGCTACGCGAACAACGCCGGCTTCATCACCCTGTACGGCGAGTTGGGCGGGACGTCACTGGGTGAGTTCGTCACCTGGCGGCTCGGCTTCGTGCCGTTGATCGTCGGGCTGATCGGGCTGCTCACCGTGATCCGGCATACCCGGGTCGAGGAGGAGACCGGGCGTTCCGAGTTGCTCGGATCGAGTGTCGTCGGGCGGCACGCGGGGCTCGCCGCCGCCCTGCTGACATCCTTCGGGGCCAACCTGGTGCTCGGCGTACTGATTGCCCTAGGCATGCAAAGTCAGGACCAGCCACTGGCCGGATCTGTTGCCCTCGGCCTCGAATTCGCCAGCACCGGCTGGCTTTTCGCGGCCGTTGGTGCGGTCGCCGCGCAGCTGACCGCGAACTCCGGTACGGCGCGCGGGATCGCGATCGGGGTGCTCGGCGCATCGTTCGTACTGCGAGCGGCCGGGGACACGAGCGCTCACACCGACGGTCCACTCGCCTGGCTGTCCTGGCTGTCGCCGGTCGGTTGGGCCCAACGCATCCACCCGTACGGCGCTAACCGGTGGTGGCTGGGTGGACTGATGCTCGCGGCAACCGTCGTACTGGTGGTGGTGGCTGTTCAGCTCGCGGTACGACGTGATGTCGGGTCGGGCCTGTTGCCCGCACGCCTCGGGCCTGCCGAAGGCCGGTTGGGGTCGCCGTTCGGTTTGGCCTGGCGACTGCATCGTGGGCTGCTGGCTGCCTGGACGGTCGCTTTCGCCTTGCTGGGCTTGCTGTTCGGAAGCGTGGCCGAGGGCGTCGGCGACATGATGCGCGACGATCCGCAGATCCAGAAGATCTTCGAGCGGCTCGGCGGTGCGGGTGCGCTGATCGACTCGTTCCTGGTCGGTGTCATGACGATCACCGGACTGATCGCATCGGCGTACGCGGTGCAAGCAACACTGCGGCTGCGCGCCGAGGAGAGTAGCGGCCGCGCCGAACCAGTCCTAGCCACCGCTACCAGCCGCCTGCACTGGGTCGCCAGCCACCTCGTCTTCACCTTGCTCGGCCCTGCCATCGCGCTGCTGGCGTCCGGCATCGCCGCGGGTTTGGCCTACGGCTCCGCAGTCGGCGACGTCGGTGGACAGCTCCCCCGACTGATCGGCTCGGCCCTCATTCAACTCCCCGCCGTCTGGCTCCTGGGTGCCCTCACTCTCGCGCTCTTCGGCCTCATCCCCCGCGCCTCCCAAGCCGCCTGGGCCGGGCCCAGCGTCTGCCTCCTGATCGGCCTACTCGGTGCCGGCGTCCAACTAGCCCCGTGGATCAAAGACATCTCCCCCTACACCCACCTCCCCCAACTCCCCGGCGGCTCGGTCTCCGCCGTACCCCTGGTCGTCCTCTTGGCCATCACCGCCGCCCTCACCGCCCTAGGCCTGACCACCCTCCGTCACCGAGACCTCCCCACCAGCTAGAGATTCGAGCCGTCCTAACGTCCGAACGATCGAACACATGGCATGCGGGTCCCTCGGACGTTATGAGCGGCGCGAAGCTAACGTCCGAACGAACGCAGACATGGCGTGCGGGTTCTTCGGACGTCAGCGGGACTCACCAGCGGTCAGGTTGGAGCGGGTTGGTGTTGAGAAAACGGGTACTGCTACGACGTTCTCGGTAGAGAGAGGAGAACGTCATGGTTGACGCATTGCCGCCCGTGACCGAGCGGGCAGGGTTTGAGGCTGAACTGGACGCGCTGCGAGTTCGGGAGAAGGCGCTGACGCGTGAGACCGATGCTGTTGCGGCGGCTCGGCGGCGGTTGCCGATGGTCGAGGTGGACGCCGGGATCACCGTGACCGGTGAGAACGGGCCGGTGACGCTGCTCGAGGCGTTCGAGGGGCGTTCGCAGCTGATCGCGTATTACTACATGTGGCACGACGGGCACCCGGCGGCTGAGCAGTGCCCTGGGTGCACGTGGTGTAACGGCGCAGTGGGCGAGCTGTCCTACCTGCACTCCCGTGACATCACGTACGCCGTCTTCTGCCAGGGCCCGTACGACGAGAGTCGGCGGTACCGGGACTTCATGGGCTGGACGATGCCGTGGTACTCGTCGATCGACAACCGCGACCAGCTGCTCGTCGGGCGGAATCTCGGGCAGATGTACCTGGTCTGCTACCTGCGGGACGGCGACCGGGTGTTCGAGACCTACTGGACGACGTTGCGCGGTGTCGAGGTGATGGACAACGGCTACCACCTGATGGATCTCACCGTGTACGGCCGCCACGAGGGGCACGAGGACTCACCGGCGGGCTGGCCGCAGGAGTGGGCCAAGGCCGAGCACATCCTGAAGAGTGACGGCCGTCCGATCGCCCAGTGGTCGCGGATCGAGGCTGGGCGGTCGGACAAGCTCTAGACCTTCGCGTTGCGGGACCACACGAAGCAGTAAGCACCGAACGCGGCAATGCCGAGGGCCAGGACCGTCAGCAGGATCGAGCCGAAGGGCTGTTCCTTGATCGTGCGGAGGGCGGAGTCCAGGCCACCGGCCTTGTCGGGTTCGTAGCTGATCGCGGCCCAGCCGAACAGGATCCCGACCACCGCGAACGCGACCCCCTTGGCGGCGTACCCGAGCCGGCCGAGCAGGATGGTCTTGTCGGAGACCCCACCCACCAGGTCCTCGGTGAACTTCTTGGTCACCGCCTTGTGGATCTGCCGGACGCCGACCCCGATGATGACGAGCCCGACGATCACCACCAGCACCCGGCCGAAGCCGTGCTCCATCATCCGGGCGGTCATCGTCTTCTGCTGGTTACTGCTCGAACTCCCGGCCCCGATCGCGACCTTCACCGCGCTGACGCCGAGCACGAGATAGACGACCGCACGCCCGGCCGACGACACCCGCTTCTCGGTGTCGAGATCGCCGTACGCGAGGTCGAGCGCGCGCCAGATCACCAGTGCGAAGAGCCCGACCGCGACGATCCAGAGCAGGACCCCACCGAGCGGCTTGCTCGCCAGTTCCTGCAGTGCGCCTTGCTGGGACGCCTCCTGTGAAGACTTTCCCCAGGCCAGTTGGAGGGCGATCCATGCGATCAACAGATAGACGACGCCGTACGCGATCAAACCGACCGTGACGGCGGTGCCGTACCACTTACTGTGTCTGACTTCCTGGGCGGATCTCATTGTGTTCCAGTGCCCAGCGACAAACGACGACTAGGTTGCGAGCGGAGCGGCGGCGTCCGCTTCCTCTACGTCACCGGACTCACCGAGGCGGGCTGCGCGACGGCCGAGGATGAACACGTAGAGGAAGAAACCGATCTCGACCAGGATGCCGATACTGATCCGCACCGGCCCCGGCAGGAACGGCGTCACGAAGGCCTCGATCACGCCAGTCAGCAGCAGGATCGCGGCTAGTCCGATTGCCATCCCCATCGTCGCCCGGCCGGTCTGCGCGAGCGCCTGCATGCGCGTCCGAGCCCCGGGGACGATCCACGACCACCCCAGCCGCAGCCCAGCCGCCGTACCGATGAAGACGGCAGTGAGCTCGAGCAGGCCGTGTGGGGTGATCAGGCTGAAGAACAGGCCGCCCTTGTCGTGCCCGATCATCAGACCGGCGCTCACTCCCAGGTTGAGCGCGTTGTCCCAGAGGATGAAGATCGACGGGATCAATAGGATGCCCAGCGCCAGTACGGCGGCCGTCAGCGTCGCGTTGTTGAGCCAGACCTGCAGGGCAAAGTCCTGGGCCGGGTTGTTCGAGTAGTACGCCTCGAAGTCGTGGTCGACCAACTGCTGGATCTGGGCCGGCGCTGCGATCGAGTCGATCACCTCGGGGTGCGCCAGGACCCGCCACGCGGACCAGGCCGCCACCAGGTAGAAGAGCAGGCCGATAGTCAGCCACCAGCGTCTGGAGACGTAGAGCGATGCTGGGAAGGTCACCAGGAAGTACCGGGAGATGTCTCGCCACACAGGTGCCTGTGCGCCAGTCACAGCGCCTCTGGCGTCGGCAATCAGGCCGGAGAGCCTGCCGATCGACACTGGGTCCGCACCGGCCGCTCTGAGCGCGGACAGGTGCGTACCGACGCGCTGATAGAGCGTGACGAGCTCCTCGGCCTCAGCACCGGTCAACCGCCGCTGCCGCCGGGTCAGGTAGGCCAGACGATCCCACTGCGGCTGATGCACCGAAACGAACGCCTCGACGTCCATGACCCACCTCCTCCCCCAACTGGCTCCTTGCGCTGGCAGACTAGCCCGACTGAGTGTCTATGCAGGAGGGGGGACGGCAGCGTGTCTCAGTTGGTCACGGGGGAGGCGGTCGTCCTCCAGGTACGGATCGCGCGGATGCCGACTCGGGCGCTGGCCTGTGCGATCGACGTGATCATCCAGGGCATGGTGCTGAGCGGCATCATCAGTCTGCTGTTCGGATTCCTGATCAGCGAGCAGTCGAGTGAGGCGCTGGCGGTCGCGCTGGTGATCATCGTCGTCCTGCTCGTGGTGGTCGGCTACCGGCTGGTGATGGAGACGCTCACCCGCGGGCGGACCGTCGGCAAGATGGTTCTCGGGCTCAAGGTGGTCCGCGACGACGGCTCGTCGATCCGGTTCCGGCACGCGCTGGTACGGACGCTGATGTGGTTCTTCGTCGACTTCGCGCCGTGGTTCGCGGCCAGCCCGGGCATCGTGGCGAGCCTGATGAACAAGCAGGGCAAGCGGATCGGCGACATGGTCGCGGGCACGGTCGTGATCCGCGAACGCCAGCAGTCGATGTCGTCGCCGCCCCTGTTCGTCCCCGCTCACCTCGTGGCGTGGGCGCAGTCACTCGAGCTCTCCCAGCTCCCCGACGAACTCGCGAACACGGCCCGCGACTACCTGGCCCGCTTCACCGAACTCCAGCCCGCCGCCCGCGCCGCCCTCGGCGAAACCCTCGCCCACCGCATCGCCCTGGTCACGGCCCCCGCACCGCCGACCCCGATGATCGCGCCGGCCTTCCTCTCCGCCGTCCTGGCCGAACGCCGCCGCCGCGAACTCATCCGCCTGGCCGTCGTCCGCCCGGTCACCACCGGCCCGTTCGCCCCCGCGAACCCGTACGCCGTCCCCGCCGGCCCCTTCGCCCCACCCAGCCCGTACGGCGTCCTCCCGCCCACCCCCGTGCCGGTCTTCGCCCCACCCCCACCCACCGCCGCCGCAACCCCAGCCACCCACAACGCCCAAGGCTGGGCCACCCCCGGCAGCAACTCCTCCGGCTGGACCTGACCGGGTTAGTGTTGCGACTATGTCGCAACTGGTGGAGTGGAAGGCTTGGTCGGAGCGGTGGGATGTTCAGCAGGCTGGATACCTGCCGGATCGGGACGAGCAGTTCTGGTTGATGCTGACGGTGGTTGAGCGGGTGGTTGGGGCGCCGGGGCGGTTGGTGGATCTGGCGTGTGGGCCGGGGACGATTGCGACGCGGGCGGTTGAGCGGTTCCCACAGGCGGAGGTTGTCGGGGTCGACCTGGATCCGTTCCTGTTGGAGATCGCGCGGCAGACGGTCGACGGCGCGCGGTTCGCCGAGGCGGATCTGCGTGCAGACGGTTGGGACGCCGTACTGGGTGCGGATCCGGTCGACGCGGTGTGTTCGGCGACTGCGTTGCACTGGCTGGACCCGGCCGACCTGGAGCGGCTCGCGCAGACCATGGCACGGCGAATCCGGCCCGGTGGCGTCTTCCTCAACGCAGACACGATGCGGCTCGGCCCATCCGACATACCGCGACTGGACGCGCTCGCCGTCGAGCTGCGCGACGAGATCTGGGCCGCGTCGCACGCCTCCGGCGTCGAAGACTGGGCAACCTGGTGGGCGGCCGCCGCGGCCGAGCCGGCCTTCGCCGACCTGCTCGCCGAGCGCGACCGCCGGTTCGCGAACCGCGGCAAGTCGCGAGAGATCACCATCACCGACACCCTCGAGTCGTTCCGCAAGGCCGGCTTCGCCGAGGTCGCCGTACTAGGTCAGGTCGCCGACAAACACCTCTTCGCCGCCATCCGCTGAGGCAGCTTGCTGCCAGCGGATCAACCGGAACCCAGGCCCCACCTAGCGTTGCAGGCATGAGCTTGAGTCTGGAGATTTTCGCCGCCCAACCTGACAGGTTGCAGCGGGCCATCGGCTCACGGGACGCGAGACTGCTGCACGGGCTCAGGACGACGTCTGTCGAGCAGTGGGCGCATGACGACGACTACTGGGCGCAGGAGATCGCCGTCGGCGGGCCGACCAGCAGCTCGGCCGTGCGCGCGGTGCTCGGCGGTGGACCCTTCGACGAGCGCTTCGGTCACCTGTACGGATCGGCGTTCCTCAACATCTGCAGATTCCTGTTCGCCGACTACGAGCTGAGCAACGAGTACTTCAGTGGGTTCCGCAGTGGCTGGCTTGTCGATGTCGGCAAGGGGCTGCGGCAGCTCGGTATCACCACACCCCAGCTGGACGATCTGGTGTTCAGCGGAATGCCGGCTCCGCTGCCGGACTCCGAGGGCCTCGGGTACGGCGCCTGGGACACCGCTACCTGCCGAGCCGGCCTGGCGCAGTGGCAGGCCTCGACGGCTCAGCAACGAGCAGAGCTGCACCCCGAAGTGCTCGGCGCTGTCGAGAACTGCATCGCCTGGATGAGCGAGGCGGTCCTGCTCAGCGACCAGACGCCGGAGGAGTTCGGTGTGGTCGCCTTCCTCGGCTGACACAGCGAAAGCGCCCCACCGGGTAGGTGAGGCGCTTTGCTGTGGGGGGATCAGTAGCGGTAGTGCTCGGCCTTGTAGGGGCCTTCGACCGGGACGCCGAGGTAGGCGGCCTGCTCCTTGGAGAGCTCGGTCAGCTTGACGCCGAGGGCGTCGAGGTGGAGCCGGGCGACCATCTCGTCGAGGTGCTTGGGGAGCACGTAGACGTCGGTCGGGTAGTCGGCGGTGCGGACGAAGAGCTCGATCTGCGCGAGCACCTGGTTGGTGAACGAGTTCGACATCACGAACGACGGGTGCCCGGTCGCGTTGCCCAGGTTCAGCAGCCGGCCTTCGGACAGGATGATGATCGTGTGACCGTCGGCGAAGCGGAACTCGTCGACCTGCGGCTTGATGTTGACCCGCTCGATCCCGGCGGTCTTGTACAGACCGGCCATGTCGATCTCGTTGTCGAAGTGGCCGATGTTGCCGACGATCGCCTGGTGCTTCATCCGCGCCATGTGGTCGGCGGTGATGACGTCCTTGTTGCCGGTCGTGGTGACGAAGATGTCGGCGATCCCGACGACCTCGTCGAGGGTGGTGACCTGGTAGCCGTCCATCGCGGCCTGCAGCGCGCAGATCGGGTCGATCTCGGTGACGATGACGCGCGCACCCTGGCCGCGCAGCGACTCCGCACAGCCCTTGCCGACGTCGCCGTACCCGGCCACGACCGCGACCTTGCCGCCGATCAGGACGTCGGTGGCGCGGTTGATGCCGTCGATCAGCGAGTGCCGGCAGCCGTACTTGTTGTCGAACTTCGACTTGGTGACCGAGTCGTTGACGTTGATCGCCGGGAACAGCAGCGCGCCGGCCTTGTGCATCTCGTAGAGCCGGTGCACCCCGGTGGTGGTCTCCTCGGTGACACCCTTGATGCCCTGACCGATGCCGGTCCACAGCTGCGGGTCCTCGGTCAGCGTCCGGGTCAGCAGCTTCAGGACGACGGCGTACTCCTCGGAGTCCGCGGTCGACGGGTCCGGGACGGCGCCGGCCTTCTCGAACTCGGTGCCCTTGTGGACGAGCATGGTGGCGTCGCCACCGTCGTCCAGGATCATGTTCGGGCCCTCAGCACCAGGCCACTTCAGCGCCTGCTCGGTGCACCACCAGTACTCCTCCAGCGTCTCGCCCTTCCAGGCGAAGACCGGTACGCCGGTGGGGTTGTCGACCGTACCGTCCGGGCCGACGACGATCGCGGCGGCGGCGTGGTCCTGGGTGGAGAAGATGTTGCAGGAGACCCAACGGACCTCGGCACCGAGCGCGGTCAGCGTCTCGATCAGGACGGCGGTCTGGATCGTCATGTGCAGCGAACCCATGATCCGCGCACCGGCGAGCGGCTTGCTCTCGCCGTACTGGGCGCGCATCGCCATCAGACCGGGCATCTCGTGCTCGGCCAGCCGGATCTCCTTGCGGCCGAACTCGGCCAGCCCGAGGTCCGCCACCTTGTAGTCGAACGTCATACCGCTCCCCTGAAGACTTTGTGAGTGCTTCCTGCTTGCCTGAGCCTAGAGGGCCCGGACCGTGCGTTTGATCGCCTGACGGGCGTTTTTGACACCGAAATGTCAGGATTGGGGTCATGCGCATCACCGAAGCCGCGAAACGCCTGGGCACGACCCCCCGGATGCTGCGCTACCGGGAGGCCCTCGGGCTGCTGCCGCACTCCCGCCCGGGCCAGACCGCCCAACGCCAGTACGACGACCGCGACCTGGCCGCCGTCCAGCTCGCGCTCGACCTCGAACGCCGGTACGACGTCACGCCGGCCGCGCTGGCCTTCGCCCTCCGCGCCCTGGCCGAGCCGTCGGTCGCCGCCGACCTCCGCAACCTGGGCTACCGGACCGGCAAACTCACCACCCCACCCACCCAGTCCCAGATCGATCGGGACCGGGCACTGCGCTGGCTGGGACGTTCCGGCGTACTGCCGCCCCGCCCCCGCTGACCCCATTTCGCTGGCTAGGCAGTCATATTGGGGGTTCTCCACCCTTAACCACGGTGCAGAACCCCTAAGGGCGGTGCCTAGCCAGGCAAATGAGGTGGGTCAGTGGGCGGGAGCTTCGGGTACGGCGGGACGCTCGTCGGGGGCGTAGTTCTCGTGGAAGATGTCGGGCTCGAGGTAGATGTGCACCGACATCGGTTCGGCGGCACGGATGGCGCGCTCGGCGGCGTTGATGGTCTCGGCGACGACCGCGCTGTCGGTGGTCGGCTCGACGGCGAGCTTCGCGGCGACGAGCAGCTCCTCGGGACCGAGGTGCAGGGTCTTGATGTGGATCAGGCGCTGGACACCGGAGGTGCCCTCGATCGCGTCGACGATCTTCTGCTGCGCCTCGCGGGTCGCGGACTCACCGAGCAGCAGCGACTTCATCTCGATCGCCAGGAAGATCGCGACGGCGACGAGCAGCGCGCCGATCGCCATCGAGCCCAGGCCGTCGAAGATGCCGTTGCCGGTGATCAGCGTCAGTGCGACACCGATCAGCGCGAGCACCAGACCGGTCAGCGCGGCGAAGTCCTCGAGGAGGATGACCGGGAGCTCGGGCGAGCGGGCCTGGCGGATGAACTTCGGCCACGAGATGTGCCCGCGGATCTTGTTCGCCTCGATGATCGCGGTCCGGAACGACAGCGACTCCATCACGATCGCGGCCACCAGCACCGCGACCGGCACCCACTTCCAGTCGGTGATGCCGTGCGGGTCGTGGACCTTGTGCCAGCCCTCGTAGAGCGCGAACAGACCACCGACGCTGAACAGCACGATCGCCACGATGAACGAGTAGACGTAGCGCTCCCGGCCGAAGCCGAACTGGTGCAGCTCGTCGGCCTCGCGCTTGGCCCGCTGCGAACCGACCAGCAGCAGCACCTGGTTGCCGGCGTCGGCCAGCGAGTGGATCGCCTCGGCCAGCATCGAGGCCGACTGGGTCAGCCCCCAGGCGGCGAACTTGGTGACCGCGATCCCGGTGTTCGCCAGCAGGGCCGCGACCACGGCCTTGTTTCCGCCACCAGCCATGGTTGTTCAGGTCCTCCGTGAAAAATCAGGGTGCGGACACGACGAACGCCGTGCCGGAACCACGCAGGTTACAGGGTCCCTCGGGTCCACCCGCGAACGCGGACTGCCCGGCGGACAACGTCACACCGTCATAGGTGCCCCCGGCACCGACCTCGACCGATCCGTCCACACAGCAGACGATTCGCGGCCCGGACCCGGTGACCGTTTGTTCACCACCGTCGAGGTCGACCCGCCGTACGGCGAAGTATTCGCACCCGGTCTCGTAGACACCGTCGGTCGCGGTGATCACCGGGTCGGTCAGCGGCTCGAAGTCGACCACGGACACCAGCTCCGGTACGTCGACGTACTTGCTCGTCAGTCCACCCCGCAGCACGTTGTCCGAGTTCGCCATCACCTCGAACCCGAGTCCGTGCAGGTACGCATGCACGTTGCCGGCCGGAAGATAGACCGCCTCGAAGCGTTCCAGCCGGACCCGGTTGAGCAGCAAAGCAGCCAGTACGCCGGGATCATCCGGGAAGTCCGCGCACAGCTTCGCCAGCGTCTCGATCTCAAGCGTGTACGCCGAGCCGGCGTACTGCGCGCAGGCCTCGCCCAACGCAGCAACGAGCGGACGGATCGAATCCCGGTCGCTGCTCATGAAGTCCGTGAAGGCTTCCTGCAGCTTGCCGTCGCGCAACTGCTGGGTCAGCCCGTCGAGACCGACCGGGGCCAGCGCCTCCAGCAACGCAACCGTCGACGCCAACGGCCGGAAGCCGACCAGCGCGTCGAACGGCTCGAGGGCAATGAGGATCTCCGGCTTCGGCCAGGCGTCCTTGTAGTTCCGGTCCGCGGCATCGCGCGGGATCCCGGCTGCTTCATCGCGTGCATACCCGTCGATCGCCTGGGCGCGCGAAGGGTGCGCCTGGATCGACAACGGCTGCGCCGCCGCCAACAGCTTGGCCAGGAACGGGAACCGCCCCTCGAACTCCTCGGCGACCTCCACACCCAGTACGTCGGATGCGCCGGCCTGCACCACGTCGTACAGGGACTCACCGCTCGGCAGGATGGAGGGCGCCGACTCGTGCGCGCCCATCCACATCTCGGCCTGCGGTGTGCCGTCCGGCGCGACGCCGAGCAGCGCCGGGATCGCGGTCGACGATCCCCACGCGTAGTCGCGGATGGTGTTCTGCAGCCGAACTACCACGCCGGGTCCTCCGAGGGGATGCCTGGCTCGGTCGGTCCGTCGTCGACGGCCGTGCCGTAGCGGCCCAGCCCAATGCCCAGGTACGCCGCGGCATAGCGGCCGTGCTGGGTCAGAGCAGCGTACCGGGCGATGTCTGTGCCCGCCGCCTGCGTCACGACGTGCACTCGCACCTCGTGGCGCTCCGCCTTGAGTGCAAGCTTGTTGCGGGTCTCCGTGACGGCAGTGTCGGCCAGACCGTCGTCCAGAATGATCAGTGCGGGTCGCAGCTCATCGCCCTGGTCGAACGGGTCGGCGAAGAGGTCACGCGGCGGCTGGTTGAGCACCGGCAGCAGGTGACCGGCATCCGCAGCCAGAGCAGGCCGTCCACTCGCCAGCCGGAGTGCCTCGACCACTCGACGCGCTGCGCGGGCAGCCAGCACCGAGCCACCCCACACGAGCGGCAGCGCGTCGGCCAGCACAAGCGCGAGCTCCTTGGCCGGGTTGGACGCTACGTCGTTGTTGGGCGAGCACTCGATCGCTACGTCGTCGAGCATGGCCGCGACGGACTTGGCGTCCACCTCCGGCCCGAGGTCCATCTGATGCAGCCCCTGCAGTACGGCGACCGCAGCGGCGAGCTGGTCATCGGACTGCGACGGCAGCCGGATCGCATGCCGCAGACCGGCCGATGCGATCGCAACGGGCGAGTCCTCCGGGCTGGCGATGATCAGACCGCAACCACGACGCGCAGCCTCGGCAGCGGCCGACACTGCGTCGTTGTCCTCGCTCTGACCACCCAGCACGATCACCAGGTCCAGCGGTCCGGCCCAACCGGGCAGGCCCGGACCGGGCCACGCCACGAACGGCACTGGGCAGACAGGCTCCAGTACGGCGCGCACCAGCCGGGCGTCGCGACCAGCGGCCACAATGGCGCGCGGCCGGAAGCCGTCCGAAGTCAGCGAAGACAGTACATCGTCTGCTGCCTCCAGCTCGGCGCGCACGCGCGCACCGGCCATCGCCAGCCGCCGCAGCAGGTGATCAGTCGCCTGAAGCGCAGCCGGGTCGTCCAACCGCGAGTCGTCGAAAACACTCATGCCTGGTCCGCGGTCTCCTCGGCGCGGGTGTCCCGTGCCTCGTCGATCAGCAGCACGGGGATGTCATCGCGCACCGGGTAGGCCAGGGCGCAGCCGGTGTTGGTGCAGACCAGCTCGTTCGCCTCGTCGTCCACCCGGAACTCCGAGCGGCACTTCGGGCAGACCAGGATGCTCAGCAGATCCGGGTCCAGATTGACTGCCATCAGTTCTTCCCCTCGTTAGAAAGCACTGTCACAGAGGTGCCGGTGATCAGCGCCAGCACTTCGTCCCGGACCCGCTCCATCGTGGCGCGGTCCGCGGCTTCGACGTTCAGCCGCAGCAGCGGCTCCGTGTTCGAGACACGGACGTTGAACCACCACTGTGGCGCGGACACGGTCAGACCGTCCAGGTGGTCGACGGTGATGCCGTCTTGGCCGCCGTACGTGTCCTCGATCGCGGCGACCGTGGCCGCCGCGTCGTCGACCTTGTTGTTCAGCTCGCCGGAGGCGACGTAGCGCTCGTAGATGGCGAACAGCTCGCTGGCCGGCTTGTCCTGCTCGCCCAGCGCGGCCAGCACGTGCAGTGCGGCCAGCATGCCGGTGTCGGCCCGCCAGAAGTCCTTGAAGTAGTAGTGCGCCGAGTGCTCGCCACCGAAGACCGCATCGGTCTCGGCCATCTTCTGCTTGATGTTGGAGTGCCCGACCCGCGTCCGCACCGCCACGCCGCCGTGCTCGGTCACCAGCTCCGGCACCGCCTTGGAGGTGATCAGGTTGTACAGGATCGTCGCACCGGGGTGCTTGGCCAGCTCCCGTACGGCGACCGCGCCGGTGATCGCGCTCGGCGAGATCGGGTCGCCCTTCTCGTCGATCACGAAGCAGCGGTCCGCGTCGCCGTCGAAGGCGAGCCCGAGGTCGGCGCCGACCTCGACGACCTTGGCCTGCAGGTCGACCAGGTTCTTCGGGTCGAGCGGGTTCGCCTCGTGGTTCGGGAAGCTGCCGTCCAGCTCGAAGTACATCGGCACGATCGCGACCGGCCCGGTCGCGAAGACGGCCGGCACGGTGTGCCCGCCCATCCCGTTCCCGGCGTCGACGACGACCTTGAGCGGCCGGATCTTGGTCAGGTCGACCAGGTCGTGCAGGTGGTCGGCGTACGCGGTGAGCAGGTCCTTCTCGCGGATCTTGCCCGGTACGGCGCTCGGTGCCGGGCCGTCGACCAGTGCCTTCGCGACCAGGTCCGCGATGTCGCGCAGCCCGGAGTCCGCCCCGACCGGCGCGGCCCCGGCGCGACACATCTTGATGCCGTTGTACTGCGCCGGGTTGTGGCTCGCAGTGAACATCGCGCCCGGCAGGTTCAGCCGCCCGGACGCGAAGTACAGCTGGTCGGTCGAGGCCAGCCCGATGGTGATCACATCCGCACCGGTACTGGCCACTCCCTCGGCGAAGGCGGCGGCAAGCGCCGGACTCGACGGCCGCATGTCGTACCCGACCACGACCGCACCAGAACCCGCGAGCACGTCCAGGACCTCGACGAACGCCGCCCCGGTCGCCCGGGCCACCGACTCGTCCAACTGGTCCGGCACGACCCCACGAACGTCGTACGCCTTGAAGATCGCCGCAACGTCAACCATGCACGGACCCTATCCGGCCCAGTGTAAAAGCTGTATTTCAGCCCTTCTGGAACCAGCCCGACTCACCACGGTGGTGTACCTCTGGCAGCTGACGGGGGCTCGTGGGAGCTGCCCAGCCGACAGCATTGGCGATCACCTGCTGCACATCCGCGTGGTGGTAGGTGGGGAACTCCTGGTCGCCGGGGCGGAAGTAGAAGACCCGGCCCTGGCCGCGGCGGTAGGTGCAGCCGGAGCGGAAGACCTCGCCACCGCTGAACGAGCTGATGAAGACCAGTTCGTCGGGCTGCGGGATGTCGAACAGCTCGCCGTACATCTCCTCGCGGTCGATGATCAGCGGGTGCGGGATGCCGCGGGCGATCGGGTGGCCGGGGGCGACGGTCCAGATCAGCTCGCGGTCGTTCTCGGCGCGCCAGTCGAGCGAGCACGTCGTACCCATCAGCTTGATGAAGATCTTGCTGAAGTGCGCGGAGTGCAGTGCGATCAAGCCCATCCCGGACAGCACGTGCTTGTGGACGCGCTCGACGACCGCGTCGTCGACCTGGTCGTGGGCGGCGTGCCCCCACCAGGTCAGGACGTCGGTCTCGGCCAGCACCTCCTCGGTCAGACCGTGCTCGTCCTGCTGCAGCCAAGCAGTCCGTACGACGACGTCCTGGCCGAGCTTGTCGCGCAGCGCGGAGGCGATCGTCTCGTGCATGGTGTCGGGGTAGAGCTTGCGGACGGTCTCGTCACGGCCCTCGTGGACGTTCTCGCCCCAGACGGTGACGCGAATGGGATCAGTCATGCAGCACTACCTCTCGTCCTGCCTTCGCCGAGGCGTAGCAGGCGTCGATGACCTCGGTCCGGAGGAGTGCCTCCGAGCCGTTCTGCCCTTCCCACTCACCACTGCGGACGATCCGGACGAACTCCCGCACCACTGCGCGGTGGCCGAGGCCCGGTCCGGTCGCGGGGCGCACCTCGGCCGGGATACCGGCCACGTCGGTGTAGATCCGCAGCGTGTCGTCGTTCGTGTAGTTCTGGACGTCGATCTTCGCGCCACCCTCGGTACCGAACAGCTCGATGCCGAAGTTGTCCCCCGGCGCCCGGTACGTCGCCCAACTGGTCTCCAACTGCAGCGCGCCGCCACCTTCGAGTCGCAGGTACGCCGTCGCCAGGTCCTCGACCTCGAACTTCGAACCGAGCGTGTCGACCGTCGGGCGTTCCACACTGCTGACGCTGCCCCGGCCACGCGGACCGAGCTCGGCGAACGTGTTGGCCGACACCGTGGTCACCTGCGGCTCGCCGAGCAGGTGCAGTGCCATATCGAGGATGTGGACGCCCAGGTCGATCAGCGGGCCGCCACCGGACAGCTCACGGTTGGTGAACCAGCCGCCCATGCCCGGGATGCCGTTGCGGCGCATCCAGTGCGCCTTGGCGTAGTAGATGCGGCCGAGCTGGCCCTCGTCGATCTGGTGCTTCAGCGCGATGACGTCACCGCGCTCACGGTGGTTGAAGACCACCTTGAGCACCCGGCCGGCCTTCTTGGAGGCCTCCACCATCGCAGTGCCCTCGGCCACCGTCCGGGCCAGCGGCTTCTCCGACAGCACGTGCAGCCCCTTCTCCAGCGCTGCGAGCGCGATCGGGGCGTGCAGCTGCGTCGGCGTACCGATGCTGACCGCGTCCAGGCCGGGGGTCTGGAGCAGGTCCTCCCACTTCTCGTAGAGATGCGGTACGTCGTGCTTCCCACCCAGCGTGGTCAGGAGATCCTTCTCCAGCCCGGCGAGTGCGATCACCTCGACCTCAGGCAGCTCCGAGAACGCTTCCAGGGCGGTTCGGCCGGCAAATCCCAGCCCGACGACTCCGACGCGCAGTTTTTGATCGTTCACAGTTCACGATCCTCTCCCGTGACAACGAAGGTCACAAGGAGCCTTCCACACTACGGAACACGAACGAACACGTTGTGACGCCTAGTCCTCGTCGGCGTCGAACTCCGGGTCGATCTGTTCCGGGGACAGCGCCAGTACGTCGGCCAGCTCGAGCACCAGCGCGGACCGGACCAGCCAGGACAGCCCGGCTCCGGAGCGCTCGGCCCGCAGCTCGATCGGGCGCCGGAAGACCACGATCCGGTACGGCTCGTGCGACGTACCGCCGCTGGCGTGGGTGAGCGGGATCTCGGTCGCGTCCAGCTCGAGATTCGGCACGTCCTCGATGGCGAACTCGACCCGCGCGACGACCTGCGGCAGCCGCTTCTCGAGCCGGGTCACCTCGATCGCGACCACCTCGTCGAACTGGGCAGCGGCCGAGCGCTGCAGCGGCAGACCGCGCGGCGCGAACGAGCTCGGCCGGCTGATCGGTCCGAGCATGCCGCGGCCATGGCGGTCGATGTGCCTGCGATGACGGCGAGCCTCGGTCACGCGCTCAGCCTAGTGGGGGTAACGTCTTGACGTGAGCATCGCCAGGATCTGTTCGCGCGCCGCCTGTCATCAACCGGCCGTTTCGACGCTCACCTACGTCTACGCCGACTCGACCTGTGTGATCGGTCCACTCGCGACGTACGCCGAACCGCACTGCTACGACCTCTGCGCCGACCACGCCGACCGGTTGACCGCTCCGAACGGCTGGGAAGTCATCCGGCTCGCTCCGGACCCGGCCGCCGCCGGACCGTCGACGGACGACCTGGAGGCGCTGGCCAACGCCGTCCGCGAGGCAGCCCGGCCGCTCCCCCGCAGGGAGCCGGGCACCGACATGCCGGGCGCGCCGGTCGAGGTGACCCGCCGCGGTCACCTGCGGATGCTGCGCGACCCCGACGGAAACTAAGGCTTTAGCGCAGAGCGGCCCGTACGTCGGGCTGTGCGCCGAGCTGAGCGCGGAAGACCAGCGACGTGCTCAGCGGCCAGGCGGCCACCTGCGCCGTGTCGTCGTCGTCCAGCTTCTTCGGCGGCATCAGCGTGACGCCCGCAACGACTGTCCCGCGCGTCTGCTCAACCGTCAGGTACGTCGGCCCCGACGCCGCCTTGAGCGCAATCTGCGTCGTCGAACCAGCCACGACATCGACTGCCCGGCTCAACAGCGACTTGCCGGCCGCGTCGTGCAGGTCGAGCTTCACACTCGACGCCTTCCCCGGAGCCGTCACCTGGAAGAGCGCCTGCTCCTTGTGAGCCGGCAGCACCAGGTACGCCGGTCCGGTCAGGACCTCGGCCCCACCGATCGACGCGAAGTCCGAACCGCTCTTGTCGGCCATCCGCAGTGATGCGGCCACCGGCTGGTCCGAAACCAGACTGATCCCGCTCGCGTCCCCGTGCAGCACATCTTCGAGTTTGATCGTGCTGACCGCACCAGCAGGCAGCCGAACCGTCTCCAGGCCAGCCGGCTTGAACGGGCCGTTCGGACCGTTCACCGTCAGGCTGATCGTTGCCTGCAGGTCAGTGGGGTTCACCAGCACCAGCGTGCGCTGTCCAGCACCCGGCGCTGCGCCTGGCACGTAGACCTTGGTCGCCGGTGCTGCTGTCGGGCCGATCCAGTCCACTCCGGCCGGCGTCTTGTCCGCCTTGCTCGCATAGTCCCGCAGAGCCGGAGCGACGCGACCACCGGTCGACACGACGTGCAGCGCCAGGTCCTTCTGGCTCTTGGCGACCTGATCGAGGAACAGTTCGTACGTCGATCGGGCCGGGATCACCAGTCCGCGGGCGTTCGGCAGATCCAGCTGGCCCTTGTTCGAGTAGATCGTCACGTTCACTGCGGCGTTGACGCTGTCCAGGTTGGTCAGCGTGAGCACGTCCCGACGACCAGCCGCGGTGGAGGCGCCGACGTACCAGAAATCGGAGCCGGGCAGCTGGCAAGGTGCACTGGCCATTCCGCTGTTCACACCGGTAGTGGAGGTCGTCGTGCTCGTTCCGACCGTGCCTGCGGCCATGGGGCCGGTGCCCCGGATCGACAGGGTCTCCGGCTTGGCGGTCGCCGTACTGGATCCGATCTTGCCGCGGACCAGTAGTGAGCCGACCGGACCGGAGGTGGTGGCCAGCGGGCTGATCGACAGCGGAGTGGCGTTGCCGCCCGCGGTTGGCGTGTCCTCCGGCAGCACTGGCGCCACGCCGCTGACCACGCTGGTCTGCTTGTCGCCAGTCAGCGCTGGGCAGGCCAGTGCGGTCCGGTTGACGACAGTGCGGGCCGGGGACTGCGACGCGGCTTGCGGATTGACGTCCGGCTGCTTGGGGTGAGTGACGACGGCCAGCCCACCGATCGCGGCCATCGCCAGCACACAGGCGCCGAGCCGGATGCGCGGATCGGACAGCAAGCTGCTCATCGGTCCCTCCTCGCGTGCGTGCCATGCGGTACGGCGACGGTCCGGCGGACTGTCGGCAGACAGAAGATCAGCGCGATGATCCACGCGATCAGACCGAGGATGCGCCACAGGTTGTGGGTCACGTCGCCCAGTGGGGACTTGCCGCCACCGGCCGAGCGGTCGACGAGCCAGGAGGCATCGCCTTCGTTCGCACTGGCACGCGACAAGCCCGGCAGGGAGTCAAGCGTGGACTGCAGCGTCGGGTCCACCGGTGCCGGCAGGTAGACGTAGTCGACGGCCAGTGCAGCCAGCTGACGTCCTTCTTCACCAGAGCCGCCGCCACCCAGGGTCGCCAGCACGTCAGTGAGCGGCTTGATCTGCGCCGGCTTCGGCGCGGCCTCGACCGAACCCATCCGCGGCCCGCCGTCCTTGACCAGCGAGAACCGCATCGGACTACTAGGCGCTTTGCGCACCACCAGAATCGAGTCGTTGGCCGGTGGGCCCTGAGCAGACACCAAATACGCCGGGAGATCCTGGGCCGGCCCGCGCCACAGCGGACCGTCCACGCCACGCACTAGCCAGAAGCCGGCGGTGACGATCGTCGTCACCAGCACGATGCCGAGCACACCCTGGATCAGAAGCTCGTTGGTCTTGCCGACCGAGTCCCACGCCACTGTGACCGCAACAACCCAGCCAGCGGTCATGAGGAACATCAGCGGTCCGCTACCACCGCCCAAGCGGCTTGCGACCAGCGTGCCGATCAGTCCGGCCAGTGCGACGAACCAGCCAAGCAGTTCGTACCGCTGCCGCGACTCACGCAGCAGACTGACCAGCGCCACCACAATCAGCGGTACGGCGAACCACCACGGCGTCGGACCGCCAACCGACGTACCGGTCAGCAGGTGCGGCAGGCTGTCGCCCGGACCGATCGCGGTGGTCGGCTGACCACCCGCCTCCTGTCCCAGCAACGACGGGTGCAGCACCAGCTGGATCGTCCACGGCAGCACCAGCAGCAGACCGAGCACGACCGAGAAGACCAACTGCCGGCCCTGTCGACGCCAGCCCAGACCCAGCACGCCACCGACGGCGAGCGTGACCGCGACCAGTAGGCCAAGGGCAGGAGTGAAGGCGAACAGGACCGCCTGGCAGATACCCGCGAACCATGCGGCTCGCCAACTGCCCTGGATGACGACACGACGTCGCCGCGCCACGGTGTGGACAGCAGCACCGAGCAGGGGCAGCACGATCGCCGCCACCACAGTCCCGAGCCGACCTTGCGTGATCGCGCCGTTCGTAAAGACAGCAATGCCGTACGCCGACGCTCCCCACGCGCGGGCGCCACGGTTGACGATGAACGCCCGCAGCAATGCCCACGAGGCCAGCGCGGCCAGTGGGATCGCACCGAGCAGCAGAACGTTGGCCGCACCCGAAGGTCCGAACATGACGGCGGAGAAGGCCCAGAACTGCGCCAGCCAAGCAGGTGGCGTCACACCGGGCGGTGCGGAAGCTGCGGCATGCCAGAGCGCCGGAAGGCTCTCGTGCGCGGGCAACAACAAGTTGGAACGCAGTACGCCGCTGCCGATCAGACTGCGTGCGGCGATGAACGTCCCGAGGGCCAGCACGACCCAAGCGACCAGGAACGGCCGCCGCATCAGCTGACGACGCCAGCGTGGCTGGTCGACCGCTACCCGCGCGGTGGTCTTCGCACGGCGAGCAGTGGTGACCACCTGCTCTTCCGGCTCGTCCGCCCAGGCTTCACGGATCCGCTCGGAGATGGTGCTGGTGGTCTCCTCCAGGTTGTGCCGCAATGCGTGCACCGACCGGGAGAACAGTCCCTTGATGTCGTCGTACGGGACTCTGTCCAGATTGCGGCGGTCCTTGCGGGCCTGCGTCCAGCCGCCGGCCAGCAGCGTGCCGAGCAGGGCCGTCCACTCGTCGACGGCACCGGACGGCGTCTTGCCGATCAGGAACCAGACCGAGCGCATGATCGTGCCGAGCAGGAACCTGAGGATCAGCAGCGGCAGCAGCTTGCCAGGTGCGTTCGCCAGGACGGTGTAGTACGCGTGGGCGCGGTCGAGCTGGTAGGCGTGCCGGCGGGTACCAGCCAGCGCCCGCTCACCGGTCGCGGCGGCCTGTGCGTGGTAGATGACCGCGTCCGGCGCCACGCCGACCTGGAAGCCGGCCCGGCTCGCGCGCCAGCCGAAGTCGATGTCGTCGCGGAACATCGGCAGCCGCGGGTCGAACCCCTTCAGGGACTCCCAGACGTCGCGACGGACCAGCATGCCGGCCGAGCTGACAGCCAGCACGTTTCGCGGCTGGTCGTGCTGGCCCTGGTCGAGCTCGCCGTTCTCGATCCCGGTGTCACGGCGGCCGCCGAGCGAGGTCGTGACGCCGACCTCGAGCAGATCGCGGTCCCGCGGCCAGAGCCGCAGCTTCGGGCCCCAGATGCCGACCTCGGGCGAAATAGTGGCCTGGAGCAACAACTTCTCCAGCGCCTTCGGGGCGGGCGCACAGTCGTCGTGGAGCAGCCAGAGCCACTCGACCACCGGCATGTGCCCGTCGTCGCCGTACGGCCCGTACGGCGACGGGATCGGCGCGAACCCGACCGCCTCGACGCCACGGGCGACCGCCGTACCGAATCCGGTGCGGGCGGAGACGCTGACGACCGGCTCCACCCCGGGCATCGAGGCGAGCAGTTCGGCGGTCTCGTCGGTGGATCCGGTGTCGACTGCGATCAGCCGGTCCGGACGCGGGTTCAGCGCCCACAAGGCCTCGGACAGCCGCGGCAACCAGGCAGCACCCTCGTGCCCGACCACCACCGCGGTGACGACGTGCCGGACCCGCGGTCGACCCATCGGGTCATCGGTGTGATCGGTGGGGAAGTCGACAGAGTCGAAGAACTCCCAGCCGGCCGGAGCTTCTTGTTCCATGCGGAGCTGTGACACCTCAGTGGTTACGGACGGTCTGGGTCACCATACAGCCGCGTGGGTGACGGCCTGAAAAGTCATGGGAAAGCCGCGGGCCCCGGTGACAGGTCGTCGCCCGGGGCCTCGCGGAAAGCTCAGGTAGTGCATCTTCTTTTGTGAGGTTGTCTAACCCTGTGTGTCTGTTGGCGGTCAGACAGCCTTCTTCTTCAGCTTGCGGCGCTCCCGCTCCGACAGCCCGCCCCAGATTCCGAAGCGCTCGTCGTTGTGGAGTGCGTACTCCAGGCATTCACCTCGGACGTCACACCCGAGGCAGACCTTCTTCGCCTCCCGGGTGGAACCGCCCTTCTCCGGGAAGAAAGCCTCTGGATCGGTCTGGGCGCACAACGCCCGTTCCTGCCAGTTCGGCTCCTCCTCGATCGCCTCACCGTCGACAATCGCCAGTAGCTCTGTCACGGTACGACCTCCTCGACCCTGTTCGTTCCCCTGTACATGTGGGTTTGCGGTCCACATGCCTGACCTCGACCGTCTGGTGTGCTCAAACGGTCCCCGATACCGAGTGTCAACGAACGACACGGTTGAAATTACATTCCTGCAATGCACGAAAGTCAAGCTGTGGTCTGCTATTGGCATCATCCGCAACATGGCTGCAAAACAACGAGAGGCCTGTGTACACAGGCCTCTCGTGTTCATGTGCTACGTACTGAAACGCGATGAAGTTGTTTCGTCAGCAGCTTCGGTAAGGGCTTGCACCCTTACCGCACAGGCATCCTGGGGGTCAGGACGGCTGCGACCACCAGCCCTGCTGGCCCTGGTCGTCCTTCTTCTCGGTGTCGGAAACCCGCGGATCGACGCGGGTCTCGTCGGCGGCCGGCTCGGCGGCCGCGGGCTGCTCGGCAGCCTTCGGCTCCTCGGCCGGAGCGTCCTCAGCCGGCCAGGCCTGCTGCTGCTCACCGGACTGCCAGGTCGGCTGACCCTCCGCCTGCGGCTGCTCGGCGGCGTGACCTGATTGCGACGGCCACTCCTGCTGCGGGTAGTCCTGACCGGACCACTGCTGCTGGCTACCGTCGTTCCACTGCGAGCCCTGCTGCTGCTGCTCCTGAGGCCACTGGTTGCCCTGGGCCTCCTGGCCGCTCCACTGCTGCTGCCCTTCCGAGCTCCACGGCTGGGTCGCCTCGGTGCCCTGGGCACCGGCGGACCACGCCTGCTCGGCGGCCGGCTGGTGCTGCTGGGCCTCGGCCTCACCGGCGGACCAGGTCGGCTGCTGCTCGCCCTGGTTCCAGCTCTGCTCCTGCGGCCACTGCTGCTCGCCCTGACCAGCTGCGTAACCACCCGCGGCACCAGCGGCCGCACCGGCACCGGCTGCGGCGCCATAACCGCCGTACTGGCTCTGCTGGCCCTGCTCGTAGCCCGGCTGGCCGTACTGCGCCTGCTGGCCACTCTGCTGGCCGTACTGGCCGCCCTGTCCACCCTGCTGCCCGTACGGCGCCTGCTGGCCGCCGTACTGGTTGCCGTACTGGCCCTGGGGTGCGAACTGGCCCGGCTTCGGCGCACGCACCGTGGCCGGCAGACCCTGGAAGGTGTTGAAGATGTAGTACCCGACGGCGCCGGTCAGCGCGAGTCCGGCCAGCCCCCAGACGAAGGTGGCGGTCAGCAGGCCACCAGAGCCCTCGGCCGCGAAGACGGAGAACGTTGCGATGAGCCCGACCACTAGCGCCACACCCGTGATCACGAGAGCGACAAGCGTGACGAGGCGGGCGTTCGTCGTACGCTCGCCGGCTTCGTTGACCAGCCACACCGACGCGGCCAGTGTCAGCAGCAGCACGAGGCCACTGACATCGGTCGGTACGAGGCGGGTCTGCGCCCGGCCGGCGTTGATCGCGAACGTGCTGCCGCCGAAGAACAGCAGGATCAGGACCGCCAGCACGGACAGGGCAGCGAAGGCGAGCAGGATGTACGCGACCGGCTCTCTGAGCTTCTTGGTTGCGTCGGTGACCACGAGGGCTCCTCGGGATGTTGGGGGCCGTACAACTGAGCTGTGCGGATGTTCGGACCCACCGCAGCATAGTCGTGCGGTGGCTCGGCGCATTGACGACTCGTGCAGACTCTTCCCATGCGATTGACAGTGCTGGCCGGCGGCGTCGGTGGATCCACCTTCCTCCGCGGGCTCCTGAAGGCCCGCCCCGACGCCCAGATCACCGTGGTGGGGAACACCGCCGATGACATCACCCTGTTCGGACTCCGCGTCTGTCCCGACCTGGACACGGTGATGTACACCCTCGGCAACGGCATCTCGAAAGAGCGCGGCTGGGGCCGTGAGGACGAGACGTGGGTGATCAAGGAGGAGCTCGCCGAGTACGGCGTGGAGCCGACCTGGTTCGGGCTCGGCGACCGCGACGTCGCCACCCACCTGGTCCGGACCCAGATGCTGGACGCCGGCTACGGCCTGACCGCGGTCACCGAGGCCCTGTGCCAGCGGTGGAAGCTGCCGGTGCGGCTGCTGCCGATGAGCGACGACCGGGTCGAGACCCACGTCGTGGTCGACGACCCGGACCAGCCGGGCAAGCGCAAGGCCATCCACTTCCAGGAGTACTGGGTGCGCTGGCACGCCGAGGTCACCGCGCACCAGATCGTCGCCGTCGGCCAGGACAAGGCCAAGCCGGCCCCGGGCGTGCTCGAGGCGATCGCGGACTGCGACGTGCTGCTGATCCCGCCGTCCAACCCGGTGGTCTCGGTCGGCACCATCCTCGGCGTACCGGGGATCCGGGACGCCGTCCGGGAGACCGCCGCCCCGGTGATCGGGCTGTCGCCGATCATCGGTACCGGTCCGGTCCGTGGGATGGCCGACAAGGTGTTGGCCGCGGTCGGCGTCGCCTCGACCGCCTCCGCGGTCGCCCGGTTCTACGGGTCCCGGACGACGGGCGGCGTACTGGACGGCTGGCTGATCGACACCTCGGACTCGATCCAGGCCGATTCGATCGCCGGAGCCGGAATTCACGTGCAGGCGGTGCCGTTGTGGATGACGGACGAGACCACCACCGCCGCGATGGCTGACGCGGCTCTGAACCTCGCGGAGGCCGTACGGCGATGAGGAAACACCTGGAAGTCTTCCCGGTGACCGGACTGCCCGAGGTGGCGGCAGGAGACGACCTGACCGCGCTGATCGGGGACGGGACGGACCTGCGCGACGGAGACGTCGTTTCGGTCACCTCGAAGATCGTCAGCAAGGCAGAGGGGCGGCTGACGTTCGGCACCCGCCAGGAGGCGGTCGACGCCGAGCTGGTGCGGGTCGTGGCGCAGCGTGGCGACACCCGGATCGTTCAGACCCGCCACGGCCTCGTGATGGCGGCTGCGGGGACGGACACCTCCAACACCGCGCCGGGAACCGTCCTGCTGCTGCCTGTGGATCCGGATGCGTCTGCGCGGGCGCTGCGCGAGGCTCTGAAGGCCCGGTACGACGTGAACGTCGGTGTGGTCGTCACGGACACCCTGGGGCGGCCATGGCGCAACGGACAGATCGACCTGGCCATCGGCGCTGCCGGAGTGCGCGTGGTGGAAGACCTCCGCGGTACGACGGACAGTCACGGCAATGTGCTCGCGGTGACGGAGCCGGCGCTGGCTGACGAGATCGCGAGTGCCAGTGAGCTCGTGAAGGGCAAGGCCGACGGCGTACCCGTGGCGGTGCTGCGCGGGCTGGAGGACGTGGTCCTGCCGGCCGGAGAGCACGGTCCTGGCGCTCGGGCGCTGGTGCGAGACGCCGAACACGACATGTTCAGCCTGGGAACGCGTGAGGCCGCGCGGGCCGCCGTACTGGATCGCTCTGCGCCTGCTGGGCCGCGTGAGGTCGATCCGGCGCTGTGGGCCGGGCTGCTGGACGACTTCGAGGACGTCCACCTCACGGTGCTCGACGACGCGATCACAGTCTTCGGCGAGGAGCCGGTGACGGTGGGCGTGATCGCGGAGCGGTTGGCGGTGCTGCTGCACGCCGAGGGCTATGGCGTCAGCGTGCGCATCGGGCCGGGGAGTGAGGCGACGGTCACGTTCGGCTCACGGTCCCGATAGTTTTCTAGGCAACTTCTTAGGTACCTCTCGTACACTGCATGCGCACGGCGGCGACGATGGCCGCCCGGATCCGGGAAGTCCAACACTGTGGGTAAAGCGTCGTCGCAGAAGCAGTCACGCCGCGAGATGATCGAAAAGATGCAGCGCGACCAGGCCAAGTCCGACCGGAACCGGACCGTCCTGATCGTCATCGGCTCGATCATCGTCGGCCTGGCCATCATCGCCTACCCGGCGATCAAACTGATCCAGGACTCCCAGACCAAGGGTCAGGCGGTGAACGAGTTCGGCGTCGCCGCCAGCGCGGCCTCGTGCGACACCCCCACGGACGACAAGGCCGGCGGCACGCAGGACCACAAGCCCGACGGCACGGTCATCATGTACGACCAGTCGCCGCCGTCCTCCGGTCCGCACTACGCGACCTGGGCGCCGTTCGGCAAGAAGTTCTACACCGTCGCCGACCGCCCGCCGGTCTCCAACCTGGTGCACAACCTGGAGCACGGCTACACGATCCTCTGGTACCGCGACACCCTCCCCAAGGAGCAGATCGACCAGATCGAGCAGATCTCCAAGGGCAAGCTCCCCGACACCTCCTTCGGCAAGTTCATCGCGGCCCCCTTCAAGGCCGACGAGGGCAAGCCCTGGCCCGACGGCAAGAACCTCGCCTTCGCCCACTGGTCCGGCAACAAGGAAGGCGCCAAAGACGCCTTCGCCCACCGCCAGTTCTGCGGCTCCGTCAGCGGCGAGGCCCTGAAGAACTTCATGGAGAAGTACCCCGCCACCGACGCCCAAGAGCCCAACGGCGGCTGACAGTTCTTCCACAACACCCCGCAGCTCAGCAGGCTGCGGGGTGTTCTGTTGCCGGGTCCGACCGCGGACTTCCCCCACTCATCAACCCGGGGCCGTCACGCTCAGCCGCTGCCCGAACTCGACCGTTCCACCACGTTGGTGAGTGTCTGGGGTCCGCCTTCCGTTCCTTTTACAGGTACTTGGTGGCGTGGTCGGACTGGACTTGGGCTACCAGGTCCTTGACGCGTTCGCCGTCGGACAGCGGGCAGACCATCGTGACGTCCTTGGTGTGGACGATGATGTGGGAGCGCAGGCCGACGGTGGCGATCAGGTGGTCGGGGTCGTCGGTGACGACGATGTTGTCGTGGGAGTCGAGCAGGCAGGACAGCGTCGTACCGTCGGTGCGGTTGCCGTTGGGGTCGGCGCTGTAGGTGCCGGCCAGGGCGGCCCAGGAGCCGACGTCGAGCCAGTGCACCGGCATCGGTACGACGACCACCTCGGCGTCGACCTTGCCCTGGGATGCGGGCTCCATCACGGCGTAGTCGACGCTGATCTTGCGCAGGTTCGGGTAGATACCGGCCAGCGTCGCCTCACGCTCGGGCGTGTCCCACACGGACGCGACCTGGCGCAGGTTCGCGGCCGACTCCGGCAGCAGTTCGTCGAGAACGCTCAGCACGGTCTCGGCCCGCCAGACGAACATCCCGGAGTTCCACCAGAACCGTCCGGTCGCCAGGTACTCCTCGGCCGTGGCCAGGTCCGGCTTCTCCCGGAACCGGTCCACGACGAAGGCCGCCGTACCGTCGATCGCCGGACCGCGCTCGATGTACCCCAGCCCGGTATGCGGATGCGTCGGCTCGATCCCGAACGTCACCAGCGACCGCGGCCGCTGCTCGACCACCGCGAACCCGTTCTCGATCGCCGCCCGGAACTCGTCCTCCGGGCTGATCAGGTGGTCCGACCCCACGAACGCGACCACCGCGTCCGGGTCGTTCCGCGCGACCACGGCCGACGCGAGACCGACCGCGTTCGCGGTGTCCCGGCGGGCCGGTTCGCCGATGATGGCGTGCGGGCCGAGCTCCGGAAGCTCCTTGCGTACGACGTCGGCGTACGCCCCGACCGTGCACACGTAGATGTTCTCCGGCTCGACGAGTCCTTGCAGCCGGTTGTACGCCACCCGCAGCAGCGACTCACCGGCCGCCAACGGCAGCACCTGCTTCGGCCTGTCGTCCCGGGACAGCGGCCACAGCCGTGTCCCCGAGCCCCCGGCCAGGATCACCACGTTTCGCATGAGGAGGAACCCTACCGGGCCGCGGAAGGTGCCTGCGGCAGCCGCAGGTGCGCGAGGTCCGGCGGCACCGGCGAATCCGACGGCAGGAAGAACGCATCCGACTCCCCGTCGACCCCGGTCGCCGGCGCGTCGGTCAGCCGGAACCGGTCCCGCAGCCGTCCGTAGAAGTCGGTCGGCCGCAACCGCACCAGCCGCAACGGACGCGCCGACCCGTACACCCCGATCCAGTCCCCCGGATCCAGTACGCCGCGCAACTGCCCGTCGATGCTCACCGCCGCCTGCCCCGAATGCGGCAGCACCCGCAGCGCGATCGGCTCATCCGGTGCGGCGATCACACTCCGGTTGAACGTCATGTGCGGCGCCACCGGCGTGAACACGATCGCGTTCGTGTTCGGCGACAAGATCGGCCCACCCGCCGCGAAGCTGTACGCCGTCGACCCGGTCGGCGTCGCCACGATCACCGCATCCGCCGAGTACGACGCCAGCAACCGCCCGGCCAGATAAACCCCGAGCGCCACCTGGTGATCCCGCGCCAGCTTCTCCAGTACGACGTCGTTCAGCGCCGTCACGTCGAGCGCGACGCCCCACCCGTTGCCCTCAGTACTCTCCGGCCGAACCGCCGGCGGCGGCAACGCCGGCCCGTGCCCGTACCGCAGCAGCGACTCGATCCCATCCGGAATCTCGAGCGCCCGCGAAGCCCGCATCGTGAGCGTCATCCGCTCCTCGATCGTCGCCCCACCGTGGTGCACCGCCTCCAGCGCCGCCTCCACGTCCTTGCACGCGACCTCGGTCAGAAACCCGACCTTCCCCAGGTCCACCCCCAGTACGGCGGCATTGTTCTTCGCCGCGATCCGGGCACCCCGCAGGAACGTCCCGTCCCCACCCAGCGTCACCACCAGATCCGGGTCCCCCGCATGATGCAGCTCGGCCATCCCGCTCCGCCGGCCCTCATGGTCCTTCCACACGTCGATATCGGTACACCCGATCCCGTGCTCATCAGCCCAGGCCCGCACCGTCTCCGCCGTCCGGACGGCCATCTCCCGCCCCTGGTGAACCACAAGCCCGATCCGCTCAACCACGCCGCACCCTCCTCAGCCCACAGATGTGCCAACGGTAGCTGGCGGACTCGAGGGAGGTGGTGGGCTCGAGGGAGGTGGTGGGCTGGCCTGAGGTCGCTCGCCCAGCTCAAGCCGCCTGCTCGGCTGACCTGCTCCGCCTACCACCTGAGCCCCACCCACGCGCCCATCCCACCTCATCCGCCTACCACCCGAGCCCCGCCCGCCCGCGCACCCATCCCACCTCATCCGCGTCCAGCAAGCAGCGTGCACGCGACGAAGGAGCGGGCTAAGCAGCGGCGATGACGGATGAACAGTTCGATGGGATTGCTCTCTAAAGGAAGCGGCGGCGGCCGCGTCGAAGGGCGGGTGGGGCAGCTGGGCTCTCAGCGAGAGGTATCAGCCGCATCCTCAGACCGGCGCTCCGGTGATTTTGCCGCGGCGCTGACGATCGGGTCGGTCTCGTCGTCGAACTCGCCGATCACCTGCTCCAGCAGGTCCTCGAGAGCCACCACGCCCAGCGGTTCGGCGCCTGTGCAGACGACGGCCAGTTGAGACCGCTGGTCCCGCATCGTCCGGATCGCGGTGGCAACTGGAGTCGCCGGAGCGAGGTTCAGAGGCGCGGTCATCAGCTCGGCGGCGGTGAGCGTCGTACCGCCGCCGGTGGTGGCGCGGGCGGCGTCGCGGACGTGCACGATGCCGCAGATCGTCGTACCGGTCATGACGGCGAGGCGGGAGCGGCCTTCGCGTCGGCTGGTCAGTTCGACCTCGCGGGCGCTGGCCGTCGACGCGACCGTGGCGAGGCGCTCCATCGGCACCATCACCTGGGAGATCGTGATGTTCTGCAGGGCGAGCATCGCGGTCAGCAGTTCGTGCTCAGGCTCCTCCAGCGTGCCGTGCTCACGGGACGACTCGATCAGCAGCCGGAGCTCGTCGGGACCGTGAGCGCTCGCCAGCTCGTTCTGCGGAGCGACGCCGACCAGGCGGACACACAGGTTGGCGACCCAGTTCAGGCCGAGCAGGAGCGGGCGAACGACGTACGTGAAACCGCGGAACGGCATCGCCAACGCCTGAGCCGCGCGCTCCGGGTTGCTGATCGCCCACGACTTCGGCGCCATCTCGCCGAAGAGGACGTGCAGCAGGCCGATCCCGACGACCGCGATGATCAGCGCGATCACATGCCCAACGGCTTCGGGGATGTGCACGAGTTCGAACAACGGATGCAGCAGATGCGCGACAGCGGGTTCACTCAGCGAGCCGAGACCCAGGGTGCACAACGTGATCCCGAGCTGCGCGCCGGCGAGCATCAACGACAGTTCGCTGATCCCGGCGATCGCGGCGCGGGCTGACCGGTTCCCGTTCGCCGCGGCCTCTTCCAGCCGGTGCCGCTTGGACGCGACCAGCGCGAACTCGGCCGCCACGAAGAACCCGTTCAGCGCGAGCAGGCCGACCGAGATGATCAGAGCGAGCGTCGTACTCATGCGGTCCGCTCCATCACGACAAGACCGGGCACCCGGCGCTCCAGTGTCTGTACGACGAGTTTGACGAACTCGGCCGGAATCGACCGACCCTCGTGGTCGAGCCGATGCGGAAGCTCGATCACCACCTCGTCACCGACGACCGGAATCCGGCCGAGCCGCGCCATCACCAGCCCGGACACGGTCTCGTAGTCGTCGTCCTCGGGGAGCGCGATCCCGGTCGCCTCCTCCACCTCGTCGAGCCGCCAACGCGCCGGCAGCACCCACGACCCGTCACCGCCTTGGACCGGCGAAGTCTCCGGCAGGTCGTCCTCGTCCCGGATCGCGCCGACCAGCTCCTCGGCGATGTCCTCCAACGTGACGATGCCCGCGAAACCGCCGTACTCGTCGACCACGATCGCGAGCTGGCGGTGCGACGTACGGAGTCGTTCGAGGACGACGGGCAGCGGCAGCGTCGACGGTACGACGACCGGCGGGGAAGCGAGTGAGCCGACGGTCACGTGGCCGCGGTCGGCGGGTTCGACCTCGACGACATCGCCGATCGCGATCACGCCGACCACCTCGTCCACCGAACCCGCGATCACCGGGAACCGGCTGTGCCCGGTGTCCTGCAGGTCGACGACTCTCGTCAGGGGGTCGTCCTCATGCACGGTGACCACATCGACCCGCGGCACCATCGCCTGCTCCGCGATCCGGCCGCGGAAGTCCAGACCGCGATCGAGCAGCCGCATCGTGTCCTCGTCGAGCAGCCCTTGCTCGTACGACGTGACGATGATCCGGTCCAGCTCCTGAGCGGTGGCACCCTGCGGTAGCTCCTCGACGGGTTCGATCCCGACCCGGCGCAGGATCCGGTTCGACGCGGCGTCGAAGACGCGGATGATCGGGCCGGCGATCGTCAGGTACATCAGCGTCGACCGCGACAACCGGAGCGCGATCGCCTCCGCCTTCGCGATCGCCAGGTTCTTCGGCGCCAGCTCGCCCAGCACCATCTGGATCACGGTCGCCAGCAGCAGCGCCAGAATCACCGACACCGAAACACTGACCGCCTCCGGCACCCCGGCGGACCCGAGCACCTTCTCGAGGCCCTCGCCCAGATACGGCTCGGCGAAGTACCCCGCCAGCAGCGCGGTCACCGTGATCCCGACCTGCGACCCCGACAACACGAACGACAGCCGCGACGTCACCTTCAGCGCCCGCACCGCCGCCGCATCCCCCGCGTCGGCCAGCGTCCGCAGGCGGCTCCGGTCCACCGCCACGTACGCGAACTCCTGTGACACGAAGTAGCCAGTGGCAACAGTCAGCACCAGGATCAGTCCCAGGCCGCCCAGAATCAGCATGCCCCGACCCTAGTCAATCCCCCGTCCAACGCCCCCGCCGCCGTGCTGTCCGTCCACCAGGCGGCCCGGGAGCGCAGTCACCTCCAGCCGCGTGATCCGACGGCTACGGCTGGTGGTCGGTGGGGGCGTGATTCCCGGCGCGGCGGCGACCGGCGCCCCGGCGACTACGGCTGGTGGTCGGTGGGGGCCTGGTTCACGGCAGGCGGCGCGGCGGCGGTCGGGGAAGCCACTGGCGGCGCGGCGGCCACAGGCGGTGCGGCGGCGACTGGAGCCGCGACGGCGGGGGTGTCGTCGCTGTCGTTCTGTACCTTCTTGAACTCCTTCATCGCCTGCGCGGCACTCCGCGTGAGCTCCGGGAGCTTCTTCGCTCCGAAGAGCAGCACCACGATGATGAGGAGGACGACCCATTCGCCGCCTTCGGGCAGCGCGAGCAGTGGAGCCATGACCCAGCCTTCTTTCCGGTAGTCCCCCACCAAGCTACGTCGGTCTGGCGAACGTAGGGTGGGCCATATGTCACAGGTTCTGCCCGAGCTTTTCGCCGCTGCGGTCCGCCGGGACGGGGCGAGCCCCTTCCTCACCTACTACGACGACGAGACCGGTGAGCGGATCGAGCTCAGTGCGGTGACCACCGCGAACTGGGTGGCCAAGACCGCCAACCTGCTCGTCGACGAGTACGACCTGGAGCCCGACGAGACCGTCGCGATCGGATTGCCGCCGCACTGGCTGGGCGTGGTCTGGGCGCTGGCGACCTGGTCGGCCGGGGCCGCGCTCACCTCGAAGACCGGCGCCCTCGCGATCACCGGGCCCGACTTCGCCGTCCGTGGCGAGCGGGAGACGATCGCGTCCGCGCTCCTGCCGCTCGGCGGCCGGTTCCGCGCACCGATTCCGGAGGGCATCCAGGACTACGGCGCCGAGGTCTACAACCACCCCGACCTCTTCGTCCCGTTCAACCCGCCGACCGCGGAGTCCCCGGCGTACGACGAACTCACGCACGCCGACCTGATCGGTACGGCGGAACCGATCGCCGACCGCATCCTGACCACTCGCGACCTGACGACCCGCGACGGAATTAGGGTCTTGATCGGGGCGATCATCGGCGGCGGCTCGATCGTGTTGTGCCGCCACCTGGACGCCACGAAACTCGACCGCCGGGTGGCGGACGAGAAGGTCGATCGAGTCCTGGAGGACTAGTGCAGCGGTTCGAGGGTCGGGTAGCGCTCGTCACGGCGGGTGCCCAGGGGATCGGCGCGGCGGTGGTACGGCGGATCGCGGCCGAGGGCGGTTCGGTGGTGATCACCGATCTGCAGGAGGACAAGATCGGCGAGCTCGCGGCCGAGCTCGGCGAGCAGGCGATCGGGGTCCGCACCGACGTCACGAACCGCGCCGATGTGGACGCCGCGGTGGCGGCCGCGGTCGAGCGGTTCGGCCGGCTGGACGTGGTCGTCAACAACGCGGGCGGGTGCATCGTCACGAGCGTTCCCGAGGACACCACGGACGAGGACTGGCACCGCCAGCTCGACCTGACCCTGGTCGGCGCCTCACGCTGCATCCAGGCCGCCCTCCCGCATCTCGTCAAGAGCCGCGGCAACGTGGTCACGATCAGCTCGGTCAACGGGCTCGCCGCCTTCGGCAACGTCGAGTACTCCGCGGCCAAGGCCGGTCAGATCGCGATGACCCTCAACTACGCCTCCCGGTACGGCGATCTCGGCGTCCGCTTCAATGTCGTTGCCCCCGGCACCATTCGCACGCCGAACTGGGACAACCAGCAGGACACCCTGGAGCGGTTCGCCAAGATGTACCCGCTCGGCCGGGTCGGCGAGCCCGAGGACATCGCCGCCGCGGTCGCGTTCCTTGCCTCCGACGACGCCTCCTGGATCACCGGCCACACGCTCCCGGTCGAGGGTGGCGTGCTGACCGGTCCGGTCCTGGTCAACCTCAGCACCTCAGGACACGCGAAGAAGGAGTACTAGAAGTTCAGCCAGTAGGCGACCCGCAACGGCAACCCCGGTACGGCGACCCCGAACCACGCCCCGCGTGCGATCAAGCAGCCGCCGCGATGCCGTCGTACCGACTGCAGAACCACTGAGCCGAGCACCAGCGCAACCAGCACCCCGAGCAGCGCGCTTCCGAAGACGGTCCAACCGCCGAGGAGTGAGCCGACGCCGAGCGCGATCCATACGAGACCACCGATGAACGACGCGGGACTGTACGCCGAGTCCCGCGTCCGCCACGGCTGCCGAACGCGCACCCCACACGGGCACGCGGCCGGCTCGTCATTCATGACCGGACTGTAGAGGCTCAGCGGTTGGCGGGCCAGGCCTTCCAGGACGACGCGAACATCTCGTCGACCGTGTGCGTGTTCTTCCAGCCGAGGTCGCGCGCCGCCAACTCGCCCTGCGCCACAACGCGCGACGGGTCACCCGGCCGGCGCGGACCTTCGGTCGGGGTGAAGTCGATGCCGGTGACCCGGCGGGCGGCGTCCATGATCTGGCGGACCGACGTACCGGTCCCGCTCCCCAGGTTGTAGACGGGTTCGAGCGCCGTACCGGCGTCCAGCGCACGTGCCGCCGCGACGTGGGCACGCGCGAGGTCGGCGACGTCCACGTAGTCCTTCACCGACGTACCGTCCGGGGTCGGATGGTCGGTGCCGTAGATCTGCGGCACCTTCCCCTGCGAGAGCAGGTTGCACACGATCGGGAACAGGTTGTACGGGCTGGCGTCGTACACGACCGGGTCCCCGGAGCCGACCACATTGAAGTACCGCAACGAGGTGTGGTTGAGGTCGCCCGCCTTGGCCTGGTCGCGCAGCAACCACTCGCCGATCAGCTTCGTCTCCCCGTACGGCGATTCCGGCGCGGGCGCGGTCTCCTCCGTCACCGTCTCGACCTTCGGCGTGCCGTAAACCCCCGCGCTGGACGAGAACACCATGTTCCGCACGCCCTGCGCGTCCATCGCCTCCAGCAACGAAACCATCGCCGACACGTTCTGCGTGTAGGTGTGCAACGGCCGATCGACCGAAACCCCGGCGTACTTGAACCCCGCCAGGTGCACCACCCCACTCACCCCCTCGAGCGCTCCCCGCACCGCCGCGCCGTCCAGCAGATTCGCCTGTACGAACGGAACCCCGTCCAGCACGAACTCCGCCTTCCCACTCGACAGGTCATCGACCACCACCACATCGATGCCATCAGCAAGGAACGCCCGCACCACATGCGCCCCGATGTACCCAGCCCCGCCACTCACCAGCCATGTCATACAACGATCTTCGCACCCCCGCCCCCAGCTCCTCCGCCGAAACGGGCCGATCCCGTACCACGCCGCGTACACCGCCGACACCACCCGACGGACCGGGCCGCCGTACCGGGGGCTTGAACAGGAAACGGTGGGCCACCACAGGTCATACCTTGTTCAAACCCACCACGCCATGGGTTGCGGGGCTAGCGGGTGAGGGTGGCGAGCCAGAAGTAGGTGAGGTCGGTACGGCGAACCGCGGCAGGGGCCACGTCGGCCTCGAACTGGGAGGGGGTGGGGAAGTTCTTCAGGATCTCGAACTCGCGGCCGTCTGAGAGGCGGCGGGTTTGGTAGGTGTCCCCGTCCACGCTCGTCCGGGTGATCGGGGAGCTGCTGCCGTCGACGTACCGGTTGTCGGCGAGGATCACCAGTTCGGCTTGCTCGAGCAGGCCGCGGACGAAGCGCCGTACGTCGGCTCGCGGCACGTGGGACCAGAAGAAGCCGGC
The DNA here is from genome assembly GCF_044453945.1 of Kribbella sp. NPDC051587. Classification (NCBI taxonomy): domain Bacteria; kingdom Bacillati; phylum Actinomycetota; class Actinomycetes; order Propionibacteriales; family Kribbellaceae; genus Kribbella; species Kribbella sp. NPDC051587. Next base: position 993,622 of record NZ_JBITDE010000001.1, read on the forward strand.
GAAGATCGCGTCGAACTCACCCGGGATCGGGGCGAAGGCGTCGGCGGTCGCGAACGTGACGTCACCGGCGGAGGAGCGCGTGCGGGCGATCGCGAGCGTCTCCTCGTTGATGTCCGTCGCGTGCACCGAGCGGGCAGACGACGCCAGCGCAGTCGTCCAGTAGCCCGTACCGCAGGCGATCTCCAGGACCGAACGTCCCGCAACGAGCGACGGCAGGAGGCCTCGCAACGTGGCGAGATCCTCCTGCCGTTCGGGCTTCTCGTAGATCTTGTCGTACTCCGCAGCGCGCTCGCGGTAGTAGTCCTTCATGGTCGCTCCCTCCGGACGGAGGTCCGAGCGACCCAGACATCAGAACCTAGCAGCTAGCTCCCTACGGCCGCAGAAGATTTCGGCCGCAGCAGGAACGCTCCCAGATACAGGAGGGCGGCGATGATCAGCAGGCCGTGGAAGCCGATGATCAGCGCGGCGTATTCGAGGCAGCCGCCGAGCATCGCGCCCAACAGGTTGGCACCGAACGACGCCGTACCGTCCTCGGTGTCGGTGAAGCGTTTCGCGAAGATGACGTTGGCGGCGAAGATCGGGGTGAACGCGATGATCACCGCGACGATCGCCCGCAGGCCGAGCGGCATCGAGAGCAGCCAACTGTCGGGGAAGATCCACGACAGCACCAGACCACCGAACAGGATCGCGAACATCACCTTGATCGGTGGAGTCCGGAACCGTCTGGTGACTTCGACGGCGGCGAGCACCGCGACCAGCACTCCGGCGAACACGATCGCGTTGACGACCCACGTCGTACCGAAGAGCAGTGCGAAACCGGTGATGCTCTTGGTCTCCAGCAACATGAAGCCCGCGCCGAGCAGGAACAGATCCGTGTAGGGACGCATCCGCTTGTACGACGATCCGCCGCCCGCGATGCCGACGCCGACGATTCCCGCGACCAGGATCAATCCGAGAGTGATCAAGTACAGCGAGGGAATCCGATCCGTGAACAGGTACAGGAACGGCCGGTTGTCGGTGGCCGGCGGCGGGGTGATGTCGGTCGCGCCGGCCCAGTCGGCTGCGCAGTTCTGGTCGGCCGCGGTGAGGCCGACGGTGACGACGGCCTGCTGCAGCGAGTCGCCCATCTTGTCCACGCAGGGCTTGTGGCCGAAGGCCTTCTCGGCGGTCAGCGCGAGGCGGTCGATCAGCCAGGTCTCGCGGTAGTAGTTGTACATCGCGAACGCGCCACCCGGAGCCAGGTGGTCACGCGCGGACTCGAACGCCTGCTGGGTGAACAGGTAGCTCTCGAGCCGCAGCGAACTCGCGCCGTTGACCAGCGTCAGCGAGTCCGGCAGCGCGAGCAGGATCAGGTCGTACTTCTTGTCGGTCCGGGACAGGAACGCCCGTCCGTCGTCGATGTGCGACGACACCCGCGGGTCCTGGTACGGCCGGTCCGGGTGCAGCGCCTTGCCGATGTTGCGGATCCGCGGATCGATCTCGACCGCGTCCACATGCTTGGCGCCCTTCTTCAGCGCGATCGCGACATCCGAACCCGAGCCGGCTCCGATGATCAGCACGTTGTTCGGAGCCTTGCCGGCGTTCGCTCGCTCGTACGGCGTCCCGTACTGCGGCTCCCACGCCAACCGGGAGTCCGCCGCGATCGCCTGCTGATGCGGTACGCCGTTCACCGTGATCGTCAGCAGCGACTGACCGCGGTACTTGTCGTAGGCGGTCTGCACCTTGTAGTACGGCGACCAACTGTTCCCCGCCGTGGTCGACTCGTTGAACAGCACCCCGACCATCACCAGCAACGGCACCAGCACCAACGCACCAGTCAGTACGCCGGCCACCAGCGACTGCACTCCCCGCGGCCGTGGAATCATCAACCCGGCGAAGGCGACCGTGACGATCAGCCCCCACCAGATCGGGGGCGCGCCCAGGAACGACAGCGCCGTGAAGCTCACGATCCCGATCAGCGAACCCACCAGATCGAACCGGTACGCCGTCAGTCGTGGCAGCTCGGTGAAACAGCGGCCGACGAGTTCCGCCGGACCGGCCAGGATCACGGCCGCGGCCAGGAAGATGATCGGCAGGATCACCCAGACCGGCGGTCCCTTCGTGTCCAGGCTGGTGAAGTAGATGACGCTGGACGAGGAACCGCGCTCGACGGTGACGGGCTTCCAGGTGATCACCAGGACGAGCAGTCCGAGCATCACCGGCGAGTAGTAGGGCAGCCACTTCGCGCGGCTGGACCGCAGGATGCCGATCCCGATCCCGAGGAAGGAACCGAGCAGCACGAAGTTGGAGAAGTAGCTGAGGTGGACGACGTTCGAGCCGGTCCAGCGGATCAGCGCGAGCTCGGTGAACAGCATCAGCGCGCTGGCCGCGACCAGCCGGGTCCGGACCCCGAAAGGGCTCGGCCAGTTCGTCGTCGCTACGGGTGCAGGAGGGGATTCGACAGCCATGAGCCGGGACGTTACCTGAATCACAGTGTCCTACGTCACCCTCCCGAACCCCATTTGCCTGGCTGGCCACCCAGGTTGGGGGTTGTACACCCTGAATAAGGGTGTACAACCCCCGATTTGGCTGGCGAGCCAGGCAAATCGGGACTACTACGGGCGGGGGAGTAGGCAGCCGGCCTTGGTCAGGTCGATGGTGCGGGTGGCGGACAGGCAGGTGTAGAACCACCAGGTCTGCTGCCCGTACGCCGCACCCTGGTCGACGGTGATGTTGCCGTTGGCGTCGACCTCACACGGGTTGTTCAGCGTGCAGCGTTCGCCGTCCTCGTTGCCGGTGTTGTTGACGCCGATGACCTGACCGGTCGAGGTGCTCACGATCGGCGAACCCGACGTGCCGCCGATGGTCTCGCAGCCCGGCTGGCGGTACTTGATCGAGCTCTCCATCGTCCAGCTGGCCTCGCGCAGCTTGTAGATCGTGGACTGCACCGAGCAGGTGTAGATGCGCTTCCAGTAGCCGGAGACGACGGCCATCCCGGCGCCCGCGGCCGGCGCGGACTGGGACAGCGTCAGCGCCGGAACACTCAGCCGGGACTGGATCGCGCCGTACGTCTCGGTGAGCCGGTACAGCGTCACGTCGGTCTTGGTCATCGTCGAGTACAGGACGCGGTTGGCGTAGACCGTACCGGCCTTGCTCCCGCTCGGCCGCAGCAGCGAGAACGAGCGGCTGGACGACTTGTCCGTGATCACGACGCCCGGGCCGGGCATGCCGCCTTCGTAGCAGTGACCGTTGGTCAGGATCAGCGCCGGATCGGTGGAGACCGACGACGCGAACCGGACCAGCGAACCCGAGCAGTTACTGAGCGCCGCGATCCCGGTGAAGTCGGCACCGGGCGCCCGGACCGCGGCCGGAGCAGGAGCGGGGGCGGGCGCCGCCTGCGCAGTACCGAGGCCGGTCAGGATGGTCGCAGTGGCCGCAGCCACGGCAAAAAGGGGACGGAACAGTTTCATGGGGGGCGGTTCCTCACTGTCGATTTGGGCACCACTTTGGTAACCGATCTCAACCCCCGAACACCATCACAACCGTGTGAAACCACCCGATCACAGGGTGTACGCAGGGGTTTTCCTGCACTCCGTAGGTGGGCTGCTACTCTTCGTTTTCGGACCCGCTCCGGCTCGAACCATCGCGTCCCCCGGCACGTCGTACCAACTGACCGCCAGGACGACACGGTACGGTCGGCAACAGCCCGCCCGAGCCGAGAACGGAAGGACCTCATGCCGCAGGAGAAAGCAGACCTGCGCAACCTCAGCGAGCCGAAGCGGTTCAAGCGGGCCCTGGCATTGCTGTTGATGACCCTCGTACTGCCGGGGTCGGCGCAGATCGTGGCAGGCAGCAAACGGGCCGGGCGGTATGCCTGGCGGGTCGTCGCGGGGTTGCTCGCGATCATCGTCTTCCTGGTGGTGCTGGGGCTGATCTGGCGCTCCGGAACCATCAACCTGCTGGCCCGCCCGGGCACGCTCCGGGTCGTGCAGATCCTGCTGATCCTGCTGGCGATCGGCTGGGCCGCGTTGCTCGTCGACGCCTACCGGCTCGCGCAGCCGATGATGCTCGAGCGCAATCACCGGCTCGCGACCAGCATCCTGGACGGCGTGCTGGTGTTCGTCGTCGCCGGTGCGCTGATCTGGGCCAGCTCGTTCGTGAACACCCAGCGCGACTTCGTCGCCAGCGTCTTCGGCAACGGCCAGAAGTCGAACGCCGAGCACGGCCGCTACAACGTGCTGCTGATGGGCGGCGACTCCGGCGCGGACCGGATCGGTACCCGGCCAGACAGCATGACGGTGGCCAGCATCGACGCCGACACCGGCCGGACCGTGCTGATCGGCCTGCCGCGCAACCTGGCCAAGGTCCCGTTCCCCGCCGGTACGGCGATGGCCAAGCAGTTCCCGGACGGATTCCAGTGGAAGAACTGTGCCGCCGAGTGTCTGCTGAACGCGGTGTACACCTACGCGGCCGGCCACAAGAACCTGTTCCCGGGCGACCCGAACCCCGGTGAGACCGCGACCACGCAGGCCATCTCGGCGGTCACCGGGCTGAAGATCAACTACTACGTGCTGATCGACCTGGCCGGCTTCCGTGACCTGCTGAACGCGGTCGGCGGGATCACCCTGGACATCGGCAAGCGGGTCCCGATCGGTGGCGGCAGCTCGCCGATCAAGGGCTACATCGAGGCCGGCAAGAACCAGCACCTGGACGGTTACCACGCGCTCTGGTTCGCCCGGTCGCGGGCGGAGTCCTCGGACTACGAGCGGATGACTCGGCAGAAGTGCGTGATGTCTGCGATGCTGAACCAGCTGTCGCCGTCCACCGTGCTGACCAAGTTCCAGGGCATCGCGTCGGCCAGCAAACAAGTGGTCAAGACGAGCATCCCGGCCGGCGAGCTGGGCACCTTCACCGACCTCGCGCTGGACGCGAAGAAGCTGCCGGTGTCAAGCTTCTCCGCGGTCCCACCCCTGATCCACACCGGCAACCCGGATTTCGATCTGATCCGGACCAAGGTCGCCCAGGCGATCGAGAAATCGGAAGCGCTGGACAAGGCCGCCTCCGAAGGAGACGGTAAGACCACCAGCACGCCGAAGAGCACGTCAACCACCAAGAAGCCGAGTACGTCGACCAGCAAGCCGACGACCTCACCGACCAAACCCGCCAACGACGTCGACGACGTCGCTTCGATCTGTAAGGCCTGACCTGATATGCCGTTGTCCCAGTGGCCGCCCGTCTCCGTCGTGATGCCCGTGCTGAACGAGGAACGTCATCTCGAAGAGGCAGTAGGGCGTGTGCTCGACCAGAACTACCCCGGTGAGCTCGAGGTCGTGCTCGCCATCGGCCCGAGCAAGGACCGGACCCAGGAGATCGCGGACAAGCTCGCCGACCGCGACAGCCGGATCAGCATCATCGCGAACCCGACCGGCAAGACCCCGGCCGCGCTGAACGTCGGGATCGCGCACGCGCGGCACGACATCCTGGTCCGGGTCGACGGCCACGGTGCGCTGACCGACGGGTACATCACCCGCGCGGTCGAGGTGCTGGACGAGAGCGGCGCGGACAACGTCGGCGGTGTGATGGCGGCCGAGGGCCGGACCCCGACCGAGATGGCGGTCGCCTGTGCGTACCGCTCCCGGCTGGGTCTGGGCGCGTCGACCTTCCACCAGGGTGGCAAGGCCGGTCCGGCGGACACCGTGTACCTCGGGGTCTTCCGCCGTACGGCGCTCGAGCGGGTCGGCGGGTTCGACGAGACCATGCACCGGGCCCAGGACTGGGAGCTGAACTACCGGATCCGCAAGACCGGTGGACTGATCTGGTTCAGCCCGGACCTGTCGGTGACGTACCGGCCGCGGTCCTCGCTGTCCGCCGTGGCCAAGCAGTTCTTCCACACCGGCCAGTGGCGCCGCGAGGTGATCCGCCGGCACCCCGAGACCGCGAGCAAGCGCTACCTCGCGCCGCCGGTCGCCGTGATCGGCATCGCGCTCGGCACCATCCTCGGCATCATCGGCCTGATCACCGGCATCGCCTGGCTCGACCTCGGCTTCCTGGCCCCCCTCGGGTACGGCATCCTGCTCCTGATCGGCTCCGCCGTCGAAGGCCGCTACCTCCCGTGGAAAGCCCTCTTCTGGATGCCGCTCGTCTGCGCCACCATGCACATGTCCTGGGGCCTGGGCTTCCTCATCGGCCTCCGCGAAAAGCCCCGCACCGTCTAACCCCTGGTTAACGTCCGAAAACACGCCGACCACGCACTACGGTTCTTCGGACGCTGCGACGGGGACCTGGTTAACGTCCGAAAACACGCCGACCACGTACTGCGGTTCTTCGGACGCTGCGGTTAGGCGACGAGGCGGTGGCGGAGACGGTCGAGGTCTTCGGTGGTGAGGCCGCCGTGGCGTAGGTAGGCCTCGGGGCCGCCGTAGACCTCGTCCACGTGGTGCAGGATCGCGACGAGTGATTCGGCGCGGGTGTCGCGGAACTCGATCATCTCCGGGTGCTTGGAGACGTCCGGCTCGGCGGCCAGCTGCTCCGCCAGCCAGGGCGCGAGCCGCGACTGGGTGAGGAAGTAGTCCGCGATGATCTCGTCGCGCGGTACGCCGGCGATGCTGAGCGCCAGCGCGACGACCATCCCGGTCCGGTCCTTGCCGCCGTGGCAGTGCACGACGACGGCACCCTCGGGTTCGTCCGCGATCGCCTTCACCGCGGCCGCGAACAACGCCGGCCGCTGGTCGAGCATCCAGGTACAGGCCGCGATGATCGTCGGCTGCCCGTGCTTCGGGTCGGCCGGATCCGCGACCAGTTGCCGGACCGCGATCGGCGTACCGGTGAATGGCGTTGGCGCCTCCTGAACCTCCTCGTCCGTGCGCAGGTCCAGGATCCGGCTGACCTCGGAACGCCGTACCGCCTCGACGCCCTCGGGCGTCAGGTACTGCAGACTCTCGGAACGGATCAGTACGCCGTCCTTGATCGTGCGGCCGTCGGCGGTGGGCAACCCACCGACATCGCGGACATTGCGGCAGCCGGGCCAGTTGAGATCCATTCGGCCATTATCGTGCGAGGCATGCGACGCCAACTCCTGCTTGCCACGGCGGTCCTCACAGTCGCCGCCACATTGTCCGCACCGAATGCCAACGCCATCATCGGCGGTACGACGGTCGATCCGCCGCCGTGGATGGTCGCGGTCTCGAGCCCCGGAATGCTGCTGCGCCCGTCGGGCCAGCTCTGCGGCGGGGTCCTGGTCCGCCCCGACAAGGTGGTCACGGCCGCGCACTGCGCCAACCTGTTCAAGCTCACGCCGGGCCTGCTCCGCGGCATCTTCGGCCGCGCCGACCTGCACGGCAAAGACGGCGAAACCGTGTCGGTGAAGAAGATCTGGATCCATCCCGGGTTCAAACAAACCAAGTTCATGGGCGACACCGTCGAGCACAACGACGTCGCCGTCCTCACCTTGAGCCGCGCGGTGAATCGCGCCACGCTCCCGGTCGTCGACGCCGGCTCGGCTTACCCGGCCGGCGCACCGGCCGACGTCCTCGGCTGGGGAGGGACGTCCGAGGGCGACACCTCCAACGCCGTACTGCGTCAGGCCGTCGTACCGATAGTGGCCGACTCGACCTGTACGACGTCCTACGGCAGCTCGTTCGATGCCGGGATGGTGTGTGCCGGCACGACGCAGGCCGACACGTGTCAGTACGACAGCGGTGGTCCGTTGATCCTGGACGGCAAGCTGGCCGGGCTCACCTCCTGGGCGCACGGCTGCGCCCGTGAAGGCTTCCCCGGCGTCTACACCCGCCTGTCGGCCTTCACCCTGCCGCTCTAGCGGTCCTGCGGCCGGTCGGGGTTCGGACCCGGCTGGTACGGCGGGGGCGGGGGAAACGTGTTGGCCCCAGGCGGAGCCGGGCTGCCGGGCGGAGGTGCATAGCCCGGCACCCGACCGACCGGCTTCGGCCGGCGGCGGACCAGACCGATCACCAGCAGCACTCCCCCGAGTGCGCCGAACAGCAGCACCGAACCGATAGCACCGAAGATCGACAGGATGAACCCGGCCACGGTCGAGCGCGGACCGGCGGCGTACGTCGCGCTGGTCTCCTTGTCGGTGCACGTCACCACGTAGTCGCCGGCCGGGACCGGGTTCTCCGAGCGGGCGACGACGTACCAACTGTCCCCGTTGACGGTGATCTGCTCGGTGCCGTGCGGCTGCACGACCGGTACGTCGCCGGCCTGCGCGTCCTTGATCCGGCACGGCACCTCGAGCACCGGGATCGACGAGTAGATCGTCATCCCCTTCTCGTCCAGCGTCACCGGCGTCGCGTCCGCGCCGATGACTTGCGGCGCGACCGGTGCCAACGTGACGATCCGTACGACGAAGAACGCCGTCAGGGCAAGGCCGACCACGAAACAGCCGAGTGCGATCCAGATCAGGGTTCGTTTCGGCGCAGCAGTGGTGGCGGAGGGGCTGCTCATGGCAGCACGGTAGCCGTTTTACGGAACGCCGAGGAGTCTCAGTCCAGCAGCAGTGGCGGCGGCCGCGACGACGACCAGGATGAACGGCGCCTTGCGCCACGCGAGCACCCCACCGACCAGTACGCCGGCCGGGCGGGCGACCCCGGCCGAGCCGCCGCCGTCGGTGAGTGCGGCGGTCGCGACCAACGCGGTCAGCAGCACGATCGCGGCGGCCGCGAGCAGGCTCTGGACCCGCTCGGGGATCTCGAACCGGCTACGCAGCACCGGGCCCGCGATCCGCAGCGAGAAGGTGCCGATAGCAAGGATCACGATGCCTGCCAGCAGCAACGGAGTGTTCATCGGACGGGCTCCAAAGCAGGGGTGCGGTAGAACAGCAGGCCGGTCAGCGCGAAGAGCACTGGGAGCCCGGCCGGCAGGAACGGCGTTGTGGCCAACGCGACCACGGCTCCGACCAAGGCCGCCGTACGGGTTGATCGATCGCGGAGGGCCGGGAGGACGAGGGCCAGCAGGACTGCGGGGAAGGCTGCGTCCAGGCCGAAGACGTCGGTGTCGGTGATCACCGAACCGGCCGCCGAGCCGAGCAGGACGCCGAGGTTCCAGCAGATGAAGATGCCGATCCCACCGGCCCAGTACGCCGCTCGCCGGTGCCGCGGGTTGTCCTGGCCGAGGGCGAAGGCGACGTTCTCGTCGGTCATCAGGTGGCTGCCCAACCAGCGGCGCCAGCCGGAGCCGACCTCGTCGCTGACCGCCAGGCCGAACGCGACGTGCCGGGTGTTCACCAGCAGCCCGGCGATCATCGCGGCGATCGGGCTGCCGCCGGCGAGCACGATCCCGACGAACAGGAACTGCGACGCTCCGGCGAACACGATGATCGACAGCAGCACCGGCACCCACCAGGGCAGCCCGCCGCCGACGCTGATCGCGCCGTACGAGAGACCGACGACGCCGTCGGCCAGGCAGACCAGCCCGATGTCGCGGGCCAGCCGGGGGTCGAGTGTTCGCCAGATCGAACGCATGGACATTATGATGAACACGAGACGAGTGTTCGTCAACTCGAACGACTGGACCGATGGAGCGAACACGGATGGATAGCAAAGCCCCACTGGATGTGATCGCGGCCTCGCTGCGCCGGCACCGCGCGCGAGCCGGGCTCTCGCTGAGCGAGGTGGCCAAGCGGGCGGGGGTCGCGAAGTCGACGCTCTCCCAACTGGAGTCGGCGACCGGCAACCCGAGCGTGGAGACGCTGTGGGCGCTGGCGGTCGCGCTCGATACGCCGTTCGCCACGCTGCTCGATCCGCCGCGGCCGAAGGTTCAGCTGATCAGGGCGGGTGAAGGGCCGGTGCTCTACTCCGAGAATCCCGAGTACAGCGCGACGCTGGTAGCCTCGAGTCCGCCGTACGCGCGGCGTGACATCTACCGGATCGAGGTCAGCCCTGGGCCTGGCCGTAAGTCCGAACCGCACAACCCGGGCGTCGTCGAGCACGTCATCCTCGGCACCGGCCGCGCCCTGATCGGCCCGGCCGACGAACCGGTCGAACTCCACCCCGGCGACTACATCTCCTACCCGGGCGACCTGCCGCACGTCTTCGTCGGACTGGAGGAGCGCACGATCGCCACGCTCATTTCCGAGCACGTGTAACGTTAACTGCTCACCTCTGGACATTCCTGCGCACTTCCGCGCATCATCATCCACGAGCGCTCTGAATCGAAGTCCGCCCCACTTCGCCTTTGGAGGATGCACGTGAGACTCAAGTCCCTACTGCTCTGCGCCCTGCTCAGCCTCGGCGCTTTGGTGCCCGCGCTTCCCGCGGCCGCCATCGGCGTCACGCCCGGCACCTACGTGAACTACACCTTCGACTCGGCCTCCCTCTCCCAGGCCGAGTTCCGGATGACGATCAACGCCTCGCCCGGCCGCGCCAACGTCTACTGGGCCAACCAGTTCAGCTTCACCGCGAGCGACGTCGGTGGCTACACCGGCATGCAGACCCACCGCGACGGCGTCGGCATGTTCATCTACTCGCTCTGGAACTCGACCGACTGGCGCGTCGGCGACGCCGGCACGTATTGCATCCAGTTCCAGGAGGACGGCACCGGCGGTAGCTGCCGCCTCGACCGCACCCCGATCGCCGGCCACACCTACGCGTTCGCGATCGCCGACGAAGGCAGCGGCTGGTACGGCGTGACCGTCCGCGACCTCACCGCCGGTACGTCGTTCAAACTCGGCAGCCTGCAGACGGGAGCCGGCAACCGGATCAGTACGTCGGGCATGGTCAGCTGGACCGAGTACTTCGACTGGAACAACAGCAAGGCCACCTGCGACGACGAGCCGTACGCGAAGCTGACGATGCCCGCACCGACCAGTGGCAGCAGTACGGCGCACTTCACCGGCAGCTCGGAGAGCAGCGGCTGCGCGGCCGACAGCCAGGTGACGATCTCCGGGACAACCGCCGTACAGGAGAACGGGATCGGCAACTCGTCGTCCGGCGAGGTGCGCGGCAGCGGGGGCTGTCTGGACGTCTCGGGATCGGACGGTACGACGGTTCTGCTCTACAGCTGCACTGGTGGAGATAACCAGAACTGGGTGCACGCCGAGAACCACACGCTGCACGCACTGTTCAGCTGCCTGGACGCGAGCGCGACCCAGGCCGGAACCGTGCTCGCCTACAGCTGCCACGGCGGCACCAACCAGCAATGGACAACCGCCAGCGACGGCTCATTGCGGGTCAACGGCAAGTGCCTGACGGCGCCGACAAGTCTCGGCAGTCCAGTAACCGTTGCCGCATGCAACAATTCGGCCGGGCAGCGCTGGACGCTCCCGGTCTAGGACGCGAGGAGCCCCGGGACCAGCGAGTCCCGGGGCACTTCGACGTACTGGCTAGAGCTTGCGGCCGACAGCGCCGACGATGCACTCCTCGACCTGGTTCAGCGGCTTGAGCCGCGGGCCGTCCGGCCACCAGTCGTCGCAGAGCACCAGACCAGGGGCCACCAGCTCCTGGCCGGGGAAGAACTCCATCAGCTCCGCGCGGGTGCGGAACCGGCCGCTGCCCATCGGGCTGTGGATGAACTTGTCTTCCATCTTCTGGGCGACCTCGGTGTGCTCCGGAGTCTCCGGGTCGTAGAAGTGCGAGATCACCGTGTACGACCCGGGCACCACCGCGTCGACGTACGTCTTCATGATCTGCGCACCTTCGCTACCGATGTAGTGGTGCAGCGTGCCGGCCTGCACCACGGCGATCGGCTGGCTGAAGTCGAGGAAGTTCCGCACCTCGGGCCTGCTCAGCACCTCGTCGGGCTCGAAGATGTCGGCGCTGACGAACAGCGTGTTCTCGTTCTCCTCGAGCAGCGCGCGGCCGTGCGCGAGCACCACCGGGTCGTTGTCGACGTAGAGCACCTTGGCCTCGGGCTGGATCCGCTGCACGACCTGGTGGGTGTTCTCGGCGGTCGGCAGACCGGAACCGCAGTCCAGGTACTGCGTGATCCCCGCCTGGCCCGCCAGGAACCGGCAGGAGCGGATCAGGAAGTTCCGGTTCGACCAGGCCAGGTCCTGGGCCTGCGGCGCGGCGGCCTGGACCCCGCGCAGTACCTCGCGGTCGACCTCGAAGTTGTCCTTGCCTCCCAAGAAGGCGTCGTACACCCGGGCGATACTGGCCCTGGTGGTATCCACCCCGACCGGAACCGAACTGGGAGCCTTGCTGGAGTCGGGCATCGATGAACCTCGCAACCGTCGGGAAGTCTGTGGGAAGACTCTACTGACAGTAGGGCCTGGTGGACACGTCGTGCACGCGGGTTGCGCTGGACGTGTTTACGTTCTGTTGTGAAATGATCGCTGACGACGGTAAGAACCGAGGGGGAGGGCAGGCGTGACGGAACCGGCGTACGGCGGCCCTACCGCCCTGCGCATCATGCTGGGCGCACACCTGCGCCGGCTGCGCGAGGAAGCCGGTATCTCCCGGACCGACGCGGGCTGGGCGATCCGCGGCTCGGAGTCGAAGATCAGCCGGTTGGAGCTCGGGCGGGTCGGCTTCAAGGTCCGTGACGTCGCGGACCTGCTCGCGCTGTACAAACTCGACGACGAGGACGAGCGGGACCGCCTGCTGGGGCTGGCCCGGGAGGCGAACAACCCCGGCTGGTGGCAGCGGTACGACGACCTCACGCCGAACTGGTTCCACTCCTACCTCGGCCTGGAGATGGCCGCGGACCTGATCCGGACCTTCGAGCTCCAGTTCGTCCCCGGCCTGCTGCAGACCCCCGAGTATGCCCGCGCGGTGATCAAGATGGGCCGGCTCGAGGAACCGCTGCCGCGCGAGGAACAGGACCGCCTGATCGCCCTGCGGATGCGTCGCCAGGAAGTGTTGACGCGGCAGCGACCTGCTCGCCTCTGGGCGGTCATCGACGAGGCCGTGCTGCACCGGCCGATCGGCAGCAAGACGGTGCTGCGCAATCAGCTCGAGTTCCTGATCGAGCAGTCCCGGCGGCACAACGTGACGCTGCAGATCATCCCGTTCGGCAAGGGTGGGTACACCGCGACCGGCGGCGCGTTCACGCTGCTGCGGTTCAACGACTCCGACCTGCCGGACATCGTTTACATCGAACACTTGACCAGTGCGGTCTACCTGGACAAGCGCGAGGATCTCGACGCGTACGTCGTCACGATGGACGCACTGTCGATCGCCGGCGCACAGCCACGCGACACCGAGCGGCTGCTCCGCGCCGCCATCGAAGAGCTCGACGCCTAACTGGCGATCGTGCGCCGAACGGCACCCGGGCCCGGCCGGATCGCCACCTGGCGCGGCTCCGGCTCGTGGCCGGCATCGCAGCGCAGTACGACGCTCACGTGCTCACCGCAGTCGCGATGCCGCGGCTCGATCGGCGCACCACCCTCGGTCTCGAGGTACTGATCGCCCCACTGGATCATCGCGACCATGACCGGGTAGAGGTCCAGACCGGCCTGGGTCAGGCGGTACTCGTACCGCTCGCGCTGGCCGGGTTCGCGGTACGGCTGCCGGCGCAGGACGCCGCGCTCGATCAGCGAGGCGAGCCGGTCGGTCAGCACCTGTCGCGGAATGCCGGCCCGGATGCGGATGTCCTCGAACCGCCGGACCCCGACGAACAGCTCGCGCAGGACATGGAAGGTCCACTTGTCGCCGAGGATCTCCATCGTCCGGGAGATCGTGCAGTTCTCCGTCGAGTAGGCCATCGCCTCCGGAACCTGGGTCGTCATCCCTCGATGATAAGTCTGCTTGACAGACTTAGCCAAGTGCAGTCACGCTGAATCCGTGAACCAGACTCAGCCAGTGACCCTCCGCCGGGGCGACGAGGCCGACCTGGACGGGCTCGGGCACCTGCTCGGCGGCTTGTCCGACCTCAGTCGCTGGTTCCGGTTCCAGACCGCGATCGGCTCGCCGCCGCGCTCCGCCCTGCTGCTCCGCATGCTCCGGCCGGCGGGCGGAGCCTGGGTAGCCATCCGCGACGACCGCATGATCGGCCACGCCATGTGGGCTTGGGCCACCCTCGGCCTCCCGGACCAGGCGGACGGCCGGGTCGCCGAACTCGCTGCCGTGATCGCCGACCACGAGCAGCACCGCGGCCTCGGCATCCACATGCTCGCCGTGGCAGCCGCCGACGCCATCGCCTCCGGCGCGACGCATTTCCTCTTCGTCGTCAGCGCCGCCAACGACGCCAGCCTCCGGATGGTCCGCCGCCGCTGGCCTGATGCGGTGGCCGAACGCGACGGATCGCTGATGACGTTCGTGGCGCCGGCGCGGCTACCGGACCAGCCGAAAGAATCGCCGGATGTCGTCCACGAGCAGATCCGGTGCCTCCAGGGACGCGAAATGCCCGCCACGCCTGAACTCCGACCAGTGCACGATCCGGTGCCGACGCTCTAGCACCTGCCGGATCGCAGGGTCGGTCGGGAAGACCGCAACCCCGGTCGGTACGTCGGACCGCGCGTGCTGGTCGCTGCCTTCGTAGTACAGGTTGGCAGAGGTCGCACTGGTGTTGGTGAACCAGTAGATGGAGACGTCGAACAGGATATGGTCGAGGTCAACCGCCTTGTGGGGCAGGGGTTTCGCGGGGTCGGTCCATTCCCAGAACTTCTCGAGGATCCAGGCGAGTTGCCCCACCGGTGAGTCGCTCAACGCAGCCGCTACGGTCTGCGGCCGGGTGCCCTGGAGGTCGGCGTATCCCGTGCCGACCGCGCGCAGGCGATCCGCCGCTTTGAGCCGCTCACGCTCCGCCTCTGTCAGCTCATCCCCTGGTCGGACCTCGGGATAAGCCAGTCCCCCATTGATGTGTACGCCGGCCACGTGCTCCGGATCAGTTGCCCCGAGCAACGGTGAGACGACGGACCCCGTGTCACCGCCCTGAGCGCCGTACCGGTCGTAGCCGAGTCTCCGCATCAGCTCGGCCCAGGCCTTCGCGATCCGCAGGTGATCCCAACCGGACTCGAGAGGTACCGAGAACCCGTGGCCGGGGACGGACGGCGCGACGACATGGAACGCGTCGCGCGGATCACCGCCGTACGCGGTGGGGTCAGTCAGCGGCCCAAGGATCGGCAGGAACTCGGCCACCGACCCCGGCCACCCGTGCGTGAGCACCAACGGCAACGCATCAGGCTCGGGCGACCTCACGTGCAGGAAATGAATGTCCTGCTCGTCGATCCGCGTCACGAACTGCGGATAGCCATTCAGCCGCGCTTCCCAAGCCCGCCAATCGAACTCGATCCACCGCTCAACCACCCATCGCAAGTACTCAACCGGTACGCCGCGCGCCCACCCCTCCCCCGGCAACTCCCGAGCCCACCGAGTCCCCCGAAGCCGCTCCCGCAGCCCCGCAACCTCCGCCTCCGCCACCACAACCCTGAACTCCCGCACCCCCCAAACCTACGCCGGGCACGTGCCGCAGTGGGCGTGAACACGGTATTACCTGTTCACGCCCACCACGATGTGTTCAAGGCCCCGGGTGGGGTCAGTCCTCGACGACGATGGCCAGGGCGGGGCAGACGGCGGCGGCCTGGTGGACGTCGGCGGCGAGGGATTCGGGCGGGTTGTCGGTGAGGAGGACGACGATGCCGTCCTCGTCCCGCTGGTCGAAGACGTCCATCGCGGCCGTGACGCATTGGCCGGAGGCGACGCACTTGTCCTGATCGACGATGACCTTCATGGGTGTGCCTGCTTTCTGGTTACCAGGTGACCGGGAGCGAGTAGACGCCGTACACGCCGCCGTCGTGCTTGAACGGGACGTCGTCGAGCTCGACGGCGCGGCGCAGCGTCGGGATCCGGCGGTAGAGGGTGCCGTAGACGACCTGCAGCTCCATCCGCGCCAGTGGTTGCCCAAGGCACTGATGTACGCCGAAGCCGAAGGCGATGTGCCGGCGTGCGTCCCGGGTGACGTCGAGGGTGTCGGGGTCCGGGAACATCTCCGGGTCCCGGTTGGCGATGTCGTTGGGGAAGATCACCCCTTCGCCGGCCTTCAGGATCTGCCCGTCGAACTCGATGTCCTCCAGGATCGCGCGGCGGCGGCCCTGGTGGGTGATGGTCAGGTAGCGCAGCAGTTCCTCGACCGCCGACGAGATCAGCTTCGGGTCGTCGGTGTCGCGCAGCTTGGCGAGCTGGTCGGGATGCTCGAGCAGTGCGAGGGTGCCGAGGGCAATCATGTTCGCGGTCGTCTCGTGACCGGCGATCAGCAGCAGGACACCGATTCCGGCCGCGTCCTTGCGGGTCAGTTCACCAGCGGTGACCCGTTCGGCCAGCCCGGACAGGAGATCGTCCTTCGGGTTGGCGATCTTGTCGCCCATCAGGTCGTTCAGGTAGCCGCCGATGTTGCCGCGCGCCTTGGTCCGCTCCTCGATCGAGGCGCTGGTCCGGAGCAGGATGCTGCTGTTCTTCTGGAAGAAGTCGTGGTCCTCGTACGGAACGCCGAGCAGCTGGCAGATCACCAGCGACGGGATCGGCAACGCGAACGCCTGCACCAGGTCGACCGGCTTCGGCCCGGCCAGCAGCTCGTCGATCAGGTCGTCGACGATCTGCTGCACCTGCGGGCGCATCGCCTCCACGCGCTTGATCATGAACGGCGCGGTCACCATCCGGCGCATCCGGGCGTGATCGGGATCGTCCATCAGGATGAAGCCGATCCCGGTGTCGTCGTCCTGGCGCGGCAGGATCCGGTTGCCGGCCGGATACCCCGGCTTGTAGATGTCCGAGCTGATCCGCGGGTCACCGATCAGCCGCCGCTGGTCGTCGTACCGGGTGACCATCCAGGCGGTCTGGCCGAAGACGTCCACCTTCGTCAGCGGCGCCTCCTCCTGCAGCTCGCGCAGCTTCGGCGGCGGATCGAACGGGCAGCCGGCGGCACGGGCCATCGGATACTCCGGAGCTTGATGAGTTGCTGTCATCACGTTCCCCTTCCCCAGCGAGGGTTCACACGTGCACCAGGTGTGCCCGGTGCAGACGGGTTTGTTTGGGCATGTTCCAGCCGAGTACGGCGACTGTGCGGCCGTCGCGGCGGTAATGGGTGACGAACCGGCGCTCGTCGAGTGCGCCCTCGGCGACAACGACCTCGGCGTTGGCGCCCGGGATGCCGTGGACCTGGATCTTGGTCGCGAACTGATCGGTCCAGAAGTACGGAATCGGGGTGTAGCAACGGTTCTCGCCGAGGATGTTGGCCGCGACACAGGCGGCCTGCTCGGTCGCGTTGGTCCGATTCTCCAGGCGGAGCAGGGTGTCCAGCTCGTCGTGGCGCCACCGCGCGACATCACCGGCGGCATAGATCCCGTCAGCCGCCCGGCATTGCGCATCGCACACCACACCGTTGTCGAGAGTCAGCCCACTGTCCGCCAACCACTCCGTAGCCGGAGTCGCTCCGAGCGCGACGACCACGACATCGGCTGGCTGATGGTCACCGTTCGCCAGCTGTACGCCGGTCACCCGGCCACTCGCCGACGTCAGCCCACTGACCGCCGTACCCAATCGCAGATCGACACCCTCGGCGGTGTGCAGCTCAGCCAACAGCCCGGAGACGATCGTTCCGAACTGACTCTCCAGCGGAGCCGACTGCGGTCCCGCCATGGTGACGGAGCAACCCAGTTTGCGAGCAGTGGCAGCGATCTCGGCGCCAAGCACGCCGTCCCCGACAACAACCACTTGGGGAGAACCCACCAGGTCTTGGCGGAGCGCGTCGGCGTCGCCGAGCGTGCGGAGTACGTGGACGCCGGCGAGAGCCGCCTGTCCTGGCAGCATGCGAGCGCGGAGGCCGGTGGCGATGACGATCGAGTCGGCCGAAAGCTCGCGACCGGACTCGGTGCTCACCACGCGCCGATCCACATCCAAGGCACGGGCCGGATCGCCGAGAACGAAGTCGGCACCGAGCTTCGCGAGCATCTCCTCCGGCCGCAGCCGGGTCCGTACCTCGTCCCAGTCGCCGACCAGGTACTGCTTGGACAGCGGCGGCCGGTCGTACGGCAGGTGCGTCTCGGCACCGAGCACCGTGATCGACTCCTGATAACCCTGCCTACGCAAGGCTTCCAGCGTCGACAACCCAGCCGCCGACGCGCCCACAATCAAAACGCTCATCGGGTCACCGGCGCGGTCCAGATCCCGACGATGCCGTCGATCAGGCCGGTCGCCATGTCGTGCCAACTGGTCCGCGCGGTCGCGCGCCCCTCGGCCAGGTCGCGTTCGTGGTCCGCGATCATCTGGATGATCAGGATCCGCGCCATCGTGCCGCGCTCCATCCGCACCGGCATCGACTGCTCCCCGATGCACTCGTTGAGGGCGTCGATGATCTTCAGCATCGACCCCGGGATCAGGACCTCGTTGAAGACCTCCTCGCGCAACGCCGGATCGGTCATCAGCTGGGCGTTGAACCGCGCCATCCAGGTCGGCACGCCGCGCGACGCCAGGTAGTCGGTCGACGGGCGGACCAGGCACTCGACCCAGTCCCGCAGCTCGCGACTGCCCTGCACCGCCGCGACCATCTCCGCGCGACGCTCCTCGACCGCCGACGAGTGCCGGCGCAGGATGGCGCGGATCAGATCGGTCTTGGTGCCGAAGTGGTACCCGACCGCGGTGTTGTTGCCCTGCCCGGCCGCCTCACTGATCTGCCGGTTCGAGACCTCGTGGATCCCGCGCTCGGCGAACATCCGCTCGGCCGTGTCCAGGATCAGCTCACGGGTCGCCGACGCCTTGTCGGTCCGGACGGTCTTGGCCATCATCATCACCAGACCACCGGGACTTCCCGCAGTCCACCGACGAGCAAACCCTCGACCGGCGGCAGTTCTGCGACCGGTACGGCGAGCGCGAGCGTGGGCAGGCGACGCAGCAGCACCTCGAGCACAACCTGGAGTTCGGTCCGGGCCAACGACTGTCCGACGCACGAATGCGGTCCGGCGCCGAACGTGATGTGAAGGTTCGGACTCCGAGTCAGGTCGAGCTCGGCCGCATCGGTGAAGACGCTCTCGTCCCGGTTCGCCGCGGCCATATTGCAAATCGCGGTCGTCCCCGCGGGCAGCACGCCACCACTCGGTACCTCGACGTCCTCGTCCAGGTACCGGGTCAGACCGAAGCCGGGATTGGCGTCGTACCGGAGGATCTCCTCGACGGCCGTCCGCACCAGCGACGGATCGGCGACCAACTGCTCCCACCGGGACCGGTCGGCGAGCAGCATCGCCATCATCTTGCCGATCATGTTGGTGGTGGTCTCGTGTCCGGCGATCAGCAAACCCTTGCCGGTGGCAACGAGTGCCTCCGCGCTGAGCTTCTCCCCCGCCGCATCCGCGCCGGTGATGAGGTCGCTCAGCAGGTCGGTGCCCGGCTGCTTGCGCTTGGCCTCGACGAGCTCGGTCATGTAGGCGGTGAACTCCGCCTGTGCGGCGTCGATCTCGGCCGGCTTGTAGCGGCTGAGGCTGAGGAAGGTGTCGGACCAGTGCGAGAAGTGCTCGCGGTCGTCGTTGGGGACGCCGAGCAGATCGCAGATCACCCAGACCGGCAGCGGGTACCCGAAGGCGGCCTTGAGGTCGGCCGGCTGACCGCTCGAGATCATCTCGTCGATGAGCTGATCGGCCATCGCCTCGATCCGCGGACGCAGGGCGGCCATCCGCTTCGTGGTGAACCACTTGGTGAGCATCCGGCGCCAGCGCTGGTGCCCGTCACCGGACTGCGGGATCGGCGACGGCTCCTTGCGATCGAACACGCCGCTCGACCCCTCCGCCGAGATCCGCGCGGCCCCCTCGGCCTGCGTGGTCCGGCCGAAGCGCGGATCCGCGAGCACCTGGCGGACGTCGTCGTACCGGGTGAGGAGCGCGGCCTGGTCACCGCTCGGCAGCCGGACGTGCGCCACCGGACATTGCTGACGGAGCTCTTCCCACTCGGCCGGTGGCTCGACAGCGGCCACCGGAGGCATCGGATAGTCGATTAGGTCACGTTCGGTCACGAGACATCACCTCCGCGTTGATCTCCTCCCACCTTGCCTCGCGATCTTGTTTAAGTCAACTGCCTGACTTAGTCTTTGGTTGCAGAAACCAACTATTTATCCGTCCCCTCGGAGGCATCCCGATGTCCGCTGTCCCTGCGGCTCCGCCCGTGCGTGCTGGAGCCGTCGTCCCGGTGCTCGCATCCGCCGGCATCACCGTCGCGCTGATGCAGACCCTGGTCATCCCGGTCATCCCCGAACTGCCCCGGCTCCTGCATGCGTCGGCCGGTTCGACCGCCTGGGCCATCACCGCCACCCTGCTCGCGGCCGCAGTCGCGACGCCGATCATGGGCCGGCTCGGCGACATGTACGGCAAGCGCCGGATGCTGCTGATCAGCATCGGCCTGCTGATCACCGGCTCGATCGTCGCGGCACTCAGCAGCTCACTGATCCCGCTCGTCGTCGGCCGTGCCCTGCAGGGTTTCGCCTCCGGCGTGATCCCGCTCGGGATCAGCATCATGCGCGACGAACTGCCGTCCGAACGCCTCGGTACGGCGACCGCCCAGATGAGCGCGTCCCTCGGAGTCGGTGGCGCACTCGGACTGCCCGCTGCCGCCTTGCTGGCCGAGAACGTCAGCTGGCACGCACTGTTCTGGGTGTCGGCCGGACTCGGCATCGTCATCTTCGGCCTGGTACTGCGGTTCGTCCCCGAGTCCGCGGTCCGGTCCGGCGGGCGCTTCGACGTACTGGGTGGGGTCGGTCTGTCGATCGGCCTGATTTCGTTGCTGCTGGCAATCTCTCAGGGCGGCGACTGGGGCTGGGGCAGCACTCGGGTCCTGGCGCTGTTCGCGCTGGCGGTCGTCGCGATCCTCGGGTGGGGATGGTGGGAACGCCGTACCAGCGAGCCTTTGGTCGACCTCCGCACCACCGCGCGACCGCAGGTACTGCTGACGAACCTGGCGTCGATGGTGTTCGGGTTCGCCATGTTCGCGATGTCGCTCGTCGTACCGCAGCTGCTCCAGATGCCGAAGGCAACCGGTTTCGGACTCGGCCAGTCGATGCTCGCGTCCGGTCTGGTGATGGGCCCGTCCGGTCTCGTCATGCTCGTCACCGCGCCGCTGTCCGCGAAGATCTCGGCTGCGCGTGGACCCAAGGTGACGCTGATGCTCGGCGCCGTCGTGGTCGCCGCAGGCTACGGCGTCGGCAGCATCCTGATGAGCCAGGTCTGGCAGATCGTCCTGGTCTCGCTCCTGATCGGCGCCGGCATCGGCCTCGCGTACGGCGCGATGCCCGCGCTCATCATGTCCGCCGTACCGGTCTCGGAGACCGCCGCCGCCAACAGCTTCAACACCCTGATGCGTTCGATCGGCACCTCGGTCTCCAGCGCGGTCGCCGGCGTCATCCTCGCCCAGCTCACCATCAACCTCGGCGGCTACACCCTGCCGTCCCAGAACGGCTTCCGCACCGTCCTCATCATCGGCGCCGGCGCCGCCCTGGTCGCCCTCGCCATCGCCGCCTGCATCCCCACCCGGTCCACCGCGGACGCCGCCGAGCCGGTCGCCGTCGAGGCGACCGCGTAACCCTTCAGCCCAAGAACTCCAGGGTGCGGGTCATCAGCAGCTTCGCCGCCTCCTCGTTGTAGTCCGACAGCGAGGAGTCGGCGAAGAGGTGCGTCTTGCCGGGGTAGAGGAACAGCTCCGCGTCGTTCGGGTTCGC
Source organism: Kribbella sp. NPDC051587 (assembly GCF_044453945.1). NCBI lineage: Bacteria > Bacillati > Actinomycetota > Actinomycetes > Propionibacteriales > Kribbellaceae > Kribbella > Kribbella sp. NPDC051587. The sequence continues at coordinate 1,015,186 of NZ_JBITDE010000001.1, forward strand.
CTTGACCAAGGCCTGAGCCGACGCCAGGTCACCGTCTTCCTCGGTGAACCACGGGTCCTCGTCCATTGCGTGAATCTGCGCGCGCACCCCGGCCGGCCAGGCCTGGCTGAACTCCGAGACCGGGATGCAGGAGTGGAAGAAGAGGCCGCCGAGCGCGCCGGCGCGGGTCTGCGTGAGCTGCTGCGCGGGCATGACCCCCATCGAAAAGCCTGCGTACACGACGTTTTCGGGCAGGTCCTGGGCGTAGGCGACGCCGGCCTCGAGCAGGTTACCGAAGCCGACACTCTTGCCGTACGCCATGCCGTCGTCAAGGTTGTCGAACGTGTTCCCGGCGTAGAGGTCGGGCAGGTGGACGGTGTGCCCGGCCTGGCGGAGTTCCTCGGCGAAGGCCTTCAACCCGTCGGTGAGCCCCTGCGCGTGGTGGTACAGGACAACCTCGGTCATGATCCGCTCCAATGATCCAAATATCTCGAACAATCGACGATGCTAGTATGTTCGATCGTGACGGGCAACAGTCAAGTGCCGGATTACGAGCTCGCGGAGACGATCGAGCTGACCACCGCGGAGCAGGTGCGGGCGATCGCCGACCCCCTCCGGACGACGATCCTCGGTCTCCTGCATGAGCGGGCCGCGACCGTCACCGAGCTGGCCACCGCGGTCAAACGGCCGAAGAGCACGGTCGCCCACCACGTGAAGGTGCTCACCGACGCCGGCATCCTGCGCATCGTCCGGACCCGCAAGGTGCGCGCGATCGAGGAGCGGTTCTACGGCCGCGCCGCGCGGGCGTTCTACGTCGGACTCGGCCGCCAGGGCCTACCCGAGGACTTCAACGACTTCGAGGTCGCCGCCGAGGAGTCCAGATCCGCGTACGACGAGGGCCGGCTCCGCTCGTTCATCCGGCACGCCCGGATCCCCGAGGAACGCGCCGCCGAGTTCTGGGCCGGCGTCCACGACCTGATCCTCGAGTTCGACAGACTCCCGCGCGCCGGCGACACGACGTACGGGTTCACCGTCGGTCTCTACCCGATCGTCGACTACCCGACGCTGCCGCCGAAGCCGGACGAGGACTAGGGTCGCAACGTGACAACGATTGACATGAACGGGACCACTGCGTCGCAGGTCGTGCTCGGGCTGATGCGGATCAAGGACAAGACCGACGAGGAGATCCGCACACTCGTCGGGACCGCGCGCGACGCCGGCGTGACGATGTTCGACCACGCCGACATCTACGGCGGGCCGCACGGCTGCGAGCAGCGGTACGGCGAGGCGCATCCGGTGCCGGAGTCCGAGCGGGACCAGATCCTGCTGCAGTCGAAGGTCGGGATCCGGTCGGGCTTCTTCGACTCGTCCCGCGAGCACATCCTGTCGAGTGTCGAGCAGTCGCTGACCGCGTTGCGGACCGAGTACCTCGACGTACTGCTGATCCACCGTCCGGACACGTTGGTCGAGCCGGACGAGGTCGCGGCCGCGTTCGACGAGCTGCACGGCGCGGGCAAGGTGCGCGCGTTCGGCGTCTCGAACCACACGCCCGGTCAGATCGAGCTGCTGCGCAAGTCGGTCCAGCAGCCGCTGGTCGCGAACCAGCTCCAGTTCAGCATCACGAACGCCGCGCTGGTCGCCCAGGGCCTGGCCGCCAACATCATGGGTCTCGAGCAGTCGGCCGATCGCGATCTCGGCATCCTCGACTACAGCCGGCTGCACGACATGACCATCCAGACCTGGGGTTCCGTGCAGTCACCCAACAACGGTGGCGTGTTCATCGGCGACCGGGAGAACTACCCGGCGCTCAACGACGCCCTCGACGAACTCGCGAGCGCCCGCAACACGTCTCCGGACGCGATCGCGATCGCCTGGCTGGCCCGGCACCCCGCCAACCTGCAGATCGTCATCGGCACCACGACGCCGAGCCGGGTCCAGGACGCCGCCGCCGGCGCCGCGATCCGACTCACCCGCGAAGAGTGGTACCGCCTCTACACCTCCGCCGGCAACACCCTGCCCTGACGACCGGTTGCTGTCATGTCTCGCCAGCTTCCCGGTACGGGTGAGACCCTCGGCGAATGGATGTACGACGTACCGCCAAGCGGCTGCTGATCGGCGGAGCCCTGGCAGCGGTCATCGGACTGGTCGGCGCGATGGTGACCGACTCGGCGACCAAGCTGAGCTATCAGATCATGGTCGCCGACCCGGCCGCCTCCGGACGGCTGCCGGCGTGCAAGCCGACCGTGCTCTTCGTCGACCGCACGAGCGGTAAGGAACTCCCCTGCTCCGGTACGCCGGAAGGCGGCTACACCGACGCCGAACGCCAGGAGATCCTGCGGGTCGCGGCCGGCATGGCGGCCGACGACGGCACCATCGACGCGGTGGACGAGTTCAAGCTCAGCGAACTCGGCACCCAGATCGGCCTGCGCCACCACGACGCCACGAACACCGCAGGCACCTGGGCCTTCGGGATCATCGGCATCCTGGGCGTCGCGGCGTTCGTGACCGGGATCGTCGTCAGGCTGGTCGCGAACGCGCGACGTAAAGTCCCAGGACGTTGAGCGCGACACCCCAGATCGCCACCATCACGAGGAACGGCAGCACGTCCGCACCACTGAACGTGCCCTTCCACCACAACTGAGCCGACCCGTACGGCGTCAGTCGCCGTACCCCAGGTCCGATCGCGGCCAGCACGAAGTACACACCGAGCGGCGGCACGATCGTCAGGATCGACGCGATCACCCCGCGCCCGGTCAACAACCCGAACCCGGTGCCGAGCGACTGCGCGACGAGCTGCGTCACGAACGAGCCGATGACGATCATCGGCGCATGCTGCCACAGGTCGTTCGAGGTCGACGGCACCAACAGCACAACAAGAATCGACGCGATCAACCCGAGCGCCGCCATCCCCACGGCGTACCCGAAGGCCAGCTTGTACAACGACTTCTCGCGCCGGGCCCCCGCGACCGCACCGATGAACGGCACCCCGATCGAGATCAGGCTCTGCGCAACCGTCGAGGTCGTCGCGAACGTCCGGTCGGCGCTCACCGTCGCGACCTGACTCCCCACCGCCCCGAGCACTCCGACAACCCCAGTGACACCGGCTATGACGCGATAAGTTCGCATCGAGCACCCCCAGCTCTAGTCGATGCCCGCATTGTCCCAGCCCGACGGGTCCGGCGGACGTTTCTGACAGCTTCAGGCCAGCTTCTGGGGTGTGAGCTCGGTCGCAACCTTGGCCAGCTTCGGCAGTACGGTGTCCCGCCATCCTGGACCCATGCGCTCAAACGCGTTGCGGTGCTGGGGATTGTCGAGATCGAAGCCGGAGTGCTCGAGGAACAACCGAGTCCCTCGGCCTTCCGGGCTGAGCCGCCAATCCAGCGTCCAGTCCCCATTGAAGGTGTAGATGAAGCGGGTCGGCGGATCGACGTGCGTGACCTCGCAGGCGATCTCGCCCCACTTCGGCATCTGCAGGTGAAACTGATGACCGACGACCGGCGCGACATCGCCCGGCGCCCACCACTGGCCCAGCAGCTCCGGCTCGGTCAGCACCCGCCACACCCGCTCCGGTGCCGCCGCCACGAATTGATCCACCACGATGGCCGTCTCACTCATCCGAACCCTCCAACTCTTCCGCAAGATCCGCCAGCGCCCGCAGTCGCGGCCGCCAGTACTGCTCGAACGGATGCAGCCACTCGGTGACCACAGCCAGCGGCGCGCCATCGAGCGAGTAGTGCCGCTCGCGCCCCTCGGCCCGGTCCCGCACCAACTCCGCATCGCGCAGGATCTTGAGGTGTTCGGCCACCGCAGGCCGGCTCAACTCGAACTGCGCCGCCAGATCCCCGGCAGTCCGTGGTCCATTCACCAACAGCTCGAGCAACCGACGCCGTACCGGGTGGGCAAGCGCCGCGAACGCATCCGTCATGCCTGGACAATACGTCGGAGATTCCCGACATGTCAACTATTCCCGACACGTTGGTTTAGACCACTGGACAACGGATCGATAACTCCGCAGATCCGTGGGATCCGTTGCCTGCAAGGGCCCGTCCGAGGTTTCGACAAGGTCCCCTGACCCGAAGGAACATCATGAAGCTCAACACCAAGCACCTGATCGTGGCGGCCGCCGGAATCGTTGCCGTCGGCATCACCGGCTGCAGTGCGGCCGCGACGGGCAACACCGAACACACGGTCGTCTACAAGATCAGCGGTACGTCGAAGAAGGCCGATCTGACCTACACGACGGACGGTTCGACGACCACCGAGCAGTCGACCGGCACCGCCGTACCGTGGACGAAGACCCTGAAGATCAAGACGGACTTCCCGGTCTACCAGGTGTCGGCACAGAACAGCATCGACCAGAAGGGCACGCTGACCTGCGTGATCGAGGTCGACGGCAAGCAGGTCAAGACCGCTACCGCCAAGGGCGAAGCGGCGATCGCGGCCTGCGACTACAGCAAGAGCTGAAACCCGCACCACCCGAGGGGGGCTGTCGGCAGCGGACGCGTTGCCGACAGTCGAATTCTCACTCGTCAGCCCAGCGGTCCAGTACGTCGGCGACGCGGGCGAGCACATCGCGAGCGATGTCGTATTCCTCCGGACCGAACTCTTCGGCGAAGCGGTCTTCCAGTTCACGAAGGCGCTGGAACCCGTCGGCCACCACCTTCTGACCGAGCTCGCTGTAGGTGACCAGCTTGGCTCGGCCGTCCTCCGGATCCGGGCGCATCTCAAGGATGCCCAGGGCAACCATCTCGCGGACCAGCTCACCCATCGACTGCCGGGTCATCCCGGCCCGGGTCGCCATGTCCGCCGAGCGCGATCCCTCCCACTGCAGGGTGGCGAAGACCGCGTTGTGCGCCTGCTTCGCCTTCGGGAAGCCGCGCCGGCCCATCTCGCGCACCATGTCCACCTGGAGCGCCCGGTTCGCACGGTCGACCAGGGCGATGAACGGCTTGCGGTCGGGTCGGGGCAGGTCAGGGCTTGACACTCGTAAGGATTCCTTCCATTATTTCGACAGGAATCCTTACAGTATCAGGAGCGACCATGAAACCGAAGGAACTGCACCCGCTGGTGGCGGAGCTGTTTGCGCGGGGCCGGCGCCGGAGTGTCCGGGTCGCCGTCGAGCAGGAGTTCCTGGTCGCCGACGCCACCACGGGCGCCGCCGTACCGATCGAGCGGGTACGACGTGCCGCGGCCGGCGCGATCGCGGCGCCGTACCTGGGATTCGAACCGGGTGGGCAGCTCGAACTGAGCCTGCCGTGCACTCTCGACCCGGTCGGCCAGGTCCGCACGATGGTGGACGACATCGCCAGTCACCTCGCCGCGGCCCACCTCACCATCTACGCGCTGCCGGTCGACCCGCGGCCCGAGCACGAGGTGCCGCTGCAGCTCACCAGCCCGCGGTACGTCGCGATGCACCGTCACTTCGACTCGATCGGCCCTGCCGGTCGCCGGATGATGCGCCGTACCGCCTCCACACAGGTCTGCCTCGACTGGTGGCCGGGGCGAGCCGGGCTCGAGCAGTGGCGAGTCCTCAATCTCGCCGGGCCGTATCTCGCCGCTCGGTTCGCGCGGAGTTCAGGCCCGCACGGCCGGCTCAGTACCTGGCTGGATGCCGATCCGGCGCGAACCGGCTTCGACGATCGGCTGCTCGTGGGCGACGACCCGATCGCCGCCTACACCGCCTTCGCCGCAGGCGCTGCGGTCTTCACGGCCGGCGGCCCGGGCGAGCATCTCACCACGATGTTCCCGCCGGTGCGGCCGCGATCGACGTACCTGGAGGTCCGCTTCCTCGACGCACAGGAACCCTTCGCCATCGGCCGCGTCATCAATGCGCTCACCAGTCTGATGTACGACGCCACGCACCGCCGCAGCGTGTTGCGGGCGCTCGAACCGAGTCGGGGTGAGCTCGCCTCCCAGTGGCGGGCCGCCGCAGCCGGTGAACTCGACCTGGAGCTGGTCGCATGAACGGCATCCTGTTCATCACCGACCCACTCGTCGGGCTGCAGGCCGACGTCGACGCGACCATCGGCCTCATGGCCGCCTCCCAGGACCTCGGCCACGAGGTGTGGTGCTGCCAGCCGGAAGAGCTCGCCGTCATCGACGGCCGCCTGCAGGTTCGCGCGCATCGCATCCGACTCCGTCCGCGCCGGCCCGGGCACGATCACCGGTGGATCGTCGACCCCACCTGGTACGACGAACTGGAGGTCGGCCTGGTCGACGTCGCCGACTTCCTGGTCGCGCAGCTGCGGATCGATCCGCCGGTCGACGAGCGGTACCTGCACACGACGTACCTGCTGGATCTGGCGGGTACCCGGGTGATCAACCGGCCGGACGGGATCCGCGCGGTCCACGAGAAGCTCATCGCCCTACGGTTCCCCTCGCTGTGCCCGTCCACCTACGTCGGCACGTCCGTCGTCGCGCTGCGCGCCTTCGTCGCTCGCGTCGGTACCGCGATCGTCAAGCCGGTCGACGGATTCGCCGGCCTTGATGTCTGGCTGGCGCACGACGACCACTCCGCGCTGTCGTTGCTGGAGTCGGCCACTCGTGGCGGGCGCCGGCAGGTGATCGCCCAGGAGTATCTGCCTGCTGTTGCGCATGGCAACAAACGGCTCTTCCTGCTCAACGGGGAGATCGTCGGTGCGGTCCTGCGCCGGCCGGATGCCAGTGACTTCCGGATCGGCCCGCCGGTCGCCATCGCGCCGATCGACGCCGCCGACGAGGCGATCGCCGCCGCGCTGCGGCCGATCCTCGTCCAGCACGGCCTCACCATCGCCGGCGCCGACGTGATCGGCGGCCGCCTGATCGAGGTCAACGTCACCTGCCCCGGCGGCATGCACAAAACCGACGCCCTCCTCGGCACCACCCTCAGCCAGTCCATCGTCCAGCACCTCACCACGGGAGTCTTCGCATGACCACCATCACCACCATCTGCATGGGCCTGCTCGGTGTCCTACTCTTCCTGCTCGGCGCCAACGTCACCCGTCACCGAGCCCTGCGCGGCGCCGGCAACCAGGCCCCATCAGACCCTGCAGATCCGCTACTGATCGCCGTACGGGCTCATGGCAACGCTGCCGAGTACATCCCGACCATGCTCGTCCTGCTGCTGGTCTGCTCGATGCTGTCCGACAGCTGGCTCGTAGACGCGCTGGCCATCGCCGCCCTGGTCGTCCGCACCACCCACGCCATCGGCATGCTGACCGCCAAGACCCTCGCCGCGCACGGACCCCTCCGCGACATAGGTGCCCTAGGCACCTACGTAGTAGGCCTGGCCATCAGCATCACCGCTATCGCGACCCTCTAGGCCAGCCGGTGTAGGTCTCGGCCAGGTAGGTGGAACCGGCGGTGGAGGTGGTGACGGCGTCGAGTTCGCCTAGCTGGCGGCGGAGGTCGAAGGCGTTGGCGCCGGGGATGGTGTGGAGCATGCTGGTCATCCAGTAGGAGAAGTGCTGGGCTTTCCAGACACGGGCCAGGGCACGGGGACCGTATTCGTCCAGGGCATCGTCGCCAGTGAGCGTCCGTTCGAGAAGCTCGGCGAGGACCCGGACGTCGGCCAGGGCGAGGTTGAGGCCTTTGGCTCCGGTGGGTGGGACGGTGTGGGCGGCGTCGCCGGCGAGCAGGAGGCGTCCGTACCGCATGGGTTCGGCGACGAAACTGCGGAAGCGGAGGACGGTCTTGCTGGTGATCGGCCCCTCGTGCAGGGTCAGACCGTCGGGGCCGGCCACGCGGGCTTGCAGCTCGGACCAGATCCGGTCGTCCGACCAGGAGTCGGCGTCTTCGTCGGGATCGCACTGGAAGTACATCCGCTGCAAGGTGTCCGTGCGTTGACTGATCAGCGTGAACCCGCGCGGCGAGTGCGTGTAGATCAGCTCCGGCGCACTCTTCGGCGCCTCGGCCAGAATCCCGAACCAGGCAAAGGGATACTCGCGCACGTAATGCTGCCGCAGGTCCTCCGGAACCTCCAGCCGGCACATCGAATGCGATCCGTCCGCCCCGACGAGATACTCACACCGCACCTCGTGCTCGACCCCATCGGCCGAGAACAGAATTCCGGGCCGGTCCGAGGTGACGTCGACAACGCGGGTGTCGGCAACCCCGAACCGCACATCACCACCGTCCCGAGCGCGAGCATTCGCGAGGTCGATGAACACATCGGTCTGCGGATACAACCACGACGCCGCCCCGACCAGTCCCTTGAAGTCGATCCGGTGACTCGCGCCGCCGTACCGGAGCACGATGCCGTCGTGCGCGATTCCCTCGCGGTGCACCCGATCGGAGACCCCGGTCTCGACCAGCAGCCGGACGCTGTCGTCCTCGAGAATCCCGGCGCGAACCGTGTTCTCGATCTCTTCGCGGGTACGACGATCGACCACGACCGAATCGATCCCCGCCAGCGCGAGCAGGTGCGAGAGCATCAGCCCAGCCGGCCCACCGCCCACGATCCCGACCTGGGTACGCGTCACCTCAGTCATTCAGTACCTCCTGCGCGATCGCGAAGGCGTGGTTGGCGGCGGGCACCCCGCAGTACACGGCCGACTGCAGCAGCACCTCGGTGATCTCCTCGACACTCAACCCGTTCCGGCGCGCGGCCCGCAGGTGCATCGGCAGCTCGGTCCAGTGCCCGTGCGCGATCAACGCGGTGATGGTGATCGCGCTCCGCATCCGGCGGTCCAGCCCGGGCCGGGTCCAGATGGAACCCCAGGCATACTTCGTGATCAGCTCTTGGAAGTCGGCGGTCAGTGCGGTCTTGGCCGACTCGGCCCGGTCGACGTGCTCATCGCCCAGCACCTCGCGACGCACCTGCATCCCGGCGTCGTACGTCGGATCGCTCATCGCCCACCTCGCTGGAAGTACTCGGTCAGGACGGAGGCCACCGCGGTCGGCTCCTCGGCCGGCGGCAGGTGCGCACTCCCTTCGAACACGTACGACGTTGCCGCGGGCAACCGATCCGCCGATTCCCGAGCCAGCTCCGGCGGTACGACGCGATCGTGGCGACCCGCGGTCACCAGGACCGGTACCGTCGCGGCACCCAGCCGATCCCGTACGTCGAACCGGGCGAGCGCCTCACAGGTCGCGGCGTATGACCGGGCATCCGCATCGGTGAGACTGTCGAGCAACCGCCCGGCGGTCCGCGGATCGCGATCGGTGAACCCCGGGCCGAACCAGCGCTCGACCGAGCCTGCGATCAACGCCGATGTCGATGCCGTCCGGACCAGGTCGGCGCGCTCATACCAAGGACCGGGCTCGCCGATCTTCCCCGCGGCCGCCAGGGTCGCGATCGCGGTGAACGGCCCAGGGTCGACGGCGAGTGCGAATCCGACGGCACCGGCTACCGACACACCGGCGTACCGGGCGTTGCCGGTAGTGAGCTCAGCCCCGACTTTGCGGACGCTGTCGGCGAGGTCTGCCAGATCGAACCCGGTCGCCGGCGCGCTGCGGCCGTGCCCGGGCAGGTCCCAGCCGACGACTCGGAAGGACTTGGTCAGCCCTGAGACACACGCGCTCCACAGGGCCTCGACCGAGGTACCCAGCGACGGGCCGACGATCAGCAGATCGCCGGAGCCGCCGAAGTCGGTGCAGGTCAGCTCAACCACGGTCCCACCTCGCCAGCACCTGATCGACGAAGGAGGTCGCCGACCCGAGGTAGTCCGCAGGTTCGCCCCCTCCGCCACGCTCGGCGAGGAGCTCGGGAGCTGCCTGCTGGGCACGTGCAGTCATCGCCGCCGCGTCGATCTCCAGTCCCCCGAGCAGATCCGCCGTCTGGGACAGCGCGGTGACGGTGAGCGTCAGAACCCTAGTAAAAGAAGGCCATTCCGCATGCCAGGCCCCATCCGGCCGCTCGTCGGTCGCTAACGCGCTGCAGGTGTGCAGGTGGCCGACGAGCGGCGGCACCTGCAACGCGGCGCTGCGGACCAACACACTGAGCACCGGATTGGCCTTCTGCGGCATGGTCGACGACGTCCCCTTCCCGGCGGACCGCCCTTCCCGGACCTCTCCGATCTCCGGACGCCCCAGAAACAACACGTTGCTCGCAATGACGCCGGCTGCCGCACAAGCTTCCGCCAGTACGTCGGCCACCCGCGTGATCGGTGTACGACGGGTCTGCCACGGCAGGGCGGGGAGCAGCCCGAGTTCCGTCGCGAAGGACTCGATAACCGCATCCGGTGAGCCGGTCAGCTCACCCAGGAGCGACCTCGTCCCGGCAGCTCCCCCGACCTGCACGGGAAGCTGCGCGCCTCGGATCGCGTCCCGCGCATCCAGTACGCCGACCAGCCACTGGGCCGCTTTCAGCCCGAAAGTCACCGGTACGGCGTACTGCGTGAGCGTCCGCCCGGCCATCACTGTCTCCCGATGGGTTCGGGCGAGCTCGGCCAGCGAAGCCGCTGTCAGGGTGAGGTAGGTGTCGGCGCGGCCGAGTGCGTCCTTGGCCAGCAGCATCAGCGCGGTATCGAGGACGTCTTGGCTGGTCAGCCCGCGGTGGACGTGTTGGGCGGTACCTTCGTCGACTGCCGATCGGAGGATCCGGACCAGCTCGACGACCGGGCTCCCCGCGTTCTCGATGGTCTCCGGGGCTGGGCGAGGGAGGTCAGTCGCGATCGCTGCGGTGAGGGTACGCAGGTGGAGGTCGGTGGCTTTGCCCTGCGCAACCAAGGCGGCGAGCCAGGCGCGCTCGACCTCGAGCATCGCGCGCCAGAGCCCGTCGTCACCGAGCCCGACGGCGCGATGACGACCTGGTTCCAGCAGGTCGCTCACTGGTGCCTCGGGTAGGTCAGGAAGACCGACTGGTTGTCACCCTGGAGGTGCAGGTCGAGGCGCAGTGAACCGTCCGGCTCGCGGATCGCGGTCATGCGAGCCTGCTCGTCAGGGTCGAGGCTGGCCAGGAGCCGGTCTCCACGGGACGGGTCGGGAAGGTAGATCCGGGTGAACAACCGGTCGAGCAGCCCTCGGGCGAACACGGTCACCGCGAAGAACGGCGTACCGCCGTCGACCGGGCCGGGCTCGACCGTGGAGAACCAGTACTCGCCGGCCAGGTCGGTGCTGCAGCGACCCCAGCCGGTGAAAACGCCGTTACGTATCAACGATCCGGAAACGGCCGGGACGACACCGGCGGCGTCTGCCTGGCGGATCTCGATCAGCGCGTCCGGAACGGGTTGCCCGGCACCGTCGTACACGATGCCGTGCAAGCGGATACCGGTACCGAGCGGCATCAGCTCGCGATCGCCGTCGTACGGGAGGGCGTTGTGGAAGAACGGACCGACGGTCTGGCCGGGGGTACGGTCAGGCATGGTTCTCGTCCTCCAGCGGGGTGGCGTGCGATCCCGTCAGGACGATGTCCCACCGGTAGCCCAGCAGCCATTCGTGCTGGGACAGGCCGTGTTCGTACGTCGCGACCAGGCGTTCGCGCGCGGCCGGGTCGGTGATCGACTGGTAGATCGGGTCGAGCCCGAAGAGCGGATCGCCCGGGAAGTACATCTGGGTGACGAAACGCTGGGTGAAGTCGGTGCCGAACAGCGAGAAGTGGATGTGAGCCGGGCGCCAGGCGTTGCGGTGGTTCCGCCACGGGTAGGGCCCGGGCTTGATCGTGGTGAACGAATAGTTGCCGTCAGCATCAGTCAGGCAGCGGCCGACGCCGGTGAAGTTCGGGTCGATCGGGGCCGGGTGCTGGTCGCGCTGGTGGATGTACCGGCCGGACGCGTTCGCCTGCCAGATCTCGACCAGTTGATGCCGGACCGGACGGCCGTCGCCGTCCAACACCCGGCCGGTGAGCAGCATCCGCTCGCCGATCGGCTCGCCGCCGGCCTGGATGGTCAGATCGGCCTCGAGCGGGTCGATGTCGTGCTCGCCGAAGACGGGCGCGAGCAACTCGGCACCCTCGGGGTCCGCCTGCCGCAGGTCCTTGGTCGGGAACCGCAGCAACGAGCTCCGGTACGGCGCGAAGCCGAGCACCGGATCGGCACGACCGGACGGGGCGGCGGCGATCTCGGCGGAGATCTGCGCCTGGGTCGGCAGGGACGCGGCAGGCTCGTTCACCCGTTCATCGTCGCCACCGCGCGCTCCATCTGCCACGATGGGCTTCCGCTGAGTGGAAGGATCACCGAGATGGCGGGCCGAGTCTCCACCCCGGGCGCGACCGTGGTCTCCCGCGCGCTCAGTCTCCTGTTCGCCTTCGACGACCAGCACCGCCGCCTCACCCTCACCGAGCTGGCCGCCCGCGCCAACCTGCCCCTCCCCACCACCCACCGCCTGATCGGCGAACTCGTCACCGGCGGTGCCCTCACCCGGCAGTCCGACGGCCAGTACGTCGTCACCCGCAAACTGTGGGGCGTCGGCCTGCTCGCTCCCCTGCCGAGCGGCCTGCGCGAGACGGCCGGCCCGTTCCTGAACGACATCCACGCGGCGACCCGGGCGACCGTTCACCTGGCGATCCGCGAGGGCATCCGGACGCTCTACCTGGAACGGATGACCGGCCGCGCCTCGGTCCCCGTGGTCAGCACGGTCGGTTCGTATCTGCCGCTGCACTCAACTGGCGTCGGCAAGGTCCTGCTCGCGTACGCGCCAGACGACGTACAGGAGGAGGCGATGAAGCAGCTCACCCGCTTCACTCCGCACACGATCACCCATCCGGGACGCCTCGCCCGACAGTTGGTCGAGATCCGCGAACGCGGCTACGCCACCACCACCGAGGAGATGACCCTCGGCGCCTGCTCAGTCGCCGTCCCCATCCGCCCCGTCGGCCCCGACGGCCCGGTCGTCGCCGCCGTCGGCCTCGTCGTACCCAACCTCCGCTCCCACCGAGCCGCCCTCCTCGCCGCCCTCCAAGTAGCCGCCCAAGGCATCGGCCGCAGCATCACCACCTGACCCACAACGTCCGAAGCCCCGCAGCACGTGGTCGGCGTGTTTTCGGACGCTGTGATCAGCCACCGCGCAACGTCCGAAGATCCGCAGTACGTGGTCGGCGTGTTTTCGGACGTTGTGATCAGAGGGGGTAGGTGGGGGGTGTGCCGCGGAGGGTGATCCAGCGGGTTTCGGTGAAGGCTTCGATGTTGGCGGTGGCGCCGCCGAAGCGGGAGCCGGTGCCGGAGGCGCGGACTCCGCCGAAGGGGGCGTTGGCCTCGTCGCTCACGGTCTGATCGTTGATGTGCACGATGCCGGTGGGGATCTGCTCGGCGATGGCGAGGCCGCGCATCACGTCCTTGGTGACGATGCCGAGTGACAACCCGTACTCGCTGGCGCCGGCCAGGCTGATGGCGTCCTCGACCGACTTCACCTTGGTGACCGGGGCGACCGGGCCGAAGACCTCTTCGGTGAAGGCAGCGGCGTCGACCGGTACGTCGGCCAGCACGGTCGGCCGGTAGAACAGATCGGCATAGGTGCCACCAGCAACGAGTTTGGCGCCATCGGTCGTTGAGGTTCCGACCAGACCGTGGATCTTGTCGCGCTGACCAGCATCGATCACCGGGCCAAGGGCAACTTCCTCGGTGGCCGGGTTCCCCACTGTCAGCGCCGCGGCCTTCGCAGCAAGGGCTTCCACGAAATCGTCGTACACGCCGGCGGAGACGAGGTGGCGGCCGGTCGTCATGCAGATCTGGCCCTGATGGAAGAACGAACCCCAGGTGGCCAGGTTGACGGCTGCTTCGACGTCGGCGTCGTCGAGGACGAGCAGCGCGGAGTTGCCGCCGAGCTCGAGGTGGGCGCGCTTGAGGTGCTCGCCGGCCAGCGCACCGATCCGGCGGCCGACGGCTGTGGAGCCGGTGAACGAGATGACGCGGACGTTCGGATCGGTCACCAGTGCCTGTCCGACCTCCGCACCACCGGGCAGCATCTGCAGTACGCCGGGAGGTAGTCCCGCCTCCTCGAAGATGCGCGCCATCAGCGCTCCGCCGGTGACCGCCGTCCGGGGATCCGGCTTGAGGATCACCGCGTTGCCGAGGGCAAGGGCCGGGGCGACCGAGCGGATGCCGAGGATGATCGGCACGTTGAACGGCGAGATCACCGTGACGACTCCGGCCGGCATCCGCCGTGCCATCGAGAGGCGTGGCTCCTCCGACGACAGCACCTCACCGAGCGGATGCCCGGGCAGCGCTGCCGCCTGGTAGCACTCCTCGGCGGCGATATGCAGGGAGAAGCCGACGATCCCGCCGGTTGCACCCACCTCGCGGGTGTTCCAGCCCGCAATCTCCTCGGCGTGCTCCTGCCAAAGGTCGCCGGCGCGGCGCATCACCGCGGCACGCGCCGGGTGCGGAAGCGCGGCCCACGCCCGCTGCGCCTCGGCCGCAGCCCGACCGGCCTCGGCGACATCCTCAACACCGGCCAGCCCCATCCGGCCGAGCTCCGCGCCGGTGGCAGGCTCGATGACGGCGTACTGGCCGCCCTTGCCGGGCTGCCAACTCCCCGCCTTGAAGACGTTGCCCGACCAGTCGGCGGAATCCAGAAGCGTCATGTCGCTGCCCTCTCTTAGGTGGCGTCACCGTAGGAGCCGCGGCAGAGCCCTTCAATCCCAACTTCCACTCAGTGAGAGTCCCTCTGGGCGGCTTCTCGGAGCGCCTCGGCCACAGCGTCGACCGGTGGGGTGCGGGCGCGACGCGTGAGCAGGTAGACGGCTCTGCCAACGTCCGCTTCAGCGGGTCGCCGTACGACGACGCCCGGGGTGCCGTGGCGGAGGACCAGATCGGGGAGCAGCGCCGCCGCACCGGTGGTGCGCACCAGCTCAAGCAGGATGAGGAAGTCGTCGGAGGCGTAGCGCAGATCCGGCTCGAACCCGCCGTACTCGCGGCACACGCGGACCTGCATCTCGCGGTGACCAGTACCGGGCTGACAGGCGGCCCAGGCGATGTCAGCGAGCCGGGAGATCTTCACTCGGTCCGCACCGGCCTCAGGGTGGTCCTCCGGGAGCACTACTCGGATGTGCTCGCGCAGTAAGGGCTCACGCTGCAGGTCCGCGTGGACCGAGCGCGGCTGACCGTCGTACTCGTCACCGACCACCAGGTCGAGCTGCTGCAGCCGAAGGGCCGGTACGGCCTGCTCAACCTCGCCCTCGGTCGCCTCCACCCGGATGTTCGGGTGCGTGACAGCCAGTGCCTGTACGGCGGGTGCCACGATCCGCAGGAACGCCGACTGAAACGACGCGATCCGTACGACGCCAGCTACCCGACCCGCCGCGACAGCTGCGAGCTCGGCCTCGGCCGCCTCGACGCCCTCCAGCAGAGTCGCCGCATGGCGGACCAGCACGTGACCGGCCGGGGTCAGCCGGACGTTACGGCCAATCCGCTCGAGCAACGGCGTACCGGCTTCGCGCTCGAGCACCGACAGCTGCTGGGAGACGGCACTGGGCGTGTAGCCGAGTGCGCGGGCGGCGCCGTGGACAGTTCCACGGTCGTGGACCTCGCGGAGGAGACGGAGTCTGTGCAGGTCGAGCATCTGTTCAGGATAGCTACACGATCCTGTCCAGGAAGCCGTGATAGACGTGAACAGTTGAGAGCCCGGATCATCGTTCCCGTGGGCGCCCTCTTCTGTCTCCTTTCCGCTGCCGCCTTCGGCGCGATGGCCGTGTTCGGCAAACTCTCGTACGACGAAGGCGTGTCGGTCGACGCCCTTCTCCTGGTCCGGTTCGGGCTGGCCGGCCTGGTCCTGCTGACGATCGCGCTGGCCCGGGGAGCTTTCCGCGGTATCCCCCGGCGCGCGGTGCTGACCAGCCTCGGCATGGGCGTCTTCGGGTACGCCGCTCAGGCCGGGCTGTACTTCTCCGCGCTGACCCGGATCGACGCGTCACTGGTCGCGCTACTGCTGTACCTCTACCCGATCCTGGTGATGGTCGGCGCGATCATGCTCGGTCGCGAACGCGCGTCCCGGCGGCGGATGTGGGCGCTCGGGATGGCGCTGGCCGGGATCGGCCTGGTCCTGAGCGGCGCGTCTTCCGGTCGCTTCAACCTGACCGGTGCGCTGCTCGCGATCAGCGCGGCCGTGGTCTACACCTGTTACATCCTCGTCGGCGATCGGACGACGGCCGCCGTACCGCCGCTCGCTCTCGCGTCCTTGGTCTGCGTGGGCGCCTTCGGCACCTTCCTGATCGCCGCGGTCGTCCGCGGGAGTAGCGGCCCGCTCGTACAGCTCAGCGCTATCCAACCAACCGGTTGGTTGTGGCTCGCGACGCTGTCGCTGGTCAGTACGGTCGCCGCGATCTTGCTGTTCTTCGCCGGGATGGCTCGGGTTGGGCCGTCGGTCGCGTCGATCCTGTCGATCCTCGAGCCGGTCGTCACGGTGGTCGCCGCTGCGCTCGTCTTCCATGAGCACTTGAGCGCCGTGCAGGGAATCGGCGGCGCGGTGGTGCTGGCCGCCGTACTGATCGTCCAATGGCCGACGCGGACTGCACCTGTGGACGAAACCCAGGTGCAGCCGATCGCGAAGTCGGAGATGCTGCTTACGTGACCCACCCGACCGACCTGGACTTCTTCGCCGGCCTCGCGATCACCGGCACGGTCCTGGGGGTCGACGCGACCAGCGATCTGGCCACGGTCCAAGAGGTGCTGGGCGACGACCATTTCTACGAGCAGCCCCGGATGAACAAGTCGGACTGGGAGTACGCGACCTCCGACTACGGACTGGTCGAGATCGGGTGGAGTCGCGAGCACGGCAGCGCCGAGTGGATCTGCGGCTACGCCGGTACCCAGAACCACCGGTTGTCCAGAGGCAGCCGGCGGACAAGACGTCGTACGGCGGGGTTGCGGTTGCGGCAGCGGTACGGCCAGTTCCGGCCGCTGCTGAACATCGAGGAGCTCCGAGCCGTGGTGGAAGACCACGGATTCACCATGGACAGTACGCCGCAATGGGTGGGGGCGGATTTCTCGCTGTACTGGGTTCCGGGGGTCTCGACCACCATGAACGTAGCGGTCTCCGATCCGGACTGGGGACCGCCGGGGACGGTGGCGAAGATGCTCGGCGGCGGGGCGTCCGAGCAACACCTCAACCACAAGGCGCGGGTGGCATTCGACGGCGAGAAGAAGCAGTTCAATGCCTATGGCAAGGAATTGCGGAAGCTGACCGACGCGCAGCGCGCTGAGTGGCTCGACGAACATCAGCCGGCCGCAGGCCGGGACCGCGAGCTGTGGTGGTCGTTCCTGCGGAGCCCTCACTCCTACCGCGAGAACGAACAGCCGCCCTGGACCGAACTCATGTACGCGCTCGACCGCGAGGCCGCCGTACGAGGTATCGACACACCCGACCGCGCCGCACTCACACAACTCCGCTGGGCCGGAAACCCCGACCTCGCCGAGCGCCCCACGCCGGACGAAGCGATCACCCAGTGGCTGGCGACAACTCCCACCCTCGACGAGGGACGGCGCCTAGCCGCCGCAACCACCCTCACCCCCGACGAGATCCGCCTCTCCCGCCGCCTCCGCGACCAGTCCCACGAACTGCGCCCACACCTACCGTCAATCACCAACCCCACAATCGCCGACCACCTGCGCACCTGGATCACCCTCGGCCCCCAACTCCTCCGCCACCCCTACTTCGGCTAGCTCTTGAGGAAACGGACTGTGGTCCGTTATGGTTTTGGGTATGGACATTGAGGCGGGGTTGGAGCGGGTTCGGGCGTTGGGGAGTAAGGACTTCTGGCTGGCGGTGCTTGTTACTCGGCGGCGGTCCGGGGAGCCGGCGGCGTCGGTGGTCAATGCTGGGGTGTTGGACCATCCGCTGACGGGAGAGCCGGTGGTTGCGCTGGTGGCGCGAGGGGGGAGCGCGAAGCTCAAGCATCTGCGCCGGAAACCGCAGGCTACGTTGGTGTTTCGGGCCGGGTGGGACTGGATCGGCGTCACTGGAACGGTCGAGTTGGCTGGGCCGGATGATGAGCTGGCGGGTCTGGATGCGGAGGCGGTGCGGCAACTGCTGCGCGACATTTACCACGCGGCCGGCGGGGAGCACCCGAATCTGGAGGAGTACGACCGGGCGATGGCAGAGGATCGCCGTACGGCGGTGTTGATCCGCCCCGAGAGTTTCAGCAGCAACCCGAGCGGGGCTGACCACGTGGAGAGCGAGTGAGCACCATCCAGGTGTGGTCAGATCTGTTGTGTCCGTTCGCGCATGTGGCGATCCACCGGCTTCGGGTGGCGCGGGAGCAGCTTGGTGTGGACGTCACGCTGGACCATCACACGTTCGCGCTTGAGCTCTTCAACGGACCGCATCCAAGGCCTGGTACGGACAGCGAGGCGGTCGGGCTTGGACAGTTGGAGCCGGAGCTCGGGTTCCGGTTGTGGACGCAGCCGGACTGGACTTATCCGTCCACGGTGCTGCTCGCGGCCGAGGCTGTGCATGCGGCCAAGGAGCAGGGACTGCGGGCGTCCGAGGAGCTGGATCATGCGCTGCGCAAGGCGTTCTGGCTCGAGTCGCGGTCGATCGCTCATCGGCAGGTGATCCTCGACGTCGCCACCGAGATCGGGATCGACACGACCGCGCTGGCCGCAGCGCTCGATGACGGTCGCGCCCGGGCGACGATGATGGCTGATCACGCGGTCGCCACCACTGACGCCGTACAGGGGAGTCCGCAGTTCGTCTTGCCTGACGGTACGTCGGTCCACAACCCCGGCATCACCGTCAGGTGGGAGGGACCGTTCGCCGAGGGGTATCCGATCGCGCAGAACGCCGATCCGGGATGGGCCGAGCGGTTGCTCAAGCAGGCCGCATGATCCGCCTCGAACGGTTGGTCGTCGGCTACCTGGACACCAACTGCTGGATCATCGCACCGGACCTTCCCGGTCGGCAACCCGCGTTGATGATCGACCCCGGTGACGACCCGGACTACCTGGCTGCGGCTGCCGCGTCGTACGACGTCATCGGGCTGCTGATCACGCACGCCCACGCGGATCACGTACTGGCGTTGCCGGCGCTGGCCGAATCTCTCAACGCCCCGATCATCGGCCACCCGGCCGAACGCAAGGTCTGGGCCGCCGAACTCGACCACCTGCAGGTCCACGGCTATCTCGACGCCGGCACCGCCACCGCGGAGTTGGTTGCCAAGGGCAACGCACCGCGCCCGAATCCCGCCGTACCGCTCTGGGACGGCCGGCTCGACCAGGAGATCGACACCCCGACGACCCTCGCGCTGGGACCACTAGCAGTCAAGGTGATCCCGACCCCAGGGCACTCCCCCGGCAGCCTGTCGGTGCACGTCGCCGGCCACCTCTTCACCGGCGACACCCTCTTCCCGGGCGGCCCGGGCCTGACCAGCCCGGACTATCACCTGACGGACTTCGACGCGATCATGACGTCGGTCCGCCACCTCCTCACCTACCCACCCACCACCGTCATCCACCCCGGCCACGGCGCCGACACCACAGTCGGAACCGAACTCCCGTCCGTCGAAAGCTGGCAGACCCGCGGCTGGTAGGTCAGCCGAGCATCCAGTCGAGGAAGCCGGCCGCGGCGAGCCGGCTGACGGTCGCCTCGGCGGTTGCGCGGCTGAGGTCCTGGACGGCGATGACATTGGCCTCGTAGAAGATGCCACCGCCGTTCGTCTCCGCTTCGATGTCCTGGGTGAGGCGGTACGGGTCGTAGACGATGACGGGGAACCTGCGCTCCCCGTGCACCAGGTGACCACCCATGAGCAGGCCGCGGCTCTCGATCAGCTCCCAGTCGGCATCGTCGAAACCGTCCGGTCCTTCGAGCCGCCAGCCTGCCTGGGTCATCGTTTCTCCTCGATCAGTGGAACATTGCCTTGAGCATTCCGAGATAGTCCGACTCGGTGACCTTGAGCCCTTCCCGGACCACGATCTCGAAGTGCGTACTCGTCTCCGGGTTGCCAGTCTGCCGAATCGCCAGCCGCGGGTCGATCTTGGCCGGGTCGACGCGCAGTGGCTCGAATCCCTTGGGCAGCGCCCCGGGGTTGGCGTTCACCGACATCCCGCCGTTCGGCTTGACGAAGCCGTCGACGTCGACCTTGTAGTCGGTGTTCTTGCGCAGCTCCCACGGCTTGGCGCCATCCGGCTTGGTCCCGCGATAGACGGGCTCGTCCGGTCTCGCCTCGCGACCGACCCGGGACTTCGGCGGCTCCTGCTGGCCCTTGGGCTTGCGCGGCTGCTGCTGGCGTGGTTGTTGCTGCCGCGGCGGCTGCTTGCCCGGGTTGCCTTCCTGCGCCTTGCCCTTGCCCTGATTGCCCCGGTTCTGATTGCCGCGGCCCTCATTGCTCTTGCCGTTGTTGCGTTGGGCCTTGCTGTTGTTCCGCGGTTTCTTCTTGTCCGCGAAGTGTTTGATGATCGTGTGGTAGATCACCACCGTCTTCGCGACGATGCTCATCACCACCACAGTGATCATTCGCCAGAGCGTGACGATCACGGTCGTGACCACCTTGACCAGCTTGACCACCGCGTGCCAGGCCCATTTCAGGACGTCCCAGACGTTCTGGACCTTCTCTTCCCAGCTGACCGTCGTCACCGACTGCTGGTAGGCCTGCAGCATCGCGACGAGCAGCAGGACGACGATCAGCACGACCACGATCACCGGTACGGCGACCACGACCACGAAGTTGCCGTCGGAGTCGTTGTAGCTGACCGGGTTCTGGTTCGCGTAGGCGTACCCGTTCATCTGCCGCTGGTCGGACAGGTCGACGATCGAATCGACCGAGATGAACCGCCCGATGCTCTTGTCGTACTGCCGTGCGCCCAGCTGGACGAGTCCGGTGTCCGGATCACTGGTCCCACCGTGGAAGTCCCGCTGCCCCGGCCAGCTCGTCGGCGCCGTACCGCGGGTCTCGCCGTAGGGCAGCACCCGGCGCTTCTGCACGGCCTGGGTGACCGCGTCGATCGCCGTGAGCGGCGTTCCTTGCAGGTCACCGAGCAGCCAGCTCAGCTTGTTGCCCTCGGTCCGGACGGCGACCACCCGGTCCCCGAACCCGTAGTACCGGGTTCCGGTCACGCTCTGACCGGCCTTGTCGAGATGGAGTTCGGTCTCGCCGATGTACAGCGTGGTTCCGGAGGCATCCCGGCGAATCAACCGGCCCCCGTCCGCGTCGTACACGGCGCTCGTCGAGGCGGTGCCCTTCGTCGTACCGGCCAACTGGTTCTCGGCGTCCCACTGCAGGACCTCGTCCACACCGTTGGTCGTCCGCCGCGTGGTGTTGCCGACCTCGTCGTACCCGAAGGTCTTCGTCTTCGTGCCGGCGGGACCGGTGCTGGTGACGCTGGTCAAGGCATGCGGCTTGGCGCTGCCGTACTCGTACGTGCTCGTCGTGGTCCCGGCCGGCGTGGTCGTCTTCTCCGACTTGCGGTTGCCCGACTTGTCGAACGTCCACTCCTGCGCGTACGGCGCCGGTCCGCCGAGGTCCTGTGCTCCCGCGCAGTCGCCGGCGCTGTTGTCGGCAGCCGGCTTCGGGGTCCAGGCCTTGGTCAGCCGGCTCAGGTAGTCGTAGTCGAAGCACTGGGTGTCGGTAGCCTCACCCGACTCCGCCGGGGCGACGTCGGTGATCTTCTTGATATTGCCGCCCGGGTCGTACTCGTACTGGGTGTCGGAGACCCGCTTGGGCGACAACTCCTTGTCCACCACGACTCTGCTCACCCGGCGGGTGATCTGGTCGTACTCGAACTTCTGCTGCACGAACGGACCCGACGCCGTCCCCAGCGTCAGCACGTCGGCATCCTCGAACGGCGTGTAGGACAGCTGCCGCACGTAGGTGTCCTGGCCGGCCAGCGACGTCGGGAGCCCTTGGTTGTTGTACCCGAGGGTCAGCGTCTCCGCCCCGAGCCCACCGGCGGCCGGGAGTGACCGCGTGGCCACGTTGCCGTCGTCGGTGTAGGTCTGGCCGAGCGTGTAGCTACCGGCCAGCTTCCCCTCGGAGGCAGGCAGGGTGACCGTGGTGCCGGTCGCCCGGCCGGCAGCGTCGTACCCGGTGACCGCGGTCGTGTAGGCCTCGGTCTTACCGTCCTTGGTGACATACCGGGTCGAGGAGGTCGCACGCCCAGCGGCGATCGAGTCGTACTTCCACTCGCTCTGCACCGGCCCGTCCGGGCCGTTCAGCCGCATGGCGGTCTTCCGGCCGTTGTCGTCGTAGCTGGTGTACAGCTTCACGCCACGGGAGTCCGTGGTCGACACCAGTTGGTCGGCCGCGTCGTACTCGTACTTGCTGATGCCCTTGTCCGGGTCGTTCTCCTCGATCTTGCGGCCCTGGACGTCGTACTTGTAGCTCCAGACGTTGCCGGCCGGGTCGGTGACGCTCTTCAGGCCGCCAGCCGGGTAGTAGGTGTACTTGGTGCTGTCGTAGTCACCGGTCGGGCTGTCGCCCTTGTACTGGCGCAGCTCGGTGAGGTTGCCGTCGGCATCCATGATCCGGGTGGTCGGCGTCTGGCCGGTGGGCGGATCGATGGTCTGCTTGTTGGTGCTGATGCTGTGCTCGATCGACCATTTCTGCACGCCCATCGAGCGGAACGTCTGGCTCTTCGGCAGCTCGGCCTCGTCCCAGACGGTCACCTCCTGCTTGGGCAGCGTGGCCTCGTCGACGACCTTCAGCTCGCCCTCGGCCAGCGTCGCGGTGTAGTACGGACCGTTGACCTTGGTCTCGAGACCCCGGGAGTCGTACCGGTTGTCGGTCACCAGCCAGCCACCCCGCGGCGACTGCTCGTGCGTCTGCCGGATCCGCCCGAGCCCGTCGTACAGGTCGTAGCTGATGTCGTAGACGCCGTTCTTCACCCGGCGCTTGGTGGTGACCATCGAGGGGCCGTCGTCACGCAGCTTGTACTCGAGCTCCAGGTCGGCCGGACCGGTGGTCTGGTGCCCGGAGTCCCAGGTCTTGGTGACCCGGCCGACCGCGTCGAGCTGCCGTGCGCCGCGCCGGCCGTCGGCCAGCTGCACCGCGGTCTCGGTACCGAACGCCGGCTCGAGCTCGGTCACCATCTGCTGACCGTTCGGCGCGGTGTCGGTGATCTTGGTGATCGGCCCGTACGCCGGGCTGTACGTGCGGCGGGTCGGACGGTTCAGCGCGTCCACGGACTCGATCTGCCGGCCCTGGGTGTCGTACTTGGCCGTGTAGATCGGCTCGTACGTCGGCTGCCCGGCGGTGTCGAACCCGGACAACCGCTCGGCCCGGGTGATCCGGCCCCTGGTCGGAACCGCGGTCACCGAGGTCGCGTCGTCGTAGAACAGCCGCTGGTCGGTCAGCACGTCGGCGTTCGTAAACGTCTGGTCGCAGCGCTTGCCGACCTGCTGCAGCCGGGCCGGCAGCTCGCGCAGGTTCTTCGCCGGGTTCTCGACGTAGGTGTAGCGCGTGCAACTGTCGTCGGTCGGGTCGGCGAGGTCACCGGCCTCGTCCTTGCTGGTCAGCCGGCCACCCGCGTCGTAGCTGTTCTCGGTGTCGACCTTCAGGGTTCCGGTGTCGGTCGGCTGGTACTGCGTGAGTTGCTTCTGACCGGAGTAGCGCGAGGTCAGCGTGCCCCACGGCCGTGTCATGGTCGCGGTCGGCGCCGACAGGTAGTAGTCGGCGATGCTCTTGTTCAGGACCGCCGCGCCTCGATAGGCGATCTGTTCGCGGGCCTGACCGGCGTACTCGTTGACGTCGTCCACCGCGGTACCGGTCGAGTCGGTGACCTTGACGTCCTTGACACCGCCGGCCGCTGTCCGGTCACCGTCGAGGCCGCGGAAGTACAGCGTCTCGTTGACCGACTGGGTTTCGTCCGAACGGCCCTTGATCACCTTGATGCGACCGAAACCGCGCCACTGCGACCAGGTTGACTCCTTCAGATCGGTACCGGCGTCCTGCTCCTCGAAACGCCAGGCCGGCTTGTCGAGGTACTGGATCGTGGTGACGACCGGTACCGGCGCCTGCCACGGGTCGTTGGCCGCAACAGTCCGGTCGGTCTCCTGCACGGAGGTCACGACGTACTTGTGGAACCAGTCCGTGCGGTCAGGTGAGGTGTCCAGCAGCGACCATTTCTGCGGACGGCACCGCCGGTCGTTGTTGTCCGGTGCGGGCAGACCCGTTGGCTGACAGTCGATCCCGCTGTAGTTCACCGCGACGTCGCCACCGGTCCCACCGTGTACGGCGTTGATCCGGAACCACTCGAGTGGTGGGACGGTGTCGCTACCGGTGTCGACGCGGTTGCCCAGTGGGATGCCGTCGAAGCTGGTCGTGGGCATCTGGATCGGCGTACCGACCAGACCGGTCGGAGTGATCTCCTTCAGCCACAGTGACGGGCTGCTGTTGTCACCGCGCAGATACTCCTGCCGCAGCGACCACGACTGCACGTCCTCCAGCTTGCTGGTCGCAGCACGCCAGACCTGCGTGGTCACTTTGTCCAGCCGCAGCTGGGTCCAGAACGTCGCTGTGTAGTGGTTGTCGCAGTTCGTGGTGCTCGCGCAGGTGAGGTCCCACGGAGTGTCCGGGTACGTCGTCTTCTGCGTCGGCCCGCACGGCAACGGCGTACAGCGCTCGGCCGTCGTGAACAGGACCTGGGCCACCGGCTTCTGGGTGAACACCTGACCGTCGGTCTGGCCGTACTCGATCCGCTTGATGTTGCCGGCGCGGACGTACGTGCTGACCGAGGCCTTGGTGAGGTTGCGGGCGTACCGGTCGATCTCGGTGTTGTAGAACAGGCTCATCGTGTTGCCGTTGGGGTCGACCACGTAGTCGAGGTTCCACTCGTAGGCCTGCTGGCACCACGAGTCCGCGAACGCGGTCTTGTTGCACTGCTCACCGCTGTTGTTGCCGTAGACGGGCACGGTGAAGGCCGACTTGGTCTCCTCCTTGCCGGTCGCCCAGCCCGGCAAGCGGTTCAGGCCGAAGTAGTACTTCGTCCCGTTCGACGACGTCATCCGCCAGTACTCACCCTTGTCGGCGGCCGCGACCCCCTCGTCGCCGTTGACCGCGCCGCTGAGCCGCTCGACGATCGCGCCGTCGTCCCCGCGCATCCGCCAGACCTCGCCACTGGCGTCCTTCTTGGCCAGCACCAGGTCACCGGACTTGCCGTTGACGGAGATGTTCATGCTGTCGCCGGCGAAGCAGAGGTCACCGGTCTTGCGGGTGCCGTTGTTGCCGTTCAGGTCTTTCCCGCAGCTCTTGTACGTCCGCTCGATCGAGCCGCCGCCGGTCGTCGTGAACCCCTGACCGATCTGCGAGCTCTGGTTGTTCGTCGCGGACGACAAACCGTCCAGCGCGCCGGACGAGTAGTTCAGGCCGACCGTCGGCTCCGGACCACCGGTCGCCGGCGGCGCGTCGAACGGCATCTGCCACTCGAAGTCACCGGACGAGCCGCCGACGCTCCAGGTCGCGCTGCCGTCGCCGGAGCCCGACTTCTTGTAGTCGCCGGCCCCGCTCGAATCACCGGCCGCGACCAGGAAGGTCTGCGCCTGCGCACCCACCGGTACGTCGGCGATCACGTCGCCGTTGCCGTTGTTCCGGGTCGGCAGTACGACGGTCTTGCCGTCCTGCTCGGTCGTGAAGCGCAACCGGGTCGCCCAGTCGCCGCCGTACGTGTCGCGGAACTCGCGGTAGTCGACGCCGACCGTCACCTGGCCGGACTTCGCCGTACCGTCGGTCCGGCCGACCTTCAGCTCGAGCGCGTCACCGCGCCGGCCGACCAGATCGACCTTGACCTTGGCGGGCGCTGTCGTCGCACCCTTGGCGAGGACCTCGCGGGCCGTCGCATCGGTCGGTGCGACCCAGACCGGCAGCTGACCGGCCTTCGCACGCTGGTTGACGCGACCGCCGTTGAGTGCGAGCTGCCAGGTGCCGTTCGCAGCCGGCGCCGGTACGGCGACCTCGGCGGAACCGGCGCTGGGCCAGCGGGTCGCGGGCGTGCCGTGGAACTCACGATCGGCGGTCTTGGCCGCGGGCCGGGGATCGGCCTTCGCGGTCCGGCCGTCGATGGACTTGTACTCGGTGGAGTGGAACGCCGGATCGGGCCGGGTCACGGCCGCGGCGGTAAGACCTTGCTGCTGAAGGGACAGGATCATCGAGACGGCGAGTCCGGCGGCAACGGCCGTCCGGGACAGCAATGACCTTCGCGAGGGCATGGGCGGGCCTCCTGGGTAGACGCCAACACCTTGCCGCCTGACCACACACCGTCACCAGGTAAGAAGTGGACAACTTCCGGAACTGGACAGTACCTAACGCGCAGGATCCATCGCGCGTCAACGAGGAACATGACAGGGTTTCCCCGTCCGGCGGAGAACTCTGGTGTGAGGGTGGTGGGGGAATGCGTCGGCGACGCTTGACCTTGGGTGCAGTGCTGATTGCAGTAGCTGCTCTGTTGGTGTCTGGTCCTCCTGAACCGACCCCGGCTGCTGCGGCACCGGTCGCTCAGATGATGGATCCGGAGCTGGCCTCACCGGAGGCGCGGGCGATGGCCACGGCGTTGAAGACCGGGCAGCGCGTCGAGCTGACCGACCAGCGCACCGAGACCGGGCAGGTGTTCGCGAACCCGGACGGCACCAAGACGATGGAGCAGCACAGCCAGCCGGTCCGCGTCCACAAGGGCCGCGACTGGGTCGACCCCGACCCGACGCTGCGACTCGAAGCCGACGGCCGGATCCGGCCGGTCGCCACGGTCTCGCCGCTGGTCCTGTCCGGCGGTGGTGATCAGAACCTGGTCTCGATCGGCACACCCGGCAAGCAGATCCGGCTCGGCTGGCCGACCTCACTCCCGAAACCCGTGCTGAGTGGGAACATCGCGACGTACCCGGCCGTCTTCCCTGGCGTCGACCTGCAGATCACCGCCGAGGTGGACCGCTTCTCCCAGCTGCTCGTCGTGCACAACCGCGAGGCCGCGGCGAACCCGGCCCTTGCCACGGTGGACTTTCCGATCAGCGCGGACGGCCTGACCCTGAAGGTCAATCCGGACGGCTCCACGTCGGGCACGGACAAGACCGGCAAGCTCGTCTATACGGCCGACCGGCCGACGATGTGGGACGCGTCGAGCGTCGAGAAACCACGAGTGGCCAAGCTCGCCATCAAGCACGAGCCAGGCCGCTTCGTCCTGACGCCGGACCGCAAACTGCTCACCGACCCGGCCGCGAAGTACCCGATCTCCATCGACCCGTCGATCTCCGGTACGTCGGTCAACTGGCTGCACGTGAACAAGGAGTCCACCCAGGCCGACGGCTGGACCTACGACCGCAACGCCGGCGGCGCCAAGGTCGGACCGCGCTACGGCGAGCCGGCCAACGTGTACCGGTCGATGTTCCTGATGCGGACCGTCAGCGGCGCGCAAGCGATCGCGGGCAGCACGATCCTGAGCGCGCAGTTCCGGATCACGCTCGACTGGAGTTCGTCGGGGACGGCCAAGCCGGTGGGGCTCTGGCTGGTGTCCGACCTCGACACCGCGAACAAGAACCTCAACTGGGGTACGACGAACGCGACGTACTGGAAGACGTTGCTGGACACCCGCAGTGGGGCGGCCTGGCCGGAGGAGAAGACGCTGCCGATGGAGTTCGGCGACCCGAATGTCGCCACCGCGTTGCGCACCGCCGTACAGGCCGTGGCCAACTCCCGCAAGCCGACGATCTCGTTCGGTCTGCGCTCACCGAACGAGGGCACCAGCACGGAAGCCCAGTACCACTGGAAGAAGTTCATCCCGAGCTCGGCCGCGCTGGCCGTCACCTACAACACCGCGCCGAAGATGCCGAAGGGGCTGAACCTGACCCGGCCGCGGCAATGCGGTACAGCGGCGGCACCGATCCCGATCCTGACCGCGCAGCCGCAGTGGGCGTCGGTCGCGGACGACCCGGACCTCGGCGACAACGTCACGACCACCTTGCAGATCAAGGATCCGAGCGGAACTGTCGTTCATGAGAGCGCGGTCGGGCCGACGGTCAGCGGTGCTGCCTTCGCCTGGCCGGAGACGCCGGCGGGCAAGCTGAGCAACGGCGTCGTGTACAGCTACACGGCCTTCACCAAGGACGCCGCGAACGCGACCAGCCCGAGTACGCCGCCCTGTTACTTCACGATCGATACGTCGGCACCCGCCGTACCGAAGATCGAGTCGACCGACTTCCCGGATGCCGGCGACCCGGTGATCGCGGCGCGCACGCCCGGCAAGGTGACGTTCAAGCCGGGTGCCGGCGAGACCGACATCGACGAGTACGTGTACGGGTTCCAGGCCGACACGTTGGTCAGCCGGGTCAAGGCCGGACCGGACGGGTCCGCGACGATTCCGATCACGGTGCACCCCGACCCGGTCACCGGCGTACCGAGTCTGCGGCTGTATGTGCGGGCCGTCGACCGCGCGGGTAACAGCAGCACGATCCGGCAGGCGTGGGAGTTGTCGGCGAAGTCGCCGACCGGTCCTGCTCCGACAGTGCGCGGAGACAGCAACGGAGACGGGAAGGCCGATGTGACGGCAGTTCTGGATCACGGCTTCGGCCGGACCGGGATCTGGAACGTCGTGTCCGCCGGATCCACCTTCTACAGCGGGACGATGGCGTGGGACACCGGTGAAGGCACCGGCTTCTCGCTGGCGAAGGTCAAACCTGTGCAGGGCGACTTCGACGGTGACGGCCGGACCGACATGGCGGTGTTCCGTTCCGGTGCCGGTGGCCGGATGTGGTTGTACAAGCTGCCGTCGGACGGGAACGAGTACCAGAACCCACCGGCTGTCTGGACGACCGAGACTGCCACGTGGCAGCTCAGCACCGCGCGAGTGGTGGCGGGTGATGTGGATGGCGACGGCAAGGACGACATCGTCGTACAGAACGCTGGTACAGGCGACAACTGGCAGGCGCAGGTGTTCCGCGCGGCCGACGACTTCGCCGTACCGGTGAACTGGGTTGCGGCAGCGGCCGGGAACACCTGGTCGCGGAGTGCGCCGCTCATCGTCGACATCGACAAGGACGGCAAGGCCGACCTGCTCAGCGTGCGCAACCTGACCGACTGCCGGACGGCGATCGACCTCTACCGCTCGACCGGTACGGCGTTCGCGGCGGCGACCACGATCTACGACTCCGGCGCGAACGGGTTCTGCTGGGACAAGAGCCGCTTCACCGTGGCCGACCCGGACGGCAACGGCCGCGACGACGTGGTCGCGCTGACCGAGAACTCCCCCACCGACGGCACTGTGGTCGTGTTCAGCTCCAACGGGTCGCAGCTGACCAAGTCGGACTGGCGCCAGGTCACCGGACTGGAACTGGCGAAGATCACCATGGTCAGCGGTGACTACGACGGCGACCGGCTCGAGGACATCGGCCTGCTGTACGCGGCGGCCGACGGTGACCGCGAGGTCTACACGCTGCACTCCACCGGGACCACGTTCAACGACAAGGTGAAGACCTGGTCGGGTGCGGTCAAGGCGGTGACCGGTCCGAAGTTCGACATCGAGCACCGGCAGTACGAGCTGGTCAACAAGAACAGTGGCAAGTGCCTGAACGTCAACGGCAGCAGCGTTGCCGACAACGCCCAGTTCATCCAGTACACCTGCATCGGGACGGCGTTGAACGAACGATTCCGGTTGATGCCGATCGCCGGCACCGACCAATACAGCATCCGGCCGGTCCACACCGCGGTCGACGCCGGGCCGGTCAAGTGCCTCAGCGCTACCGGTGGCAGCTCGCAGGACGACGCGAACGCCGTACAGTCCACCTGCGGCGGCGGTCTCGGTGAACCACGCGCCTGGGAGCAGGTGACCTTCGACTACGTCGACGGCAGCGCCTACGAGACAGTGGTCCACCTACGGTTCGCGCACAGCAACAAGTGCGTCGGAACTGCGGAGGCCTCCTTGGACGACGGCGCGCTGATCCAGCAGCAGGAGTGCGGTCAGTCCACCAGCGAGCAGTGGATCCTGCGCCCCGCCTTCAACGCCACGCAATTGGGCGGCACCGGCAGTACGAAGTACCGCGTCGATGCAGCCAGCAGTACGACGACCGTCCTCGAGCCACCGAAGTGCGTGACCGCCCCGAGCACGCAGATCAAGATGGGCACCTGGTCGTCGACCAGCGTCTGTCAGCGCTGGAACCTGAAGAGCCTCGGCGACGACATGTACAAGATCGTCGACGCCAACTCCAAGCTCCCGCTGGACATCCAGGGCTGCTCGAAGTTGCCCCGGGCAACCACCATCATCTTCCCGGACAACACCTCCGAGTGCCAGAAGTGGCGCATCGAACCAACCCCCGGCGGCACCTACAGCGTGATCGCCGTCAGCTCGGGCCTGTCCCTCGACGTCGCCGGCGGCAGCTCCACCACTGGCGCCGAAGTGATCAGCTGGTTCTACCACGGCGGCAAAGGCCAACGCTGGTCCTTCAAACCCCAGTAAATGCTTGTAGCGTCCGAACACCCGTCGTACCTGGTCGGCGTGTTTTCGGACGCTACGGGATCGGGGGCGCGGCGGGTCAGGTCTGGTCGTTGCGCTCCTGGTTGATGCGGAGGGCCTCGGCGAGTTGGTCTTCGAGAATGATGATCCGGCAGGCGGCCTCGAGAGCGGTGCCCTGGTCGACCAGCTCGCGGGCTCGGGCGGCGATGCGGAGCTGGTAGCGCGAGTAGCGGCGGTGGCCGCCTTCGGAGCGTTGCGGGGTGATCAGCTTGGCCTCGTCGAGGCTGCGCAGGAAACCGGGCGTGGTGCCGAGCATCTCGGCGGCCCGGCCCATGGTGAAGGCGGGGTAGTCGTCATCGTCGAAATGGGCCGCGCCGGCCGTCGGGCTTGAACTCAACAAAGTCTCCGTCTGCGTGTCTGGGGTCATCGAACCTCCGTGCCGAAGGGCCCCGGTGCCGAAGCACCGGGGCCCAAAGGGGTTGTTGGACTGTCACCATCTACCGGCGGTGAAGCCGGTCCATTCTGAATGCGTAACCGAAGACCACCTTCTTCCGATGGAACTACGGCACCCGCCCGGCGACGTACTGGCACTGGCGGGAGATCCGACGGTGTAATCCTTCCCTTCTTCTCGATCAACTTCCTGCTGGCACTTCACCTACCTGTTGCGTACTGCACTTCCGTCAAGCCCGGAACCCTGATCAACCGCTGGCTCACAGACTCTGACCCTGGCGTGAGACCCGAGCCCTTCCACTGATCGGCCCGGCGGAATCCGCCGTCGTACGTCCAGCACAAAACTCTCGGACAGATCGGTAGCTGTCCACCTCGGCTTCGATGTTCTTCTCTCTCAACACGAGGAACATTACCCACGCCGCTATCGAATGTCTACCTCAGTGAGCATAGATTTTCTCCAGCGCGTCGCAGAGCCTCTTGAGGCGGGCTCGATGCGCTTCGGCGACGGACTCCAGGGGTTCGCCGGCGAGTTGCCGGCGCGCGGTGTCCACCAGTACGGCGGTGTAACCGGCGATGAAGAAGGCAGCGAGCAGCGGGATGTCGCCGGGATAGGCCGGTTCGCGCTCGAGCTCGTCGGTGAGGGCCCGCTGGAGACCGGCCGCGATCTCGCGGGCCCGGTTGGCCAGGCTGGGCGAGGCCGCGACTGTCTGGAAGAACGACAGCGCTCCATCGGCCAGACCCGAGAGCGGGTGGCGATCATCGGCGAGCTTGAGGGTCAGATCGCGCAGCAGCACCAGCACGTCGCCGCCCGGACCGCGGTCCCGCACGGCCGTGAGCAACAGCTCTTCCGCTTCGGCCTGGCGGTCGAGGAAGAGGTCTTCCTTGCGCGGGAAGTGCTTGAAGACCGTCACGCTGGAGACGCCGGCCGCCTTCGCGACGTCGGCGACCGTCACCGCCTCGAATCCGCGCTCGACGAACAGCCCAGACGCGACCTCCGCGATCTTCGCCCGCGTCTGCGGTCCGCCGCGGCTTCCGGTTCTCGGCATGCGGCACTCCTCCTCGTAGGTTGTGTGACTAAGCTTAGTGAGTTAACTTAGTGACCATGATCATCACACAGTCTCCCGGATCCCTGCGTCAAGCCTGGGTCGCCCTGGCCGGGCTCTCGGCCGTCTTCCTCTTCGAGATGCTCGACAATTCGATCCTCAACGTCGCGCTCCCCACCATCGGTCGCGAACTGGACGCGTCGACAACCCAGCTGCAATGGGTCACCGGCGCGTACGGCGTCGTGTTCGGCGGCCTGATGCTGGTCTTCGGGGCACTCGCTGACCGCTCCGGGCGCCGGCGCATGATGCTGATCGGCCTGGTCCTGCTCGGGGTCGCGAGCCTGGCGACCGCCTTCGTCACCACCACCTCGCAGCTCATCGCCGTCCGCGTCGCGATGGGCATCGCCGCCGCCATGACCACGCCCGGCTCGATGGCGCTCGCCTTCCGGCTGTTCACCGTCGACGCGCTCCGCGTCCGCGCCTTCAACCTCATCTCCACGGTCGGCCTGGTCGGTCTCGCGGTCGGTCCGACCGCTGGTGGGTTCGTGCTCTCGTTCGCCCCCTGGCAGGTGCTGCTGCTGATCAACGTGCCGATCGCCGCCCTCGCCTTCATCGGTATCCGGACCGGCATCGCTGCCGATGACGCGGCGGAGCTGCACCGCGATCCGGTCGACATCGCCGGCGCCGTACTGGGTACTGCCACGATCGTGCTCGCCCTGGTCGCGCCGACGTTCTTCGTCGAGAAGGGCGCCGGAGCCTGGCAGTCCTGGGTCACCACCGCGGCCGTCGTACTGGCTGCTGTGCTCTTCATCGTGCGGGAGCGCTCGGCGCGGCATCCGCTGCTCGACCTCAAGCTCGTAGCTCGCCCGCTCGTCTCCAGCGGCCTTGCCTACAAGGCCGCGTCCGGACTCGCCGTCGCTGGCCTCGGCTACATGGTGACGCTCCAACTGCAGCTCGACTGGGGCTGGTCCCCCGCGCTCACCGCGATCGGCCTGCTGCCGCAGGTCGTCGTACTGGTGGCTGGTGGCGCTCTTGTCAGCCCGTTCGTGAAGCGGGTCGGCCTCGAGAACGCCGCCTGGATGAGCTCGGCCATGGTCGTCCTCGGCCTCGCCGTCTACGCGACCCTTGGTCGCCTCGGCTACGTCTGGGTCGCACTGGCACTCGTCTTGGTCGCGGCAGGCATGCGCGTCGTCGGCGTCGTCGCCGGTACGAACGTCCTCCGCGGACTGCCCGAGAACCGCTCCACGATCGGCGCCGCCCTGGTCGACACGGCCTCGCAGGTCACCACCGGCATCGGCATCGCCGCCACCGGCACCATCCTCGCCGCGATGTTCACCGGCAGCATCGCCACCGCCAACTGGACGACCCACCAGACGTCACAGTTCGAGGCCGCCATCACCCTCGCCGGCGCCACCCTCACCGTCGTAGCTGGCGCACTCGTCACCTGGGCCTACCTCCGCACCCGCCACGCGACTGCCACGCCCGAGCCGGCCGCCGTACCGGCCTGACCTCGGTCAGCTGACCAAGCCGTGGCGGTAGGCGTGGACAACCACCTGCACGCGGTCACGAAGGCCCAGCTTGGCCAGGATTCGGGAGACGTAGGTCTTGACCGTCTCCTGGCTGATCACGAGCGCGGCGGCGATCTCGGTGTTGGACAGGCCGTCGGCGATCAGTCGCAGTACTTCGAGTTCGCGCGGGGTCAACGGGCTGTCGTCCGGACTCGTCCGGACCGGGCGGATGCGGGCCGCGTAACGGCCGACCAGTTGGCGCGTGACCTCGGGCGCGAGGAGCGCGGCGCCGGTGGCGACCGTGCGGATGCCGTGCAGCAGTTGGGCCGGCGGAGCGTCCTTCAGCAGGAAACCGCTGGCGCCGGCCCGGAGCGCTTCGTACACGTATTCATCCAGGTTGAACGTCGTCACGACGAGCACCTTCGCCGGATGCTCGACCCCGTCACCGGCCAGCAAGCGCGTCGCTTCGATCCCATCGAGGACCGGCATCCGGACGTCCATCACGACGACGTCAGGATGCACCTGCGCCGCGAGCTCGACGGCGGCCAGGCCGTCGCCGCATTCGCCGACCACCTCGAGATCCGGCTGCGCATCGATGATCGTGGCGAAACCCGTCCGGATCAGCGCCTGGTCATCGCACACCAGCACCCGGATCGTCATACCGCACCCCCGGCCGGAATCCGTGCCTGGACGACGAATCCGTCGTCCACCGCACCCGCAGTGAACTCGCCACCGAGCACCTCGACCCGCTCGCGCAGTCCGGTCAGACCGCGACCGCTCCCACCAGGGGACACAGTGCGCTCGGCCGGTTCGCCGGTGTGGACCTTCACGGTGATCTCCCGTTCGCCGTACCGCACGTGCACCGTCGTCCGGCTGCCGCGTGCGTACTTGAGTGCGTTGGTCAACGCTTCCTGCACCACCCGGTACGCCGTGACCTCCGCGCTGCCGGCAATCTCCAACGGCTCGCCCTCTTCGGTGAACTCCACCGGCTGACCGGCCTGCCGGGTCTGCTCGACCAGCGCGCCGAGCTCGCCCACTGCCGGCGTCCGCGGCTCGACACCATGGTCCGGATTCAGTACGTCGAGCAGGTGCCGTAGATCTGAGATCGCGCGCCGGCCGGTGTCGGTGATCGCGTTCAGGCTGTCGTCGAGCCGCTCCGGCGCGGCGGTCAAGTAGCGGGCGGCTTCGGCCTGGACCACCATCGCGGTCACGTGATGGGTGACGATGTCGTGCAGGTCGCGGGCGATCAGGCCGCGTTCGGTGCTGCGGGTGGTCTCGGCGATGTGCCGCCGCCGTTCGGCCTCGGCGTTCCGGGTCAGCCGGACCCACGATCCGATGCCCCAGGCAACGACCAGTGCCAGGTAGAAGGTGACGTAGCCGGTGACACCTTCGGTCGATCCTTGCCGGTTCAGAGCGACCGCGAACGGCACGTAGGCGATCGAGGCGATCAGCACCGTCATCCAGCGCCGGTGCGCGAGATGGACCGCCGTACTGATCAAAGCGATCGGCAGCGCGCTTCCGGCGACGGTGTGATAGCCGGACAGCTGGTCGATCGCGAAGCCGATCGCGACCAGGGTGAGCGTGACGATCGGCAGTCGGCGGCGCAGGGCCAGCGGCAGGCATTCGAGGGCGACGACGCCGAGCGCGAGCGCGTCCGCGGGCCGCGTCGGCAGGTTGCCGACCTGGGTGCCGTGCCCGTCCAGCGCGGGGGTGAGCGAGACGATCATCAGGACGAGCGCCAACACCAGATCCCGAACCACGACGTCGGTACGACGCCAGCGGTCCGGGACCTGCCGGAGATCGATCACGGGACGAGCGTAGCGGCGGGCGCCGTACGGCGGGCCGGCATCAGGTGGCCGCGGCGCTTCGCGAGCCACAGGAATCCGATCGTGACGATCAGCCCGGCAGCGACCGAGTAGATGCTTGCCTCCGGCCCGAAACCGCCCCCGGTCAGCGCCGCGGGACCGGACAGGACGCCGTCCAGCAGACCCTGCGGTGCGTCCTTGCCGGAGATCTGGGTGCCGAAGATGCCACCCTCCGCGTAGTTCCAGGCGAAGTGCAGTCCGATGGGTACCCACAGGTTTCGGGTGGCGATGTACGCCGCTCCCAGCATGCCGCCGGCCTCGACGGCGATCGCGATCGCACTCCACAGCGTCGCGTGCGGATTGAGCAGGTGGGACAGGCCGAACAGCAGCGCGGTGAAACCCAACGCGGCGAAGGAACCGAAGCGGCCCTCGATGATCCGGAGCAGTACGCCGCGATACATCAGCTCCTCGGTCACCGCCGCGGCCGCCGTGAAGCCGAAGAGGGCGAGTGCGCCGGTCAACGATCCCCAGCCCGCCACGTGATAGTCGCCGAGCAGCGCCAGGTTCACGATCACACCGGTGAACATCACCAGGCCGATCAGCAGTCCGCGGCCCAACGCCGTACGGGCTCCTGACCAACTCAGCTCGGTCACCTCGCGGTGCTCGGTCCGGCCGACAACCCACCGATAGCCCAGCAGCGCGAGCACCGCCGTCGCGAACCCGAACAGCAACGTGAGCGGGGTGTTCCAGTTCATGGCAAGGGTGAGTTGGCTACCAACCAGCGAGATCAGAACCACGACGGCGAGCTGCTTGACCAGTCGCATGACGACTCCTTCGCGAGTACCCCACGGCCCGGTGCCGCGGTACCTCGAACGCTAGGGATTCGCCGCCGGCAAATCGTCACCATGCAGAGGACACCTGGGGGTAGCTCGCACGGGGGACAACCGCTCTTTCAGTACGGCGGTGTCGGCCGCTGACCACGTGCCCGGACGATCAGTACGCCGAGGGCGGCGCCGACGACGTACCAGAAGAGGTCTGGGGCGTTGAAGGTGGAACCGAGGACCAGGTGGGCGAGGGTGCTGCGGGCCGAGAGGTCGGCCGGGACGCCGGTGAGCTGGAAGAACTCGACGGCCCAGCTGAAGGCGGTTGCCGCCAGGGCTGCTGGGAGTGGGCGTAGCCAGAAGGCGACCAGGGCGTAGATGAGGGTTGCGTAGAGGGCGACTCCGGCGTACTTGGCGAAGTCGCCGCCGGTGAACGCTCGGACGCCGAGGCCGCAGGCCAGTACGACGGGGACCGCGAGCCAAGGTCTGAGCACGACACCGATGATCTCGCACGCCTGGGTAGGCTGTCCCGGTGAGACTTGGCAATGGACGGTTGACGATCGGTCTGACCGCCATCGCGGTCCTGGCCGTGGCCGGCGGCGCTGCCTTCGCGGCTGATCGCGGTCCGACGACGTCACCGTCCACTGCTGCGTTGCCGCTGGCCCCTACTCCGTCCGGGGGCGCCGTACCGACGGTCTCGCTGAATCTCGCCCAGCTGCCGACCGGGCGCGCTCCGCAGGTGGCCTACCTGAGCGGGCGAGTGGTCAAGGGCGGGCTCGGGAGCGACATCACCGTCCCCGGCAAGCAGGAGATCTTGGGCGCGGTCCGGTACGACGGCGAGGCGATGGTGATCCTCGAGGTCGGTGTCGGCGGCTCGGAGCTGGTGCAGGTCGGCGAGAGCACGGGCATCGAACCGGGCACTCGTGTCCCGGACGTCGCGAGTCTGGTGACGTCGGTCGACGAGGACATGATCGCTTTCGGGACCGCGCGGCGGAACGCCGACTACACGGCCGCACGGGGCAACACCGTCTACCTGCGCGACAGCTTCGTCGAGGAAGAGCTGCGCCGGCCCAACGACTGGGCGTCAACCGTGCTCGCGGTGGTCGGCGACACGGTGTACTTCGCCGCGCAGACCGATCGCGACGACCAGACCTCGACGCTGAACGCCTGGCATTGGAAGACCGGCAAGGTCGATCTCCTGAGCACCTTCAAGTCGCCGGCGGACGTGGACTTCCAGGGCGCACGCGGGGTGGACCAGCTGTCCGGGGCCGCCCAGACGTTCTGCTCGGCGATCCGGCAACTTGCCGACGGCAAGCAACTGTGGCGGACGTGCGAGTACTCGCTGAACGGCTTCACGCCGGGTGGCGGCACGGTGTTCGCGACTCCGGACTTCCGCGGCGAGGGCGGCGATCCGTCCACGACCGCTATCGACAGCCGGACCGGCGAGGTCCTGCGACGGTGGACCGGCGTGCAGTTCCTCGGCACGGTCGCGGAGGACGACGACCATCTGCTGATGGCGGTCGACACCGGGGAGAACACGGCCGGCGCGATCATCCGGTGCAGCATCGGCTCCGGAAGTTGTGAGTTGGCGACCGGCATCGCGAAGACTGCCCGGCGGGACGACCTGCGGCTGCTGGGAAGCCGGACGTGAAGGGACTTGTGACAGCCGTCGCCGCGGTCACTGTCGCGGCCGTCGTCTTAGGCGCCACGATCGCCGCTCGTCGAGGTCCGGAAGATCAGGGCCTGTCCGCGCCCCCTGCGCCGCTCTCCCCCGGGCCGACCAAGATCACGCTGTCCGTGCCGGGGCTCGCCCAGGGCGATTCGCCTCGGATCCCTTACCTGGTTGGGCGCGAGGTGCGCGGCGGCGGGGATCCGGTCACTGTTCCCGGGAACGAGGACATCTACGAGTTCACTCGCGTGGGCGGCGCCGTACTGGCTGTCACGACGACCGACGTGGACGGGTCGCGGGTCCGACGGATCAACGCCGACGGGGATGCCGTCGTACCGGGTGCTGATCATCTGGTCGCCAACGAGGACCACAGTGCTGCTGCGTACGCCGCATATCAGGGCGGCACGTCGCCGACCGAGGGCGGCCTCGTCTTCGCCGACTCCGGTACGGCGTTGCAGTCGCTGAAGCTGAGCAAGGGCTGGAACTTTCGGGTGCTGGCGTATGCGGGCGGCAAGGTCTATTACCAGTCCTCCGACGTGCTCGGATCGGGCGCGACCTGGTCGACGTACGCGTGGACTCCGGGTCAACCGTCGGCGGTCTTGGCCCCGACGATCCCTTCGCTGACTGCTCTGACCGCGGACGGGAAGACGGCAGCCTCGACGTTGGTGACCAACGACGCGGGTTCGTGTTCGGCGATCAGCTCGGTCGACACCGGGCAGCGCGCCTGGAAGACGTGTGACTACGGGCTGACCGCGTTCACGCCCAACGGGAGCACAGTTTTCGGCGCACCGACGAACAGCCAGAGCTCATGCGTATCGGCCACGGCCGCACTCGACGCCAGCAGCGGCAAGTTGCTGCACGAGTGGCGCGGATGTGTCCTAGGCTCGGCGCCGGAAGGCGACGACCACCTGCTGATGGTCGCCGCCGTCTCTGGTGCCGACACCACCCGCCCGACCGCTGCCATTGTCCGCTGCACGATCATCATCGGCGCCTGCGAACTGGCCGCCCCCAGCACTCGGGACCACCTCCTGCTCAGCAGCTGATGGTCCGCTTAGGCGGCCGTGGCGTAGGGGGTGAGGCGTGCGCGGAGCTGGTCGAGCGTACGGCGGAGCAGTCGTGAGACCTGCATCTGGCTGACGCCGACCTCGGCCCCGATATCGGACTGCGTCCACCCCTCGATGAACCGCAGTTCCAGGATGCGGCGTTCACGCGGCTGGAGATCGTCCAGGATCGGTTGCAGCATGTCCACGGCCTCCAACTGACGGACCGCGACATCGTCCTCGTCCAGTACGACGTCGGCCAGGCTCAGCCCGGTCTCCTCGGCCGGCCGGTCCAGCGACAGCGTCGTGAAACAACCCCGCGCCGCCAACGCCTGCTCGACATCGTCGACCTCGAGTTCGAGGAACCCGGCCAGCTCCTCGGTCGACGGCTCCCGACCCAGCAACTGCTCCAACTCCGGCAACTTCGCCGACACCAGCCCCTGGATCTCCTGCAAGCGCCGCGGAATCCGCACCGTCCACGCACAATCGCGGAAATACCGCTTCACCTCGCCCCGGATCGTCGGTACGGCGTACCCGATGAACGGCGTGTCCGCCGCCAGCCGGTAGTTCGTGGCAGCCTTCATGAGCCCCACGTACGCGACCTGCTCCAGGTCCTCGAGCTCCGCACCCCGTCCCCGGAACCGCTGCGCGATCCCCCGGGCGATCTCCAGATTCAGCTCCACGATCCGCTCCAGCAACACCTGCCGCCGCACCGGATCCGTCGCCTCGGCCCGCGCCTCGAACAACTCGATCGTCGCCGCCTCCCGGACGGCCCGATCGTCGGCCGAGGAACACTGCACCGGCACCGACTGCTGACCAACACTCATCACAGAAACAGTCATTTTGACCTCGCGACATCTCGTCACGGCGCGGCTCACGGCTGAACCGCGGTCAAAGGGCGACTACCTGATACCCACCCGCACCGAACTTATGCATCCTTGTCCGGAGACCGTTGCGTCGGGCTGAGATCGACCCGCCGGGTCCGCACCAGCCAGAGCGTCCCGCCGCCGACGATCAGCGCCACCACCACGACCGCGATCACCACCCAGATCGTCCCGGTGTAGTCCTGCGGATCAGGATCCTGCGCCCCCGGAAGGCTCGGTCCCGGTGACACCGTCGACCCCAACGAGGGCGACGGCGTACCGGGCGACTGCACCGCCGACCAGCCCAGCATCGCCACGGATGACAGCCCGCCGACAACACGATGTCCCCAAGAAGTCATACCCGCCCGGTACCCACCATGCCGGTTTTGTCGCCTGATCGCGCGGGAACCCGGTGGTCATGACCGTGAAGCTCAACAAGACCGCGTTCGACCATGCCAAGGAGCTGGTGCGGAAGGGGCAGACCGTCAAGGACGAGCGGGACGACTGGAGCGAGCACGCGCCGTCCGCCGACGACGAGAACGCCTACCTCGACAAGCACGGCTTCACCGACTACGGCCGGTGGTACCTCGGCATCGACACCGAGATGGACGAGGACACCAAGGGTCACTACAAGTTCCCGTACGGCGACTTCCGCCGGGTGCGCCGCTGCGGGGTGATCAGCGCCGAGTCCCGGGCCGCCCAGAACGACTACGACGACATCACCCGGGCCGTCGCCGAACTCCACGAACTCCTGGACGGCGATCACGCCTAGCGGCTCAGAAAGCTGATCAGGCTCTCGGCCAGTACGGCGGGAGCCTGCTCGGCGACGTGGTGGGTGGAGTCGATGCCGTGGCCGGTGATCTGCGGACACCACGACCGCCAGATCGCGAGCGGATCGCCGTACAGCTCCTCCATGTCGTCACGCGTCGACCACAACATCATCGCCGGGCAGGTGATCCGGCGACCGGCCGCGCGGTCCTGCTCGTCGTGACGGCGGTCGATGCCGACGCCGGCGCGATAGTCCTCGAGCATCGCGTGTACGGTGCCGGGATCACGGATGGCGGCCAGGAAGTCGGCGTGGTTCTCGGGTCCGAGCTGGTCGGGTCCGTTGCTGGTCCACGCGTTGTACCAGGTCTCCGGGTCCGCGCAGATCACCCGCTCGGCCGGCTTCGCGGTCTGCGCGAAGAACCACCAGTGCCACCAGGCCTCGGCGAACTTCGCATCGCACCGCTCCAGCGCTTCGACCGTCGGAATCCCGTCGATCACCACCAGCCGCGTCTCCCGCTGCGGATGGTCCAGCGCGGCCCGGTAGGCGACGCGCATCCCGCGGTCGTGGCCCACGACGGCAAACGCTTGGTGCCCGAGCAGCTCCATCAGGTTGACCACATCACCCGCCATCGCCCGCGCCGAGTACGGCGTGTGCTCCGCGTCGGTCGGCGGTTTCCCGGAACCGCCGTACCCGCGCAGATCCGGGCACACCACCGTGAACCCGGCAGCGACGAGACGCGGCGCCACGTCGTACCAGGTGGTGTGCGTACGCGGGTGTCCGTGGAGCAGGACGACGGGCAGACCCGAACCGCCGTACCGGACCCGGATCCGCACCCCGCCGACGTCGACGTGGTCAAGCGCGAAGCCCTCGAACATGAGCTCATTTCCTCCAGAAGGCGATCCCGGGGGCCGACATGCTCGGCGGGTTCCCGGTGGGGCGTTGGTGAAACGAGCGGTTTACGGCGTCCGGGCGCGGTAACCGGCGGGGTATGAAACTCGGGTTCAAACTCATCGCCGAGGCCTATGGTCCGCTGGAGATCGTCGAGCAGGCGGTCCGCGCCGAGGCGGCCGGATTCGACTTCGTCGAGGTCAGCGATCACTTCCATCCCTGGGTGAGCGAGCACGAGCACTCCGGGTTCGCGTTCTCGATGCTGGCGGCGATGGCCGCGAAGACGTCGACCATCGGGCTGGCGACCGGCGTGACCTGCCCGTTCATCCGGTACCACCCGGCGGTGATCGCCCAGGCCGCGGCGACGACGGCGATCCTGTC
Organism: Kribbella sp. NPDC051587; assembly: GCF_044453945.1. Taxonomy (NCBI): domain Bacteria; kingdom Bacillati; phylum Actinomycetota; class Actinomycetes; order Propionibacteriales; family Kribbellaceae; genus Kribbella; species Kribbella sp. NPDC051587. The sequence goes on from NZ_JBITDE010000001.1 coordinate 1,056,614, forward strand.
CGGCGGCCGCTTCACGCTCGGCGTCGGCGCGGGCGAACGGCTCAACGAGCACGTCGTCGGCGCCGGCTGGCCGGCGGTCGCGACCCGGCACGAGATGCTGCGCGAGGCGCTGGAGATCATCCGGCAGCTGTGGAGCGGCGGCTATCAGTCGTACGACGGGAAGCACCTGCGGCTCGAGGACGCCCGGGTCTTCGACCTGCCGGACGTCCTGCCGCAGATCGCCGTCGCCGCCGGCGGTCCCTCCGCCGCGCGGATCGCGGGCGAACTCGGCGACGCCCTGTTCGTCACCGAACCCAGGAGCGAGCTGATCACGACGTACGAGAAGGCCGGCGGTAGCGGGCCCAAGTACGCCGAGATCCCGCTCGCGTGGGCTGCATCAGCTGATGCAGCTGCCGAGTCGGCCCGTCGGCTCTTCCGCTTCGGCGTCACCGGCTGGAAGGTGCAGTCCGAACTCCCCAACCCGGTGAACTTCGACGCCGCCACCACCTTGGTCACGGCCGACCACATGAAGGACCAGTTCGGCTGCGGGCCGGACGTCGCCCGTCACCTCGAAGTGGCCAAGCAGTTCACCGATGCCGGCTACGACCATCTGGCGCTGATCAACGCAGGCCCGGACATGGATGGCTTCTTCGACTTCTTCACCAAGGAGCTCGGCCCGGCCCTGCGCAACGGATAGCGGTCCTACTTCGCCTGGTCGAGTTGTTCCAGGGCCCAGACGGCCCAGGCTCGGACGGCGGGGAGCACGTAGAAGGCTCGCTCGGCGGCCAATCGGCCGACGGCGAGGGGGTCTGCCAGGTACTCCGGGCCGACTCGCTCCATCTGTGCGCGGATGCGGGCGAGGTTGGTGTCGGCGTCGTCGATGTAGCGCTGCAGGAACACGCGGGCGTCGGCGGGTTCCAGGGATCCGATCAGGAACATCCGCAAGGCGGCCGCGCTTCGGACCTTCTCGTCGGCGGGATCGAGCATCCAGCTCCGGAGCTCGGTGCGGCCGGCCTCGGTGATCGCATAGGTCTTCCGTCCGCGCGACTGCTCGTCGACGACCTCGACCAGCCCGGCATCGGTCATCCTGCGGAGCTCCGGGTAGATGTGGCTGTGCGAGGCGTGCCACGCCCACTGCCCGATCTCCTCGAACCTCTTGGTGAGCTCGTACCCGGTGGCCGACTTCTGATCGAGCATCCCGAGCAGCCCATGACGCAGCGACATGTGATCGACCCTACCATGACATATGTACTGATTGACATGTACATCTTGACATTCAACGCCTCGGGTTGCGACCGTGGAAAGCATCCGCCGGACGACCTGGGAGTACACGATGTCCACGACCGCCCCACCCGCGAGCAAGCTCAGCCGGCTCGCTCCCCTGCTCCTCGACATCGGCCTGCCGCTCGCGGTCTTCTACGGCCTGCGCCAGACCGGCCTCAGCCTCTCCTGGTGCTACGCGGCCGGTACGACGGCCGGCGCGGCCATCGTCGGATTCACCGCCATCCGGCGTCGCAAGCTGGACGGCATCGCGGTGGTCGTCCTGGCCGGCTTCGCCATCCAACTGCTCGTCTCGCTCCTCACCGGCGACGTCAAACTCGCCGCCCTCACCGACTCGGTGACGACCGGGGTGATCGGTGCCGCGATGCTGCTCAGCCTGCTCGGGCGGCAGCCGGGGTTCTACGCGATCGTGCTCAGAGTGCGCGGCGCCACGGCGGCAGGGCGGGAGTCGATCGAGACGCTGTGGCAGACCAAGCCCGCTTATCGCCAACTGATGCGGACACTGACGGTGGTGTTCGGAATGGCACTGATCGCGGAGGCGCTGGTGCGGGTTGTCCTGGTGGCGACACTCGGTCCTGATCAGGTGGTCGGGCTGTCCCGTGTGCTGCAGATTGCCACGATCGCCGGGCTGATGGGCTGGACGCTCTGGTACGGCAAGCGCACCGCACCACGGTGGTCGTGATGACCGACGTACTGATCGTGGGCGCTGGGCCGACCGGCCTGACCTTGGCGATCGACCTGTGCCGACGCGGGGTCGCCGTACGGATCATCGACAGGTCGGACGGTCCTCAGCAGGGCTCGCGGGGATTCGGGGTGAAGCCGCGGACGTTGGAGATCTTCGACGATCTCGGTGTGGTGCAAGGGTTTCTGGAGGCCGATCACTTCGCCGGGCACACGAAGGTGCATCTGGGTGGCTCGTTGCTCGCCGACTTCCGGATCGCGAAGGATGCGCCGACAACAGCCCGGCCCTACCCGAACTACGTCTCACTGCCCGAGTGGAAGACCGAGGAACTGCTGCGCGGGCGGCTCGCCGATTTCGGCGTCAAGGTGGAGTTTGGCCTTGCCCTGCTGGGGTTTGAGGACGACGGCGACGGGGTGACGGCCCCGCTGTCCGACGGCGCGCGGGTGCGGACGTCGTACCTGATCGGATGTGATGGCGGGCGCAGTACCGTGCGGAAGCAACTCGGGTTGTCCTTCGAGGGGAAGACTGAAGAGGACGCCCGTGCGCTGCTCGCCGATGTGGACGTGTCGGGACTGGCGGACGAGAGCGCGGTCAACATCTGGGCCGGTGACGGCGACATGATCGTGATGCGGCCTTGGGCTCCGGGCCAGCCGTGGCAGGTGATCGCGTCGATCGGGCCCGACGACGAGCCATCGCTGGAGTTGCTGCAACGGCTCGCCCGCACACGGACCGGCGTACCTGGGATTGAGGTCAGTAATCCGCGGTGGATGTCGGTCTGGCGGTACAGCCTGCGGATCGTGGATCGGTATCGGGTCGGTCGTGTCTTCGTGGCCGGCGACGCGGCGCACATCCACAGCCCGTTCGGTGCCTTCGGCATGAATACCGGAATCCAGGACGCCTACAACCTCGGCTGGAAACTCGCGTATGTCCTGCAGGGCAAGGCGAACGACGACCTGCTCGACACCTACGAGGCCGAGCGTCTTCCGGTCGGCCGAGCGATCCTCGACGAGAGCGACCGCACCTTCAGCGCCGCGACCGCACCTCCGCGCATCCTCACTCCACTCCTGCGCTTTCTCGTCAAACCCTTCCTGGTAAGGCTGAACAAACGCGGCCGCACCGACCACCCGTCGTACCCGAACAGTCCCCTGACCCGCCCCGGCCGCATCGGCCGCCTCCGCGCCGGCGACAGCGCGCCGCGCGGACTCGGCGCCGGCCCGGACTACACCGTCGTACAGATCGGCCGCACCTACGCCCTGATCCGCCCGGACGGCTACATCGCCGCGTTGAGTACGATCCCCACGATCAACACCCCTGTGTGAGGAGACACAACTTCATGAAGCGCACCGCCACCCGCCTCGCCACCCTGACGGCGGCGACCGCTACCGCCATGGTCCTGGCCACCGCCCCGTCCTTCGCCTACCCGACCACCGCCACCGCGACGACAGCGGCGGGCTACGGCTACTTCAACGGCGAGACCCAGGTCATCGCCGTGCACGATTCGCACAAGGACGGCCAGGGAGTGGCGATCCTCTACTACCGCTACGACCTCGCCAAGACCGGCCCGTACTACGCCTGGAACCAGCAAGGCAACGGCACCACCACATACCTCTACCTGAACATGCCGTCCAACACCACCATCAAGATGTACGCATGCCCGGAGAAGGAGGGCATCGTCATCAACAGCCAATGCGGTTCCGGAGTCTTCGCGACCGTCCCGATCTGACCGTCGGCGTGATCAGGCCGCACCCTCTTTGGTTGCCCGGTGCAACGGACAGCCGGTGCCGGCGCGGGCTGCCAGGTCGGCGCGGAGCGCGGTCAGCTCGGCCAGCCGGTTGTCCAGGATCTGGATCTTCTCGCCGAAGAGGGCGGACAGCGCCTCGGCGGAGTCGGGCGCGTCACGAAGCTCCTCGCCGTGGCGCGCGATCTCGGCCAACGTGAACCCCAGCGTCTGCGCCGTACGGACGTAGTGGAGCCATTCGACGACCTCCGGCGCGAAGTCGCGATACCCGTTGCCCAGCCGATCACCGGAGACCAGGCCGACCTTCTCGTAGAACCTGATGGTGTCCTTGCTCATCCCCGTGCGGGCCGCCAGCTCCCCGATACGCATAGACCCCTCCACGAATTTCTGGCTTGACCTTGGACTGCACTCCACTGTTTACGGTCGTGGGCGTCAGTAGTGCAACTCAAGGAGCTTCCATGACTTATCCGCGCATCGTGCGCGCCAGTGCCTGGTACGACCTGATCGTGACGGCCGGATTCGCGACGCCGTGGACCTACACGATGCTGCACGGCCTCTTGACGTCGACGGGAGAGTCGCTGGGGCTCGGCGGGCTGCCTCCGCTCGACCCGTTCCAGGTGCTCTACGCCAACCTGATGGGATCGGTTGTGGTCGTCTGGGCGCTCTTGCGGCTGATCAAACCGCTGAACCTGCACGGCCTGCTCGACGGCATCGCCCGAGCCCTGTTCGCGTCGTGGCAGATCTATGCCCTCACCCATGGCGCCACCCGAATCCTGTGGCTCTTCCTCGTCTTCGAAGCAGCGTTCGGTCTCGTCCAACTCATCCCCTGGCTCAGGGAGCTCAGCGGCCGGAACTGATGCGCGCGTAGTACGCACGCGCCTCTTGGGTGCGGCCGGCACCGAGCACTCGCAGCGCTTCGGCGAGATCTGGGTAGGTGGGCTCCAGCAGTTCGGCCGCGCCCTGCAGCTCGGCTGCTGACGCGACATCGCGAAGCAGCGACTGGATCGCGATGACCGGGTCGCCGGACGCCGCCGCGCCGGCGGGCTCCGCAGTGGGGACACTCAGCGTGGACTGTTGCGCGGCGCGAATCTCCTGGATCCTGCGCTCCCGCTCTCCCAGCGACATCGTGACCCAGCCGGGCGATCCGACCGCCGTCTCGAGCTGGAGCAGTCTCGACAACACGGCTGGATTGCTGATCTTCGCCCGCTGCCCCGACATCAGCTGCGAGAGCATGGGTGCGGACAGACCCAGTACGGCGGCCAGCTGGGCCTGCGAGAGTTCGAGCCGGTCCAGCAGGCGCCGGAACCGGTCGCCCAGCGGTTCGCCGTACCACTGCAGCTGCAGGTCGAGGTTCCGGGCGTGTACGTCGGTCACTCCGCCTCCGCGATTCCTGTTTGCAAATTGCAGATGCAAACGCTAGGTTCGGGTTGTTCCCGCCTCACAGTTCCTGGAGACGCCATGATACGACGATTCGCCGCTCTCGCAGCCGGGTTGGGCCTAGTGACCGCATTCTCATTCGCTAACGCCGGTCCGGCCGCCGCCGAGGGCGAGCTGTCGCCGGTGATGGTCGTGCTGGATTCGTCCGGCTCGATGACCGCGCGGGACGTCGGCGGTCCGGGCACCCGGATGGACGCGGCGAAGCGAGCCGTCGGGTCCATGGTCGACGGGCTCCCCGCGCAGGCGCAGGTCGGGTTGGCGATCTACGGCGCCAAGACGGGATCCAGCGGTGCGGAGAAGGCGGCAGGCTGTCGCGATGTGCAGGTCGTGCAGCCGGTCCGGGCAGTCGACAAGGCAGCGCTCAAGCGGGCGGTCAATGCGACCAAGGCCAGCGGCTACACGCCGATCGGCCAAGCGCTGCGGACCGCGGCCGCGCAACTGCCGAAGGAGGGCCAGCGCTCCGTCGTACTGGTCTCTGACGGCGAGGACACCTGCGCTCCGCCACAGCCCTGCGAGGTGGCGAAGGAACTACATCGGCAAGGCGTCGACCTGCATGTGCACACGATCGGCTTCCGCGTCGATGCGAAGGCTCGTGCTCAGCTCGCCTGTATCGCGCAGAACACCGGCGGCACGTACCACGACGCTGCGGACGCCGACTCGCTGACCGGTGTCCTCGGCCGGGTCACGGAACGCGCCCTCCGGCACTACGAAGCGATCGGTACGCCGGTCACCGGCACGAAGGATCCGTTCACGGCTCCGACCCTGACCCCGGGCCAGTACCTGGACACCATCGATCCCGTCGAGGAGCGTTTCTACGCTGCCGATCTGAAGGCCGGTGAGACGGCGTACTTCGCGGCGACGGCAGTCATCCCCCGAGGGAACCCGCGCGATATCGAGGTCGTCGACATCCGGATCTCCGGGCCGGGCGGAGCAGACTGCTACACGTCCGAGCGCAACCTGTTCACGCAGGCCGAAGGCGGCGGCTCGCTGACGTCGGTGCTGACCTGGAACGGGCTGGCCGCGGGTTCGCACCAGACTAAGGCGTGCAGTGTCCCCGGCAAGTACGTCTTCAAGGTCACCCGGGACGCCAACTCCGGCGGTACCGACCGGGTGCCGGTGGAGCTCCAGTTGCGGATCGAGCCGCCGGTGACGGGCAGCCTGGGCGAGCAGGCGCAGCAGAACCTCGTCGACTTCGCCCAGCCCCCGGCGGGCGCCATCACCCCGATCCGCGCCGGCGGCTCGTTCAACGAGGCGACGATCCTGAACGGATCCGGCCGGTACGGCGAGACCATCTCCAACGGCGAGGAGCTCTTCTACCGGGTCAAGCTCGAGTGGGGACAGGGCGTCGCGTACCGGGTCACGTTCGGCGGCGTACCGAAGGGTGCGACCGCCAACATCCAGACCGCCTTGTACAGCCCGGTCCGCGCCAAGATCAAGTCCGACAGCACCGCCTACACGGGCCGGACCCAGGTCATGCCCTCCAACGGGAAGCCGTTCGCGACGCCCCGGACGGCGTACCTCAACCGCAACACGAACGACCCGACCATCAAGAAGGCCAGCATCGACGGCTGGTACTACATCGTCGCCAAGCTCGGTACGGCGTTCGGTTCGGCCTCGCCCGGTGGAGTGCCGGTGACGATCGATGTGGCTGTGGCGGGCGACAAGGCGGCCGGACCGGAGTACGGCGCGGCAGGCGACGTTGCGTCCACTCCCACGCCGACTGCCTCCGTGGCGACGCCCTCGGGCCCGGCGACCGAGCCTGGCGTCAAGACCGGCAACACCCAGCCGGTCGCGGATGACTCGTCCTCGGCCCTGCCGTGGATCATCCTCGGCGTAGTCCTGGTGCTGCTCGTCGCCGCTGCCGGAATCGTGCTGCTGGTACGACGCCGCAAGCCGCCGGCACCGCCGACCTACCCGGGACCGAGTTGGCCTAACCGGCCTTGATCCACCGGTACGACGTCCCCTGCTGCCGGCACTCCACGCGGGTGCCGGCACTGGTCGTTTCGATATCGCCCGCCTCTTGCCAACCGCAGACCGCACCTACCGTCACCTGCGGGTTTGGCTTGGGAGTAACAGGGCCGGTGGGAATTGTCTGCGGCGCTGGACTATCAGGCGAGGATGGGGCGCCGCCACCATCAGATGGCCCGTTCAACAGCAGTACTGCAACGGCACCCACTGCGGCCAATCCGACAAGGCCGGCACCGGCCAAGACGACCCATCGTCGGATTGGCCTCGCCTTGCCGGACACCGCCGGCTTCGGTGGCACGGCGAGCGCCTGGTACGCCGGGGGCAGCGGCGGGAGCTGGTCGAAGACCTCGATCAGCTCGCCGTCCGCGGTGTACGCCGGAAGATGCAGCGCCTCATCGAGAGCAGGAGCAAGCGCCGTCAACGCCGCGGTCGCCGATTCGGTTCGCTCACTGGGATCGATGCGGACCAGACTCTCGACCACATCCCACGCGACGCTGCCGGCCGTTCCCGACGGCCGTGGGGGCAACGGCCCACTCGCCGGTGGTTCTTCGCCAGTGAGTAGTTGCCAGCCGGTCACGCCTGCCGCATACAGGTCTTGAGCGCAGGCGGGTGGGTCGCCGGCCAACACCTCGGGCGCGACATAGCCCGGCGTACCGACGACTGTGCCTTGCTGCGTCAGGCGGGGCTCACCGAGCGAAAACGCGATCCCGAAGTCGCTCAACCGCAGTACTGGCCAAGCGGTGCCGGTTGTTTCGAGCAGCAGGTTCGCTGGTTTCACGTCGCGGTGGACGACCCCGGCGGCGTGCACCTGCTCCAGCGCGGCCAGCAACTGGGCGAGCAGCTCGGCCGTGTACCGCTCCGGCAAGCCACCGAAGTCGGCAACGAGGTTGCTCACCGACCCACCACCAACCAGGTCCATCGCGAGCAACGCCTGATCGTCCTCGGCAACCCAGCCGTACGGGCTCAAAACGTTCGGGTGCTCAAGCCGCAGCCCCTGCTCACGAACGAACCGCAGCAAAGCGCCCGCATGGCGTTGCCGCAGCACCTTGGCCGCGCACAACCGCTCCAGCCGGCGATCCCAAGCGCGCCAGACCGTCCCCGTCCCGCCTGACCCCACAGGATCGATGAGCTCGAACCGCCCGGCAAACACGTCAGCCACCGGCGGCCCTCCTCTCACCCAGCACCCGACCCACCTTGCCAGCGCTGACCCCGCCGTGCCACCTCCGACTCACTGACCGGCACGAGCCCAGGTCGGAAGCCAGCTGTCCGGCGGTGACGTGTGCGCCGCGCGCAGGTGGTCGAGGAAGGCTGTCAGTGCGGGGTGCGGGTTGTCGGTGTGCCAGATGACGAAGTGCGGATAGATCGGCGTCGGGTTGACGATGGGGATGCGGCGGAGGTCGTACGACTCGGGCCAGAGATAGCGACTACCCGTCCCGACCAGGGTGGCCAGGGTGGCGGAGGCGGCGAGTTCACCCAGCAGGACTTCGGCGCTGAAGGTGGGTCCGGCCGTATCGATGCTGAGGGCAAACGTTCGGGCCAATTCCTCGTAGTACAAGGCCCATTCGGTGCCAGGCTTCATGCCTGGGATCCAGAGCCGGTGCTCGACGAGGTCGGCAGGAGTGAGGGTGCTCGCGTCGGCGAGCGGGTGGCGCGGGCCCACCAGGAGTTCATGCGCGTCGTCGATGGCACGGGCCGCCTTGACCGGCAGCGCGAGCGGATGCCGTGGCGAGCGGAAGGTGGCATCAATGGTGCCGGAGGCAACGGCTGCGACCACCGTGTCGAGGTCGGCATCGGGCAGCGTCACCACGTCGAGCTCGACGTCGGGCCGGCTCTGATGAAAGGCGTGCAAGGCGGTAGCGGGCGCAGTACGCCGGTTCAGTACGTCGACGCGGAGTGGCCGTCGTACCGACTGCACTGCGGAGACAGCGCGTTCGGCGACCTGGAGCAACTCGCGGGCGTGCGGGAGGAACGCCTGTCCGTCCGCACTCAGCTGAGTACCGCGAGCCGACCGGACGAAGAGCGACACCTGAAGGTGCCGCTCGAGGGTGGCAATGCGCTTGGAGACCGCCTGCTGGGTGACACCGAGCTCGTCGGCCGCGGCCTGGAACTGCCCCGCGTCGGCGACTGCCACGAACGTCCGGACAGCCCCGAGATCCACCACGTCACTCTAATCGGACAACCGACAGTTGTGGCTCGCCGCCCTGACCGTTGTTTGCCGGTCGGCCGCGGCGGCTGCTTGCATCAGCACGACCGCCACGACAAGGAGCCCCCGTGATCCCCTCGACCCACCTTCCCTCCGGTTCGCCCGGCCTCGTCGGCTTCCGCGAACGAGTCGAGCAAGCGATCCGGGTGACCGAGCACCTCAACACCCTCCCGTACGACGACCAGGACGCGATCCAGGCGGCGTGGAGCGAACTGACCGGGCAACCCGTGGATCCGACGTTCCGGCTCATCCCGCCCGTCTACTCCGACCACGGAGTGAACATCCGGCTCGGCCGCAACGTCTTCGTCAACCAGGGCTGCCGTTTCAACGACACCGGCGGCATCGAACTCGGCGACGACGTCATGCTCGGCCCGAACGTCAGCCTGATCACCTCCGGCCACCCGGTCGCCCCGTCCGAACGCCGCAACGGCATCACCCACGCCCCGATCCGCATCGGCCGCAATGTCTGGATCGGGGCGTCCGCCACCATCCTCCAAGGCGTCACCATCGGCGATGACGCCGTCATCGGAGCCGGTGCTGTCGTCGCCCACGACATCCCGGCCGCAACCCTGGCGGTCGGCGTACCGGCAAGAGTCATCCGCACCCTCACGTAGGACGCGCGGGTGCGGATGGCTCGTCGTGTTCGGTGGGACCTACGACGCGAACTTCTTGACGACCTTTCCGTGGCTGTCGTACGCCGTGACCTTCGGGTACTGGTTCCGCGGGTACGAGCCCTTCTCGTTCCAGGTGTAGGCGAACCAGCCATCGGCTCCGACCGGAACGGTGTAGGCAGGTAGGTTCCCGATCCGGAACGAGACCTTCACCGCCTTCGACGACACGCGTCCCCAGCCGGATTCGTTCCAGCCCTTGCAGCTGGTCGCGCCGCAGGGACCACCGCTTCCGCCACCGAGGTAGACATCACGGTAGTCGGAGCCGCTGGCGGGATCGAAGACCGGATCACTCTCGCCCAGCTTGTCGAGAGTGAGGAACCAGGTGGATGTCTCGGCACCCGGCGGCATCGCGACCGGGTACCGCTCGAGTTCGCAGCCGATGGCCTTGTTGCCCGACGGTGAGACCGCGACCAGACTCGCTGCCTTGCCCTTGATCTCGTCGGAGGCGACGACCCGCCAGTGGGTGACGTCGACCCACGCGGCGACGGAGCAGTTCCGCAGCTTGTCCGCCGTACTCGTGGGCACGAGATCCTTGGCCGCTGCCTTGATCAACGCCGGTGACGGCCTGTCTCCCCCCGGAACCGTGCATTCCATGAACTTGACGCCGGGCTTGGCGTCGGACATCGCCTTCCAGCCGGACCGGAATTTCGAGCCTCGCAGCAGGACCTTCTCGTTCGGGGTCTTGAGTGCGCAGCGGCGGGTCGCCTCGTCCTTGGCGAGGTGTTGATCGGCGCCGGCCTCGCCGCGGGGAACCCCGGGCACCGGGCTGAACTGGGAGTTCTCGGACTGCACGCCCGCGGGTTGCGCGTTCTGCTTGGCCGCGGTCCACCCCGGAACAGAAGCGGCGGTCAGTGCGATCGCGGCGATCCCGACCACCGAACCACCGGCGCTCAGGTAGCGGCGTCGCCGCAGACCACGCCGGCCGCGGGCGAGCACGGCGTCAAGATCGACCGGCTGGGGCTGGTGCCTATCGGCCAGACGACGCAAGTCGCCGGAGACTTCGGGGTCATTGGACATAGCGTGCTCCTTCACGGGTCGCAGTTCGGTGCTGCTCGAGGGTTTCGCGAAGGATCGCGAGACCGCGAACGCTCTGGGTCTTCACATTGCTCTGACTACAGCCGAGAATCTCGGCGGTCTGCTCGATCGAGAGATCTTCGTAGTAGCGCAGGACGACGCACGCCCGTTGGCTCGGCCCGAGCGCCCGCAGCGCGGCCAGGATCTCGTCACGGTCAGCGTCCTGAACGGTGAAGTCGCCCTCGCCGGCCCGGTCCGGCACGGAGCCGGTCGCCGTCTCCCGCCGCCACGGCCGACGGCCCCCGTCGTACGCGACGTTGACGACGATCCGCCGCGCGTACGCGAACGGATTGCCGGACCGTTGCACTTTCGGCCACGCCAGATACAGCTTGTACAGCGCCTCCTGCACGATGTCGTCAGCCCGGTGGCTGTCCCCACAGATCAGGTACGCCGTTCTCTGCAACCTCAGCTCGGCTGCCACGACGAACTCGACGAACGCCGCATCACGATCGGCCATTCACGCCTCCGCTCCTACTGTCGCCTTCAATACGGAATCGACAACCGCAGAAGTTGCACGCCGACGACACCGGTACAGAACAGAACCGCCTGACCGCAGCGGGTGCGCGGTCAGGCGGTGGAGGCGGTGCCCTTGCTTAGGCGAGGCCCTTCAACAACTGGCGAGCCATGACGATGCGCTGGACCTGGTTGGTGCCTTCGTAGATCTGGGTGATCTTGGCGTCGCGCATCATCCGCTCGACGGGGTAGTCGTGGGTGTAGCCGTAGCCGCCGAGGAGCTGGACGGCGTCGGTGGTGACGGCCATGGCGACGTCGGAGGCGAAGCACTTGGCGGCGGCGCCGAAGTAGGTGAGGTTGGCGTCACCGCGCTCGGACTTGGCGGCGGCCGCGTAGGTGAGCTGGCGGGCGGCCTCGATCTTCATGCCCATGTCGGCGAGCATGAACTGCAGGCCCTGGAACTCGGCGATGGCCTTGCCGAACTGCTTGCGCTCCTGGACGTAGCCGAGCGCGTAGTCGAGGGCGCCCTGGGCGATGCCGAGGGCCTGGGCGGCGATCGTCACGCGGGTGTGGTCGAGGGTGGCCATGGCGGTGGTGAAGCCGGTGCCGGGGTCGCCGATCAGGCGGGAGGCCGGGATGCGGACGTTGTCGAGGTAGACCTCGCGGGTCGGCGAACCCTTGATGCCGAGCTTCTTCTCCGGGGCGCCGAAGGAGACGCCGTCGTCGGACTTCTCCACGACGAACGCCGAGATGCCCTTCGACCGGGCGTCCGGGTCGGTGACGGCGAAGACGGTGTAGTACTCACTGACGCCCGCGTTGGTGATCCAGCGCTTCACGCCGTTCAGCACGTAGTGGTCGCCGTCGAGCACCGCGCGGGTCTTCATCGACGCCGCGTCCGAACCGGCGTCGGGCTCGGACAGGCAGTACGAGAACATCGCGTCGCCCGCGGCCACCGGCGGCAGGTAGCGCTGCTTGACCTCGTCCGAGCCGGACAGCAGCAGCGGCAGCGAGCCGAGCTTGTTGACGGCCGGGACCAGCGAGGTCGCGGCACAGGCGCGGGCGACCTCCTCGATCACGATCACCGTCGCGAGTGCATCCGCCCCGGCGCCGCCGTACTGCTCGGGGATGTGCGGGGCGTGGAAGTCCGAGGCCTTCAGCGCGTCGTACGACGCCTTCGGGAACTCGGCCAGCTCGTCCACATCACCGGCGTTCGGAGCGACCTTGGCGTCGCAGACGTCGCGGACCGCGGCCCGGATCGCGTCGTGCTCCTCGGACAGCGCGTACAGGTCGAATGAGTTACTCACGGGTCACATGGTACGACGGATGCCGCCGTACCGGGAGTTGCCGCCGACAGGAAGTGACGAACGGCGCACGGTGCGGAACCCCGTTGGCCATGAGCCGGTCACCGGGCGATAACCGCGATGGGTAGAGTCCCCGGCATGAGTGAAGCGACCTCCCGCCCGCTGCGGATCGCCGTGATCGGCACCAACTACCTCGGCGCGAACACCGCGGCCGGGATGGCCGAGTTCGGCTTCGACGTCGTCGGCGTCGAGATCGACGAGCACCGGCTGAAGCTGCTGAACGATGGCAAGGCCCCGCTGTACGAACCCGGCCTGGACCCGCTGCTGAAGAAGCACGTCGACTCCGGCCGGCTGCGGTTCACCAAGGACTACGCCGAGGTCGGCGACTGGGCCGACGTGTACTTCATCTGCGTCGGCACCCCGCAGCTGGAAGGCAGCGAGGCCGCTGACCTGTCCCAGGTGCACTCGGTCGTCTCGATGCTCGCGCCGCTGCTGACGAAGCCGACGCTGGTGGTCGGCCGCTCGACGGTCCCGGTCGGTACGTCGAAGGTCGTCGAAGCGCGGTTCCACGCCGAGGCCCCGGCCGGCGTCGGTGTCGAGATCGCCTGGCAGCCGGAATTCCTCCGGGAGGCGCACGGCGTCGACGACACGCTGCACCCGGACCGGCTGGTCTTCGGCGTACAGACCGAGGCTGCTGAGGCCCGGCTGCGCGAGGTCTTCGCGACGCCTATCGGCGAGGGTACGCCGGTCGTCGTGTGCAACCTGCCGACCGCCGAGCTGGTCAAGGGTGGCGCGAACGCCTTCCTGGCCACGAAGATCTCGTTCATCAACGCGCTGGCCGAGATGGCCGACGCGACCGGCGCCGACGTGACCCAGCTCGCGGACGCGCTCGGCTACGACAAGCGCATCGGCCGTGGCATGCTGAACGCCGGCCCCGGGTACGGCGGCGGCTGCCTGCCGAAGGACCTGCGCGCGTTCATGCACCGGGCCGGTGAGCTCGGTGTCGAAGAGGTCATCACGCTGCTGCGCGAGGTCGACGACATCAACCAGCGTCGCCGCGCCGGCCTGGTCGACCTTGTCCACGAGGTCCTCGGCGGCGTCTGGATCGGCAAGAACGTGACCGTCCTCGGAGCCGCCTTCAAGGCCGGTACGGACGACGTCCGCGACTCGCCGGCCCTCGACGTGGCCGGCCGGATCTCACTGCACGGCGCCACCGTGACCGTCTACGACCCCGAAGCGATGGAGAACGCCCGCCGGGTCCGCCCGACCCTGCGCTACGCCTCCACCGCCGCCGAGGCCTGCGTCGGCGCTCACGCCGTACTGCACCTCACCGAGTGGCCCGAGTTCCGCGAACTCGACCCCGCCGCCCTCCGTGGCGCCGTCGAGAACCCCGTCATCGTCGACGCCCGCCTCCTCCTCGACGCCGCCAAATGGCGCGCCGCCGGCTGGACCTACCGAGCCCCCGGCAAGCCCTAACCCTCCCACCCCATCTGATGGCCCGCCCATCAGAAGGTGCGAGACCCCGCCGCCTGCCGCACCCCGACCGCGCCTCGCCCGCTCCACCCCCGGCAATTTCAGGGGATATCCGCGGAGGTTGTCCCTTCTCCCCTCGAAATTCGACGGGAGAACCGGCACGTTGAGGGGATATCCGCTCAAATGCGCTGGGGCGAGAGGGGGCGCGGGGGTGGGTCAGGAGACGGCGGCGGTGCGGATGACTCGGCGACTGAGGGCGACGGTGCCGATGAGGGCTACGGCGATGCCGATGCCCAGGCAGACGCCGGTGATGCCGACGGACTGGTCTGAGATCCAGCCGAGGACGGGGTTCATCACGACCAGGGCGAGGCTCTGGCAGAGGACGATGACCGACTGCAGGCGGGACTGGTAGCCGCGCTCGACCGAGTTCATCAGCAGCGGCAGGACGTGGCCGGTGAAGGCGCCGACGCCGATACCGCTGATGATGGCGGCCGCGATGGTGAGCGGGATCGAGTCGACCTGCGACAGGCCGATGTACCCGATCGCGGCCCCGAACAGGCCGAGCATCGCGACGACGCCGGGCCGCTGGAACGCGCCGCGGATCAGGATCCGGAACGAGACCACGCCGACCCCGAGACTGCGGGTCGCGATCACCAGACCGGCGGTCTTCGCGTCCCACTCGTGGTGACGTGCGAGCAGCGGCAGGACGAGTGAGTCCATCGGCATCAGCAGACCGGCCGCGAGCGTCATCGTGATCAGCAGCGCGCGGGTCAGCGGCTTGCCGAAGGCGATCCGGAGGCCCTCGGCGATCGACTTGAAGATGCCTGCCTGGCTCGGCGGCGCGGCGGCGGTCGACGTCCGCAGGATCAGCAGTACGGCGATCATGATCGCGAACGTGATCGCGTCGAACGCCGCCGCCGCGGTGAGCCCGGACCAGGTGACGAGGACGCCACCGACCGCCGTACCGGTGACGGCGAAGATGACTCCGGTCACCTGGAAGCTGGCCAGCGCACGCGGGACCTGCTCGGGCGGCACCAGCAGCCGGGGCATGGCGCGGGACGACGGGAGGAAGAACGCGTCGATCACACCAACGACCAGGGCCAGGCAGACCAGCAGCCAGACCGGCTCACCCGCCGCGAGCGTCGCCGGCACGAGCGCTGCGGTGACGACGAACATCGCCATACAGCTGACCAGCAGCACGCGCGGAGCGCCGAAGCGGTCGCCGATCGCGCCGCCGACCAGCAGCAGCGCAGCACGGGGTGCGGCGGCGAGCAGCAGGATCAGACCGGCCACACTGCCGCCGTGCTTGCTGGCCGACCAACCGATCGCGAACGTGATGGTGAGGTCGCCGAGCAGCGACACGGCAGCACCGAACAGCCAGATCCAGTACCGGACCGGGATGCGCTGTGTGTCCGAATCAGCGGGCGGAGTCACGATCGACGACCTTAGACGACAAATGGGTGGGACCTGACGACTACCCCGCCGAGCCGGTGAAAAACCGACTGATGCTCATGATTTACGGAGGTCTGTGGCCCCGTCACGCACGGTAGCACCCTTGGCCCGGGCCACCTCGGCCAACGAGTCCTGGAACGCGACCATCCTGTCCCGCAGTTTCTCGTCCGACGCGGCCAGGATCCGGACGGCGAGCAGCCCGGCGTTCTTCGCGTTCCCGATCGACACGGTCGCGACCGGAACCCCGGCCGGCATCTGCACGATCGACAGCAGCGAGTCCATCCCGTCGAGGTATTTCAACGGCACCGGTACGCCGATCACCGGCAACGGCGTGACCGACGCGAGCATGCCCGGCAGGTGCGCGGCGCCACCGGCACCGGCGATCAGCACCTTGAGCCCCCGCTCGTGTGCTGACCGTCCGTAGTCGATCATCTCGGCCGGCATCCGGTGTGCGGACACCACATCTGCCTCAAAGGGCACGTCGAACTCGACACACACCTCGGCGGCCGCCTTCATCGTCGGCCAGTCCGAGTCCGACCCCATCACAATCCCGATCACAGCGTTCCCCTACTCGTCGATCGTGCCGGTCAGATAAGCCGCCGCGTGCCGCGCCCGCTCCCGGGTCTCCTCCAGCGAGGAGCCGTACGCCGTGACGTGGCCGACCTTGCGACCCGGCTTCACCGGCTTCCCGTAGAAGTGAACCTTCAGCTCCGGGTCCCGCGCCATGCAGTGCAGGAGGCCGTAGTGCATGTCCGCTGTGGTTTCAGGGTCCCCGCCGAGTACGTTCACCATCACCGTGTACGGCGCTCGCGCAGCGGGCGACCCGAGCGGCAGATCGAGCACCGCGCGCAGGTGGTTCTCGAACTGCGACGTCACCGCGCCGTCGATCGACCAGTGCCCGGTGTTGTGCGGACGCATCGCCAGCTCGTTCACCAGCAACCGCCCGTCCCGCGCCTCGAACATCTCGACCGCGAGGATCCCGACCACACCGAGCTCACCAGCGATCCGCAGCGCGGTCTGCTGGGCCTGCGCGGCCTTCTCCGGCGCCAGACCGGGAGCAGGCGCGGTCACCTCGACGCAGATCCCGTCACGCTGGACCGACTCGACGACCGGATACGCCACCGCCTGCCCGTGCGGCGACCGCGCCACGATCGCCGAGAGCTCGCGAACGAAGTCGACCTTCTCCTCGGCCAGGATCGGTACGCCGCTGCCGAAGGCGACCGCGATCGCCTCGTCGTCCGGCCCGTCGACGAACCACACGCCCTTGCCGTCGTACCCGCCGCGCGTGGTCTTCAGGATGATCGGGAAACCACCGACCCGCTTGGCGAAGTCGGCCACCTCGGCAGCCGTCGCCACCACCTGATGCGCCGGCGACGGCGCGTCGAAGCTGTCGAGCCGGCTCCGCATCACCGCTTTGTCCTGCGCGTGCACGAGCGCGTCCGGTCCCGGGAAAACCTTTACGTTCTCGGCCTCGAGCGCACGGAGCAGATCGGTCGGCACGTGCTCGTGGTCGAACGTGACCACGTCACACTCCGCCGCGAACCGCCGTACCGTCTCGGGGTCCTTGTAATCGCCCACCGGCGCGTCCGCGACCGCCTGAGCGGCCGAAACCGTCGGTCCCTCGGCCAGCACCCGCAGCTGCACGCCGAGCGCGATCGCGGTCTCCTGCGTCATCCGGGCCAGCTGCCCGCCGCCCACCATGCCGACCACCGGGGTGCCGACCGGCAACTCATCTCGCGAAAACTTCACGAACGCGAGCCTAATGTCCATACATCACCAGCCGTACGGCGGCCACCGGGCCACGCGGACGATTTCGGCCGTGGACATGTCCCCGGGTACCGTGGGAGTGCCCCCCGCTGTTGCGGCTTGATCACAGAAAGTGCCGGAGACCGTTGAAGCTCGTCACCAAGTTGTACCGCCAGGTCGAGCACCTGGTGCACGAAGTGGCCAAGTTCGGTCTGGTCGGCCTGCTCGGTCTGGTCGTCGACCTGCCGATCTACAACTGGCTGGTCTTCGACAACCCGCTGGTGCTCGCTGACTCCGGCGAGGGCATGCTGCACCACAAGCCGCTGACCGCGAAGCTGATCTCCACCACGATCGCCACGGTCGCGACGTACTTCGGGAACCGGTACTGGACCTGGCGGCACCGCGAGCGCAGCGGCCTGCACCGTGAGTACGTGCTGTTCTTCGTGCTGAACGGCATCGGCCTGCTGATCGCCGCCGGCTGCCTCGCCTTCTCGCGCTACGTGCTCGACCAGCACAGCTGGCTGTCCGACAACATCGCCGCGAACTTCGTCGGCCTGGGCCTCGGCACCCTCTTCCGCTTCTGGTCGTACCGCAAGTTCGTCTTCAAGGAAGAGATCGCCCTCGACGAGGTCGAGCACCCGCACACCCCGGTCACCACCGCCGACCTGGACCCGGACTCCACCGGAGACCTGCCGGCTGTCCGGTAGTAGACATCTGCTGTTACTGGCCACGGTTGTCGCTTGTGCGCCGTGTGCGGCCGGGAAATCCTTCAGGGCATCAGCAATTCGCCCATTGGAAGGAACCGCAGATGCGCAAGCACGCTGTGCGAGCCCTGACCATCGTCGCCGCAGGCGCCGCCCTGACCGGGATCGCTCTCCCGGCCTTCGCCTGGACCCACGTCGGCACCTATCCCTCCAAGTTCAAGTGCGTCGACGCGGGCCAGACCTACCAGCGTGAAGGCTGGGACTACAGCTGCCGCACCCGCCCCGCCGGCGACTGGCTGCTGTTCATCCAGTAGGAGTCAGCCGACGACGGTGGTTACCCAGGGCCCTAGGCCAGGGGTGCTCTGGCGGCCGTAGACGAGGCGGTCGCCAGACTGGGCCACGTAGGCGAGGCGTCGGGTGTAGTCGAGCACCAGTTGGGGGTCTCCTTGGATCGGGGCGCCGGCGACGGTTGGGAGCACGGTGGACTGCCAGGCAGCGTTCGGTGCGTCTTGCCAGCCGTGCAGGATCTTGTTGTCGGTGGTGCGGACGGCGTAGGTGAGCTTGCCGCCGTTGTCCTGCTCGAACGTCGGGTCACCGGCGACCGCGACCGTGTCCAGGGCTGTGGTGCCGAACTGGAGCTTGCCGTCGGTACGGCGGAACAGGTACCGCAGTGAGCCGATGGAGTCCACGGCGATCGCGGGTCGACCGGCTACTCCGGAAGTCTCAGCGAGCCTGTTCGTGAAGACCGGACTGCCCGGCGCGGTCTGAAAGGCCAGCTGTAGTGCACCGGCAGGTGTGCGTACGGCGATCCTGAGCGCACCGTCCTTGTCGAGTGCGACCGTCGGCTCCCCATCCGGTGTCATACCGTCGATGACCGAAGCGGTGGACCCGCGCCCATAGATCAGGCCGGTACCCGAGCGGGCGACGTACACGAGCTGGTTCTGGACGTCGAGCGTGGCCACTGGGTCGCCGGTGATGGAGACGTCGAGGAGTTCGCTCTGCCAGTCCAGGTGGCCGATCGTCTGCTCCCAGCCGTGCAACACCTTGCCTGCGGTCGTTCTGGCGAAGTAGTTGACCCGCCCACTCGCATCCAGCACGACCGACGGCGTACCGACGACTCCGGTCACCGGAATCGTGCTGGTGATCCAGGCAGCGCCCGGTGCACCCTCACGGCTGTCCGTGAGCACGCCGGCCACGTTGCGGATGGTCGCCACGCGGTCGAGTGCGTCACGACTCAGGTACGTCGGTCCGGCCGCGTGCCGGTCACCACTCGGAGGTACGACGTCGATGAAGTCCAGCTCGGCAAAGCCACCGGCCTTCGTGACGCGGATGGTGTTCTTGCCGGCCTTCAGCTGCACGGTCAGACCGCGCAGCACCCACTTGTCCCACGCGTACGGCGCGTAGGTGACCGTCTGCGGCGGACCGCCGTTCACACTGATGTTGTGGGCAGCAGGCTGCTGCGTACCGGTCGCACCACTCACCATCAGCTGATACGTCCCCGCGTACGGCGCGTTGTACGCCAACTCGACGTAGCTACTCGCATCGTCGATCTTGCCGGCCTTGCCCTGGTTGGACGCGTAGTACGTGGTCAGCGCGGTCGCCAGCCCGCCGAACGTCCCCGCCTCGGCCTCCAGTCGCTTGGGCCGCGTGTCAGAGATCCCACCGAACCAGCCGGCCGCTGCACGGCTGTAGCCGCTGACGTTGAGGTGGATGTGGTCGGTGTTCCGGTCCTTCGCATCGTTGATCCGGGAGCGGTTGTCGAGCAGTCGCACGTTCTTCCCGCTCTCCAGCCGCGTGCGGAAGATCTCCAGGATGGTCGCGTTCGCGGTGTTGGTACGGGTGATGTCGTCCTGACCGTCCTGAGTGATCGGCCCGACCGTCCCCAGATAGACCTGCGCATTCGGATTCGCTGCCCAGATGCGATCCAGGACTGCGTTGTAGTCGGCCGACAGGTTCGCCAGGTTGTAGGTCTCCGACAGCACCTCTCGCGAACCACTGTGCATCAGCACAGCATCCGGCTGGTACGTCGCCATCCAGCTGTCGATCTTCGACCGCACCAGCGCCAGGTCGCCGTCCACACCACCATGGTCGCGATCACCGATCACCTGGTCGGCGTCGTACGTCGGACCGACGAAGTCGACCTGCTGACCGGTCTCCCGGAACCACTGCCACAGCTCGGGCCGCGCACCCCCGTTGGCCTTACCGGTGCCGTTCGGCTCAGCCGTGTTGCCGTCGATCGTGGACGACCCGATCGGCAGCAGCTTGAGCACCGGCCCGGCCGGCGCCGTCGTACCGTCGAACTTGGTGATCAGCTCGAGCACATCGAGCCGGTGCTGCCGCAGCGCCTCCGACGCCTCTGAGTGCGTATTGACGCCCTGCACGAGGTAGTTCGGCTTGAGGAGGCGGTCTGCCTTCAGCTTGAGCTCCGGGTCGACGTCCGGCTTGGCAGCGCGTCGCTTGAGCTCCTGCAACAGGTTGTAGTCCTCCAGCCCGTCCCGCATGTTCGCCAGCCGCTGTGAGCCCAGTGGCCCGTCCTTGCCGGGGTAATAGACCGACCCGTCCCCTGCGGTCTCCCGCAGCGTCGCCGGGTTCCAGCTGCTGTAGATGCCGTCGGTCATCGGCTTGTGCGGGGCGTCTGTCGCGTACCAGCGGTTCAGGTTGTAGTAGAGGACGCCGTCGACGCCCTCGGCGTGCGACATCACCCCCATCAGCATCCGCGAGTCGATCGGTGGGTAGCCGTTGAACCAGTTCGGTGCCGGCGCCCCGGAGGCGATCGCCGGATACCAGTACAGCTTCTTCGACTTCGCGTGGGCGGTAGCTGCCCCGTTCGCCGGGTAGCGGAACAGCTCCGGTGCCCAGACGTCGACCTCGGTGAGCTTCGGCTCGGCCGTGCCCATCGTCGCGTCGAAGATGCTCGTCACGATCGGCAGCGCCGGAAATTCGGCCTTGACCTCGCTGAACATCTGCTTGGCGAACTTCTTGCCCTCAAGGGTGTTCAGCTCGTCGAAGCCGTACACATAGGCCTTGTCCGCTACGCCGGCCGCCGCGTAGGCAGCCATGTTCGACCTGAGCTCCACCATCCGCGCCTCGACAGCCGCCGTCCAGGTCGCCGGCTTCGTCAGGTCGACCTTCGACGGCAGGTCGGGCCGCAGGTTGTAGGCGCTGAACCTGTTCAGCCAGCCCTTGGACTGCAGGTACTTCAGGTCGTCCGGATCCGGCCCGGGCTTCACCATGGAGCTGTACGCCGGCTTGCCCGCGTAGATGTTGTCCGGCTCGATCCGGTAGCTCGTGAGGAAGTCGTACGTCTTGTGCGTGAAGTCCCGCATCGCCTGGTGGTCCGTGATCCCGTAGACCAGCTCGGCCACCGAGTCCGGGCGCGTGGTCAGCATCGTGCCGAGCTCGTTGTGCTCGCTGATGGCGACCGGCCACACCCGTGTGTCGACCTGCTGCTCGACAGTCGCCCCGGCCGCATCCGTCAGCGCCACCGTGACCCGGTAGATCCCCGGTACGGCGTCCTTGCCCGACGACACCTCCAACCAGAACGGCTGCCGCTCCCCCGCTGCCACGTTCACGGCCGTGAGGTCCGTCCGGATCGGGTCCGGGATCCAGCCCTTGTAGGTGTGCACGCCCTTGTACGCCGACGACGGTGTGACGTTCAGAAAGCCCAGCGGTGCAACAGTCGCGCTCAGGGCAGCAGGGTCGGCAGGTGCCCCGTCCGGACCCCGTACGCCGGTAATCGCGGCCCGGAGCCCAGTAACCGCCGTACTGGCGAGAGCGACGACCTGGGTGTCCTCACGCTCGCCACGGGTCACGTCGAGGACCCGTACGCCGGGCTCACACGCGCAGGCCGCGTCCGGCTTCGGGTAGGACAGGTCCATCGAGTCGGCGGTGGCTACGGTGAACCCCGCCACGGCGGTTGGTTGTGCCTTCGCCGGCAGCGCGACGAGCGCCGTACCGGCGACACAGGCGGACAGGACTGCACTCAGAAACCGATTGCTCCCCATGGCGGGGACCGTAGTACCGGCTCCGGGAAGGCACGACCCTTTCAATCAGAAGTGAACAGGGTCTCGCCGTCGTCGTCCGGCTTGGCCTTGCGACGCATGTGTTCGGGCGGCTGCTCGTCGTCCAGGATGCCGTCGCCGGGCCGGCCCTCGGGGCCGCCGAAGAGGAGGTCGGACATCTGCAGGTGCACGTGCTCGACATGCGGTACGTCGGGCAGGACGACCTGGCCGCGTTCACCGGCGGACTCGATGTTCAGCGTGCCGCAGCCGAGCATCCGGTCGATCAGGCCGTGCTCGTAGGAGACGTCGTTGATCCGCATCAGCGGGATGTCGCGGCCGGTGCGGGTGAGCACGCCGTGCCGGGTGATGAGCCGGCGGTTGGTCAGCGTGTAGGTGGAGAAGAACCAGTTGAGGAACGGCTTGGCGGCGAACGCGGCCAGCAGCACCACGCCGACCGCCAGGATCGCGATCCGGGCCGGGGTCTGCATGCCGCCGTCCGGAACGATCGCGGCCAGGAAGCCGCCGCCACCGGCCACCACCAGGAGCAGGAACACCGGGAAGATCAGCGCCTTCCAGTGCGTCCGGGTGCTGACGACGACGTACTCGTCCTCGCCCAACAATTTCGCCGAGATCGCCATGGCCCCAGTCTCACAGCAACTGGGGGCTGTTGTCCTGCTGCCTCGACACGATCAGGCAAAAGAGGTAGTACAACTCTTCACAAATTGCATACAGGTACAGAAAGATGCGAACCATGAGCATCTTGTCGATTCTCGATCGGGAGAACACGG
Source organism: Kribbella sp. NPDC051587 (assembly GCF_044453945.1). NCBI lineage: Bacteria > Bacillati > Actinomycetota > Actinomycetes > Propionibacteriales > Kribbellaceae > Kribbella > Kribbella sp. NPDC051587. The sequence goes on from NZ_JBITDE010000001.1 coordinate 1,079,565, forward strand.
TGGCTCCACCGGGATACAGCCGTTGGCTGATCCCGCCGGCCGCCCTCGCCGTCCACCTGTGTATCGGCCAGGCGTACGCGACCAGCGTCTACAAGACGTCGCTGGTGAAGCATTTCGATGCCAGCCTGACCTCGGTCGGCGTGGTCTTCAGTATCGCGATCGTGATGCTGGGCCTGTCCGCCGCGATCGGCGGCACCTGGGTCGAGCGCAGCGGGCCGCGCAAGGCCATGTTCGTGTCGGCCTGTTTCTGGGCCGCCGGGTTCCTGGTCGGTGCCCTGGGCATCGGAACCGGCCAGCTCTGGCTGCTCTACCTCGGGTACGGCGTGATCGGCGGGATCGGACTGGGGATCGGGTACATCTCGCCGGTCTCGACGCTGATCAAGTGGTTCCCGGACCGGCCGGGCCTGGCCACCGGACTGGCCATCATGGGCTTCGGCGGCGGCGCGCTGGTCGCCAGCCCGCTGTCGCGCCAGCTGCTCGGCCTCTACGACTCCGGCTACAACCCGAACGACAGCAAGTCGCTCGCCGACGGCGGCTCACTGGTCGCGCTGTTCGTGACGCTGGGCATCGGCTACTTCCTGATCATGATGTTCGGGGTCTTCAACATCCGGGTTCCCGCCGAGGGCTGGAAGCCGGACGGCTTCGACCCGTCGACGGTGAAGCAGAAGGCCCTCGTCACGACGGCCAGCGTCTCGGCGGCGAACGCGATCAAGACGCCGCAGTTCTGGTGCCTGTGGGTCGTGCTGCTCTGCAACGTGACCGCGGGCATCGGCATCCTCGAGCAGGCCAGCCCGATGATCCAGGACTTCTTCCGCGGTGCGGACGGCAAGTCCACGGTCGCCGTCGCTGCCGCCGCGGGCTTCGTCGGCCTCCTGTCGATCTTCAACATGGCCGGCCGGTTCGCCTGGTCGACCACGTCCGACATCATCGGCCGCAAGCCGATCTACGCGATCTACCTCGGCGTCGGCATCATCGCCTACTTCCTGCTGGCCACGATCGGCCACAACAGTACGGCGGTGTTCGTGCTGCTCGCCGCGGTCATCCTGTCCTTCTACGGCGGCGGGTTCGCCACGGTCCCGGCGTACCTGCGTGATCTCTTCGGCACCTACCAGGTCGGCGCGATCCACGGCCGGCTGCTGACCGCGTGGTCGGTGGCGGGTGTGGCCGGTCCGCTCATCGTGAACGGGTTCCTCGACCGGGAGGGCAAGCCGGGCACGCTGACGGCCGACGCTTACCGGCCGGCACTGTTCACGATGGTCGGCGTCCTGGCCGTCGGCTTCGTCGCCAACCTGCTGATCCGGCCGGTCGCGGCGAAGTTCCACGAGAAGTCCGGCTCGACCGTGGAGGCAGCACAATGAACCAGACCCCACGCCTGGTGATCTCCTGGCTGCTGATCGCCGTACTGCTCGGCTACGGCATCGTCCAGACCCTGATCACGGCCGCGAAACTCTTCACCAGCTAGCGATCCGAGCACCGAGGTATTCGACCGTCGTGGAATGACAGCGCGACATCGTCCGACGCCTTCGACCGTCGTCGAATGGCGTCGAGACGGTGTCGATGAGAGGTCAGGATGGGCGCGGACCTTGCACTCCCCGCCCATCCTCTCGGAGGCACTCATGACCTCTGTCACCCGCCGTACCTTCGTCGGCGGCGCCATGGCAGCCGCACTGGCCGCCGGCCCGGTCGGCCGCGCGGCCGCGGCACCTGGTGCTGTCACGGCTGCGACAGCACCGCCCAACCTTGCGGCCGTCCGCGCGGCGATCCAGCGCCGGACCGGGCTGGATCCGAGCCGGTTCGCCCTGAGCACCCTCGCGCCAGGAGCCGGTGAGGTCGACGCGTTCCAGATCGGCCGCAGCGGCGACCAGGTCGGCATCGCCGGCAGCAGCACGGTCGCAATGCTGTCCGGCGTCAACTGGTGGCTCAAATACGTTGCCCACGGCCACATCTCGCCGAACGGTGACCAGCTGCAGTTCCCCGCGACCCTGCCGACACCGGCCACGCCGATCCGGATGAGCACCGAGCTGGCCGAGCGGTACGCGTACAACTTCACCTTCTTCGGCTACACCAGCCCGTACTGGCAGTGGCCCGAGTGGGAGCGGGAACTGGACTTCCTCGCCCTGAACGGCACCAATCGGGCCCTGGCGCTGATCGGTCAGGAGATCGTCTGGTACGACACCTTCCGCGACTTCGGCATGACCGAGCTCGAGGTCCGGCAATGGATCTCGATGCCGGCGCACCAACCGTGGCAGTGGTACGGCGAGACCACCGGCTACGACCTGGACGCGTCGGGGTACAGCGGACCCGTCTCGATCGAGTTCCTGCACAAGCGCCGGGATCTCGGGCAGCAGATCGTGGCGCGGATGCGGGAGCTGGGGATCACCCCGGTGTTCCCGGCGTTCGTGGGCCACGTACCGGACGCGACGTTCGCGTCGCTCCATCCGGACACCCACATCCCGGCGCAGAAGGACTATGCGGGGCACCCGCGGCCGTACTGGCTGGACACCACCGAGGCGCTCTATCCGGAGGTCGCGCGCCGCTTCTACCAGGACCAAGCGACGCACTTCGGTACGACGACGCACTACTCGAACGACCTCTTCCACGAGGTCGGCGACGACCTTCCGGACTATCTGGACGGCGCCAACCTGGGCGATGCGGCCGTGGCGGTCCAAGATGCGTTGGACGAGGCCTCCCCCGGTGCGATCTGGCTCATCCAGGGTTGGCAGTCGAATCCCCGGCTGGAGATCCTGAACGCGGTCGACGAGAACCGGGTCGTCGTCCTCGACCTGGACTCCGACGACGACCGCAAGTGGGAGGACACCGAGGCGTACTGGGGAGTGCCGTGGTGCTGGGGCAGCATCCAGAACTTCGGCGGCCGGCTGGGCATGTTCGGCAATCTCGGTGAGCCCGGCCAGACATTCCCGCGGGTCCGGACCCGGTCGGACCGGCGCCGGCTGGTCGGCTGCGCCTGGGTCCAGGAGGGCCTGCACCAGAACCCGATCGTTCCCGATCTGCTCGGCGAGATGATGTGGCGCCGGTCGGCGGTCGACCTGTCCACCTGGGTCCGGGATTTCGCCGTCCGCCGGTACGGCAGCGCCGACCCGAAAGCCATCGAGGCCTGGGACATCCTTCGCCGTACGGCGTACTCCTACGTCTCGACCAACCACACCACCGGTGAGGGCCCGTTCGAGTCCGCGTTCCAGGCGATGCCGGACCTGGATCTGCGCAGCGTGTCGATGTTCGGGCCGGACGAGTTCCGCTATGTCCCGGAGGAGTTCGCACCGGCGCTGCCCGCACTGCTCGCGGTCGCACCGGCGCTGCGGAGCACAGCGACGTACAAGTACGACATCGTCGACGTGACCCGACAGGTGCTGGCCAACCGGGGCAGGTTGCTGCTGGGCAAGATCCGCGCGGCGTACGAGGCGAAGAACCGGACGGACCTGGCCCGGCAGAGTAGGCGCTTCCTCACGACGATCGACCAGACCGAACGAATCCTGGGCACCCATCCGCAGTGGATGCTCGGGCCCTGGCTGGAACAGGCCAAAGCCTGGGGAACCACCGCGGAGGAGACCGAGCTGCTGGAGTGGAACGCCCGCTCGATGATCACGATCTGGACCGAAGAGGCGTTCGACACTTTGCGCGAGTACGCGAACCGTGAGTGGCACGGCCTGCTCAGCGGGTACTACAAACCGCGCTGGGAACGGTTCCTCACCGACCTGCCCGCGACCATGGCCAGCGGCAACCAGCCCGAGTACGACGATTGGCTCGAGCGAGGCGACGCCTGGAGCCAGCAGACCGAGCCACATCGCACCACCCCCGCCGCGGACCCGTACACCGTCGCCGCCCAGATCGCCGACGAACTCGCCACAGACCCCCTGTGACGAGCCGCCTCCGACGGTCAGCGGGCCTGCTAGCGGCCCGCTGACTTCACGGTCGAGCTCTCAGGTGCGTGACGTCACCGGCAGCCAGTGCGCGTTCGCCGAGCGGGGTGTCCACGATCAGGCGGCCGTCGGCGGCCAGGTCGCGCGCGGTGCCTTCCAGGAACGATCCGTCTGGCAGCTCGACCCGGACGGCCTTGCCCAGCGTGGCTGACAGCTCTCGGTACTCCGGTAGCAGCCCGGTCGGGTCGTCCAGCCAGGTCCTGTAGCGGGACTCGAGTTCACGCAGTACGGCGGCTGCCACGGTGACGCGGTCGGTTGTGGCAGCGTTCTCCAGCGCCAGTGAGGTCGCCGCGGGATGCGGCTTCTCCGACTCGCGCAGGGTCACGTTCAACCCCATGCCGACGACGACCGCTGGTCCGTCGATCCGCTCGAGCAGGATGCCGGCCAGCTTGCGGTCCTCGACCAGTACGTCGTTCGGCCACTTCACCTGGGCTGGAACCTGCGCCACATGCCGCACTGCCGCGGCCACCGCCAACGGGACGAGCAAACCGAGCCATGGCCAACGCTCGGGGTCTACAGCGGTCGGACGCAGCAGTGCCGACATCAGCAACGCAGAACGCGGCGGTGTCGTCCACGTCCGTCCCAGCCGTCCACGGCCGGCGGACTGGAACTCCGTGAGCACCACAAGTCCTTCTGCGGCACCATCAGCCGCAGCCTTGGCCACGTCTGCGTTCGTCGACGGCGTCTCGTCCAGTACGTCGATCTTCGTCCACAGCGAGCCGGGACGCACCAGCCGCCCACTCAGATAGCGTGCGTCGAGTGGCGGCCGTTCCAGGTCGCCGAACATCAGCCGGTGTTCTGCAGGCCGGCGGCGACACCCGAGACGGTCAGCAACAGCAACCGCCGGGTCCGGACGATCTGCTCCTCGCTGAGCGTGTCATCGGTCCGCAGCGTCCGGAGTGCCCGCAACTGCAGGTAGCTGAGCGCGTCGACGTACGGGTTCCGCAGCTCGACCGCACGGCCGAGCACGCGACGTCCGGCGAGCAGTCGCTCCTGCTTGAGAACCTTGAGCACCCACTCGGTGGTGAGGGCGTGCTCGTCGAGCATGAGCTCCGTGAGGTCGGCCCGGTCACCCAGCTCCAGGTAGCGGCCCAGGATGCGGCGGTCGGTCTTCGCCAGTGACATCTCGGCGTTCTCGAGCATCACCTGGAAGAGCGGCCAGCTCTGGTTCGCCTCCTGCAGCAAGGCAACGTCGCCCACGGCGGCCAGCGCCGAGCCGAGGCCGTACCAGCCCGGTGCGTTCGCCCGCGCCTGGGACCAGGAGAACACCCACGGAATCGCCCGCAGGTCCTCGAGAGACGACACCGAGACCCCACGGCGGGCCGGACGCGAGCCGAGCGGCAGCTGACCGAGCTCCTCCAGCGGAGTCACCCTGCCGAACCACTCCGCGAAGCCGTCCGCCTTCACCAGCCGGTGGTACGCCGTACGGGCCGCCTCGTCGAGGGTCTTCTCCATGACGGCGAAGCGCTCGGCAGCCACGACCGCCCGCTCCTCAATCGCCGGAGTGGAGGCCAACAGTGTCGCTGCGGTCACCTGCTCGATGTGCCGCTGCGCGATCGGTGCGTTGCCATAGCGAGCCGGAATGGCCTCACCCTGTTCAGTGAGCTTGAAGCGGCCGGCCACCGAGCCAGGGGCCTGAGCGAGCACCGCACGGTTCGCCGGGCCACCGCCACGGCCGAGTGCACCACCACGGCCGTGGAACAGGGTCAGCCGGATCGCATTGCGCTGCGCCCACGCGGTGATCCGCGCCTGAGCGTCGTACAGGGCGAGGGTGGCCGAGACCGGGCCGACGTCCTTGGCGGAGTCGGAGTAGCCGAGCATGACCTCGAAGCGCCGGTCGTTCGCCGTGAGGCGGTGCCGGACCCGGGTGAGCTGGATGGCGTTGTCGAGGACCTCTACGGAGTTCTGGAGGTCCTCACCGGTCTCGAACAGAGGTACGACGTCCAGCTCGATCGGACGGCCGTCGAGAGCGGCGTCGGCCAGCTCATAGACGGCTGCCAGGTCACCAGCGTTGCGCGTGAACGAAACGACGTACCGGCGGCACGCCTCGGGGCCGAAGCGCTGCTGGATCTGTCCGATGACGCGCAGGGTCGCCAGGACCTCTTCGGTCTGGTCGGACAGCTCACCGCCGCCGAGCACCTCTTCGAGCGCCTTGGCGTGGACCGACGAGTGCTGACGGACCTCCAGCTCGGCCAGGTGGAAGCCGAACGAGTTCACCTGCCAGATGAGCTGCTGCAGGTCGCCGTACGCCTGGCGGGGTGCACCTGCGCTGACCAGCGAGTCCTGGAGCACCTTGAGCTCGTGCAGGAAGTCGGCAGCGCGCGGGTAGCCGAAGTCGGCGTCACGGGAGCGCGTAGCGGCCAGGCGGCGCGCTGCCAGCAGCAGGAGCTGCCGGTGCGGCTCAGAGGGCGACCGCTCCTCGATGTCGGTGATCAGCTCCGGGTTCACCGCCCGGGCGTCCTCCAGGATCCGCCGTACCGGCGCGGACGGCGGAGTGGTCGCCGCGTCCAGGGTCAGGGAGCGGCCGAGCTTGTCGGTGGCCTGCTCGAGCGCGCGCAGGACGTGGTCGGCCTGGATCTGCATCGCCTCGCGGGTGATCGCCGCGGTCACGTTCGGGTTGCCGTCCCGGTCGCCACCGATCCACGAGCCGAGGCGGACGAACGGCGCCACCACGGGCTGACGCAGACCGGCACCCTCACCGGCCAGGGCGTCGTCGAGCCGCCGGTAGACGTTGCCGACCACGTCGAACAGCGTCTCCTCGAACACGGCCATCGCCGAGCGGACCTCGTCCAGCGGCGAGGGACGACTTTCGCGCAATTGCGCTGTCCGCCAGAGGATGTCGACCTGCTCGACCAGGCGGCGCTGGTTCTCGGCCAGCTCACTGTCACCGGCGCGCGGGTCGTGCCGCTCCTCGAGCAGCCCGGAGATCCGCCGGATCGTCGCCAGGATCGCGCGGCGGCGGGCCTCGGTCGGGTGCGCGGTCAGCACCGGGCGGAACTCCAGCCCGGTCAGTAACGCACGCGCCTGCTGCTCGCCGCTGTCGCGGGAGATCTGCTCGACGGCCTGGGCCAGCTCCGAGGTGACCAGGGCGTTGTCGCTCCGGTCGCGCTCGCGCAGCACACGGGCGCGGTGCAGCTCCTCGCTCAAGTTCGTCAGGTGGAAGTAGCAGCTGAACGCGCGAGCCACGTCCTCGGACCGCTCATCCGGCCAGGACGCGACCAGCTGCTCAGCCGCCTCGCCGTCACCGGCGATGGTGAGCTCACGCAGCCGCTCGACGTCGTTGAGCAGCGGCTGACCGGCGTACTCGACGAGCACTTTTCCGAGGATCTCACCCAGCAGACGAACGTCGGCCCGAAGCTCTTCGGGCACCTCGAACCGCGCGCGGGTACGGGTCTCACTACCGGTCTCGGTCACGTTCGCCCACCCTACTGGGCGCGCCCAGTCAATGCCTCGCGAAGTCCGCCTACTGGATGCCGATCGTGACCGTTTCTGACGCTACTTAACAGTAGGTCACCTAACGTCCGAAGGACCGGAGGGCCCGTCTCCGGATCTTCGGACGTTGACGAGTGTTCAGACGTTGCCGAAACCGCCGCCGACAACTTGGGAGACCACCTTCGCCAGCTCGGCGGGGGTGCGGTCGGTGCCGTCGACCACGAGCATGCGGGCGGACGACTCGGTCATGCTCGCGAGTAACTCGGCCAGTACGGCGAGGTTGGCGTCCGGGTCGGTGACCCCCGGGAGGGATTTCTGCAGGGTCAGGCGGAGGCCCTCGACCAGGAACGCCCGGGCGGCCCGGACCCGGTCGGCGACCACGGGAGCAGCGCCGTACTGGGCTCCGAAGACGATTCGCCACGACTGCGGGTTCTCGGCGGCGGTGGTGAGGAAGGCGGTCAGTCCGTCGAGGACGTGCTCCTCAGGCGTACCGACGGTCGGGTCGGCCGGGAGTGCCGCGACGATCGAGATGACCAGGTGCTGCTCCTCGCGGGCCAGCAGCGCAAGCAGCAGTTCGTCGCGATTGGCGAAGGAGTCGTAGACGACCGGTTTGGTCACGCCGGCCGCGTCGGCCACCGACTGCATCGTCGTCCCGGCGAACCCCTTGGCGGAGAAGACCTCCAGGGCCGCGTCCAGCAACATCGGCCGCCGCCGCTCCGGCCCGAGATGCGCCGCCCGCCGGCGTTTGTCGGAGGGCTCGACCACTTGACAAAGCTATCAGATCACGCGAGATTCCTACGGTCCGGTAGGAACTGCCGCGGGGGTGGTCGTGACCGATCGAGGTGGTGCCGGTTGGCTGGAAGCCGACGGGCTCGCGGGGATGGACGCGAGCGAGCTGGCCCGGCTGGTCGACCGGACATCGGAGCGGGAGCTTCGGCATCGACTCATCGGGGGAGTACGAGAGGTCGCGTTGCGCGAGATCTTTCGGCGGATGCCGGAGTACCTCCGGCCTGCCCGCGCGGCCGGGTTCGACGCCGTCGTCGCCTGGCACATCACGGGGGCGGGCGGGGTCGAGGACGTCGATGCCTTCTGGATCCGCGTCAGTGACGGCCGCTGCGAACTCATCGACAGCGCCCCCGACCCCGACATCTCCATCCGCACCGACCCCGCGACCCTCTTGCGCGTCGTGACCGGCAACGAGGACCCCGTGAACGCCGTACTGAAACAGCGCTTGTCTGTCCGCGGCGACCTAGCCCTGGCCGCCCGCCTCACCAAGATCTTCGCCGTCGGCCCCCTCTAACTCGCCTCAGCGAGTGGGGGTGTGCTCTGTGCTGCGGCCGGCCGCAGCACCCTGCCCGGTCGGGCGACGGCCCTCCGCCGCCTGCCCCTGCGGCACGCGCGGCGCCCCGGCCGCCGACGGCTGGTCTTCCAGTACGCCGCGCAGCGCGGCCACGTCCTGCTCGGCAGCTCCGGTACGGCGTGTCTCCCCCGGCGTACTGGCTCCCAACTGTGCCTGCTGCTGGGCCGGCGACTGCTGCGCAAACGCCACCCGCGGATCCACCGCCTGCTGCCCCGCCTGCGCCGTACCAGCCTGCTGCTGACCTGGCCCCGCCGAGCCGGGCTGCTGCGCAAACGCCACCCGCGGATCCACCGCCTGCTGCTGCGTCGCCTGCGCCGCGGGCGTCTGCTGCTGCGCCGGCTCCTCGCGGGTGGGGATGCGGTCGGCGGCGTTGGGTGGTGGGAGAGCGCCCAGGTCCAGCGTCTCTTCCTGCTGCTGCTCCTGGTTTGGCCCGCCCCGGTGGCGCTCCTCGGCAGCCCGCACCACGCCGGACGCCGAGTCGCCGATCTCAGCACCTCGGGCCTTGGAGACCGCGCGCCGGTTGACCGACTGGTCGGCGTTCAGCGGCTCCAGCTCCGCGAAACCCTTGTCGATCGTCTCCGCGATCTCCTGCCGAACTGCCTCCTCCCGCTCAGCGGGCACCAGGTTCGGCAGCTCGGAGTTGTCGTACAGAAGATCCGCAGCGGCGCGCGCCTTGGTCGTACGAGGCTCCTTGGCCATCTGCCGCAGGACTTCGTCGCCCTCCAGACCCGTCTGGTTGCCGACCGAGTTGGCGAACGCACGCGCCGCAGGCTCCCAGCCCGGATACGAGTGCGGTCCCCGATCATCACGCACAGCCTTGATCTCCGCGGCCAGGTCCGGTGGGAGTACCCGGTCGGCCAGGTCGTCCAGCGCCGCCTGGCTCCAGGCCTCGGTGACCCCCTCCTCGATCGGCCGGGTCTCCGGCTTCTGCATACCGGCCAGGCGATCGGCGTGCGTGTAGCCGTCCGGCGAGGCCAGATGGCTGAACTCGTGGGCGACCGTCTTCAGCGCGTTCCGGCGGGCGATCCACTGCTCGCGGGTGGCAGGCTGGCCACGCGTCGCGTACATCTCTTGCAGGTGCTGGACCACTAGCGCCTGGTCGAAGCACACCGTGCCGTTGTCCCAGGCCTCACCACGGTTGCCGGGTTCCTTGGTGTAGTCGATCCGGCCGTTCCACAACGACGTGGCGGCGCCGGACTCGGCTTGAACAGCGTCACGGACGCGTTCCCACAGCCCGTCACCGACGTCCGGGACCTGACTGTCCGCGGTCCGAACGACGGCCATGTCAGTCCTCTGCGGAGACCGTGTCGAGTACGTGGATGAACTCGGCCAGCGCGCCGTTCATCTCCTGGGCCGCGATCTGCTCGCCGATCGTCGGGGCGGCCGCCGCGATCCGGTTGATCTCGTCCATCGCCGCCCGCGCCCGCGCCTGCTGCTCGGCGGGCGTCCCGATCGGCTGCAGACCGCGCATCATCGCGTCGTTGGCCGCCCAGACCGTCTCGCTGTCCGGGGTGCGCGCCTCCCGTACCAGATCGTCCATGCTCGTCAGGTAGCGGAAGGCCTTGGCCCGGTCCGCCTCGCCATCGACCGTCGCGGCCAGCTCCCGGAGGCGCTCGACGGCGGCGGCCAGTTCCTCCGGGTCGGTGATCTCACGCCCGTAGGCATGCACGATCCGACGGCGTTCGGTGTCGAACTCGAGGTACTCCATGCCCGCATCATCGCATTGGGCCCCTTCTTGCGGCCGACGTCACAGGCAGGGCGGCCTACTGACGCGTAGGCTGCCGGTCATGGGAGAGACGGTGAACATCCACACCACCGCCGGCAAGATCGCGGACCTCGAGCAGCGGCTCGACGACGCGGTGCATGCGGGGTCGGAGCGCGCGGTGGAGAAGCAGCACGCGCGCGGCAAGAAGACGGCCCGGGAGCGGATCGCGCTGCTGCTCGACGAGGGGTCGTTCGCCGAGCTCGACGAGTTCGCGCGGCACCGCTCGACCAGCTTCGGGCTGGAGGCCAACCGCCCGTACGGCGACGGCGTGGTGACCGGGTACGGGACCATCGACGGCCGGCAGGTCTGCGTGTTCGCCCAGGACTTCACGGTCTTCGGTGGCAGCCTCGGTGAGGTCTTCGGCGAGAAGATCGTCAAGGTGATGGATCTGGCGATGAAGATCGGCTGCCCGCTGATCGGCATCAACGACTCCGGCGGCGCCCGGATCCAGGAAGGCGTCGTCAGCCTCGGCCTGTACGGCGAGATCTTCCGCCGCAACGTCCGCGCCTCCGGCGTGATCCCGCAGATCTCCCTGATCATGGGCCCGTGCGCGGGCGGCGCGGTGTACTCCCCAGCCGTCACCGACTTCACGGTGATGGTCGACGAGTCGTCGTACATGTTCATCACCGGCCCGGACGTGATCAAGACCGTCACCGGCGAGGACGTCACCCAGGAGGAGCTCGGCGGCGCCCGGACGCACAACACCAAGTCCGGCAACGCGCACTACCTCGGCAGTGACGAGGAGGACGCGATCGAGTGGGTCAAGAGCCTCGTCGCGCACCTCCCGCAGAACAACCTCGAGGACCCGCCCACGTACGACGTACCGGCGGATCTCGAGCCGGACGAGACCGATCTCGCGCTGGACACGCTGATCCCGGACTCGCCGAACCAGCCCTACGACATGCACACCGTGATCGAGACGGTCGTCGACGACGGCGACTTCCTCGAGGTGCAGACGCTGTTCGCGCCGAACATCATCGTCGGCTTCGGCCGCGTCGAGGGCCGCCCGGTCGGCGTCGTCGCGAACCAGCCGATGCAGTTCGCCGGCACCCTCGACATCGACGCCTCCGAGAAGGCGGCCCGCTTCGTCCGCACCTGCGACGCGTTCAACCTGCCGATCCTGACCTTCGTCGACGTCCCCGGCTTCCTGCCCGGCACCGACCAGGAGTGGAACGGCATCATCCGCCGCGGCGCCAAACTGCTCTACGCGTACGCCGAGGCGACCGTCCCGATGATCACCGTCATCACCCGCAAGGCCTACGGCGGCGCGTACGACGTGATGGGTTCCAAGCATCTCGGCGCCGACCTCAACCTCGCCTGGCCGACCGCGCAGATCGCCGTCATGGGTGCGCAGGGCGCCGTCGGCCTCCTCTACCGCCGCGAACTCGCCGGCGCCGAGGATCCCGAGGCCCGCCGCCAGGAGCTCATCACCGAGTACGAGGACCAGCTCGCGAACCCGTACGTCGCCGCCGAGCGCGGCTACGTCGACGCGGTCGTCAAGCCCAGCGAGACCCGCGCCGAGATCGTCCGCGGCCTCCGGCTGCTCCGCACCAAGCGCGACACCCTCCCGCCCAAGAAGCACGGCAACATCCCGCTCTGATCGGAGACCCTCGATGAACCTGCAGATCCTCAAGGGCGACCCGACCCCCGAAGAACTCGCTGCCCTGGTAGCGGTCCTCACCGCCCGCCCCACCACCTCCGAGCCGCCCGCGGAGACAGGCCGCGCCAGCAACTGGGCGACGTACTGGCGCAACGCCCGCCAGCCCTTCCACCCCGGCCCCGGCCAGTGGCGGGCGTCGGCACATCCCTAAGGGGTTCCGATGGCGAAGTACGAGGTCAATGACAGTGCGGTCGAGTTTGCGCGGAAGCTGATCGACTCCCGGCAGTATGTGCTGGACAGCGACTGGGGCGCGGTGCAGCCGCATGCGGATGCACAGAACGCCTTCCTGGACAAGCATTCCTGGGATGAGTACTCGGCTTGGCACCTCGGTCTCACCGACGGGGCGAACGACGAGACCAAGGCGCGCTACGCCTTCGTGTACGGCGATCTGCGTCGCATCCACCGCACCGGCCTGATCGCGTGCGTCTATCGGGCCTCGGAGTGGCGCCACAAGCAGGTGGAGTTGGCCGCGCACGACCTGCTCCAACGCCTGGACGCCAAAGCCGGGATCAAGTGAGCCGGAAGCGCACCAACGGGTAGATCGGCGCCGCGCCGGACGTGCGGACCGGGCCGGGGAACGTGGTGGCTCCGTCCAGGACCAGACCGTGTACGGCGGCCTCGGCGACCAGGCGGGTGAGTGAGTCCTGGGCGCGCGACGAATTCGGTTCGCGGCCTTCGGCGTACCGGGTGGCGTCATTCTTCTCGGTGGTGGTGAGGAAGACGCCGCCGGGGCGGAGGACGCGGGCGACCTCGGCGAGGATCGGGGCGCTGTCGTCGAGCAGGTGCAGCAGCCAGATCGCGATGACAGCATCGGTACGGCGGTCTGCCACGGGGAGCCGGGTTGCGTCGGCGGCGGCGACGTGACCGGGCAGCCGGACCTTCGCATGCTGAAGCATCGCCGTGGAGAGGTCGAACCCGTGCACGAGGTTGCCTAGAGCAACCAGCTCGGCGCCGACGCTGCCGGTACCGACGGCCAGCTCGAGCACGCGACTCGATCCCTCGGGCAGCAGCTCCTGAACGGCCCGCGCCGCCGCTTGGGCCCTTTGAGTTCCACCGCGAGTGTCGTCGTACTTCGCAGCCTCAGACTCGTTGTAATCAAGGCGATTCTTGGGTGGCGCCCACAGCGCAGGCCAAGCGATACCCACCTTGGCGAGCATCGTCCGCAGCAACGGCAACGAGAGGCCGACGACGTTGTGATAGTCGCCCTCGATGCCCGTCACGAAGGGTCCACCGAAGCCGTCGACGGTGAACGAGCCGGCGACCACGAGTGGTTCACCGGTGGCGACGTACGCGTCGATCTCCTCGTCGGTCAGGTCGGCGAAGAAGACCTTGGTCGAGGCCAGCTCACGCAGCTCCGTCTTCGACTCGGTATCGAACAGGCAGTGCCCGGTGTGCAGTACGCCGGTCTGCCCGCGCATCGCCCGAAGCCGCTCGCGCGCGACCTCCGGCGTACCGGGTTTGCCGTAGGCGACGCCGTCGATCTCGAGCACCGAGTCGCAGCCGAGCACCGTCGCGTGGTCGTCGAGCTCGGCCACAACGGCCCGCGCCTTCAAGACCGCGAGCAGCCGCGCGAGTTCCCCCGGGCTCTCGGCGGTGACGTTGTCCTCGTCGACGCCGGAGACGATCACCTCCGGCTCGACGCCGGCGCTCCGCAACGTCTGCAGCCGCGCCGGCGACTGCGATGCGAGTACGAACCTCACAGCTTGGCCAGCGCGCGGCGCAGCGGGTCGAGACCGATCGACCCGAGATTGAGTGCGTCGGAGTGGAACTGACGCAGGTCGAACGCGGATCCCTTGCGCTGCTTGGCCTCCTCGCGCGCCTGCAGCCAGAACCGCTCGCCCACCTTGTACGACGGCGCCTGGCCCGGCCACCCGAGGTACCGGTTCAGCTCGGCCTTCAGGAACTCGCTCTCCAGCCCGCTGTGCGCGGTCAGGAACTCGAGCCCCATCTCGGCGTTCCAGCGCTCGCCCGGCCGCCAGCCGAACGGGTTGTCGCGCGGGACCTCCAGCTCGAGGTGCATGCCGATGTCGACGATCACGCGCGCGGCCCGGAAGCCCTGCGCGTCCAGCATGCCGAAACGGGCACCCGGGTCGTCCAGGTACCCGAGCTCCTCCATCAGGCGCTCGGCGTACAGGGCCCAGCCTTCGCCGTGACCCGAGACCCAGCAGGCGATGCGCTGCCAGCGGTTCAGCAGGTCGGTGCGGAGGATCGTCTGCGCGACCTGGAGGTGATGCCCCGGGACGCCTTCGTGGTAGACGGTGGTGACCTCACGCCAGGTGGCGAAGTCCTCGACGCCGTCCGGAACGGCCCACCACATCCGGCCCGGGCGGGTGGTCAGGTCCTCGCTCGGCTGGGTGTAGTAGATCGCCCCGTCCGAGGTCGGCGCGATCATGCACTCCAGGGTCCGGATCGACTCCGGGATGTCGAAGTGCTTGCCGGCCAGCTCCGTCACCGCGGTGTCGGACATCTGCTGCATCCAGTCGCGGAAGGCTTCCTTGCCGTGGATCTTGCGGGCCGGGTCCGCGTCCAGCAGTGCGGCCGTCGCCTGGATGTTGCGGTCGCCACCGTTCAGCTCGGCGGCGATCTTCGCCATCTCACCCTCGATGCGGGCCAGCTCGGCCCAGCCCCAGGCGTAGGTCTCGTCGAGGTCGACGGTGGCGCCGAGGAAGTTCCGCGAGGCGAGCTGGTAGACCTCGCGGCCGCACGCGTCCCGCTCCGGCGCCTTGGGCGCCACCTCGCTGCTCAGCCAGGTACCGAACTCCGCGTACGCCTTCCGGGCCGCCTCCGCGGCCGCGGTCACGCTGTTCTTGACCGGGCTCTCCGGGGCCTGGTTCGCGAGCCCGCCGAAGAAGTCGTCACCGGCCGGGTCGGTCCAGGTCTTGATCTTGCCGGCGATGTCGAGCACCTGGCGGCGCGCCGAGACCCGGCCCTGACCGGCCTGGTCGAGCAGCGACTCGCGGTACCCGTCGAGCGCCGTACCGACGAGGTTGAGGCGGATCGCGATCCGCTCCCAGTCGTCGTTGCTCGCGGTCGGCATCAGGTCGAAGACCTGCCGGATGCTCGCCGGGACCGACGAGATCGCGTTCAGCTGGTGCTGCGGGACACCCGCCTCGTACGTCTCCTGCTCAAGTCCGAGCCGCTCGACGAAGGCATCCTTGGCGACCTCCTCGCGCGGGCCGGCCGGCTCGATCGCGGTGGCCTGGGCCAGCGTCCGCCGGGTCAGCCCGAGGACGGCGTCGAAACCGGCCGGGGTGTAGTCCGGCAATTCGTGGTCGTGGCCCTCGATCCCGAAGAACGTCGCCTCGATCGGATTCAGGGCGATGAGTTCCTCGAGGTAGCTCTCGGAGAGCTTGTCGATCGGGCTGTCCGTCGCATCAGTCACACGCCCGACCTTACCTCGGGGCCCTGCCCCGATCCTGCCGATTTCGGTTCAGTCGTGAAGTTCGGGCGGGGCCACCTGGCGCCAGGAATCCAGCAGGATGTCGCGCAGCTCGGCGTCGTCCTCGAGCACGGCGAGGCGGGCCCGGACCCAGTTCGAACCCGCCTCGTGCCGTGGTACCCAGAACTTGTCCGGCTCGGCCAGGATCAGCTCGTCCCGCTCCAGCCGCGGACACCGGACCGCGAACGACGTCTGGTCGTCCGGCACCGTCACGAACATCCGCCCGGCCACATCGAACGTCGGATGCCCCCACCGCTGCTTCTCCCGGGTCTCCGGGAGAGACAGCGCGATCCGTCGTACGTCGTCAGCGTCCAGCACGGCGCCAACTTTAGAGTCAGGCCCCGACAGCCTTGCGGCGACCGGGGAGCAGCAGGCTGACCACCGCGCCGACCGCGACCACGGCCGCTCCCGTCCAGACCGCGGGAACCAGGCCGTCGACGTACCGGTCGGGCGTGTTGTAGTCGCCGGCCGAAGCGAAGACAGAGACCAGTACGGCGATGCCCATCGCCACGCCGATTTCACGGATCGTGCTGTTCGCGCCGGAGGCAACCCCTCGGTCCGCATCGGTCATCTCGGCCATCATCACGCTCGCCAGCGGAGCGAAGGTGAGTCCCATCCCGACTCCGCCCAGGACGAACGGGATGACGAGCTCGCCGAACGTGACGCCGGCCGTGGTGACGAGGGCCATCCACCCCAACGCGATCACCAGCAGCACCTGGCCCGTCGCAACCAGCACCCGCGCGCCGACCCGGTCGACGATCAGTCCCGCGATCGGCGCGACCACCATCGGCGCCATCGTCCACGGCATCGTGCGGAGACCGGACTCCAGCGGGCTGTAGCCCTGCACGACCTGGAAAAACTGCGCCAGCAGGAAGACCGATCCGAACACCCCGAGCGAGAAGGTGAACCAGACGACGTTCACCACGCTGAACGCGCGGATCTTGTACAGCCGCAGCGGCAGCATCGGCGTGGGCGTCCGCCGCTCCCAGCCGACGAACGCGACGAGCAGGACCACTCCAGCGATCAGGGACCCGAGCACCCCGGCAGACGTCCAGCCGTCGTCGGCGCCGTTCACCACACCCCAGACGATCGCCAGGACGCCGACACTCGACAACGCCAGCCCGAGCAGGTCGAGCCGCTGCTTGAACCCGTGCGACTCCTTCAGAACCCGGGCAGCCAGTACGACGGCGATGACGCCGATCGGCACATTCAGCCAGAAGATCCACTGCCAGTTGAGGCCGTCGACGACGGCTCCACCGACGACCGGACCGACGGCCACGCCGAGCCCGGAGATCCCGCCCCAGATGCCGATAGCGGCACTGCGTTGCCGCTCAGGAACTGCCCCGGCCAGCAGAGTCAGCGCCAGCGGCATGACCGCGGCCCCACCCACGCCCTGGATCGCGCGGGCGGTGATGAGCATCCATGGCTCAGTCACCAGCGCGCAGGCCGCCGATGCCAGCGTGAACAGCGCGATCCCGGCCAGGAACAACCTGCGACGGCCGAGGCGGTCGCCGAGCGCGGACGCGGTCAGCAAGAGCGCGGCGAAGGACAGCGTGTAGGCATTGATGAACCACTGCAGGTCGGTCAGCGACGCGTTCAGCTCGGTCTTGATCACCGGCAGCGCGTTCGTCACGACCAGGTTGTCCAGCGTGACCATGAAGGTCGGGATTCCGACTGCGGCCAGGACCGCACCCAGCCCACGGCTCCGGCCGCCGGCGACCGGTACCTGCTCATCGAGAGCGGTCGATGTCATCGTTCACTCCTAGTTGTAATTCACTGATAACAAGCTCGATCACCAAAGTATGCATCGACTGATAACTTGTCAACCCATCCCTAGCGTCCGAAGGTCCGCAGTGCGTGGTCGGCGTGTTTTCGGACGTTGCGAGAAGAGGTAGTTCCACCTGGCGGGAATTTGTTCTGATTGGCTTGGTAAGCGCTTGCCACGGTGTGAAGGGGCCCGCATGATGGCCTCCTGTTCCGCCATCAGGCAGTGCTTTCCGCCTCCGCCCAAGAGACAGGTACTCGATGACGAACCTCTTCAGCCGCCGCAGCGTGCTCGGAGCCAGTGGAGCCGCCGTTGGCGCGGCCGCCCTCGGTTCCCTCGGCTTGAGCCAGGCCGCCGCGACACCCACCGGCCGGCTCTGGCAGTCCGAGCGGGTCCGGTACGACGCGAAGTACCGGCTGGTCTACACGGCCGACGGGGAGGGGAACCGGATCCCCGACTTCAGCCACGCGGGCTACAAGAACGGCGACAGCCCGATCCCGCACGTGCGCACGGTCCGGACGATTGCCCCGATCGAGGGCGACAACACCGCGCACCTGCAGGCCGCGATCGATGAGGTCGGCCTGCGCACCCCGGACCGGAACGGCGTCCGCGGCGCGCTACTACTTGCTCCCGGCAACTATCCGGTCGCGGGCACGCTGCGGGTGAACAGGTCCGGCGTCGTACTGCGTGGATCCGGCGACGGGGCCGACCCGACCCGGAACACCGTGATCCTGGCGACCGGCAACACCCCGGTCGCGCGCGATGTCGTCGTACTGGGTGGGGCTGTCAGCACCGGCTGGCGCGGCGAGGTCGCCGGCACGCGGACGGACATCACCAGCGACTGGGTCCAGGTCGGGTCGCGGTCGTTCGAGGTCGCCGATGCGAGTGCACTCAAGCGTGGCGACAACATCATCCTGATCCACCCGTGCACCGAAGCCTGGCTGGCTTCGGTCGACCACGGCGGTACGGCGACCGACGAGGGTTGGACCGTCGACAGTCAGCCGATCACCTACAACCGCTTCATCCGCTCGATCCGCGGCAACACCGTGACCGTCGACGTACCGATCTTCGAGCACCTACGACGCGCTCGATCGCAGTCCTACCTGTACGTCTGGGACCGCGCCGGCCTGGTGACCGGCGTCGGTGTCGAGAGCCTCCGGATCGACATCCAGTTCGCGGGCGACCCCGATGTCGACGAGGCGCACGCCTGGGTCGGCGTGAAGGTTCGCCAGGTCGAGGACGCGTGGGTGCGGGACAGCACCTTCCTGCATTTCGCGAAGGCCGGCGTCGAGACCACCGAGGCCACTCGGGTCACCGTCCGGAACTGCCGCGCCCTGGATCCGGCCTCGGTCGTCACCGGCGGCCTGCGCTACAACTTCAACTGCGAGTCGTTCTCACAGCAGGTGCTGTTCGTGGACTGCTATGCCAGCAAGGCCCGGCACGCCTTCATCTCGAACGGCGCCAGCAGCGCCTCGGGCATCGTCTTCCTCCGCGGTACGTCGGAAGGCGCGCTCGCCTCGAGTGAGGGTCACCGCCGGTGGAGTCAGGGCCTGCTGTGGGACAACTACCGCGACATCGACCCGAAGGTCGATCTCACGCTGGGCATCTACAACCGCGGCGACTACGGCACCGGCCACGGCTGGGCGACCTCACACTCGGTCGGCTGGAACTGCGACACGGGGACGGCCAAACTCGTCGTACAGAAGCCGCCGACCGCCCAGAACTACGCGATCGGCTGCCGCGGCGTGGTCACCGGCGACGGGCCGTTCACCCAGCCCGCGGGCTACATCGAGGGGGCGAACCGGTCGGGTCTCGTGCCTCCGTCGCTCTACCAGGCGCAGTACCTCGATCGGCACCGCTGAGCACTTGTATGCATCGACTGATAACATAGTCGTTGGGGTGACCGAGCTCAGGTGATGGAGGACCGGATGACGAAAGTACGGCTGACCGCAGCCGAGCGTGGCGAGGAGGTGCTGCAGGCCGCTGTCCAGGCCTTCGGCGCCTCGGGCTACGAAGGCACCAAGACCGACGAGATCGCGCGCCTCGCCGGCGTCTCGCAGCCTTACGTCATCCGGTTGTTCGGCACCAAACAGCAGCTCTTCCTGGCCTCGGTCCGCTATGTCTGCGCCCGGATCGAGCAGGTCTTCCGCGACGCCGCCGCGGAGTCCCCCGACCTGGCCAGCCTCGCCCGCGGCTACGAGCAGATGTCCGAGGAGCGTGAGCTCCTGCTCGTCCTCCTCCAAGGCTTCTCCGCCAGCGCCAACCCCGCCATCGGCGAATGCACCCGGGAAGGCTTCGGCAGCATCTACCGCCTGATCCGCGAACTCACCGGCGCCACCGCCATTGAGGCCCGCGAGTTCCTCAGCACCGGCATGCTCCTCACCGTCCTGACCGCCATGGAAGTCCTAGGCCCCGACGCCCGTCCGGCCGCTTGGGCAGACGAGCTCAAAGCCACCTTCACCGTCAACACCGACTGACGGACCCCCGGGCCGTTTCAGCCGCGGCCGAGGCGTTGCCCGGCGGCGAACCAGATGGTGATCGTGGCCAGCACGAGGGCACCAACCGTCACCAGCAGGGAGCCCGGTACGTCGGCGCCTTGCACCAAGGCCGCGGCCACAGCGACGACCGGCGCGAGGAGCACCGCGATCCCGCCTGGCACAACCCAGCGGCGCAGGGCCCGACGTTCAACGCGCACGTACGACGGGAGTTGCGCGGCGAAGGCGGTGGCCAGGTGCACGACCACCAGCGCGATCGCGGTCACCACCAGGCCCCAACTGATCTCGGCCGGAGCCCGGATCACCCAGCCGATCGTCACCGTCAGCAGGAACATCACCCCCGCCAACGAGTCGGGCGCGACGACAGTTGCTATGAGCAACGGAATCGCCAGGATCAGCACCAGGTCGAGCTGATCCCAGGAGGCGACGGTCGGTATCAGGATCGCCAAGGCCCCGGCCAGCGCGATCACGCCCCGAGCGACCAGCACCCCACGGCCGGTGTCCCGCAGTTGGGCCAGCCATAAGGTCAATCGTTCCGCGGCGGTCATGAGCGCATCCTGGGGGCTGAGGCCAGGCGGGCTGCGTCGCGGAGGACTTCGTCGAGGGTGCCGGAGCCTCGCCAGGGAACGGTGGGGACGCCGAGGTCACCGAGGCGGTCCAGTTCGCGACGGCGTTCGAGCAGACGGAGGCGCCAGGCCAGGGGCCAGGCGCGCTGGTCGTGTTCGTCGAGGTCGATCAGCGAGTCGATGTCGGGCGGCAGTGTGTCGACGGCGATGACGGTGCAACCCGAGTGCACGAGCGTCACCACGTAGCCGAGGACGACCTGACGGAGTAATGGGCTCAGCACCAGGACGAGGCTGTCGGACTTGATCCGGTTCCGCTGAGCCAACTGGTCCTGATCGGGCTGACGTCCTCGGCGGTCGGCGTGCACGAGTGCATCGAGGATCCGCCGCAGATGACCGCGGCCGCTGCCCGAACGAACCCCGCGCACCAGGTTGCCGGTGTCGACCAGCCGAACCCGGTCGCCGTGCCGCAGATAGTGCTCGGCGATCGATGCGGCAGCGCGAACCCCTGTGTCGAGACTGCTTGATCGGCCGTCGATCCCTTCGCTGATCCCGATCTCGCCGCCGGTGTCGAGCAGGATCACCACCTCGGTATCGCGATCCGACCAAGTTGAGGTGACATGCAGCTCGCGGGTCCGCGCGGAGACCGACCAGTTGATCCGCCGCAGGCGGTCACCGGTCCGGAACGGCCGCACTCCCGCCAGCTCCGTCCCCTCCCCCGGCCGCCGCGACCGATGCAACCCGACCAGCCCAGCCGGCCTCGGCATCGCATCAACCGCCTCGAACCCTTCCCGCAACGGCAGCGTCGTCACCGCCAACGCTTTCGCAGAGGTCACCTGCATGCGATACGACCCCAGCACAGACGTAGCCACCACCGTCGGCCGCTCCAACGCCCGCAAACCCCAGCGCTTGGACCGAACCCCGACCTCCAGCTCCACCGCGTCCGGTACGTCGTCCGCCTCGCCCGACTGTGGTCGGACCGGCTCCGCAACAGCAGCCTGGCGCGGTGCGTAGTCGAACCACTTCGACCGCGGCAGCGCCGCGACGATCAGGTCGATCTCCGGATCCACCGTCGACGGCACGTGCATCCGGTACGTCGTCGCCTGGCCCTCGAACAGCACATCCGCATCGAGCTCGGTGTGCACCTCGGGCTCCGCGCGTGGCCGGAAGAACCGGCCCCACACCGCCACGAAGGCCAACGGCAGCCCGAGCACGGCGGCGTCCGGCCGGCGCGCCAGCACGGCGATGACGAGCATCGCCGCCGCGACCACGAGCACCCGGACATGCGCCTGCGTCGGCTGCCACTTCATAGCCTGCCCCCGCAGCATGGTCTAACTCCGCCGCATACTCTGGCTCCGCAGCATGATCTGGCTCCGCAGCATGATCTGGCTCCGCAGCATGATCTGGCTCCGCAGCATGACCTGACTCCCGCGGACATGGCGCGTCTCAACGACCAGCGCCGGCAACGGTGGGCGGCGTCGGCACGGCGCCGAGCACTGACCTGACCACCGTCGCGCCCGTCACGTCATGCAGCCACAACTCCGGCCGAACCGTGATCCGGTGCGCCAGCGCAGGCACCGCAACCGCCTTCACATCCTCAGGTACGACGTAGTCGCGTCCCTTGATCACCGCGTACGCCCGAGCGGTCAGCAACAACGCCAGCGAACCACGCGGCGACGCTCCGACCAGCACCTGCGAATCCCGCCGTGTCGCCGAGGCGAGGTCGACGCAGTACTGCCCGACCGTGTCGTCGACCGTCACGGTCTCGACCGCCTGCTGAGCCGCGAGCAGGCCGGCCGCATCGGTGACCGCCTCGACCTTCTGGTCCTCGCTCCGGCGGCTCATCCGGCGGCGCAGCACCTCCCACTCCTCAGCCGCGGTCGGGTAGCCGAAACCGATCCGCAGCATGAAGCGGTCGAGCTGGGCCTCGGGCAACGGATAGGTGCCCTCGTACTCCACCGGGTTCGCGGTGGCGAGCACGTGGAACGGGACCGGCAGCGGGAAGGTCTGACCCTCGACCGTCACCTGGTGCTCCTGCATCGACTCCAGCAGCGCGGCCTGCGTCTTCGGCGGCGTCCGGTTGATCTCGTCGGCCAGCAGCAGGCCGGTGAAGATCGGCCCGGGCCGGAAGACGAACTCCGAGTTCTTCTGGTCGTAGACGAACGCACCGGTCACGTCGGACGGCAGCAGGTCCGGCGTGAACTGCACCCGCCGGAACTCCAGCCCGAGCGCCTGGGCGAACGACCGCGCCGCGAGCGTCTTCGCCAGTCCCGGGTAGTCCTCGAGCAGCACGTGCCCACCGGCCAGGATGCCCGCGAGGACCAGCTCGAGCGCCTCGCCCTTACCGACGACGGCCTGGCCGACCCGCTCCAGCACCCGCCGGCTCAGGTCGGAGACCTCCGCCAGCCCGAGGCCCGCACTCGGGGTCAGGACATCAGCGGTTCGGGTATCGGAGTCGGTCACGGTTCCTCACAGGTTCTCGATGGTCTGGATCGCGGCCTCGATCTCGCCGAGGGACGCGACGCGCTGGTCGTCGGAGGTGATCAGATTCCACAGCTGGTCACCGGCCACGGCCCGGGCGCGCTCCGGGTCACGGTCGGGGTCGATCCCGTGCCGGTGCACGAGCCGATCGATGGTCAGCTCCAGCAGCAACGGCCGGATCCGCCGGTCGAACGTATGCGAGCCTTCGCCGACCCGCCGCTCACGACTCGACTCCTGCAGCCAGGTCGCGATGAACTGGGTGCGATTGTCGTTGCTCTGGGCCCGCGATGTCGCGAGCTCCGCGTCCTGCCGGGCCGGCCAGTTCGTCTCGAGCAGCTGCGGAACGAGCTGCCGAAGCGCCACCGACCCGAAACCGATGGCCAGCGCCGTCGCCACGAACCACAGCGGCCGCGGCGCCATCCCGGCCGCACCGAACGCCCCGACCAGCGCCAAGCTCAGCACGACCGTGGCACCGACGTGCTGCAGCAGCACCTTGCTCGGCAGCAACGCCCGAACCTTCGGCTTCTCCGCGGGCGGCCGCTCGTCCTCCAACGGCGTCCATCGGTACGACGTCATGCGCTCACCCCGTCATCCGGCGGTGTGGCGTTCGGAGCCGAGGCTGCAACACCGACCCGCTCACCGGCCTGAGCCGCGGCCAGGTCGTCGCGCAACCGGAGCAGGGCCGACCGCGCCTCGGAGCGGGAATCCTCACTGGAACCGTGCGTCGAGTACCGCGCCTCGCGGTAGAGCTCACCCAGCCGGATCAGGTCCGGCTCGGAGATCCCGCCGAGGCCGAGCACTCGCACGGTGAACTCGGCCGGCGTCTCGGACGCCTCCCGCGCGACACCTGCGGACGCTGCCGCCTGCTCCAGCGCCACCCAGCACGCGATCACCGCGTCGGTTGCGCGACCGGAGTCGATCGCGGCCAATCCGGCGTCGACCGCCTCCGCCAGCTTCTCCGCCGCGACGCGCTCCCAGTCCGGGTCGTTCTCCGTCACGGTCGGCAGCTGGACCCGCCGGATGATCCGGTAGATCAGCAACCCGAGGAACACCACCACCGCCGCCAGCGCGATCCAGAACAGGCTCTGGAAGAGTCCCGTGAGCCAGGCCGGCGTCTCCCGGGCCTTCACCGGCGGCTCCGAGCGTTGCGAGAACGTCGGCTGCGACGGCGCAGTCGCACTCTGGGTCCGCGGTGATGCCGGCTTCGGCGACAGCGTGCTGTCGCTCACCGGTCGCACCGACCCACCCGCCGAGGCCAGCACGACGAACCCGGCGCCGGCGATCCCGAGGATCAACACGACGACCAGCGCCCAGCTCCCGCGGCGATGCGTCAACATGCGGGCAGGCTAGCCGATGAAAAGTGCTGACCACGGGTCGATTTCCCCTTTGTGCCACAAGAATGCGTCGAGAATGCGCACTGAGTGCCTGACGCGTTCCGTCAACCCCACGGCAGCAACCGGCCACCGGCGTTCCCGAAGAGTCAGCCCGGGAGCGCACGGGCGAAAGCCCGGGCGGCGATCTCGACGAACGACCGGATGAGCGGACCGGCGTCCGCCGCTCTCCAGACGAGCACCAGGTCGTTGGGCGCCCTGTCCTCGGCAGGTACGACGACCAGCCCGGCCGGGAGCAACTGGTCGACCGGCGCGAGCGTCGACCGGCCGTTCCACAGCACGGCCTGCAGGCATTCCTGAATCGTGCGCAAGGCCTGGCCTGGCGACGTCTGGTCGGTGGCCGGCCCGGTCCAGTAGTCGACCCAGGTCGCGTCGGTGTCACTCGGCAGCCGGATCCACTCTCGGCCGGTCAGCTCGCCGACCCGCACCGAGGCGGCGCCGGCGAGTGGGTCGTCATCGCGCACCACGAGCCCGATCTGCTGGCGGGCCAGCAGTTGCGTCCGCAGACCACTGGTGTCGAACGGCATCCGGGTCAGGGCCACGTCGCAGGCACCCGTGCGGAGCCCGGCAGTCGGATCGCCGAGGTCGAATTCGTGCAGCACCACTTCCACCTGCGGGTGTACTTCCCGGAACGCGGTCACCAGCCGCCCACCGACCAGGTCGAGGGTGTCCGCGAGTGACCCGACCGCGAGACGGGGCTCGCCCGCGGCACGACGTACCTGGGCCTGGATGGTGTCGGCCTGGTCGAGCAACGCCGCCGCGCGCTCGTGCAGCACCCGGCCGGCAGCGGTCGGCTCGACACCCGTGCGGACCCGATCGAACAGAGTCACACCCAGCTCTTCTTCCAGCCGTCGCATCGCCCGGCTCAGCGGCGGCTGGGTCATGTGCAGCCGGGCCGCCGCCCGACCGAGGTGCCGCTCCTCGGCCACCACGGTGAAGTAGCGCAGCACCTGCAGGTCCACTCTCTCACCGTACCGACTGACCTGCGGCGATACTGCGAAGGTATGGCCAGGTCCCAACGGGTCGTGGACGCAGCTCCGGAGCCGGCGCAGCGTGGAGCACATGACCACCACATCCACACTGAACAAGCTGAGCGTGCGGCTGGGCGCCTACCGCTACGCCACCACCAAGCCGCTGCTGGACGGCACGATCACCGTGCCCGGCGCCCGGGAGACCCGCGTCTCAACCGGCGCCACTCTGCCCGAGGTGTTCAAGGTCTTCGCGGCCGGCGACACCGACGTCTCCGAGTTCGGCCTGACCTTCCTGCTGCGCGCACTCGAGGCGGGTGCGGAGTACGTCGCGGTGCCGGTGTTCCCGAACCGGGTCTTCCGGCATTCCTGCGTCTTCGTCAGTGCGGCCAGCGGCATCACGTCCCCCGAACAGCTGGTCGATCGCACTATCGGCGAGTTCGGCATCTACGGCCAGGACTCCGGTGTCTGGGCCAAAGGGCTCCTGATGGACGAGTACGGCTTCCGTCCCGAGGCGAATCGCTGGGTGATCGGCGGCCTCGAGAACCCCATGCCGCCCTTCGACTTCACCACGCACCCGGTCCCGGACGAGGTCCAGGTCAAGGCCGTCCCCGACCGCTCGCTGGTCGACATGCTCGCCGAGGGCGACCTGGACGCCTTGTTCACCGCCAATGTGCCCTGGCTCGAGCTCGACGGCGACCCGCGAATCCGGCGGCTGTTCCCGGACTACCAGGAGCGTGAGCGCGACTGGTACACCCGGACCGGCATCTTCCCGATGATGCACACGGTCGCCGTACGGCGTGCTCTGGTCGAGCGTCACCCCGACCTGCCCCGCGCCGTCTACGAGGCGTTCAACGCGGCCAAGCAGTCCGCGGTCGACGAGGTCGAGCGCGGCCGGTACGTGTACGGCGTTACGTCGATGCTGCCGTGGACCAACGCCCTTTACGAGCAGGATGTCGCCCTGATGGGCCGGGACTGGTGGCCCTACGGCATCGCGGCCAATCGGCACGCCCTCGACACCTACCTGCGCTACCACCACGAACAGGGGCTGTCGGCGCGCCGCTGGACTGTCGAGGAACTCTTCGCTCACGACCTCCTGGACACCTAGGAGGTCCGGCACACTCCCTTGGTGGGTGCGCCAACCGCAGGCGCTTGGCGCACCCACCAGTTCGACGGGTAACGTCGTACTGGAGTTAGACCGTGATGGACCAGTTGGTGAGGGTGCCGGTGTCGCCGGGGCCGTTGTCGCCGATGCGGAGGGTCCAGGTGCCGGCGGCGGTCTCGTCGGCGGCGACGTCGTACGTCTTGCTGGCCGGCAGCGGGTGGCAGCTGAAGCCGCCGCTGCGCTGCAGGTAGTACCAGCGTCCGCTCGGGGAGACCAGGCTGATGTTGAGGTCCTCGAGGCAGGTGTGGTTGCCCTCGACCTTCACCTTGACCGGGCTCTTGGTGCGGCCGGTCGTGGTGGCCTTCACCGTGCTGACCGTGGTCTGGAAGTCGCGGATCGGGTAGTCGGTGCCGTTGGCAAAGGTGCGCTCGCCCGGCTCCGGGTCGGGATCGCCCGGGTCTCCCGGCGTACCGGTGAGCAGGGTGAGGTTCCACTTGGCCAGGGCCTCGGAGACCGGCTGGAAGATCGAGTTGTCCTGGTCGCCGGTCTGGCAGGTCGAGTTGCCACCAGAGTGCAGGCCGACGGCCTTGTCACCGCGCAGCCACGCACCACCGGAGTCGCCACCCTCGGAACAGGCAGAGGTCGTGGTGAGCCCCTCCACCACCGTGGTGCCGTAGTCGATGGTCTGGTTGACCGCACTGACCGTTCCGCACTCCCAGTTCGGTGCGGTGTTGCCGGAGTGGCAGACCGTGTCGCCGACGATCGCCTCAGCCGCACCGGTGACCGTGACTGCCGGCGAACCCCAGGTGTTGACGTTCGCAGAGATCGTCCAGCCGGGCTCGGTGACCGCGACAACGCCCATGTCACCTTCCCGGGCGTTCACACTGTGGCTGCCACCGACGTTCGACGTACCGAGCTTGTTGCTCTGGCCGCTCGCGCCGTACGCCGCCTGGTTCGCGTCGTTGGTGCAGTGGCCCGCGGTCACGAAGTACTTGTTGCCCTGGGCATCGGTTGCCGGGAAGCCGACGGAGCAGTTGGACTCGCTGCCCGGCCACCACGGGTCGCCCGGGTTGACCTCCCCGGACTGCTGCACGAACGTCGTCGCCACCGACTCGACCCGTACGCCGTCCAGGCCGCGGAACGCATCACTGCCACCCCGGGCCTTGACCACGACCTGGTTCGTCACCGGGTCGATTCCCCAGCTCCGCAGGTTGTTCTGACTGCGCGCGATCTGGTCGACCGTCGACAGCAACCCCTGCAGCTGCTGCTGGGTGCGGCTGACGTACTTCGGTGTGGCACCGGCAGCACGGGCCTGCGCAGCGGCGGCGTCCGAGGTCACAGCGACCACCAGGCGGCCGTTCTCGATCCAACGGCCGGCCTGTCCGGCACTGGCCGGGAGGTGCGCCGAGACCTGGTGTGGTTCGGGCGCTACGGCGTTCGACGGCGCCGGGAGAGCGATCAGGCTGCCACTCAGCAGCAGGATCGCGGGGACTGTCCTTCGCATGGTGCACTCCTCAGGTTGGGACGGTGCACCGAACCTAGGAGCGTGACGAGCAAGTGAAAATCGGCAGAACGCCTTTCACAGTTAAGACTCCGGGATTAACAGTTCACTCCCCCACGTCCACCTGAACCCGTGCCGGCCCGGCCCGAAGTTCAGTACGACGTCATGCACCTCAGGCGCGACGTCGACGGCACGTGATTGCTCCTCACCGTCGTCGAGCTGCGAGAACGCCGTACAGGTCGTCGGCAGCACGTCCGGGTCGAAACAGACCTCCAGGACGAACTCACGCACCGGCAACCGGAACTTGCGCTCGTAGTTCGTGGAGGGCGGGTACGGCGCCACATTCACCAGCTCGTGCTCAGTGATCACCGTCTCGCCCTTACGGAGCGGGTGATCGAAGAGCAGCTCTGCAACGAGCAGTCCATCCTCAGGACGCCGTACTGTCCGGCCGAGCGAGCAGTGCCGCAGCGGCCAGATGTCCGGCAGCGGCCGGTCGTGCTCGTCCAGATGCATGATCACGACCCAGCGGTCCGGCCCGTCCGCCTCCGCACGCAGCACCTGGCGCGAGTGGTACGAACGTTCGCCACCCTCGGCACCAATGAACACCCTGTCGTGCTGGCTGATCCGCGTGAGCCGTTCGTCCCAGCGGATGTCCACCTCACTCACAGCCGCCTCAACAGCACTGGGCCGAGGCCAGTACGCCGCTACGTCCGGCCGGTCAGGCACAGTGCTCAGCCAACGACCACGCGGGCGTGGTGGGCCGAGTGACGTGGACAGAGTGCCGGCGGGTAAGTCCAGCACCTCTTCCAAGAGCGACACTGCCGCCAGTGAGTCCCGGCGCTCCGGACGCGACCGACCGGACTGCCAGTAGCTCAGGGTGGCCATGCTGACCGAGACACCCTGCACCAGCAGTCGCTCGCGGATCCGCTCCAGGCCGAGGCCGCGCGCCTGGATGGCCGCGCGCAGCACGTCGGCAAACTCGCGCTCACCCATGCTCGCGACCTTAGGCACGAGCGGCCGCGGTGACCAGAGCGTGGACGCTTAACTGTTAACACCGATGCGGCGGCGATTTCGCGGCAAGGCGGGAAATTTCCCGTGCTGGCGGGAAAGTTCTCCGCCCCCAGCTCTGGACTGATGAAAACCGTTTTCATATACTCGTCGCCATGACCGCCCAACCGAAGACTCCGTTGTCCCTGCTGGCCGGGCTGTCCATGACGCTGCGGCAGCCCGTTCTCGACGCGATGCTGGACGCGACCACGGTGGCCGTGGTGGTCGACCAGGACGAGCTCGCCGGTCGCGGTGTGCTGACCTGGCGAGTGCTGGACGCAGGTGGTCCGATCGACGCCGGCGAGTTCACCGTCGGCGACGACTGCGGCGCCTGCCAGCTCATCGAGTCCCTCATGCCACTGCTGGAGACGCTGGTCGCGCGCAAGCACTGGGACCACGTCGTGCTCTCCGCTCCGCCGGCAATGGAGGCGCGCCCGCTGGCGTCCACCTTGGTCGCGCTGATGCCGGAGATCACGGTCGACACGGTCACCTGCGTCGTTGATGCCGTACTGCTGGTGGAGCAGCTCTCTGGGGACGAACTGCTCGACGAACGTGGCCTGGCCCTCGGACTGCCGGACCGGCGCAACGTGGCTGAGCTGACCGCGCGTCAGATCGAGTACGCCGACGTCTGCGTGCTGGCGAATGCGCACCGCAGCAAGGCTCCGGAGCGGCTGCACAACCTGCTGCTGCACCTGAACCCACGGACCACAGTGGTCGCGGCGGATCCGGCCGGCGTACCGGCTGGGCCAGTAGCGCGGACCGGACTGTTCAACTTCGCAGCCGCCGAGGCGTGGGCCGGTGAGCTGGCAGCATCCGACCAGGTGCAGCCGAGCGGTGACGGCGTAACGACTGTGCTCTGGCGGTCCACACGACCGCTACACCCGGCCCGGTTGAACGAGGCACTCGAGGCCATCGTCGACAACGTCGTGCGGAGCAGAGGCGTGGTGTGGTTGGCGAACCGGCCCACACAGCGCGTGCGCTGGGAGTCTGCGGGCTACAGCGCTTCGCTCGGCACTCTGGGCGAGTGGTCGGACACTGAGCACCTGGCCGAGTGCACTGTGGTTGCTACTGGCATGGGACTCGACCCTGCGAGGCTGCAGTCGATTCTGGACGCCTGCCTGCTCACAGAGTCCGAGCTGGCCAGTCTGGACTGGAAGGAGCTCGAGGACCCGTTCGCTGGAGTGCTACCCCAGTAGCGGCAAGAGCTCGGCGTGCGGGCCGAGCATCTCGAGGTCCGCGTCGTCGAGTGGCACCCGGCCGGTGCCTTTGAGCACGTACGTCGTGGTGTCCCACTCGATCACGTCCCACGCGTCCGGGCCGAACAGACCGTCCAACGTGCGCGCAGTCACGCGCAGCGCCTCAGGATCGGGCTCTGGTGCGTCAGGAAGGTTGAGCGTCAGGTCGAGGTGGTGAACGGTCGCCTCCAGCACCAGCGTCGCCACGAAGTCCTTCACCGCCAGCACATGCCCTTGCGTCTCGATGCGCCCCTCAGCAACCGCAGCAGCCCGTACGGCGGCCTCTGACACCTCCCGCCAGTGCTGCACGAGCACACCGGGCTTCCGGTACGCCGCTGCGACGGTCTGAACGAAACTGGTGTCGCTGGACGACCCAGGCGGGAAGTCACCCCAGTAGCTGACGTAGTCGCGGTTCGGCTCGACCACAGCTGGACTGGCGAAAGCGATCAGCGCGCGCTGAGCGTCGTACAGGAGATGCACCAGCAGCGGGCCGACCGGCATACCGGGGCATCTGGTCTCGCGAGCGAAGTCTGCGGTGCTGAGACCCTGCACGGTCTCGGTGATCCGCCCGTAGGCCCGCTCGAGCGTGCCTGCCAGTCCCTTCGGCAAGGCGCCTCGCTCGGGTGCTCTCATCCCGGCCTCCTCGGTGTCGCTCCTTCCGACGTTAACCCCAGGCGGCCGCTATGTGTTCCGGGCCACCCGCAGGTGCTCGGCCGCTATGGCCTCCAGGTGAGTGACGTCGGAGGAGACCGTGGCGAACGTGAAGCCCTGCTCCAGCCGTCGTCTGGCGTTCTCACCGTCCGGTGTGTGCATGCCGACCGCCAGACCGGCCTGTGTGGCGGTCTTGATGATCACTGCGATCGCCTCCTCCACCGCATCGGCTGTCTCCGGGTCGCCCGGGTAGCGAGCACCGAGAGACAGCGAGAGGTCGGACGGACCGACGTACAGGCCGTCCAGTCCGGGCGTCGCACAGATCTCAGCGACGTTCTGCAGGGCCTGCGCCGTCTCGATCATCGCAATGACCACTGTGAGCTTGTTGTTCTCAGCCGGCACCGGATGCACCCGTAGCTCGGCTCGCATCGGCCCGAAGGACCTGCGGCCGAGCGGCGGGTACTTCACCGACTGCACCGCGCGGGCGACGTCGTCGGCCGTGTCGATCAGCGGAACGATCACTCCGATCGCTCCCGCGTCGAGAGCACGCCCGATCGGCGTGGGGTCGTTCGCCTCCACCCGGACCAGTCCCGCCGCCCCACGACCGGCGTCGATAGCGAGCAGCCCGTTCAGCATGCCCTGGTACCCGAAGAGACCGTGCTGAGCGTCCAGCACCAGGTAGTCGTAATCCAGGCGAGCGATCCGCTCGGTAGCGGGCGGCGCGTCCAGCGTCACCCAGTACCCGACCAGCTGCTCACGATTGCGAAGACGCTCTGCGAAGGTCACGCCGTACAGCTTAGACAGGCGGTACGCCGTGACGCTTGGTCGAGAAATGGCGGTCCTTGGACTGCGCGGCGGCGAGGCGGGCGATCAGGTCGTTGCGCAGGTCCTCGGGCTCGACGATCGCGTCGATCACCAGGTCGGCGGCCAGGCGCAGGATGTCGATGTCGGTCTCGTACTCCTCGCGGAGCTTCGAGACGTACTCGACGCGCTCGGTCTCGTCGGTGATCTCCTGGATCTTGTTGTAGTACACGGCGTTGATCGCCGCCTCCGGGCCCATCACCGCGATCTTCGCGGTCGGCAGCGCGATACACGCGTCCGGCGAGAACCCCGGACCACACATCGCGTACAGACCCGCGCCGTACGCCTTGCGCACGATCACCGAGACCGTCGGGACGGTCGCCTCCGACACCGCGGTGATCATCTTCGCGCCGTGCCGGATGATGCCGGCCCGCTCGACCTCGCTACCGATCATGAAGCCCGGTACGTCGCACAGGTAGATCAGCGGGATGTTGAACGCGTCGCACAACCAGATGAACCGGGCCGCCTTGTCGGCCGAGTCGACGAACAGCACGCCGCCCTTCACCGCCGGCTGGTTCGCCACGAAGCCGACCGTCTGACCGGCCAGCAGCCCGAACCCGACCACCAGCTCCGGCGCGTACGCCGGCTTGATCTCGAAGAACGTGTCCGCATCCGCGATCGCGTCGATCACGTCATGGATGTCGAACCCGACACTCTCCTCCGCCGGCACCAGGTCGCGGGTGAAATCGCGGCCCGCCGGAGAGGCGTCGTACGACGGGGGCCGGGCCCGCCACGAACCGGGCAGGTAGGAGAAGTACTGCTTGGCGAGCTCGATCGCCTCGGTGTCGTCACTCGCGAGGAGATCGCCGCAGCCGGAGACGCTGGTGTGCATCCGGGCGCCGCCCATCTCCTCCAGCGTCACCTTCTCGCCGACGACCATCTCGGCCATCCGCGGTGAGCCCAGGTACATCGAGGCGTTGCCGTCGACCATGATCACCAGGTCGCAGAACGCCGGGATGTACGCACCGCCGGCCGCGGACGGGCCGAACAGGCAACAAATCTGCGGCACCTTGCCGGACAGCGCGACCTGGTTGTGGAAGATCCGCCCGGCGCCGCGACGGCCCGGGAAGAGCTGCACCTGGTCGGTGATCCGGGCGCCCGCGGAGTCGATCAGCCAGAAGATCGGCAGCTCGTCGCGCAGCGCGACCTCGGTGATCCGGACGATCTTCTCGACCGTCCGCGCACCCCACGACCCCGCCTTGACGGTCGGGTCGTTCGCCACGATCAACGCCGGTCGGCCGTCGACCAGCGCCCGGCCGGTCACCACGCCGTCAGCGGGCAGACCCGCGTTCAGCGCGTTCGCCAGCTGCGCCTCCTCGACGAAGCTGCCCTCGTCGACGAGCAGCGCGATCCGGTCGCGGACGTAGAGCTTGTGCTGCGAGTCGAGCTTGGCCTTGGCCTTCTCGGGCGGCGCCAGCGTGGCCTCGCGGGCAACCTTGAACTCTGTCCAGTGATCCCGGGTCATGTCCTCATCATTCCACTGGGAGGCCGAGGCCCCGCGCGATCAGCATCCGCTGGACCTCCGACGTACCCTCACCGATCTCGAGGATCTTGGCGTCACGGTAGAACCGGGTGACCGGGTACTCCTCCATGAAGCCGTAGCCGCCGAACACCTGCGTCGCGATCCGCGTCGCGGTCACGGCGGACTCGCTCGCGTACAGCTTCGCGACCGACGCGGCCTGCTTGAACTCGGCCACCGACGCACCGGCGTCCTTCAGCGCCGCGGCCCGATAGACCAGCAGCTCCGCCGCGTCCGCCATCACCTTCAGGTCGGCGATCTGGAACGCGACCCCCTGCTTACGCCCGATCGGACCACCGAACGTCTGCCGCTCACCGGCGTACTGAACAGACATGTCCAGACAGGCCCGGATGCAGCCGAGCGCGACCGCGGCGATCGCGACACGACCGTCGTCCAGCGTCGCGAGGAACTGCCCGAAGCCCTTGCCGCGCTCACCCAGCAGGTTCGCCTCCGGCACCCGTACGCCGGTCAGCGCGAGCGGATGCGTGTCGCTCGCATGCCACCCGAGCTTGTCGTACGCCGGTTCCGCCACGAATCCCGGCGTACCGGTCGGAACGATGATCGTGGAGATCTCCGGCTTGCCGTTCTCCCGCGTCCCGGTCCGCGCGGTCACCGTCACACACGACGTGATCGCGGAGCCCGAGTTCGTGATGAACTGCTTCGACCCGTCGATCACCCACTCGCCGTTCTCCAGCACCGCCCGCGTCCGGGTCGCGCCCGCGTCCGAGCCCGCGTCGGCCTCGGTCAGCCCGAACCCGGCCAACCGCTCGCCCGCGACCAGCTCCGGCAGCCACTGCGCCTTCTGCTCGTCGGTCCCGTAGGTCAGGATCGGGTTGATCCCCAGCCCTACCCCCGCCTCCAGCGTGATCCCCATCGACTGGTCGACGCGGCTGATCTCCTCGATCGCCACGCACAGGCTGGTGAAGTCGCCGCCAGAACCGCCGTACTCCTCCGGCGCGGTCAGCCCGAACAACCCGAGCTTGCCCATCTTCTGCACGACCTCCACCGGGAAGTAGTGCTTGCGATCCCACTCCGCCGCGTACGGCGCGATCTCCGCCTCCGCGAAGTCGCGCACACTGCGCCGGAACTCGCGGTGCTCCTCGGACAGCTCGAACATGCCAACTCCTCTGTGCTTGACGCTTACGTAAACGTAAAGCACAGTGGGCCAGGTGCACAATATCCAGGTGCCTGCCGACACATGGACGATCGCCGAACTCGCCGCCGAGTACGCCGTCACCCTGCGCACGATCCGCTTCTACGAGGACCGCGGCCTCCTCACCCCCGAACGCCGCGGCACCGTCCGCATCTACCACCCCCGCGACCGCGTCCGCCTCGGCCTCATCCTCCGCGGCAAACGCCTGGGCTTCTCCCTCGACGAGATCGCGACCATCGTCGACATGTACGACGCCGAACCCGGCGAAGCCGGCCAGCTCGAGTACCTCCTGGCCCAAATAGCCACCCGCCGAGCCGACCTGGAACAACGCCGCCAAGACCTGGAACAAACCCTCAAAGACCTCGCCGAGGTCGAAGCCCGCTGCCAAGCCGACCTATCCGCCCTCCGTCGAACTCGCGGCTGACATGGCCGACGACCTCACCAACAGCTCCGTCCTGGGCCGCCTGCTCGAGGAGATCTCCTGGGAAGGCTCCCACGTCCGCGGCTACCGCCAGGGCGGCCGAGGCCGCGAGAACGTCCTGACCGCCGAGGTCCTGGGTGCGCTCTCCTACCTCCCCCGGTCGGTCTTCCTGGCCGCCGTACTGCGCAACGCCCACGGCGCCGACGAGACCCGCGAGCTGACCGCAGCCGAAGTCGAGCAGGCCGCAATCACCCTGCTGCCCGACGAATCCCGTCTCTCACCCGGCGGCGTCATCGTCCAACCGGATGGCGTACTGATCACACCGAGCTGTCACGTCCTGATCGAGGCCAAGGGCATGGGCAAGTCCGCCTTCCAGACCGAGCAACTCTCCCGCGAGTTCGCCTGCGTCCACCGCGACGCCGGGCAGTCCCGCCCGCTGCTCCTCCTCATCACCCCCGAGCCGCCGCCGGTCCCAGTCAAGGGCCACGGCCGCCTCACCATCGAGGCCGCGATCACGCTCCGCCTCGAAAGCGTCCTCGCCCGCACCACCGGTCTCCCCGGTACACCGGATGACCTGGCCGCCACGATCCCCGACACCGTCGCCTGGACCACCTGGGACGAGCTCGGCAACGCGGTAGCCACTGCTGACCTGAACCTCCCCCCACTCCCACCCACCGTCGCCGCCACCATCCACCGGCTCCGCGACGACCTCCTCCGCGCCCTCACCTGGCACAAAACCAAGCCCTAACCGGGCAGACGGCGACGCCAGTCGAGGGGGCCTACCTGGATGCGTTGGGCCGAGGTGCCGGACCAGGTGACGGGGAGATCGTGGGCGCGGAGGGTTTTGGTGATCTGGTGGCCGGCGTCGACCACGCGGGCCTCCCACGGGTTCTTGTCAGCGTCGAAGACGCCGTAGGCGAGGTACAACGCCGCGGGCTCTTCGGCGAGACCGTCGGCGTCTTGCTGGTGAAAGAAGACGTAGGCCGAGGACTCCCGATCTTCAGGGCGTTCGTCGTCGATCTCGGCGTGTCCGCAGTTCTGGCAGCAGGTGAAGTTCATCCGCGCAACAACGCCCGCCGCGTCCAGCTCTGCGAAGGCAGCGGCGAGCCGGTCGGCATCGGTGGACTCCGGCCACGCTTGCTGCTCCTGCAGCCGCCGCGCCCACACCTCGTCGACCAACTGCGTCGCCTGCTCCTCACTCAGTACGCCGTCATCCTCGGCGTACTCGATCGCGTACTGCACCACATCCGGACGCGATCGAAAGCCAGGCTTGACCCAACTCTCGATCTGCTCCCGCAACTCCTCGACCTCGTTCATGGCCGCAACGCTATTCGGCCCGTAGGACAAAACTCAGCCCAGGGACAGCAACCTGTCCCGCCGACCCACCGCCAAGCTCGCCTCGAAAGCCTCCCCCTGTACGGCGAACTGCTCCGGCTCCTCGACCTGGATCCGGCGGCGGACCCACGGCGTACCGGGTGACGCGAAAACGAAGGTCGCCGCGTTGGTGTGATCGAGCAACGTCGGTGTCGAATAACCGGCCAGCAGCAACTGGGATTCAGGGCCGGGAGGATCGTCGGCCTGCGGGAGTTCCGGTTCGGTTCTCAGGCTTGACTCGAAGTGCGGTCGCAGCAGATCGCCGCCCCTCGACTTCCAGCGGTTGATGAGGCGGCGGAAGGCTGCCTCCCGCCGGAAGGATCGACCGGCCGCGAGAATGTCTGTACCGGCCCCGGTGAACGCCTGGGCATACTCGTGTACCGGAATCGTGTGAATGAGACTCAAGGCCCAACTGCTGCGGACCATGATCATCGCCCACCGCATCAGCTCCGCGGCCTCGCGCGCCGATCCATCGAGGGGTCCGCGCTCCGGCTCTCGCACCTCGCGTTTCTGCCACGCAGGCAGTACGGCGTCCGCCGCGCGCCCGGCCTTCGACAGGCTCCAACCGCGGTCAAGGATCGACGCCGTACCGCTGGCAGCCCGAAGGAATCCCCGGTCGCCAAGGCTGACAACCGCCGTACCGGCTTGCCAATCGAACCGGGCCCCGCGGCGATCCACCTGCTCGAACCGCAGAGCCTCCACACCCTCGAACCAATACCGCAGCTCCGCCGGTCTCTGCTCCCCAGAGCGATACCTCCGCTCAACTGCGAGGGTGATATCGCCAACCAGCATGCCTTCCGACCTCTGCACACACAGCGTCCTGACCTCTGCGCTCTCCAGCGCATAGTCCGACGCAAGCTCGTCGACAGCCTCCGCCGTCAATTCCATGGTCCCGGGAGTCACAACTCCCTGCCTGTCACGGGACGGCCCGTCCGCAGACTCCCTCGGTGGCGGCAGCTCGATCGGATGCCCCGCCGCGGCGGCCTGCTCAAGCACCCACGCATAACGCGTCGTACCGAAGTCGGCCATCCAACGAACCCCCTGGCGCGCGAGCTCCTCCCGCCGCCCCGCACCCCGAGCACACGCCGCCCCCACGAACGCTGACGTGTTGTTGTCCCACACGTCAGCGATCCGGTTCACACCCAACCGGTCGAAGTCCCGAGCATCTGCCGACAGCGCCGCGATCTCAGCCCACGACCGATCAAGCACCCCAGCCCAAGCCTCCAGCATCTCCCCCACACTGCACTCTAATCGGAAAGAAATCGGCGTATAGCACCCATTTCTTACCAACTAACGCTCAGCCAAGCTGAAGAAGGCGGTCTTGCCGCGCGGTGGCGAAGGTCGTTTCAAAAGCTTCCAGCTGTACGGCGAAGTGCTTCGGGTCGGCGGTGTGGATGCGGTGGAGGGCGCGGTGGTCGGGTACACCGAGGATGAGCGTCGCTGTGGTCGCTGGGCGGTCACTCGAGCCGAGAAGGTTGCCGAGGCGGTCGGTCGAGTAGCCGGCCACGAGGAGTTGGGCGTTCGGGTCCGGTGGTCCGTCGGGCTGTGGGAGGTCGTGCACTCCGCCGATCATTTCGGTGTCCTCGAGGATCGGGAGCACCCGGTCGGTTGCGGCGCTGCGCCACTTGTCGGTGAGACGCCTGAAGGCGGTCGCGCGGCGGAGCGACGTACCGGCTTGGAGAATGTCCGAACCGGCGCCGGCGAACGTTCGCGCGATTTCGTGCGTCGGGCGGAGGTGGATACGACTCAGATCACCTGCGGCACGCAGATGCAGCATTGCGCTGTGCAGGAAATGTGCGGCCTCTTGAGCGGGAGGCCGTAGGCGAGCGCCTCGCCTGAGCACGCTGCGGGCCTCGTCGGACCAGCCGTGTGATTGCTCCGCGGGAGGTGGGAGGCGGGATGTGAAAGCACGGCCGGCCGTCGACAGCTTCCAGGCCGTGTCTGCGATCGAAACCGTTCCACCCGCAGCCTGGATGACGCCATGCTCACCGAGGGCGAGCGACGCGCTGCTGCCGAGCCGGATGCCGCGACTGTCTGCCAGGTCGAACCGTGCCTCCTCGACACCGTGGAGCTCCAGATTCAGATATGCCTTTCCATCGGCCTGGTAGCGACGTGCCAGCTCGAAGCTGATCTCAGCTTTGAGGAGGCCCCTCGACCGCTCGATACGGAAGTCTGTGACCTGCGCCGTCTCCAGAATGTAGTCGACCTCGAGCTCTTCGAACGTCGCTGCGGCCAGCGGCCGGGACCCCGGCCACAACTCCCCCTTTCTGCCCCTCACCGGACCGTGACGATGGGAGAACAAGGGCGTCGGCAGCTGAAGCTGATGGCCTCCGGCCGCGACCTGCTCGACCGCCCACCGGTAGCGCTCGGTGTACTCGGCCATCCAGCGGACGTTGCTGATCGCGACATCCTCCTGTCGGGCGGCGCCACGGGTGCAGGCTGCGCTGACAAACGCGTAGGTGTTGTTGTCCCAGGTGTTGCCGAGCCGCCCGTACGCCGCGCGGTCGAACTTGCGCGTATCGGCGGAGATCTCCGCGATCTGCTCCAGGGAGCGATCGAGGAGCTCCGCCCACGCGTCCAGTGTCTTCCCCACCAGAGGATTGTTGCTCAGTACGGGGCCTTGGTTACTGCGGTGGTGAAGGAGGTGTAGGTGAGGATTCGGCCTTTGGTGGGGCCTTCGGTGGAGACCTGGCGGGAGCCTAGGTAGGCGCCGGTGTGGGGGTCGATGACGATTTCTTCGCGGGTGGAGCCGTCGTCGCTGGAGTAGGCGATGCCTACTTTGCCGTCGAGGTTGGCGGCTCGGTCGGTGATTTTGAGGTGCTTGAGGTTGGTGAGGGCTCGGTAGAGGGTGGCTCGGGTGTCGGCGGGGAGGAGGCCGGTGCGGAGGGCGTCCTGGGCGTAGACGACGAGTTCGGTTTCACCGCGGCTGTTGTGGGGGGAGTCCTTTTTGAGCTGCTGGTAGAAGGCCTTGGGGTCTTTGGGGAGGCTGGCTAGCCAGGCCTGGGAGGGGTCGGCCCAGCTGCCGGCGGGGTTGCAGAAGCCGCCGTTGCCGGTGAAGTTGCCGCAGGCTGCGGAGGACTTGCTGGTCTTGCGGTCGAAGGTGATGCCGTTCTTGCGGGCTTCGGCGTCGGAGCCGTCGATCCACTGGTGGCGGCCGGTGGTGGTTTGGCGCTGGTACCAGGTGCTGCGGACGTCGGACGGGATCCACAGCTCGATGACGGTCTCCTCCAGGTAGGTCAGGCCGCCACCGGGAATCTCGGTGAAGCCCTCGGTCCAGGACCGCTGGGTCAGGTGGCGGTACTGCCCAGCCGGTACGACGGGATCGGGCGCACCCGTGATCTGTTGGGCGGCGCCGTTCAGCGCTGAGCGGGCTTCAGCCGAGCCACCGGACAGCGTGGTCGTGTAGATGGAGCCTCCGACGACCAGGGCCGCGGCAGCGGCGGCTGCGATCAGCCAGCGGCGGGTACGGCGCTTGGGCGCTGGAGCAGCGACGATCTCCAGGAAGGCGGCGCGGGTCTGTTCGATGCGGGCCAGGTCGGTGTCGACGTCGGCGTGCAGTGCGGAGAGGGCACGGTCGAGGTCGTCGGTGGGGTGCAGGTCAGTCATGGTCGTGCGCCTCCTCGGAGGTGGTCAGAGTGCGGAGCTGGCGGCGTACTCGGTGCAGGCGAGAGCGGACTGTCCCCACCGGGATGCCGAGCGCGTCGGCTACCTCGACTGTGGTCAGTCCGGCCCAGGAGGTGAGCAGCAGTACGTCGCGGTCGCCGTCGGACAGGTCTGCGATCGCAGGGGCGATCCGGCGGGCCAGGTTCTGCGCGTCCACGCGTTCGGCAACCAGTCCGTCGTGAGCGGCCAGGTTGTCGGCCTCACGGCGTCCGGCGCGCGCGGTGGCCTGCAGGCCGCGGATCTCTTGCCGGACGTGCCGCCGGGCGAGATTGGTCGCGATGCCGTACAGCCACGCCTTGGCCGCGGCCAAGGCCGGGTCGTAGCTCTCACGCTGCCGGAACGCCGTCAGGAAGGTCTCACTGACCAGGTCGTGGGCCTGCTCGGCACCGACCCGGCGCGCCAGGTAGCGGTGCATCGGTACGGCGTACTGGTCGAACAGCCGGGCGAATTCCTGCGCCACCGCCGGTCCCGCCAGCTGTGGACGTTCCTCTGGTGGCGGGTGATCGGCATCGGTCGTATCGGTCACGGTCATACCCCTGATTGCCCGGTGGCCCCCCGGACGTTCACGACCGCAGACTAGACGGCCAGGGGTACATCTCGGAGGGCTGCGTCGTAGCGAGCGAGCGCCAGCCGGGCCAGCCGCGGATCGGCACCAAGCGGAGCGCTGACTCGGTGTGAGCCGGCCTGACGGTGCAGGCGGTCGGAGAAGGCGCCGGGGGCAAGCAAGTAGTTGGCGACCGCCAGACGACCCGGTGTGGTCGCGAGGACCGCCGGGACGCGGCGACCCCGTCCAGCCAGGTAGCCAATGCTGACGGGCCGGTGGATCCGGGCCTGCAGGTACGCCGCCATGCGCTCGCAGTCGGCCTGCGCTCGCGGGTCACTGGATCCAGCAGCAGCCAGTACGACGTGGTCGGTGCGCGACAAGTCGCCTAGGCGATCTACCAGGATGTCGGCGAGGAGAGGGTGCGGGCCAAGCGCTTTGGCCGCTGTCAGACCGGAGTGCTGCTCCACCTGACCGGCGATGTCGACGTGCACGTGGTAGCCACTGGAGAGCAGCAGCGGCACGATCACTGCTGAGGGGGTATCGGTCATGACTCGGTCGACCAGCCCAGGCATGGCTGGCGCATCGACGTCCACAAAGCCGAGTGACATCGGGAGGTCGGGGCGGAGCCGAGCCATCTGGCGCACGAGGTCGTGGACAACCCGGATACCCCGAGGATCCGCGGTCCCGTGGGCAATGGCGATGAGGTCGGTCATGACGGCACCGCCGCTGCCTCGACCGCCAGGCGGTAGCCGCGGCGAACCACTGTGCGCACCAGCTCTGGACGACCCACTGCGGTACGCAGTCTGT
The DNA here is from genome assembly GCF_044453945.1 of Kribbella sp. NPDC051587. Lineage (NCBI taxonomy): Bacteria > Bacillati > Actinomycetota > Actinomycetes > Propionibacteriales > Kribbellaceae > Kribbella > Kribbella sp. NPDC051587. The sequence goes on from NZ_JBITDE010000001.1 coordinate 1,120,703, forward strand.
TCACGGTGACCTCCACTGCATGCACATCCTCAGCACCCGGCAGTACGGCGAGCAGGTCCGGCCGCGAGACCACATCACCACCAGCCGCTACCAGTGCGGCCAACACAGCTCGCGGTCCCGGCCCAAGCGGTAGGACAACCCCATCCAGTACGGCGGCGCCACCGCGGATCACGAGTTGACCGAACTCGGTCTCGATGGAGCGGGCGTTGTCGTCCGTGAGCCGATCAGTGACGATCCGGATGAGAGCACCCAACCGGTAGCGGTCCGGGACCAGCGGCTCAAGACCCAGATTCACAAAGGGCCCCGCAGTCACCGGCCCCACGCACGCATTCAGCACGCGGCCCGTCCGCAGTGCCGAGACCAGAGCGTCGTACTGGCCGTTCAAGGCGGCCGCGTCCAGCATCGCCTGCGCACCTGGCGCCGAGGTGTGGACGACGGCGTCGACTGCACCTGTGCAGACCTGTCCAATCGTTCGCTCGACGACGGCCGGGTCCGGCGCCGGCCCCCAGCGGTAGACCTCGAGGCCGCGCACCGACGCCCCAGCGCCCCGCAGCGCGTCCATCAACGCCGGGTCCGACAACCCGTGCAGCTGTACGACGATCTTCCGGCCCACCACGCCCTGCGCGCGCAGCCACTCGACCACCTCGGCTGTGGTCTCGGAACGCGCCGACCAGTGCTCAACCAACCCAGCGGCCCGGATCGCGCCCCGCGCCTTCGGGCCGCGCGCCAGGATCCGCGACTGCTCCAGAGTCACCAGGAGATCCGCTGCGAGCCCAGCGGTGTCCGCAGCCTCGATCCACCCGCGGAAACCGACCGCAGTGGTCACCACGACGTCGTCCGGCGGGTTGGCGATCACTCGCCGGGTCGCCTCGATCAGAGCGTGGTCGTCGGCGACCGGCGTGATCTGCAGGGTCGGTGCGTGCAGCACCCGCGCGCCGCGGCGTTCGAACGACGCGATCAGGTCGTCCGCCCGCCGGTGCGCGGTCACTGCGATCGTGCAGCCGCTGAGCGGACCTGGCCTACTGTTCGCCGTCACCGGACTCCCCTACCCGAACCATCCCGTCGACGATCTCGACCGGGTAGACCGGCAGCGCCACCGCCGGATCGTCCAGACACACGCCGGTGCGCAGATCGAAGACCTGCTTGAACATCGGCGACGCCACCGTCGGTACGTCGCCTCGACTACCCACGATCCCGCGCGACATCACGTTGGCCCCGCTGAACGGGTCCTGGTTGCCCAGGGCATACACCGACCCGTCGTGCAGCCGGAACAACGCGATCTGCACCTCACCCGCCAGTGCGGCCACACCACGCTCGGGCAGCAGTACGTCGTACCTGCAGACCGCTGTGGACTCGAGAGCCGTGACACTCATCGGCGTACCTCCAATCGGGGACCGGCGAGCAGCACCGGCTCCAGTTGCCCGCGCTCGGCCGGTGTGGCCGGGCGCGGCTGGTTGCGCTCGACCACGTAGCGCAGGTCGGCGTCCGGCTGATCCGGAGCGTTCACGAACGACACGAACCGGGCCAGCTTCGCGGGGTCGTCCAGAGTGGCCCGCCACTCGTCGACGTACGAGTCCACGTGTGAGGCCATCGCAGCATCCAGGTCGGCACCGATTCCGAGACTGTCGTTCAGTACGACGTCCCGCACGTGATCGAGTCCGCCCTCGATCTCGCGGACCCACACCGACGTGCGCTGCAGCCGGTCACCGGTCCGTACGTAGTACATGAGGAAGCGGTCGATCGCCTGGACCAGCTCGTCGTCCGACAGGTCGGACGCGAGCAGTTCGGCATGCCGGGGCGTCATACCGCCGTTGCCACCGACGTACAGGTTCCAGCCCTTCTCCGTCGCGATGATGCCGACGTCCTTGCCCCGCGCCTCGGCGCACTCGCGTGCACACCCGGAGACCCCGAGCTTGATCTTGTGCGGCGACCGGAGCCCGCGGTAGCGCAGCTCCAGTGCGATAGCCATCCCCACCGAGTCCTGTACGCCGTACCGGCACCAGGTGGAGCCGACACACGACTTCACCGTGCGCAGCGCCTTCCCGTACGCGTGGCCCGACTCGAAGCCCGCATCGACCAGCCGCTTCCAGATAGCCGGCAACTGCTCGATCCGGGCGCCGAAGAGGTCGACCCGCTGCCCACCGGTGATCTTGGTGTACAGACCGAAGTCGCGAGCCACCTCGCCGATCGTGATGAGCCCCTCTGGGGTGATCTCGCCACCAGGGACACGCGGTACGACGGAGTACGTGCCGTCCTTCTGCATGTTGGCCATGACGTGGTCGTTGGTGTCCTGCAGCGCCGCACGCTCCCCGTCGAGCACGTGACCGGCCGGGTCCACACTGGCCAGGATCGACGCCACCACCGGCTTGCAGATGTCACAGCCACGCCCAGTGCCGTGGCGCTCGACAATCTCGCTGAACGTCCGCAGACCGGTCACCCGGACCACATCGAACAGCTCAGCCCGTGAGAGCGCGAAGTGCTCGCACAGTGCCTTGCTGACCTCGACTCCAGCCGCTGCGAGCTCCTTGTTCACCAGGTTCTTTACGATCGGCAGACACGAGCCACAGCTGGTCCCAGCCTTGGTGCGGCCGCACACCGACTTCACGTCACCGCAGCCTTCGTCCCGGACCGCGCACCGGATCGTCCCGGCAGACACGTTGTTACACGAGCAGACCGGTGCATCATCCGGCAGCTCCAACTGAGCCGGTACGGCGCCCTCCGGCAGCAGGAAGCCAGCCGGGTCCGCACCGAGTTCCCGGCCCACCATGGGCCGCAGCCCCGAGTACGCCGAGGCGTCGCCGACCAGAATGCCGCCCAGCAGCGTGCGGGCGTCGTCGGACAGCACCAGCTTCTTGTAGACGCCGGCCACCGGGTCGGCGTACACGATGTCCAGTGCGCCCTCAGTGGTGCCGAACGCGTCACCGAAGCTGGCGACGTCCACTCCGAGCAGCTTCAGCTTGGTGGAGGTGTCGGCGCCGGGGAACGTCGCCGCTCCGCCCAGCAGCCGGTCCGCGACGATCTCGGCCATCGTGTTGCCAGGGGCAACCAATCCCCAGACCCGCCCGTCGATGCACGCGACCTCACCGATCGCCCAGACACCAGGCACCGACGTCCGGCAGGCCTCGTCGACCACGACGCCGCCGCGCTCACCCATCTCCAGGCCGGCGGCACGCGCCAGCTCGTCCCGCGGCCGCACACCGGTCGCGAACACGACCACGTCGGCCGGCAGATCAGGACCGTCAGCCACGGCCATCGCCCGCGCTGCGCCCTGAGGAGTGAGCTTGACACGAGTGGTTGCCGTGGCTGTCTGCACGGAGACGTCCAAGCCGCGGATCAGCCGCGCGAGTGCCGACCCGCCGCCCTCGTCGACCTGCAACGGCATCAGTCGCGGGGCGAACTCCACCACGGTCGTGGCTGCGCCTAGCGCGCGCAACGCGCCAGCGGCCTCCAGCCCGAGCAGGCCGCCACCGACCACGACACCGCTGACCTGGTCCCGTTCACTCTTCAGCCGCTCGACATAGACGCGCAGTGCGGCCACATCATCGATCGTCCGGTACACAAAGCAGCCCTGCGCATCACTGTTCTTCACAGGTGGCACAAACGCCGAAGAGCCGGTCGCCAGCACCAGCTCGTCGTACTCCAGCACCTCTCCGCGCGCAGTGCGCACAGCCTTCGCAGCAACGTCCAGAGCCGTCACCTGCACGCCCTTGCGCAGTACGACGACCGGGTCGTTCCAGAGCTCCGGGTCGCCCAGTGCGAGGTCCTGAGGGTCCCGTCCGGAGAAGTAGCTGGTCAGCGCGACCCGGTCGTACGGGAGGCGCGGCTCCTCGGCCAGCACGGTGATCCGCCACTGGATGTCGGTGTCACGCGCCCGCAGCGCCTCCACCAGCCGGTGCGCGACCATTCCGCCGCCTACCACTACAACGTGCCGGGCCTTGCTCAGCTCTGTCATCGTCGCCCTCCTGGCCGGAACTGGTTCGGTCTCGCCACGGCGGAACCGGTCGAGCAGGTCACCGACGGCACCGGTGCAACTGCCGCACCCGGTGGTCGCCCGTGTGGTGGCGGCGATGCCGGCGACACTGTCGGCACCTCCACGCCAGGCCGCTTCGATCGCAGCCCTCGTCACTCCGTTGCACCGGCAAACCGCAACTGCCTTGCGATCCGGTACGGCGGGCTCAGCGAGCAGCCCATCCGCCACTACCGGCGTACCGCGGTCAGCCAGCAGCACCAGCTCCGCCGCAACCTCCGGCGCACCCACTGCGACCGCCGACCGCACCACACCGTCACGCAGTACGGCGCGCACCCACCGCTCGCCGTCCTCAAGCCGCACCTCTTCGCCGGGCTCGTCAGCAGCCCCCAGCACCAGTACGTCGAGCCCTGCAAGCCGAATCACCTCGGCCGCCGGAGTCGCTGCCCCACCCATCAGGTGTGCCGCCAGCACCTCAGCGTGCGACCAGGCGGACCCCACGGTCCCGGTAATCCGGCCATCGAGCTCTGCACAATCCCCGATCGCATGCACGCGCGGATCGTCCGGACTGGTCAGCGTCTGGTCCACGACGATGCCGGTCCGCACAGTGAGTCCGGCTGCCAACTCGGTCCGCGGTTTCACGCCGCAGGCGAGGACCAGCAGGTCGCCAAAGACCTGCCTGCCGTCCGCCAGCCGCAGAGCTCTGCCGGTGCTGACGACCTCAGCGTCAAGCAGCACCTCGACCCCAGCCCGCCGCACTGCACGCAGAACACGTCGCCCAGCAGAACGTGGCATCACCTTGTCCAGCAGGTCTTCTCCGTCGTGCACCAGCGTCACCGCGACCCCACGCTCGCGCAGTGCACAGGCCGTCTCGACACCGAGCACCCCGCCGCCCAGCACCACCACTCGCCGCACCTGGCCAACCGCGTTGACCAGCGCCCGAGCGTCTCCGGCAGTGCGCAGCACCTGCACGCCAGCTGTCAGCGCCACCGGCACGACCGGCTCAGCGCCGGTCGCGAACACCAGGTGGTCGTACTCATGCTCAAGACCAGCAGAGTCAGTCACCACACGCCGCTCGCGATCCACGGCGACAGCGGTCGCCACCGGCTCGTCACCCAGCACCAAAGCGGCCCGGCCGGCGACGTACTCGGTCAGCCGACTGCGGTTGTACGAAACCTCGTCTCCGAGCACAGTCACGTCGTACGACGGCAGCAGCGCCTCGAGCCGTCGTCCCGCCATGCCACCGCCGATAATGACCACCTTCACGCGGACACCCCCGTTACTGGCAAAGCCGCCGCACTCAGTGAGACCGCACAGGCCTTGAACTCGGGCATCCGCGACACCGGGTCGAGCACGTCGTTCGTCAGCTCGTTCACCGCGCCCGCACCGCCGTAGTGGAACGGCACGAAGACCGTGTCCGGCCGTACGTCGGTTGTCACGCGCGCCGGGAGCACCATGGACCCACGTGCCGTCTGCAGCCGCACCGGCCGACCGTCCGCGATCCCCAGGTGCGCAGCGACGCGAGGATGGATCTCCGCGAACACCTCCGGCTCCGCCTCGGCCAGCTCCGCAACCCGCCGCGTCTGCGCACCACTCTGGTAGTGCTGCAGCAGTCGTCCAGTGACCAGGTAAATCGGCGCTGCGGCGTTCAGATCGTCAGCCACCGGACGGTGGTCGACCGGAACCACATGTGCCCGGCCGTCCGGCGTACCGAAGCGGTCGGCGAACAGGCGCGGCGTACCGGGGTGGTCCACCGAAGGGACCGGCCAGAACAGCTCCTCGTGGTCGAGGCGCTCCCAGGTGATCCCGGCGTAGTCGGCCTTGCCACCTGCACTGGCCAGCCGCAGTTCCTCGAACACCTCCTCCGGTGAGGTCGGAAACGCCGCCGTACAGCCCAGCCGCTCGGCGAGGCCGGCAAAGACGTGCAGGTCGCTGCGCACCTCACCAGGTGGTGCAATAGCCGCCTTGCGCCGCAGTACTCGACCTTCGAGAGACGTCATCGTCCCGTCTTCCTCAGCCCACTGCGTGACTGGGAAGACCACGTCGGCGAGCAGTGCGGTCTCGGACGGTACGACGTCCGCCACCACCAGCAAGTCCAACGCAGCAAGGCGTTCCCGGACCGAGGCGAGGTTCGGAGCAGACACGAGCAGGTTGCTCCCGTGGACCAAGAGCGCGCGCGGCCCATCCGCCGTACCGAGGGCGTTGATGAGCTCCACCGCGCTCTTGCCGGGTCCGGGCAAGTCAGCCGGGTCCACACCCCAGACCGCGGCCACGTGGGCACGAGCGGCCGGATCCGTGATGCTGCGGTAGCCGGGCAACTGGTCGGCCTTCTGACCGTGCTCGCGTCCACCCTGGCCGTTGCCCTGCCCGGTGATGCAGCCGTAGCCGCTCCCGAGCCGACCAGGCAGCCCGAGCGTCAGTGCGAGGTTGATACAGGCAGTCACGGTGTCAGTGCCCTTGCTGTGCTGCTCTGCGCCACGGCCAGTCAGGATGAACGCCCCGGCACCGCCATGGACGGGAGCAGCGGCAGCGAGCACGCGAGCGGCCTGTCGGATCGTTGCCGCCGGCACCCCGGTCACACGCTCGGCCCGCTCCGGCCACCACGCCGAGGTCGAGCGGTAGAGCGCATCAGCGTCGTCCACGCGCTCCGCCAAGTAGGCGGTGTCAGCAAGCCCTTCCTGCAGGACAACGTGAGTAAGGGCGAGCACCAGCGCCAGATCGGTGCCAGGAGTCGCCTGCAGATGCAGTGCGCCGGGCAGCGCCGCGGTCGCCGAGCGACGTGGGTCCACGACCAGCAAGCCTTCAGCCGGCAGATGGGCCACGGCCGGCGGCATAGTGTCCGCGATGTTGCTACCGACCAGCAGTACGGCGTCTGCTCCGTCCAGATCCGCCAGGGGGAACGGCAGCCCGCGGTCGATGCCGAAGGCACGGTTCGTCGCGGCTGCTGCCGACGACATACAGAATCTGCCGTTGTAGTCGACGTTCGCGGTCCGCAGCGCCACCCTGGCGAACTTGCCGAGCGCATAGGCCTTCTCGTTGGTCAGTCCGCCACCACCGAAGACCGCCACAGCATCCCGGCCATGTGCGGCTTGCAACTCAAGGATGCGCTGAGCAACGAAGTCCAACGCATCAGCCCAGCTGGCCGGGACCAGCTCACCCGCACCGTTGCGCACCAGTGGCGTGGTCAGGCGGTCCGGCACCGTGAGCACCTCAGCCGCCGTCCAGCCCTTCCGGCACAGCCCACCCGCGCCGCGCGGACGCACCTCCACCGCACCCGGCCGGGCGACCGGATGCAGTGTGGTGGCGCACTGCAGCGCGCAGTACGGGCAGTGCGTGGGGACTGCGGTCACACGCGCTCCTGGCTGAGCGGGCCACCCTTGCGCAGATAGCAGAAGTACGTGACCGCCAGGCAGACCACATAGAACCCGCAGAACACGTAGAGCGCCGGAATCAGCGAGCCGAAGTTACTGGTCGACATCGCGAATCCACGCGGTACCAGGAAGCCGCCGTACGCGCCGATGGCCGAAGCGATGCCGATGCAGGCCGCAGCCTCGCGGCGAGCGCGCCCCGGGTCGCCGGGTGTGGTGATCCGGAAGACCGCCGGGATCATCCGGTACGTCGAGCCGTTCGCCGCGCCGCTGGCGACGAACAGGAACAGGAAGCTGATCAGGAAGCCGGTGAAGCTCTCGGCGTTCAGCGCGACGATCGCGGCCAGGATGCCCAGCCCCATCACCACGAACGAGCAGACCGTCACCCAGGCGCCGCCGACCAGGTCGGCCAGCTTGCCGCCGAACGGCCGGGCGACCGAGCCGACCAGAGCGCCGAGGAACGCGATGTGCGCCACCGTGATCGAAGGGAAGGTCGTCTTGATCAGCAGCGGGAACGCCGCCGAGAAGCCGATGAACGAGCCGAACGTCCCGATGTAGAGGAACGAGATGATCCAGGTGTGCGGGCGCTTGGCCGCGGTGATCGACGCCCGGAAGGACGAGGTCGCGACGGACAGGTTCGACATCACCCGCCAGGCCAGGAAGGCCGCGACCAGGATCAACGGCAGCCAGAGCAGGCCGGCCCGGTTCAGCGTCAGGCCGGCGCCGATCGTGATCGCGACCGGGACCAGGAGCTGGACGACCGCGACACCGAGGTTGCCGCCGGCCGCGTTGATGCCGAGCGCGAAGCCCTTCTCCTTCTCCGGGTAGAAGAACGAGATGTTGGTCATGCTGCTGGCGAAGTTGCCGCCACCGACACCCGCGGTCGCCGCGACCAGCGCCATCAGCCAGAACGGCGTGTCCGGCCGGCTGATGAAGAACGCCAGCCCGCCGGTCGGGATCAGCAGCAGCATGGCCGAGACGATCGTCCAGTTGCGGCCCCCGAAGCGCGGTACGGCGAACGTATAGGGCAGCCGCAGCGTCGCGCCGACCAGGCTGGGCAGGGCGACCAGCCAGAACAACTGGTCGGTGCTGTAGCTGAAACCGGCCTTCGGCATCGACACCACGACGATGCTCCACAGCTGCCAGACCGAGAAGCCGAGGAACTCGGCGAAGATCGACGGCCACAGGTTGCGCCGGGCAACCGCACGCCCCTTGGACGCCCAGAACGTCGCGTCCTCCGGGTCCCAGACATCGATCCAGCGGCCGCGCCGCGGCGCCTCGACCGTGCCCACCGTACCGGCCTGGTCGCTGGGAGCGACGACCTCCGGTCCTGCCTCGAGCGTCATCGTGCGTCTCCTGTCGTCCGACCTCACTGATTAGGCCAGGACGCTATGACCGGGGTGTTTCCACGTGGTCATCTCGTTGTTACGCCGCCGAAACGGCTTCCGCACACCTACCGGTGAGCAGTGAGAGAAGCCGGGTACTGTGCGATGCACCAAGGGTGGAGGGGAACGGAACGTGAACAACAGACGGTGGGCCTGGCGGGGACTGATCGCAGCGGTGCTGATCGGGTGGCTGGTGCTGGGCTCGATCGGCGGGCCGGCGGTCGGCAAGCTGAGCGAGGTCCAGGAGAACGACAACGCCAACTTCCTGCCGAAGCAGGCCGAGTCGACGCTGGTCGCCAACGAGTCGGCCAAGTTCGTCGACTCCAAGGCGCTCCCGTACTTCGTTCTGATCGAACGCGACTCCGGAATCACCTCGGCGGACCTGACGGCCGCGCAGGCGTTCCTCGCCAAGGTGCCGTCGCTGGATCTCGGCGGCGGGAAGAAGCTCGGCGACTACCTGGCCGCGCCCGCGAAGACCGTCATACCGTCTGCGGACAAGAAGGCCTTGCTGCTCACCGTCGAGCTGGACGGCGAGCGGGCTGATGAGGTGGTTGCTGCGGGCGAGACGGTCCTGTTCGCCACCGCCGACACGATGCGTGACGAAATCAAGCAGAATCTCACTCCGAGTGGGCTCCAGGTCTACGTGACCGGGCCCGGTGGGGTGTTCGCCGACTTCATCGTCGCGTTCAGCGGGATCGACGGGATCCTGCTCGGGGTCGCGCTCGCGGTGGTGTTCGTGATCCTGCTGATCGTCTACCGCAGCCCGATCCTGCCGATCGCCGTCCTGCTCACCGCCGTCTTCGGGCTCGCGCTGGCCGCGTCGATCGTGTACCCGCTCGCGAAGCACGGCGTACTGGAGTTGAACGGGCAGAGCCAGGGCATCCTCTTCATCCTGGTCGTGGGCGCGGCGACGGACTACTCGCTGCTGCTGGTCTCGCGGTACAAGGAAGAACTGCACGACTACACCAGCAAGTACGACGCGATGCGGATCGCCTGGCGGGCTGCCATCGAACCGATCGCGGCCAGCGCGGCCACCGTCATCCTCGGCCTGCTGTGCCTGCTGCTGTCGCAACTGGGGAGCACGAAGGGCCTCGGTCCGGTCGGCGCGATCGGTATCGCCGGGGCGTTGATCGCCTCGATGACGTTCCTGCCGGCGATCCTGCTGGCGTTCGGGCGGCGGATCTTCTGGCCGTCGATTCCGCACGTCGATCACGTGCACGCGCGCGACCAGGTCGGCGGACGCCGGCTGTGGGGTCGCGTGTCCGGGCTGGTCGGGCGGCACCCGCGCCGGGTCTGGGTGATCAGCGCGCTGGCGTTGCTGGCCTGCGGCGCGTTCCTGCCGACGTTCAAGGCGAGCGGGATCTCACAGGAAGACCTGTTCCTGAACAAGGTCGAGTCGGTCACCGGGACCGAGGAGCTGGGCAAGCACTTCGACGCAGGAGCCGGTACGCCGGTCCAGATCCTCACGCCGTCTTCCCAGGCCGATGCCGTGGTCGCGATCGCCACCAAGGTGGACGGGGTCGCGGCGGCCTCCGCGTCGGTGGCTCCCGACGTACCGCCGAAGGTTGTCGACGGCAAGGTTCTGGTTCAGGCGACGCTGAAGGTGAAGGCCGACTCGCCGGAGGCGACCAAGGTCGTCAAGCACCTGCGGACCGAGCTCGACAAGGTCAGCCCGGACGTCCTGGTCGGCGGCAACACGGCGATCAACCTCGACGTCCTCGACGCGAGCCAACGCGACCTGCGGGTGATCATCCCGACCATCCTCGCGGTCATCTTCCTCGTGCTGATGTTGTTGCTGCGCTCGGTTCTGGCCGCGATCCTGCTCGTCGTCGCCAACGTCATCTCGTTCGCCGCCACCCTCGGCGTCAGCGCCGTCTTCTTCAACCACGTCTTCGACTTCCCCGGCGCCGACCCCGCCATCCCGCTCTACGGCTTCGTCTTCCTGGTTGCCCTAGGCATCGACTACTCGATCTTCCTGATGACCCGCGTCCGGGAGGAATCGGCCGACCAAGGCACCCGCCCCGGCATCCTCACCGGCCTCGCCGTCACCGGCGGCGTCATCACCTCCGCCGGCGTCGTCCTCGCCGCCACCTTCTCGGCGTTGGCCGTCCTCCCGATCCTCTTCCTCGTCCAGACCGCGTTCCTGGTCGCCTTCGGCGTCCTCCTCGACACCACGATCGTCCGCTCCCTGCTGGTCCCTTCCCTCGCCCACGACATCGGCGCAAGAATCTGGTGGCCCAGCAAACTCTCCCGCGAGCAGGCGAACACCGGCGTACCGAAGAACGGGTAGAGGTCGGCGAAGCCCCGCACCCGGAGGCGGGGCAAGGCGGCGCGGCCCGGAATTGTGGACTACGACCTGTCCTTCGGTACGGCTAGCCTCGGGGGATGGAGACGTTTGACGGTGTGATCGTGGTGGAGGACGGGGGCGGGGCTTGGGTTGAGGTTCCGGGTGAAGTGATCGCCGGCTTGGGTGGGGGCGGCCGGATTCCGGTGCTGGCGACCTTTGACGGGGTTGAGTACCGCGGGTCGATCGCGTCCATGGGCGGGTGCATGGCGCTCGGCGTACTGAAGGGAATCCGGGCCGAGCTGGGCAAGGGCGGAGGCGACACCGTCGCCGTGACCGTTGAGCGGGACACGGCTGAGCGGACGGTCGACGTACCGGATGACTTCGCAGAAGCCTTAGCCGCTGCCGACCTGCGCAACAGCTTCGACAAGCTCAGTTACAGCCATCGCCGGGAACACGTGCAGGCGGTCCTTGACGCGAACAAGCCGGAGACCCGCGCGCGGCGGATCGCCAAGGCGTTAGAGATGCTTCTCGACCGTGCGGGCCAGAATTCCTAGCGTGGCGCGGAGGCCGGCTTCGGGGATGATCGGGAAGTTGACGCGGCCGCGGTAGCGCTCCTCGATCTGGCTCCAGTCGTAGTACGACGTCACCAGGGTACCGATGTCGCTCGGCTCGAGGCGGTAGCCGTAGAGGTGCTTGATCGGCGGCTGGATCGTGCCGGAGATGGTCCATTCGAGCTCGGCGTCCTCGGCGTACCGGGTGATGATCACCGTGACGTCGTACTTGCCCATCGGCAGATCGTTCAGCGACTCCCGATCCATGTGGACGACGAACTCGTCGCCGACGGCGCCGACCGGCTGCCCGTCGGCGGACTGCAGCATGCCGGAGCTGTCGATGGCGACGTGGCCGCGCGGATCCCGCAGTACGGCGAAGATCTCGGCGGGCGTGGCGGCGATCTCACGCTGGACTTCGAACCGCTCCTCGTTGGTCACGCCGCCGAGCCTACTTGGTGTGCTTCCGCCGGTACGCCGTCCAGTTCGTGGGCTGCAGTTCGGGCGGATCGGGAAGGAGCTCGCGGATCTTCGTGGCATCCGGACCGTAGGCAGCCTCAGGGAGACCGCCCAGAACCTCGGCATAGACAGAACGGACCACCTCAGCCTGAGCAGCCCACGAGAAGTGGTGCAGCACGCCGAAGATCGGCCGGTTCGCCTCGATCAGGACATGGGTGTAGTTCTGCACGACATGGTGATAGAACTCCAGCTGCCACCGACGGTGCCGGCGGTAGGTGCTCGCCGAGACGCGGTAGTCGACCGGATAGTCGAGAACTCCGTTGGCGAAGGCGAACGCGGTCACCTTCGTGGTGGGCACCTGTTCCTCCAGCACACGGGCCCACCGAGTGCCCTGCCCGGCGAAGTTGACCGGCCCGATCAGTAACCGCCGCATCGAGCCGGGCCGGCATCCCGGCCGCCGGTGTGTCTGTTGTCTGAACCACGGTGTCGTCTTCCGCCCCTCACAACCTCGGTCGGCCGGGCATGGGGGCGATTGCCGGCCGATCAGTGAATGAATCCGCTCACGTAAGACTCAAAACAGTCCAGACCACAAGAACGGTTGCCTGGGCCTGAGAAGTGGTTCAGGGCACTCCGCAACCGCTAACCTCCCGGAAAGAGTCGACGATGTGAGGAGCCCGGAATGGCTGACAGCACGGCGACGGACCACGGCACGTTCGCGCTGCCGACGAAGAATCTGCCCGCCCCGCAGGTCCGCGACCTGCCCGAGCCACCGAGTCAGACCTGGAAAGTCGTCGGACCCGGCATGGTCGGCGCGGGGGTGGGACTGGCCTCGGGTGAGTTCATCCTGTGGCCGTACATCTCCAGCCAGGTCGGGCTGGTGTTCCTCTGGGGCGCGCTGGTCGGGGTGGTGATCCAGTGGTTCCTGAACATGGAGATCGAGCGGTACACGCTGGCCACTGGTGAGACAGCGCTGACCGGCTTCAACCGTTTCGGCAAGCACTGGGGGCTGTTCTTCGCGATCATGACCTACTTCGCGAACATGTGGCCCGGCTGGGCGACCAGCTCGGCGTCGATGCTGACCTATCTGTTCGGCGGCGGCGATCCACGCTGGATCGCGATCGGCATCCTGCTCGCGATCGGCCTCATCCTGACCTTCGCGCCGGTCGTCTACGTGATGCTCGAGCGGCTCATCCTGGTCAAGATCCTCGCGGTCGGACTCCTCGTCGTACTGGCGCTGATCTTCGCGATCCGGGCCAAGACGTACGACGCCCTCGGCCACGCGGTCACGCATCCGCAGTTCCCCGTCGAGCAGCTCGGGTTCGCGTTGATGATGGGTGCGATCGCGTACGCCGGAGCCGGTGGCGGCCAGAATCTCGTGCAGAGCAACTGGATCCGCGACAAGGGCTTCGGCCAGGGTCTGCACGTCCCCCGCCTGACCTCACCGGTGACCGGCGAGACCGAGGCCGACCCGACGGCCAACGGCTACGTCTTCACCCCGAACGACGCCAACCTGGCCCGCTGGAAGCGCTGGTGGAAGTTCGCCAACATCGAGCAGGCCGCGACCTTCGTCGCGATCACCGTGCTGACCATCGCGTTCACCTCGATGCTCGCGCACGCCACCCTGTTCGGCGACAGCAACGTCAAGAACAACATCAGCTTCCTCAAGATCGAGGGCACCACCCTGCAGACCCTGGTCGGCGGCTGGTTCGGCTACCTGTTCTGGGCGATCGGCGCCTTCTCCCTGTTCGCCGCCGCGGCCGGCATCGTCGACTACACCTCGCGCCTGACCGCCGACATGATCAAAGCCCGCTACCTGCGGACCTCGACCGTCACCGAATCCAAACTGTACTTCGGCCTCGTCTGGGGACTCGTTGCCTTCGGCATCATCGTCCTGCTGGCCGGCCTCACCCAGCCCCTGGTCCTACTCGTCATCTCCGCCTGCACCGCCGGCACCATGATGTTCGTCTACTCCGGCCTCCTCTGGTGGATGAACTCCCGAGCCCTCCCCCGAGCCATCCGCATCACCCCGGTCCGCACCGCCGTACTGGCCTTCTCCTTCCTGGCCTTCGGCTTCCTCGCCGTCTTCACCATCATCGACCAACTCAAGAAGCTCTGAAATCTCCGGCAGCCCATAGCGCCGGCACAACTCCAACGCCAGCCGCCACTGCTCCTGAGCGGACTCGGCCTCCCCGAGTCCGCTCAGCGCCGTACCGAGAGAGTGCCTGATGCGAGCCTCGAGGTCGCCGCTGTCGCGGCCAACCATCGTCAGGGCCTCGCGCAGACTGCTCGCCGCCGCCTCGTACGACCCCAGCTCCACCTCAGCCGCGCCCAGGACGTGCAAATGGTCGGCAACCGCGAAGCGACTGGCGGAGGCTCGTACTCCGGCGAGCTCGGCCAGTATCGAGTCCCGGGCGCTCTTCGGCCGGTCACAGCGGCAGTAGGCATCGGCGATGTCGCGGGTCATCCACTTGAGCGCGCCTGGGTCGTTCGCACGAAGAAGCGCCGCGGCCTGCCTGAACTCGAGATCCTGCTCGGTAGAACGGCCCAGACGGCCGGCAAGGACTCCGAGGGTGAACCGCGCATATCCCTCGGCCGACTTGTCGGCAGCGGCGACGGCAAGCTCCAGGCCGGACTTCGCAGTGGCGCTGGCTTCCTCCAAGAATCCCAGTCGTTCCAGGAATCGGGCCAGGTCGATCAAGCTGTGCAGCCACAAATGTTCGTACCCGTGTACCCTCGACACCTCCACTGCAGCGCGCATATGGGAGGCTGCCCGCTCGAAGTCCGACATCCCCTCGTAGAACTGGGCAAGGTAGAGCCTGAGCTGGGCCACCGCATGTGGGTGGAAACCGGCTGGATCGTTCCGCAGTGCTGTGACCGCCAGCTCGCCCAGTCGTACGGCTTCGGTCGCGCGCCTGCGATCGGCCCAAAACGACGTCATACCCACCGCAAGTCCGACGATCTTGACGGTGTGAAGCCGTTTCGCCTTCATCATGCGGCCGGCCGCCGCCAGTACCTCTTCCGCCTCGGCATCCAGCCAGGCCATGGCCTCCTCGCGCCCTACCTCTTCGGCCTCAGCTAGCCATCCCTCGTCGAGCCACTCTCGCGATACCGATGCAATACGTATCCGACTCGCCCACGCCATCGCGATGTACAGCGCCACAACACGATCCTGAGCAGCCGCCCTTTCGAGTTTACTGGCCCGAGCCATTGCGAGCTCCCGCGCGTACGAGCGCACCAGGTCGTGGAACTGGTAGCGCCGCGGACTGACAGCCTCCAGCAGATGAAGGTCGACCAGGTGTTCCAGCAGCGGCTCGATCTCAGCCTCCGGACGATCCACCAACCGGGCAGCGACCTTCAAGTCCAGCTCGTTGCCTTCGTGGAGACCGAGCAAGCCGAAAATCTCGGTCGCCGCCACATCAGCTGCCGACGTGCCGTTGAGCGACAATGCGATCGACGCCCGTACGCCGTACTCCGCTTCGTCGAGCACATCCAACCGAGCCGCCTCGTCGGCCAAGCGGCTGGCGAGGTCGGTCACTGTCCAATCGGGTTCGGCCGCCAGGCGCGTGCCGGCGATGCCCAGCGCCAGCGGTAATGCTCCGCACAAGGAGACGACCTCGCGTGCTGCCGCGAGGTCGGCTTCGATCCGCTCGTGCCCGGCCGCGGAGATCAGCAACATCAGAACGTCGTCTTGTGGCAGTACGGACAGCTCCAGCGACCGTGCGCCCGGCAGTCCAACCAGCGCTCGGCGACTGGTCACGATCACCGCGCACGTCGACGCACCGGGCAGCAACGGCAGGACCTGGTCGACGGTCGCCGCGTTGTCCAGTACGACGAGGAGCCTGCGACTGGCGCATGCCGTACGGAACAGACCGACGGCCTCCTCGACAGACTCGGGTGGACGCTTCAGAGCGAAGCCGAGCTGTTGCAGAAGGGTGTTGAGTGCCTCCAGCGGAATCATTGGCTCGCCCCCGCCGAAGCCGCGCAGGTTGACGTACAGCAGCCCGTCGGCGAACCAACCCGAAAGCCCACGCGCGACGTGCACAGCGAGTGCGGTCTTCCCAGCCCCGCCCATGCCCGCGATCGCCGAGATCACCACAACCCCAGGTCCCTGTCCATCTCGAGTCAGCAACGCCGTAACAGCGGAGATCTCCTCGGCACGCCCAACGAAGCCGGGCGCGTCTGCCGGCAAGCGGTCGGGACCCGGTTTGGGGCGCGCTGCGGCGGCCTTCAGTTCGGCGTGTTCATCGTCGTTCAGGGCGAGACCCTTGGCCAGCAGGTCTACAGTCTGGCGCCACGGATACCGCCGACGGCCGGTCTCCAGTGCCTTGATGGCTTGGGTGCTGACTCCGGAGACCTCCGCCAGCCGCTCCTGCGACAGCCCGGCCGCTTTGCGGAAGCTCCGTAGTACCGGCCCGATCTCAGCCATCCAGGAGTCCTCGCACCTCGTCGGCCTGCGGCAGGCCATAGCGCTCGTACAGGTCCAGGGCGTGCCGCCATTGCGCACGCGCGGGCTCGGTCTCGCCGAGCGCGCTCAATGCTGTGCCGAGAGCGTGGCGGATCTTGGCTTCCATCTCGTCGTTGCTGCCTTGGAGCAGGTCGAGTGCTTCGGTGAGGGCGACGCGCGCCGCGTCGTACCCCGAGAGTGCAGTCTCGGCGGCCGCTAGGTGACGGAGGTGCTCGGCAATGGCGGACTTATCGCCGATACGCCTGATCTCCGGGAGGTGATCGCGGAGCCAGGTGCGGGCGGCCTCGGGACGGCCGGAGCGCAGGTAGCTGGCGCCGACTTGGGGGTGGAGGAGATGGAGCATTTGTGGATGGTCGCGGCCGAGGATGGCTGTGGCCAGGCCGAATTCGTGGTCTTGCTCCGCGAAGCGGCCGAGGCGGCCGGCCAGACTGCCCATCGCGAGGTGGGCGTCTGTCTCGAGGAACTCGTTGGCGATGCTCATCGCACCGGCCATTCCAGCTCTGACGAGCTCCACGGCTTCGTCCAGTTGGCCGAGTTGTTCCAGGTCCTGAGCGAGCGTGATCGTGCACACGAAATGGTGGTACGGATCGGTCTCCACCGGGGCCGCCGCGATCGCGCCGCGCATGAGTTCAACTGCGGTCTCGACGTCCGATCTGGCCGAATAGTGCAGGGCCACGTGGAAAGCAATTCGGCTCAGGCCGAGTTCAGAGGCGCACTTGGGGTCTTCGCTGAGCGCGGCCAGGGCGAGTTCGCCGAGCTGGGTGCCTTCCGTGTGCCGGCGACGGGCGTGCCAGAACCGCATCATGCCGCCGGCCAGAACGACCAGGGTTCCGCGGTCGGTCGTTGGCCGGGCGGCCGCGGCGAGGATCTGGTCTGCTTCCACGTCAAGCCAGCTCATGACCTCGTCGAACTCGAGGTGCTCGACGCCGGCGACCCATCGGTCGTCGAACCACGTGCGCCGCGCGCCTTCCTTGACTCGTGCTTGCCAGGCCATGGCGATGTAGAGCGCGAGCACCCGTTCGCGGGCCGCCGTGCGGTCCTCTTCGGGGGCGAGCTCTTGGGCGTAGGCGCGGACCAGGTCGTGGAACTGGTAGCGGCGGGGGCTGAGTGACTCCAGGAGGTGCAGGTCGACAAGGTGTTCGAGGAGTGGTTCGACCTCCGCCTCGGGGCGATCGACTAGGCGGGCGGCAACCTTCAGATCCAGTACGTCACCCTCAAAAAGTCCAAGCAGCCCAAAGATCTCGTACGCCGCCACGTCGCCCACCGAGGTGCCCTTCAGCGACAACGCGACAGAAGCCCGTACGCCGGACTCTGAGTCGCCGAGCAGGTCCAGGCGAGCTGACTCGTCCGCCAGCCGTCGGGCCAGGTCAGCCACCGTCCACGAAGATTCAGCCGCGAGCCGCGAACCCGCAATCCTGAGCGCCAACGGCAACGACCCGCACAGCGCCACAACTTCCAGCGCCGCCTGTGGATCGCCCTCGACTCGCTCCCGGCCAGCAGCCGAGGTGAGCAAGGCCAACGCCTCGTCCTCCGACAGGACACCGAGCGCCACCGGCCTCGCACCCGGCAGACCGACCAGAGCACGCCGACTCGTGACGATCACCGCGCAATTCGCCGTACCGGGAAGCAGCGGCATCACCTGTTCGACGGTTGCTGCGTTGTCGAGTACGACGAGCAGCTTCCGCGTCGCGCAGGCGGTTCGGAAGATGCCGGCGGCCTCTTCCGCGGACTCCGGAGGGCGTTGGAGAGCGAAGCCGAGTTGCTGAAGCAGCGTATTGAGAGCTTCCAGTGGTGTCGACGGATCGCCAGTCCCGAAACCACGCAGATTCACGTACAGCACACCGTCAGCGAACCGACCCGCCAACTGACGCGCGACGCGCACCGCCAGTGCGGTCTTGCCTACACCGCCCATGCCGGCAATGGCCGAGATCACGACCACGCCAGGCACCTGCCCACCACCAGTCAGCAGGTCGGAAACAGCGGCGATCTGCTCGGTACGACCGACGAAGTCCGCCACATCCGTCGGCAGGCGACCGGTCGAGGGCCGTGCGGCGGCGGCCTTCAACTCGGCTCGCTCGTCCGCGGTGAGCCTCAGGCCCTTGCTGAGCAGGTCGACGGTCTGCACCCACGGATAGCGGCGACGGCCGTTCTCCAGCGTGTTGATTGCACCGACACTGACCCCGGACGCTGCGGCGAGCTGCTCCTGCGACAATCCAGCCGCTGTGCGGAACTTTCGGAGTACCGGACCGAACTCAGCCATCCAGCAATCCCTGCACTTCGGCTGCCTGGGGCGATCCGCCGCGGCGGTACAGGTCCAACGCGACCAGCCACTGCTCGCGAGCGAGCTCGTCCTCGCCGAGCTCGCTCAGCGCCGTACCGAGGGCGTGGCGGATCTGGGCTTCCATCTCGTCGTTGCTGCCTTGGATGACGTCGAGTGCTTCGGTGAGGGCAGTGCGGGCCTCGTGGTGTGCGGCGAGTGCTGTTTCGGCGACGCCGAGCCAGCGGAGGTGTTCGGCGATGGCGGACTTGTCACCGGAGAGCCTGATTTCGGCCAGGTGATCGCGGAGCCAGGTTCGGGCGGATTCGGGGCGGCCTGAGCGTAGGTAGCTGGCGCCGATGTCGGGGAGGAGTAGGTGGAGGATCTCTGGGCGGCTTCGACGCAGGGCAGCGGCCGCGAGGTCGAAGGCCTCGTCCTGCTCGGCGAAGCGGCCGAGGCGGCCGGCCAGGGAGCCGATGCTGAAGCGTGCATCGCTCTCGATGATCTCGTTGCCGAGCCGGAGCGCACCCTCCAACCCGGATCGGGCCAGCTCCGCTGCCTCGTCCAGTTGGTCGAGTCGCTCCAGATCCTGCGCGAGAGTGATCGTGCACACGACGTGGTTCAACGGATCGGTATCCAGCGGTGCCGCTGCGATGGCGACCCGCAGGTGAGCTACCGCGGTCTCGGAGTCCGACCTGGCCGAGTAGTGCGCTGCCACGTGATAACTGATCCGGCTCAGCGCGAAGACCGAGGCACAGGTCGGATCGTCGCGGAGTGCGGCCAGGGCAAGTTCGCCGAGTTCTGCGCCCTCGGCGTGCCGGCGGCGGATGATCCAGTAGCGCATCATGCCGCCCGCGAGGACGACGAGGGTTCCACGGCCGGTCGTCGGTCGGCGGGCCGCGGCGAGGATCTCGGTCGCCTCGGTATCCAGCCACGCCATGACTTCGTCGTACTCCAGATGCTCGACACCGGCGACCCACTGCTCGTCGTACCAGAAGGCCTGTGAGACGCCGAGCTTCGCCCGCGCCTGCCAGGCCATCGCTACGTAGAGCGCCAGCACCCGCTCGCGGGCCGCCGCCGCACCATCATCGGGTGCGAGCTCCCGGGCGTACGTGCGCACCAGGTCGTGGAACTGGTAGCGGCGTGGGCTGGTCGACTCCAGGAGATGCAGGTCGACGAGGTGTTCCAGCAGCGGTTCGATCTCCGACTCCGGGCGATCGACCAGACGAGCAGCGACCTTCAAGTCGAGTTCATTGCCTTCGTACAGACCCAGCAGCCCGAAGATCTCCGCGGCCGCCACGTCGATGGCCGACGTACCGGCCAGTGACAGCGCGATCGACGCCCGGACGCCGTCCCCGAACAGGTCGAGACGGGCACTCTCGTCGGCCAGGCGGCGGGCCAGGTCGGTAATCGTCCAGGACGGCTCGGCGGCTAGGCGGCTGCCGGCGATTCTGATTGCCAGTGGCAACGACCCGCAGCGGGCCACGACTTCGCGGGCTGCCTGCGAGTCGGTTTCGATCCGCCCCGGTCCGGCTGCTGCGATCAGCAGCGCCAGTGCCTCGTCGTCCGGCAGGACCGCGAGCTCGAGCGATCGCGCACCCGGCAGACCGACCAGGGCGCGTCGGCTGGTGACGATGACGGCGCAGGTCGACGTACCGGGAAGCAGCGGAAGAACCTGGTCGACGCCGGCCGCGTCGTCCAGTACGACGAGCAGCTGGCGGGTGGCACACGCCGTCCGGAACAGGCCCGCGGCCTCCTCGGTGGACTCGGGTGGTCGTTGCAGGGCGAAGCCCAGTTGCTGGAGAAGCGTGTTCAGCGCCTCCAGCGGCGTCATCGGTTCACCGATGCCGAAGCCGCGAAGGTTCACGTAAAGCACACCGTCAGCGAACCGAACCGTCAGCCCCCGCGCGACGTGCACGGCCAGTGCGGTCTTCCCCACACCGCCCATTCCCGCGATCGCCGAAATCACCACCACCCCAGGCGCCTGTCCACCACCAGTCAGCAGCTCGGACACCGCAGCGATCTGCTCGACCCGACCGACGAAGTCCGCCACATCGTTCGGTAGCCGCCCCCTCGACGGCCGCGCAGCCGCAGCCTGCAGCTCAGCCCGCGCGTCCGCGTCGAGCCGCAGCCCGTCGCTCAGCAACTCGACAGTCTTCGCCCGCGGCGACCGCCGACGCCCCGCCTCCAACGTCTTGATGGCCTCAACACTGACCCCCGAGGCCTCCGCCAACTGCTCCTGCGACAACCCAGCCGCCTTACGGAACCTCCGCAGTACCGGACCGAACTCAACCATTCAGCAACTCCCTGACTTCGGCTGTCTGCGGCAGGCCGTAGCGCTGGTACAGCTCCAACGCCAGCAACCACTGCTCCCGAGCGGGCTCGGTCTCGCCGAGTCCAACCAGCGCCGAACCCAGGGCATGCCGGATGGCCGCTTCGAGCTCGCCCTGGCTATCGACAATCAAGGCAAGGGCATTCTCCAGGGTTTCCCGCGCGTCGTCGTACGCCGCCAACTCGACCTCAACAGCGCCCAGGATCTGGAGGTGATCAGCGAGGGCGAATTTCTCCCCGCTGGCGCGTACTTCGGCAAGCTCGGTGCAAAGCCAGCTGCGGGCACTCTCATTGCGTCCGCAGCGGCTGTAGACGTCCCCAATGCTGCGGATCAACCAGCTGAGGGAGGACGCGTCGTTGCTCCGCACGAGCTCGACCGCTCGAGCGAACCCACGGTCCTGCTCATCTGCCCGGCCGAGCCGTCCGTCCATGACGGCCACCGTGAAGCGCGCCCAGCCCTCAACGGTCCCGTCCCCAGTGGCCAAGGCGAGCTCCAATCCGGCCCGTGCGTGGATCAAGGCCTCGTCCAGCTGATCCAGTCGCTCGAGGAACCGCGCGAGGTCCAGCTCGCAGTACTCCAGCAATGGGTGATAGTCGTGGCCCCTGGCGACCTCGACCCCGGCACGCATGTGCGCAGCCGCCAACTCGACGTTCGACGTGATGGCGTAGTGGTGTGCCAGCCGGTATCTGATCTGTCCGATTCCGAACGGGTGGTGCGGTCCTGGCTCACTCTCCAGTACCGCCACCGCGAGTTCCAGCATTTTGACCGCTTCTGCGTTGCGCCGGCGGTCGGCCCAGAACACGGACATGCCCACCGCCAGCAACAGAATCGTCGCGGCGTCGACCGACCTCCGGATCGCCACGGCAAGAATCTCGATAGCCTCGCCATCCAGCCAAGCCAGCGCCTCGTCAGGCACGATCTCGTCGGCCTCGGCGAGCCGCCGTTCGCCAAGCCAGGCCTGGCCATTCCCACCGATGTCAGGCCACGCCCCCCAAGCCATCGTGATGTAGAGCTCCATGACGCGCTTTCGGGCAGCAGCTCGGTCAGTGGCATCGGTCCGTGTCGATGCGAGCTCGCGTGCATAAGCGCGGACCAGGTCGTGGAACTGGTAGCGGCGTGGGCTGGTCGACTCCAGGAGATGCAGGTCGACGAGGTGCTCGAGCAGCGGTTCGATCTCCGACTCCGGGCGATCGACCAGGCGAGCAGCGACCTTCAAGTCGAGTTCGTTGCCTTCGTACAGACCCAGCAGCCCGAAGATCTCCGCGGCCGCCACGTCGGCGGCCGACGTACCGGCCAGTGACAGCGCGATCGATGCCCGGACACCATCTCCGAGCAGGTCCAGGCGGGCGCCGTCATCGGCCAACCGGCGGGCCAGGTCGGCGACCGTCCAGGACGGCTCGGCGGCCAGGCGGCTGCCCGCGATTCTGATTGCCAGCGGCAACGACCCGCAGCGGGCCACGACCTCGCGCGCTGCCTGCAGGTCGGTTTCGACTCGTCGTGCTCCGGCTACCGTGGTCAGGAGCGCCAGCGCCTCGCCGTCCGGCAAGACATCGAGATCAAGCGACCCCGCGCCCGGCAGACCAACCAAGGCGCGGCGGCTGGTGACGATGACGGCACACGTTGACGTACCGGGAAGCAGGGGCAAGACCTGCTCGACGGTGGCCACGTTGTCCAGTACGACGAGCAGCCTCCGAGCGGCGCACGCCGATCGGAACAGGCCTGCGGCCTCCTCGGTGGATCCGGGTGCGCGGTGGAGGGCGAACCCGAGTTGCTGAAGCAGGGCATTCAACGCCTCCGCCGGCGTCATCGGTTCACCGGCACCGAAACCGCGCAGGTTCAGGTACAAGACGCCGTCGGCGAATCGGTCTGTCAGCTCGCGCGCGACGCGGACAGTCAAGGCGGTCTTCCCCACGCCGCCCATGCCGGCAATCGCCGAGATGACCACTACGCCCGGGGCGTGCCGATCACCGGTCAGCAGATCCGACACCGTGGCGATCTGCTCCGCGCGACCCACAAAGTCGGTCACATCTGCTGGGAATCCGTGAGCGCCGGTGATCGCCTTGGGCCGCGCAGCTGCGGCGCTCAACTCGGCGCGCTGATCAGCGTGCAACTCCAAGGCATTGGCCAGCAGATCGACCGTCTGTCGCCATGGATAACGGCGGCGACCAGTCTCCAAGGCGTTGACGGCTTGGAGACTTACGCCGGATTCGTCGGCCAGGCGCTGCTGTGACCAGCCGGTTTCCTGGCGGAGCTTTCGGAGGACCGGGCCGAAGTCAGGCATTGGTGCTCAGGAGGTCGTGGAGCTTACTGGCTTGGGGGGAGCCGTGGCGGGTTAGGAGGTCTAGGGCGGATTGCCATTGGGTGGTGGCTTCGGTGGGGCGGGCGGCGGCGAGGAGGACGTGGCCGAGGCGTTCGCGGACGCGGGCCTCGGCTTGCCAGGTTCCTTGGACTACTTGGAGGGAGGCGCGGAGGTGGTGTTCGGCGAGGTCGAGGTGGTCGCGGGCCAGCTCGACGCGGCCGAGGCCTTCGAGGGCTTCGGCGACGGCGAACTCGTCGCCGTCCTCCAGTGCCGCGGTCCGGGCTTCTTCGAGGTACGACGAGGCTTCGTCGAGCCGGCCGGTTTCGCGATAGGACAGGCCGGCGAGGCAGAGCAGCCAGTAGCGCTCGTGGGGCGTGCCCAGGCGTCGCATCAGTTCGACGGCGCGGTCGAGCTCGCGGTCCTGGGTGGCGGTGTCGCCTTGTTTGCCTGCGGCCAGGCCGAGGATGAGGCGGCCTTCGGCTTCGGCAACCTCGTCGCCGCTGCGGAGGGCGACGGCGACGCCGCGGGAGGCGGAGGCGATTGCTTCGTCGAGGCGGCCGAGATCGACGAGGTAGTGGCCGAGGAAGACCTCGGCCTCGATGTAGGCGCGGTCGTACGAGCGGATCTTGGGCGCCGCCAGCGCCATGGTCATGTAGTCGACCGCTCGTTGGTGCAAACCGGCTGAGGCGCACTGCTGGGCGACCTCGAAGGGCAACAGGGCGGCGGCGAACGGATCGGCGAGTGACTCCGGTACGCCGAGCGCCAGCGTGCCCAGCAGCACACCGTCGGAGTGCCGCCGGCGGACGTAGCAGTACGGCAACAGCCCCAGTACGACGCGCGCCAGCACCGCGCGAGACGCGGTCGCGGTAGCACGTCGTACGGCGCCGATGGTCTCGTCGATCTCCTCGTCGAACCACGCGAAGATCTCGTCGAGGGTGAACTGCTCCGCGCCGGCCGTCCAGCTGTCGTCGTACCAGGCCTGGGAGAGGTCGTCGGCGAACCGGGCCATCCGGGTGCGCCAGCCCATCGCGAGGCACAGCTGGAGGACTCGCAGTTGTGCGGCCTCACGGGCCGGGGCGTCGGTCAGGGCGGCGGTCGTCTCCTTGACGTAGCTGCGGACGAGGTCGTGCATGCGGTACCGATGCGGGCCGACGGACTCGATCAGGTACAGATCGACCAGGCGCTCCAACCGGCGGCTCACGTCGTCGACGGGTAGGTCGAGCAGCGCCGCGGCGACGCGCACGTTGAGTTCGTCGCCCTCGTGCAGTCCGAGAAGCTTGAACGCGGCAACGGCGTCGGTGTCGCGCTCGGTCGCCGCGGCCAGGGAGAACTCGATGCTCGCCCGTACGTCGCGGTCAGCGGTCGCCAGCTCGTCCAACCGGTTCCGGCTGGTCTCCAATCGCCGTACCAGGTCGGCGACCGCCCAGGTGGGTTCGTCCGCGAGCCGGGCGCCGGCCAGGTGGAGGGCGAGCGGAAGGCCACCGCACAACCGGACGATCGCCAGTGCGTTGACCGGATCGCGCGCGATCCGGTCGTCGCCGGAGATCTGGGTCAGCATCTCGATGCCGTCCTGATCCGGCAGGACGTCGAGCATCACGTGGACGACACCGGGCAGCGCGGTCATCGCCCGGCGGCTGGTGATCAGCACCGCGCAAGTCGATGCCCCCGGCAACAATGGTGCCACCTGGGCGGCATCGGCCGCGTTGTCGAGAACCACCAGGACGCGACGACCGGACAGCGCCGACCGATAGCGAGAGGCGGCTTCGTGAGCGTCGCCTGGATCATCCGGACCCTGTACGCCGAGGCTGTCCATCAACCGGCTGAGAGCCTCCGACACCGTCATCGGCCGACCCGGTCCGAAGCCACCGAGGTTGAGGTACAGCTGGCCATCGGGGTATCGATCGGCCACCAGGTGGGCCATGTGGATAGCCAAAGCGGTCTTGCCGACACCGCCCATCCCACCGATGGCGGAGGTCACCACGACACCTGGTCGCGACTCCTGCGCGGTGAAGGTCTTCTCGAGCTCAGCCACCTGGTCCTCGCGGCCGACGAAGGCATAGACGTCGTCCGGGAGCTCACGCGGGATGGTGACCCGAGCCTTCGTCCGGGCGCCGGCCGTGACGAGCTCCAATCGCTGCTGCGAGGTCAGCCGCAGCCCGTCGGCCAGGCGCTCGAGCGTGCCCGACCGCGGATGCCGGCGACGGCCGGACTCCAGGGTCTTGATCGCTTCGACGCTCACACCAGATGAAGCCGCCAATCGCTCCTGCGACAGACCAGCGGCCTTGCGGAACTTCCGCAGTACTGGGCCGAACTCAGTGGTCATAAGGCTGGGTGGCGCCGTTGACCGTGGTGAAGAGGGAGTAGATGGACGTGGTGGCGGTGATGAAGAGCCGGTTGCGCTTGGCGCCGCCGAAGGTCAGGTTGGAGACGGTCTCGGGGACGTGCAGCTTGCCGAGCAGGGTGCCGTCCGGGTGATAGACGTGTACGCCGTCCGCCGCCGAGGCCCAGACACGGCCGGCGGTGTCGATCCGGATCCCGTCGAAGGCGCCGTTCCCGCACTCGGCGAAGACCTCACCACCGCTGATCCGGTCGCCGTCCACCTGGAACACCCGCATATGCGCGCGCTCGGTATCGGTGATGTAGAGCAGCGACTCGTCGGGCGAGAAGGCCAGTCCGTTCGGCCCGTCGAAGTCATCGGCAACCCGGGTCAGGGCACCATCCGAAGACACTCGATAGACATGACAACCACCCGTCTCGATCTCCCCGGCGTACCCCTCGTAGTCGCTCTGGATCCCGTACGACGGGTCCGTGAACCAGACCGAGCCGTCGCGCTTGACCACGACGTCGTTCGGGCTGTTGAACCGGTGGCCCTCATAGGAGTCGGCCAGCACGCTGATCCGGCCGTTGTGCTCGGTCCGGGTGACCCGGCGGTTGCCGTGCTCACAGCTGACCAGGCGCCCCTCCTGGTCGAGGGTGTGACCGTTCGTGTTCCCGGCCGGCGTCCGGAAGGCGGAGACCTGGTACGACGTCTCGTCCCAGCGCAGGATGCGGTCGTTCGGGATGTCGCTCCAGAGCAGATACCGCCCGGCCGGTGAGTAGACCGGGCCCTCGACCCACCGCCCACCCGTCCACAGCCGCTCCAGGTGGTTGTCACCCCGGATCCCGCCGAACCGGTCGTCGAACTTCTCCCACTCCGCCGGTACGGTCCCCGCCAACGGTTCAAGGATGGTCATCCGCACACACTCCCAGGTCGAGGCTCCGGGGGAAGCCTATTCTCCGGCGGACCGCCAGCACCGTCCAACCTCCGCGCGACACACCCGGCCACGCTCAGCGCGGCGGCGATCCAGGCCGCCGAACCCGGTTGGTGGGTGGTGCAGGTCCGCGGACTGTGACGAACAACCTCCCCCAGGTCCAGAGTTTGGACTCTAGAGTGGCCCCAGGCTTGGAAGGAGTCGTCTGTGTCCGAGAGCAAGCAGATCACCAAGGTGCTGGTCGCCAACCGGGGCGAGATCGCGGTCCGGGTCGTCCGGGCGGCGGCCGACGCCGGGCTGGGCAGTGTCGCCGTGTACGCCGACCAGGACCGGGACGCGCTGTTCGTCCGGCTGGCCGACGAGGCGTACGCGCTGGACGGGTCGACCCCGGCCGACTCCTACCTGAACATCGCCAAGATCCTGGAACTGGCCGCCCGCTCCGGCGCGGACGCGGTGCACCCGGGGTACGGCTTCCTGGCCGAGAACGCCGAGTTCGCCCAGGCCGTCATCGACGCCGGGCTGATCTGGATCGGCCCGCCGCCGTCCGCGATCGACTCGCTCGGTGACAAGGTCAAGGCGCGGCACATCGCCGAGAAGGTCGGCGCGCCGCAGGTCCCCGGAACGCCGAACCCGGTGGCCGGCGCCGACGAGGTGGTCGCGTTCGCCCAGGAATACGGCCTGCCGATCGCGATCAAGGCGGCGTACGGCGGTGGCGGCCGCGGCATGAAGGTCGCCCGCACCCTGGAGGAGGTCCCGGAGCTGTTCGAGTCCGCGACCCGCGAGGCGGTCAGCGCGTTCGGTCGCGGCGAGTGCTTCGTCGAGCGCTACCTGGACAAGCCGCGGCACGTCGAGACCCAGTGCCTGGCCGATGCCCACGGCAACGTCGTGGTCGTCTCCACCCGGGACTGCTCGCTGCAGCGCCGCTACCAGAAGCTGGTCGAGGAGGCCCCCGCGCCGTTCCTCACCTCCGAGCAAATGGAAACGCTCTACACGTCGTCGAAGGCGATCCTGCGCGAGGCCGGGTACGTCGGCGCCGGGACCTGCGAGTTCCTGGTCGGCCAGGACGGACTGATCTCGTTCCTCGAGGTGAACACCCGCCTGCAGGTCGAGCACCCGGTGAGTGAAGAGGTCACCGGCCTCGACCTGGTCCGCGAGATGTTCCGGATCGCCAACGGTAAAGAGCTCGGGTACGACGACCCTGCCGTGAGCGGTCACTCGATCGAGTTCCGGATCAACGCCGAGGACGGCGGCCGCGGCTTCCTGCCCGCGCCCGGCACCCTGACCAAGTGGAAGCCCCCGAGCGGCCCGGGCGTCCGGATCGACGGCGGGTACGACGAGGGCGAGACCGTCCCCGGCGCCTTCGACTCGCTGGTCGCCAAGCTGATCGTCACCGGCCGCGACCGCACCCAGGCGCTCGAGCGGTCCCGCCGGGCGCTGCGTGAGTTCGTCGTCGAGGGCATGCCGACCGTGATCCCGTTCCACACCGCGGTCGTCTCGGACCCGGCGTACGTGGGCGACGACGGCTTCACCGTGCACACCCGCTGGATCGAGACCGAGTACGACAACCAGCTCACGCCGTACGACGGCCCGACCGCCGACGCGCCTGAGGACGCGGAGCGGGAGAAGGTCACCGTCGAGGTCGGCGGCAAGCGGCTCGAGGTCGCCCTGCCGGCCGGGTTCGGGGTCTCCGCCGGCGGTGCTGCCGCGGGCGCCGGCGCCGGCGCGAAGAAGAAGCCGGCCCGTCGGGCCGGCGGTTCGGGCAAGTCCGCGGCCGCCTCGGGTGACTCGCTGACGTCGCCGATGCAGGGCACGATCGTGAAGCTGGCCGTCGAGGAAGGCGCGACGGTCGCCGCCGGCGATCTGATCGTCGTCCTCGAGGCGATGAAGATGGAGCAGCCGCTGAACGCGCACAAGGCCGGCACCGTGACCGGCCTCACCGCCGAGGTCGGCGCCACCGTGTCGGCCGGCGCCGTCCTCTGCGAGATCAAGGACTAGTAGCTCAGGGTGCCCTTGACGACATAGCCACCGTTGCCGGTCACCGGTGAGAGCAGGACGATGAAGCACTCGCCCTTCTCGACGCCGGTGGCCAGCGTGTGGCTCGGGGCCTTCTTGGTGAAGTTCTGGACGTCGCCCAGGTCGGCTCCTTCACACCGCTCGACGAAGACCTTGGTGTTCTTCTCCAGGGTGGTCAGGTTCAGCTTGATGTCGCCGCCGGTGGCCACGTAGGTGCCACCGGTCGACCAGGCCTTGCTGTTGACCGTGACGAGGTGCTGGTAGGGCTGCGTCGTCTTCGCCTGGACCGGCGCCGCGTGCGCCGCCATCGGAACCACGGCCAGCGCTGCCACGCCCAGTGCCGCCCCGATCATTCGAACCTTCATGGTGAGCTCCCTTGGTATGGATACCGAGTATCTAGATACCCAGTATGCACAGCAGAGGGTCACCAGTCTTCCTCGTTTTCGTACTTGAACGGTGTTCAGATTCGAGTTATCGTTCACTGAACGGTGTTCAAGTCGAGGAAAGGTGAGGACGATGGAACTGCAGGAGTTCGTGGCCGCCAAGGCCGCCGAGCTGGGCGTGCCGGGCGCGGCGGTCGGCGTACTGATCGACGGCCAGGAGGTGTTCGCCGGCCACGGCGTGACGCGGATCGGCGGTGCCGAGGCGATCGACCGGGACACGCTCTTCCACATCGCGTCGGTCTCGAAGACCTTCACCGCGACCGCGCTGATGCGGCTCGTTGCCGAGGGCAAGGTCGAGCTCGATGCCCCGGTACGGCGTTATGTCCCGGACCTGCACCTGGTCGACGAGGACGTGGCTGAGCGGATCACGGTCCTGCAGCTGCTGAACCACACAGCCGGACTGGACTGGGGTGTGGCGGGTAGCTTCGACCTGACGCTGGCTGGGTTCGTCGAGAAGCTGGCCGAACTGCCGCTCATCGCCGAGCCGGGCGCACGGTCGTCGTACAGCCAGGCCGGGTTCAACCTGGCCGGCCGGATCATCGAGACCGTGACCGGCCTGCCGTACGAGAAGGCGATGACCCAGCTACTCTTCGAGCCGCTCGGTCTGACGAACACGGTCTTCGATCTGGACGACGTGATGATGCGGAAGTTTGCCGTCGGCTACAACCCGGACGAGCACGGCGTTCTCCAGCCGGCGACGCCCTGGAAGGCCTGGGCGGCCGGTGACCACGGCAACAATCCGGGCGGCGGCGTGGTGTCGACCGTGAGCGATCTGTTGCGGTGGGCAAGGTTCCACCTGGGCAGTGGTGACGGGCTGATGTCGGCCGCCGTACTGCACAGCATGCGCGACGAGACCATCGCGCTGCGGGCCAGCTCGCTCGGCGACGGACTGGGCGTCGGCTGGTTCCGGAAGACCATCGACGGGGTACTGACGATCGGCCACGGCGGTTCGGGAAACGGACAGTACGCCGACCTCCTCGTCGTACCGGCTGCTGGTTTTGCCGTTGTCTCGTTGACGAACTCCGGACCTGAGGGCTATCAACTCAACCAGGCCGTACTCCGATGGGCGCTCGAGCACTACCTCGGCCTGGTCGAGCGTGCGACTGAACCACTCCCGTACGACGATGCTCGCGCCCGCGAGTTGGCCGGTCGCTACCAGAACGAAGCGATGAACGTGGACTTCGTTGCCGACGGCACCGGAATCACCATCGCCGTCGAGATCAAACCGGAACTCCGGGCCGGCACCGACGCCGAGATGCCGCCGGACCTCGCGGCCGCGTCACTCGAACTCCTGCCGGACGACGAGTTCATCGTCACGGGTGGCGCGCTGGCGGGCCAGCGCGGCTACTTCACCCGCGGCACCGACGGCCGGATCACCGGCGGTGACCTGGCCGGCCGCCTCTTCGCCCGCGCTACCGCGTGACGTTCGCCGAGTAGGCATACCAAACCGTGGCCGACGACGCGACGTACGCGCGATACGCCCGGCTGCGGTTGGTGGTGATGGTGTAGGTCGCAGCGCCGGCCGAGTTCGGCACGACGTACCCAAGATCCTTCCAGGTCGAGGAACCCGGGTCCTTGGACTGGAAGAGCACCCGCCCGTGATGCCGCACGAACCCGTTGGTCTTGGCGCTGTAGTACGTCGGCCGCGCGGTCAACGTGGTCTTGGTCCCGACCCGACCAGCCGTCAACTTCACCGCCGCGCCGTACTTGGTCAGCGATTTGGCGGACCGCAACTCGGCGACCTTCCGCCCTTTCTCATCCTGCGCGTACCCATCGGGGTTCCACTGCATCGTCCGCCCCGAGTACGTCCCCTCAAGCGCGATCGAACACTCCGGATAGTGGTAGGTGCACGTCACCGATGCCGATGATCCGGGCAGTCCCTCCGCCTGGCCGATCCATCGGGCCTGGAACGTCGTCTTCGGGCATCCCGCACCCCACCCGAACGACACCAAGCTGTACTGACTGCTGATCGTCAGCTTCGCCGGCACCTCGAACCGGCACACCGGCGTCGCCGCCTGCGCCGTCGTCGCCTGCACCCCCACGACCCCCGAAGCAACCACGCCAATCGCCAACGCCAACGCACGACCCCGCATGAACCCTCCCCAGCCCGAACGAATCGCCGCAGCCTACCGGTCCACACCTCGACCACACATCACCTCGCTTATAGTCACCGGGTTCGGTGAGGGTGAGGAGCGGCACCGAAGATCGTCGCGCTGCTCGACGAGTTCGCCGTACCGGGATCACACCTGCAGGTCGCCGGACTCGACGAGGTCCGGCTGGGCGAATACAGCAGCCTTACAGCCGGTACGACGTACTGTGACCCGACGAACCGGGCAGAGCTCGAAGCGCTCGAGGCGGCCCGGCTCCGCGGGGAGACGGCGATCGGGTACCGGACGCATGCCGAATTCCACCAGTCCCCCGCCTACGGGGTGGTGCTGAATCCGGCTCCGGCCGCGGCGCTGACGCTCGGCGTGGCGGATCGGGTGATCGTGCTGGCTGATCACAGTTCAGGTGATTTAACAGACAGTTCTCAGGTTGAAGCTGTAAGTTCCCTGCAGACATCACGGTGAGGGAGGGTTTGCATGTCCAAGAGGACCCACGAGCAGCAGCTCGCGGCGCGGAAGGCCAAACGGCAGGCCGAGCGGCAGGCTGAGCGCGCGCGGCAGCGGCGGAATCTGGCCATCACGGTCACCGCGGTGGTCGCGGTCGTCGCCGTCCTGGTCGGAGTCTTCGTGATCTTCGGTCCGAAGGGCAACGACACCCCGGTCGCCGGGGACACGCCGTCGGTGGACGCGTCGGCCGGTCCGGACAACAAGCCGAAGAGCATCCCGACCGCGCTGGCCGCCGCGCCGAAGCGGGCGACCGCACTGCCCGCCGAGGTCAGCTGCAGCTACAAGAAGGGCGCGGAGCCGGCCAGCAAGAAGGTGAACCCGCCGGCCGACGGCAAGACCAAGGCGTCCGGTACGTCGAAGGTCAGCCTGAACACCTCGGTTGGTGACCTCCAGGTCACCCTGGACAGCGCGCTGGCCCCCTGCACGGTGAAGAACTTCCTGAGCCTCGTCGGCCAGAAGTACTTCGACAACACCTCCTGCCACCGCCTGACCGTCGGCGAGGGCCTGCAGGTCCTCCAGTGCGGCGACCCGAGCGGCAGCGGCAGCGGTGGCCCCGGCTACAGCTTCGCCGACGAGGTCTACCCGACCCTGAAGTACGGCCGCGGCATCCTCGCCATGGCCAACTCCGGCCCGAACACCAACGGCAGCCAGTTCTTCATCGTGTACGGCGACGCGTCCGGCCTCGGCCCGCAGTACACCGCCTTCGGCACCCTCGACGAGCCGAGCCTCAAACTCATCGACAAGGTCGCCCAAGCCGGCGTCAAGCCCCAGAACGGCCCCACCGACGGAGCCCCCATCACCCCCGTCAAGATCAACACCGCCACCGCAGCAGCCTGACCCGAACACCACCGCGCCGCCCGTCATCACGACGGGCGGCGCGCTGCGTTCTACCCCTTCGTCCGACCCACTTCGTCAGGCGAGGAGGTGGTATTTGGAGCGGGGCCAGGCGAGGAGGGCGTGGACCTGGGTGATGCCGGACTGTTGGAGGAGTTCGACGGTGCCCTCGCGGAACTTGTAGAGGTTGGTGGCGGGGTCGCGGGTGGTGTTCCAGTTGTCGTCGGCGTAGGCCTGCATGGCTTTGCGGTAGCGGGAGTCCGGGGCCACCGAGTCCAGGATCAGCAGGTTCTTGAACCAGATGGAGTTGAAGGCGGCGCCGTTCTTCGCCAGGATCTCGCGGGTGTTGTAGAAGGCGAGTGAGGCGTTCGCGACGGACTTGGCGTCCCGCAGGTAGCGGTGATCGCCGGTTGCCTTGTACAACAAGACGCCGGCCCCGAGCATCACGCCCTGGTTGTAGCTCCACTGCGTCTTCTCGATGTTGCCGGCCAGGTCGATGTGGTCCCAGTAGAGACCGTTCGGCGCGAGCATGCAGTCCTGCGCCCACTGGTACATCCGCTTGGCCCAGGTCAGGTACGACCGGTCCCGCGTCAGCAGGTACAGGTGCGCACCGAGCTCGGCACCCGGTCCGTTCGAGACCGTGTTCCGGTCCTGGCTCCACGGCGCCTGGGTCCAGTAGACGCCACCGGCGCACGGATGCGCGGGATCGGTGTCCCACCCGTGCACGACCAGCGCGAAGATGTCCTTGGCCCGGGCGAGCGACGTACGGTCGCCGGTGCGTTGGTAGTTCTGGATCAGGTTCAGCCCGATCCATTCGTTGTCGTCGTAGAACTTGTCGCCGCCACCTCCGAGCGGCGGGCGCACGTAGGAGTCGTACCCCTTCGGCGTCGTCGTCGCATTCCAGTACGACGCGTAGGCGTCGAGCCGTCGTTGTGCCTCGGCCGACGCCTTGCGGCCGGACCCCGGGATCCCGGCGATGTCCTCGGCCGCGATCACGGCCTGCGAGTACGGCCAGACGTACGAGTACGGGTTGGTCTGCTGGTTCGGGTACTCCTCGCGCAGCAGCCCCTGCCCCGCGTCGAAGTACTTGTTGATCGCGTCGTACGACGCCTTGGCGCGCGCCGCCGGACTGGTCACGGCGCTGGCGCCCGACGTCGACAGCGACCCCACGACCGCGACCGCCACCAGGCCGGCCACGATCCGAGTTGATATACCCAATTTCCTGCGCATCGACCGGCTCCTCTGTGGGCGGTGACGGATGACATCGATGTCATGTTCTAACCGTCGCAGGGAGATCTCGTCAATGGCTCAGCGACCGAGCCTCTTGTCCGGCGCAGTTGACATATCAAGTGGCGCCACCGGGAACGCGATCCACGCCGACTTCAGATGCAGCCGTCCACGCAACTGATCAGCGCTGAGTTCACGCCGCCCTTTCGACCCGACCGCCTCGACCCGCGCCGCGCGTCCACCGCTCGGCCCGACACCGGTCCGAGTGATCACCCGGAGCGAGCGGAGCGTCCCGACGTCGAACACCGCCTGGATCTCGGCCGTCTTCCGCGTCACCGTCCACGTGACGTTCGGATTCCCGTTGCCGGGATAAGCATCCCAGCTGTCCACCTTCATCACCTGGTACGGGACCTGACCGGCCGCGGTCGCCCCGCCGTTCGACGACGAGAACTCGGCGATGATCGGCTTGCCCTTGTAGAGCCGCACCTGACCGGCCGTCGCGGTGATCGCCGCGTTCGTCGCGCTCTTCTCGTCCTCGTAGCCGCCATAGACCTGGCAGGCGATCGTGTCGCAGAGATCGTAGGCACGCTTGGCACTACGACCCCGATGGAACACCGAATAGGTGCGCGCAGCAACCGCCTGCGCCTGCAGCGCGGCCGGACGCCAACTGGACAAGGCTTCTCGCGGTACGACGCCCCGGAGGTAGTACTCGAGGGAGACCACGTTCACCGTGTCGAGATGCTTGCCCGGGACATCGATCGCCCGCAGTCCGCCGCGATACCGCCGTACCGCACCGGACGGCAGGATGAGGCTCGTCAGCACGGGACCCTCGAACTGCGACATCGAGGTGAACGTCTTCCAGAGTGTCCACTTGCGGGTCTTGGTGTTGTACGAACTGACCTTCGTGCCGTGCTCGCCGTTCGGATCGATCGACCACTGGTTCCTGGTCGATGCCGTGGGCAACGTAGAGAGCTTGTCCTTGGCCAGGTCGCGAACCCGGAGATTCCTGACCGCGGCCACCCGGATACCGTCGGTCGTGTCGGCGCTGATCCGGACCCGGATCCGGCCGGTCGCCTTCCCTACCGTCGTGCCCGGGTAATAGAAGTCGAGGATCTGCTTCGCCGACTTCCCGGCCAGCGCGGCGCCCTGAGCGCCGTACTGGGACATGCCGCGACCGTGGCCGAAGCCGCGGCCGCTGATCGAGGTGTTCGTGCCGGCGGTCGGCTCGAACTCCCGGGCCTCAGCGGTCGCGCTGATCACGGTGGATGCGATGACGACGGCGGCGATGGCCCGCTTCTTCATGAGGCACTCCGGTATTGGACGAGGACGCTACGGGTGTGCGCGTGATAGGTCAGCCAGCCGCGTTGGTACTTCTGCCGCAGGCCGCCCTTCACCTTGTAGATATCGGTCATCGGCAGGCCGAGCCGGGAACGCTCCGCGCCGATCGCGACGTACTTGCGGTAGATCATGCCGGTCACCGGGCGGACGCCGTACGGCTTGGTCCAGTAGAAGCCGCCGTCGCGGAACGACTGCACGCGCGTCCCGCCGACCCGGCCGTTGTGGACCTCGGATGTCGGCAGGCCGAGACCGGTGTCGGGACCGAGGCGGCGGTAGCGCTGCCGGAAGACGCCCGCTGTCGAGTGTGCGCCGGTGGAGACGGAGTAGAAGATGTCGCGGGTGGCGAACTGCGTCGTCCAGCCGGTGCGCGTTCGGTGTTCACCCCAGAACGGTTGCCCGAGGCTCCGAAATCCGATCGTCTTCGCGAATCGGTAGATCGGGGTGGAGACCGTGCCACCCATCAGTTTCAGCACTCGTTGCTTCAGCCAAGGAAGCTTGGCGTACAGCTGCTTTCCTGGGCAGTCGGTCGCCTTGGTGTCGCGGTGACCGGAGATGGTGTTCACCCGGTGCCGGGCGAGCACGATACTCGAGGTCGGCGAACGGTAGTTGGCGTCGAGCTTCCACGCGATCACCCGAGCCGTTGCCTCTAGCATCGAAGCGGGTGGCGCGGCCTTGTCGAAGTTGCCGATCAGCGAGACGCCGAACGAGTTGCTGTTGAACGACTCCGTGTGCGCGCCGAGGACGGGCAGCTGGGCGCCGCCGTACCGGCCCTCGAACGCGCGACCGAAGCGGTCGACGAGGAAGTTGTAGCCGATGTCGCACCAGCCGCGGCCCTTCACGTGGTACGCGTACGTCGCGCGCAGCATCGCCGGGACCTGCGCGCGGGTGTAGCCGTTGCGATCGGCGGTGTGGTGGACGAACGCGGCCAGCACGGTCTTCGTGTACTTGGGCTTCGTGCAGCCCTTGTTGACCGCGCGCAGCCGTTCGTCGGCACCCCAGCGCTTGCGGCTCCAGACGTTCGGCATCGGGTACGGCGTTCTGCTCGCGGCCGGCTCGATGTCTTGGGTGGCTGGCGATTCGGCGCTGTCGCCGGGGAGCACGCCGGGCTGGATCAGAGTGACCTTCGCACCCTTGATCGTCGTACCGGCGGCATCGGTCGCAGTGGCTTGGATGCCGCTCGCGTCGCCGACCCACAGCGGTTCGGTACCGGGGTTGCCCTCCGGGGTGTCGGGGCCGTGGCCGTCCTCGACCTGCAGGGGCTGCCAGTCGGTCCACTTGTCGCCCTGCTTGATCCGGACCTTGGCGCGAACGTTCCGTACGCCGCTCGGCCAGGTGACACCGACCATTGCGAACGGCGTGGTCTCGGCGGCCACCGACGGCCCGGTGATCGCGATCTCCTGGTACGTCGCCTCGGCCGGATCGTCGGCGTACCGATCAGGTGCGAGCAGGTGTGGCGTGACCAGCGAGAGGCCGGTCACCGAGAGCGTGAGAAGTCGGAGGGTCTTGCTCATCGAACAGCCTTCCAACGCAGGGCAATGCGGTCGCTGGGCGGCGGTAATCGATTATGCGCGCTGCGTGACGGCAATCCGGGGATTGGGTCACCCTGCGTGGCGTGCCGGGTTGGCGAGGTTCGGTAGGCTCGCCGTAAAGCCCCCATTTTTGAAGAGGCCCGACATGGAATACATCCTGATCATCGCTGTCGTGGTGATCGCGGTGCTGGCATATCGCTCGTACCGTCGGACCCAGCTGCAGTCCAAGAAGCAGCACGAGATCACCGCGGCCGAGCTCGAGTCGGTCAAGCGGACCGCCGACGAGGACATCACCCGGTTCGGCGAGGAGCTGCAGGACCTCGATCTGGAGATGGTCGGCAAGGACCTCGGCGACGGCGCGCGGCAGGACTACCAGCGCGCGCTCGACTCCTACGAGTCGGCCAAGCAGGCCGTCGCGCAGGTCACCGAGGCCGAGCAGATCAAGCACGTCATCGAGATCCTCGAGGACGGCCGCTACGCCTCGGCCTGCGTCCGCGCCCGGGTGAACGGCGAGGCCCTGCCGCAGCGTCGTCCGTCCTGCTTCTTCAACCCCCAGCACGGCCCCTCGGTCGTCGACGTGATGTGGTCGCCGCCCGGCGGCGCACCCCGTGAGGTTCCCGCCTGCGCCGCCGACGCCGAGCGCGTCCGCGCCGGCGCCGAGCCTGACGTCCGCAAGGTCATGGTCGGCCCGCAGCGCGTCCCGTACTGGGAGGCCGGCCCGGCCTACTCGCCGTACGCCCAAGGCATGTTCGGCGCCCTCGGCGGCGTCATGACCGGCATGTTCCTCGGCACCATGCTCGGCGGCATGTTCGCCGGCGGCGGCTACGGCGACTTCGCCGGCGGCGACATGGGTGGCGACTTCGGCGGTGGTGACTTCGGCGGGGGCGACATGACCAACGAAGGCATGGAAGGCCTCGGCGGCAGCGAAGGCGGCGACTCCGGTGGCTGGGACTTCGGCGACTTCGGCGGCGGCGGCGACTTCGGCGGCGGCGACTTCTAACCCGTCTGCTCTCAGAGCCCCGGCAACCACCACGGTTGCCGGGGTTTTCCTTTCCCCAGCCGTCATCCCCGGCCAGCCTCCCCCGTGAACATTTGAGGGGATCTCCCCTGAAGTTGTCCCTTCTCCCCTCGAAATCTCAGCGGAGAAGGGACAACCTCAACGGATATCCAGTGAAATTTGCTGGTGGGTGGAGTTGGGCCCAGCCGCCGCGCGGTCCTTCGTGGGCGATCGGCCAGCCCAGCAGGCGCTCGTAAAACCTGGCCAGTTCGCGGGCGCGTCCTGGTTCTGCTGAGATCGTGACTGCTCCGACCTGCATCCGTGGTCGCTCCATGCGGTGACCTTACGCACGGTTCTGACCCACCTCAATGGGCCGCACTTTGCATCAACGTGCAACGGGATTCGACAGACAGCAGCAACACCCGAGCGGTATTCTCCGCCTGCGCGGCCGTGGGGTGACGGTCGCCTTTCCCAAGGAGAACCTCATGCGTTACCGCACGCTGCTGCTGGCCGCCAGCGTCCTCGCTTCCGGCCTGGTGATCGGCCCGATCACTGCCGAGGCTGCACCGCAGGCGATCACCGCTCACTGCTCGTGGATGCTTCCGGCCAATCTGACGCTGCGTGCGCCGCGCCAGGACATCTGGGTCAAGAAGGGCCCCGACTGCCCGAAGACCGCGAACTCGGCGATGTGGATGGGCCGGACCCCGGCCGGCACTTCCGTCTACGGCGCGGGGTTCGGCGTCGACGGAGGCGGCTGGATGGACATCGCCTCCACCGCGCCCTGCGGTCAGACACTGATCTGGACCGGCTGGGAGGACGGTTACGCGCACGACGCGAACAACCGGCCGGTGGCGGTCCTGCGCTCCGCGAAGACGCTGACCAAATGCGGCGCCGCCGTCCAGGTCAGCGGTGTCCGGAAGGGCACCAAGACGACGCTCTTCGCGCGTGCGACCTACTACAACGAGAAGACCGGCAAGTTCGCTCGTCACCACGGCCGCGTGCTCTTCCAGAAGCGCGACCTCGGCTCCAGCACGTGGACCGATCTCGGGTGGGCGTACCCGAACGCGACCACCGGCGCCGCGTCGTACGCGATCACCACCAACCGCAGCCGCGACTACCGCGTCTTCGTCCCCTCCGGCAAGACCGTGACGTACGCCTACTCGGCAACGAAGAGAGTTTGAGATGAACAAACGAAGCATCGCGGTCGCCATCGCGGTCATCGCGTCAGGGGTTGTTGTCGGCCAGCAGTCCGCCGGTGCTGCGCCACAGGCGTTGCCGACGTGCACTTTGCCGGTGCCGGCCAAGCTGGTCATCAACTCGCCGGACAGTTACCTCTACAGTCTCAAGCTCGGCGGCGGCTGCCCCAAGACGGTCCAGGACACGACCTGGTGGGCGGTGCGCCCGGACGGCACCTACAACTTCGGCGTCGGTGGGCCCTGGGACAGCGTCACCATCTGGATCAACCGGACGCCGATCGGAGTCACCACCCGGTGGACGCCGGAAGGCTACGGTCGCGACAGTGCCGGCCACAACGTCGCCCGGCTGCTGCCCGCCACCTCGACGACGAAATGCGCAGCGGCCATCGGACTGACCGGCGTGCGGAGCGGCACGAAGACCACCGTTTACGCGCGAGCCAGCTACTACAACACCAAGACCAACGCGTTCACGCGCCACCACGGCCGCGTTCTCTTCCAGAAGCGTGACGTGGGCTCCAGCACCTGGACCGATCTCGGGTGGGCCTACCCGAACGCGAAGACCGGTGCGGCGTCGTTCACGATCACCACCAATCGCAGCCGCGACTACCGCGTCTATGTGCCGTCCAGCAGTACCGTCTGGTACGCCTACTCCGCCACCAAGCGGGTATGAAAAAGCCCCGGGCCTTTAGGGGCCCGGGGCAACCTTTCGGATTATCTGGTGATCTTGATGGGGACCGACAAGGCTGAGGGAGCCGTGGTCGGGCCTAGGAGGAGTTCGCCGGTGTAGGTCTGGCCCGGCGTCATGGGCTTGTTGTAGGTGACGTGCAGGGTGACTGGGGTGTTGGCGGCGACCGGGCCGGTCGGGAGGCCGGAGACGGTCAGGTCGTTGCCTTGGACGGCGTTGACGTTGAAGGTGAAGGACGGCGTACCGGCGACGGCGAAGCCGTGCACCCAGATCTGGTAGTTGCCGTCGGGCGGGCTGACCAGGTCGACCGACTCGTTCGCCGTACCGCCGGCGGAGGAGGCGACGATCTCGGACGGCGAGAAGACGCCGTCGTTGTTGGCGTCGCGGAGGACGTAGAGGTCGAGGTCGTTGCCGGCCATCGCGGTGCTGACGCTCAAGCGGGAGGCGTGGTTCAGGGTGATGTTCCGCTTGAAGGTCGACGAGGCCGGGTCGTCCGGGTTGTCCTGGTGAGCGGTTTCGGTCGTCGTACTGGGCTGGCTGAGACCGAAGGCCGAGGCCTTCAGGCCGTCCAGCGCGACGCTCGACTCGAACTTCACGTCGAACCCACCGCTGTCCGAGGTCGCGGTCTGTACGACGGATGCCGGGGCCACCGATGCGCTACCGACGTCGACCTTGAACGGGGCGTTGAACTTGTCGCCCTGCCAGCTAACCTGGTGCAGCGCGAACGCCTGCAGGCCTTCCTGCGCCGGTGCGGTGACCACGTCGGCCGGTCCCCCGGTCGCCGTGTCGAAGCGCCAGACACCAGCGCGCACGTTGGTGTTCGGACTCTTCCCGACCGTGTTCAGTGTGTACGGCGCTCCGAACACCGAGTCGGGCAGCACCGCGAAGTGGTTCTGCGATCTCCCCATGATCAACGTGTCGAGGTCGGTCGCCGGGCCGGCGTCCTTCCATGACGTGTTGACCAGGAACTTGGTGCCCTCGGTCGGTGTCTTGGGCACGTCCAGGTAGAAGAACCGCCAGTCACCGGATTCGGCTCGCCAGGTCCAGTCGTTGGCGCCGAACACGGACCCGTTGTTGTAGGTGTAGTTCTGTTGCGCCCGGGCCACGTCCTCACCACCGAAGGTGGTTGCCCCGGTCAACTTCCCCGAGGCGTCCTGCGCCGCCTTCGCCGCGACCGCGACCGAGACCGGCACGACCATCGAGTCCGAGCCACGGTTGAGGACGACAGCGCCCGAGTACATCCCGTACGGCGTCTTCGCCGGCACCTTGATCGACGCCGTGAACGAACCGGTGGTGTATCGCGGTGTGCTGATCCACTTCCAGTCGCTGTTCTTGTACCAGTCGATCGAGATCGTGAAGTGGGTCACCGGGATCGACGCGTTCTTCGCGGAGTGCTGCAGGCCCAGGAACAGGCCGTCGGCCATCCGTGCCGCCGGGTCGCGCACCAGGGACTGCAGAGCGTTCGCCCCGGCCCGGTGGTACATGAACCGGCCGTACTCGCCCTGCTCCATCTCGGACTTTGCGAAGTCGAGGTCCAGGAAGCCGTCGATGTTCGAGCTGGTCGTCTTGTCGGTGTGGTTGACGACGCCGTTGTGGTCCTTGTCGGTCCACAGCTTGCCGTCGTGGTTGACGTCGGTCCAGTTGTACGTGAGCAACCGCCACGCCTGGTCCTCGGTGAGGTTCTTGTCACCGTCGAACTCGTCGCGCGGATACTCGACCTTGATCAGCATCAGGTCCGCATCACGATGCTTCTTCACCCGCGAGGTGAGGTCGAGCAGATAGTCCGGAGCGTTGAAGTTCCCCGTACTCTCCTGCTTCAGATCCTTGCTGGTAAAGGAGAACGTGTCGTTCGCCGTCCGGACGAGCTGCCGGTCGCTGACCTGCCAGACGCCCGGACCCTTCACCGTGAACTTCTGCGAGTCCGTCCCGCCCGGTGCGATCACGTTCGCGAACGCCGGGTACTCCGTCCCGCGGTAGTCACCGACCCGCCAGTCGGACGGCGACACCACGGCCCGGCGACCGAAGGCACTCGCCACGGCCTTGCCGGCGTCGATCGACCCCGAGCCCTGCACGTTGGCGTCGTACCCGAGGTCCTTCGACGAGGTCTTCAGGATGTCCTTGGCGGTCTTGTAGAAGCCGGCCGGCAGGTTGGTGCCGTGCGCCTTCTCGTAGGCCTGGTAGATCAGCGCGGTCGCGCCGGCTGCCACCGGGGTCGAGCGGCTGGTGCCACCCCACGTGGTCCAGGCGTCCCGTCCGTCGAGGATCGTGTTCAGCGTCGCGTCACCCGGCGCATAGGCGCCGTCGGCAACGACATCGACGCCGTTGGCACCGTTCGACTGGAAGCCGCGGTTCGACCACTCGACCACGTCGTTGTCCTCGATCTGCTTGGTGCGCACGATCGAGTCCCAACCGGTCGCACCGAACTGCGTGGACGCACCGACCGCGATACCGGCGGTCGGCGACGAGCCCGTCGTACCGAATCCCGGGGCTCCGTTACCGGTCGAGAACAGCGGCGTCGTCTTCTGGCCGTTGTGGATGACGTCGGCTTCCTGGCTGGCCGCGTCCCAGCCGTCGTTGTCGACGGTGGACTGGCCGTAGGAGTTCGATGTGACGTCGACGCCCTGACGGGTGGACAGCAGGTACCCGAACTGGGTGGAGAAGTCGAAGCCCATGTAGATGTCGCCGAACGGCGCCAGCTTGGCGTGCGGCGCGCCACCGAGGACGGCACCGGCGTACTTGCCACCGGGGATGTCCTTGAAGACGGGCGCCTTGCCGTTGATCACGGCCTGCCCGACGATGTTCGACGCGGTCAGCGTGCCGTGCCCCTCGATCTGCGGATCGAAGTCACCCGTCCACGCCAGCAGCTTGCCCGGCCCGTACGACGTGTCGTGGACCCCGAACGCGTCGAGGCCACCGGGGATCTCGGTCTTGCCGTCGGAGACGTAGTACAGCAGGCCGCCGGACAGGTCGGTGTAGCCGTCGCCGTTCATGTCCCGGTACGACGCCGGCGAAGCCTTGGTCACCGGCTTCTCGTCAGCGAACGAGTGGTCGTCGTCCAGGTCGACGTAGACCGTGTCGTAGACACCAGCCGTGTGCGGGTCGGTGACCAGGTACGCCGGACGCTCGCCGTACAGCTGCAGCAGGTAGTCGTCGGGGTGGCTGCCGAGCAGCACCTTGCCGGACTTGCTCCAGGACGCCGGGAAGTCGTACGTGTGCTGGTTGGTACCGGTCGGCGCGGCGAAGTTCCGCGACGGACCGGTCTTGGTCGCCAAGTCGACCGCGCAGGCGCTGCCGGACTTGGCGCAGGTCGCCTCGGTGCTCGACGTGTACCACGACAGGCCCTGCTCGACCTGGTCCGGAGCGAACAGCCACTGCTGGACGCCGTACGGGTCGAAGGCCTTCGGCCAGCCGTTCCACCCCGCCTTGGTCCCGGTCTGACCAGTCCAGGTCTGCCAGGTGTTCAGCAGGTCCGGGTGGCCGAAGTCCGTACCACCATCGAGGACTCCGACGGTGATGCCCTGACCGGTGATGCCGGCGTTCCAGGCCCCGGTGAAGTCGTGGGTCTTGGCGTCCAGCAGGTTCTGCTTGCGCAGCTTCTCGAAGTTCGAGCCGCGCGGCGCAGGCGCCTGGTCGTACGGCACCTCGCTCGTCGTCAGCTTGGCCCGGGCGGCCTGCTTCTCGGCCTGCGTCGGAGCCTTGTGCAGTTCCGGGTCGGGGTCGCTCAGCGGCTGCCCGGTCTTCCCGAGCTCCACCGGCCGCACCGACACCACGCCCTTCGCGGCGGCCAGCTTGGGCAGGGCCTGCACCGGGATCGACCCGAGCACGATCCCGTTGTCACCGGACCCGGCCACGTGCACGTTGTCCAGCACGGCCTCGGCCGCGGCCGGATCGCCTTGCACGGTCGCGAACACCGGCACCGCCGCGGTCTCACCCTTCTTGACCTTGGCCTCGAGCTTCGGATCCAGCTTCGCCAGTAACGCGTCGGCCGCCGTCTTCACCTGCAACGGACCAGCCGGCGGATCAGCCTGGGTGGCAGCCCGTACCGGCGCCGACACCGACGCCAGGACCAGAGCCGCCACCGCCGTCGCGGCAGCACCACGCGACACACGTCGTCTCATGCATTCCCCTCCGGACACGCGAGCGATCCCCCGACCATTCACCAGGAATGTAAGCCCGCCCGGACCCGCGCAAAAGCGATTGGGTGCAGCCGATTCGTGCAGTTTCCGCGCAGCGGTAACTATTCGTGTCCAATACAAATAACCCCGCGACGACCCGCCGCCGATTTCTCCCGGAACGCCGCCGAAGACCCCGATCACGCAGAGTCAGCGCCGTGAACGAAGGTTTACCCCTGTTTTTCTTCCAGGATCAGCTCCGCAGGTGCAGGCGGCGAGCCGCCTCGGCGATGGAGCCGGTGACGGAGGGGTAGACGGTGAAGGAGGCGGCGACCTGGTCGACCGTGAGGCGGGCGGCGACGGCCAGGGCGATGGGGTGGATGAGCTCGGAGGCGCGCGGTGCCACCACCACGCCGCCGACGATGATTCCGGTGTTCGGCAGGCAGAAGAGCTTCACGAAACCGTCGCGAACGCCCTGCATCTTGGCGCGGGCGTTGTCGGACAGCGGCACCTTGACGACCATCGCCGTACTGCCACCGGCGTCGACCGTCGCCTGGGTGAGGCCGACCGTGGCGATCTCTGGCGCGGTGAAGACGTTGGCCGAGACGGTGGACTGGTCCAGCGGGGCGACGGCGTCGCCGAGGGCGTGGGCCATCGCGATCCGGCCCTGCATGGCGGCCACCGAGGCCAGCATCAGTACGCCGGTGCAGTCGCCGGCCGCGTAGACGCCGCGGGCCGTGGTCCGGGA
Source organism: Kribbella sp. NPDC051587 (assembly GCF_044453945.1). Taxonomy (NCBI): domain Bacteria; kingdom Bacillati; phylum Actinomycetota; class Actinomycetes; order Propionibacteriales; family Kribbellaceae; genus Kribbella; species Kribbella sp. NPDC051587. Next base: position 1,165,055 of record NZ_JBITDE010000001.1, read on the forward strand.
GACCCGGTCGACCTGGACGAAGCCGCCGTCGGTCAGCGACACGCCCGACTCGATCAAGCCCATTTCGTCGGTATTCGGCAGCGAACCGACCGCCAGCAGAGCGTGCGAACCCTCGACCGTCCGGCCGTCGGTCAGGGTGACGACGACACCGTCGCCGACCCGCTTGACCGACTCGGCCCGGGACTTGCTCAGCACGGTCAGGCCACGCCGCTTGAAGACGTCCTCCAGTACGGCGGCCGCATCCGCGTCCTCACCCGGGAGAACCCGATCGCGGGACGAGACCAGGACCACGTCGCTACCGAGAGCGTCGTACGCGCTGGCGAACTCCGCACCGGTGACACCGGACCCGACGACGATCAGCCGCTCGGGCAGGTGGTCGAGCTCGTAGACCTGCTCCCAGGTCAGGATCCGCTCGCCGTCCGGCTCGGAGCCCTTGAGCACGCGAGGCCTTGCACCAGTGGCGATCAGGACCACGTCGGCGGGCAGCCGCTCGTCGCCGACCACCACCGTCTCCGGCCCGTCGAGCCGGCCGCGACCCTTCACGATCCGGATCTTGTCGGAGTCGAGCCGCCGCTCGATGCCCTCCGACTGGGCCGTCGCCAGCGCCTTGACCCGCCGGTTCACGACCGCCAGATCGACCCGGACGGAGTTGGCCGGGTCGTCGTCGCCGTCGTCGACCCGGAGGCCGAGCTCACCCGCCTCCTCCACCTCGGTCATCACCTCGGCGGTGGCGATCAGCGTCTTGCTCGGAACACAGTCGGTCAGGACCGCGGAACCGCCGATTCCGTCGGAATCGACGACCGTCACCTCCGCTCCCAATTGGGCGGCCGCACTCGCCGCTTCGTACCCACCTGGACCGCCACCGATGATCACAACTCGCGCCACGAGAGGCCATTGTTCCGTATCCTGATTTCTCGTGACCCTGTACGCCGCGTTTGCGTCGAATCTGGACCCGAACCTGATGGCCGAGCGGTGCCCGTACTCGCCGCTGCGCGGGACCGGCTGGATCGCCGGCTGGCGCCTGACCTTCGGCGGCGAGGAGCTCGGCTGGGAGGGCTCGATGGCGACCGTCGTCGAGGACCCGTCCGACCCCGCCAACCAGGTCTTCGTGGCGCTCTACGACGTCCACCCCAAGGACATCGAGCGCCTGGACGAGTGGGAGTGGATCGACCAGGGCGTCTACCGCAAGATCCAGGTCCGGGTGCAGACCCTGGACGGCGAGCAGCTGGCCTGGATGTACGTCCTGAACGCCTACGAGGGCGGTCTCCCCTCGGCGCGCTACCTCGGCATCCTCGCCGAGGCCGCCGAAGCCGCCGGTGCCCCCGACGACTACGTCGCCGAGCTCCGCTCCCGCCCCTGCCAGTCCTCCGGGCATTAGGCGGACCGCCCCCACTCACCAACCTCCGATCGCCGACGGCGCCTACGCTCAGCCGGGCGCCGACACGGGGGCTCCGCGTGAGTTGGTGAGTGTCAGCGGTCCGCCCGTTAATCTGCCTTGGTGACCGATGAGCTGCGTGCCGCCGCCGAAGCCTGGCTGAGCGAAGACCCTGACCCCGACACCCGCGCCGAGCTGCAGGCGCTGCTGGCGGCGGGTGACACCGTTGAGCTGGCGGACCGGTTCGCCGGGACGCTGGAGTTCGGTACGGCGGGCCTGCGGGGAGCCGTTGGTGCCGGGCCGAACCGGATGAACCGGGTCGTGGTGATCCGCGCCGCGGCCGGGCTGGCGGCGTACCTGAAGGCGAACGGGCTGACCGACGGCCCGGTCCTGATCGGGTACGACGCCCGGCACAAGTCCGATGTGTTCGCACAGGACACGGCCGCCGTGGTCCGTGGCGCCGGGCTGGACGCCGTACTGCTGGACCGGCACACGCCGACCCCGGTGATCGCGTTCGGGATCCGCCACCTCAAGGCGGTCGCGGGTGTCGTCGTGACGGCCTCGCACAACCCGCCGCAGGACAACGGCTACAAGGTGTACCTCGGCGACGGTTCGCAGATCGTGCCGCCCGCGGACGCCGAGATCGCGGCCGCCATCGCCGCGGTCGGCCCGCTGGAGTCCGTGCCGCGCGGCGACGACTGGCAGACGGCCGGCGACGACCTCCTGAACGCCTACCTGGACCGCATTGCCGAGCTGGTCCCGGCTGACGCACCTCGCGAGCTGAACGTGGCTTACACGCCCCTCCACGGTGTCGGCCGGATCCTGGCCGAGGACGCGGTCGCGCGGGCCGGGTTCGCCGTACCGTCGGTGGTCGCCTCCCAGGCCGATCCCGACCCGGACTTCCCGACCGTGAGCTTCCCCAACCCGGAAGAGCCCGGCGCGATCGACGCAGCTCTGGAGCTGGCGCGCGAGATCAACGCCGACATCGCCGTCGCGAACGACCCCGACGCGGATCGCTGTGCGGTCGCCATACCGGGTCCTGATGGCTGGCGGATGCTGCGCGGCGACGAACTGGGCGCGTTGCTCGGCGAGTTCCTGCTCTCCAGCAGCCCGAACGGGGTCGCTGCCTGCTCAATCGTTTCGTCGTCGTTGCTCGGCAAGATCGCGACGGCCTACGGCGTCCGGTACGTCGAGACGCTGACCGGCTTCAAGTGGATCGGCCGGGTACCGGAGTTGGTCTTCGGCTACGAGGAGGCGCTCGGGTACTGCGTCGACCCGACGGCGGTGAAGGACAAGGACGGCGTCTCGACGCTGGTCCGGGTGCTGGAGATGGCGGCCCGGGCGAAGGCCGAGGGGCGAACGCTGCTCGACCTGCTCGACGATCTCGCCAACAAGTACGGACTGCACGCCACCGACCAGCTGTCGATGCGGGTCGAGGACCTGAGCCTCATCCAGACCGCGATGGCGAACCTGCGCGCCACTCCCCCGACCACGCTGGGCACGCACAGCGTCGTACAGACCGATGATCTGGCGGCAGGTTCGGAGGCGCTGCCGCCGACGGACGGCCTTCGGTACACGTTGTCCGAAGGCGCCCGTGTCGTCGTGCGTCCGTCCGGCACCGAGCCGAAGCTCAAGTGCTACCTCGAGGTCGTCATCCCGGTACAGAACGGGGATGTCGCCGCGGCGCGAGTCGCCGCGGCCAAGGACCTCGAGGGAATCAAGCAGGCACTCTCCACGGCCTTGGGGCTGTAGGAGAAGGAACTCTCAGTGCGCCGCGGCGGCTTCGGCCTGCTCGGTGCGCAGGGAGGCCTGCAGCGACGAGTGCAGGATGCGCAGGGTGCTGGTCGACTGCATCAGCGCGTCCCGCTCGTCGGGGTTCCGACTCGCCAGGCTGGTGATGTCGTTGATGGCCGCGTCGATCCGGCTGATCCGGTCGGCGACCGAACCCTCCTGGCTGCTGGCCCGGCGGATCGCCTCGGACGTGACCGTCCAGACGTCCTCCTTGTCGTTGGTCCGCCGCGACATGTCGACCATCTGGCTCAGTGCGGCCAGGTCGCTGCCGATCTGGGTCCGCTCCGCCGGATCGGCGATCCCGGCGGTCGCCTGGCGCAGCCGGGTGACATGCCCGGACAGCTCCGACCAGGTGGCCCGACCGCTCTTGATCTTGTCCAGCACCTTCGCGTACTCGGTGTTGAACTCGTCGTAGTTCACTGTCCTTGACTCCTGCCGTTCGACCGTTCGACTCAGAACTGTAGGGCGTGCGGATCCGAAACAAGTAACCACACGATCGCAGATCGTGTGGTTGTCGCCAAAACGCAACAGCCGCCTGGTACGGCAACGCGTACCAGGCGGCTGAGTTACGTACGAATCAGTCGGAACTTACGACACCCGCGACGGCGCCGATTCGTAGGTGTTGCAGCGGGCCGCGGTCGTGGTCGAGCTGGTCGCGTAGAAACCGTGCTCCGACCACCAGCCGTGGTTGGCCATCGAGCCGTGGTCACGCGGGTAGCCCTTCTGGTCACCCGAGTGCTGCACCAGCCAGCGCCACTCGTTGTAGAGCGCGCCGGTCATCGGGTAGAAGCGCCGGTTCGCACCGATGTACGCCGACCCCAGGCAGGAGGCCTGCAGCTCCCGGCGACGGTTCTCCTCCAGCTTGGCGGCGTTGGTCTTCATCGCCCGCTGGCGCCACCAGGACGCGTCCATGATGCCGGTCTGCTCCTGGATGTGATGGCCGTACTCGTGCGCCATCGTGTTGGTCGCGTAGACCCGCGCGTACGTCGAGTTCTGCTTCCACAGGCTGACGACGACGTTCGCCGGGAAGTAGATGTTGTTCTCGCAGTAGAAGGCCCGCGTCAGCGTGATGGTGCCGCACAGGGTCTTGGCGGTCTTGGCGGTGGTGATGTGCAGCTTCGGCGCCGCCGTGGACTTCGCGCCGGCCGCCTTCAGGATCGGCTTCCAGGCGGCGTACAGGCACTTGTAGACCTGGTTGCTGTACTGCGTCACACCGGCCACCGTGCGCATGGAGACGTTGACCTCCTTGCACCGCGAGGCCGGGATCGGGCCGGTCTTGTAGAGCTTGTTGTAGCGAACGATCTGCAGCGCCGACGAACCGGTGTAGCCGGCCTTCGCCGTGGGCGCGGTGCCCTGGACGTCGGCCGCCGAGCCGGCGGACTCGCCGACGACCGGGGCCGGACGGACGTCGGCCGGTGCGGCCTGCACGTTGACCGGGGCAACGATCGCCAGGCCGGTCAGCGCAGCGACGCCGGCCAGACCACGGCGGGTGGTACGGGAGAGGTTGACCATGTGCTCCACTCTCGAAGTTCAGGGGACTGTCGGTGCCCATCCTGGGCTGACCGGGGGTTCATCCACCGGCCGGGACACGAACTCCGACGTCGGCAATCGGCTCCCAGTTCCCCCGAGTTCTCGTCAGCTCCGGAGTCGTCCACCGAGAAAGGCCAGCTGCGCCGGTAGCATCCGCCGCCAGTATCCCTGAGTGTGCGCGCCGGCCTGTTGCCCACCCGCCGCCCGCAGTTCGGTCCGGAGGTCGGCGGCCGCCGACGCGAACGGGTCGTCCCGTCCGCAATCGATGCGCACGGCAACATCTTGGAGCCCGGCCGGGCGGCCGAAGAGCTGATTGTTCTCGAAGTCTTCCCGGCTGTCGAAGGCGCCCGGGGCGACGTCCTTGTAGTCCCGCCAGACCGCTGGGCTGAGCGCGCCGACCGCGACCGCACGACTGCCCGGCCGGCCCGCGAACAACAGGGCGCCGTACCCGCCCATCGACCAGCCGAGAACGCCGTACCGGGCAGTGTCGAGACCGCGGTTCGCCAGCAGGGGAAGGAATTCCTGGTCGAGCATGAACCCGGGATCCTCGGCGGTCACCCGGCGATGCCAGTAGCTGTCCGACCCGCCGTCCACGGTCGCCAGCGCGAACGGCGGCGACCCGGCCTGTACGGCGGCAGTCAGGTACCGGTCGATCCCGAGATCACGAACCGCCGATGTGTGATCACCACCACGTCCATGCAACACCAGTACGACGGGCAACGGGTCGGAGGGCTGATGGCCAGCTGGGTAGATGATCGAGTACCCGACCGTCGTACGGCGGCCGAGCGAGTTGAACCTGCCCGACACCACCGGTCCAGCCGGTACGTCGGGCACCACGCCATCCGGACCCATCAGTCCGAGAGCCTCATGCACCCGGCCGCGTCCGGGGATCACCCCGGTCTCGAGTCCGACGACTCCCGCCGTACCGGCGACTCCTGCGACCACGCCGGTGCGCAGGAGCGCACGACGCGAGATCAACGGAGCAGTGCGGCGACGATCGCGATGACCGCCAGTACGGCGATCGCCGTCAACTCGGGACGGGCCCAGTTCGTCTTGACCGCACCACCGTCGACTGCGCCGTACTGGTCCATGTGCGCCTCGATCCGGCCGACGACGATGTCGGCGCGGGACAACGAGCTGTCCGCCGAGAGCTTGCGACCACCGACGCGCTGCTTGCGCAGGTCACGCATCACCAGTTGCACACCCGGTGCGCGGAAGCGGCCGGCGTCGGTGTGGACCCGGAGGATGTCAGCGACATCGGCTCCGCTGACCTGGTTCCACGGGATCACCCGATCGCGCAGGTGATTACGCAGCACGATGGTCTCCGGGCTGAGCGTGACCGACGGACGGACCAGGCCGCAGTACGCGAGCACCATCAGGATCGCGATCACGCTGCCGACCATGATTCCGGAGGCGGTGCGCCACTCCAGCACGATGTCCAGCAGTCCGACCACTCCGATGGCGATCACGATCCACCCGGAGATCCGGTTGGAGGTGGACAAGTACTGCTCGGTCTCGGTGTCGTTCGACTTCACCCGCACAACGTAACCGGTTGTCCGGATCAGCACTATGCTGGCGAGGGTGACCACTACCGACAGCGGCGTCGACAGTCTGGCCGACGTGACCTCGTCCGAGGACCGGCTGCGCCGGTTCCTGCTCGGTCTGCCGGGCGTCGACCAGGTCGGCGCCGAGGCCCGGGCCGCCACGCTGAGCACCCGCTCGATCAAGACCACGGCCAAGGCCTACGCGCTGGACCTGGCGATCCAGATGATCGACCTGACCACTCTGGAAGGCTCGGACACCCCGGGCAAGGTGCGCGCCCTGTGCGCCAAGGCCAAGCGGCCGGATCCGGCCGACCCGACCGCGCCCCAGGTGGCCGCGGTCTGTGTGTACCCGGACCTGGTGGCGACGGCGAAGTTCGAGCTGCGCGGGACCGGCATCAACGTGGCGAGTGTGGCCACCGCCTTCCCCAGTGGACGTTCGAGCCTGGCGATCAAGGTGCAGGACACCAAGGACGCGGTCGCGGCCGGGGCCGACGAGGTCGACATGGTGATCGACCGCGGGGCCTTCCTGTCCGGGCGGTACGGCCTGGTCTTCGACGAGATCGCCGCGATCCGCGAGGCCGCGGGTGACGCACATCTCAAGGTGATCCTGGAGACCGGCGAGCTGGTCACCTACGACAACGTCCGACGCGCGTCGTGGCTGGCGATGCTGGCCGGCGCCGACTTCATCAAGACCTCCACCGGCAAGGTCTCACCGGCGGCCACGCTGCCGGTGACCCTGGTGATGCTGGAGGCGGTCCGCGACTACCACGAGTCGACCGGCCTGCACATCGGCGTCAAACCGGCCGGCGGCATCCGGACCGCGAAGGACGCGATCAAGTACCTGGTCACGGTCAACGAGACCGCCGGACCCGACTGGCTGGACCCGGAGCTGTTCCGCTTCGGCGCCTCCAGCCTGCTGAACGACCTGCTGATGCAACGCACCAAGCTGGCCACCGGTCATTACCCCGGCCCCGACTACTTCACGCTGGACTGAGGCATGAGCAGATTCGAGTACGCACCGGCCCCGGAATCGCGGGCCATCGTCGACATCAAGTCGTCGTACGGGCTCTTCGTCAACGGCGCCTTCGTCGAGGCGACGGACGGTAAGCCGTTCAAGACCGTGAGCCCGGCCTCGGAAGAGGTGCTGGCCGAGGTCAGCGAAGCCGGACCGGCCGACGTCGACAAGGCCGTTCGCGCGGCCCGGAAGGCGTTCGAGAAGGTCTGGGGCCCGATGGCCGGCCGCGACCGCGCGAAGTACCTGTACCGGATCGCGCGGTTGGTCCAGGAGCGGGCGCGTGAGCTCGCCGTACTGGAGTCGCTCGACAACGGGAAGCCGATCCGCGAGTCGCGCGACGTCGACATCCCGTTGGTGGCGGCGCACTTCTTCTACTACGCCGGTTGGGCCGACAAGCTCGAGTACGCCGGTGCCGGTGACGACCCGCAGCCGTGGGGTGTCGCTGGTCAGGTCATCCCGTGGAACTTCCCGCTGCTCATGCTGGCCTGGAAGATCGCTCCCGCGCTGGCCGCCGGCAACACCGTCGTACTGAAGCCGGCCGAGACGACGCCGCTGACCGCGCTGGCCTTCGCGGAGATCTGCCGGCAGGCGGATCTGCCACCGGGGGTGGTCAACATCGTCACCGGCGCGGGCCGCACTGGTCAGGCTCTGGTCGAGCACCCCGATGTGAACAAGGTCGCCTTCACCGGCTCGACCGCCGTCGGCCGCGCGATCGCGAAGTCCGTCGCGGGCACCGACAAGGCGGTCACGCTGGAGCTCGGTGGCAAGGCGGCGAACATCGTCTTCGAGGACGCGCCGATCGACCAGACCATCGAAGGCATCGTCAACGGCATCTTCTTCAACCAGGGCCACGTCTGCTGCGCGGGTTCGCGGCTGCTCGTCCAGGAGAGCGTGTACGACGAGGTGCTCGCGCGACTGAAGCGCCGGATGAGCACGCTGCGCGTCGGTGACCCGCTCGACAAGAACACCGACATCGGCGCGATCAACTCCGCGGCGCAGCTGGCCAAGATCCGTGAGCTGTCCCAGATCGGCGAGGACGAGGGGTCCGAGCGCTGGTCGCCGGAGTGTGAGCTGCCGGCGCAGGGCTTCTGGTTCCCGCCGACCGTCTTCACCGGGGTCTCCCAGGCCCACCGGATCGCCCGCGAGGAGATCTTCGGGCCGGTGCTGTCGGTGCTGACCTTCCGCACCCCGGCCGAGGCCGTCGAGAAGGCGAACAACACGCCGTTCGGGCTGTCGGCCGGGATCTGGACCGAGAAGGGTTCCCGGATCCTCTGGATGGCCAACCAGCTGCGCGCCGGCGTGGTCTGGGCCAACACGTTCAACCGCTTCGACCCGACCTCGCCGTTCGGCGGCTACAAGGAGTCGGGTTACGGCCGCGAGGGCGGCCGGCACGGCCTGGAGGCTTACCTTGCCCACTAAAGACGGTGCTCGCCTCGAGGTGCGCAAAACCTACAAGCTCTACATCGGCGGCGCCTTCCCGCGCAGCGAATCCGGCCGCGCGTACGCGGTCACCAACACCAAGGGCAAGTTCCTGGCGAACGCGTCGCAGGCGTCCCGCAAGGACGCCCGGGACGCGGTGGTCGCGGCCCGGAAGGCGTTCGGCGGCTGGTCCGGCAAGACGGCGTACAACCGTGGTCAGGTGCTGTACCGGATCGCCGAGGTGATGGAGGGGCGGCACGAGCAGTTCAGCTCCGAGGTCGCCGCCTCCGAAGGCCTGTCGATCTCCAAGGCCCGCGCGGTCGTGGACGCCTCCATCGACCGCTGGGTCTGGTACGCCGGCTGGGCCGACAAGCTCGCCCAGGTGGTCGGCTCCAGCAACCCGGTGGCCGGCCCCTACTTCGACTTCTCGTTGCCTGAGGCAACCGGTGTCGTCGCCGTGCTGGCCCCGCAGGACTCCAGCCTGCTCGGCCTGACCTCGGTGATCGCCCCCGCGATCGTCTCCGGCAACACGGTCGTCGCGGTCTCGTCGTACGAGCGTCCCTTGCCTGCCGTGACCTTGGGCGAGGTGATGGCAACCTCCGACCTCCCCGGTGGCGTCGTCAACCTCCTCACCGGCTCCGCCTCCGAGATCGGCCCCTGGCTGGCCTCGCACATGGACGTCAACGCCATCGATCTGTGCGGTATCGAGAGCCCGGACGAAGCCCGTGACCTCGAAGCAGCCGCCGCCGAGAACCTCAAGCGTGTACGCCGTCCCGCCCTCGAGGACTGGTCGGAATCCCCCGGCCTCTCCCGCCTCACCCAGTACCTCGAACTCAAAACCGTCTGGCACCCCATCGGCGTCTGACCCCCATAACGTCCGAAGAACCGGAGACCCGCCCTCCGGTCCTTCGGACGTTAGCTATGTGCGCGCGCCCTGGCCGGTACGCCGGGTGGGTCAGCGGATGGCGGTTCGGGTGAGGGCGGGGTTCGGGTTGGGGTAACAGTTCACCGGGGAGTTGATGGTGATGAACTTCCACTTGATCTTCGCGGTCAGCGTGAGGCCGGGGTTGTCGTAGGACGTGCCTTGGAGTTTCGTCTCGACGACGGCGCCTCGGCGACCGGCTTTGAGGCGGACGGTGAGCGTCGGGAGCTGGTAGGCGGCGCCGCCGGGGATGGGGCCGGCGACGGTGATGACTACCGTGCGACCGTCGCGGCGGACTGACGGGGTCGAGTTGAGGCCGGAGCCGCCGGTGAGGGCGGCGCTCACGTACGACGTGTTGGCGGGGATCGGGACGCGGAGAGCGAGGTCGCGAACCTCTTTCAGCGTGAAGCCTTTGACCTCGCCGGGGAGTTGACCGGGCTTGAGGTCGACGGTGATCGAGAACCGGTGGTTCGGCTTGATGGTCGCGGGCGCTTTCGCATCGACGCCTTGGCGGAGCGACAGCAGGTGCTTGCCGAACTTGGTGTCGGCCCGGCAGGCATAGCTCGCGACGGGTTGGGCTGCCGCGGGGAGGCCGAAGGTCAACGGCAGAACGGCGACACCGAGAATCAGAAGATTGCGGTGAGTAGCCATATCGCTACCCTAAGCATCCAAACGACTGCTTGGGGACCCTCGTCTCACTGGCCGAACAGGTACCAGCCGCCGGCACCGGCCGCGACGAACACGACCGGCAGCGCCGCTGCGAACCACAGCCACGCGCGACGGCGGCGACGCCGTACAGGTGGGTTGGTCGCGACTGTGGTCGAGACCTCGTCGTCGGTGATGCTGGTGCGCTCCTGGGCGCGCAGCGGCGCCTCCTGCTCCAGCCGGTACGCCTCGGCCTCGAGCCGCTCGGCGAGCAGCTCGGCCCGCTCCCACCGGTCGGTCGGGTTGTAGGCCAGCGCTCGCGCGAAGATGTCGTCCAGCCCACCGACCGCGTCGTGCAGCAGCGGCTGCAGCGTTCCGGGCAGCAGATCCGGGTCGCGGTTGAGCACGTCAGGAATCGAGGCGACGGCGTACGGCGGATGTCCGGTCAGCAGCGCATACGTCACCGCGCCGATCGCGTAGATGTCCGCGCGCTCGTCGAACCCGCCGTCCCCGCGCCCCTGCTCAGGAGCCATGTACGACGGCGTACCGACTGCCTGCGTGAGCCCGGAGGCCTCCGCTGCTCGCTTGGCCAGCCCGAGGTCAGCCAGCACGATCCGGTGCGTACCGCCGCCGGATTCGATGCCCACGTTCTCCCGGAGCAGCAGGTTCGCCGGAGTGACGTCGCGGTGTACGACGCCCTCGTTGTGCAGCGCCGCGACCGCCCGGGCCAGGTCCGCGCCCCACCACAGCGCGTCGACCGGATCCAGCGTGCCCTGCCGCAGCAGGTCGCCCAGCGTGCCACCACCGACGTAGTCCATGACGAAGTACGGACGCCCGTCCGGAAGCCGGCCGAGGTCGAAGACCCGGACCACGCGATCGCTCGCGATCCGCCGCATCAGCCGCGCCTCGGACAGGAACCGCTCCCGTACGTCGGCGCGCGAGGCCCAGTTGTCGGCGAGGACCTTGACCGCGACGTCCACGTCGAGGTCGTCGTCATACCCTCGCCAGACCGTCGCGAACGCGCCCGCGCCGATCTGGTCCTGCAGCCGGTACCGTCCGATGACATCCATCGCGAGCTATTGTCGTCCACGTCGGGTCCCACCGGCGACAACCACACTCTCTGGGGGAGTATGAACGAGGAGCTGGAAGCGCTCGCGGCGCGGACTCTGCACGACGAGTCGCACATGCCCGAGTTGCTGCAGGCGATCCGGCCGCTGGTGCAGCGCCGGGTGGCGAAGTTCCTCCCGTACCGCGAGGACGCCGAGGAGGCGGTCCAGGACACCCTGCTCCAGGTGGTGAACAAGCTGCACACGTTCAAGGGCACCGGCAGCTTCGCCGGCTGGGTGACGATCGTGGCCACCAACCAGGCCCGCCAGACCTACCGCTCACTCAAGCGGCGCGCCGTCGAGCAGACCGCCGAGTACATGCCGGAGGCGGTCGACCCGCGCACCACCTCGGTCATCGCCGGCTCCCGTCTCGACCTGCTCGAGGCCCTCGAACACCTCGAGTCCAGCCATCCGCAACTCGTCCAGCCGCTGGTCCTGCGCGACCTCGGCGCCCTCTCCTACGCCGAGATCGCCGACGAACTCGACGTACCGCTGGGCACCATCAAGGCCCGCATCCACCAAGCCCGCAAAGCCGTCGCCGAACGCCTTACCGTGCGCTGACCCAGCTCCGCAGAAAGTCGGTCGCAGCCGTCCGCTGAGCCGTCGGCAGGTTGGCGATCGTTGCGTTGTGATTGCCATCCGGTACGACGTACGTGTGGCAGTCGTGTGGACACGGCGCGAACTGCTCTGCGGACCAGGGATCGTTGGCGCCGTAGATGTAGAGCATGCGAGTCGCTGAGGTCCGCGCCCAGTGGTCGATGTCGGGCATGGCGTTCGCGTCATGTTTGGGCGGGTTCTTCAGGGTCGCAGGGGCGGCGCTGGCTTCGGGGTAGTGCAGAAGACCCTTGAGCCAGGTGGTGCCGGTGGAAGTGTCGGGCCAGTTCAGTTGGGCGGCTGCTTGGTAGAAGTAGGCCTGGTACGGCGCGACGCCGGCATCCGAGTACGACGACCAGTCGACGATCTGACCGATGAACGTGAAGAGCTGCTGGTCGGTCGCGGACCGGCCAGGGACCAGCAGGCAGCTGGACTGGGTGCGGTACTGCCAGAACTTGAACGGGGTGTCGAGGACGGCGGCTTCGAAGGCGCGATCAGCTGAGCCGTAGGCCTGGACGTAGGTCAGGTTGAGCTGAGTGAGCTTCGGGAGCAGGGTCGCGCGGCGGTAGAGGGCATTGCGCTGGAGAGTGCGGAGGGCTTCGTTGCAGGCGGGATCCGTGCCTGCCTGCTGGATGAAGTCGACGTACGAGTCCTGCTCGTTGACGGTGTCCTGTGGCGCGACGTAGGCGATCGTGGCGTCGACGTCGGCCGGATAGAAACGGCGATGGTAGACCGAGGTCATTCCGCCCTTACTCGCGCCGGTCGAGAGCCACTTAGCGCCGTACAAGGGTTTGAAGGCTTCGACGATGCGGTGGTGGCCGGTGGCGGCCTGCCAGATGTCGAGCTTGGTCCAGTCCTTGCTCGCCGGGGTCGAGCGGCCGAAGAACCGCTGCTCGACGTTCAGTTGGTTGCCGTCGACCAAGCGGGTGGGCTCGGCGGCGTTGGCACCCACCGCGCCGGTGTAGCCGGTGGTCTGCAGCACGGTCGGACGGTCGAATCCCTTGTGCCACAAGGTGATTCGTTGCTCGAACTGCTCACCGCCGGTCGCGTGGTGATCAGTGGGTTGGGAGTACCAGAGCACGAAGAACGGCTTGCCGTTGAGCAGCTGGCCGCTCTCGATCCGGAGCCCGGCGATCGTCTCCAGCCGGGCCCGGACCGCAGCGACCGAGTCGAGGGCCGCCGCGGGAGTCACGGGAAGTACGACGAGCACCAGAAGCAGGCGGAACCATCGCATTCGGTGACCCCTCGAGCGCTAGCCGACACTCTGAGTGACCAGATTAGCTGTATCGGCGACGAACCTCCACTGCCCTCCGCAGCTCGTCGAGGTAGTTCGCGACCGCCCGCCGGATCCCGGACGTCACCGTCGAGTCCTTGGTCAGCGCCTCGGCCCTGCCGATCAGATCGGCGTCGATCGCATACTTCGGCACGATCCGGTTCGCGGTCAGCATCAGCACCATCCCGGCCCGGAAATCCCCGGTCCCGGCGATGTCGGTGAAGAACCTCGCCACGTACGGCGCGGTGGCCGCCTCCTGCACGGGATGCCAGAAACCCTCTGCCGTGGCGAGCAGTTCCCGGACGCCGATCTCGGGGTCGGTCATGATCCGCGCCCAGGCCGCCTCCTTGCCATCGGCAAGCGCCGCCCGACACCGCGCGGCATGCGTGACACCTTCGGAGGATTGGTCTCGCGCCAGCTCAGTATCGATCTCCGCCGCGCCAAACGCATCAAGCCGCACCAGCTGAAGCACGATCGCCCAGCGCAGATCCTGCCCGACCTCCAAGCCGCTGGGCGTCCGCTCGCCGGCCAACCAGCCTTTCAGCAGGTCCGCGTCGTTCGTCGTCGCGACAAGACCGCGGGCGGTGGCGAGCTGCAGGCTGCTCCCTGGCTCGACGGTCACCAGCTTGGCTTCCAGCGCCTCCGCGACCGCGCCGCGACTCTCGTCGTACGGGAGGTAGCCACCGAGAACCCGGTCCAACAACCAGCGAACGAGCGACTCGACGGCGACGTCGCTGTCCTCGGACCCGACAGTGGCGACGAAGAGGTCGAGGGCCTGGCGCGGATCGAGGTCGCCGTTCATCGTCGCGTCCCGGACCGCGTTCCAGATCACCGCGCGCGTCGTACTGTCCGCGATCTTCGGCAGTACGGCGGGCAGGTTGGCCAGTGTGGTCGCGTCGAGCCGGATCCTCACCCAGGTGTCGTCCTGCGCGTCCGGAACGATCACCGCGAGTTCGTTGCTCAGCGCAACTTCCGCCGTGTCGCCGTCCAGCACCAGTTCGACGATCGTCGGCGTACCGGCGTCGTCGTACCCACCGACAGTCAGCGTGTGCGGCCGGCGTGACTCGTCCGGGCTCTGCCGATGCAGCACGACACCGGTCGCCGTGCGCTCGGCGGTGAGTGTGTCCAGACCGGAGGTTCGCAGCCACTGCTCGGACCAGTTCGCGAGGCCCTCTGCCCCGGCCTCGGTGAGCTTGGCGATGAACTCGGCCAGGTCCGCGTTGCCGTACTCATGCGCCGCGAGGTGCGCGTTGACACCCTTGAGGAACACGTCGTCGCCGAGGTACTTCGCCAACTGCTTGAGCACCGCCGCACCCTTGGCATACGAGATGCCGTCGAAGTCGTCGAGCGACTGCCGCGCGTCCTTCAGGCTGTCCGGCGCGACCGGGTGCGTCGAGCTGCTCTGGTCGGTCTGCATCCCCCACCACTTGCGCACGAAGGCGAAGTCCGTCCAGTTGCCCCGGTACGCCGTTGCGTCCTCGGCCACGCGGTGCGCCATGTACTCGGCGAACGACTCGTTCAGCCACATGTCGTTCCACCACTTCATGGTGACCAGGTCGCCGAACCACATGTGCGCCATCTCGTGCACCAGAACGCGCGACCGGGTACTGCGCTCGGCCTCGGTCGTCTGGGCCCGGAACAGGAAGTCGTCGGAGACCGTGACGCAGCCCGGGTTCTCCATCGCGCCGAGGTTGAAGTCGGGGACGAACACCTGCCAGTACTCGCCGAACATGTACCGCTGCGCGAACATCCGGTGGTACGCGTCGAACGCATCTCGCGTGCTCCGGAACAGGTCCTCCGCATCCGCCTCCAGCGGCTCCTTCAACGACTGCCGGCACGCCAGTCCGAGCGGGATCCCGTCGTACTCGCTGCGGATCAGGTGGAACGGCCCGGCGGCGATCGCGACGAAGTAGGTCGACAGCGGCTTGGTCTCAGCCAACGCCCACTGCCCTGGCGCTGTCTGCGAGGCGGCACCGTTCCCGAGCACCACCCAGTCCTCGGGGCACTTCACCGTCACCGTGTACGGCGCTTTGAGATCGGGCTGGTCGAAACACGGGTAGTACCGAGGCGCCGACTCCAACGACGACATGCCATAGGTGTAGACGCGCCCATCGGCCGCATCGACCGACCGAACCAGCCCCTCGCCGTCGACGGAGTACTTCTGGACGGCGTGGATCACCAGTTCGTTCTCAGCCTCCAGCCCCTCCAGTGGGAAGCGACCATCGGCGAGCGACTCCGGATCGAGCGACCGACCGTTCAGCTCGACCGAGAGCAGCCGCTCCGGCTTCACATCCACCCAGCTCGTCTCGCCGGCCGCCGTGAACCTGATCCGGCTGGTCACCTCGAAGGTGTCGCCGGGATCGGTCAGATCGAACGCGACCAGGTACGACCCCACGGTCAGGTCCGCGGCCCGCTGCCGGGCTTCTTCCACTGTCAGAGCACGCATGCCCTGCACGCTATCCGACTGACCGGGCAACAAGCTGAGCCAACGCCCGCACCTCCTCGTCGGTCGTCTCGGCGCTGATCCGCGCCAGCACCTCCGCATCCTCAGGCTGACCAACACTGGCCAGGACATTCAACGCACTGAGGTGGTCGAAACCCGCGCGAATCTCTCCGCCTCCCTCGACCGGCGGGCCGCCCAGGATCCGCAGCGCAACCTGCCGCGTCTCGTCGGCAAGCTCGCCGAGCGGATTGCCCCCACTCACCTGCGTGTACGACGCCGCTACCTGGTACATGTTCAGTGCTCGGCACACCATGGCGATGTTGCTGCTGTGCAGCAACGCCTGGAAGGCCTGCAGAGGAATGGCTTCGCCCGCGTCCATGCCCGCACGCTAACCGAGTGGTTCGCCCTGGAAGAACCTCAGCACCTTCTGCGCCGCGTCCGGCCCGGTCAGTAGGTCGGCGGCCGCAGCCGACATCTTCGCCGTCTTGGCCGCGCGGGCCAGCATGGCCGGCTCATACAGGCGGACCGCGGCCTCCAGGTCCTGCGGATGAGCTGCGATCGCGCGTGCGAGGTCAGCCGCATCCAGCATGGCAAGGTTCGCACCTTCACCGACCGGCGGCAGCAAATGCGCCGCGTCACCGAGCAGCGTGACACCACGCCGATGCACCCAACTGAAGTCCATCGGCAGCACGTTGATCGGGCGCACCGCGAACGGCGCGTCACAGGCCGCGAGCAGGCGATGGAACTGCGGCGCCCAGTCGGCGGGCAGCCCGACCGCCACGCCTATCTCGGGAGGCTTCGGTAGCGACATGCTGACGTCGATGGAGCCGTCGCCCTTGCGCTGTGCGGCCAGGTGCCGGTCCGGCCCGAAGACCCAATAGTTGCCGCGACCGACCATCGCGGCGAGCTCGGGCTGGGATCGATCGGCGTCGGCAATGGAGCTCTGGACCAGCGTGTGGCCGCCATACGAGGGCCGGATGTCGGACAGCAGCAGTCGAACCCGGGAGTTCGCGCCGTCCGCCCCGACCAGCAGGTCGCACTCGACGGAATCACCATCGACGAAATGGACGACGTACCGGTCGTCGACCTGCTCCGCGTGGCTGAAGACGCGACCCCAGCGAACGGAGTCGACGGGGATCGAGTCCAGCAGCAGGTCACGCAGGTCGGAGCGATCGATCTCCGGCCGAGCCATCGGTGCGTCGTCCGGGGTGGTCTCCTCGAGCAGCATCGTGCCCGTGTGATCGAGGAGCCGTTGGTCCTGGCCCTCACGGCGGGCGAATCGGAGGAACTCCTGCTCGAGACCGGCCTCTCGCAGGGCCGCCTGCCCGGTCTGCTCGTGCAGGTCGAGCGAGCTGCCCTGCACCCGCGCCTCCCGCGACACATCTCGCTCGTAGACGACGGCCTCGATACCGCGCATATGTAAGACCCGAGCCAGCGTGAGGCCACCCGGTCCACCACCAACGATCACAATCACGAGAACCCCTCATCAAAGAGCGCCTTCGATACGGTGTATCAATTTATACACCGTATCGATCGGTACGGTGTAAAGTCCACTTCGTGGTGGACCTGATCTGGGAGCGAGCCGAACCGCCCGAGCGGCGGGTACCGGGCCGCCTGAGCCGAGTGGCGATCGTGAACGCGGCGCTCACGCTCGCCGATGCCGACGGGCTGGAGGCCGTGTCGGTGCGGAACGTCGCCGGCGCGCTCGATGTCGGCCCGATGCGGCTCTACCGGTACGTCGACACCAAGGACGAACTGCTCGATCTTCTGGTCGACGCCGTGTACGCCGAGATTCCGCCCGCGACCGGGTCCACGTGGTCCGAGGTCCTGCGATCGATCGCCCACGGCACCCGGGACGCAGCTCTGCAGCACCCGTGGTTCGCCGAGCTGCTCGGCCGCCGCCCGCAGTTCGGCCCAGCCGCGCTCGCGCGCACCGAGGCTTCCTTGACGGCTCTACGGGCCACCGGACTCGAGGATGTCGACCTCCTGATGGGATCCCTCGGAGCGCTCAACTCTTACGTGAGTGGCGCTGTCCGCAAGGAGCTCACCGAGCGTCGAGCCGAGGAGGCCACCGGTCTCAACGAGCGGGAGTACCAGCACCTGACCGGCCCCTACCTCACTCGCATGTTCGCCACCGGGAACTACCCCAGCCTGGAGCGCAGCGTCCGCGACGCCCGCCACCTGAGTCCGGCCGAGTCGTTCGAGCTAGGCCTCGATCTCCTCATCGACGGCATCGCACGGCGCCTCGGCTAGCGACCGGCCGCCGCGCGGAGATGCTCGGCCAGGAGGAAGGCCGGCTGCGGGGCGTTGGCGGCGTAGCAGAGTAGATGGGCGCGGATGGACCATGAGTCCTGCAGCGGGCAGATGTCGATCGAGGTGAACGCGTCGACGGCTCGGCGCGGGACGATGGCGAGACCTGCGCCAGCCGTTGCGAGGGTGATCAGCGTGTGGAGGGTCGGCACGAGGGTCCGATAGCGCGGTACGGGTGCGTGTGGACCGAGGCGCTCTTCCATCCACAGCGTCAGTGGGGAGACGCGGTCGAGCGCGACCAGCGGGTGCTCGGCAACCTCGGCGTACGCGATCGAGGTTCGTCCCGCGAGGACACCGCCGGCCTGGCCGATCACGACGAGCGAGTCGTCGGCGAGCGGTTCGGTCCGGAGCGGGGTCGGTTCGTCGTCGAGGATCACGCCGAGATCGGCCTCTCCGGCGGCAAGGATCTTGACGCTCCGGACGGTACGGCGTTCCTTCACGTTGACGTCGTACTCCGGATGATCGCGGAGGAATGTGGCCAGCGCGGCCGGGACGAGCTGGTGCATCGCCGACCCACCGGCGACCAGGCGAACCGGCTCGGTCCCAGAGACGGCGTACGACGCGACCGCGCTGTCCAGGCGGGTGGTCTCGGCCAGCACCTCGCGGGCGTGCCGAGCCAAGGTGGCGCCGGCAGGAGTCAGGCGGACGCCTCGGCGCTCGCGGATCAGCAGCGGTACGCCGGCCTGCGCTTCCAGAGCTCTGACCCGCGCGCTGGCTGAAGGCAGGCTGAGGTGCATTGCCCGCGCGCCGCCGGTGATCGAGCCCTCGGCAGCGACCTGCGTGAACAGGCGAAGGTCATCCAGGTCGTACCGCATGGATTCAGCCTACGCCTCAGCCTTAGGCTGACTACGGGGATCGCGCATTGTGGACTCCCGATCCAGGCCTGATCCTCGAAGAGTGCTGATGATCCTGCTGGCCGGTATCGCTGCCGGCGCCCTGAACGCCGTGGGCGGCGGCGGGAGCTTCGTCGCACTCTCCGCCTTGGTCGCGGGCGGCATGCCACCGGTGATGGCCAACGCGACCTCGACGGTCGCGCTGCTCCCGGGCAACGCGACCAGCGCCTGGGTCTATCGGCGCCAGGTGACCGTGTTCGAGCAGGTGTCGACGCTGCGGCTGACGCTGGCCAGCGTGCTCGGCGGCGCACTGGGCGCCGGCTTGCTGTTGTGGTTGCCCTCGGCATCTTTCGATCTGGCGCTGCCATGGCTGCTCGCCTTCGCGACGCTGATCCTCGCGTTCGGCAAGCGGTTGAACCGCGCGATCAACCTCGGCACTCCAGGACCGGCGGTCATCCTGGCCGGGCAGTTCCTGCTCTCGATCTACGGTGGCTACTTCGGCGGCGCCGTCGGCGTGATGATGCTGGCCTTCTGGACCGCCACCACCTCCCTCGACACCGCTCGCGGTACGCCGTTGCGAGTCATCCAGGTCGGCGCTGTGTTCCTGACGGCGGCGGTCATCTTCGTGTTCGCCGCCGATGTGCTCGACGAGCCCCGGCACCTGATCTCCATGCTGTGCGGCGCGATCATCGGCGGCTACCTGGGAGCCCACGCAGTACGGCGGCTCCCCCACGTCGTACTGCGGACCCTGGTCCTGGTCATCGCGGTCGCGATGACCGTCCTGTTCTTCGTGCGAGCATTCGGATGAACAGGGCCCAGTTGGCGATGGCCTACCAAGCCTGCGAGGTCTCAGACCTGGCTCGCTCGGCGGCCGAACTGGACGACCCGGAGGCGGCGCTGGCCCAAGCCGAGCTCGTGCTGTCCGCGGCGCGCGAGCTGGTGAACGCGGCAACCCGCTTGGCGTGCCGGACTTCCGACGTACCGACTGATCCTCTGCAGTTGTTCGCCTATCAGCATCCCGACGAGGCCGCGGGCGACGTCGAAGACTGGCTCAGGGGTTGAGGGCCTCCAGCCGGGCGAGGTGTTCGGGGGTCAGATCGAGTGCGGCAGCCGCGACGTTCTCCTCAAGGTGCTTGAGCGAGCTCGTGCCGGGGATCGGAACGACCACAGGTGAGCGGTGCAAGAGCCAGGCAAGCGAGAGCTGCGCGGCGGTCGCGTCGAGTTCCTGCGCGATCGCAGCCAACTCCGGTGATCCGGCGTGCTCACCGTTCGCGATCGGGACGAACGGGACGAACGCGATGCCCTCGGTCGTGCAGTAGTCGAGCACGTCCTCGTGTTCGCGATCGGTCACGTTGTAGCGATTCTGCACGCTCACGACGTCGAGTGTCGCGCGCGCCTCGCGGAGCTGATCGACGGTGACCTCGGAGAGGCCGAGACGGCGTACCTTGCCTTCGGCAACCAGTTCGGCCAGCGCGCCGAATTGATCGGCGGCCGGGACTGTCGGGTCGATCCGGTGCAGCTGGAGCAAGTCGATCTGGTCGATCTTCAGCCTGCGCAGGCTCAGTTCGGCGGCCTGCTTCAGGTACTCCGGGCGCCCGCACGGTGTCCATTCGCCCGGCGACGGCCGGGTGCGGCCGACCTTGGTCGCGATGACGACGTCGCCGTACGGGTGCAGGGCCTCGGCGAGCAGGTCCTCGTTGGCGCCCAGTCCGTACGAATCGGCGGTGTCGATGAAGTCGACGCCGAGCTCGACGGCACGGCGGGCAACCCGGATCGCCTCGGTCCGGTCGGTGTCCGGGCGGTAGTAGCCGGAGATGCGCATGGCGCCGAAGCCGAGCCGGTTGACATCCAGGTCGCCGATCTTCAGACGAGGTTGGGTGGGCATGGGATTCCTTTCGCTGGGTCGATGCGGCCAGCTTCGGCCCTGGCGTCCGGGTGGTTGAAGTGATTTAGTCTGAGCTAAATGCTGACGATCACCTTCACAGTTCCCGACCTGGCCCGGATGCGGCTGGCGGTCTCGCCGTTGTGGGAGGTCGTCGCGAGTGTGCGGCTGCTGAGAACGCGGCGGCCGCACCAGTTCCACGGCCGGTGGGCGCGGACCGCACGGGAACGGATCGCCGGGACCGAGCTGGGCCTGCTGTTCGATCTGATCGATCCGGACGTCTGGTACCTCGCGGACTTCCTGACTCCGCCGCCACAGAGTCCGTTACCGGAGCTGGAAGGTGAGCTCGGGGCGCTGCGGCGGGTGTCGCCCGACCAGGTGCGCGCGGACCTCGACGTACTGGCTTATGCACGGCGACATCCCCTGGGGTCACTCACTGAGGTTCAGCTGCCGCGACGGCTGCGCCCTCCGGCGCCGGGCGATCTGCCGTCGCAGGCAGTGGCCGACCTGTACGCCGACCCTGCTGCGGGGATCACGCGGTTGGCCGATCAGATCAGCGCGTACTGGGAGTTGGCGATCGCGCCGCACTGGGGACGGATCCGGGCGCTGCTCGACAGCGACGTGATGTATCGCGGGCGTCAGCTCGGGCAGGCCGGACCAGCCGGGTTGTTCGCAGACCTCGCCGACACCGTGCGGTGGCGCGACGGAACCTTGTTCATCCGGCACCGCAGGTTCCAGGGCGCCCGGCAGCTGGCGGGCGAGGGGTTCTTGCTGATCCCGTCCGCGTTCGTCTGGCCGACGGTGCACTCGAGCACGATCCCGCCGTGGCAGCCGACCTTGACCTACCCGGCGCGCGGCGTCGCCACGCTGTGGGACGACTCCGCGCAGGCCACACCGGCCGGTCTGGCCGCCGTACTGGGGAACTCCCGGGCCGCCTTGCTCTGCCTGCTGGACGCACCGCGGTCGACGACGGACTTGGCTCGGCGTACTGCGATGACGGCAGGCGGGGTGTCCCAGCACCTGAGCGCGCTACGGTCCGGTGGTTTGGTGACGGCACACCGAGCGGGGCGCGTCGTGCTGTATGCGCGAACGGCGGTGGCCGAAGCCTTGCTGGAGTCGGCTGGTCAGTCGAGTGGGCGCTGACGGATCTCTTGGCGTTCGTGGTTGATGTAGAGGCCGGCGGCGGTCGAGACGCTGGTCAGCAGCCAGACCAGGACGCCGGCGTCGTCGGTGACACCGATGACTGGGAGCAGGTCCGGCAGGATGTCGATCGGCGAGACCAGATAGACCAGCGCGAACACCCACAACGCCATCCGGCTCTTCGGCAGCTCGCCGTACGTCCCCTGCCGGGCGGCCCGGATCAGCCGCGGTAACGCCCGCGCCCGCTCGATCACATCGCCGACCGGCACCGGCTCGCCCTTGGCGATCTTCCGCGCCCGGACCTTCCGCTTCCGGAGGAAGCCGAACACCGATGCCCCGGCCCCGATCACCAGCAAGGCCACGCCCACCACTGGCGCCGGCAGACCGATGACGTCGGCGTCCCGGAACACCAACGTGCCCAGCCCGATCAGCGCCAGCAACCCACCGAAATACACCATCCCTCAACTGTAGTGGGCGGACGCTGCCAATACGGTGTTCTCGACACTGAGACAGCGTTTCAGTCGATCAGGCCTCGGACGATGGTGGTCATGCGGTCGACGGGGATGGCGAAGCCGATGCCGATGCTGCCGGAGCGGGAGCTGCCGAGGGTGGCGATGGCGGTGTTGACGCCGACGACCTGACCGGCGGCGTTGACGAGGGGGCCGCCGGAGTTGCCCGGGTTGATGGCGGCGTCGGTCTGGATGGCGGACTGGCGGGTGTTGTTGTCACCGAAGCGGGCCTGGCGGTCGACGGCGCTGACGATGCCGGCGGTGACGGTTCCTTCCAGGCCTAGTGGTGAACCGACGGCCAGGACCGGGTCGCCGACATGCAGCTGTGCGGACCGGCCGAGCGTGAGCGCGCGCAGTCCCGACGCGTCGGCGGTCGAGACCTGGAGGACGGCGAGATCGTTGTTCGCGTCGACGCCGAGAACGTCCGCGTCGACCTGGCGGCCGCTCGACAGGACCAGTGATACATCGCTCGCTCCTTCCACCACATGGGCGTTGGTGACCACGTGCCCCTGCGGGTCGATCGCAAATCCGGAGCCGGTGGCCTGGCCTGCGCGCACCGACACCACACCCGGCAGCACGCTCGCCGCTGCCGCCGAGATCGACCCCTGCGGCGCCCCGCCCGCTGGAGCCGCCGCCTGCGGCAACTCCACTCCGCTCTCCCGACCACCTGTGACCGCGCCCGCCAAGCCGCCTGCAACCAACGACAACGTCAACGTCCCAAGCACCAAGCCTGTACGTCGGTTACCGGGTGGACCCGTCACCCCGGCCTGAGGTGCCGCCGCCACCAGAGAGGGGGGAGCCAGTGGCGCGGCGGAGGCCGGGGTGACGGAGAAGGTGGGCGGAGCAGGTGCTGCGACAGGTGGCGGTGCCACCGGCGGAGGCCCGGGAATGTAGTCCGGGCCGCGGAAGGGCTTTCCTAGGTGTGGAGACATGTCGGGCTCCTACTACGGGAGGCGGGAGAACCAGAGGAGAGAGGCCAGTGCGGCCAGGAGCGCCGCGGCCAGGGCGATACCGGCGACGAGGTTGGTGATCTCGCGCGGTTCGGTGGTCCACCCGATCGAGGACTGCAGATCGGAGTAGACGTCTCGGAGTTGCTCGTCGGACTCGGCCGCGTAGGACGAGCCGTTGGTCGACTCGGCCAGCGTCTGCAGCGCCTGCGTGTCCGCCGGAACCGGAACCTCGCGTCCATCCAGGTTGACCGTGCCCTCCGGCGTACCGTAGGCGATCGTCGACACCGGAACACCAGCCTGTACGGCGGCCTGCGCGGCCTCGTCGATCGGGCTGCCCGAGGTGTTGCCACCGTCGGAGAGCAGCACGATCCGGCTCGGCGGCGGATCATCCGGGTCGATCGTCCGGATCGCTTGCAGGCTGGTCAGTACGGCGTCCCCGATCGCGGTGCTGTCCCGCAACTGCAGACCGTTGATCGCGTCGACCGTGGCCTGGTGGTTGGTGCTCGGAGCCGCCGCCACCGTCGCGGTCCGGGCGAACGCGACCAGGCCGACGTTGAACTTCTCCGGCAGGTTCTGCACGAACTCGATCGCCGCCTGCTTGGCGACCTCGAACCGGTTCGGCGCCACATCGGTCGCGGCCATCGAGTTCGACACGTCCATCGCGACCACGACCGTGGCTCGCTCCCGCGGAACGCGGATGTCGGCCACCGGCCGGGCGATCGCGATCGTCAACACTGTCAGGGCTGCGAGGAAGGCCGCGGCCGGCGCGTGCCGGCGCCAGCCGGGCCGATGGGGGGCGACCTTCTCCAGCATCGGCAGGGTCGCGAATCGGACGGCGTACTTGCTCCGTCGGCGCTGGGCGATCAGATATGCCGCGACCAGGGCCGCGACGAGCACCAGCAGCCAGAGCCACAGGGGTTGCTCGAATCTCATCGGACACCGGTCCTCGAAGTCGGGGACCGCCGGACGCTGGCCCGACGGCGGGAGGTGGCGAAGGCGGCGACGTCGCGGACCCAGTCGTTGTCGGTCCGCAACACCAGATGCGCGGCACCGGCACCACGGATCGCCTGAGTGGTCCGCTCCCGGTGCGCGGCCATCGCTTCGGCGTACCGGCGTCGTAGTCGCTTGCTGCTCGTCTGTACTTCGCGACGGCGACCGGTCTCGGGATCGACCAGCGTGAGCAGGCCGACCTCGGGCAGTTCGAGCTCCCGCGGATCGAGGACCTCGATCGCCAGCACCTCGTGCCGCGCGGAGAGCCGGCGCAACGCATCGGCCCAGCCGAGCGCGCCCTCACCGTCACCTGAACGCCCGGCGGCGGCTCGCCCGATGGATCCACCGGCGACGATTCTTGGCGTGAACGGATCGTCGTGGAAGTCGGAGACGACCACGCGGAGCCCCGGCCGCGGATGTTCGCGGTTCAGCCGCGAGATCGCGCGCGCAAGGTCGGTCGATGGGTACTCACCTGGCGTTGCCCTGGGCAACGAAAGCAGTGTGCGCAGGGACCGCCGAAGCTGGGCCGGACCACCGGCTGCGGGTACGCGTCGTACCTCGTCGCCGATCGCGATCCGGACACCGAGCCGGTTCCCGGGGCCGCTCGCCAGCAGGCCGAGCGCGCCGACGATCGCGATCGCCAGATCACGCTTCTCGCTGAGCGCGGTCCCGAAATCCATGCTGGCGGACGCATCCAGCAGCGCCCAGGTCTCCAGCTCCCGCTCGGCAAGCGGGGCCCGGACGTGCGGGTCGAGCGACCGCGCGGTCACGTTCCAGTCCATCCGGCGGACGTCGTCCTGACCGGCTTGGTACGGCCGCGCCTCGTTCGGCTCGCTGCCCGGACCACTGCGCAGCCCGGTGATGTCGCCGTGCAGAAACCCTTCCAGCTTCCGCTTCACCGTCAGCTCGAGCGCCCGCAACGCGCGTTCACGACCCGCAAGGAGATCCGGGCCCCTCATCAGGCGGCTTCTGAATCTGACGGTACGACGTGGGGCTGCTCGATGGTGTGCAGGATCCGCGCGACGATCGACCGCGGATCGACCCCGTCCGCGAGTGCGTCGAACGTGAGCACCAAGCGATGCGACATCACGTCGAGAGCGACGTCGTACACATCAGCCGGCAGTACGTAGTCCCGACCGCGCAGCAGCGCCAGCGCCCGACCTGCCGCGACCAGACCGAGGGTCGCCCGTGGGCTCGCCCCGAACTCCAGTACGCCGGCCAGATCCGCCAGCCCGTATTGCTGCGGAGCACGAGTCGCGTGCACCAGGCGGACGACGTACTCGGCCACGGCGTTGTGGACGAACACCTCTTCCGTTGCCTGCTGCAACTGATGGACCTGCTCCGGAGTCAGTACGGCGTTCGCGTGGGGGCGCCGGGCGCTCATCCGCTGCAGGATCGTCAGCTCCTCGATCGGGCTCGGGTAATCGACGGTGATCTTGAGCAGGAACCGGTCCCGCTGTGCCTCGGGAAGCGCGTAGACGCCATCGGACTCGATCGGGTTCTGGGTGGCGAGCACGAGGAACGGGTCGGGCAGCCGGTAGCTGGTGCCACCGATGCTGACCTGGTTCTCGGCCATCGCCTCCAGCAACGCCGACTGCACCTTGGCCGGGGCCCGGTTGATCTCGTCGGCGAGGACAAGGTTGGCGAAGATCGGTCCGAGCTCGGTGTCGAAGCCCTCGGTCGACGGTCGCCAGATCCGGGTACCCATGATGTCGCCGGGAACAAGGTCAGGGGTGAACTGAAGCCGGGCGAACCGACCACCGATCACTTCGGCCAGGGTTCGGACCGCGAGCGTCTTGGCGACTCCAGGCACACCCTCCAACAGACAGTGGCCTCGGGCAAGCAATCCGACCAGCATCCGCTCGACCAGCTGGTCCTGGCCGACGACGACCCGCTTCACCTCGAACAACGCGTGCTCAAGGGCGGCCGCCGTCACACCGGGACGCGCAACATGTGTCTCGGTCATGCGTCGCCGGCCGGGTTCTGCTCAGGCTGGGTCTGGCCCTTGCCGACATTCTCGTTCGGGCAGTCGCCGTGGTCCGCCGCACTCTGGTCATAGGTCACGTAGCCCTGCTCCGGCGCCGGGTCGTCGCCTCCCACCGCGTAGGCGACCCCACCGGTCCCCAGGGCCGCCACGGCAACCGCCGCACCGAGGACGAGCCGCTTGCCTGGGATGTTCATCGAGAAGCTCCTTCGGTTGGATTGCTCCCCACCTCATCAAGGGGGTGCGAAAACGACCGGAAAGGAGAACGAAAGCCGAGCGAAAGAGCTGACCGGCGGACTCGGCCAACACCGCTACCTTGGTCTGGTGCGACTACTGGTGGTGGAGGACGAGGAAGGCCTGGTCAGCGCGCTGCGCTCCGGACTCGGTCGGGCCGGTTATGCCGTGGACACGGCACTGACCGGGGCCGAGGCGGTGGAGAAGCTGGCGACCACGGCGTACGACCTGGCGATCCTGGACATCACACTGCCGGACACCAGCGGGCTCGACCTGTGCCGGGCGGTCCGCCGCGGTGAGATCGAGGTCGCCTCCGGACGGGAACTGCGGGTGCTGATGCTGACCGCGCGGGCCTCGCTGGCCGATCGGGTCCGCGGTCTGGACGAAGGCGCCGACGACTATTTAACGAAGCCGTTCGCGCTGGTCGAGCTGCTGGCCCGGATCCGCGCGCTGCTGCGCCGCGACGTAACGAACGGCAGCACCCAACTGCACGTCGGCGACCTCGTCCTCGATTCAGCCCGCCACCTGGCCACCCGGAACGGTCGCGAACTCGCGTTGACCCTCAAGGAGTTCGGCGTACTGCGGTATCTGATGTCGCGGCCCGGTCATGTCGTGTCGGCCGAGGAACTGCTCGAACATGTCTGGGACGAGAACGCGGACCCGTTCACCCAGAGCGTCCGGGTGACGGTCGGGACGTTGCGTCGCAAGCTCACCCAGGACGGGGAAGAAGCAGTGCTCGAGACAGTGATCGGCCGCGGCTACCGCCTCCGAGGTGACGACACATGAACCTCCCACCGTTCACCCAGACGATCCGCTTCCGGCTGACGCTGACCTACTCCGCCGTCCTGATCGCCCTGTCGGCGCTGATGCTGGCCGGGGTCTACTTCGCCCTTCGGGCCTACCTGAATCCGCAGCCGCTGAATCCGATCACAGTGAACAAGACCTACAAGGACCACGAAGGGCACTGGCAGATCAAGGACGGCTACCGGATCGAGGCCGCTGAGCTCTCCAGCGTGCAGTCCGCAGTCAACTACCAGACCCTCGAAACACTGCGGACGTATTCCGCGGCCGGCATGGGTGCGCTCTTCCTGGTGAGCCTCGGAACCGGCTGGTGGTTGTCGGGGCGCGCACTACGACCGGTACGGCGGATCACCGAGACCGCGCAGGAGATCTCCGCGACCGACCTCTCCCGGCGAATCGCTCTCGAAGGTCCACGCGATGAGCTGCGCAACCTTGGTGACACCGTGGACGACATGCTCGAGCGACTCGAGTCCGCGTTCGTCGCACAACGCCAACTGGTCGACGACGCTTCCCACGAACTGCGCAATCCGCTCGCGGTCATCCAGGCGAACGTCGACGCCGTACTGGCGCATGACGACACTCCGTCCGAGGAACGCGCGCAGGCGACCGCGATGGTGAGCCGCGCGATCCAGCGGATGACCCGGCTGGTCGAGGATCTGCTCGCTTCGGCCCGGCGGTCGTCACCTGCGTTCGTGGACGCCGACGTCGACCTCGCGACGATCGCGAGCGAGGCGGCCGAGGAGTACGACCTGCTCACCGCGGATCGCGAACTCCACGTCGTACGACGTCTGTCGCCCGGACCGATCGCCGCCGGCGACGCGACCGCGTTGCGCCGCGCGGTCGACAACCTGCTCTCGAACGCGGTCCGGCTCGCCCGTGGCGGCAGTCAGCTCATCCTGGCCGTCGGCAGTCAGAACGGCTGGGCGTGGATCGCCGTCCGTGACGAAGGCCCTGGCATCTCCGCCGACGACGCCGACCGCGTTTTCGATCGCTTCTACCGGGCCGGCCGCCCGCAACCGCCGGCCACCGTTCCCTCCACGGGCCAACGCCGCGCGGGCCTCGGTCTCGCGATCGTCCGCCAGATCGCCGAGTCCCACAGCGGCACCGTCGCCCTGCACTCCGAGCTGGGCGTCGGCAGCACCTTCATCATCTGGCTCCCCGACCGCTCCCTCACCGACGATGTCCGCCGTACCCCCACCCCTCCCACGGAGGATCCGCTCGGCCCGAGGGTCTGACGTTTCGGCTGGAGTCGAAGGGGTTCTCCACCTGTAGGACACTGCGGCACCGTCAACACATGCGCAAAGTGCTTGCGGGGTTGGTCGTGATTTTCCTGGCTGTGTGCCTGCCGATGCCGGCCCAGGCTGTGCCGATCGGTGGCGGGACGCCGATGGCAGCCGGCTACGCCTTCTATCCAAGGGTGATCCGGCTCGAGCATCAGGCGCAGGGCAACGGGACGCTGGTCGCTGCCCTGGTCACGAACAACGGCAAGGACTGGGTCGGCGCGATCCACCACAGCACCGACAACGGGCTGACCTTCACCAAGCTGGGCGAGGCCAACGATCCGGACAACAAGTACGGCATGTGCTGCCATACGCTCTACGAACTGCCGCAGGCCGTCGGCGCGATGCCTGCCGGAACCCTGCTGTGGGCGGCGTCGATGGGCGCTGACGCCGGAGCCGGTCGGCGGATGAGCGAACACGTGTGGAAGTCGGCGGACCAAGGCCGGACGTGGACGTTCCTGGCCGAGGTGGACAAGTCGCCGAGCGCGGCCGGCACTTGGGAGCCCGAGTTCACGGTCGCGACCGATGGGCGGCTGGTGATGTTCTACTCCGACGAGACCGACGGCCTACACAGCCAGAAGCTGGTCGAGCATGCGTCGGCCGACGGCGTGACGTGGACGGGACCGCGGGACGTGGTGGCGTTGGCCGATACGACGGCCCGGCCGGGGATGGCCGTCGTACGGAAGGTTCCGGACGGTAGTTATCTGATGAGCTACGAGATCTGCGGTGGCTCGCACGTCTGCGAGGCCTACGTCCGCTGGTCGACCGACGGGTGGAACTGGGGTACGGCGACCGATGCCGGTACCCGGGTGCGGACGGCGGACGGGCGATACCCAGCCAGTACGCCGACGATCACGGTGAGCGGGAATACCGTCGTACTGAACTCGATGCGGGTCCGGAACGCCGACGGGAGCTTCGCGGCCGGCGACGGGAAGATGTTCTTCGGGAACGCGGCGAGCGGGCACGGGGACTGGTTCGAGGTGACCGCGCCGGTGCAGATTCCGGATCCGGGGAACGGGGTTTGTCCGACCTGGAGTAATCCGCTGCTCGGCTCGGCGGACGGGAAGTCCGTGTTCCAGATCGCGACCGACTATGACGCGGGTGGGACGTGTCGCGCCTGGCCGGGTGCGGGAGCCGCCGTACCGGTGGGGAGTCGGTCAGCGGTCGAGGCAGGGCAGGTCTTCCTGACGCAGTACCAGCAGCATCTCTTCGCGACGAGCTCGACCGGCACGTTGCGGCACTGGTTCTGGGACAGCCGCGACGGGATGCACAACGACAGCTGGGGTACGGCGGTCGCCGGGCAACCGGTCTCCCTCCTGTACGGCGCGCAGCAGCACGTGTTCTGGCGATCGACGAGTGGTGCATTGGAGCACTCGTTCTGGGACCCGGCGAGCGGCAGCTACCACGACACCTGGGGAACCGGATTGGCCGGCGACCCGGCCGCACTGGTGAACGGGAACGCTCAACACACCTGGGCAGTCGATGTCTCCGGCAACCTTCAGCACTGGTGGTGGGCACCCGGACAAGCCGTCCAGCGCAACACCTGGGGCGACGGGCTCGCCGGACGGCCGAGTGCGCTCCTGGTTGCAGATGCCGAGCATGTCGTCGTACGAACCACTGATGGTCGCATCCGGCACATCTGGTGGACGGGACCCCAGGGATTCCGGAGCGAGACGATCGGCAGCGACGTCACCGGGGACCCGGTCACCGCGCAGATCGGCGACGCCCAGCACATCTGGGCAACCACCTCGAACGGCGACCTCCGGCACTGGTGGTGGAACGCCCGCGAAGGCTGGCGAACCGACGTCTGGTCCACAGGCGGCGCAGTCGGCCGTCCCGCCTTCCTCCAAGTCGGCGACGCCCAGCACCTCTGGCACCGCACCACAGCAGGAGAGTTGGTCCACGTCTCCTGGTCCCCCAGCACCGGCCTCGTCCGCGAAACCATCGGCACCGGCATCACCGGTGACCCGACCGCCACATCCGTAGGCTCCTCCCAACACGTCTGGTCCCTGGACGCCACCAACGCCGCCCAGCACTGGTGGACCGAAGGAACCACCCTCCGCCACGACACCTGGAGCTAGTCGATACGGGTCAGCTCCCGTTGTACGGCGCGGACAGTAGGGGGCGGGTGTTGGTGAGGACCTGGGCGTAGTTGGCGCGGATCTGGTCGGCGTCGAGGGTGATCGCCGGTTCGGGCTTGCCGAGGGGGACCGGCCAAGTGGGCAGGGTGCCGGTGAGCGCCCAGGCGGCTTGCCGGGCAGCACCGAGGGCGACGTACTCGGCTGGTTCGGGGAGGACGACCTCAGCACCGAGCAGAGCCGGAGCAAGAGCCTGTACGGCGCGGGAGCGGGCGCCGCCGCCGAGCAGGAGCAGGCGGTTGACGGGGATGCCTTGCGCGCGGAGGGCGTCGACCGCGTCGGCCAGGCCGCAGAGCAGGCCCTCGACCGCGGCGCGAGCCATGGTGGCCGGCTGCATCGTGGCGCGGGTGAGGCCGTAGACGAGGCCGGTGGAGTGCGGGAGGTCGGGCGTGCGCTCGCCGTCGAGGAAGGGCAGGAGGACGAGCCCTTGGCTGCCGGGTGACGAGAGGACGGCTTCGTCGAACTCGGGCAGCGTCATGCCGAGCAACTGCGCGGTCGCCGACATCACGCGGGCCGCGTTCAGCGTGCAGACGAGCGGCAGGTATTCACCGGTC
Source organism: Kribbella sp. NPDC051587 (assembly GCF_044453945.1). Lineage (NCBI taxonomy): Bacteria > Bacillati > Actinomycetota > Actinomycetes > Propionibacteriales > Kribbellaceae > Kribbella > Kribbella sp. NPDC051587. The sequence continues at coordinate 1,196,317 of NZ_JBITDE010000001.1, forward strand.
GCGTCGGCGAACCCGGCGACGAAGCCACTCGAGTCCGCGGTCGAGTGCGCGGACCGGGCGAACGCCGTACCGCTGGTTCCGAGCGAGATCGCGACATCGCCGACCTGCAGGTCGAGACCGAGTGCGGCCGCAGCGTTGTCCCCGGTCCCTGCGGCCAGGGCGGCGCCGGACGCCGTACGGCCGACGATCTCCGCCGGACCGGCGACGCGGGGAAGCCTGAGCGAGCGCCCGAAGGCACGCTCCACCAGATCCTCGCGGTAGCTGTTCGTGGCAGGCGACCACCAGCCGGTCCCGGACGCGTCGCCACGATCCGTGGTGATCCCGTCGATGCCACTGCGATCAGCGGCCAGCTGATGAGTCATCCAGTCGTGTGGCAGTACGACGGCCGCGGCCCGCGCGACCGCGTCCCGGCGTACCGGGTCGGTGGCGGCGGTGTCGCGGATCCAGCGCAGCTTGGTGACGGTGAAGGACGGCACCGGCATCGAGCCGACCGCCTCGGCCCACGCCTCCGGGCCACCGAGCTCCGCGATCAGTTCAGCGGTCGCATCCGCGGAGCTGGTGTCGTTCCACAACACGGCCGGGTGGACGACCTCGCCGGCCTCGTCGAGAAGGACCATGCCGTGCTGCTGCCCACCGATGGCGATCGCCTCGACCCCATCGAGCAGGCCGTCCGACGCGATCTCCCACGCCTTCCACCACTCCTGTGGGTCGACCTGCGTCCCGTCCGGATGCGGCGCCCGGCCCTCCCGCAGTACCGCGCCGGTCTCGGCATCGCACACGACCACCTTGGTCGCCTGGGTGGAACAGTCCACCCCGGCCACCAGTCTCGGCTCAGGCATTCGGGCTCCTTCTCGCGAACGGACGGGCGGACCGCCCCCACTCATCAACCTCCGCCGAGCCACCGCACCCACGCTCAGCTGAGACGGCTGCGGGGTCCTCGGGACGACTTGGTGAGTGTTGGCGGTCCGGGTCTCACCCTAAAGCGACTCGACCGTTCGCCGCGCGCCGATCTCGTGGAGCGACTGCAACGCCGCCTGGTACTGCGCGACGAAGCGGTCGTCCGACGCGAGGTCCCCGAACAGATCCGGGTCCGAGATGAACACGAGCGAGTCCTCGCGGTTGTGTTGCGCCCGCTCGACGAGCTTGTCGCGCAGCCGGTCAACCACCTCGATCGGCTCACCCTGCTCATCCACGCCCTCGGCGTACCGGGCCCACGACGCGACGACGAGCGCGGACCGCTTGATCTCGCGGCCGGCCGCGAGCTGCTCCCGGATCACCGGGACCAGCCACTTCGGGATCCGGTCCGAGCTCTCCGCGCACAACCGCGCGAGCGTGTCCTTGACCTCCGGGTTGGCGAACCGCTCGATCAGCTGATGGCGGTACCGATCCAGGTCGACCCCAGGCACCGGCGGCAGCGTCGGCGTCCCTTCCTCGGTCATGTAGCCGAGCAGGAAGTCGATGAACAGCTTGTCCTGGCAGACCTCGTGCGCATACCGGTAGCCGGACAGATACCCGAGGTAGCACAGTGCCTGGTGAGACGCGTTCAGCAGCCGCAGCTTCATCAACTCGTACGGCTCGACGTCGTCGACGATCTGAACGCCGACCTCCTCGTACGCCGGTCGCTCACCCCCGAAGTCGTCCTCGAGCACCCACTGGGTGAACGGCTCGCACACCACCGGCCAGCCGTCCTCGATCCCGAACCGCTCGGACAACGCCGAACGGTCCGCATCGGTGGTCACCGGCGTGATCCGGTCCACCATGCAGTTCGGGAACCGGACCTCGTTCTCCAGGTGATCCGCGAGCTCGGGATCCTTCAACCGCGCGAAGGCGGCGAGCATCTTGCGAGCCACCTGCCCGTTCCCCGGGATGTTGTCGCACGACATCACCGTGAACGGCGGCACCCCGGCCGCCCGTCGCCGGGCCAGCGCCTCGACCACGAACCCGAACGCGCTCCCCGGCGTCGCACCCGGTTCGAGGTCGGCGGCCAGCCCGGCGTCGGACGTGTCCAGCTCCCCCGTCACCTGGTTCACGTGGTACCCGCCCTCGGTGATCGTCAGCGAGACGATCCGCGTGGACGGATCCACGAGCCGATCCAGTACGGCGTCGGCGTCGTCCGGCGCGAACAGGTAGTCCACGATCGACCCGATCACGCGCGGCTCGAGCGTCCCGTCCGGGTGTTTGATCACCAGGGTGTACAGGTGATCCTGCGCGGACAGGACGTCGTACATGCGCTTGTCCTGGGGCAGCACGCCGACGCCGACGATGCCCCAGTCGAGCGCCTTGCCGTCGTTCATCAACGCGTCGAGGTACATCGCCTGGTGGGCCCGGTGGAACCCGCCGACCCCGAAGTGCACGATGCCCGGGCTGACCGTCGTACGGTCATAAGCCGGTACGGCGATCTCCTTGCCGAGCGCACCCACTGCGGCCGTGTTCAGCTGGGTCACTTGACCGCCCCCAGCGACAGACCCTGGACGAGCTTGTCCTGGGCCGCGAAGCCGGCGATCAACACGGGCAGCGAGACCACGATCGACGCGGCACACACCTTGGCGAGGAACAATCCTTGGCTGGTCACGAACCCAGTCAAGAACACCGGCGCCGTCTGCGCCACCGTACCGGTCAGCACCCGGGCGAAGAGCAGCTCGTTCCAGCTGAAGATGAAGCAGATCAGCGCCGCCGAGGCGATCCCCGGGGTCACGACCGGCGCGACCACGGACCGGAGCGTCCTGGTCAGCGACGCGCCGTCGACCGAGGCCGCCTCGAGGATCTCCACCGGTACCTCGGACAGGAAGCTGCGCAGCATCCAGACCGCGATCGGCAGGTTCATCGAGGTGTAGAGAATGATCAACAGCCAGATGTTGTCCAGGAACCCCACCGACTGCGCGAACAGATAGATCGGCAGCAGACCGGCCACCACCGGCAGCATCTTCGTGGACAGGAAGAAGAACAGGACATCGGTCCACTTGCGAACCGGCCGGATCGACAGCGCGTACGCGGCCGGGAACGCCAGCAGGAGCACGAGCAGCGTGGACAGCACACTCGCCGTCAACGAGTTCGCCAGCGACGGCCAGGGTCCGGTGTCGAAGAACGCCTTGTAACCGCCGAGGCTCAACGGAGCCGCGATGTCCGGCGGGTTCTTGGCCGCGTCCTCCTCGGAGTGGAACGAGGTCAGCAGCATCCACAGCACCGGCATCACGAACAGCAGGCCGACGACCCACGCGAGCCCACTGAGGACGAACCCACCGCCCCGGTTCTTCTTGCCGGTAACGATCGTCACGCCGCCACTCATCGGCCCGTCTCCTCTCGGAACAGTGTCGACACCGACCGCAGGGCGAACGTCGCGATCGCGATCGTGCCGATCACCACGATGACGCCGGCCGCGGAGGCGCGTCCGTAGTCGTGAGCGGTGTAGAAGGTCTGGTAGATCGTGTACGGCAGGTTCGCCGTACCGAGGCCGCCCGACGTGATCGTGAAGACCGCGTCGAAGTTCTGCACCACGTAGATCGAGCCGAGCAGCGCGGACAGCTCCAGGTACTGCCGCAGGTGCGGCAGCGTCATGTAGCGGAAGATCTCCCACTGGTTCGCGCCGTCGATCCCGGCCGCCTCGATCACGTCCAGCGGCCGGCTCTGCAGCCCGGCCAGCAGGATCAGCATCATGAACGGCGTCCACTGCCAGACCAGCGCGAAGATGATCGACCACAACGGCTGGTTGCTGATCCAGTCCGGCTGCGGCGCGTTGTCCCCGAAGATCCCCTTCAGCAAACCGTTGAAGAGCCCGTACGACGGGTTGTACAGCGCGTGCTTCCAGAGCAGCGCGGCCGCCACCGGTACGACGAGGAACGGCGTGATCATCATCGTCCGGACCGCACCGCGACCGCGGAACTTCCGGTCGAGCAGCAGCGCGATCCCGAGCCCCAGCAGCAGGCTGATCAGTACGACGCCCGCCGTGAGCAGGATCGTCACCCAGATCGCGTGCCGGGTGTTCGCGTCGGTGAGCACCCGGCGGAAGTTGTCGATCCCGGCGAACCCGCGCTCGTCGGGGTAGTAGGCGTTCCAGTCCATGAAGGAGGTGATCAGCGTGACCACGAACGGCAACTGGGTGACGACGATCATGAAGATCAGTGCCGGCATCAACGGCGCCCGCCGGGCCCAGTCGCCGGTCTGACGCATCAAACTGCCCTTGGGTACGGCGGAGTGCTTCGACTCCGGCCGCGTCTTCGTGTCAGCAGACATAGCTCACTCCCCTCACTTCGCCGCGCGCGAGCGATACCGCTCGGCGACGTCGTCGGCGAGCACTTGCCCGCGTTTCAGCGCTTCGTCCACACTCATCCGCCCGGCGATCGCCGAGCTCACGTCCTGGCTGACCTGGGTGCCGAGATCCGGGAACTCCGGGATGTCGACGAACTGGATCCCGAGGGCCGGCCGCGGCTGCGTGCCCGGGTTCTTCGGGTCGGCGGTCTCGATCGCCGCCTTGGTCGGGGCCGCGAAGGCCTCGGCCTCCTTCAGGTACGCCGGGTTCTCGTACGTCGAGGCGCGCTTACCGGCCGGGACCCGGGACCACCCGAGCTTGTCGCCGACGAGCTGCTCGTACTCCTTGCTGGACGCCCACGAGATGAACTTCCACGCGTTGTCCTGCTTCTTGCTGGCCTGCTGGATGCTCCACGACCACGCGTACAGCCAGCCGGAACTGTCGGTCTCCTTGACCGGGGCCGGGGCGTAGCCGATCTTCCCCTTCACCGGTGAGTTCGGCGCCTCGAGCGATCCGGCGGCCGAGGTCGCGTCGTACCACATCGCGACGTTGCCCTGGATCAGGTTGTTCAGGCACTCGGTGAAGCCGGCCTGCGGTGCGCCCGCCTCGCCGTGGCTGCGGACCAGGTCGACGTAGAACTTGGTCGCCGCGGTGAACTGCGGCGAGTTCACCTGCGCCTGCCAGTCCTGCGTGAACCAGGTGCCACCGAAGGTGTTCACGACCGTGGTGAGCGGGGCGAAGATCTGGCCCCAGCCGGGCTGGCCACGCAGGCAGATCCCGCGCATGTTGGCCTGCGCCTTGTCGACCTTGGCGGCGATGTCCGCGACCTCGTCCCAGGTCGGCTTGGCGGGCATCGTGACGCCCTTCGCCGCCAGCACGTCCTTGCGGTACATCAGGAACGACGACTCGCCGTAGAAGGGTTCGCCGTACACCTTGCCGTCCTCACCGGACAGCGACTGCGTCATCGGCTTCAGGATGTCGTCCTGGTCGAACTTCGGGTCCGCCGCGATGTGGTCCGACAGCGGGGCGATCCACTTGCTCTTCGCATAGATCGGGATCTCGAAGTTGCTCAGGGTCGCGACGTCGTACTGACCGGCCTGGCTGGAGAACTCCTGGCTGATCTTGTCCCGGACGTCGTTCTCCGGCAGCACCGTGAAGTTCACGTGGATGCCGGTCTCTTTGGTGAAGTTGTCCGCGGTCAGCTGCTGCAGGTCGACCATCTGCGGGTTGTTCACCATCAGCACGTTGATGCTGTCCGCGCCGCCACCGCCGGCGCCACCACCCCAGCCGGCACAACCGCTGACCGCACTCACCACAAGTGCGACACCGATCGCCCCGACGCGTTTGCGCTGTCCCAGCACAAGCCACTCCTTCGCTGGTCTGCTCATTTGAGCACGCCTCTGCTCACTGCCCCGAGTGAATCGGAACGGGGGTTGACCTGTCAAGAGTCTGTGCAACACTGGTGCACAGCTTCGCTCATATGAGCGGCTTGTCTCGGGAGGTGTGATGGAGCCCATCGCGGGGGGACCGGCCCAGCTGGTGCTGACGGCGTCGATCGCGCGCCGGTACTACGTCGACGGCCGGTCCAAGGTGGAGATCGCCGACGAGTTCCGGCTCAGCCGGTTCAAGGTCGCGCGGCTGCTCGACCAGGCCCGCAGCAGCGGTCTGGTGCGGATCGAGATCAGCCACCCGGGCAACGTCGATCTCGACCTGTCCGCCCGCCTCCAGGAGGCCTTCGGGCTGCGCCGCGCGATCGTCGTGGACACCCCCGAGGACGATCCGGCCGCGTTGCGTCTCCAGCTGGGCAAGGCCGCTGCGGAACTGCTCACCGAGATCGTCACGGCGGACGACGTACTGGGGCTTGCGTGGGCGCGCGCCGTCACGGCGATGACGGATCAGCTCACCTCACTCGCCCCGGTCCCCGTCGTACAGCTGACTGGTGCGTTGACGCGTCCTGATGTCGAGGCGAACTCGGTGGAACTGGTGCGGCACACCGCGCGGTTGTCCGGAGGACCGGCGTACCTGTTCTATGCCCCGCTGGTGGTTCCGGACGCGACCACGGCGCGCGCCTTGCGGCAGCAGCCCGAGGTCGCCGAGGCGATCGGGCACTTCGACGCGGTCACCAAAGCCGTTGTGGGGTTGGGTTCCTGGGCTCCCGGCCAGTCCACCCTGTACGACGCGATGGACGAGAACGCCTGTGAGCAACTGCAGAAGCGCGGTGTGGTGGCGGACATCTCCGGGGTGTTCGTCGACGCGAAGGGTGTGCCCGTCCAGAGCAAGGTGACCGACCGGGTGATCGCGATCAACGCCGAGCAGATGAACGCGATCGACGAGGTGATCGCGATTCCGTACGGTCTGGGCAAGGTCGAGGCGGTGCGCGCCGCGGTCCGCAGCGGCCTGGTGAACGGCATCGTCACCCACAGTCCACTGGCCCGGGCTTTGCTGGACGCAGCAGACTGACCACAATGAGCGAGGTGGAAACTCCTCTGCTCGGCGGAACGGCCAACCGCGGGCTCGTCGTACGGGTTCGAGACACGGTACGACGGCCGCTGCGCGCGAGCAGTCCCGCTGTTCACGCCGTACTGCGGTATCTCGCGGAGGTGGGGTTCGAGGGCGCACCGCGGTTCCTGGATGTCGATGCGCAGGGGCGTGAGGTGCTGACCTACCTACCGGGCGAGACGGTCACTCCGCCGTACCCGGCCTGGGCGATGACGGACTCCGCGCTGGACAGCGTGGCCGTGCTGCTGCGGGAGTACCACGCGGCGATCGCCGGGTTTCCGGCCGCGGACTTCGAATGGGCCGAGGCGGTGCCGGCGGCGTACGTGGACGGAACGGTCAGCCACAACGACCCGAACCTGGACAACATCGTGTTCCGGGACGGCGTCGCGGTCGCCCTGATCGACTTCGATCTGGCCGGACCAGGGTCGGCCTTGTGGGACGTGGCCGCGGCCATCCGGCTGTGGGCGCCCTTACGGCCGGAGGGCGACATTCACGACGTACGGCGGGGTCACGTGCTCAGTCGGCTGCGTCGCTTCGCGGACACCTACGGACTGGACGAGGCTGATCGCCGGCGGCTCGTCGCGGCAACGGCCGACAATCACGTCTGGTGTATGGACTACGTCCGCCGCGGCTCCGAGACCGGGCATCCCTGGTTCCACCAACGCTGGACCACCGGCGAAGCCGCTCTGACCGCACGCACCGACGCATGGTTCACTCGCCAGGCCCAGGCACTACAGGACGCTCTCCTGCGCTAGACGCTTTCAGCTGCCGCACACCTGGTTATCGGTGGGTGGGCTCGGGCGTTACCGGGCGGTGGCGGAGAATGGGGCGGGTGAGTGCGCGTGTGGTGTTGCTGGCCGGGCCGTCGGGGGCCGGGAAGTCGCGGTTGGCGGAGCTGACCGGGCTACCCGTCGTACGCCTGGACGACTTCTACCGTGACGGTGACGACGAGGCGATGCCCCGGTCGCCGCTCGGCATCGTCGACTGGGACGACCCCGCCTCGTGGGACGGCGACCGGGCCGTCGCCGCTCTCGAGCAGCTCTGCAAGGCCGGTCAGGCGGATCTGCCGATCTACGAGATCTCCGCCGACGGGACCGTCGGTCACCGTGAGTTCAGCACCCAGGGCTCGCCGTTGATCATTGCCGAGGGCATCTTTGCCGACCAGATCACCAGTGCCCTGAAGGATCGCGGCCTGCTGGCCGCCGCCATCTGCGTCCGGCATCACCGTGTGGTCACGTTCGTCCGCCGCTTCCAGCGCGACCTTCGCGAGCACCGCAAACCCCCGTTCACGCTGCTCCGCCGCGGCCTCCTGCTCCTGCGCGACGACCCGCAGGTCGTCCGCCGCTGCGTCGAAGCAGGCTGCGAACCCATGATTCCCAAGGCGGCGCGCCGACGGATCGCTGCTCTGTTGGCCGAATCACAGACATAGTTCGGTCTTTGTTCACTTGCGCCTGCTCGGATGGGCCTTGTGAACCGCTCGGCTCCTGGTATGGCCGCCGTCGTGACCGCCCTGCTGCTCGGTATGACCGCCTGTGGCAGTGACGCGGGCGCCGCGGTGCGCCCTGCCGACGCGCCCGCTCCCAGCACAGCTGTCGACCAGACCGCCAAGAGCGCCCTGGCCGGCTTGATCGTCCTCCCGACCGGTTTCGTCCCCGACCCGCAGAACACAACGGGCCCCTTCAGCTCCGAGACCTACCTCGAGAACTACTCCGCCGCACCCGCGCTGGACCGAGCCCTCCTCCTCAACGCCGGCTTCGCCGAGGGCTACCGTGCCACCCGGCTGAGCCCCGACAAGAAGAAGCGCTACGTCGTCCAGCTCTTCAAGGCGGAATCCCCAGCCAAGGCAAAGATCCTGCAAGCAGGCTTCTGGCGCCAGGAGACTCGCAACCACCCGTTCCGCGCCCCCGGCGCGCTCAGCAACGCTCACGCCGCCTACGACTCCAGCACCGAGAAGAACGAGGCCATCGCCGAGGCCAGCGTGGTGGCCGGCTCCCTGGTAGCCCTCCTGACCGTGCGCCAATCGGCCCCGCTCGGTACCACGATCCACCCGGACACCGCCCTGATCACCACCCTGGCCGCGCAGCAAAAGGCCCGCCTCACCAGCAAGTCCAGCTAGCCGTAGTCGCGTCTGAGCTACCTGGAGTGGGGCTCTCGGGGTAGTTCTTCCAGGCGATGCGGTCCGTAGCGTCGGAGTGGTGAAGCGGATTGGGGTTCTGAGCGGGGCTATTGGATGGTTCGTCGGTGTGGTGCAGTTCTTCCTGGTGATGGTGCTGGTGCAGCTCGCCTGGACGACGCCGTACAGCTGGACGAACAACAACATCAGCGATCTCGGTAACGAACTGTGCGGCACGTTCAGCGGTCGTTACGTCTGCTCGCCGCTGCACACCCTCATGAACGTCTCGTTCACGACCGGCGGCGTACTGATTATCCTCGGCACGGTCCTCACTCACGCCGCCTGGCCGCACACCCTGCCTGCCCGCGTGATCAGATCATTGCTGGTGGCAACAGGTGCCGGCTGGATGGTGGCCGGGCTGTTCCCCGCCGACGTCAACGAGAACCTGCATGTCGTCGGCGGTGCCTTCGCCATCTTCACCTGCGGCAACCTGGCCCTGCTCATGACGGCGTTCCTCACCACTGGCCCGCTGAGCAAGCTCCGCCGGTGGGGCTTCGCATTCGGCGTACTCGGTATCGCCGCGATGCTGCTGCACTTCAGCGGCACCGGCCTGGGCCTTGGCGTCGGCGGGATGGAGCGCGTGACCGCCTACGGCGTGCCGATCTGGCTCGCCGTAGCCGGTTTCCGCCTGTTCCTAACCGATCCGGTCGATCACCAGCGGCCCAGCCTCGTACGACGCTGAGACCTCGACCGCGTCGGCCAACGACTCCAACGCACGCTCAAAGCGGCTCGAGTCATCAGCGTGCAACGTCAGCAACGGCTGCCCCGCTGTGACCGTGTCACCCGGCTTCGCGTGCATGACCACACCGGCAACCGCCGACACCGGGTCCTCCTTGCGCGCCCGCCCGGCCCCGAGACGCCAGGCCGCCACGCCGACCGCCAGCGCGTCCAGCTTGGACAGCACCCCAGAAGCAGGAGCCGGTACGACGTGCTGCTCCGGAGCGACCGGCAGTACGGCGTCCGGGTCACCACCCTGAGCCGAGATCATCGCGCGCCACGCGTCCATCGCCGTACCGTCACGGAGTTTTTCCGCCGGGTCGACATCGGTCACGCCGGCAGCCGCGAGCATCTCCACCGCGAGCGCGATCGTCAGCTCGACGACATCCGCAGGTCCACCACCCGCCAGCACCTCGACGGATTCGCGAACCTCCAAAGCGTTTCCGGCGGTCAGTCCGAGCGGCACCGACATCTCGGTGAGCAGGGCAACGGTCTTCACGCCGGCATCGGTGCCGAGAGCAACCATCGTCTCGGCCAGCTCGCGCGCATCGGCCAGGTCCTTCATGAACGCACCGGAGCCGACCTTCACGTCCAGCACCAGCGCGCCGGTACCCTCCGCGATCTTCTTGCTCATGATCGAGCTGGCGATCAGCGGAATCGCCTCGACGGTGCCGGTGACGTCGCGCAGCGCGTACAGCTTCTTGTCGGCCGGCGCGAGCCCGTCACCAGCCGCACAGATGACCGCCCCGACGTCCTCGAGCTGCCGCATCATCTCGTCGTTCGACAGCGCCGCCCGCCAGCCCGGGATCGACTCGAGCTTGTCCAGCGTGCCGCCGGTGTGGCCGAGGCCGCGACCGGACAGCTGCGGTACGGCGACGCCGCAGGCCGCGACCAGAGGCGCCAACGGCAGCGTGATCTTGTCACCGACTCCGCCGGTGGAGTGCTTGTCGGCGGTCGGGCGGGACAGCTTCGCGAAGTCCATCCGCTCGCCCGAGGCGATCATCGCCGCGGTCCAACGGGCGATCTCGCGGCGGTTCATCCCGTTCAGGAGAATTGCCATCGCCAGCGACGACATCTGCTCGTCGGCGACGTCACCGCGCGTGTAGGCGTCGATCACCCAGTCGATCTGCCCATCGCTCAGCTCACCGCGATCCCGCTTGGTACGGATCACGTCGACCGCGTCGAAGCTCACTTCTCCTCCAGAAACTCGGGCCCGAAGGCCTCGGGCAACAACTCACGCAACGGCCGGCTCCCGGTCGCCGTCTCGATCTGCAGGTCCGGCCCACCGTGCTCGTGCAGCAACTGCCGGCACCGCCCGCACGGCGTCAGCAACGCCTCGTGCTGATCCACACACGTGAACGCGACCAGGCGCCCACCTCCGGTCCGGTGCAGCTCCGAAACCAGCCCGCACTCGGCGCACAAGGACAACCCGTACGACGCGTTCTCCACGTTGCACCCGGCAACCACCCGGCCGTCCTCCACCAGCCCCGCCGCCCCCACGGCGTACCCGGAGTACGGCGCATAAGCCCGCCGCATAGCCTCCACCGCGGCCTCCCGCAGTACCTTCCAATCCACATCCACCACCCCAGCATCCCATTTGGTGGGTGAACCCACCCAGCAGGAGGTTCCCGTACCGAAATCCCGTGGGGGAACCTCCCGTTTAGTGGGTGAACCCACCAAGTGCGAGGTTCCCGTACCGAAATCCCGTAGGGGAACCTCCCGTTTAGTGGGTGAACCCACCAAGTGCGAGGTTCCCGTACCGAAATCCCGTGGGGGAACCTCCCGTTTAGTGGGTGAACCCACCAAACGGGGTTACTCGGTGACGTAGGGTTCGCCGTCGGCCTTGGGGGCTCGGACTCGGCCTACGAGGCCGGCTACGGCGATGATGGTGGCCAGGTAGGGAGCCATCAGCAGGAGCTCGCCGGGGATCGGGGTCTGGATGATCTGGAGCTGGGACTGCAATTGGGTGGCGAAGCCGAAGAACAGGGCCGCGACCATCGCGCCGATCGGGTGCCAGCGGCCCATGATCAGGGCGGCCAGCGCGATGAAGCCGTTCCCCGCGGTCATCTCCTTCGCGAAGGAACCGGCGTACCCGACGGTGAAGAACGCGCCACCGAGCCCAGCCAGAACGCCGGCCCACAGTACGGCGGAGTACCGCACTCGCTTGACCCGGATACCGACGGTGTCGGCGGCCTTCGGGTGCTCGCCGACCGCGCGGACCCGGAGGCCCCACCGGGTCTGGAAGAGCACGAACGTGACGACCGCGACCGCGATGTAGGTCAGGTAGACCAGCACGGTCTGGTTGAACAGGATCGGCCCGATGAACGGGATGTCACCCAGTCCGGGGATCTTCACCGCCGACAGCACGTCCGGCGTGTTCAGGTGCGCCGCGTCCTCCTGCAGGAACTGGTCGAACAGGAAGCCCGTCACACCGGTCGCGAACACGACCAGGACGACGCCGAGCACCACCTGGTTCACCAGGTACTTGATCGAGAACACCGCGAGCAGAACAGCCATCAGTACGCCGGACACCGCTGCCGCGATCAACGCCGCGACCGGGCTTCCCGTCGTACTGGCGACCACCGCCGCCGTGAACGCGCCGACCAGGAACTGGCCCTCGATCGCGATGTTGATGACACCGGCCCGCTCACACAGCACGCCGGCCAGCGCGCCGAGGATCAGCGGAGTGGCGAAGTTCAGCGTGCCCTGGAACTGGTTGGCCAGCGGGAAGGTCTTGCCCGCCGCGGCCCAGCACAGGAAGGCCCCGATGAAGCTGACACCCAGTACGACGGCCAGCCAGCCGGACCACTTCTGCGGGACCCGGCGCAGTACGTAGGCGACCGCGGCGAGGACGCCGAGGGCACCGAGCAGCAGCGCGACCGGCTTGGCGGGCAGACCGAGCAGGTTGCCGGTCAGATCGCCGGAGACCAGCTGGAACGTCGCCTTGCCGCTCTTGGTGAAGATCGCCAGACCGAGACCGATCAGCGCGAAGACCAGCATCAGACCGCCGACGCGCAACCGGCGAACGCGGTCCGCGGGTGCTTCGATCGCCACCGGAGCGGCGGCCGGCACAGTGTCCTGAACCGTCGAGGAGCTCATCCGTTCCAACCCTTCGCGAGGATGGTCCCGGATCCGCGGTCCTTCGGCAGGAACCGGAAGACCGAGCGGACCAGCGCGGGAGCCGCCACGAACAGCACGATCGTTGCCTGCAGCACCGTTGTCAGTGTCAGCGGGGTCTGCGTGATCAGCTGCATCTGCAGACCGCCCGCGTTCAGTGCGCCGAAGAGCAGACCGGCCAGCACGGTGCCGAGCGGCGTACCGCGGCCGAGCAGCGCGACGGTGATCGCGTCGAACCCGACCGAGGCGGCCACGCCGTCGGTCAGCGGCAGGTCGGTACCGAGGACCTGCTGGGTGCCGGCGAGACCGGCGAGTGCACCGGCGACGACCATCGCGATCACGTAGGCCCGGCCGACCGACATACCGGCCGTCTTCGAGGCGTCCGCGTTCGCACCGACCGCGCGCAGCTCGAAGCCGATCGTCGACTTGTTCAGCAGCCACCAGACGAAGACCGCGGCGACCAGTGCCAGCAGGAAGCCGAGATGCAGCCGGGTGTCACCGAACTGCGGGTACTGCGCGTTGGCGTCGACGACCGGTGAGATCGGGTCGGCCCGGCCGGGACGCTGGAAGGTCGTTGTCGTCAACAACCATTGCAGCAGGTAGATCGCGACATAGTTCAGCATGATCGTGACGATCACTTCGTGAGCGCCGGTGCGAGCCTTCAGCAGGCCGACCACACCGCCCCAGATGGCGCCGCCGATCAGGCCGGCGACGATCGCGACGATCAGGTGCAGGACCGGCGGCAGGTGCCACGCGAAACCGACGTACCCGGCGAGGACCGCGCCCATGATCAGCTGGCCCTGGGCGCCGATGTTGAACAGTCCGGTCCGGAACGCGAGCGAGACCGCGAGACCGCCGCAGATCAGCGGGGTGGCCTGGGTCAGCGACTCGCTGATCGGGTCGATCCCGCCGATCGCGCCGACCGCGAGCGCCTTGTAGGCCTCGCCGACCGCCGAGAGCGCCGCGGAGATCGTGTCCATCGGCGCCGCGCCGAAGTACCCGACCGCTGTCTTCACGTCGTCGTCGCCGACGATGATCAGGATCGCGCCGACCAGCAGCGCCAGCACGATCGCGCTCAGCGAGACGAGGCCCTGGATCGCCCACGACGGCAGCCCGGACCGCTCCGGCGCCTGGGCCGGCCGCTGCACTGGGGCCGGGGCTGTTTCTGTGCTCATCTAGATGGTTCCCAACGTGGTCGGGTGCTCGATCGCGACGTCGTGCGCCTCGGACTTGGAGGCACCGGCCATCATCAGGCCGAGCTCGTCGCGTGGGGTGTCGGCCGGTACGACGCCGACCACCTTGCCGCGGTACATCACCGCGACCCGATCGGCCAGGGCCGCGATCTCGTCCAGCTCGGTGGAGACGATCAGGACCGCCGTACCCTGGTCACGCTCTTGCACGATCCGGTGGTGCAGGAACTCGATCGAGCCGACGTCCACGCCGCGGGTCGGCTGCGAGGCGACCAGCAGCTTCAGCGGCCGGGACAGCTCGCGAGCCAGCACGACCTTCTGCTGGTTGCCGCCGGACAGCGACGACACGGTCAGGCCGATGCCCTGGGTGCGGATGTCGAACTCGTCCACCCGGGCGCGCGCGTTCTCGTCGATCGCGTCGGTGTTCAGCGCGAGCCCGTTGCCGAACGGCGCGTTGCGGAACAGGTCGAGGACCAGGTTCTCGGCGACCGTGAACGAGCCGACGAAACCGTCATGCCCACGGTCCTCCGGGACGTACCCGATGCCGGCGTCGAGGCGGTGCCGGGTCGACTTGCCGGTCAGCTCCTGACCGTCCAGCGTGATGCTGCCGGCGGCGATCGGAGTGAGGCCCAGCAGCGCCTCGGCGAGCTCGGTCTGACCGTTGCCCTGGACACCCGCCACCGCGAGGATCTCGCCGGCCCGGACCTCCAGGTCGATGTTGTCGACGGCGGTGAAGCCACGCTCGTCGATCACGGTCAGACCGCTGACCCGCAGTACGGCGTCCTTCGGCTGCGCCGGCTCCTTGTCGACCACCAGGTCGACCGCACGGCCGACCATCAGCTCGGCCAGCTCCTCCTCGGTCGCGGAGGGCTCGGCCTGGCCAACCACCTTGCCGCGGCGGATCACGGTGATCTTGTCCGCGATCGCCTTGACCTCTTTGAGCTTGTGGGTGATGAAGACGATCGAGGTGCCGTTCTCCTTGAGCTGGCGCATCACCGCGATCAGCTCGTCGATCTCGGCCGGCGTCAGCACCGCGGTCGGCTCGTCCAGGATCAGCACCTTGGCGTCGTTCGTCAGCGCCTTGATGATCTCGACCCGCTGCTGGACACCGACCGGGATGTCCTCGACCAGCGCCTCGGGGTCGACCTCGAACCCGTACCGCTCGGAGAGCTCGGTGACGAGCCGGTTCGCCTTCTTGCGATCCAGTACGCCGCCGGCGTGGGTGTTCTCCCGGCCGAGCATGATGTTCTCGGCGACGGTGAAGACCGGGACCAGCATGAAGTGCTGGTGCACCATGCCGATGCCGTGGTTGATCGCGTCGCTCGGCGAGGTGATCTTGACCTTGTCGCCGTCGATCACGATCTCGCCGGAGTCGGGCTGCAGCAGCCCGTAGAGCATGTTCATCAACGTGCTCTTGCCGGCCCCGTTCTCACCGAGCAGACAGTGGATCTCGCCCGGTTCGATGACCAGGTCGATGTGATCGTTGGCGACCAGCGAGCCGAAGCTCTTCGTCAGGCCGGACAGCTCGAGATGCATGCAGCCCCTCTTCTCAGACCGAGAGCCAGGAAGGCTCGACCTGGTCGGTCTGCCTTCCTGGCTCGCACCGTACTACGGAGGAGATCAGGACGCCTGCGGCTGCGCCTTGGACGTGATGGTGATCTTGCCGCCGATGATGTCGGTCTTGATCTGGTCCAGCTCGGTCTTCAGCTCGGCCGGGACCTTGCTGTCGAACTCGTGGAACGGAGCCAGCCCGGTGCCGCCGTTCTCCAGCGTGCCGATGAACTGCTTGTTGTCGAACTTGTTGTCGACGACCGAGGTGACCGCGTCCTGAACGGCGACGTCCATACCCTTCTTGACGCTGCTGATCAGGACCGAGCAGTACTCGGCGGCGGACTCACAGCCGTCGGTGTCGACCCAGATCGCGTTGACCTTGCCGTTGCTGGCCTTGGCGGCCTGCAGACCACCCAGACCCGACGGGCCGGCCACCGGGAAGATGATGTCCGCGCCCTGGGTGATCAGGTTCTGGGCGTTGTTCTGGCCCTTGGCCTTGTCCTCGAAGTCACCGGTGAACAGGCCCTCCTGCTTGGCCTCGTCCCAGCCGAGCAGGGTGACGTTCTTCGACTTCTGCTTGTTGTAGTACGCCACGCCTTCGGCGAACCCGTCCATGAAGATCGTCACCGGCGGGATCTTGAGGCCGCCGAAGGTCCCGACCTTGCCGGACTTCGACATCGCGGCGGCCAGGTAGCCGGCCTGGAACGATGCCTGCGCGGTGTTGAAGCTGAGCGGCTTCACGTTGGCGATCGGCTTCGCCGGAGCGGAGTCGACGATCGCGAACTTGATGCCGGCGTTCGCGTTCGCGGCCTTGTCGGTGGCGTCCTCGAGCTTGAAGCCGACGGCCACGATCACGTTGCACTTGGCCGCGACCATCGCGGTCATGTTGGTCGGGTAGTCGTTGTCCGACTTCGACTCGGCCTTGACCTCGGTCAGGCCCTTGGCCTTCACCGCGTCCTGCAGACCCTTGTACGACGTCTGGTTGAACGACTTGTCGTCGAAACCACCGGAGTCGGAGACCATGCAGGCCTTGAACGCCTTGTTGTCCGAGCCTCCGCTCGTCCCGCTGTCCGTCGGCTTGCTACCACAAGCGGCAACGGCGAGCGTCAGCACGCCCACGATCGCGGTTCCCCGCACGAACTTCTTCACCGGACGTCTCCTTCGTCGTACCAGACTGTTGGCCCGCACGCCTGCCCCTGCGTGCCATCCGCAGACTATAGGGGCGGCCAGTGTTAGTTAGAACGCCAAGTTGACCTCGATACCGGAAAGTGACCGGCACTTTCGTCACATTTCCGCAACTCCTGCGGTGCGATCACCGAGCGCCCGGCGGCGGTCACGCTGCGCACGCTCCGTGGTTGCGCTCACCGTGTGTCGCGCTAACAGTGGGTGAACGATTCAGGGCTCATGTCACAATCGCGGGCATGAGTCATCAGTTGCTGGTCGCCGACGTCCTCGCGCGGGTCGAGGAGGTGCGCGAGACCACGCTCGACCTGCGGCGTGATCTGCACGCCCACCCCGAACTCGGCTGGCACGAGGTCTGGACCACCGAGGTCCTGGAGCGGATCCTGAAGGACGCCGGCCTCTCGCCGCGCGTGCTGCCGACCGGTACCGGGCTCATCTGCGACATCGGCTCCGGTGACTCGTGCGTCGCGCTGCGCGCCGACATCGACGCGCTGCCGGTACCGGACGGCGTCGAGGCGCCGTGGCGGTCGACGATCGACGGCGTGGCCCACGCCTGCGGTCACGACATCCACACGTCCGGCTTGGTCGGCGCCGCGCTGGTGCTGGCCGGCATGGCTCGCGACGGACAGCTCGATCGGCGAGTCCGGCTGATCTTCCAGCCGGCCGAAGAGGTGATGCCCGGTGGCGCGCTGGGGGTCATCGCGGCGGGCGGACTGGACGGCGTACGGCGGATCTATGGCGTGCACTGCGATCCGCGCCTGCAGGTTGGTCAGGTCGGCCTGCGTGTCGGCGCGCTGACCGCGGCAGCCGACCGCATCCTCGTCCGGTTGAGCGGACCCGGCGGTCACACCTCCCGCCCGCACCTCACCGGCGACCTCGTCTACGCGCTGGCCTCGTTGGTAACCGAACTCCCGGCCGCCTTGTCGCGCCGTGTCGACCCTCGCGCCGGCATGTCGCTCGTCTGGGGCCGCATCACCTCCGGCTCCGCCGCCAACGCCATCCCCTCCCGAGGCGAGGCCGAAGGCACCCTCCGCTGCCTCGACGTCAACGCCTGGCGCCAGGCCGCCGACCTCATCCCCAAGCTCGCCAACCAGTTGGTCGCCCCGTACGGCGTCCAGGTCGACACCGAGGTCACCCACGGCGTCCCGCCCGTCATGAACGACCCCACCGCCATCGACGTCTTCCGCTCCGCCGCCCAGCAAACCCTCGGCGCCGGCGCCATCGCCCCCACCGACCAGTCCCTCGGCGGCGAAGACTTCGCCTGGTACCTCGAGCACGTCCCCGGCGCCATGGCCCGCCTAGGCGTCCGCCCGCCCACCCTCGACACCACCGGCGACCTCCACACCCCCACCTTCGACCCGTCGGAAGAGTCCATCTCCCTAGCCACCACCCTCCTCACCTCAGCCGCCCTCCTCGACTAAAACGACACCGCTCCGCGGCGACTGCCCCTTGCCACTCCGGCGGAGCTCGCACCGCGGTTCCGCGCGAGTCGACGAGCGCTAAGCCCATGCTCATCGCAACTGCATGTCCGGCCGGAGCGCGTCTCGCACCAGCGGAGGAAGATGGCGGCATGGGTGCGAAGCGCGAGTTGTCGGTGACGGTCGACCGGGCTCTGGTCGAGGCTGCCCGCGCCGCCGTGGCTGCTGGACGGGCGGCGAGCGTGAGCGCGTGGGTCAACGCGGCTCCCCGTCGCGAGTTGGGGCGGACGCCAGACACTCACTAAGTCGCGGTCGCCCGCCGGCGCCACGCCTGGCTCGGCTCATCAGGAAGGCGCGTGCGGCACTTGGTGAGTGGCTCAGGTCCGCCGCCGCTCCACCAACCCCAGCCCGGCACCACGCAGCGCTCCCGCCGGAGGCGCAAAAGAGCCGACGCCGGAGCGGTGTCCTTAAAAGGTGTCGGCGGGGACGTAGACGCCCCAGACCTCGCGGAGGGTGTTGCAGACTTCGCCGACGGTGGCTCGGGCTTTGAGGGCCCGCTTCATGGGGTAGAGGCAGTTGTCGGTGCCTTCGGCGGCCTTCTTCAGTTCGGCCAGGGCTTCGTCGACCTCGGCCTGGTCGCGTTCGGCGCGCAGGGTGGCCAGGCGGGCTACCTGCTGGGCTTCGATGGCGGGGTCGACGCGGAGGGGCTCGTAGGGCTCCTCCTCGCTGATCCTGAACTTGTTCATCCCGACCACGACGCGTTCGGCCGAGTCGATCTCGAGCGAGATCTGGTACGCCGACTGCTCGATCTCCTGCTTCTGGAAGCCCTTCTCGATCGCGGCGACCGCACCGCCGTACTCCTCGACCTGCTTCATCAACTCGACGGCCTCGGCCTCGACCTCGTCGGTCAGGGCCTCGACGACATACGAGCCGGCAAACGGATCCACCGTCGCGGTGATGTCCGTTTCGTACGCCAGCACCTGCTGCGTGCGCAGCGCCAGCCGCGCAGCCTTCTCGGTCGGTAGGGCGATCGCCTCGTCGTACGAGTTGGTGTGCAGCGACTGCGTCCCACCCAGTACGGCGGCCAACCCCTGCACGGCGACCCGTACCAGGTTGATCTCGGGCTGCTGGGCGGTCAGCTGCACGCCGGCGGTCTGCGTGTGGAAGCGCAACATCTGCGACTTCGGGTTCTTGGCGCCGAACTCGTCCCGCATCACCCGCGCCCAGATCCGGCGCGCGGCACGGAACTTCGCGACCTCTTCGAGCAGCGTCGTCCGCGCCACGAAGAAGAACGACAACCGTGGTGCGAACTCGTCGACGTCCAGCCCGGACGCGACCGCGGCCCGCACGTACTCGATCCCGTCCGCGAGCGTGAACCCGATCTCCTGCGCGGGCGTCGCGCCCGCCTCGGCCATGTGGTAGCCGGAGATCGAGATCGTGTTCCAGCGCGGCAGTTCCGCCTTGCAGTACGCGAAGATGTCGCTGATCAGCCGCAGCGACTCCTTCGGCGGGTAGATGTAGGTCCCCCGCGCGATGTACTCCTTCAGTACGTCGTTCTGGATCGTCCCCGTGAGCTGCTCACCGGAGACCCCTTGCTCCTCGGCGACGAGTTGGTACAGCAGCAACAGCACCGAGCCCGGCGCGTTGATCGTCATCGAGGTGGACACCTGGTCCAGCGGGATCCGGTCGAACAGGATCCGCATGTCGTCGATCGAGTCGATCGCCACCCCGACCTTGCCGACCTCGCCGGACGCGATCGCGGCGTCGGAGTCGTACCCCATCTGCGTCGGCAGGTCGAAGGCCACCGACAGCCCCATGGTCCCCGCGTCGATCAGCTGGTGGTACCGCTGGTTCGACTCCGCGGCCGTCCCGAACCCGGCGTACTGACGCATCGTCCACGGCCGCTGGGTGTACATGGTCGGGTAGACACCCCGGGTGTACGGGAACTTCCCCGGCTCCCCCAGTTTCGCCGCGGGATCGAACCCGTCCAGCGTGCCCGCGTCGTACACCGGCGCGAACTCGAACCCGGACTCACTGCGATGACTCATCTCCCCACCGTAGGCGCAACCACCCCTCCACTGGTATGCACCACCCCCGTGAGATCGGGCACGCAGCCCGGTTGCGGGGGCGGGGCCCACGCAGCGGTCGCCGGGCACCGCCTGCTGACCAGGGATGCCACCCGCTACGGCACGTACGTTCCCCTCGTCACCTCGAACAGCTGATGCCTTCAGAGCACCAGGAAGCCGAGCTTGGCCGCCACTTCTGCCTGAGCCGAGTCGCGGCTGGCGAATCCGCAGGACTCCGGCGACGCCAGCGGCAACGCGGCCAGCTCGGCCACCGCCAGGTGCAACGCATCCAATGACCTGATCGCGTACTCGCGAACGATCTCGGTCGCCCGCGCCTCGACCGCCACCGCGTCCGGGCGGAGCAGAGTAACCGGGCCATCAACCGCCGTGTCCGCCTCGAACGCCGCCAGGAGGTCATCCAGGTTCGCACGACCACCACGGGCGGCACGCGTCAGAGCGCTGGTGACCTCGACCAGCGTCCAGGTAGACGTCACCAACGCATCCTCGCCGACCAACAGATCGTTTGCGGCCGCGTGCCCGTCTTCGTCCGGCAGGTAAGCGCGTACCAGCACGGACGAGTCGACATAGATGATCATTCAGCGGCCGTCTTCCATGATTTCGTCGACAACCTGTCCCAAACCGCGCGCCGAATCGAGTGCTGCTCGCCGTTCAGCCGGAGACAGCAGCCGGCGCGGCGCGTGCGGTTCCGCCAGCACCCCCAACTGATGGGCCTTGGCTCGCAGCCGTCGTCGTAACGAGGCAGCGTCTTCCTCGATCACGTGGTCGAGTAGTTCAGTCGCCAGCGCATTGACCGACTGCCCCTGTTCCTGGGCGCGAGCCGTCAACCTGGCATGCAGGTCGTCAGGTACACGAAGTAGCAGCTGTCTCATGGGTGCATGATATCAATCCAACTCGAATCGTGCTATCACCTGTTGTTGTCCCCGCCCGTTCGCGTTCTGGCAGCGACATGACGCCAGCATGTCACCGGGCAGACATCAAGCGTCCTTGAACGCGTCGACAGGGAATCCACAACGTGTCACGGACACGTCGCCGAGGGTTCATGCGCGGTGGGGAACCTCCGAAGTGTGCGAATCGTGATGGTTGCCGAGACCTTCCTGCCGCAGATCAATGGCGTGGCGAACACGGCTCGCCATGTCGCCGACCGGCTCCGGGCCCGCGGGCACGAGCTGCTCATCATCGCGCCCGGACCGGGCCCCGACAGTTACGGCGACGTGCAGGTGATCCGGGCGCGGAGCTTCCGGACACCGGGGTACAAGGAGTTCCCGGTCGGGCTGCCGGACCCCTCGATCGAGCGGGCGATGGCCGAGTTCAAGCCCGATCTGGTGCACCTGGCCTCGCCGTTCATCATCGGCGCCTACGGGCTGCGGGCGGCGCGCCGGCTCGGGCTGCCGACGGTCGCGATCTTCCAGACCGATATCGCCGGTTTCGCCCGGCAGTACCCCTGGTTCGCCGCCGCGGACCGCGGGATCTGGCGCTGGGTACGGCGGACGCACTCGCGCGCCGACCGCACCTTGGCCCCGTCGACCGCGTCGGTGGAGGCGCTCGTGCAGGGTGGCGTCCCGCGGGTCTACCACTGGGGCCGCGGCGTGAACCTCGACCTGTTCGACCCGCAGCACCGGGACGAGAGCTGGCGCCGGGAGATCTCCCCGGACGGCAAGCCGATCGTCGGGTACGTCGGCCGGCTGGCCGCGGAGAAGAAGGTGCGGCGGCTGGCCGAGCTGACCGATCTGGACTGCCGGATCGTGATCGTCGGCGACGGTCCGGACCGCGCCTCACTGGAGCACGCGTTGCCGCAGGCAACTTTCCTCGGGATGCGCCGGGGCGCCGACCTGGCCTCGATCTTCGCCGGGCTGGACGTCTTCGTGCACACCGGTGAACACGAGACCTTCTGCCAGACCATCCAAGAGGCGCAGGCCTCCGGGGTCGCCACCGTCGGCCCGGCCGCCGGCGGTCCGCTGGACCTGATCCACCCCGGCGTCAACGGCCTGCTCTTCGAACCGGGCGAGGCCGGTTCACTGCGCACCGCCGTCAAAACCCTGCTCGACCACCCCGAGGCCCGCGGCCGGATGGCCGCCAGCGGCCTCCAGCGAGTCCAGTCCCGCACCTGGCCGGCGGTGGTCGACGACCTGGTCGACCGGCACTACGCCCAGGTCCTCCGCGACGCCGCCGCCGTCCGGCGGGTCGCGTGAGTAGCCTGCGGATCGCGCAGCTCGCGAATTTCGTCGGTCCGACCTCGGGCGGGATGCGGACCGCGATCGAGCACATCGGTCGCGGGTACGTCGATGCCGGCGCGGACCGGATCGTCATCACGCCAGGCGAGCGGGACGAGATCGTCGAGACCGAGTTCGGCACGGTGGTCCGGGTGAAGGCGCCCAAGGTGAGTGGCGGCTACCGGCTGATCACCACGCCGTGGAACGTGATCGACGTACTGAAGAAGTTCCAGCCGACCACGGTCGAGATCTCCGACAAGTCGACGCTGCTCCCGGTGGCACGCTGGGCGCGCAAGAACGACATCGGCACCGTCCTGTTCAGCCACGAGCGCCTGGACGCCATGCTGGCGCTCGGTGCTGCGCGACCCGGCCAGCTCGGCGGGCACGACGTACTGCGTCCCGGCCGGATGCTGGGCGAGGTCACCACCTACACGAGTCGCTGGACCGGCGAGAGCGTCCAGCGGCGAGCAGAGGGCGTGAAGGCCAGCCAGCTGCATGTGGTCGCCACAGTGGCCGCGCTCTACAAGATCCTCAGCCGCACGTACGACGCGGTCGTGGTGACGTCCCGGTACGCCGCAGCCGAGTTCGACGATGTGACCACGCCGCTGGTCCGGATCCCGCTCGGTGTCGACCTGGAGACCTTCCACCCGTCACTCGGCCAGCCGGCAGATGACGGCGTACTGAAGCTCGTACATGCCGGCAGGCTGTCCCGCGAGAAGAGCCCGCACCTCGCGGTCGCCACTGCGGCTGAGCTGCACCGGCGCGGTGTGAAGCTGCAGATGGATGTGTACGGCACCGGCCCACATCTCGACGAACTGCTCGAGATCGCGGGCTCGGCGCCGATCACCTTCCACGGGTACGTCGACGGTCGCCACAAGCTGGCCACCCATCTGGCCGAGGCGGACATCGCCCTGTCGGTCTGCCCAGGCGAGACGTTCGGCCTCGCTGTACTGGAGGCTCTCGCGGCCGGTACGCCGGTCGTCACCGCGAACACCGGTGGCGCCCGCGAGCTGGTCGACGAGACCTGCGGCCGCTGGGGCCAGGCCAACCCGTCCGCCCTGGCCGACGCCGTGCTCCAGCTGGCGCAGGTCCCCGGCCGCCGAGCCGCAGCCCGTCGCCGGGCCGAGCTCTACGACTGGGACACCTGCATCCGCCACATGCTCGCCCTCCACACCCGCCTCGCCCAGTCCCGCATCGCCGCCTGAGCCATCAGGTGAGGTGGTCGTACTCTCCGCTGGTCCAGGCCATGTGTCGGTCAGCAGAACGCCGTACGACGGCCTTGGCGTCGACCGGGATGACCGAGCCGAAGTTGTTGTAGAGCCGGTCGAACTCGTACGGGTCCAACGCCTTCGCCACCCGGTCGACGACCGCACCCGACAGCGGGATGCGGTTCGGGTAGCTGCGCATGAAGCTCACCGAGGTGCGGTCCGGGTTCGCGAAGATGGTGTCTCCGGAGAGCACGACTCCCTTGCCCTCGGCACCATCTGCCCAGTGCACGACCGCGCTCCCGGGGAAATGACCGCCTGGCTGGATGATGGTTACTCCGGGCAACGGCTTCAGTACGCCGGTCCAGGGCGTGATGGCCGCATCCTGCCGGGCCACCCAATGGGCGTCCGGTTCGGAGACGTAGACCGGCACGTTCCCCAGCCGGTGGCTCCACTCGACCTGGACGCCGTACATATGGGGGTGGCTGGCAACGATCCCGACCACGTCGCCGAGCTCCCGGATCCGCCGTACGGCGTCGTCATCCACATAGCCGATCGGGTCCCACAGCAGGTTGCCCTCGGCAGTTGTCACCAGCATCGACTGCTGCCCGATCCCCACCGGCGGCTTGGACGTCACGCCGTACAGGCCCGGCTCGACCTCCTCGACGGCTACCGACGTGCCCGCCGCGGACAGCTCGTCCAGCGTGGTCCAGTGCTGACCGTCGGCCGGTACCCACTGCCGCTCGTCGGCGCAGATCGCACAGACCTCGACCTGCTCGGAGTGCTCGACCGCACAGGTCGCACAGATCCAGAAACTCACCGTAATCTCCCCTCAATTGGTGCTCAGACTCTCGGCCTTCAAGCCCGGTTGAAGTCAAGGACACGACGGGGTCAGCCGTCGAGGGCCACTCGTGACCCAGGTCGCAGGGCCATTGCAGGGGACCCTCCGACACGCGCGAGAGCGATGTCACACCTGTCAGGACAAAAGCGCCAACCCAGCGGGACTACCATCGAACCCGGCCGGGTTTCCACCGGCCGAGCCGATCGCGGCAGCCGCACCGGCTCTCTTTTCCGAGATCCGATCGGAGGATCGGTTTGCCCAGCAAACCAGCCGGCACGCTCTACCGTGGCCGGGAGGGCATGTGGTCATGGGTCGCGCACCGGATCACCGGCGTGGGAATCTTCTTCTTCCTGCTCGTGCATGTGCTCGACACAGCGCTGGTCCGGGTGTCGCCGGAGGCCTACAACGAGGTCATCGGCACCTACAAGAACCCGATCGTCGGCCTGATGGAGGTCGGCCTGGTCGGGGCCATCCTGTTCCACGCGTTCAACGGCATCCGGCTGATCCTGGTCGACTTCTGGGCCAAGGGCCCGCGGAACCAGCGCAAGCTGATGATCGGCGTCGGCGTGATCTGGGTCGTCCTGTTCGTGCCGTTCGTGATCCGGCACCTGACGCACGTCTTCGGAGGCTGAGATGAGCGACCTGTCATCCTCCAACTTGGCGACTCCGCGCTCCAGCACCCGAGCACGCTCCCTCAAGGGCGGCGGCCGGAACCGGTCGGGCCAGACCAACTTCGAGCTGTACAGCTGGCTGTTCATGCGGCTGTCCGGGCTCGCGCTGGTGGTCCTGGTGCTCGGTCACCTGTTCGTGAACCTGATGCTCGGCGGCGGGATCACCGCGCTCGACTTCGGCTTCGTGGCCGGTAAGTGGGCCAACCCGCTGTGGCAGGTCTGGGACCTGCTGATGCTGTGGCTGGCGATGCTGCACGGCAGCAACGGGATGCGCACGATCATCAACGACTACGCGGAGAAGGACCAGACGCGGTTCTGGCTGAAGGCCCTGCTGATCACCGCGGCGATCGTGATCGTCGTCCTCGGCACGCTGGTCATCTTCACCTTCGATCCCTGCCTGGACCCCAGCTCCACGCTGTCGGTCTGCAAGTAAGGAACCTCAAGATATGCAGCGGCATCAGTACGACGTAGTCATCGTTGGCGCGGGTGGGGCCGGCATGCGCGCCGCCCTCGAGTCGAGCAAGCGGACCCGGACCGCGGTGCTCACCAAGCTCTACCCGACCCGGTCGCACACCGGCGCGGCTCAGGGCGGCATGTGCGCCGCGCTGGCCAACGTCGAGGAGGACAACTGGGAGTGGCACACCTTCGACACGGTCAAGGGCGGTGACTTCCTGGTCGACCAGGACGCGGCCGAGGTGATGTGCCGCGAGGCCGTCGACGCGGTCCTCGACCTGGAGAAGATGGGGCTGCCGTTCAACCGGACCGCCGAGGGCAAGATCGACCAGCGGTTCTTCGGTGGTCACACCCGCAACCACGGTGAGGCCGTCGTACGGCGTTCTTGTTTCGCCGCGGACCGGACCGGCCACATGATCCTGCAGACCCTGTATCAGCAGTGCATCAAGCAGAACGTCGAGTTCTTCAACGAGTTCTACGTTCTCGACCTGCTGATGGTCGGCGGCCGGGCGACCGGTGTCGTCGCCTACGAGCTGGCCACCGGTGAGCTGCACATCTTCAGCGCCAAGTCGATCGTGTTCGCCTCGGGCGGCTTCGGCAAGGTCTTCCGGACCACGTCGAACGCCCACACGCTCACCGGCGACGGCATGGGCATCGTGTGGCGCAAGGGCCTGCCGCTGGAGGACATGGAGTTCTTCCAGTTCCACCCGACCGGTCTGGCCGGTCTCGGCGTGCTGCTGTCGGAGGCCGCTCGTGGTGAGGGCGGCATCCTGCGCAACTCGGACAACGAACGCTTCATGGAGCGCTACGCGCCGACCGTGAAGGACCTCGCGCCGCGCGACATGGTGGCGCGCGCGATGGCGAACGAGGTCCGCGAGGGTCGTGGCTGTGGCCCGGACAAGGCCTACGTGATGCTCGACCTCACGCACCTCGAGCCCGCGCACATCGACGCCAAGCTGCCGGACATCACCGAGTTCGCCCGTACCTACCTGGGCGTCGAGCCTTACACCGAGCAGATCCCGGTCTTCCCGACCGCGCACTACGCGATGGGCGGCATCCCGACCAACATCAAGGGCGAGGCGCTGGCCAACAACGACGACGTGATCCCCGGCCTGTACGCCGCGGGTGAGGTCGCCTGCGTCTCGGTCCACGGCGCCAACCGTTTGGGCACGAACTCGCTGCTCGACATCAACGTCTTCGGCCGGCGGGCCGGCATCGCCGCCGCCGAGTACGCCGCGACCGCCGAGTTCGAGGAGCTGCCGGCCGCGCCGGAGACCTTCGTGGTCGACCTGATCGAGGGCATGCGGAACGCTGAGGGCACCGAGCGGGTGGCCGCGATCCGGGCCGACCTGCAGGCAACCATGGACCTGAACGCGCAGGTGTACCGGACCGAGGGTTCGCTGAAGCAGGCGCTGGTCGACATCGAGTCGCTCAAGGAACGCTTCGCCCAGGTTTCCGTCCAGGACAAGGGCAAGCGGTTCAACACCGACCTGCTCGAGGCGGTCGAGCTCGGCTTCCTGATCGACCTGGCCGAGGTGCTGGTCGTCTCCGCCCTTGCCCGCAAGGAGTCCCGCGGCGGTCACTTCCGCGAGGACTACGACAAGCGGGACGACGTGAACTTCATGCGGCACACGATGGCCTACCGCGACATCGATGCCGAAGGCAACGTAAATATCCGGTTGGACTACAAGCCGGTGATCCAGACCCGCTACAAGCCGATGGAGCGGAAGTACTGATGGACGTCAAGGTCAAGATCCTCCGGTACAACCCTGAGGTCGTCGACGAGGCGGAGTGGAAGACGTACTCCGTCACCCTGCAGCCGACCGACCGGGTCCTGGACGCACTGCACAAGATCAAGTGGGAGCAGGACGGCACGCTGACGTTCCGCCGGTCCTGCGCGCACGGCGTCTGCGGTTCGGACGCGATGCGGATCAACGGCCGCAACCGGCTGGCCTGCAAGACGCTGATCAAGGACCTGAACCCGGAGAAGGAGATCACCGTCGAGCCCATCAAGGGCCTGCCGGTGCTCAAGGACCTGGTCGTCGACATGGAGCCGTTCTTCGACGCCTACCGCTCGGTGATGCCGTTCCTGGTCACCAGCGGCCACGAGCCGACCCGCGAGCGGATCCAGTCCCAGGCCGACCGGGACCGCTTCGACGACACCACCAAGTGCATCCTCTGCGCCGCCTGTACGACGTCCTGCCCGGTCTTCTGGTCCGACGGCCAGTACTTCGGCCCGCAGGCCATCGTCGGCGCCCACCGGTTCATCTTCGACAGCCGTGACGAGGGCACCGAACAGCGCCTGGAGATCTTGAACGACAAGGAAGGCGTGTGGCGCTGCCGCACCACCTTCAACTGCACCGACGCCTGCCCCCGCGGCATCGAGGTCACCAAGGCCATCCAAGAGGTCAAGCGAGCCCTGATCTTCCGCCGCGTCTGACCTCGTCTAAGCGAGCTGGTGGGCCCAGGCGAGCTGGAGCAGAGCCGCACCGGCAGCCTGCATCGGTTGGTGGTGGACGAAGTCGTCCACCACCTCGGCCGTAAAGGGTTGGGGTTCCAGGACCCGACCCTCCTCGTTGGTCTCCACCAGCCCACCGAACAGTTCGTCGAAGACGAGTGCGTCGATCGACAGCACCGTGAGCAGGTCGGTCGCGAAGGTCAGCGGGTCGACACCCAGTCCCACGCAGTACGCCCGCACCTCCCCGGCTTCCAGTCCGGCCGCGAGACGTGCGGCGAACGGCCAATCGTCGTACCGGATCGGGGCGTCTCCGTACTCCTCGGATTCGCCGAGGAGCTCCTCGGAGAGTTCGCGGACAACGTTTCGCCAGAGTGAGAAATCGTGCTGCTCGTCCGTGCTCGGCTGGAAGATGCCGACGGGGACGACTTGGTAGAGCCCGCCGGCGTGGCCGACCTTGGCCGGATCACGCCAGTGCAGGAAGAACGTCGGCTCCCGATCGGCGCGGATGGTGAGCGTGCTGATCGCGACATTGGTCGGCCGTCGCGTCACATCCCACGGGTCGCCGATGGCCGTTCTGAGGCGTCCGCGCTGCGCTGCGTACTCGTGGGCGGCGGCCTCACCCGTGTTGATGCTGTCGAAGTAGGTGCCGCGGCCAAAGCGCAGTACCGGATCCGGCCCGGCCAGGTCCGCGAACGTCAGCCGGTACGTCGGCCGATCCTCGAAGACGGCAGGAGGCGCCAGCCCCTTGATCGCCTCCGCATAAGACCCGAACTCCGTCGGCAGCGACTCCCTCGCGAAAGGTTCATGCCCCGTCACCCCGGTGAAGACCGCGCGCGGATCGAACTCAAGCCGAAGGGACGTCAGAGGTATGGGCTCCGCCGGAATCCACGACGCCGGCGCCAGCAGCGGCGTCCCCGCCACGCGACGCTCCGCCGGATAATCACCAGCCGCCACGACGGCCAACTGATACCGGTTCCCCACCAGACGACGCCGTACGTCGAGCCACTCATCAGCCACAAGCATTGAGCCTAGCCAGCCGACGATGTGAGCTGGATCACACTGAGCAACCAACGGCGCCCGCTCGGGAGTCGTGCTGGCAGAGGCTCGGTACCGACTGGGGAGGGGTGGTGGGCGGTGGACGACGTGCGTGAGCTGTACGACGGCTGCTACCGCCGGCTGGTGGCCCAGCTCTTCGTCGTCTGTGGGAACCTCGCCGAGGCCGAGGACGCCGTCCAGGAGGCGTTCATCCGGGCGCTCGAGAAGCCGCGCCGGTTCAGCGCGATCGAGAACCCCGAGGGCTGGCTGCGTACGGTCGCCCTGAACATCGTCCGCAGTCGCTTCCGTCGCGCCGCCACCTTCCAGCGGCTGATGCGCCGTACCGGTCCCACCGCGGACTCGGTCCCCGGTCTCTCACCTGACCACGTGGCGCTGGTCGACGCTCTTCGCCGGCTGCCCTGGGAGCAGCGCGAAGTCATCACGTTGCACCACATCGTCGATCTGCCGGTCCGCGAGGTCGCCGCGCAGCTCGGCGTACCCGAAGGAACCGTCAAGGCCCGCCTCGCCCGCGGCCGCACCCGCCTCGGCCCGCTGGTGCGCGATTTCGTCGAGGAGGTCGACCATGTCTGAGCTGAAGGAACTCGCTTGGGCGGTGCACGACTCCGTCCACGCCCCCGCCTTCCCAAGCCTCACCTACCGGGTACGACGTCGCCGCCGGCGGCGCGTGGCCCTGATGGTCGCGACGGCCGCCGTACTGGCGCTGGTGATCGGGCTGCCGATCAGTCGGCTCGAGAACACTCAGGTCGCCGCGCAATCGTCGTACGTGCCAGGTGACGGTGTCTCGTACTCTCCCGGCTCCGACGCCGTGGGCGAGAGCCTCGTCGCCGATCCCGAGTCCGAGCTCAGCTCTGTCGCGGTGATCGACCCGGACCGCTGGATGTCCGCTTGGTCCAGGTGTCTGCCGTCCTGCAGCTACAGCGCGGTCGTGAAGTGGGACGGGGTCAAGGTGGCGATGCCGGCGCGGTCGATGCCGTACCAGATCCTGCGCCGGGGCGACGAACTCATCCTGCTCGCCCCTCCCGACCGGGGAACCTCCGACGACGCCAGTTGGTCCGACAGCTTCCTGGTTCGCCTCACACCGAACGGACCGGTCCGTACCGCCCTGCGCTACGCCCGGCCGTCCAGGACCTTCGCCCCGAAGTCCGAAGTACTGGTCCCCTCCCTGACACCAGGCAACATCGACGCGGTGAACGTCGAGAAGTCCACCCTGCGGCGGGTTCAGCCACCGGGCATCCAGTTCCCGGTCTCGCCGGTCCGCGACGACGCCGGTCGCTGGTGGATGCTCGACACCACCGACGGCAGCCGGATCCTGCGGACCGAGGACGGCAAGAACTGGCAGCCGACCACACTCGACGAGAGCTCCGGGCCCGCCTTCCTCGCCGTCAGCCGGGACGGCCGGACCATCCTGGCCGGCGCACGACTCAGCGGTTTCCAGCGGGTCACCGCCCTGAAGATGTCGACGAACGGCGGCGCAGACTGGCACCCGATTCCGGTGTCCCAGAAACTCTCCGCGGACTGGCCGGTAGCGTTCAACGACGGCACAGCCTTGCTGATTCAGACCGGCGGCGCGCGGGAGAACCAATATCTGCTCCGCGTCCACGACGGGCAGATCGCACCGGTCCCGGCCGACAAGAGCTGGACCTCCAGCACGTCCTCAGCCCCGCGCTCCGAGCTGCGCGGCGACGAAAACCTCATCTCCGGCATCGTCGAACTCTGGTCTGACCCGGCGGAAGCCCACCCTCGCTTTCCTTGGGCTGTGCTCGTCAGCACCGACCAGGGCACGACTTGGAGTTCCTTTGTACCGCGTTAGCTCGACCGGCTTGCGTGCCTGGGACTGGTGAAGGGCTCAGGTCAGCAGGTGGGTTAGTTGCATGGTGAGGTAGAAGGACTGCAGTAGTGCGGTGGCGGGTGGGCTGGTGAGCTCGGTGGGGTAGGCGGTGAAGCCGATTGCGCGGAGTGCTTGGTGGCGGCGGGTGAGCTCGGCGGTGAAGGCGCCGGCGGAGTGGGCGCCGGTGCCGCGCTCGGCTTGGCGGATGAGCCAGTGGCGGAGGTCGAGGAGTGGGCGCGGTGGTGGCGCGGCTGCGACGGCGGGGGCCGCGGTGGTTGGGGGTGGGCGGAGGGGTTGGGATGGACCGAAGTGGAGGTTGTCGGTTGCGTCGCCTGGTGGCGCGGTGGGGTCGATCAGGCTGAGGGGTTCGGCGGTTGGGCCTTCAGGGGTTCGGGTCAGCCGCGCGATGACGAAGGTGCCGGGCGCGGGCGGGGCGAGGGATTCGATCCGGGCGACGGCCTGCCTGCTCTCGTTCGAATAGGGCATGTGAAGCGGCAGGACTCGGCCGCCGGTGTCGGTGACCGGCCACTCGAGGCGTTGCTGGGCTTCGTTGAACTGCGCAGCGCCGAAGCTGGCCGGGGCCAGCACGATCCACGGCCGCGCCGGGCCATCTTGGCTGAGGAGACTGGCTGGTTGCGGTGTTTCGAGGCTGGACCAACTCGTCAGAGCCGGAAGCGCCGCGGCCAACTCGGCGCCGGACAGGTCCTCGGACATCGCGTGGGTACTGTCGACTCCGGACAGTCGGCCGTTCGCGGTGATGCGGGCGTTCGTCAGACGGACTCGCGCACCGGTCGCCTCGGCTGGGCTGCCGAGCCCGCTCCACGGCCCAGGCATGCTGTACCGGCCGCGCGGATCGAACGACACCCCAGCCGGCCGGCTATCCGTCCACGTCACAAACTCCCGCGCGTCCACTGACCACAGCACCACGGTCAGTCCGGCGTACCCAGATGCCGTCCGCCAAGGAACCGCGCCGACCCCGATCAGCTCCTGCCGCCCAGCCAGATCGAACCGGCCTCGCGCGCTGCCGACCAAACGAGGTACGTCGCCGACCGACGCCAGCGCGGTCACCAACCCGTACGTCGTCGCGAGCTGCTCGAGCAGCCGCTCCTCATCCGCCTGCGCCGACCGCGCCAACGCCCAGCCGATCTGACCAGTTGCCCCACGCAACATTCCGGCCAGCCGGTAGTACTCCGCGCCTTGTGCTGAGACCGTCAAGGTCTCATACCGCTGCCGCAGCGACTCCGACAGATGAGCCACCCCAAGCCCGACCGTGTCCCCCACCAGTTGCTCAACAGCCGCCCGTACGGCGGTTCGTCGACCGACGGCACCCGAATTGGGTACGTCGGGCGCGCGGCGTCGTACCGGCTCGAGCTCGACACCGTTCGCGCGTTGGTAAGCGAGCACGACGGCGACCTGGTAGCGGTCCGCGTTCGGCAGCTTGACGTCTGGAACCAGCCCGGCAATCCCACCACCCATCGAATGGAAGCTCACGCGCGGAGTCGTCAGCGACAGCACGAGATGCTGCCCGCTCTCGGCCCGGAAGCCGTCGAGGTTCTCGACGTACTCGCGGGCCCACCGGTAGACAGCCGCGCCGGCAAAGGCCCTCAGGTCTTCGGGGGTCAGGGGTAGCAGGTCGGCCCCGACTGTCACCTCCTCCGCGGTGGCCGACGCGCCTAGCCAGAGACCGGCAGCGATGATGTGCTGGCAGACCGTCCCGCTCGGGCAGGTGCAGGTTGCCGTGGCTGGTCCCGCCGCGGCGAAGCCAACCATCTCTGCGCCGAGCGCAATCGTCACCACTTCGGGGCCCTCGGCAACTATCGCGGGAGTGACTCGCTCCAGGTCCTTCCGCGCTCGGCGCAACAGACCGCGCGACGACAACGCCGACCACGCGTCATCGTCGTACCGGCTCAGCACTGTAACCACCTCGGGCAGCACGGTCATCCGGTCACCTCGACCAGCCAGGAAGCCAGCTGCCCAGGCGTTAGCGCCGCGATCTCCATGCCCTCGTCGGCCAACCGCCCGGCCATGGCTTTGTCGTACGCCGGTGCCGCCTCCCCGTCGAGCGCGGCCAGCCCAAGCAGCTTCACCCGGGATGCGGCCAGCTCGCGCACGGCGCGGATCAGGTCGGACGGCGGTCCGCCTTCACAGAAGTCGGTCACCAGGACCAGGACCGTACGCAACGGGTTCTCGACGAGCTGCGCGCAGTAGCGGACGGCTTTGGCGATGTTCGTGCCGCCGCCCAACTGCACCCGCATCAGGATGTCGACCGGATCGTCGGCGTGCTCGGACAGATCGACCACCGACGTGTCGAACAAGACCAGCCGGATCCGGAACGCCGGCAGCCCGGACAGGATGCCAGCCATCACCGCGCTGTGGATGACGGAGTCGACCATGCTCCCGGACTGGTCGACGCAGACGATGATGTCCCACGGCAGCCGGCGGGCGTTGCGCTGGAAGAACAGGACCTCGGCGAGCACGAGCCGTTGTCCTTCCGGATCGTAGTTCCGCAGGTTGCGCCGGATCGTCCCACGCGGATCGAAGTTGGCCGCGATCGCGAGCGGCGAGTGCCGGTGCTGGTTCAGCCGGCCGGCCATCGCGGCGCTCACCTCCATCTCCAACCGGCGGCGCAGCTCGTCGATCACCTGCTGGATGATCCGGCGCGCCACGGCGAGGGTCGCCTCGCCCATGTGGCCTTTCAGAGCGAGCAGGGTCTTCAGCAGGCCGATGTCGGGTTCGAGGCGGTCGAGCAGCTCGGGATCGGTGACAAGCTCAGTCAGCCCGTACCGGTCGAGGGCGTGCCGCTCGACGATCTCGACAGTCTCGCGCGGGAACAGCTCGCGCACCTCGGACAGCCAGGTGACCAATGCCGGTGCCGACGGGCCACTCCCGCCCGGCCCGACTCCCGCCGTACCGCCTCCTGCTCCGCCGCCTCCACCAGCGTCCGCCTCATCGTCACCGGTGCCTTGACCGCTCCCACCGGGCTCGCGGACACCGCGGCCGCCGTACTCGCGGCCGTACAGATAGTCGAGCGCTGCCTCCATCCGCGCCTGCTCGCTCCCCGCTGGGGCTTCACCCAGTTGAGCCTTCGCGTAGCGCCCAAGCACCAATCGCCACCGCTCCAGCTCGGCGCTCACGACGCACCACCGCCCCACGCCGCCAGACCGTCTTGAGCAAGCAGCGCCAACGCCTGCTCGGAAACCGCCAGATGCCGGTCGACCTCGTCAGCCGTCGCACCACCTGTCGTCAGCGGGCCGAACTCCTTCAGCCCCTTCATCGTCGCCACGACCTTCGCCACTCGATCCGTCTCGACCGGCGTCAGGTCTGCGAACGCCAACCGCAGCTCGGGCAGATGCCGGACGAAGGTCGCCCGGTCCCATTCGGTCAACCGCCGATCAAGCTCGGCCAGCAGCCGCTCCTCCTGCCAGGCCGCCTCCCGCGCAGTCAGCAGTACACCGGCCAGGAACGCGACCCCATCCTCCGCAGGCATCCCGCCAGCCAGGTGACCGGTCACTCGCCCGACCACCTCGTCGGTTCCGGATCTCCCCGCGGAGTAGGCGATCCCGGTCGCGGCCCCACGCACGAACACCACGCCGTGCCCGTTCGCGACGTGGTCGATCAGCTCCCAGTACAGCTCGACGTCGAGCCCATGACCGGTCGCCGAAACCAGCAAATCCCGCAGGCGGACCAGCGCCTCCGCGGTCGGCTTCGCCTCGCCGTTGAGCTGACGCCCGAGGTACAAAGCTCGCTCGTACGTCGTCTGCATCAGCGCGAGCAGTTCGTCGCCGAGCGAGCGTGCCTCCAGCGGCTCAAGCGCCTCCCAGAGCAACGCCAACTGCGTCACCGCCGTGGCCACGTCGGCGAACGAGACGTCGGCGCCGACCCGATCCCTCACTAGCTCCAGAGTCTCGCCGACCTGCTCATGGAGACCGAGCACGCAGGCCTGGATCAGCAGCCCGGCCGCCTGCGGCGCGCCCAGGTTCGTCGTACGGCGGGCTGCCAGCAACTCGGCGAATCGAGTCGCCACCGCGGTCGACACGGTCGATCCGTAGCCGGAGGCTTCGATCAAGGCGCCCTCGACCACCGGCGACCACGCGTAGTCCCACTTCTCATGCAGGCGGGCGAGCCCGGAGCCTTGCACAAAGTTTGGCCCTGCGGTCCGGATCGCCACGGAGGCACCGAGCAGCGTCAGTCCATGCAGCAGGCGTGAGGTCTCGCGATGAGGCGCACTGCGGTAGAGATCGAGTGAGACGCTCTGCCGACCGGGCTCGTCGATGCGCAGCCGCTGACCGCGGAGCCGGCGCCGAGCGTCCTCGACCAGCGGCGTCAGACCGGACCCGGGCGGCAGCTCACCCATCGCGTCACCAGTGAGCGTCAACCGGCAGGCGGCCTTGACCAGGATGCCTTCGACGTCGATGTCGCCTTTGACGAAACAGCTCTGCACCGCGTCCAGCAGATCACTGCGCAATGGGGCCGGCCGTTCCCGCAGGGTCGCGAGCTGCACAGCTTGTTCGAACGCCGCCACGACCGAGGGCAGCGGCAACGGAAGCCGGTGGCGGTCGCGCAACTCGGAACTGATGTCCAGCAATGCGGTCAGCGTCGCGGCGGTGCGGGGATGTTGCCCGGTCGGCGGATCGATCAAGTTCTGCCAGAGACGTTGATGCCACGCGGGTGACGTCATCCCGGCGCCGTATCCGTTCAGCCGCTCCAGGCGTTCGAACGTATAGCGAATCAGCGCCGAATCCCCAGTCACACCGTCCACGTCGATCACCGGTCGCTGCACGGCACCGGCGAGCAGCTCCGGCAGAACCACGCCGTGGAAACCGCCGACCACCGCGAGCACCGGCCCGTCAGAAGGCCCGCGGGCCAACAGTGCCTCGCGAATCTGCCACGCCATCTCGGCTTCCCGCAGCGTCGTCCCGTCCGCCGCGAGCTCCGCTTCGGTCCGGTCCGCGCGCGCCAGCAGGCAGTACGCCGCCATCCGCGCTACCTGCTCGGCCGGATCCGTCGTACCGGCATCGGACTCGAAGAGCAGCTCCCACAAGTCCTCGTCATCCGCGCAACCAAGCCGTTCGGCCAGCAGCTCCAAGCTTTGGCTGTGCCGGAAATGCCGCTCGTCGAGCAGCGATATGCCTTCTGGCCCCGACGTGCCCTCCTCCACCACCTGTTGCTCGGACAGATCGAGGTCGATGAACCGGCTCGGAATCCCCGCGGCCGCTGCCTCGCGCAACGCCACGAGCTCCGGCGAGTAGTCACAGAACGGGAAGTACGCCGCCCACCGGTCAGATCCGCGCGAGGCATAGCTGTAGACCGCCAGCGGCATCCGCGCCTTCTCATGCGTCAGCAGTGGGATCAACGGCGTGAACGCGCGCGGACCCTCCACCAGCACGGCGCTTGGCCGCCGCTCACGCATCAGCCGACGGACGAGCAACGCGCAGGCAGGACTGTGATGCCGCACCGGTACGACGATGAGGTCGTCGCGCATCAAGGTCGCGGCGAGCGCACGCACCTCCTCGGTGGTCAACGCTGGGCTGGGCATCCTGCTGTCCTCAGCGTTCGAGCTCGTGCCGGGTCGTGTGGAACTGACGCCAGTGCGCACTCGACTGCGCTCGCTGCTTCACCACGATGTCGAAGTAGTGCCGCAGCTTCTTGCCGTCGTCGGGGTTGTCCTTCAGCACCGTACCGATCAGCTGTCGGGCAATGTGCTCGCCGCCGATCTCGCCGGTGCCGAAGTACTGCGCGTCCAGGCCGGCCGCGTACCCGACCGCGACCGCCTCGGCGGACGACAGCACCGCACTCGGCCGCTCGATCACAGTCCCCTCGGTGGTGACGCCGTCCCGCAGATCGTGGAACGCTGTGACCAGCAACGTCACCACGTCATCGGTCAGCCGGGCCTCGACGTCCGATTGCTCCAGCAGGGCCGCGGTCTGCTGCTTGATCAGCGCCTCCTCGAGCCGTCGGTCGGTGATCGGCCGGACGGTCTCGAAGTTGAACCGCCGCTTCAGCGCACTCGACATCTCGTGCACCCCGCGGTCGCGCAGGTTGGCTGTCGCGAGCACGTTGAACCCGCGCTCGGCGAAGACGGTCGACTCGGCACCGGTCAGCTCCGGAACGTGGATCACCTTGTCCGACAGCAAGCCGATCAGCACGTCCTGGATCTCCGGCTGGACCCGCGTCACCTCCTCGAACCGGCACACCTTGCCCAGCTCGACGGCCTGATACATCGGGCCCTTCACGAGCGCGCGTTGGGTCGGCCCCTCGGCCAGCAGCAGTGCGTAGTTCCACGAGTAGGTGATCTGGTCCTCGGTGGTCCCGGAGGTGCCCTGGACTGTGCAGGTCGAGTCACCCCCGATCGCGGCCGCGAAGAGTTCGGACAGCATCGACTTCGCCGTACCGGGTTCGCCCACGAGCAGCAGCCCGCGGTTGCTCATCAGCGTGACCACACAGCGATCCACGAGCGCATCGTCACCGTAGAACTTCTGCCGGACGTCCAACGTGGAGTCGCCGAGCACGAACCGCCGCACCGCGCGCGGTGACAGCTGCCAGCCGGACGGCCGCGGCCCATCGTCCGCCGCGGCGAGCCTGGCGAGCTCGCCGGCGTACACGACCTCGGCGGGTTCGCGCAGAATCGTTGCCTTGTGCATCAGTACTCCGACTTCTTTTCCCAGTCCGGATCGAACCCGGTCCCGTCCGACGCCATCAGCCGGAGATCGTTGTACGCCTCGGACAACAGCACCGCCGGTACGTCGCCCAACCGCAGCAGCACGCCACCGCCGTACTGGTCCGGGGTGGCTCGGACGATCCGTAGGCCGCGCAGGGCGACCGTGCGGTTCTCCTCGGGCAGAACGTTGCCGGTGAAGTCGACGACGATCGTCAGCCCCAGCGACGAGAACCGCTTCTCGTACTCGTAGAACCAGCCTGCGTCCTGCGGCGTCCCTCGCAGATACCCCAGCTTCGTGGTTCTGCCGCGCAGCGCCAACGACTCGACCAGATGCCCCTCGAAGTCGCCGAGGTACGTGCTGTCCGCGCGTTCGGGTGGCAGCCGGAAGATCCCCTTCCCGAACTGCTGGAACAGCGGAACCACCTCGTAGTCGGCAAAGTGCGCCTGCCAAGCCTGTACGACGTCCTCCGTCAGCAGGGTGTCGTGAGCCAGCCGGACAACCTCATCGCCTGCCAGCTCGACCGGCTCATCGTCGGCATCGGTCAACGTGCCGTCCTCGAGGGGACGGAACACCACCTTGCCGTCAGCGATCCACGCCAGCCGCTGAACCAGCCGACGCATGATCGGGTGACCGTTCAGATAGCGCTGCCAGTCCTCCGCGGGCCATGTCCGCTCTGTGCAGAGTGCCTCGTACAGCCGGCTCGACTGCAGCTCCACCACCGACTTCAGCTCGCGTTTGGCCGCCGTCAGTGACTTCTTCGCCGCCTTGACCGCGTCTGCGTCATCCGACTGACGCGCGGCCGGCAACGCCTTGATCGTCTTGCCTTCCGGCGAGACCAACCTGATCGTCAGATCCGCCTGCAGCTCGGCGGTGAACACCCGGTCGCCGTACGAGAGTTCGATCCGGCCGTCCTCGTCGAACCCGGCCACCGGGACGCTCCGGTCCGCCAACTCGTCGACGGTCCACCCGTTCCGCTCCGCCAGCGCCGCTGCCTGCCGATTCGCCTCGTCCTGAAAGCTCTTCGTCCGGAACCGCGATCCAACCGACAGCATCAACTGGATCGCACTCGGATGGTCGATCCACGCCAGCATCCCGATCAGCGCCTTGCCCTGCGAGGACCGAGTCCCGAACCACTGCTTCAGATACCGCCCCACCGGCGCGGCCGCTCCCGCCCCGGCACACGCGGCCACCACCGCGAGTAGCCCCTTCGACGATGCGGCGGACCCCGCAAGCTGCGTGCTGGTCGAGGGCAACAGCCGCCCGGCAATATCCGCCTGGTTCAGCCCGAACAACGGGTCATGGTTGTAGCTCTGCGGGTAGAGCGTGTGCCACCTGTGCAGCTGCGTCGCCTCTTGCTCGGCTCGCTGCAAGGCCTCCTCTGCCGACACCACGGCAACGTCCTGAGCCAGCCACGCCTCCAGCAGGTACTGCCCGAACGCCTCTCGCTCAGCCGGCACGAAAAGCCCGCAGTACTTACGGAGCAACACATTCGGCTCCGACGACTTCGCCCGCACCGCCTGCGCAGCAAGCCACTGCAACACCGGCCGCGGCACCTCGGCACCGCTGTCTGTCCAGTGCACGACCGGCACGGTCTCCCAGTTCAACCAGGCAAGGTCCTTCGGCAACCCCTTGGCCAGTCCCACCTCGGCCTGCCGAGCCAGACCGTCCCGATCGAGATACTCCTCGATCGGCTGCCCCAGCGATTCCAGCGTGTCGATGAGCGTGCCCTTGACAAGCTCGTTCTTCTCCTTCGCCACCGCGACTTCCAACGCCGGCACCGCCCCCTGGTACCCCAGCCGCTGCAACCACTGCGCAGCCACGATCCTGGTGTCGGCCTTGCCACTCTTCAGAGCACCGATCACCAACTCCTCGAAGCCAGCGGTCTTCTCCAGCACGCTCTGCGCCCAAGGCCGCTGCGCCTTCCGCGATCCGACGGCCAGCTCGAGCAGCGCGTCGACCGCCGGCTTCGGCAGCACCGGAATAGTGGCCAGCAGGTCGAACGGGGTGACGTTCTCGGCTCGTTCGGCCAACTCGAGGAGTTTGGGCAGGACCGCCAGCGCGAACGGAGCGACGGCCTCCTCGGGCCAGCCGTGACCGAGCCGGATTGGCGAGTAGTACGTGAGATTGCTCTTGAGCACCAGACCGCGCCCATCGGCACCGACCGCATCCAGCAGGCTGGCGATCTCCAGCAGGGTCGGTCGGCCGTCCGCCAGGAAGAACCGGCTGTAGTGGTTCACGAGACCGTTCGAGAGCCATCCGTGATAGGTGTCCTGAAGCAGGCCGGTCGCCGCATAGATCACGGTCACCACGACCGGACCGAGCTCTGCAGCCCGCGGACCGATGACCTGGTCCGCCCAGCTCCAAGGCCTCATCTGGGTATCCGGACCGCGCCGGAAGTGACCGGTTTCGAGAGCGTCGAGGACGCGACGCAGCTCGTCGTCGGTCGGCGGCCGGTCCTGGCCTCGAGGCTGCTGATAGCGGGGCGGGACCGCGAACAGCTCGGTCAGCCGCGCCCGCAGCTCAGGCGTCACCCGCACCCGAAGGTCAGCCGGCACCACCTCCGCCACCACTCGCTCCTCCGGCGGCGACCACGCGGCAGCCAGCTCTCGAACCTTCTCGGCCCGGTCGGCGGCGGCACAGCCGAGCGCCCACTGTTGCACTTCAGCGTCTTCTGTTGCCAAGAGCAACTTCAGAGCCTGCAGCCGCTGATCCGGCTTCCCCTGCTCGGCCACGACCCGCAGCCCTTCAGTCACGCCCTCGACACTCAGCAACGGCTTGGCCCGATCACGGACGGCCGCGCTCGTGGACGCCGCCGCGATGGCGATCTCCGACGCGAAGCCGGCCAGCGTCTCGGATGACAACGGTTCCGCGGGACGCAGCATCTGCAACAGCGACTGCTGCCCAGCGATCTTGTCGAGCTCGATGCCCGCGCGCAGCACCGCTGTGTGCCGCCGGACGGCCTCGTCATAGCCGGCCATGGATCGCACGGCGACAACGCGCTCGTCGGTCGGGTAGTAGTCCGCGGATACGACCGGGATCCGGAACGCGGCCACCAACACTGCCGCCGGATCGAGTCCCTGCGCAGCCAGCAGTCGTTCGAGCCACGGATGATCCAGCCCCGCGAGCACGATCTCGGGTGTTCCGTACCGATGGGACATCAGATGCCCGAGGTGCAGCACCAGTGCCTCCGGCCAGATCGGCCGACCCACGAGATCGCTGGGCACGTAGTCCGGTGTGCCGTTGAGCGCTGCGGTCAGCAGTTGCGCCCAGCGCAGCGTTACCTCGTCAGGCATCTCCGGCAGCTGGGCGACGAACTGCTCAAGCGCCCGCTGCGCATCCGAATCGCCGTGGTGGTAACGAAGCAGCGCGAGGTGCGAGGCTGCGTGGTAGGACGCTACGTCGTGGAGGACGGACTGTGGACTGCCGGTCAGCACGTAGTCGACGAGCGCTTGGTGCAGCCGGGTGTCGCCGGCCGCGACGGGTTCCATTGCTTTGTAGAGCGGTGTCATGGTGATCTCCCCCAGGTCCTTCAGTGGCCGGTCTTTTGTTGCCAGTCAGGGTCGTAGCCGGTTCCGTCGGCGGCTAGGCGGCGGAGGTCGTTGTAGGCCTCAGCCAGGAGGACTGGTGGTACGTCGCCTAGACGGAGTGCGGCGGCGCGGTGGCCGGTTGAGCGGATGGTCAGTTCGGTGAGGGCCACGGTGTTGTTCTCTTCCGGCAGGGCGTTGCCCGTGAAGGCGAGCTCTACGGTGAGGCCGATGGAGAGCAGCCGCTTTTCGTAGGAGTAGAACCAGCCGCCGTCACCGGTTTCGCCGCGGGTGTAGCCGAGTTTGGCGGCGCGGCCGCGGAGAGCGAACGCCTCCACGAGGTGGCCTTCGAAGTCCCGGAGTGCCTTGTCCCCGGCGCGTTCGACGGGCAGCGTGAAGCTGCCGCGGCCGAACTGAAGGAAGAGCGGCACGATCTCGTAGTCAGCGAAATGCCGTTGCCAACTGCTCACCACGTCCTCGGGCAGGAGCGTTTCGTGGGCGAGGGTGATGACGGCGTCGGGCGCGGGCTTGATCGGCTCGTCGTCGACGTTGGTCAGCGAACCATCGTCGAGCGGGCGGAACACGGTCTCGCCGTCCGCCACCCACGCCAGGCGCTGCACGGGGCGGCGGAGGATCGGGTGTCCGTGGAGGTACTGCTGCCAGTCGGCGGCCGTCCACGTCCGCCCGGTGCACAAGGACTCGTACAGCCGGTCGGTTTGCGCCTTCACGATCGACTTCAGCTCACGCTTCGAGGCCGAGAAGGCCTTTTTCGCATCCTGCGCCGCGGCTTCGTCATCGGACTGCCGAGGAGCTGGAAGCGCCTTGATTCGCTTGCCGTCCGGGTCGGCGAGCCCAACGGTCAGATCGCTCTGCAGCTCCGCCATGAACGACCGGCTGCCGAAGGACAGCTTGAGCCGGCCGTCCTCGTCGAAGCCCGCATACGGCACGGTCCGGTCGGCCAGCTCGTCGAGCGTCCAACCCTTCCGCTCCGCCAACGCGGCAGCCTGCTGAACCGCCTCCTCCTGGATCCCCTTGGTCCGGAACCGGGAAGCAACCGACAGCAGCACCTGCGTCGCGGCCGGGTGATCGGTCCAGGCCAGCATCGCCACCAACGCCTTGCATTGCGCCGCGCGCATCCCGTAC
Organism: Kribbella sp. NPDC051587; assembly: GCF_044453945.1. NCBI lineage: Bacteria > Bacillati > Actinomycetota > Actinomycetes > Propionibacteriales > Kribbellaceae > Kribbella > Kribbella sp. NPDC051587. Next base: position 1,238,545 of record NZ_JBITDE010000001.1, read on the forward strand.
CACTCCTTCAGGTACGGCGCCGTGATCGCCGCGGCCGCCTCCCCGCCACAAGCGGCCACCACCGCCAGCAGTCCCTTCGAGGCGGTCGCCGAACCGACGGGCCGCCGGGCGAAGGTCGGCAGCAAACGATCGGCCATCTCCTGCTGAGACAGACCGGCCAGTCCAAGACCGGAGATGTCGAGCGGCGGGCTGGTCGCGTGGGTCTGCGGTGCGGAGTTGAAGTAGCGATACCACCAGACGGCGTCCTGCGCAGCCAGCTGCTGAGCCTCTTCATGGCTGATCGGCATCGTGTCCTGGGTGATCCAGGCAGTCAGCAGATATCGGCCGAGCTCGTGGCCTTCGCTCGGCACGATCAGACCGGCGTACATGCGCAGGAGTGCACCGGGCTCGGGTGATTTCGCCTTCACTGCCTGGTTGATCAGCCATTGCAGGACAGGCAGCGGTACGGCGTCGCCGGTGTCGGCCCAGTGGACGGTGGGCAGCGAGTCCCACATCAACCACTGGATGTCCTTGTGAATGCCCTTGGCCAGCGCCGTGTTCGCCTCGGCCAGCAACGCCTCCCGGTCGACATACTTCTCCACCGGTTGCCCTGCGGCCTGCAGCGCATCGAGCAGCGCGGCCTTGGCCAGCTCGTTCTTCTCCTTGGCCAGCGCGGTCTCCAGCGCCGGTACGGCGGCGGCGCAGCCGATCCGGCTGAGCCACTGTGCGGCGACCACTCGCACCCCGGCCTTGCCATCCGTCAGCGCGGCAATGATGCGCTTCTCGATCCCGTCGACCTTCGCCAGCACCTCCTGCGCCTCGCGCCGGTGAAGCTTCTGCTCCCGCAATGCCAGGTCGGCCAGGGCATCGACCGCCTCGATCGGCAGCTCGGACACCGTCGAGAGCCCATGGAAGAGGGCGTCCTCGTTCACCCAGCGCTCCGGAGTGGACAACAGCTTCAGGTACTGCGGCATCGCATGCCGCACAAAGGGCGCGATCGCCTCGTCTGGCCAGAACGCCCGCAGGCCTTGCCAGTCGCGGCGATCCCATTTGGCGAGCAGCGTGCGACCGTCCATGCCCACTGCGTCGACGAGGCGCGCGATCTCCAGGGGCTCGGGTCGTCCCGTCTTCTCATAGCACTCCGCATAGACGTGCAGGGCCGCCCCGGACAGTTCTTCGGTCCAGCTGAGCAGCCGGGTTTTCGCGAGCAGCACCGTCGCCACCACCGGCCCGATCGCCGCGACATGCTTGGCGAGCACCTGATCGGCCCAGAACGGCATCAGCTGGCCGTCTTTGCTCTCCATCTCGAAGATCTGACCGGTCTCCAGAACCTTGAGCACCGATTCCAGATCGTCCGTCCCGAGGACCTCGCGCACCCGATTGCCGCGCCAGTCCAGCAGTTGGTCGCCCTCCAGGCAGAGCACTTGCAGGCGCTCCCGCAACTCCGGTGTCATCGGGACGCGGAGGTCGATCGGCGCCAGCTCCTCGAGCGCAACCTGGTCCTCAGGCGCACGGTCGGCCCAATCGGCGACCAGCCTGCGCACGGTGGGGGCGCGGTCGGCCGCCGCGCGGTCGCGAGCCCAGGCGCGCTGCTCCGGATCGTTGGTTGCCCAGAGCACCTTGAGGATCTGGGCACGGTCGGCCGGTTTGCCGGAGTCGACCAGAAGGCGGAGCTCGTCGACGACTCCTTCGGCGGTGATCAGTGGCTCGGCGGCCTTCCGCACGGCCGCGTTCGGCGAGGACACGATGCGGGCGATCTCCGGCGCGAACGGGCGACGCGCCGCTGCCGACAGCGGCAGCAGATGGTGGAGCATGGCCTGCTGGCCGGCGATCTGGTCCAGGTCGACCGCCGCCTTGATCGCGTCGACGTGCCGGACGACCGCAGCGTCGTACCCGGGGATTCTGCGGATGAGCGAGCCACGGATGCCTTGGAAGGACTGGACCAACGGCGTGCTCGGGTCGAGCAGCCAGCGCTGCAGCAGGAACTCGAGCTGCTCATGGTCCAGGCACGACGGCGGAACCGCTTCGTCGGCCGGGCAGAGGTTGTCCAGCTGCATCAGGAGCGCGTCGATGCTGTAGCTCGCGTCGAGCTGCGGCTGGCGGCACCACTGAGCGCCGGTCGACAGGACGGCACCGAGCAGCGCTGTCCAACGGTTCAGCACGTCGAAGGGCACCGCACCCAGGCCGCCGACGAATTCGGCCAACGGCTTCAGATGCGGCATCAGGCTCGCCGGAAAGAACATGAGTCCGAACTGCCTGAGCGCGTCGAACCCACCCATCGGCATCTCCGCCGGGTCCGTTCCGGTCAGCACATACTCAGCCAGACCGGGCCAGATCTCGGCGTCGCCTTCCGTTGCCAGCAAGCCGAAAGCCTGCCGGAGCGCCTGCTCCAGCTCCCCCGGAACAGTCGTTGTCGCGGCCATCCCCACCACCCCCAGATCGTCGAGACCCGAAGCTATCCAAGGCCTCCGACAATTCTTGACATCAGACCCGAGCATGGCGGATTCGGGGGTCACGCATACTGGCGGGATGGACTGGGCGAGAGAGACGCACGCACGGCTGATCGCGGCGGCGTACACGGTGGGGTTCGGTGCGTGGCTGATCGGTGTGCTGGTGATCCTGTACGGCCAGTTCAGCAACGGTGCGATCGGGTTGATGGTGGTGGGCATTGTGTTCTTCGCGATCGGCCAGGGGCTGGTGTCGATCGTCGCGTTCCGGCTGCGCAAGAACTTCCCGACCAGCCGGGCCACCAGCTCGTACTCGCAGGCCTGGCAGCGGTTGAGCTTGGGGCTTGAGCTTCCGCCTGCGGTGCGTCTGCTTCTTGGCCGCTAACAGTACGGCGGGTTGGAGGTGACCGCGGTGGCGACGCGGAGGAAGAGGTTGAAGAGGCGGTAGAGCTGGACCATGTCGGCCGTCACCGTCACCGTGCGGTCGTCGCGGCGGGTGACGCCGGGGATTGCACAAAGATGCGACGCGACCGAGGCGGACTGCCAGCGGACACTCAGAACCCGGGAGGCCTGCTGCGGGCTGACAGCCGGTGGCGAGCCCAACGCTGACGTGACGCCGGATTCGATGGCGGCGCGGGCTTCCGCGACCGGGACGAGCTGGGCGGCAAAACGGTCCTTGGCGTATTTCACCGGAACCGTATGGATGCGGTTGTTCCAGGCCGTGGCCTCGGCGCAGGCCGCGTCATCGCCGGTGAGCAGGACCAGCGGGACGCCGTACGCCGATGCTGTCGCCTCGAAGAGGCCTATTTCGCCGGTCACCTGGTCGTCGAGCCAGATGTCCTCGATCTCGTGGCCCATGAAGCTGTGGCTGAGGACGCCAAGGATGCCGGCGCGGGCGTGGAATCCGACGCACAGAACCGCGTCGTACGACGGGTCCAGTCCTTCGATCATGCCCATCGGCTTCGGACGGCCCTTGATCAGGACCGCGCGGGGATCGAGGAGATCCGGCAGCAGATTGCGCATCGGGCCGTGGGCGTCGTTGACCAGGACCGACGTGGCGCCGGCGGCGTACGCGCCACGGATCGCCGCGTTCACGTCCTCGGTCATCATCACCCGGCCGCGCTCGTAGTCACGGCCAGGCGGCTGGACGTCCTCGGCATCGACCAGACCGGTGATGCCCTCCATGTCCGCGCTGACGTAGACCTTCACGACGACGAGACCTTGGCCGCCTTGTAGGCCTTGACTCCCCAGGTACCGAGCACGGCCGCGATCACCAGGTTCACGATGATCAGGATCGTGTGGGCCACGTAGTACCCGGTGGGGCGGTCCTCGGTGTCGACGAGCGCCTTGATGAAGCGCAGGTAGGTCACGACGTTCCAGACCGCGATGCCGAGCAGGACCAGAGCATGCTTGCGTTCGAGTTTCACCCCGCCATTGTGCCCGGAGGGGTCACGAGCCCGGGCGGTCCACCATGCGGAGCAGCTGGGTGCGATTCGCCACTCCGAACCGGCGGTAGAGCCGGGTCAGCTGGGATTCGACCGCCTTGACCGACAGGTACAGCGCGGCGGCGATCTCGCGGTTGGTGGAGCCGTCGCGGACCATCGCAACGATCTGCTGCTCGTTGTCGGTCAGCTCGGACGGCTGGCGGCTCCGGCTGGGGACGTCCAGGCGGGCCAGCTCGGTCTCGGCCACTTCACGCCAGGCCGGAGCGCCGTACGTCTCGAACTGCTCGATCGCGTCCAGGAACGCCGTCCGAGCCACCGAACGTCGGCGGGCCTGCCGCGCGACCCGGCCTCGGGTCAGCTCGCAGCGAGCCAGGTCGAGCGGGTAGACACGGTCACCCGCGCCACCGATGGTCTTCTCCAGCAGCTCGAGGGCTGCGGCCGGATCGCCCTGCTTGGCGATCAGCAAGGCTTCGGACCGGGCCAGACCGATCAGCACAACCGGCCGGTCCAGCGTCTCGGCGCGCGCCCGGATGTCGGCGATCAACGCGGCGGCGTCATCCAACCGCCCGGCGGCGACAAGCGCCTCGGCATAGTCCGCGTGCCACGGGATGATCACCGGGTCGAACGGCATCGCAGCCTCACCGGACTCCGCGATCGCGTCGAAAGCCTCGACAGCACGCTGCGGGTCACCCGTCAGCACACCGACGATCCCCTGTACGGCGAGGGCCGGGCCGGTCCACTCGTCGTTGCCGACCAGGCGGACTCCCTCGAGCGCCGCATCCGCGAGCTGGCGGGCCATCACCGCCGTACCGCCGGCCCACTCGGCGCGGCTGGCGATGACGAGTCCGACCTCGGCTTCTTCGCCGATGTCCTGCATCAACTGGTAGCACTCGTGGCCGGCGCTCAGAGCATCTGCACCACGACCGCTGCGCTCGTAGATCGCGGTCGCGGAGATCAGCACCGAGGCCAGCCAGCGCATCGCGCCGCCGTCCCGGACCTCCTCGACGAGCGCACTGATCGCAGTGATCGCCTCATCGGTCCGGCCGCGGAACAGCTCGCGCATCGCCGCCATCTGGCGAGCGTTCACGACTGCCTTGGTCAGCGGCAGATCGCGCGCCAGCTCCGCCGCCTGGGACAGCAACGAGTCTGCGCTCTGGCCGGCATCACGTGACATCAGCACTGAGCTGGTCGCACTCAGCGCGTCAACCAGCGCCTCGGTGTCACCGGACGACCGGGCCAGCTGCTCCGCCACGCGGGCGTGCTCCTGTGCCTCGTCGAGACTGCGATCGAAGTACGCACTGTTACTGAGGCCGATCCGCACCCGCGCCTCGAGCCGGTCGTCGCCGCGAGCAGCTTCGAAGGCATCGGCCAGCAGACCGACCCGGCACTCCCGGTCCGGCCACGCAGCGTCGACCTGCAACAGCAGCGCCGGCACCTTGGTCTCCGGCAGCGTCGCAGCCTGTACGGCGAGGCGCGCCATGTCGGCCGACTCCGCCAGGTGACCGGCGGCAGCCGCATCGTCAGAGGCTCTAGTCAGGCGGCGAGCCCGTTCGTCGGGCAGGCTGCTGGGCGTCCGCTCGGCGGCCAGGCGCCAGAGGGTCGCGGCCGCTCCGGGCGCACCGCGGCCGGCAGCCACGGCAGCTGCCTCCTCGATGGCGGCCGCGAGGTCGGCGTCCGCCTCCTGAGTGGCCAGCGCACGATGCGTCGCATTCTCGACCGGTTCGTCGACGACCGCGGCGAGCTGAGCGTGCGCCTGCCTGCGAGCGGCGGACGTCGCCTCGGCGTACACATACTCGCTCAGGAGCGGGTGAGCGAACCGCAGTCGCTCCGACGCGATGTCGATCAGGCCCAGCGCCTCCGCCTCGGCCAGCTCGGCCTCGATCCGGCGACTGAGGGACTGCGCGAGCTGAGTAGTCGTAGGCCGCGGCGACGACGCCGCATGCAGGAGCAGCTCGTGCGCACCGGGACTCAGGTCGGACAGGCGGTCACCGAGCAGTGTCTTGAGTCGGCTCGATACCGGCAGCGGGTCATTGGGTGACACGCCCTGCGGGTGCCGCAGCACGGCCCGGCCAAGCTCCAGCGCCATGAACGGGTTACCCGCGCTCGCGGTGAAGATGCGCCGCGCCGTACGAACCGGGAGCGGGCTGGACAGCCGCTGACGCAACAGACCCAGTACGTCGGGCTCGGTCAGCGGAGGTACTTCCAGTTGCAGCACCGGCTCCGGGCAAGCCTCAGCCATCACCGGGAGATCACCGTCGGCCACCTGCTCGGTAGCCAGCATGTGTACGCCGTCCGAGAGCCGTCGGGCACAGAACGTGAGCACCTCGAGGCTGGACGGGTCCACCCATTGGATGTCGTCGACCACGAGCAGGACCGGACCATTCGCCGCCAGGCGACGTAGTACATGCAGTACGGCGAGGCGAACCGCCAGCTCGTCGCGGACGGTGTCCGGGGCGCTTGCCTTGAGCAGAGCCACCTCAAGCGGCTGCCGGAGGTGGTCCGGCAGCACCTGCCAGGCCAGCTCGAGCTGGTTCGAGAGGAGATCGAGGAGCGTGACGTAGGGCAGTCCGGCTTCGCTCTGTGACGGAGCGGCGCTCAGAACGCGGCAGCCGGCTTTGGTCCGGTCCGCGACCAGAGCTCGGCCCATGGCTGACTTGCCGATGCCGGTCGGGCCATAGAGCAGCACACTGCCGCTGGTCTCGAGCTGCTTCTTCGCACGCTCGACCAGACTGCTCCGCCCAACCAGCTCGTCGTCAGTCACGCAACTCCTCGAAGGTTTACCTGCGTCGATTAAAACAGGCAACGACCACCCGACACGGCGCGTGTCACATGAGGAAACCGTCTCGACACCATCCTGTCACCCGAACCTGCGGCGTCAGAGCGGTCAGCACGGCACGATCGTGCCGGGGCACCAGATGGCGCCCCGGCGGCAACTTAAACGTTCAGTCCCTTCGTAAAGGGAAAGCGCTCACAGGATGTCGAGGTCGCGCTCGATGGCGGCCAGCTCGGCCTCGGAGCCCTGGACCTTGGGGCCGGTGAACCAGCGGCGGGCCGAGGCGAACCAGTAGGTGGTCGCGAAGCCGAGCACGACGAGCACCGCGATCGGGGTGTAGTTGAAGCTGCCGGCGGTGACCGGACTGACCGTGGGCAGCATGAACAGGATCGTGATGAAGACCACCCAGACGATCGCGACGATGCCGATCGGCCGACTCCACCGGCCCAGCGTCCAGGGTCCTGGCTGGAAGTTGCTGCCCTGGATCAGCCGGAGCAACGTCGGCAGCACGTAGGCGATGTAGAGGCCGATCACCGCGATCGACGTGACCGCGGTGTACGCGGTGGTGTTCCACAGGTACGGCAGGCCGAGGACGAACGCGCCGCCGGCGGCCAGCCAGATCGCGTTGGTGGGTGTGCGGGTCTTCGGGTTGATCTTGTGCCACAGCGACGACCCGGGCAGCGCGTTGTCGCGGGAGAAGGCGTAGATCATCCGCGAGTTGGCCGTCACCGACGACATCCCGCAGAACAGCTGCGCGCCGATCACCACGAGCAGCAGGATCTTGCCGAGGGTCGCCCCGGCAGCGTCCAGGAAGATCTGCGCGGGTGGTACGCCGGTAGCGCTCTTGAGGGTGCCGTCGTAGTTCTGGATCGCGAACGTGAGGCCGATCAGCAGCACCCAACCGGCTCCGAGCGAGACGAGGATCGACATCACGATGCCGCGTGGGCCCGAGCGAGCCGCGTCGTGCGTCTCCTCGGTCATGTGCGCGGAGGCGTCGTACCCGGTGAAGGTGTACTGCGCGAGCAGCAGGCCGAGCAGGCCGACGTAGAAGGTGGAGCCCCAGCCGGTGTTGTTGACGAAGTGGCCGAAGACGAAGCCGGCCGACTGGTGCTTGTCCGGGATGAGCACGAGCGCGCCGACAATGAACAGCACGCCGACGATGTGCCACCAGACGCTGATGTCGTTCAGCCGGGCGACCAGCTTGACGCCGGATGAGTTCAGCAGCCCGTGCACCAGCAGGATGAGCCCGAACAGCAGGATCGTGTGGCCGGGTGAGGCGCTGAAGCCGAACTGCAGATCGAGGAAGGCGTTCAGGAACGACGCGGCGCCGAAGTCGATACCGGCCGTGACCGCGACCTGACCGAGGAAGTTGAACCAGCCGGTGAACCAGGCCCAGGCCGGTCCGTTCGACGGGGCGAGTTTGGCGGCCCAGTAGTACAGACCGCCCGCGGTCGGGTAGCTCGAGCAGACCTCCGCCATCGCCAGACCGACGAACAACGTCATCAGGCCGACGAACGGCCAGCCCCAGACGATCATCACCGGACCGCCGGTGTTCATCCCGAACCCGTAGAGCGTCAGGCAGCCGGACAGGATCGAGATGATCGTGAACGACACGGCGAAGTTCGAGAACCCGGACATCGTCCGCGACAGTTCCTGGGCGTACCCGAGCTGATGCAGGCGTTGCTCGTCATCGGTCATCGGGGTCTTGTCTTGGCTCACTGGGTCCTCCTCGGCGACGCGGCGGGGAACTGCACGAGAGGCGCCCTCAATGGTCTAGCGGGAGACCATTGGTGTCAATGGATCACGCGAGGAAGCCGCGCAACAGCACCGCCGTACCGGAGAGGTGTTCCCGCATGGCGGCACGGGCGGCGGGTGCGTCGCCGGCCAGGATCGCGTCGACGATCACCTGGTGCTGCTCGTTGGAGTGCTCGAGATTTCGTTCCAGCAAAGGGATTGCGTCGAGCAGCTCGTTCAACCGCATCCGTACGTCGGCGGTGGCTGAGGTCAGCGACGCCGAGCCGGTGACCTCCGCGATCGCGAGATGGAGACGGGAGTCGAACCGTCGGTAGTCAGTCAGCTTCGCGGCCTTGGAGTCGGCCAGGCACTGCCGGAGATGCCCCTCCTCGGCCGCGCTGAGAACGCGGTTGGCGGCGACTTCGGCCGCGCCGGTCTCCAAGGCGACCCGCAGGACCAGGGCGTCGTCGAGTCCCTCACCCAGCTCGCGGGCGATCCGTTTGGCCGGTGTACGACGGGGTTTCGGCAACTGCTCGTTGACGAACGTCCCGCCGTACCGGCCGCGGCGGGACTCGACGTACCCGGCCTCGGTGAGCGCGTGGATCGCCTCCCGCAGGGTGACCCGGCTGACGTTCAGGCGGGTCGCGAGATCCCGCTCGGCCGGCAACCGGTCACCCGGCCTGACCACGCCCAGCTTGATTGCCTGCAGCAACCGCTCGACCGTCTCCTCGAACGGGTTGCCGGTCCGGACCGGCCGGAACACGGCATCATCTGCGGGCGTCACCATGAGCTGAGCTTAGAGCGGGGTCACGTAGGCGCCGGAGATGCCGCCGTCGACGAGGAACGTGTTGGCGGTGATGAACGACGAATCGTCGCTGGCCAGGAACGCGACCGCGGCGGCGATCTCCTCCGGCTCACCGAAGCGGCCCATCGGTACGTGCACCAGCCGGCGCTCGGCCCGCTCCGGGTCCTTCGCGAACAGCTCGGTCAGCAACGGCGTGTTCACCGGCCCCGGGCAGAGCGCGTTGACCCGGATCCCCTGCCGGGCGAACTCGACACCCAGTTCGCGGCTCATCGCAAGCACGCCGCCCTTGGAGGCGGAGTACGAGATCTGCGAGGTGGCCGCGCCCATCACGGCGACGAAGGACGCGGTGTTGATGATGGAACCCTTGCCCTGGCGCTGCATGTACGGGATCGCCGCCTTGCAGCACAGGTACACCGAGGTCAGGTTGACCTCCTGGACCCGGCGCCAGGCCTCGAGTCCGGTGTCCAGGATCGAGTTGTCGTCCGGCGGCGAGATGCCCGCGTTGTTGAACGCGATGTCGACGCTGCCATAGGTGTCGAAGGCCTGCTGGAACAGGTTGTCGACCGCGGCCGCGTCGGTGACATCGGTGGCGACGAACAGCCCGCCGACCTCGTCCGCCGCGGCCTTCCCGGCGGCCGGGTCGACATCGCCGATCACGACCTTGGCGCCTTCCGCGGCGAACCGGCGTACCGTCGCCAGACCGATCCCGCTCGCACCGCCGGTCACCACCGCGACGCGCCCCTCGAGGCGGCTCGCCTTGACGTCAGTCATTCAGTCCTCCGTGCTGATGAAGATGTTCTTGGTTTCGGTGAACGCGGCCAGCGCGTCCGGACCGAGCTCGCGGCCGAGCCCGGACTGCTTGTAACCGCCGAACGGCGTCGAGTACCGCACGGACGAGTTCGAGTTGACCGAGAGGTTGCCGGCCTCGACACCGCGGCTGACCCTGATCGCGCGACCGATGTCGCGGGTCCAGATCGACCCGGACAGGCCGTACTCGGAGTCGTTGGCGAGCCGCAGCGCGTCGGTCTCGTCCTCGAACGGGATCACGCTGACGACCGGCCCGAAGATCTCGTCCGGTACGACGTAATCAAGCACCGTCGGCGGGAACCAGAACCCAGGGCCGCTCGGCGCAGCCCCTTGGAACAAGGGATTCTCGACGTACGACGTCACGCGGTCGCGCTGCTGCTGGGAGATGAGCGGGCCCATCTCGGTCGCGGGGTCCGTCGGATCGCCGACCTTGAAGTTCTTCACGGCCGGTTCGAGGAGTTCCAGGAAGCGGTCGTGAACGCTGCGCTCGACCAGGATCCGCGAGCGCGCACAGCAGTCCTGGCCGGCATTGTCGAAGACCCCGTACGGCGCCTGGGCCGCGGCCTTCTCGAGGTCCGCATCGGCGAAGACGACGTTGGCGGACTTGCCACCGAGCTCGAGCGTCACCCGCTTCACCTGGTCCGCGCAGCCGGCCATGATCTGCTTCCCGACGGTGGTGGAGCCGGTGAAGACGACCTTCCGTACGGCGGGGTTGGTGACGAACCGTTGGCCGACGACCTTGCCCTCACCCGGGATGACCTCGAGGACGCCGGGCGGTAGACCGGCTTCGAGGGCCAGCTCGCCGAGGCGGATCGCGGTCAGCGGGGTGAGCTCGGCCGGCTTGAGGACGACAGTGTTGCCGGCGGCAATCGCTGGGGCGAAACCCCAGCCTGCAATAGGCATCGGGAAGTTCCACGGGACGATGATGCCGACGACACCGAGCGGTTCCTGGAAGGTGATGTCGATGCCCCCGGCAACGGGAATCTGCTGGCCGAGCAGGCGTTCCGGAGCAGCCGAGTAGTAGGTGAGGACATCGCGGACGTTGCCGGCTTCCCAGCGAGCGTTGCCGATGGTGTGGCCGGCGTTCTCAACCTCCAACGCAGCAAGGTATTCCAGGTCGGCATCGACCGCGGCCGCGAAGTTGCGCAGCAACCGACCCCGGTCGGCCGGGGTGACGTTTCGCCAGGTCTCAAAGGCTTTGGCCGCTCTGGCGATCGCCGCATCGGCCTGCTCCTCGGTGGCGAGCTCGATCGGGCGGATGACCTTCTCGGTCGCCGGATTGATCACGTCGTACGTCATGACTGCTGTCTCCTGGATGCGTCGATCAGCGCGGTGAACAAGCGCAGATCCTCGGGGTTCTCCTCCGGGTGCCACTGCACGCCGAGCGCGAACGCATGCCCGTCGACCTCGGCCGCCTCGACGGTTCCGTCACCGGCGCGCGCGGTCACGGTCAGCGCGGGAGCGATGGCGTCGAGCGCCTGGTGGTGGTAGCAGTGCACGCTGCTGCGATCCCCCAGGAGCCGTTCCGTCAGGCTTCCTGGTTCGACCTTGACCTCGGTGCGGCCGAAGACCGCGGGTGACGGGCGGTGCTCGTCGCTCGTGATCAGGTCGGGGAGGTGCTGGTGGAGCGTGCCGCCGAGCGCGACGTTGAGCACCTGCAGACCACGGCAGATCGCGAGAAGCGGCAGGTCGGCCTCAAGCGCCGCCCGAATCAGCACCACCTCGTGTGCATCGCGGCCCGGCCGCGTGTCGACGGTCTCCGGATGCGGAGCCGCGTCGTACGTCGCGGGATCGACGTCGCAGCCGCCCGCGATCACCAGCCCGTCGAGAATGTCGAGCACCGACGGATCGGTGCCGACGGGTGGCAGCAGGATCGGTACGCCGCCGGCCTTGGCGACTGCGTCGAGGTAGACGCGCGGCAGGAGTGCAGCCTCGCGCTGCCACACACCCCACACGGTGGGTTCGAGATAGGTGGTGATCCCGATCCGCGGCCGTCGGTGGTCAGAGGCGTTCGAAACCACGGATCCGCTCCCAGTCGGTGACAGCAGCGTCGTACGCGTCGAGCTCTACGCGGGCCGCGTTTGTGTAGTGATCGACCATCTCGTCGCCGAACGCCTCGCGGGCGATGACCGAGCCGGTGAACAACGCGGCAGCCTCGCGCAGTGTCGTCGGGACGTGGTCCTTGTCCGACTCGTAGGCGTTGCCCTCCAGCAGGGGCTCGAGCTCCAACTCGTTCTCGATGCCGTGCAGGCCGGCGGCGATGATCGCGGCGACGGCGAGGTACGGGTTCACGTCACCGCCGGGGAGGCGGTTCTCGACCCGGAGCGATTCACCGTGGCCGACCACGCGCAGCGAGCAGGTGCGGTTGTCGAGACCCCACGCGACCGCGGTCGGCGCGAAGCTGCCGGCCACGAATCGCTTGTAGGAGTTGATGTTCGGCGCGAGCAGGTAGGTGAACTCCGACAGGCACGCGAGCTGGCCGGCGATGAACCGCTCCATCACCTCGGAGAATCCATACTGTTTGTCGCCCGCGAGCACGGCGGCTCCATCGGCGGAGCGGAAGCTCAGATGGATGTGACACGAGTTGCCCTCGCGCTCGTCGTACTTGGCCATGAACGTCAGGCTCTTGCCGTGCTGGGCGGCGATCTCCTTCGCCCCGGTCTTGTAGATCGAGTGGTTGTCGCACGTCTTGAGCGCCTCGTCGTACCGGAACGCGATCTCGTGCTGGCCGAGATTGCACTCGCCCTTGGCCGACTCGACGTACAGGCCGGCGCCGGTCATGCCGTTGCGGATCGCTCTGAGCAGCGGCTCGACCCGGGAGGTGCCGAGGAGGGAGTAGTCGACGTTGTACTGGTTGCCCGGGGTGAGATCCTGGTAGCGCTTGTCCCACGCGGTCTCGAAGGTGTCGTCGAAGACGATGAACTCCAGCTCGGTCCCGACGTACGCCTGCATCCCCCGCGCCGCCAGCCGCTCCAACTGCTTGCGGAGGACCTGCCGCGGTGAGGCGACGACCGGCGTACCGTCCAGCCACTCCACGTCGCACAGCACCATCGCGGTCCCCTCCAACCACGGGACCAGCCTGAGCGTGTCAAGATCCGGGGCCATCACCAGGTCGCCGTACCCGCGCTCCCAGGAGGACATCGCGTAGCCGTCGACTGTGTTCATGTCGACGTCGACCGCGAGCAGGTAGTTGCAACCCTCGGTCCCGTGCCGGAGGACCTCCTCCACGAAGTACCGGGCACCACACCGCTTCCCCTGCAGCCGGCCCTGCATGTCGGTGATCGCCACCAGCACGGTATCCACCTGGCCGCTCGCCACCAGATCCCGAAGCTCCTGCACACCCAGCTGACCGGTCACGGCGGCTCCTCAGTCCAATGGTCTACCGACGGTCCATTGACTCAAGTGCCGGAGCAGATGTCAATGCAGGGTGGCCGTGATCAGGTCGACGCCGAGATCAAACCTCACACCGTCCGGATTCGTCAGCCCGGCGTCGTCGTACCAGCTCTGGTCCGCCTCCGGGTGCGGGCCGACCACGCCCACCCGGCCCTCGCCGTACGGCGCCGTGAGCGCCGCGACCGTGCCGTTGTCGTACCGCGCGATGACGGTTGCCTCCGGTTTGAGGTCGGTGAAGGCGGTGCCGTCCTGGAAGAACACGTGGCGTGGCTTGTCGCGCCACGTCAGCGCGATCACCGTGTCCGCCTCACCCTTCACCGTCGCGCCGGGCGTGTCGATGTAGCCGTCAGTCGTCGCCGGTACCAGGTCGAACCCTTCGGATCCGGCCAGATAAGCACCCATACAAATCCCCAGGAACCGACCGCCACCCCGCACCCAGTCCCGTACGGCGTCCGCCGTGTCCCGGATGTCGTCCCACGCACCCGCGATGTCCTGCCCACCGCCCGGCTGCACGTAAAGCGCAGCCCCCGCCAAAACCTCCGGCGTGACCTTCACCTTCTCGCCAGGCCCGACGTACACGATCTTCACCGTCTGGTCCCACGTCCGCACCAGCGCAGCCGCCGCCTCCGACAACTCAGGCCCCGAAGCCACCCCGCGATAAACCAGCACCCGCCGCCGCGGCTCCCGCCACCCACACCCCGCCGCCACCGCCGCAACAGCAGCCGCCACCGAAAACCGCCGCCGAGTCATCACCCGTCCAACCTAGTAAACGGAACAAGGTCCGCCCCAGCTGCCGTCCACCGCTCCCGTACGACGGCCTCCGGGCGGCCGGCCTCCGCCTGCAACACGATGTGAAACGGCACGGCAGGGACAGCCCCTCGGCCCATTGCCACGGCGTAACCCTCGGCAGCACTACCGAACGACCGGAGCAGGATCTCAATCTGCTCGGCCGACTCATCGAGCAGGACCTCGGCCGCGTCGTACATCAGCAGCGCGATCCCTGATGTCTGCGTCAGCCAGGTATCCATGTCCCCCAGACACTCCCTGAAGGCATCCCAGTTCTTCCCGCAGTACCAAGGAAACTGACACGCCGCCGCGAACTCGTCCCACAACCTGTCCGCCGTGCGCATCTTCTTCCCGCGCATTCCCCGAGCAGCCCACCCAGCCGCTTCCCAATCCCACAGCAGGTCATTGGCCGTGTCTTTGTCCGCAACCAACAAGCTCAGGTCTTTCATGGCTTCCGCTGCCAGATTGCCAGGTCGCCGCCGGGGAGGGAGACGACGCGCATACCGTCGGGGCCGGCGTAGCTCCAGGCTTCGTAGTCGTCGGGCTCGACCTGGAGGCGGCTCTGGTCGTCGAACTCGATCTGCAGGCCGCCGGCCGCTTCCGCGCTGACGACCGTACGGCGCAGCAGCTGCAGCAGCACGCCCATTCCAACCGGCTCGCTGTCCGGGTCGACCTGGTGGGGCCAGCCGTTGGAGTCCCAGTAGGTCATGGGGCCCTCGATGCGGATCAGGTGCGCCTCGTCGCACCGCAGGCTGAACGCGTGGTCGACCAGGCACTGCTCGACCACTCGCCCGCCCATAGGCAACTCCCAGCGATCGCCTCGCTCGACCAGTCGCCCCTCGGTCATCTGGGCCACGGCAGACAGAAACTCGGTTGGCGGCCGGTATTCGTGGGCCTCGATGTAATGCAGGATCAGCGTCGGGGCCGCGTAGACCACCCCATCCGGGCCAGTGATGTGCACCTCCGCATGTCCGAGCAGGAGCGAGCCCTCGGGCCCCGGGAACTCGATCGGCGACTCCGCATCGCAGAACTCACA
This sequence comes from Kribbella sp. NPDC051587, assembly GCF_044453945.1. NCBI lineage: Bacteria > Bacillati > Actinomycetota > Actinomycetes > Propionibacteriales > Kribbellaceae > Kribbella > Kribbella sp. NPDC051587. Next base: position 1,253,750 of record NZ_JBITDE010000001.1, read on the forward strand.
CTCGTGCCAGCCGCGGTACACGTTCCGCTCGTCCACCGCCAGCCGCGCCAACCCCGCGACAACCGTAGGTGCCACCGGCCCGGTAGGAAACTCGCGCCCACGCCCCAACCACCCGACGTTCACCATCGGCCGGTCAGACTCGCCGTACTCGTAAGGCGACAGGTCGCGGTAGTAGGTCACCCGCCGATCGTAGATCCGCCGTACCAACGGACGGGTAGTCGTCGACCCAACCACGACCGCCACGGCGTCCGACCGTGCCCCAGATGCCACTCGGCAGGGACCACTACCCGTCCTTCGGCACATGTCGGAGGCCGTGGGTGGTGAGAAAGGTGAGGAGGTCGGGTGCCTGGGGTTCGAGGCGGCGGCGGTGCGGAGGATGGCGGCTCGGTGGTGCCGTGACACTGAGCGGTCAGGGAATCGCTTTGCGTGGGGCGGGGTGATGCGGAAAATCGGGGGATTCGGCCGCACCGCCCAGCGGCCCGCCTCTGGAGGACGCTTTATGCGATCTTTCGTCACTCGTCCCCGCGCTCTGGCCGTGTTGCTGGCCGGTGGGGCGCTTGCTTTCAGTCCGCTTGGTGGTACGGCGACGGCGCAGCTGCCGGTCGAGCACACCGCCGACCCGTGTTTGACGCCGGCCGAGGGGCCGGTTGCTCGTGGTGGGTTCGGGAAGGACCACCGGGATCTGTCGGCGCAGGAGCAGCAGTCGATCGAGGCCAAGACGGCGGCGATCCTGAAGGCCAAGGCGGCGCGCGGGTTGGCGCCGAAGGCCGGGAAGCTGGCGGCGGCGACGGTGCCCGTCTACTTCCACGTGATGCGGAGCAGCAGCGGTGCTGGTGATGTCACGGCGACGCAGATCAACCAGCAGATCGCCGAGCTGAACCAGAACTTCGCCGGTGGGGAGTCGAGCCAGGCGGCGAACACCGGATTCACGTTCACGCTGGCCGGAACTGACCGGTTCAACAACGACACGTGGCACACCGACGGCCAGAGCACGACGTACCGGGCGCAGACCCGCAAGGGTGGCAAGAACGCGCTGAACATCTGGCTGCTCGACTTCAGCTACCTGGGGATCGCGACGTTCCCGTGGGACTACGCGTCCAACCCGAGCATCGACGGGATCCGGGTGCAGTACTCCTCGCTGCCGGGTGGTTCGGCGACGAACTACAACCTCGGCAAGACCGCGACCCACGAGGCCGGGCACTGGTTCGGGCTCTACCACACGTTCCAGGGTGGCTGCACGAGCACGAACGACTCGGTCAGCGACACCCCCGCGCAGAGCAGCTCGTCGAGCGGCTGCCCGACCGGCCGGGACTCCTGCTCACTGCCGGGTGTGGACCCGATCCACAACTACATGGACTATTCCTACGACACCTGCTACAACCAGTTCACCCCGGGTCAGAGCACCCGGATCAGCAACATGTGGACGGCGTACCGGGCCTGACCGGAACAGGCAGCCGGATAGCGGTTTGCCCTTTCGGGCGTCTAGGCTGCCGCCGATGCGTTTGCTTCTGACGGCCTGCGCGACCACCGCACTGGTGGTCGCGCAGCCGCTGACGGCGACCGCCGCCGAGCAAGGACCGGTCGGGGGCGCGCTGATGACGGCAAAGCCGACGGTAGTCGCCACGGGGGCGACGCCGCCGGCGGTCCAGGCGTCCTCGTACGTCGTCGCCGACCTCGAGACCGGTGAGGTCCTGGCCGCGAAGGCGCCGCACGCGAAGCTGCGGCCGGCCAGCACGCTCAAGACGCTGACCGCGCTCGTGCTGCTCCCCCGGCTGAAGAAGTCCGACCAGGTGATCGGGACCGACGGCGACGCCCAGATCATCGGCAGCAAGGTCGGTGTGTCCCCCGGACTCAAATACACGGTCAACCTGCTGTTCGAAGGCATGTTCCTGGCCTCGGGGAACGACGCCGTGCACGCGCTCTGCATGCATGACGAGGGCGGCGTCGACGCGACCATCCAGCGGATGAACGCGAAGGCCAAGGAGATCGGTGCGCTCGACACGCACGTCACGGACCCGACCGGCCTCGACGCGGACGGGCAGTTCTCCAGCGCCTACGACCTGGCGTTGTTCGCCCAGTCCGGACTCGCGCGACCCGACTTCGCGAAGTACGCGTCGACGAAGTTCACGAACTTCCCGATGACCTCCAAGGGCACCTATCAGGTGGCGAACCAGAACAAACTGCTCTTCAAGTACGACGGAGCGCTGGGCGTGAAGACCGGCTACACCACGCTCGCCCGGAACACGTTCATCGGAGCGGCCAGGCGGAACGGCCACACCCTGGTCGTGACAATGATGAACGCCCCGCACGGCATCACCGAGGACGCCAGCAATCTGCTCACCTGGTCGTTCAAGAACTACGACAGGCTCAGCCCGGTCGGCACGCTGGTCAAGCCGGCCGAACCGCCGAAGGAAGCCAGCGGTCCGTCGGACGGTAAGCCGCAGGCCGCCGGTGCGCTCCCACCCGCCCGCCGTACGGCGGCACCGGAGCTCCACACGGTCAACTCGCTCTTCGTGAGCACCCCGGTCTGGTTCTGGGCCGCACCCCCGGTCCTCCTCCTCGGCCTGTTCCTCCGCCGCCCCCGCCGACGCCGCCACTAACGTCCGAAAAACCGGAGAGCCCGTCTCCGGTCCTTCGGACGTTGTGGGTTAGCGGCGGGTGGAGCGGACTGCCCTGGCCAGCTGTACGGCGATGGTGGTGGCGGCGACTCCCAGTACGGCGCCGGCGGTGACGGCTACTGTGTCGGCCTTCTTCTGCGGGATGGGGACGACCTTGTAACGCTTACCGGGCGGGCCGAGCAGGAGTGGTTCCTCAACGGACATACCGGCCGGGAGCGGTGCCTCTGCGATGCGGAGGCGGGCGGTGTCGTCAGCCTCGCGAGCCATCGCGTCCAGGGTGGCTTCCTTGGTCCAGGCGGCGATCAGCATGATGACCCGCGTCATCAGATAGATCCAGACCAGCAAGGCGAGCGGAAGGGCCAGAGCGCCGTACGCCGCGTTGGAGCCGAGCACGTGGGTCACGTACACGTTGCCGAGCTTCTGGGCCAGGTAGAACACGATGCCACCGGCAACGGCCGCGATCAGCATCACCTTGCGGGGCAGGATGATCCGGGGCAATGCGGTCTGCAGGTAGAGGAAGAGCAGCGCACCGGCCGCGATCCCGAGCACCAGGCTGATCAGGTCCAGACCCCAGTTCGCCAGCCAGGTGCCGTCCAGGTCGGCCGCGGCGACGATCCGCTTCGACATGCCGGTGAGGATCGAGGACGCACCGGTGCCGACGGCACCGATCACGCCGAGGCCGATCAGCGCGCCGAGGTCGGCGAGCTTGAGCTGGATCGCGTTCCCGGGCTGGTCGTCGAGCTCGTGCATGGACCGGATCGAGGCGCGCAGCGAGTCGATCCAGCCGAGCCCGGTGAACAGCAGCGAGATGCCGGAGATCAGCCCGATCGTGCCCGCGTTGGCGATCAGCGCGTCGATGTCGATCTTGTCGCCGACGCCCGGGAGGTTCTTCTTCAGGCCCTCCTTGAGCGCCTTCACCGCGGGATGACCGAGCAGCGGGCCGGTGACGGCGGCGGCCAGCACGATCAGCGGGAACAGCGACAGGAACCCGAAGAAACTCGTTGCCCCGGCCAACCGGTTGCCCCGGCGGTCGCCGTACCGTTTCCACGCCCGCCAGAGCTGGGTGCGTGCGAACCGCACCCAGACCGCCTTGATGTTCATGAAGCTCCCGTACCCAAAAGTATTCAGCCCCAGAGGAAGGAGTCTCAGCCTGCCAGGGGGAACGAGCGCTGCGGCCGCCACACGCCGTCCGCGCCGTGTTCGTAGCGGTCGAACGCCGTCACGTCGAAGGCGCAGTCGTACTCCGACAACGTGTCGTACGCGCGGTCGAGCGCGTCCTTGTCGAGGTCGTGGGCGACCGTGACGTGCGGGTGGTACGGGAAGCGCAGATCCACCGCCAGCGGTCCCGACCGGACCTGCGACTGCAGCACCTCGCACGACGAGATGCCCTCGGCCAGCGGCACGAACACCACCGGCGAGATCGGCCGGAAGGTCGCCGTACCGCGGAGCCGGATCCGGAAGCTCGGGAACCGCGCGGCCACCGCGAGCAGGTGCTCGTCGATCGCCGCCAGGGCGTCGTCGTCGATCTCGGTCGGCGGCAGCAGCGTCACGTGGGTCGGGATCGAGGCGGCCATCGGGTCGCCGAACTCGGCCCGGTGCTTCTGCAGCTCCGAGCCGAAGGGTTCCGCGATCGGGATCGCGACCCCGATGGTCGCCACTAGCGAACCGCCGCAGGAACGAAACCGAGCTTGTCGTAGACGCGGGTCAGCGTCCGCGAGGTGACCTCCCGGGCGCGCTCGGCGCCGGCGGCCAGGATCGCGTCCAGCTGGGCCTTGTCGTCGAGGTAGGCCAGCGTCTGCTCGCGGAACGGCGTGACGAACTCGACCACGACGTCGGCCAGGTCCTTCTTGAAGTCGCCGTACCCGCGACCGGCGTACTCGTCCTCGAGCTCGCTGATCTTCTTGCCGGTCAGCGCCGAGTAGATGGTCAGCAGGTTGGCGACGCCGGCCTTGTTCTCCGGGTCGAAGATCACGTCACGGCCGGAGTCGGTGACCGCGGAGCGGATCTTCTTCGCGCTCACCTTCGGGTCGTCGAGCAGGTCGATGATGCCGGCCGGCGAGGACGACGACTTGCTCATCTTCGCGGTCGGGTCCTGCAGGTCGGAGATCTTCGCGGTCTCCTTGACGATGTACGGCTCCGGCAGCCGGAAGGTCTTGCCGAACCGGTGGTTGAAGCGCCCGGCGAGGTCGCGGGTGAGCTCCAGGTGCTGGCGTTGGTCCTCGCCGACCGGGACGCGGTCGGCCTGGTAGATCAGGATGTCCGCGGCCTGCAGGATCGGGTAGGTGAACAGGCCGACCGTCGCGCGGTCGGCGCCGCCCTTGGCGGACTTGTCCTTGAACTGCGTCATCCGGCTCGCCTCACCGAACCCGGTGATGCACCCCAGCACCCAGCCCAGCTGCGCGTGCTCGGGCACGTGCGACTGGACGAACAGCGTCGACCGCTCCGGGTCGATGCCTGCCGCCAGCAACTGCGCGACCGAACGCCGGGTCCGCTCCCGCAGCGCCTTCGGCTCGTATTCCACCGTGATCGCGTGCAGATCGACCACGCAGTAGAACGCCTCGTGGTCGTCCTGCAGCGCCACCCACTGCCGCACCGCCCCGAGGTAGTTGCCGAAGTGGAAGGAGTCCGCCGTCGGCTGGATCCCGGACAGCACCCGGGGGCGCCGCTCGGTTCCGGCTGCGGAGGGGTCAGGCGCAGCGAGGGACATACCCCCGATTCTGCCAGCGTCCCGGTCCTCGTTCACACCGGGTCACCCTCGGGGGTCATAACTCCGACATGATGTTTGATCAGGCGTTCGTCGCCGGGTTGCCGTCGACGGCGGCGGCGAGCCTGGGGACGAGCTGCTCGAGGACGATCGGCAGGCTCAGCACCGAGACGAAGCTGGTCGCGCCGTACAGCTCGTCGTCGTAGTTCTCCTCGATGAAGATCTCGCGCGCCTCGGCGCGGGCCTTGAGGTTCTTCAGCAGCGGATCGGCCTTCAGCTTGGCGGTGCCGTCCTTGGGCGGGAACCAGACCACGACCTGCTGGTCCAGCAGCGAGATCTTCTCGGCGCTGATGTTGGCGCCGAACTTGTCACCGATCACCTTGCCCACCTCGGGCGGCATGACGAACCCGAGGTTCGTGAGCACCTTCTCGCGGGGGTCCTGCGGGCCGTAGACGAAGTAGCCCTCGTACGGCGACGCCATCAGCGCGGTCTTGTCCTTGAACTCGGGGTGTGCGGCGCGCGCCGCCTCGAACTGCTTCTCGACGCCGGCGACGAGCTCCTCGGCGGCCTTCGGCTTGCCGACCGCCTGCCCGACCGTCTTCGTGACGGTCTGCCAGGTGACGCTGTAGTCCGCGCTGCCGTCGGCCGGCTGCGCCACGGTCGGAGCGATCGCGGTGAGCTTCTTGTAGTCGTCGGCCGTGATCCCGGCGTACAGGCCGATGATCAGATCCGGCGCGAGCGCCGCGACCTTCTCGAACTGGATGCCGTCCTTGTCGCTCAGCACCGTCGGCAACGCGCCGCTGCCGAGCTTCGCCTTCGCCCACGGGAACAGCGCTCCCGGCTTGTCGCCGAACCACTCGGTGGTTCCGACCGGTACGACGCCCAACGCGAGCAGCGCGTCCTGCTCGACCAGGCCAACCGCGACGACGCGCTTCGGCGCCTCCTTGATGACCGCCTCGCCCCACTTGTTCTTGATGGTGACGGGGAACGCGCCGGACTCCGCCGAGCCCTGGGACTGCCCAGCAGCCGGGGCATCCTTGGTGTCGGCGCCACAGGCGGACAAGGCAAGCAGGGGGACGACGAGGAGCACGAGTGAACGCAGCAGCATCCGGGACCTCACAGGGGTGAAGAGTTTAGGTTGCCCTAACCTAACCTACTCACGCACGGTGATATTTGGTGACTGCCTTGTCCTTCTTCAGCTCATCGGCCGTCGCCTGGATCCGGCCGGTCCAGTCGCTCACCGGTACGCCGCCGGCCAGGAACTCGGCCGTCGCCTCCGCCGCGGTGGTCGCGAACGCGGGATACCAACTGTCGAAGTACCACGTGATCGCCTGATCGCCCGCTGCGCCGAGCAGATCACGAGCCGAGCGCAACGCCGTACCGACCTCGAGGCCGTCGGCCGCACCGCGCACGATCGTGAGTTGGTTGGCCTCCGTGGTGACCTGCGCGGCGACATCCGTCGACAACGCCGCCCGGAGGAACTCCAGCCCACCAGCCTTGTTCTTGCCCTTCTCCGCCACCAGGTACGGCGAGGTCGCCGCCACATGCAGTCCGCGCGGCAATGCGGCCGAACCGTCCAGCGCCGGTACGCCGAACATGGTCAGCGCGAAGGTCTTCGGGATGAAAGTCCCTCCTTGATATCCCAGCATCTCGTTCTCGAGCCAGTTGCCGCACGGCAGCATCCCGGCTTTGCTTGCCAGGAAGCGCTTCTGGGCAGCGATGTGGTCGTACTTCGCGCTGCCGGGCGCGATCAGCCCGCGCTTGACCAGCTCACCGATCGCCGAGATCGCCCGGACCAGACTACTGTCCCGCCAGGCATCGTCCTCGAGATTGTCGATCCGTTTCACCACGTCGTGCCCGCCGGTCTTCGCGGCCAGCGTGAGGATCAGTTCGAGCAGGTAGTACGGATGCGTGCCGGGGTGCACCAACGCGCCCAGCCCGGCCCCCTTCATTTCGGTGCCGAGGGCAACCAACTCCGGCCAGGTCCGCGGCACATCCCAACCATGCCGCTGGAACAGCGTCGCCGAATACCACAGCCCGTAAACGGTCGCGACGTAGTTGATCGTCCGCTGCGTTCCGTCGTACCGGCCGAAGTCCAGCATCCCGGGCAGGATCGCGTCGGCGACCTTCGCCTTCGGGTTGTCCCACGCCGGCCCGTCCAGCACCGCCCGCAGATCCGCGACCTGCCCCTGTGCCACCAGCCGCCCGACGTCCAGCGTCTTGTCGCCCACATTCAGTACGACGTCCGGCGGCCCACCGGCCTGGAACCGCGGCAGCACCTTGTCCCGCAACTGCGCCACCACCGCCGACGACACCGTCGCCCCCGGATACTTCTTCCGGTACGCCGCCGCCGCGAACCCGCCGTACTCGGCACCGGCCACCACCTCAAGCGGCAAAGCCCCCGGGCTGGCAGTAGTAGGAGCGCTCACCGGCGTACCCGTCGAGCATCCGCTCAGTACGGCGCCGGCGAGCGCTCCCTGAAGAACAGTCCGCCGTTTCAACACGTCGGTAGGTTAGTACTACTTCACGCCGCCCTGGGTGACGGAGACCTGTAGTTGGCGCTGGAAGATGATGTAGACGACCAGAACCGGCGCCACCGTGATGATCACGGCCGCGAACAGGGCACCGAAGTCGACCGCGTAGCCGGCCTGTGACGCGAACGAGGCCATGCCCTGGGAGAGCACGTAGTTGTTCGAGTCGGTGTTCAGGGCGACCGGGAGCAGGAACTGGTTCCACAGGCCCAGGAAGTTGAAGATGGCGACCGAGGCCATGCCCGGGCGCGCCATCGGCAGCATCACCGAGAAGAACGTGCGCCACTCGCCGGCGCCGTCGATCTGCGCCGCCTCGTAGATCTCACCCGGCAGCGCCTTGAAGAAGCTGTGCAGGAAGAACACGGTGAACGGCAGCGCGAACGCGACGTAGGTGATGATCAACCCGGGCAGGGTGTTGAGCAGCGACAGGTTCTTCAGGACGAAGAACAGCGGCACGATCGCCAGGAAGACCGGGAAGGTCAGACCGGCCAGCATGGAGTAGTAGATCAGCCGGTTGCCGGGGAACGTGAACCTGGCCAGCACGTAGGCGCACATGGCGCCCAGGACCATGACCAGCACCAGTGCGGTACCGACGACGATCACCGTGTTGAAGAAGTAGCGGCCGATCCCGGCCGTCGTCCAGGCGTTGGAGTAGTTCTCGAAGTGCAGCTTGGACGGCAGCGCCAGCGGGTTGCCCAGCACCTCCTGCGTCGACTTGAACGAGGACAGCAGCGTCCAGACCAGCGGCAGGATCACCAGCAGCGACCAGAGGATCAGCGCGACGTGGGCGGTCGTCGCCACCCCGCGGCCTTCCTTGGGCCGCCGGGAGGGGACCCGGGCCACGACGTCGGCCCGTTCGGCGGTGGTTGTCGTCATGGTCGTACCTTTACTTTCCGCTGGTCACGGCCGCCGGTCAGGGAGTTCACCGTGAAGACCACGAGCGCGAACAGCATCGTCACCGCGGCCAGGACCACGCCCATCGCCGTCGAGTAACCGAACTGTCCCTTGCTGAAGGCGGTGGTGAACAGCTGCTGGGGCATGACCAGGGTCGAGTTCTGCGGCCCACCGCCGGGGTTCAGCGCCTGCATGTAGACGAAGGCGTCGAGGGCGGCGATGCCGAGGTAGACGTACGCCGTCTGCACGTTGTCGCGGATCAGCGGCACGGTCAGCGAGATCGCGGTCCGGAACCGGCCGGCCCCGTCGATCCGGGCCGCCTCGAACACCTCGGGGTCGATGCCCCGGATGGCGGCGATGAACAGCACCATGTAGAAACCGACGGCACCCCAGATCATCACGAACATCGAGGCCGGCATCGCGGTCCGGGCGTCGCCGAGCCAGGCGTAGTTCTCGAACCCGTGCAGCCCGATCTTCGACAGTAGCGCGTCCAGGATGCCCGAGCTGGGCGTGAACACCTGGGCCCAGATCAGACCGATCACGATCGCCGGGATCACGTACGGGAAGAACGAGATGATCCGGTAGAAGCCCGCGTTCCGCAGCCCGCGGACGTTGCCGGTCCCCGAGCCGCCGATCGTGACCAGCGTCGCCAGGGTCAGCGACAGCACGATCGTCACGATCGGTACGACGATCGCCAGCAGCACGTTGTTGCGGACGGCCTTGAGGAAGATGTCGTCGTGGAACAGCTTCACGTAGTTGTCGAAGCCGACGAAGTTCATCCCCGAGGAGAAGCCGGACCAGTCGGTCAGCGAGTACCACAGGGCCTGCACGAACGGCGAGACCACGAAGATCACGAAGACCGCCAGCGGCAGGCCGAGGAACACGACCATGAAGCTGACGCGGTCGAAGGTCAACGGCCGGCGACGCCGGGGGACGGACCTGTTCGGTCCGCCTCCCGGCACGGCCTCTTGCGTCATGGTCACTTGGTGACCGGGATCTTCTTGACGGAGCTGTCGTTACGCACCTTGTCGGTGATCTGCTGCAGGCCCTTGGTCAGGCCGGCGGCGTCGGTCTGGCCGGACAGGAACGAGTTCCAGACCACGAGCTGGTCGGTGTTCATGCCGTACAGGCCGAAGACCTGGTAGTCGAAGATGTTGGTGCCGGCGGCATCCAGCATCGCGGACTGCGACTGCAGCGCGGTCGAACCGAAACCGTCGGCGGGCACCAGGCCCTTGACGATCGTCGGCGCCAGCCGCGTCTTGGCGAAGTTGGTCGCCGCCTCCTTGGACAGCATGGCCCGCAGGAGCTCCTTGCCACCGGCAACGTTCTTGCCCTTGGCCGGGATGATGAACGGCTCGCCGGCCGCGCTGCGCAGCGACTCGTAGGGCAGCTTCGGGCTCTCGGTGAGCGTCGGCTCCGGGATGCCCTTCATGTTGAAGTCCGCCTTGGTGGCCTTCTTCATCTCGTTCTCGATCCACGAGCCCGAGGGGTAGAGGATGGCCTGCTGGTCGTTGCTCCACTTGGCCTGCGCGGCGGTGAACTGGGTACCGGCGCCGCCCGGGACGAAGTAGCCGTTCTTGACCATCGTCTCCAGGGCCTTGAAGATCCCCTGGAACTGCGGCATCGACCAGCAGTTCTCCTTGAGGTTCTCCAGCGCCAGCCGGACGTCGTCGCCACCCTCCTTGATGGCGCCGTCGACGGCCATCGTGTGGTAGTAGGTGGCGGCTTCCTTGCCCCAGACGAACAGGTACTTGCCCTTGGCCTTGGCCTTGGCGCCCAGGTCGAGCAGGGCGTCGTAGGTCTTCGGCGGCTCCCAGCCGTTCTCCTTGAACAGGCTGTCGGAGTACCACAGGCCGTAGAGGGTGAGCACGTAGTTCATCGCGACGAACTTGCCGTCGAAGGTGCCGGGGATCTTGGCACCCGGGTACAGGGTGTCGGCGATCTTGGTGCCCTCGTAGTTGTTGGCCTCGAAGACGTCGTCCAGCGGTGCGAGCTGGTCCAGGATCGTGTTGAAGCCGATCTGGTTCGCGCCGGAGTTGTCGATCAGGTCCGGCGGGTTGCCACCGACGAAGCGCGGCTGCAGCTGCTGGGCGATCTGGGTCGACGGGGCGACCTTGAACGACGAGCCGGCCCACTTCTTCTGCGCGATGTCGGCCGCGAACTGCACGTAGTCGTAGCCGTAGCCACCGTTGAAGATGATGGCCTCGACGGTGGCCTTGTCGGCCAGGCCGAACGGGTTGTCGGCCGACTTGTCGGCGCCACCACCGCTGGTGCCGCTGTTGTCATCGCCACCACCGGCGGCACACGCGGCCAGCAGCGTGCTGCCGCCAGTGGCCAGCAGGGTGCCGACCGCCGCGCGCTGCAGGAACAGCCGCCGCGACAGGGGGTTGGGAGTGGTCATGGGTCCCGCCTTCCGAGAGTGTTTCAGGCAGTACGCCGGATCCGGCCGGCGTACTGTGCTTCGAGGGCGTTGTTGTGCTCGTCGCCGCCCGGGATATTTGCCGACAGGTAGACCGGAGGGGTCTGACCTGCCTCGGTGAGCCGGCGCAGAGTTTCTGCGACCAGCATCTGCGCAATCAGCGCCGCCGTGATGGAAGACACGGCACAGACCTTGCCACCCCCGGGCAGGTCCAGCACGGAGTCGCCGTACGGAGCATGGTTGTCCAGGACGACGTCCGCGAAGTCGATGAGTTTCTTGCCGGACGGGTGCCGCGAGTCCACCCCGGCGGTGTGCTGCAGCGAGGTGATCGCGATCAGCGGGTGACCGTGCTCCTTGACCACGCTGGCGAGCTCGACGATCGAGCCGTTCACGCCGGAGTTGGAGGCGATCACGAACAGGTCGCCCTCGCGGGCGGCGGAGAGTTCGTAGAGCTTGCGGCTGTACGACGGGTCGCGCTCCAGCTCGGCGCTGCGCAGCAGCTCGGCCGGTTCGCCGCCGAGCAGGACGAGGTCCCGCAGCGCGATCCGGTTGGAGGCGATCAGCCCGCCGGCCCGGCCCGCGATCTCCATCGCGAGGGCCTCGGAGTGACCGGACCCGAAGGCCTGGATGACGCCGTTGGCCCGCAGCGAGGTGGCGAACAGATCGGCCGCCTGCTGGATCGGGCCGTCGATCTGCGCGGTCACGGCGGCGAGGATCGGGGTCAGGGCGTGAACAAAGTTCTGCGCGCTGACGCCGGTGTTCTCCCCGGACCCGGCCTGGTCACTGCTGGCCATGTTCGGCCCCACCCCTCGGTTCTCTCTGTGCCGCGACACGCTGTGATGCTCTTTTCATGCCGACAACTGCGCAAGTTTGCGGTTTGCTGGACAGAACTTTTCTCAAGTGGCAGCTAAAGTCAAGGCGCATCCCGCTACGACCCCCAGATCGGGACCGTTGTGTGACCTTGTCCATAGGTGTTCATTGCGATCCCTTTCGAGCAGTTTGGAGCATTGCGTATGTCGGTAGAACGCCCGCTGCCGGAACCTGCGGACTCAGTGGTCTTGATGCCAGCCCCGACCCTGGTCCTGGGTGGTGACCTCGGCGGTACCTCCACCCGGATCGTGATCGCCGACTCTGAGGGCAACGTAGTCGGCCGAGGGGCCGCTGCCGGCGGAAACCCGACCAGCCATCCGACAACCGCCGCGGCCAACTTCGGCCAGGCCCTTCACACCGCGCTGACCGGGGTCGACCCGGCCCGCGTCGAGGCCGCCGTGATCGGGGCGGCGGGCGGCTCGGCCCTCGCCATACCGGAGGTGAAGGCGCAGTTCGACGCGGCCTGGTCCGGTGCCGGGCTGTCGGTCGAGGCCGAGTTCATCGGCGATCTGGAGGTCGCTTTCGCCTCCGGTACGCCGGAACCGGACGGACATGTGCTGATTTCGGGCACGGGCAGCAACGCTGGGTTAGTACAGGACCACCGACTGGTCCGGACCGCCGGCGGCCACGGCTGGCTGCTCGGCGACGAGGGCTCCGGGTTCTGGCTCGGTCGCGAGGCCGTGCGCAGCGTGCTGCTCGCCTTCGACCTGGAGGAGCCGCTCGGCCTGCTCGGCGAATCCGTCCTGCAGTCCTTGCTCCCGGACCACGATCCAGGTGTTTTCGCGCAGCGTGACGGCTTCGAAATCGTGCGTAACGACGTGATCCGGGCGGTGAACAACCGCCCACCGGTCCTGATGGCCGAACTGGCCCGCACGGTGGTCGCGTCGTACGAACACGGTGACAAGACCGCCCAGGCCCTGGTGAAACGCGCAGCCGAATTGCTCATTGAGACGGTCGGCCGGATCAGGACAACGAAGGACACGACCCCGTTGATCCTCGCGGGCAGTGTTGCCGGTGAACAATCTCCGGTCGGACGCCTGTTGCGGGAGGCCTTTCACGAGCAGTTCGCCGGGGAGATCCGGACCGCCCGCGACGGTGTCAGCGGTGCCACCTGGCTCGCCCTCGGCGCCCTCGACCCGGCTCTGGCGACCCAGGAGAACCACACCCGACTGGTCAGTTAGGGACAGGCTGTCGAGCCGAAAGGGTCGGGTCCGACGTATCTCTCACCAGGGCAGGTTCCTCCTTCCTAGTGTGAAAGACATGTTCGAGACCGACGTACGGCTGGAGAGCGGGCGCGCGCTGCATGTGTACGACAGCGCGCCCTGTGACGATGCCCGGCTCGCGGTCGTGACCCTCGGCGTCCCGACGGACACCCTGTACGACGCCGGCGAGTGGCTGGGCATCCGCTGGATCTCCTGCGACCTGCCGTCGACGACCGCGGCCGACGTGACCGCGGTCGTCGATGCAGCCGGGGTCGCCACCTTCGCCGTGATGGGCCACGCCGAGGGCGGTGCGCTCGCGCTCCGTACGGCGGCCCTCCTGGGCGACCGTGTTGAAGCCGCCGTCACCTTCGGCAGCACACTCCCCGCGGACTTCATCCTGATCGCGATCCGGACCCCGGTCCTGCTCTGTCACGGCCTCGACGACCGCGTCGCCCCCGCTGACAACAGCCGCTGGCTCGCCAGCCGCATCGAACTGGCCACCCTCGACCTGCACCCCGGCGCCGACCACCTCTCGATCCTCGACCAGACCGAGCCCGCCCTCGAGTGGATCCGCGCCCACACCGGCTGACATTCCAAGCAATGGCTTGACATTAGATTCGGTGCGGCGCATATTCCAAGCATGTCTTTGGAGAAGCGGACGCGACTGCTGGACGACCCCTTGGCGATCCGGGCGATGGCCCATCCGGTGCGGCTGGATCTGCAGAACCTGTTGGGGCGCGAAGGGCCGATGACCGCGGCCGATGCGGCGCGGCAGTTGGGGATCAGTCAGGCGCTCGCCTCGCATCACCTGCGGCAGCTGGCCAAGTACGACTTCGTCGAGCCGGCGCCGGGCAAGGACAACCGGGAGCGGCCTTGGCGGTTGGTGTCGACGTCGACCTCGTGGCGGGATGCGACTCGGACTCCCGAGGGGACGGCAGCGGCCGACGTACTGGAGCAGTTGCTGGCCGAGCGGGCTTTGGAGTCGCTCGCGGAGTGGCAGCAGCGGCGGCCACACGAGGAACCGATCTGGCGTGATCACGCGGGGATCGGCCGCAGCGGGATCTACCTGACCGGCGACGAACTGGCTGAACTGATGAAACAGATCAACAGCCTGGTCGAGCGGTACGTCGAGGAGCGTCCGATCGACGACCAGTCGACCCGCCCCGAGGGCAGCCGGTACGTCTCCATCACCCAGATCGTCACCGTGCAATGAGGAACCTGTGGGGCGTCCTCGCGCGGCAACGCGACTACCGGCTGGTGCTCAGTGCCGGTCTGATCTCCCTCACCGGCGACTGGCTGCTCCGCACCGGCCTCGCCTTCCAGATCTACGTACTGACCGGCTCGACGCTGGCCTCCGGCGGTCTGTTGCTGGCGTCGTTCGCCCCGACTGTCCTCCTCGGTTCACTGGCCGGCGTCTTCGTCGACCGTTGGGACCAGCGCAAGACGATGATCGTGACGAACGTGCTGAACGCGGCCGTTCTCCTTCCCCTGCTAGCGGTTCGCGGTACCGGGACGATCTGGATCGTGTACGGCGTCGTGCTGCTGCAGGCGTGTTTGCAACAGTTCTTCCAACCGGCCGAGCAGTCACTGATCCCGGTCCTGGTGCAGCCGAAGCAGCTCGTCACGGCGAACGCCTTGAACAGTCAGATCCGCGACCTCGCCCGACTGATCGGCGCCGCGATCGGTGGTGTGCTCACCGCGGCCGGTGGGCTGACGCTGCTGGCGATCGCCGATGCGGTGACGTTCCTGCTCGCGGTCGCACTGCTGTCCGCCGTACGTCATCGGACTTCGCGAATCCGCGAGGTGGTGGAAGCGGCCGGAGGTGCGATCCGGCGGCTGCGCGCCGAGTGGACCGAAGGGTTGAAGTTGTGCGTAGGTAGCCCGGGGATGCGGCTGCTTTTCGTGTACTGCTTGGTGACCGGGCTCGGCGAGGGCATCATGAGCACGCTCTTCGCGCCGTTCGTCGCCACCGAACTGGGCGGTGACGGCAAGGCCTACGGCCTGATCGTGTCGTCCCAGGCGATCGGCGGGATCGTCGGCGGCCTGGTCGCCGCCGCGATCGGATCCCGGTTGCCCGCGGCAACCATGTGGGGTGTCGGCGCCTTCTTCTTCGGTGTGATCGACCTGGCGATGTTCTGCTCACCGCTGGTCTCGGCCAGCCTGATCCCGGCGTTCGTCTGCATGATCCTGGTCGGCCTGCCCGGCGCGTTCTCGATCGCCGGGCTGATGACCACGCTGCAGGGGCTCACCACCGACGGCACCCGCGGCCGCATCTTCGGCGCCATCATGGCCGCCGAAGGTGGCACGGTCCTGATCGGCATCGCCGCCGCCGGCCTGCTCGGCGAGACGGTCGGCATCATCCCGATCCTGGTCTTCCAGGGTCTCGGGTACGTCGTCGGTGGTGTCGTGATCCTCAGTCGGCGACGACTGCTTGCGCCTCGTCAGGAGCCGACTGCCCCTCTGTCTGCGTGACCTGGTGCAGGCGGACCCGGGCGACCCGGCGGCCGTCCATCTCGGTCACCGTCAGCGTGTGATGGTCGACCTGGGCCGACTCACCGACCGCGGGGACCTTGCCGAGCTGGGCGGCGAGGAATCCGCCGACCGTCTCGTACGGACCGTCGGGCAGTTCGAGACCGGTCTCGTCCGCGAAGTCGTCCAGGTTCAGGAGGCCGTCGACCTCCATGTCGCCGCTGCGGAACCGCGTGGTCTCGGGTGATTCCTCGTCGTACTCGTCCTTGATGTCGCCGATCAGCTCCTCGACCAGGTCCTCGAGCGTGACGATGCCCGCCGTACCGCCGTACTCGTCGAGGACGATCGCGAGGTGCGTGCTGCGGCGGCGCATCTCGGTCAGCGTCGGCAGCAGCTTCGCCGTGTCGGGCAGCATCAGCACCTCGCGCGCCAGGTCGCCGACCCGGACCGAGCGCGAGGCGACGGCCGGGTCGAACAGGTCCCGGACGTGCACGAACCCGACGATGTCGTCGGCCGAACCGTTCATCACCGGGTAGCGCGAGTGCGGGCGCTCGGCGGCGAACTTCACTGCCTTGTACGCCGGCATCTCCGCGTCCACGAAGTCGACCTCGGTCCGGGGCAGCATCAGCTCGCGCAGCTGGCGGCTGCCGGCCTCGAACACGTCGTCGACGATCCGTCGCTCCTCCTCACCGAGCGACTCGTGCGCGGAGATCACGTCGCGCAGTTCCTCGTCGGACATCACCTCGCGGTTCGCGTTCGGGTCGCCGCCGAGCGCCCGGACCACCAGGTCCGTGGACTTCGACAGCAGCCAGATCACCGGGCGGGCGCCGGAGGCGATCCGGTCCACCAGCGGCGCGAGGCCGAGCGCGAACGTCTCCGCCCGCTGCAGCGCGAGCCGCTTGGCCGCGAGCTCGCCGAGCACGATCGACACGTAGGAGATCAGCACCGTGATGAGGACCAGCGCGACCGTGGCGGCGACGCCTTCGGGCAGACCGAGGTCCTGCAGGTGCGGAGCGAGGGCGTCAGCCAGCGTCGCGCCACCGAAGGCGGCGGACAGGAAGCCCATCAGGGTCACGCCGATCTGCACGGCGGACAGGAACCGGTTCGGGTTGGCGGCCACCCGGGCCACCGTCTCGCCGCGCTTGCCGCGGTGCGAGAGGGCCTTGACCTGGGACTCGCGGAGCGAGACCAGCGCCATCTCGGCGGCGGCGAACACCCCGCCGATCAGCACGAACACCAGGATCAGGACGATATTGAGAACTGTCTCGTTCATGAGTGCGGAGTCCTAAAGCCCTCTCGTCGACTGTCGAGAGGGCGGGCGTTGGGCGTCGTCGTCCATATCATCAGGGTAGCGGCGGACGGTCCTACGATGCATGTTCGACTTTGTTGGTTTACGATGATTAGCGTGAAGACCCCACGCGGTGTGCGCCGGACGGACGCTCGGCTGTCCGACGGGCGAGAGCTGATCTACTACGACCCGGCCGACGCGCCGGCCCGGGTTCCGCTCGAGGACACCCGCGGCCTGCCCGCGCCGCAGCCCCAGGTCGACCTGCGGACCGACCCGCTGACCGGTGACGTGATCACCTACGCGACGCACCGCAACACCCGGACCTACCTGCCGCCGGCCGACCAGTGCCCGCTCTGCGCGAGCAAGCCGGGCAACCCGACCGAGATCCCGGACCACGACTACAACGTGGCCGTGTTCGAGAACCGGTTCCCGTCCTTCGCCGGTCCCGGCCGGACCGAGGTGCTCTGCTTCACCAGCGATCACAACAGCTCGTTCACCCAGCTCTCCCAGGGCCAGGCCCGGCTGGTCGTCGACGCGTGGGCCGACCGGAACGCCGACCTGAGCGCCCGCGACGACATCGAGTACGTCTTCCCGTTCGAGAACCGCGGCCGCGAGATCGGTGTCACGCTCAGCCATCCGCACGGCCAGATCTACGGCTACCCGTTCATCCCGCCGCGGATGCGCACCCTGATGGCGCAGGCCCGCAAGCACCAGGAAGTTGCCGGCAGCAACCTGTTCGCCGACGTCCTGGCCGCGGAGCGCAAGGAGGGCACCCGGGTCGTCGCCGAGAACGGCAACTGGACCGCGTTCGTCCCCGAGGCCGCCCGCTGGCCGGTCGAGGTGCACCTCTACCCGCACCGCCAGGTGGCCGGCATCGACGACCTCTCGATCGGTGAGCGCGACGACTTCGCCCAGCTCTACCTCGACGTACTGAACCGTTTCGACAGCCTGTACGGCGATCCGCTCCCCTACATCGCCGCCTGGCACCAGGCGCCGGTCCGGATCGACCGCGAGCTCGGCTACCTTCACCTCGAGGTGCTGTCCATCCGCCGGGCCGCCGACAAGATCAAGTACCTGGCCGGTTCGGAGTCCGGGATGGGCGCCTTCATCAGCGACACCCGCCCGGAAGACGTGGCCGAGACCCTGCGGAAGGTGGCTCGCTCGTGAGCTTCGAAGACGTCTTCGGTACGGCGCCCGACGGTACCTGGCGCGCTCCCGGGCGAGTGAACCTGATCGGCGAGCACACCGACTACAACGACGGTGTCGTGCTCCCGATCGCATTGCCGAACCAGATCGTGGTGTCCGCCTCGGCGCGGGACGACGGCCGGATCGCGGTGTCCTCGGTCGGCCACAACGCGGTCATCGAGTTCGCGCTCGACGAGCTCGCGCCGAACTCGGTCGACGACTGGGCGGCGTACCCGGCCGGGGCCGCGTGGATCCTGCGCGAGTCCGGCTACCCGATCGGTGGCGCGAACCTGCTGTTCGACTCCGACCTCCCCTCCGGCGCCGGCCTGTCGTCGTCCGCGGCGCTGCTCTGCGCGACCTCGATCGCACTGCTCGGCCTGGTCGGTGTCGAGGTCGACCCAGCCGAGGTCGCCAAGCTCGCCCAGCGCGCCGAGAACCAGTACGTCGGTGCGCCGGTCGGCCTGATGGACCAGACCGCGTCGATGTGCTGCACAGCAGGTCACGCACTGGCCTTCGACATCCGCTCAGGTTCGCTGGACCAGATCCCGTTCGACCCGTCGGCCTCGGACCTCACGTTGCTGGTGGTCGATGTGAAGGCACCGCACCGGCACGCCGATGGCGAGTACGCGGCACGCCGGAAGAGCTGCGAGAGCGCGGCCGCGCAGCTCGGCGTACCGGCGTTGCGTTCTGTTGCTTTTGATTCTTTGGACGAGGCGTTGGCGCGGCTCGACTCCGAGGTGGATCGGCGCCGGGTTCGGCACGTGGTCACCGAGATCAAGCGGACCGAGGACGCGATCGCGCTTCTGAAGGCCGGTCGGCTGCGGGACGTCGGGGCATTGTTCACCGCCTCGCACGTGTCGCTGCGCGACGACTTCGAGGTGACCGTTCCGGAGCTCGACGTTGCCGTCGATGCGGCTTTGGAAGCCGGTGCTGCCGGTGCCCGGATGACGGGCGGTGGTTTTGGCGGCTGCATCATCGCGTTGACTGCAACGGATTCGGCCGATGCCGTGTTGGCCGCGATCGAGAAAGCCTTTGCGGAGAAGGGTTTCACGGCACCGACCGCAATCGCGGCGACACCCTCCGCAGGCGCTTCGCGAATCAACTGATTGACCTCTTGCCCGTTCGTGCAAGAGTGCTGTACCAGCTCTGGGCACACCTCACATCCCGGCGTACTTTCCCACTAAGGGGAAGGTACTTCTTGGGAAATGAGGGGGTAGGTGCAATGGTTCAGCCTTTGCCTGCCGGAAAACTCGCAGTAGGTACCGGTTGGCGGTATTCCAAGGGCGGCAAACACGCCGCCTTCGACTACCCGGTCAAGATCGGTACGCCGGTCTTCGCGGTCCAGGACGGCGTCGTACTGGACTGTCATGACGGAGTGTCCAACACACCGCAACCGGACGTCGTCGGCGCACCGTCGAACTGGGTGCTGCTCGGAATCACGCACGCCGGCCGCGACGCATCCGTGCTCTACCAGCACCTGTCGCCGAAGCTGCTGGTGAAGAAAGGCCAGAAGGTCAAGGCCGGCGACCAACTCGCGGAGTCCGGCTCGTCAGGTCACGCAACCGGCCCGCACCTGCACATGGCGGCGATGTGGGGCCACCGAACGGCCGCCACTCGCTACGACTATCTGGCGAACATCAGCGCCCGCGAGAAAGCGCCGAACGGAACAGCAGCGAACGACATCTGCATCTTCCCGCCGGACCAGGTCTGCGGGACCAAGAAGGTCGGCCTCGCGCCGGCGTTCTCGTCCGGCGAAGTCTTCCTGGACAAGCTGTCCTTCGGCGTCACGAACTCCGACAGCGTGAAGCGCCTGCAATTCGTGCTGAACAACGTCAAGCTCGTCCACGGCCGCGAACTGAAGCTGACCGGCAACTACGACATCGACACCAAGAACGAAGCCACCAAGTGGCAGATCCAGATCGATCACTGCGTACCGAACACCCGGGCCGCCGACGGCAACATCGGCCCCAAACAGGCGCAGAAACTCTTCGGCCCGAAATACACCCTGAAAGCCCACTCGTAGCCTCCACAGCAGCGGATTGGCGGGTGGGTATGGGCGATCGATAGGGTGCCGGTCACGAACCGCACCCTGTTCGATCGACGGGTCAGGAGAAACAAGTGGCGCAGATCGTCGCCGAGGTATCCAGGACGTTCAACGAATTCCTGCTGCTGCCGAATCGGACCCGCACCGATTGCTCACCGGCGACGGTCGACCTGCGCACGCCGCTGGTCCGGCACCGCGCGGGCGAAAGCTCGGCGTTGGAACTGCAGTCCCCGTTCACGTCCGCGATCATGCAGGCCGTCAGCACGCCCGAGCTCGCGATCGCGTTGGCGCGCAACGGCGGTCTGAGCTTCCTGCACCACAATCAGTCGATCGAGGACCAGACCGCGGCGATCCGCCAGGTCAAGAACTTCAAGGCCGGCTTCGTCACCAGCGACACGAACGTCCGCCCTGACGACACCCTGGGCCTCCTCGCCGACCTGATGCGCCATACCGGCCACAGCACCGCCGCAGTCACCGAAGACGGTACGGCGACCGGCCGCCTGCTCGGCCTGGTCACCTCCCGCGACTTCCACCCCGAACGCCACGACCTCGACGGACCGGTGAGCGGCCGGATGACCGCCATCGCCGACCTGCCTCATGGGCGGCCTGACATCACGCTCTCCGAGGCCAACGCGCGACTGTGGGACGACCGGCTCGACTGCCTCCCGGTCCTGAACGCCGATGGCCATCTGCAGCATCTGGTGTTCCGATCCGACTACACCGACAACAAGCGCTTCCCGAACCAGGTCGTCGACACCGCCAAGCGCCTCCGCGTGGGCGCAGGCATCAACACCCACGACTACCAAGAGCGTGTCCCGGCCCTGCTGGAGGCAGGCGCCGACGTGCTGTGCTTCGACTCCTCTGACGGGTACAGCGACTGGCAGGCCCAAGCACTGAGCTGGGTGAAGAAGCACTACCCGGAGATCCCGGTCGGCGGCGGCAACGTGGTCGACAGCGAGGCGTTCACCTTCCTCGCCGAGGCGGGAGCCGACTTCGTCAAGGTAGGCGTGGGCGGCGGCTCCATCTGCATCACCCGCGATCAGAAAGGCATCGGCCGCGGCCAGGCCAGCGCCGTACTGGATGTCGCCGCAGCCCGGGACGCCTACCGCGACCGCACCGGCGAGTACGTGCCGATCTGCTCCGACGGCGGCCTCGTCCACGACTACCACGTAGCCCTGGCCCTGGCGATGGGCGCCGACTTCGTCATGATGGGCCGCTACTTCGCCCGCTTCGACCAAGCAGCCGGCGCCAAGCTGCCCACCCGCGACGGCTTCGTCAAGGAGTACTGGGGCGAAGGCTCCAACCGCGCCCGCAACTGGCAACGCTACGGCCAAGGCACCCAAGGCCTCATCTTCGAAGAAGGCGTCGACGGCTACGTCCCCTACGCCGGCGACCTCAACGAAGGCCTCGCCCTCACCATCGCCAAACTCAAGACCACCATGGTCTCCTGCGGCTCCACCACTCTGTCGGAGTTCCAGTCCACCGCCCGCATCACCCTGGTCTCCGACCAAAGCTTCCAAGAAAGCCACGCCAACGTAACCCTCCGCGAAGCCCCACCAACCCTCACCTGATGGTCGGGGTCGGGTCCACGGACTGCTTGAGGATTCATAGGTCGACTTCGACGTCTTTGTGGGTGATCACTGCCGGCATATGGGCAGCTGGCATCCGCTGATCCCGCCCGCGACCGACGCCGTGTTGGCCGCGATCGAGAAAGCCTTTGCGGAGAGGGGCTTCACAGTACCCATCGCAATCGCGGCGACCCCCTCCGCGGGCGCTTCACGAATCAACTGATTGTCCTCTTGCTCGTTGGTGCACAGCCCGTCGGTATCGCTGCCGGTGCGGTGGTTGGGGGCGGCATTGGGTACGGGGCCGGTGAATGGATCGGCCGGACGGTAGGGACTTGGATAGCTCTCAGCAAGGTGGATGACAACTGATGAAACTGAAGCGATGGGAAGTCGCTCTTGCGGCTGTCCTGATGGTTTCGGGCCTGATCTGTGTGACCGTGTCCGTGGCTCGGGAAGATGAACTAGCGGGCGATACGAGTTTGTGGTTGACCGTGCTCGGCATGGCATTGATCTGCGTCCCGGTAGGGGTCTTCATCGGTCGGCTGTCGGGTCGGTTGGTCGTGTCGATCATGAAGAACCGACAAGATCATCAAGGCGACCAGCAAGAGCATTGAGCACCGTGGGCGCTCGGCATCTTCGCCGGGCGCCCACGGTGTAAGCCGGATGGCGCCATAGGGGACGACGAGCAAGGCGACTTGGTCTCGAGCGGCACGCGGACCCGGGCGCCTCCCCTGCCAGCGATGACCAGCCATGTACGACGGCCTTCGTCGTGGCTCGCACTCCGGCCACCCAATTCCGGTTCGGCAAGCCGCGTGCACGCGAAGCAGGAGCGGGCTTAGCGGCGGCGGTGGGAATGAACGGTTCGCCGGGACTGCTGTCGAAGGGAAGCGGCGGTAGCCGCGTGGAAGGGTGGGCGGGGCGAACGGGCGGAGCACGCGACGAAGGAGCGCGCGTGCCCGGAGCGGGGGGTCACCCCTCCCACCTCACCCCAGTCCGGACGGCCAGGCACACGCTACCTCCCACCCAAACCGAGTACAGCAAGCGGCGTGCACGCGACGCAGGAGCGGGCTAAGCAGCGGCGACAACCCATGCGCAGTCAGGCGGGACTGCTGTTAAAGAGGAAGCGGCGGCAGCCGCGCAAGAGGGCGGGCGGGGCGAACGGGCGAAGCACGCGACGCAGGAGCGCGCGTGCCCGGAGCGGCGGGGTGTTCAACCGCACCGAGCAGTTACGGGGTGATGATGAGTTCGCAGCCGGTGTCTCGCATGGCTTTGCGGGCGGCGGTGGAGAGGCCGTTGTCGGTGACTATGACGTCCAGGTCGGCCCAGGTGGCGAAGGTGCTGAGGCCTACGGTGCCCCACTTGGTGTGGTCGGCGACTACGACGACCTCGCGGCTGGCGGCGATGAAGGAGCGGTTGGTTTCGGCTTCCATCAGGTTGGGGGTGCTGAGGCCGTGTTCGGCGTCGACGCCGTGGGCGCCGAGGAACAGCAGGTCCAGGTGGAGGGAGCCGAGAGCAGCAGTGGCGATCGGGCCGACGAGGGCGTCGGATGGGGTGCGGATGCCGCCGATCAGGACGACGGTGCGGTCGGAGCGTGAGTTGCCGTGGAAGACGTCGGCGATCCGGGCCGAGTTCGTGACAACTGTCAAGTTCTCGACGCGCAGGAGCTGCCGCGCGAGCGCGTAGGTCGTCGTACCGGCGCCGATGCCGATCGCGCTGTCGGGCTGGACGCGGGCGGCGGCTTCGGCGGCGATGGCTTGTTTGGCGGCGGACTCTTGGGTGAGTTTGGCGTCGAAGCCTGGTTCGTGGGCGCTGCGGAGGCCGACGGAGGTCGCTCCACCGTGCACCTTGTGCAGCAGGCCGCTGGAGTCCAGGGCGTCCAGGTCGCGCCGGATCGTCATGTCCGACACGCCGAACCGGTCGACCAGCTCGGCCACGGTGATCGCGCCGCGACTGTTGACCTCGGCAACGATTGTGGCCTGTCGCTGCGCGGCCAGCTGCCCACCCCGGCCGCGTGGCGGCTCCGCTCCGGCTGCATTCACAGTGTCAGCCTAAACGGAGTTCGCCGCCCTGTCAGGAAATGCCGTTGCCGACGTGGTGACGGCTTGTCACTCTGGAGCATGCGATTCCCCGAGGATGTGCCGGAACTGACCGACGGTGTGGTGACGCTGCGCGCCCATACCCCCGCCGACGTCGACGCGGTGTACGAGATGTGCCAGGACCCGGCGATGCAGCGCTGGACCACCATTCCGGTGCCGTACACCCGGGAGGATGCGGTCTCCTTCGTCACCGAGATGGTCCCGGGCGAATGGCGCACCAAGGGGTACGGCGCCTGGGCGATCGAGGTGGACGGCCGGTTCGCCGGCTCGGTCAGCCTGCACGACGGTGAGGGCGGCGTCGGCGAGATCGGGTTCTCGGTCGCTCCGTGGGCGCGGGGCCGCGGGGTGATGACACGGGCCGCGAAGCTCGCCACGAAGTACACGTTCGACGAGCTCGACTGGCACCGGATGATCTGGCGCGCGTTCGTCGGCAACTGGGGTTCCCGTCGGGTCGCCTGGAAGGCCGGGTTCCGCGGCCTCGTCGTCGTACCGGGTGGTGGTCGTGCACGTGGCGTCCGGTACGACGAATGGGTGGCGACCGTGGGTCGCGACGAGGAGCTGGAGCCGCAGGGCAACTGGTGGACGGTTCCCGTGCTCGAAGGCTCCGGAATCCGGCTGCGGGGGTTCAAGCCGGAGGACGCCCAGAGGGTGCTGGAGGCATGCAACGACGAGCGAACGCAGCACTGGCTGGCCGGGCTGCCGTCGCCGTACGAGCTGCGCCACGCGGAAGGTTTCATCGAGAGCCGTCAGGACGCCCTCGCCTCAGGTGAAGGGGTGTCGTGGGTGATCGCCGATCCGGTCACCGACGAGCTGCTCGGCAACGTCAGCATCTTCGCGATGAACCAGCGGATGGATAAGGAACACGGTGAGATCGGGTACTGGATGCACCCGTCGGCGCGCGGCCGGAAGGTGATGACGAACGCGGTCCGACTGGTGATCGAGCACGCGTTCACGCCGATCGCCGACGGCGGTCTCGGGCGTCGCCGGCTGGTGCTGCTCGCCGCGGTGCCGAACACCGCGTCGGCGCATGTTGCCGAGGCCAACGGCTTCACGAAGGTCGGGATCGGGCGGGCCGCGGCACCCGCTCGTGAGGGGCGCTGGGACGACGACTACATCTTCGAGTTGCTTGCCACCGACCCCCGTCCGTGACCACATCGAGACGGCGAGTTGGTGACAGGCGACACCGTTCCCCTCGCCGTCTCGGCATTCGACTGGTTGAATCGACTGGTGAGAGATCGTGAGGAACTCGTCCGCCGCTGGCAGGCCGGGTGGTCCGTCTCGAGGGGCTGGACGACGGTTGAGGACGACCACGACGGGATACTGACCGTCCGCGCGGGTGAGGACAACCGCGCGATGGAGTACGTCGTCCTGGACGCGGACGACAAACCGGAGCGGGTCGAGCGGGCCGCCGAGCTGGCGCTGGCCGCCCCCGGAGGTCGCGGGGCGGGCTACATCACGCTGGCGACCGACGACAAGGAAGCCCGGGTCGAGCAGCTCGAGGATCTCGGCCTGGAGGTGCAGCGCGACCAGGACTGGCTGATGACGATCCAGTTGTCGGAGCAGCCCGCGCTGAAGCTGCACGAGCGCTACGCCCTGCACACCGAACTCGAGGACGACCTCATCATCACTCGTGCAACGTTGCACGGCGGGGTCGTGTCGAGCGGCCGGATGGCGGTCGTCGGGCCGGACGCGGTGGCGGACCGGATCGAAACCGACCCGGCGCACCGGCGGCGCGGCCTGGGCAGCGCGGTGATGGCCTCGCTGGTCGAGACGGCGGCGGCCCAGGGCGCCAAGCGCGGCATTCTGATCGCGTCGATCGACGGTCTCCGGCTGTACCGCAGCCTGGGCTGGAAGGTGGTGGCCGACGTGGTCACCGCGCGCTGCTGATTGTGAGAGATCTGTAAAGGCGGGATCCCGAAGGGAGTCAGCTCACCACCGGGTGGGCAAGGCTGCTCACCATGACGAACCCTGAACGGTCACCGCGCTCCCGTGTGGCCGGTCCGCTGCTCGCCGCTCTCACCGCTTTGGTCCTCCTGACGGGCATCGGGTGGTTCGTTCTGCGTGACCTCGGTGACCAGAAGGTGACCGGTCAGGAGGAGCCGCTGACGGCGATCCCGACACCGGCCGACGACGCGTCGATGGCCCCGACCGAGATCCGTCCGACGAGTCCGTCGGTGACACCACGCCGTACGACGCCTACTCCGACGCCGACCAAGGCCGTCACCAAGACGCCGACACCGACCCCGACCCGATCCAGTACGGCGCCGAGTCGCGAAGGCACCCGGAAGCCGACCGCCTCGCCGAGCCACAGCGCGACGCCGAGGGCCACGAAGCCGACGAAGACGACCACCACCACCGCCGCCTCGGGCAGTCCGGAGGCGCAGGTCCTCACACTGACCAACGCCGAGCGGAAGAAGGCCGGCTGTGGTGCGCTGCGGACGAACAGCGCACTGGCCAAGGCCGCCGAGGCGCATGCGTCCGACATGGTGAACAAGCACTACTTCGCGCACGACAGTCAGGACGGGCGGTCGCCGTTCGACCGGATGAAGGCGGCCGGCTTCAAGGGCGGCGCGATGGCCGAGAACATCGCTGTCGGTTACACCAGCCCGGCGGCGGTGGTGAAGGGCTGGATGAACAGCCCCGGTCACCGGGCCAACATCCTCAACTGCAGCTACACGATGCTCGGTGTCGGGTACGACTCCGGCCAGGTGAAACCCGAATGGGGCAAGGGTTCCTGGGTCCAGGATTTCGGTGGCTGAAGGCAATCGTCGGACTCGGTCGAGCCCAACCTTCAGAAAGCGTTAAGCCGAGTCGCGGAATTGTAACGGTGACCGGTCGTGTCGGTTAAGGTCGCTGTTCGGTGACCAGGGGGGACCTGGAAGGACCGCGGGGAGACACGTAGTACTCGGAACGACGCACACGAAGAGGATTCGCCCACTCATGACGGATGCGCCAACCCCCCGGCGGCACCGCGGTACCCGACGCGCCCAGAAGAACAAGCGTGGCCTGATCGGCCCGATCGCGAGCGCGTTGTCGGTCCTGGTCGCCATCGGCCCGGTGATCTATCTGATGTCACGGGACAACTCGACGGTCGACGACGCGACGAAGGTGCTGAACGTCTCCGAGGACACCCGGGACAACTCCGGTGGTTCCCTCGTCGACGGCGCCCACACCGGCCCGCTGAAGACCGTCACCCAGACCCTGCCGAACGGCAAGGTCACCACCGCCGTGATCGGCACCGGCGCGAACGGTACGTCGACGACCTCGACCCCCGGCACGCCCGGCGTCACCCCCAGCGGTTCGCCGACGAGTGCGCTGACCACCCCGACCGCGCCGACCACCGGTGTGACCACGGTGATCGTCACCCCGGGTGCGCCGCGGACGATCGAGGGCAGGCCGGGGAAGCCGAAGCCGAGCCGGCCGACGCAACCGACGCCGACCAAGACCGAGACGAGCGAGCCGCCGAGCAACACGCCGGAGCCGCCGCCGTCCGACGGTGGCGGGACCAACGCGCAGGAGCGTGAGGTCCTCGACCTCACCAACCAGGTCCGGCAGCAGAACGGCTGCGGCCCGCTGCGACTGAACAGCGCCCTCGTCGAGGCCGCCGGCCGGCACGCCTCCGACATGGTCCGCCGCAAGTACATGGACCACACCAACCCCGACGGCCAGGACCCGGGCGACCGCATGCGCGCCGCCGGGTACAACGGGAGCAGCTGGGGCGAAAACATCGCCGCCGGCTACTCGACCGCCCAGAAGGTGGTCAACGCCTGGATGAACAGCGACGGTCACCGCGCCAACATCCTCAACTGCAAGTACAACCTGATCGGCGTCGGCTACGACTCCGGGCAGGTGAGCTCCAACGTGGGTCACGGGAGCTGGGTCCAGGACTTCGGCCGCAGCTAGACCGTCGTACCGGGTTGTCATTGTGTCGACGACACCGACAGTGGCGCAGACGTTGTTCGAATGCCACAACGTCCGGCCGATTTCCGGCCGGTCACCGCGGGTAGATCCGTCCTTGTCGAAGTGTCCGGTCCGCTGGTCGGGGCCGGGCGAGACGGTTGATGAGGCACGTCTTGGGGGCGAGACAGTGAAGGGAACAACGACATAAATGTCGTCCGACTCCGGTAGTGGCCGGCACAAACCACGCAGGAAGGCGACCCGCGCCCGGGGCACCCGGCCGGCCGAGGAAACCGCCCCACCGCCCCCGCCCGAGCCACCCCGCTACGCGCCCCGCGACGGCGAGTCCCCCTTCTGGGCCAACGCCCAGCCGCGGACCGACAACCAGGCCTGGGCCGAGACCCAAGCCCGCCTCGAGGCCCGCAACCGGACCGACTCCACCCCGCAGTACGCACCCCGCCCGGCAGTCGACAGCACCGTGCCGCTCAGCACGAGCTCGTCCGGCGGGTGGGTCACCCAGACACCCGCACCAACTCCGACGCCAGCCCCGACCCGTCGATCCCGCCAATCGACGCCGGCCGAGGACCTCGCCGGACTAGGCGCCTGGGCCACCACTCCCCCAGAGCGCCCAGCCGAACGCCCGTCGGCCACCCCTGCGCCGGTCGAGCGCGCATCCGCGTCGGCGCCGGCCGAGACCGCCCGGTGGAAGCCGACCAAACCCGAGACCAGCCGGTACGACGCCAAGCCTGCCGAAACCAGTCGCCTCGACTCCACCCCGACCAGCCGGTACGACGCCAAGCCTGCCGAAACCAGTCGCCTCGACTCCACCCCGACCAGCCGACTCGACTCCACACCCACGGGCCGGTACGACGCTGCTCCGGCCGTGACCGATCGCGTCGAGTCCACACCGGTCACCCCCAACCCGTCGTACACGCAACCGCCGGTGAGCGCGGTCGCGGACCTGCGGACGGCGCGGGGCACGAGCGAGCTGTCAGGCCCACGAACCGCCGCGATCCGCGAGACCGCTGAGCGGGCGAGCCGCCCAGCCCGGCAGGCAGCGGACAGTACGGCGGTCGACGCCGACGGACGACCGCTCTCCCGAACCGCGAGAGGTGAAGGCCCCAAGCGCCGCCCCCTCGTCGCGATAGCAGCCGTGCTGCTCGTCATCACCCCGATCTCGTGGATCCTCCTCCACCAGCCGCAGAACGACGAGGCCGACGCCTCGATCCCGATCAGTCGCGACGACTCCTACGCAACGCCGACCACCAAGCCGGTCGACGCGCCCACGACTCCGCCGAAGTCCCCGAAGACCCCTCCGGTCAGCCCCACCGCCCCGCCGACAGGTACGCCGACAAGCTCCGTCACCCCTACAGCACCCCCCACCGGCGGCCCGACAGACACCCCCACCACCGCCCCCACCACCGGTACGTCGACCACCCCGTCGATCCCCAAGAACACCGACGAACCGCGCCCGACCACCACCCCAACCAACACCCCACCACCTCCGCCGCCCCCGCCCACGGATGACGGCAGCATGGAGAAGGACGAGCTGCAGCTGTTCAACAGCATCAACAGCGCCCGCGTGAACCACGGCTGCCAGCAACTCAAGCGCGACAGCAGTCTCACCCGCGACGCACGCTCTGATGCCAACGAGCGGGCCAGGAACGACACCGTCAACAAGGGCAACACCAGCTCGAGGGCCACCGCCGGCGGCGACGGCATGTCGGCGAGCAAGGCTTACGACGCGATGATGAAGAACAACCCCGACACCGTGCTCGACTGCAGCCTCACCACGATGGGTGTCGGGCGCGGCGACGCCGACTACAAGACCTGCACCCTGCTCCTGTTCTGCTCCACCCACAACCGCGTCGGCTGGGTAGCAACCTTCCGCTGACCACCAAATCTCCCGGTCGCGGGTGTTGGGGGGTGGTTGGTGGGACGATGGGGGGAGGCGACGGCGGGAGGGTGCATGTTCGGGGATCGTGAACGTGGGGACCTGGATCCGGAGCGGCCGGCGCATTTCGGGATTCCACCGGATGCGTTGGCGGACGAGCGGCCCGATCGGCGGCCTGAGGAGGCCAAGCGGATGGGGTTGAGCCGGCATACCGAGGAGGGGGCGGTGCTGTCGTTCGCGTCGGGGCTGGATCGGGAGAAGACCGGGCATCGGTTGATGGCCTGGATCCTGCTGGTGACGTTCGCGGCGCCGGCGATCTACGTGCTGTTCGCGCTGCTCTAGGCGAGGGCGAACTCCTGGCGGTGGCGTTGCGGCGTCGTGCCCAGGACGGCGTGGAAGTGGTGCCTCAACGCCGCGCTACTGCCGAAGCCGCTGGCGGTGGCGACTCGCTCGACCGGGTGGTCGGTGGTCTCCAGCAACAGGCGGGCGCGGTCGA
The DNA here is from genome assembly GCF_044453945.1 of Kribbella sp. NPDC051587. Lineage (NCBI taxonomy): Bacteria > Bacillati > Actinomycetota > Actinomycetes > Propionibacteriales > Kribbellaceae > Kribbella > Kribbella sp. NPDC051587. The sequence goes on from NZ_JBITDE010000001.1 coordinate 1,283,922, forward strand.
GGCGTTGCTGCAGGAGCCACGCCTGGCCGGAGCTGCCCGTGCGCGCCCGGAACTGCCGCGTGAAGGTACGGCGTGACAGCGCGACCGCGGCCGCCCACTCATCCAGCGATACGGGCTGATCGAGCCGCGCCCGCGCCCACACCATCGCCTTCTCGATCACGTCGTCCCCCGGATCGGGCGGCACCGGCACCGGGATGTACTGCGCCTGCGACCCACTGCGATGCGGCGCGATCACGATGCTCCGGGCCAACTCCTCAGCCGCCTCCACGCCGTACTGCCGCCGTACCAGATGCAGGCAGCAGTCCAGGGAGGCCGCCGTACCGGCCGACGTCATCACGTCGCCCAGGTCCGACCACAGAACGTCGGCCCGTACGACGACGTCCGGCTGCTGTGATTGCAGCTCCGCGGCCCAGCGCCAGTGGGTGACCACCTCACGCCCCGAGGCGATCCCACTCGCGGCCACGAGGAACGAGCCGACGCACAGGCCGAGCACGACAGCACCACGTGCGTGCGCGGTCCGGATCGCGGTCAGCAGCGTCTCGGACGGTACCCGGAACGGCTCCCAGCTCGGCAGGATCACCACGTCGGCCGTGCCCATGATCGACAGGTCGTGCTCCACCGTGATCCCGAATCCGGCGTTGGTCCGGAGCGAACCCGGTTCCTCGGCGCACACGCGGACGTCGTACCGGCGCACCTCACCGCACGGGTCGCCGAGCACCAGCGACGGCACGGAGAGATGGAACGGGCTCATCCCGTCGAAGGCGAGGACGGCGACAGTGTGCATGGCCCGATCTTAAGCAACTATGGCTCCCGGGCCAATGGTCGAGTGGGCCGACCCGGCCGAGGATTGAGCCATGAAGATCACGCATATCGGTGGCCCGACCGCTCTGTTCACGTACGGCGGTCGCACGTTCCTGACCGATCCCGCGTTCGACCCGCCACGCGAGTACACGATGCCGGGCGGCCGGGTGATGACCAAGCTGACCGGCCCGGCGATCCCGGTGGCCGACCTCGGCCCGGTCGACGTCGTACTGCTGTCGCACGACGAGCACTACGACAACCTCGATGAGTCCGGCCGCGCACTGCTGCCGTCAGTCCCCACCATCCTGTCGACGCCCGGCGCCGCGACCAGGATCGCCGGAGTCCACGGTCTCGACGCCTGGGAGACGTACGACGTCGACGGCATCACGGTGACCGCCGTACCGGCTCTGCATGGCCCGGAAGGAGCGGACGCCGTACTGGGTGTCGTCACCGGCTTCGTCCTGCAGGGCGCGGACCTGCCGACTGTCTACGTCTCCGGCGACAACGCGTCGGTCGAGCTGGTCAAGCAGATCGCTGACCGGTTCGGTCCGTTCGAGGTCGCGATCCTGTTCGCCGGTGGCGCCCGAACCGTGCGGATGGATGGCGCCAACCTCACCCTGACCTCCGCCGAGGCCGTCGAGGCCGCTCACCTGCTCGCGCCGGCCACGATCATCCCCGTCCACACCGAGGGCTGGGCGCACTTCACCGAAGGCCCGGATCAGTTCGCGCGGACCTTCGCCGAAGCCGGCCTGACCGATCGGCTGCAGCTTCTGGAACACGGAGTAGCCGCCGAGGTTCGTTGAGCCCTTGACGAACACGGAGCGTGACTCCTAGGTTGAGGGCATCGGGCCGGGGGGAATCTGGCCCATTGCCCGCACCAACGCACACGTCAACGTCGAGTACATCAGCATCCGCAACAACACCACACGTCCGCTGAGCCTGAAGGGCTACCGGATCCGTGACGCGGCCAGCCACGTCTACTACTTCCCGCCGACCTTCACTCTGAAGGCGCGCAGCACCGTCCTGGTCCACACCGGCAAGGGCCGTAACAGCGCGAACCACCTGTACTGGGGTTCCGGCAACTACATCTGGAACAACGAGGGCGACACCGCACGGCTGCAGAACTCGCTGAACAAGGTCATCGACTTCTGCACCTACAAGGCCGTCGCCGGCCGGGCCGCGCTCGCCTGCTAACCGATCCCGTGCCCGCGCCAGAATGACGTCAGGTCAACGGAACTGGCGGCCTGCGCGGCGGCCCTGAAGTCGGCCGGGGTGGACACCCCGTGCCAATGGGCCTTCGCGTAGGACGCCAGCAGGCGCTCCATCGCCGGCGTACCAATGACGCGCTCCAACTCATGCAGCATGCACGAGCCGTAGACATAGACGAACGTCCCGTACGACGTCTGGTGCGCGCCCCAGTAACCCATGTCCCGGGTGATTGCCGCAGGCAACGTTCCGGGCCAGCAACCGACCTTGTCGTCCTTGCTGAAGACATCGGTCGCGTACGTCGCGAACGCCTCGTCCAGCCAGGGATCGGCATACTCGTTGTTGCCGACGATCCCGTACCACCACTGGTGCGCGACCTCGTGCACCACCGGACTCTGCGGCGAGATGAGCAGCACGAACCCCGGGTATTCCATCCCGCTGAAGGTCGTCCACCGGTCGTTCATGACCAGGTCGATCTCGTGGTCGGGATAGGCGCCGAAGCGGCGGCCGAACTCGTCGAGCGAGGCAGCGGCCTCGGCCTGCGCCGTGGCAACCGCCGCCGCGGTGACGGTCGGCGTCGCCCACGTCCGCACCGTCACCCCACCAGGCGACACGCTCTCCGAACTCCGAAAGGGTCCAGCCGCCCAGGCGAAATCCCTGACCTGCTTGGCGATCGCGACCCCGTCAGTCATCACACCGGTCGACGGTACGTCGATATTCCCGGTGTGCGTCAACCGTACGGCGAAGTCCGCGGCAACCGTGTAGAAGCTCTCCCCGAACCCCTGATCGGCCTCGAGATGCCATCCGGCCCCATCCCGCACAGCTAGCACCGGCAGCGCGTTCCCGAAGAAGCTGAACTCCCCCGAACGCCCGAACCGGTCCTCGCGATCCGGCGCAGTCAGCTTCACGTCAAAGCTGATCGACGTCCGCTTCGCCGGCTCGAGTGCCTTCGGCAACGAAAACTTGACCACCGTGCAGTCACGCATGGCCGTGCCACCGGTGACGACCACCGAGCCACACCCGCGCGAATTTCCCCACAGCCGCACGTAGACCTCGGGCAGTGACTGTGTCGACGTGTTCGTGAAGCTGATCCGCTCGTGCCCCGACCATGTCCGGCCGTCCGGCGTACCGGTCAATTGCACGTCGTACGACGGCACTCCCGGCGCCGGCGGTGTTGCCACCAGCAACGAGATAGGGGCTAGCAGCAACACCAGGAGCCGGGGCACAGCTCCGGACGTTACCCCTCGGGCTTGGCCGGATCGGTTCCGGCCGGGATCCATTCCTGTACCAAAATCTCATCACCGACAGCGATCGTCCCGCCGGTCAGTACGGCGCCCTTCATGCCGAAGCTGACACCACCGCCGTACGCCGGCTCCCGCCGATAGGACGCCAGCGTCCGGGTCGGTTCCGGCCCGGTCTTCCGGCCGGTCTCCTGCTCGACCGTCGGTACCGCGCAGCGGATCCCGCGGGCCGAGTACCCGATCTCGACCGCACCGATCGACATCCGCAGCACGCGGTCCTCGGTGTGTGGTTCCGGCCAGCCGGAGACGACGACGTTCGGCCGGAAGCGGTTCATCGGGATCGCCTCGGCACCGCGCTCGACCATCCGCTCGTTCAGCCCGTCGAGCGACGACAGCGACGTGATCATCAGCGCGTGCGCGTCACCGAACCCGGTCTCGCCGCGATGCACACCCCACCCCGGCCGCTCGTGCTCCGGCGTCACCCGGACCAGCCCCACCGGCCGCCCCAGTCGCTGCGAGAACCACTCGTCCGCCTCCGGATCCTGAGCCACCGCCTGCCCGAACCACGACTTGAACAGACTGACATCGCGCCGCTTCCCGTCGTACCGGATCGGTACGGCGAGGTCCGGGGCGCCCGGCGCGGAGAGCCGGAGGGCGTCGCCGGCCAGCTCGGCCCGGAGCGTCGCCATGGCCGGCAGCGTCCGCTGACTCTGAAAGGTCCCGTCGGTGTCGACCACCATGAAATTACGGTCGCCGAGCAGTCCGCGCGGCCCGAGCTCGGCCTGCTCGACCGGCACGGCCGACAGCCCTTTGACCGGGTAGTAGACGAGGGCGGCGACGCGTGCGGCAGACATGCCTCCCATCCTACGGCCTCATGCCACTTGAATTGTTCGTTCATGTTGACTTATGTTTGATCGCGAGGAGGTTGCCATGCAGCTCGAAGCGTTCGCCGGCGCCCTGCAGCGGGTTCGCCAGGATGCCGGTCTCAGCTATCGCGAACTCGCCGATCACGCCCACTACTCGCACGCACACCTGGTCCGCGCGACCAGCGGGAAGCAGCTGCCGAGCTGGCCGGTGACTGTCGCGTTCCTCACCGGCTGCGACGTACCGGCCGAGCTGCTGCCGATCTGGCGGCGGCACTGGGAGGCGGCCGCCCGCGACCCCCAGGACGTCAACGAGCTCCTGCGCGCGGCCGCGACCCCAGAGGACCTCGGCGCAGCGCTCACGGCGCTCACAGCGCCGCGATCACTCCGGTCGCTGGAACGCCTCACCGGCATCCCCCGAGCCACCCTGCAGAGCTGGCTGCGGGGTGGCCGGGTTCCGCGACCGGACCGGCTCGATCAGTTCATCCTGGCGCTCGGCGCGAGCCGCACCGAGCGCCTTGCCTTCAGTGACTGCGTCGACCGGCTCGCCGGCTGACCGCGATCAGCACCGTCCCGGCCGCGACCAGGATCAACGCCATCGCGGCCACCCAGAACCCGATCGGGCTCCCGGTCTCCGGCAACTCGCCACCAGGCTTGGCCGGCTTGGTCACCGTCGTCGTCACCGTGCTGCTGTTGTCCTTCGGATCCGGATCCGGCGTCACCGAGGTCGCGGTCGCCGTGTTGCTCACCGACGTAGTCGCGTACTTCGGATCCACCACGACATCGAGCACGATCACCGCAGTCTTGCCGGGATCGATCCGATCGATCGCACACGTCAGGAGCTGCCCGGTCGCCTTGCACCGCGCCGGCGTCGACCGCAACCTCAGCCCGCTCGCCAACTCATCAGTGACGGACACCTTGAGCGCTGCCGACGGGCCGTCGTTGTGTACCGCGATCCGGTACCGCAGTGACCCACCGGCAACCACGCTCGGGCTGGACGCCGTCTTGTAGACCGCAAGGTTCGCCGACCGCCCCGGCCGCCCACTGACCTTTGCCTCGTTGTTCGTGGTCACCGGGTCCGGCGTGGCCGACCCCACCCGCGCCACGTTCGCCAGCTCGCCACTGAACCCCGGTACGACGGTCGCCGTGATCGTGATGACGATCGTGGCCCCTTCCGCGAGGGACGCCGTACTGCATTGGACCGTCCCGGCCTCCGGAGCATCCGGCGCGCCCTGCGTTGCCGGCGGCAACAGGATGCACGGGCCCTTCGCCGAGACCTTGGTCAAACCTCGCGGTAGTTCATCGGTGATCACGACCTTCTGCGCATCGGACGGCCCGTTGTTCTTCACCGTCAGCGTGTAGGTCACCTGCTGCCCGGCGACCGGATTCGCCGGCGCCATCGTCTTGGTGATCGCCAGGTCCGCGAGTGCAGCGACCGGCGAGACACTCGTCCCGGTGTTGTTGTCCTTGTCCGGATCAGGCGTCGGCGAGGTCGCCGTCGCCGTGTTGGTCAGCGATGCACCGTCGTACCCGGCCACGAGCTTGACCTTGATCGAGAGAATCACCTGCCCGATCGGTACGTCGCCCAGTGCGCAGCGAACCGTGGACCCGTCCACCTGGCACGGCTTCGCGGCCGACACGATGGTCAGCCCGGCCGGGATCGTGTCGGTGACGACCACCGACCGCGCGACCGACGGGCCGGTGTTCGTGACCACGATCGCGTAGTCGAACGTGCTGCCCGGCGTGACGGTCCCCGGCTCGGACTGCTTGGTCACCTGGACATCCGCGCTGGTCCCGACCGGGATCGTGACGGTCGAACTGTTGTTGGTGTCATCGGGATCCGGTACCGGCGAAGTCACCGCCGCCGTGTTCACCAGCGTCGTACCGGTGTAGGCGGGGTCGAGGGCCGCGGTCACGGCGATCGTCACCGAGGCACCGGCGACGAGAGCGCCGAGCGCGCACTCGATCTTCGGCCCGGTGATCTTGCAGTCGGGCTCGACCTTGACCACGGTCAGCCCCGTCGGCAGCGTGTCGGTCAGGGCGACCGCGGTCGCGTCCGACGGCCCGCGGTTCACGACGGTGAGGCGATAGGTGACGCCGCCACCGGCGGTCGCCGACTTCTCGTCACTGGTCTTGATCACCTCGAGATCGGCCGCCTGGTTGACCTTGGTGGTGATCTTGCTCGTGTTGTCCGCCTCGTTCGGGTCCGGCGTCGTACTGGTGACCTCGGCCGCGTTGGTGATCGGAGCAGTCTGACCCGAGTCGACCTTGACCCGGATCTGTACGACGGCATCCGCGCCCGGCGCCATCGCGCCAAGCGTGCAGCTCACCGCAGTGGTGCAGTCGCCGTTCGCACTGGTTGCCTCCAGCACCGACACTCCGGCGGGGAGCGTGTCGGTCACTGTGACGGCCTGTGCGGTCGACGGGCCGGCGTTGTGCACGGTCAGCGTGTAGAGACCTTCGCCGCCGGCAACCAACGGTGACGGCGTCACCGACTTGGTGATCGACAGATCGGCCGAGGCCGTGACCGTGGTTTCGACCGTGTCGCGGTTGTTGCCGTCGTTCGGATCCGGCGTCTGGGAACTGACCGTCGCGGCGTTGGTCAGTTTGCCCGGGGCAACAGCTGGGTCCACCTTGACGGTCACGGTGATGACCACCGAAGCACCTGGCTTGAGGCGACCGGCCGGGCAGATGACCACTGGCTCGGCAACCGACGGGCCCTGCATGCAGTCGCCGACCGGGCTCGATCCGCGGACGTACGTCGTACCGGCGGGCAGAGTGTCGGTGACCACGGCACCGATCGCGTCGGACGGTCCGGCGTTGCGGACCGTCAGCGTGTAGATCAGTCCATTGCCTGCTACAACAGTTGCCGGAGCAGACTTGGTGATCGAGAGATCGGCCTGCGCCTGGACGGTCGTCGTACTGGTGGCCGTGTTGTCCGAGTCGGTCGGATCCTCCGGCGTCTTCGCGCCAGCTGAGGCCGTGTTCGTCAACGCCCCCGGCGCTGTCGCCGGAGCAACCGTGCCGGTGACGGTGACCACGAAGCTGTCCCTCGCCGCCAACGTCGCCAGCTCGCAGGTGACGCGCCCATCGCTGACCTGGCAAGTCGCCCCGCCGGGCGCCTCAGCACTCACGCCCGTCACCGCAGCCGGTACGTCGTCATCCAGGCTGATGCCTTGGGCATCGGAAGGGCCGGCATTCGCGACGGTCAGTTTGTAGGTGATCGCCTCACCTGCGACGACCGGGTCGGGGCTGACGGTCTTGGTCAGCGTGATGTTCGCCTGCGCGCCAGTGAGCAGCGTGTACGTCGCAGTGTTGTTGTCGGCAAAGGGATCCGGCGTCGGTGATGAGACCTTGGCCGTGTTGGCGAGTTCGTTCGGCGGAGTGCCGGACGGAACGTTCGCCACCACGGTCACGGTGATCTTGTCGCCCGGGGCAACTGTTCCGACTGCGCAGGTGACCGTGCCGTCGGCTTGATCACAAGAGCCCTGCGAGGTGGTTGCCGAGACATACTTCAAGGGCGCCGGAACCGGGTCGGTCACCGTGACCGACTGCGCGGCCGAGGGGCCGTTGTTGGTGACAGTCAGCGTGTAGGTGACGGGCCGACCGGCCTGGACCGGCGCGGGCTGGGCGGTCTTGGTGATGGCCAGATCGGCACTCGGCTTGAGGTCGTCGGACGTGCGGCCGGTGTTGTTCGACTTCTCCGGATCCGGCGTCGGCGAGGTCGCCGTGGCGCTGTTGATCAGCGTTCCGGTTGCGGTCGCCGCCACCTGCGCGGTCACCGTGATCGTTGCCGTCGAACCATTCCCCAGATCGCCGAGGGCGCAGCGGACCTGGCCGGAGGACACCGTGCAGGACCCTGCGGTCGAGTCGGCCGTCGCCTCGCTCAAGCCGGTTGGCAGATCATCGGTAACCTGAACGGTGTGGGCGTCGGACGGGCCGTCGTTGTGCACAGTGATTTGGTAGGTGACCGGCTTCCCCGGCACCACTGGCGAGGTCACCGTCTGCTTGCCGACCACCAGATCGGCCTTCGGATCACCAGGCGTGATGGTCGCCGAACCGGTGTTGTTGGAGGGATCAGGATCGGGCGTCGCGCTGGAGACCGCGCCGCTGTTGGCCAGCGGACCACCCTGGTACGACGAGTCGAGGGTGGCCGTCACCTCGATCGTCAACGTGGACTTGCTGGCCAGGGTGTCGACGAGACAGGTGATTTCTTGACCGGCCGCTGAACAACCAGCCGGAGCCGGCGCCTGGGCGTCGACGATCGTCAGACCGGCCGGGAGCGAGTCCGCGACGCGAACCTGCTGCGCCACCGACGGACCGTTGTTGGTGATCTTCAGCGTGTACTTGACCCGCTCACCCGGAGCGGGGTTGCTCGGGGCAACTGTCTTCAGCAGAGCGAGGTCCGCTGCACGCGTCACCGGCGTCGTCACCGAGGCCGTGTTGTTGGCGGGGTTCGGGTCGGAGGTCGACGTGGTCGCGGTGGCGACGTTCGTCAATCCTGTTGCGGTGCTGGCCGCTGGGACCTTGACCACGACCGTGATCGAGACACTCGACCCGGAGGGGATCTCGCCGAGCGCACACTCGACCTTGGTGTTGCATGTACCTTGCGCGGGCTTGACCGAGACCAGCTCAACGCCATCCGGCAAGGTGTCGACGACCGCGACATCCTTCGCCGTACTCGGACCGTTGTTCCGGGCAACGAGTGTGTAGGTCAGCTCGGCACCGGCCGCGACCTGGTCCGGCGTACCGGTCTTGGAGAGCTGCAGGTCGGCCGACTCGGCGACCGGCGTACGAACCTCGTCGGCCCGGTAGGTGTACGGCTTGTTCAGGGTCTCGGCCGTGTAGTCGAGGTAGCCGGTGTTCACCACGGTGGTCCCGGCCGAGGGTCCGTCGAGGGTGACGCGGAAGCGGACCGTCGCGCTCTCGTTGGTCCCGAGGCGGCCGCCAGTGGTCGCGTTCGCACCCGCGCCGACCCGGAAGCGGACGGTTCGCGAGGAGCCGTCGTACTCGGCCTGATCGTCGCCGGCCGGGTCTGTCTTGGTGGTGGTTCCGACCGCGAGCGAGCCCGGCACGTACGTCGTATTCGGCGGCAACGCGTCGCGAATCGTCGACTTGAGCGCGTCGTCGTCACCGGTGTTGCCGTAGCTGAGCGTGTACTCGAGGGTGTCGCCGACCTTCGCCGGGTCATTGCCGGCCAGGTTGCGAACCGTCTTGGTGCCCTTGATCTTCGGCGCGTAAAGGTCGATCTGGGTGGTGAGCGCGGCCGGATAGTAGAAGTCTCCGGTGCTGGCGAAGGTGAGCTCGGCGCTGGTCGCGCTGTTGGCGAGGATGCCGGCGCCGTCCACCACCTTCGCGTCCAGGCCGAGGTTGTTCACCGCGGACGGCGTACGGTCCTTGAGGTTCTTGCCGCCGTCGGTGACCCGGCTGCCGAAGAAGTTGGCCGACGGGTTCTGCACGTCCGCGAGCCGGGTGCCGTTCACGGCGAAGTAGTCGCCGCTGATCCCGGCGTCGCCTTCATAGGTGACGCTGCCGAAGCGCGCGTTCACCGCGCCGCTCGGGGGAGCCAGGAAGCCCGAGATGCTGGTCTTGATCACGTCGCCGGTGGTGACGCGCGCGTAGCCGTTGAAGACGGTCAGGTCGCGCAGCGGCTCACTCGAGTCCTCATAGGCGATCACCAGGCTCCACCCGGCGTACCGGTCGTTTCCGGTGCCGGCGGCAACATCCGCACCCCAGTACTCGCCGCCGCCGGCCTTCTGGACGACGTCGGTGACGTCGAGGTAGGACGAGTAGTCCTGGGTCGAGACGCTCAGGTAGTCGGTCCGGCCGGCGGTCAGCGTCTGGTACGACGTACCGCCCGGAACCTTGAGCTTGATCGTCTTGCCGTCACCACTGCTCGCCGTACCGCCGGTTCCGGCCGCGCGACTGGCTCCCCAGAACAGACCGGCGTACAGGACCTTCGCGCCGTCGGGCACGCTGACTGTTGCCGCCGACGACGAACTCGTCGCGGCATCGGAGTCCGCGTCGAGGAGACGCATCGCCCATTCGTTGTTCGAGGCCCCGGTATTCCCGCCGGCCAACGCGGCCTTGCAGGTCGGCGCCGAGGTGTCGCAGGTCTCCAGCGCATTGCCGGTGATCCGGATCGCGCCGTTCGTCTGCGCACCGAAAACCTTGCCGAAGGTGCGGATGGTCTCTGCCCGAGCCGTTGCCGTCGGCACCAGTCCGAGTCCGGCGACGAGCAGCAGCGAAATCCCCAGGCGTAGCCGACCCATCACAGATCCCCGTTCGTCGGTGGCGGGCGGACGCCGTCACCTACCTATCACAGTCCGTAGCATGTCAGCTACTCGCCGTGCGGGTGGTCAGGGACGAAATGTCCCCGGCGGCGCGGCCGGCGGGGTGAAGGCCTCGGCGTCGGTCAGGGCGGCTGCTCTCCCGGCGAGTTCGGCCAGCGGAGTCACGTCGTACGGCGGCTGCGCCTTCCGACCGGTCGCCGTCAGGTCCGGCACGGTGTTCGGGGAGGCGACCAGGATGACGTTCCCGAAGCCTTTGCCGCGGAGGATCTTGCGCTCGGCCAGCACGACGCCGTCGCCCAACGCCGCTCGCACGGTGGCCGCCGTACGACGAACGAAGGGCAGGCCGGCCGAGCCGTCGATCAGGTTCGCGATCAGCAGGCCGGTCGGCCGGAGGACGCGGGCGCAGTCGGCGAAGAACTCGGTGGTGACGAGGTTGGCCGGGACGGCTTCGCGCTCGAACGCGTCCAGGATCACGACGTCCATCGAGTCGTCGTACAGGTCCTTGATCCCGGCCCGGCCGGTGGCGCCGCGGACCTTGATCCCGGAGCGTTTCGGCAGCGGCAGGCTCTCCCGGACGAACTCGGTCAGATCCTCGTCGGGTTCGAGCACGATCTGCCGGGACCGCGGTCGCGTGGTCGCGACGTACCGCGGCAGGCTGAGCGCGGCACCCCCGATATGGGTCACTGCGATCGGCTGCCGGCGGGACGTCATCGCGTCGAGTACGTCGGCGATCCGCCGCATGTACTCGAAGGAGAGGTGGGTGGGATCCGCCAGATCGACCTGCGACTGCAGTGAGCCGTCGACGGCCAGCACGTACGTGCCGTCGGCCGCTGCCTCTACCGTCGCTGTCCCCGTGCCGACCTTGCGCTCCACCCACCCATCTTGTCAGTTACTTCGCCTCGGCCCGCTGAGCGACCGCGATGTCGGTGTTGTCGGTGAAGAGGCCGTCGATCCCGGTCGCCCGGTACGCCGCGATCTCACCGAACAGGTTGCCCGAGTCCGACGGGACGGCGTCGCTGTCGAAGTCGGCCGGCAGGAAGTTGTTCTCGACCCGGAAGGTGTACGGGTGCACGACCAGCCCGGCCCGGTGCGCGTCGGCGACCAGCGTGGTCTGCTTGCCGAGCTTGCCGTCGGCCGTGAACGGGATGATCTGCTCCTTGTACGGACCGACGCCGGCCGCGTACTTGGCGACCTCACGAAGCCCCTTCGCCGAAGTGATGTCGGCGTACGTGCGCTTGTCGCCGGAGACCGTGAAGTCGTACGGCCGGCCGACGGCGTCGGTCAGCTGGACCAACGGGACCCGGAGCTGCTTGTGCAGGGCGATCAGGTTCGAGACCTCGAAGGACTGCACGAACACCTTGGCGTCCGGACGGTTCAGGCCGTTGCGGTTCAGCGTCTTCACCAACTCGGGCTCGAGCGGAAGACCCTGGCTGCGGAAGTACGTCGGGTGCTTGGTCTCGGGGTAGATGCCGATCGGGCGGCCGAGCTCCTTGGACAGCCGCTTGGTCAGGTCGATGACCTCCTGGAAGGTCGGGATCTGGTAGCGGTCGTTGAACGCGGTGTTGTGCTGCCGGATCGCCGGGATGCGCTCCTCGGCGCGCAGCGTCTTCAGCTCCTTGAGGGTGAAGTCCTCGGTGAACCAACCGGTCAGCGAGACCCCGTCGAGCACCTTGGTCTTCTTGCGGTTCGCGAACTCGGGGTGCTTCGCGACATCCGTCGTACCGCCGATCTCCGGCTCGTGCCGGGTGACCAGGACGTGGTCCTTGGTGCTCACCAGGTCGGGCTCGACGTAGTCGGCGCCCATGCGGGCGGCCAGCTCGTACGACGCCAGCGTGTGCTCGGGCCGATACCCCGAGGCACCGCGGTGGCCGATGATGATGAACTTGTCGCGGTGCTGGTAGGCAGAGCCGGCGGCCTGAGCCTGGCCGCCGTTCTGCTGGGTGCTCTGCTGGACAACCTGCGGGGCCAGCAGCGTGGCACCGACCGCGAAGGCCGAGATGGCCGCGGGGAGGAACCGCTTCATGGGAATTGCTCCTTACCTGTCAGGGACTGTCGAGTACGGTGCGCCCCCTCTGCGTCCGGCAGATGACGGCCCGGTGAACGAACCTTCGGGGATGTGAGCAAGTCGGTGGTGACCCAGGGTTGGGCGCGCCTGCGGATGTTGCTAGCGTCCGAAGCACAAAGAATGCACAGATTGGAGCTGTCGTGAGCATTACACCGGTAAAGGTGGCCGTCACCGGAGCCGCCGGGAACATCGGCTACAGCCTGCTGTTCCGGATCGCGAGCGGTGCCCTGCTCGGCCCGGACACCCCGGTGGAGCTGCGGCTGCTCGAGATCACCCCGGCGCTGAAGGCGGTCGAGGGTGTCGTCATGGAGCTCGAGGACTCCGCCTTCCCGACGCTGGCCGGGGTCGAGATCGGCGACGACCCGAACGTCATCTTCGACGGCGCCAACGTCGCGCTGCTGGTCGGCGCCCGGCCGCGGACCAAGGGCATGGAGCGCGGTGACCTGCTCGAGGCCAACGGCGCGATCTTCACCGGCCAGGGCAAGGCGCTGAACGACCACGCCGCCGACGACATCCGGATCACCGTCACCGGCAACCCGGCCAACACCAACGCGCTGATCGCCCGCAGCAACGCGCCGGACATTCCCGCCGAGCGCTTCTCCGCGCTGACCCGGCTCGACCACAACCGCGCGCTCGCCCAGCTCGCGCGCAAGGCCGGCGTGCACGTCACCGAGCTGAAGAAGCTGACCATCTGGGGCAACCACTCGGCCACCCAGTACCCGGACATCTTCCACGCCGAGGTCGCCGGCAAGAACACCGCCGACTTCACCGGTGACACCGACTGGCTCGAGAACGACTTCATCCCGACCGTGCAGAAGCGCGGCGCCGCCATCATCGAGGCCCGCGGCGCGTCCTCGGCCGCCTCGGCCGCCGCCGCCACCATCGACCACACCCGCGACTGGCTGCGCGGCTCCGCCGACGGCGACTGGCTGTCCATGGCTGTCGTCTCCGACGGCTCCTACGGCGTTCCGGAGGGCCTGATCTCGTCCTTCCCGGTCACCACCAAGGACGGCAACTGGGAGATCGTCCAGGGCCTGGAGATCAACGACTTCTCCCGCGCCCGCATCGATGCCTCCACCGCCGAGCTCGCCGAAGAGCGCGACGCCGTCAAGGCCCTCAACCTGATCGGCTGAGACTGCTGTTCACAGGCCCTCGCTTCCGCTCGGGAGCGAGGGCCTTGTGCTACCTGCGGCGGGCGAGGTGAACAGTGACCTCGGCGTCGATCTCCACGGTTTCGGGCAGCACCTCGAGGACCAGGCGGAACACCTCGTCCCGGACGGCGGGCTCCAGCAGCACGTAGGCCGACACTGTCGAGAGATGCCCGATGTAGTCCTGAGCACTCAGCGTCAGCCGCCGCTCAACCACGGTCTGCCGCACGTCCGTGAACCACTCGGACTCCAGAAGCTCCGAGCCAGGCCACTCCATCGGACGCTCCGCAGGCGGCCTCGGGTCCGGCGACGGCACATCGTCGGTCTCCAAGTACGGCGCCCGCGCCACCCGCGCCGCCTCCCTGAGCTCCAGGTCGGCCAACTGGATCGGCGACGCGAACGAGGTGAACACCCCACCCGGCCGCACGAGAGCCGCCATCCGCTCCCACCGACCGTCCGGATTGGTCCAATGGAGCGCGGCCGCCGAGTACACCACGTCGTACGACGTATCGAGCGGCAGATCCTCGAACGCACCCTGTACGGCGGTCACAGTCGCCGGCAGGTGCTTCCGCAGTACGGCGAGCATCGCCGCGTCCGGCTCGGTCGCCGTGACCGCGATCCCTCCCCGGGCAAACACGCGCGTCGCCTTGCCGGTCCCAGCGCCGATCTCGAGAGCAGTCCGAATCGGCTCACCCGCGTATGCAGTCACCACTCCGAGCAATTCGTCGGGATACCCAGGGCGGAACTGTTCATACGTCTCCGCAACAGACCCAAAGCTCAACGCACGCTCAACCATGCCCAGCATCCTGACACCCTGCCCCGCCGTACCGCCTGCTATTTGTTTGGCTGGCGCAGGGCGGCGCCGTCGGGCTGCGGAAGTCCTAGCGATGATGCTGCCCACGACAGGTCGATCGCGATCATCCGGGTCATCACCGGGACCAGCCAGTGCGGCAGGGACTCATGGTGAACGCGATAGGCGAGCGTGGCCGCACCAGCGGCAGCCCAGGGTGCGCCGCCCGGCATGACGTCGTACGGAGGGGGCCCGCCCTCGAGGTAAAGGGTCGGGAGCAGGCCGGCCAGATCATGGCCGGCGCTGCCGCGCGAGGTGTGGCTCCAGTCGACGAAGACCACCCGCTCACCGTCGATGCAGATGTTGTCGCTGCGCAGATCCCCGTGCACCAGGCTCGTGCCGTCCTCGTCGCAGCGGGATTCGGCGGCGATGAGGTGCGGTGCCGCGTCGTCGAGCCACTTCTCCGAGCACAGCTGCAATTCGAGGAAGGCTGCTCGGTCCGGGCCGGAGAGCAGACCGGGCCAGCGAGCGTGCGTCGGCGGTGTGGGTGAGAAGACGTCCGGTGCCTCGGTCCGGGAGAGCTCGGCGACAGCGGTGAGCACGAGATCGATATCGCCGGGGCGCCAATTCACACCCTGATGGCTGGCCGGCCAGTGCGCCCGGCTGAGATCTTCAGTGATGAGAATCGGGCGGCCGGGCTCGTCGAGCCACGCGATGATCGCTGGCGCGAACCGCTCGGGAACGTGTTGCAGGAAAAGGTGTTCGGTACGGAGCCAGCGCTCAGTATCGTCATCCGTGGCGGCCTTGACGAAGACGCGCGTACCGTCGGCCAATCCGACCGAGTGCCGGCTCGCCCCCGACCAACCGGTGTCGGGAACGGCCCAAGTCGTGGTCAGCCGGCCCAGTGCCTGTTCCACCCGGTGTCGGAGCTCGGCATCGGGTTCGTCCGGCATCAGTTCCTCCCAGGGTCCGCACGTCTACGCCGTCGCAGCTTGCGATTCTGGCAGACAAGGCGTGCCTGCGAGCCCTTCCGCGTTTGGTCGGCCGCCCCTCCTTCAGGTGTGACCACCAAGGCCCACGAATCTGTCACCGATGTCTTGAGACATCACAGCTTCAGGCACTCTGTTTCAGGCACTCTGTTATGTCTCAGGACATCGGTGACAGTTCTGGTTCTAGAGATCGGTGACGGTTTCGGGGTTTTGGTGGTGACACTTCGGTGAGCCGGTGCCGCG